>NZ_JAAWUO010000019.1 GCF_013304825.1 Blautia schinkii | reverse complement strand
ACCGGGATGTCCAGGAACAATTACAGCAATACGCTGCAAAATGGTTTTAATTTCTGCAAACAGCAGAAAACGGCGGTCTTATCGACCGCAGAATTCTCATTGACATTTTGCAACAAGCTCTCCGGCATTTGCTTTCACATCATCGGAAACAAGCCCCGGGAATTCCTCTTCCAGTTCATTCAGGATATTAAGAATATCTTCTTTTTCCTGATCGGTGCTGATAACAACCTCGCAATAGTTGATTTTCTCCATACCTGCCACTGAGGTTTCCAGCTGCATAATATAATCCACATGCGGATTCCCATATAATCGGATCAGCTCCTCCTGCGACCTTGCTTTCATCTTAAAGTTCAATACATATTTCAGGTTCCGTTTCATACTGTAATTTTTGTCAGTTCCGAGTATGCTGTCCACAAAAATAGATAGTGGATTTCTTCCCTCCATGGCAGCCGTTGTTGTTGTCATTCCGGACCAAATTTTACAGAGCTTAACGGATCTGTAATGCCCTCTTTTGTTACAGAAAAGGCGATCGGCGGAAGGACCACTGTAACGTCCCTCTACACCATGAATTTCCGTTCCGAACTGTTCTCCCTGGATCAGTTCTTCCACCATTATATCTGAATTGTTCCGATTGGAATTAAGAAAGCTCTCTACTTCCTCATAGGCGTTCATGACTTCCACTCCGATTGACCCTGCACCTAATGTATCCTTCACAATGACAGGAAAGTTCATTTCCTTAATCCGATAAAAAACATATTCCTTATATACATTTACACTGACACCCGGATTCTTCTTCTCCGCAAGAAACAGCTCATGGTGAATATAGATCTTAAAGTTCTTAAAGATATGGGACTATATAACAACAGTATTATTATTTTTGACAGAGGTTATTATTCAGAAGATATGTTCCGGGAACTTTACTTCTACAGATGGCCTGTAGAACTTAAGTACAAAGAACTAAAAAGCCGTTTTGCCATGGAAGAGTTTTCCGGTGCTACTACAGTATCAATACAGCAGGAATTTTATATAAATATGCTTCTATCGAATCTGGCTTCCCTTATAAAAAATGAAGCAGATGAGGAAATACAGATTTCTGCCAAAAGCACAAATAAGTTCCGTTATCAGGCCAATCGTGCATTTATCATTGAACGGATTAAAAATATTGTTCCTAAAATACTCTGCGGACTGTTTGAGCTTTCAATTATTGAACAGTTATATATAGATGCTGTACGTTGCAGATCACAGCTCCTGCCCGGAAGGTCATTTCCAAGGAAGAAATTGAAATCCAAGGGACGTTCGCATTTCCGAAATAAAAAAGTTTCTTTTTAAAATAGAACCAGCATTCATCAATAGGCTTATTTAAATGCGGTCATTTTTATAAATCTTCTGGTTTCCAACAAAACAGCAACTGTTTTCTGTCATAAACCGATTTATTTTGTAGTTTGCATTGGAGGATATTCACTAATATGCCCTTAAGTTGACGCTCAGACCTTTCTTTTCTTCCAGAAAAGTAATCTGTTCATCATATGTTAGAAATTGCTTTTTCTCCAAGTTTTTCACCACCTCTCATCAATTTTACTAATTGTTTGTATAAATAACGAAAGGCCCCCAAAGGAGCCCTCCGGACTATGGGCTTCTCAAGTTTCCATAGTGCGATCACTAGGTACATCATAGCCTTTCCAAACAGATTTGTCAAAGAGAACATACCCGTTTTAGTTTATGTTCGTCCATGTCAAATAATGCATACAAATATCAGTGTTTTCTTATGTTTTCCCTTAATTATAAGGTTCATGGGAACCATAATTATTCCCAAAGCTGATGTTTATGACGATCGGTTTTCTCATCTTCACTGCCTGCCGTATCAGGTAATCAATCCCCTCCATCAGCTCCGTTGTCCGCGGAAATGAATTTTCCCGTGGATTTCCCATCTTTACCACCAGAAGATCACTTCTATACGCAACGCCTCGATTCACTCCATCCGATGCTCTTCCATTTCCTGCTGCTATTCCAAGAACTGCCGTCCCATGTCCACTGAAATCCCCCGACGGAACAAGGCGCCTGCCTTCGGTTTCCCCGAGTGCAAGCGCCTCATCAATTTCTTCTTTCGTATATTCAGTTCCTAATACATAGTTTTCCGGTGGATTTCCAGCTACACTCTGATCCCACAGTCGCAGGATCCGAGTACTGCCATCCTCGTTTCTGAAATCTGGATGGAAATAGTCCACTCCGGAATCCACAATGCCCACCAAAATACCTTCGCCGGTTAAGCCATCGGCTCCATTCTGCACCGGCAAAATGCAGCTTGCCTCCCGCTCTTCAAAGGTCTCAAAGTAGAGTCTCTTGGGCTTTTCTATAAACTCGATCTGCTCTCTGACTGAGTATGCAGCAATTTCCGATTCCGGCAGTGTCACTACTGCATAACCACCAAGCAGCGGGACCACCTGGATCCGCTCACCACCAAGTCCGCTTTCCGGGCCACTGTACTTCACGATCACCTCCCACAGCCTGGTGGTGGGATCATACCCCACATTCAGATTTTCCGATTTCGCCCGCTCCTGCGGCAGGGCATTCATGGCAAGATTAAGAAGATTCTCTATTTTCTGGTCTGGCATAAGGCTTTCATTTCCATTGATACATTTTTTTTATTATATGCAAAGCCTTCAGGTGACATGCTCCCACCACTTAAATCTTACGATTTTGAAGTGGGGGCTTCCTGCTCGATTGCCTTTTAAGGCAAAGCTAAAACAGGCTATCCCCGCGTGTCCCGCGGTTTTGTTTTTATGTTTATCCAGTTACGGATTTTTTTCTTGTGCCGTCAGGCACATTCTTTATAAATCCTTTTTCCTTCTTCCCGAATATTGACTGCTGCATTTACATCCCGGTCCATCCGGTTTCCACATTCACAGACATACACCCGTTCCGATAGCGCCAGTTCCTTTTTCTTATTGCCGCATACACTGCAGATCCTGCTGGATGCAAAATAACGGTCTACTTTTATAAGATATTTTCCGCGCTCTTCCAGTTTGTATCCCAGCATGGACAGAAACTGCCCGTACCCGTTATCCTGTACGCCTTTCCCAAGATGCAGCCCTCTGGACATTCCCTTCAGGTTCAGATCTTCCACGCATACTGCATCATATCTTTCAGCAAGTTCCCTGCTGAGCTTATGCTGGAAATCTTTTCTCTGGTTCTTTATCTTTTCATGACATAAAGCTACCCTTTTCTTCTGTTTCTGATAGTTCCGGCTTCCTTTTTCGCAGTGGGAGAGTCTCTTCTGTTCCCTTGCAAGTTTTTTCTCTGCTTTTCTGTAAAACATAGGATACCCGGCTCTTTCCCCTGTAGAAAATACACACATTCCCCGCATGGCAAAATCGATCCCAAGGAATTTTTCTGCCGGACTTTTTTCCACTGTTTGGTTCTCACAGCAGAACAAAAGACTGGCAAAATATTTCCCGGATGGCTCACGGCTCACAGTTACAGACTTCAGTTTCCAGTCTGATGGGATCTGGCGGTGAAGTTTTATTTTTATGGCGGACATCTTTGGAAGTTTCAGATGGGTATCCTGTAAAAGGATATTCCCGTTTACTGCATTGGTCGTATAAGAATTTCCTGCATGTTTTTTTGATTTATAGCGGGGGAATCCGCAGGATGGTTCCCGGAAAAACTTCCGGAACGCACTTTCCAGATGCAACTGCACATTCGCCAGGGCAAGGGAGTCCACCTCCTTCAGCCAGGGATATTCCTTCTTATATCCGGTAGGTGTGTTCCGGAGCATCTTTTTTTCTTTCTGGTAATAACTGATCTTGTCCGCAAGCATCTGGTTATAGATAAAACGGCCGCAGCCGATTGTCTTCTCTATCTGAACTCTCTGCTCTTTATTTGGATAGATCCTTATTTTTACGGCGCGGTTCATTCTTATCACCCTGGCTTCTCTATATCGCCTGATACATGGTTACAAACTAATTGTTCTTTTTTATTATACTACATTAGAGCTATAAGAACAAGTGTTCTTTCTGTATCATAAGATTTTCTTGAGCAGACATGCTCAGATGTGCAATTCATCTCACCACCTGAAGAGGTGGGAGAATTCTTGCTACATTTGTTAAAGAACCATCATGATCCGCTTACGGTAAGTGATGTTGCAGCCTATGTCGGATTCAGCAAATCATATTTCTCTGCTTATTTTAAAAAGACCCTTGGTTTTTTTGTCAGTGCATTTATTTTGCGCTGTAAGCTGGAGGAAGGTAAAGAATTGCTGCAATACACAAACAAATCTATCAGCACGATCAGCACATTTTTATGCTTCTCCAGCCAGAGCCACTTTCAGACTGCCTTTAAAAAGCAATTCGGAATGACTCCCAATGAATGCAGGCGCATGGGATCATAAATCGTCTTTAGATATCTCAAAATTCCATGGATGTAAAAAGGCATGAGCCTTTTATATGACTCATGCCTCTTCAGCCAAACAGATATCCGTAATCTTATCCGATAATATTATGCCGTTGCTTTTTTATCATCTGTCTTCTCAAGCAGCTTCTTCACGCCCTGGATCGCTACCAGTACACCAAGGATCAGCAGTAATACTGCAAATACAAGCTGTAAGGTGTTTCCAAGATCCAGCCCTGTTGTTACCAGTGCCTTTGAAAGCTTTGTGATGGTCATGCCAAGTGCTGTGAAGGTAACTGCCATCATGAATACCATCGGGATCCAGAGCATGCAGCCCTGACGTTTTGTTTTCTTTAAGAATACTGCGCAGGCTACAAGAGCGAGTACAGATAACAGCTGGTTTGCGGAGCCGAACAGCGGCCAGATTTCTGCATAGCCGACCTTTGTAAGCATGTAGGCAAGTACCAGTGTAATGACTGTTGCAAAGTATTTATTTGTTACTACCTTCAGGAACGGGCTCATGTTTTTCTCATCTGTATCAGAATCAAGGAAAAATTCCTGGAATGACAGACGTCCTACTCTGGCTACAGAATCAAGAGAGGTCAGTGCAAATGCGGATACAGCAAGGTTGATCAGAGTAAATACCAGTGAATGCGGAAGGCCAACTACAGAAAGGAAGTTTGCGATAGCACCTGCAAAAATCTGCGGCTGTGTTGTAAGTCCCTGTGCTGCTGCTTCACCGTCTGCAAAAGATGCAACTGCGATCAGTGCGATGATGGCAAGCATACTTTCCATCAGCATTGCTCCAAAGGAAACAGGAAGCATGTTTTTCTCATTTTTGATCTGCTTGGATGCAGTACCGGAAGATACCAGTGAATGGAAGCCGGAAACAGCACCACAGGCGATGGTTACAAACAGGATCGGGAACATATACTGTCCGTCTACATTAAAGCTTGTAAATGCCTTCAGGTTACAGGACGGATTGGCAACAAATACACCGATAACTGCACCGACGATCATGAAAATAAGCAGATAGCTGTTCAGATAATCACGTGGCTGAAGCAGTGCCCATACAGGAGCGACACTGGCAATCAGGATGTATACAAAAATGATGATATGCCAGGTTCCAAGACTTACATACATGGGGAAATTAAGTCCCAGCACAATTGCTGCTACCAGCAGTAAAATTGCGACTGCAGTGTTGACCCATTTGTTGAATTTTGTATATTTAAGGAAAAATCCAAGTGCAACAGCCTCAAATATAAATAACATGGAAGTGGTTGCAACAGCTCCGTTTGCCGCTACCTTTGTAACTGTTCCTGCATCATTTGCGACAAATCCGTTAAAGGTTCCTGCTACAACATCTGCAAATGCAGCAACAACCAGAATACAGAACAGCCAGCAGAATAAAAGAAATAATTTTTTTCCAAGCTTTCCGATATACGCTTCGATGATATATCCGATGGTACGTCCTTTATTCTTTACAGATGCGTACATGGATGCAAAATCCTGAACAGCTCCGAAAAACACACCACCGATGAGGATCCAGAGCAGAACCGGCAGCCAGCCGAAAATTGCGGCCTGGATCGGTCCATTGATGGGACCTGCACCTGCTATGGATGCAAACTGATGGCCAAATACTACATTTGTATCCGCCGGTACATAATCAACTCCGTCCTCCATTTCGTATGCCGGAGTTTTTGCTTTCGGATCAATGCCCCATTTGTTCTGGAGATAACGGCCATACAGAAGATATGCACCTCCGAGAACTACGATGGCTATGATCATCATTGTTATTCCGTTCATAATATCAACTCTCTTTCCTTTGTGTTATTTTACTTTTATATATAAAAAAGCCCCTGCTATCCTTTCGGATAACAAAGGCGGAATGTTCCGTGGTACCACTTTGTATTATCATATTTATCACTAAATACAACCACTTAGTGCTGTCTCTTCAAACAGCCTCTTCTGTAACGTGAAGACTACGTCCCGGCTTACTTGACCTTTCTATTCAGCGGGATGCTCCCAGGTGATATCACAAAATACCTTCTGCCGCTTCTCACCAGCTGCGGCTCTCTGTGATCCGGTCTGCTTCTTGTGATCTGTCCTGTTCCATGCATTTCTCTTTTTTATTTATCTAATGTTTTACTCCTTTTTTCATAAAAATTCAATAAATAATTTATATATGTTTTACAAATTTACATATGTTTTTTTGTGCATTTTTAAGGTCAAAAATAAAATATGGCGTATGTAACGAAGCCAGATTCCAGCTTTGCTTTACGCTCCTTTTTCCGTCACATACGCCGCATCACCCATTATTCAGAAAATGTATATCTTACCATGTATCCTTTTCCGTCACCGGTTACGATCACGACTCCGCCATCGGGATTCTCAATCTTATCAATGATCGGAAATCTTCCTTTTTCTTTTACAAAAGCTTCCGGGCTCTCGATCTTTGCTTCAACGATCTCCTGCTGAGAATGACGATCGCCGCCACAGGGATTAATGGTTTCAATAATAATCTCATATTCCTTCATACCCTTCACCTCTTTCATTTAGTTCAGTTTTCCGGTTCTTATACTTACATTTTATCGTAAAAATCCCGTTTATGCAAAATGCGTTCTGCACAAATTTCCAGAGGATTTATTGGTATTTTTTACTATGTTCAGAATTTTTTCATTCTACAAAGTGGATCCTGCTCTCATCAAAACGGTCCTGCTGCTTTCTGCCGGGTATCCGTTTCCAGTTTAATTTTGTCAGTCGGACTTCCGTATTCTGGCTTTTGGTCCGCATCTTTCCCTGACAAATTCCTCCGATTATTTTAACACAGTTTTTTACAGACGGACAGACTTCATTTCTGAAAACGTTTATATGACATCATATTCATTCTTTTTCCTGCACATTGATGATAACCTTCATAGTTGTCTCACGGTTTTCATCAATATACTGATAAGCCTTCAGATAATCTTTGAACTTAAATGTCTTTGAGATCAGTGGCTTTAAATGAACCTTTCCAGCATTTACAAGATCAATGGCATCTACATAATCATCATGGCGGTACATCATGGTGCTCTTGATATCCAGCTCATGGTCATTGGCAACAGCAAGGTCAACGGTTGCCATATCCGCAAATACTGCTACCAGTACGATCACGCTGCCCTTTCGCGCATACTGGATGGCCTGTCCCATAGTGATGTTGTTTCCGGCACAGTCGTAGATCACATCTGCCTTATCCGGACCAAACGCATCTACCAGTGCCTCTCCGAAATTTTTCTCCTTTGTGTTTACACAGATATCAATGCCGCACTCTTTTGCTTTTGCAAGACGGAGGTCACTGACATCTGTGATCATAACCTTGGCAGCACCCATTCCCTTGGCTGTCTGTGCAACAAGGTTTCCGATCGGACCTGCACCGATCACTGTGATATTCATTCCCTTTACATCGCCCATCTGCTTCACTGCATGAACTGCAACTGCCAGCGGTTCGATCATGGCCCCTTCCTCGTAGGACATCTCTTCCGGGATCGGTGTTACCTTGGAAGCATCCACTGCAAAAAATTCAGATGCTGTTCCAGTTGTCTGGAAGCCCATAACCTTCAGTTCTTCGCAGAGATTGTATTTGCCATGACGGCACGGATAACAGTGTCCACAGTATACCTGAGGCTCGATGGTTACTTTCTGGCCAACTTTAAAACCTGTCACATTCTTTCCAAGTTCTGTGATCTCACCGGAAACCTCATGGCCCTGTGTCACCGGATATTTGGTAAACGGGTGCTTACCGTGGTATACATGGATATCTGATCCGCAGATACCAATGTTCATGATCTTAACAAGAACCTGGTCATCTCCCACTTCCGGAATATCTACCTCTCTGAAAATAATCTCTCCTGGATTTGTCATTACCTGCTGAATCATATCTTATTTCCTCCTCGTCTATTTTTGTGATTTATTTCGTCTTTATCTTTTATTAATTATTTTATTAAAGTAACTATATTATCATTCCTGTAAACTCATTTGTCAATAGTGTTTCCTGTGTTTCTACTTATTGTACAAATTATCGTTTTTATTTTTATGCACATTGTAAAGCGGACATTCGCAATCCGCTTCGCTACTTGCTCATGAACGCAGTCGCTTCGCGATCTGTCAGTGGAAGCTTTCAACTCCCACTGACATAAGCATCCCCCCTCACCCGCCGCTTAATGCTCCGCGCACTTGAAGCGGGGGAATGCTTATCTGCGTTCAAGCAAACAATACAGTAAAACAGCGATAGAAAAAGCTCGCAGATCCGACACGACCATTTCTGATACATGACAGATATGCGAGCTCAATTCTCATAAATCCATATAACTCTGTATTCTTATATATTCCTGATCAGTTCATAAAAAAAGTGCTTCGCCGCACCGACTGCTGACGCTTCCTTTCTGTAAGTACAGTTCTTCAGATATCGGATATCACAGTCAAAACCGTTGTATTCCATAACCTTTTCCCCGAGAGGAATCATATGATCGGCAAGATATCCACCAACTTCTCCACCAAGGATGATATCCATATCATAAGCCATTCTGAGATTGGAGATCAGCACAGCCAAATGATCCAGATATTCTGCCCACTTCTTCTCTGCTTCGCTGTTTCCGTAGGAAAGTGCCTCCATAAACTGCTCCAGAGTTTCATACCTTCCAGCTGTCAGTGCACTGGCAGCACAGTAGGCATCTGCACAGCCTTTCTTGCCGCAGTAGCACTTCCGTCCACCCGGAACCAGGATCATATGGCCGAACTCTCCTGCTTTCCGGTTCTGCCCTGCAAACAATTTCCTGTCAATACAGAAAGCTCCTCCCAGCGTATTATTCAGCGAAAGATATATGGCATCCTGATACTGGTTAATGTCCTCTGCCAGCATAGCTGCATTGGCATCATTTTCAAAACAGACAGGGCAGGAAAAAGCCTGTTCCAGGAAATTCAAGCTGTAATTTTCGATCTGCAAAGCATGAGACTTCACAACAAGATGCTGCTCCTGACTGATGATTCCCGGAATGGATATCCCGATTCCCAGCAGTTTGTCCGGTTCATCCATATCCCCAAGAAATTTTTTTGCCAGAGAAGCAAGCTCTACACAGTAGGATATCTCCTGTGAAAATTTCATTCTCACACGTTCTGTCTTCTCGATCTCAGACCGCATGTTCACCAGCGTCATCCCTACATGATTGGCAGTGATACGAATACCCATTGCATAGCGGTAACCGGGATTGATCCCGATACTCTTGGCTTTTCTGCCTCCTGTAGAAGCATATTCCCCGGTCTCCATAAGCACTCCGCCTGCCATAAGCTCGTTTACATTGGAAAGCACAGTAGGCATACTCATATTCAGATTTTTGGAAATCTCCACCTTTGAGGTGTCCGTATTATTCATCACATAACTGACGATCCTGGATCTTGTATTATTTTTTTTCTCTGTTTTTGATGCCATATCAAACCTCTTTTATAAACTGTTTTACAAAAGATATGATAGCCTTTCCCTTTGAATTTGTAAAGTATTTTCTGTTGTTGTTCAGCTATAGATCCTCCAGAATCTGTTTCACCAGCTGCCGTGATTCCACAGGCTTTGCGATATGACCGTTCATACCTGATCTGCAGCATTCATCCACACATTCCTGTGCAGTCTGAGCTGTCATTGCCAGAATGATGACCTTCTGCGCATCCGGACGGTTCATAGCACGGATAGTCTTTGCCGCCTGAATTCCATCCATCACCGGCATCATCACATCCATAAGGATCACAGCGAACTCACCTTTGGCAGATGCCTGGAATTTTTCCACGGCTTCCTTTCCGTTCCATGCCTTCTCAACATCAGCACCATGCTCTGTAAGATAAAATTCTGCAATCTCCATATTGATCTCGTTATCCTCGACTAGGAGAATCTTTTTCCCGGAAAGTGCTTTTCCATCGGGAAGAATATCTTTTTCCATGATCTGGTTTTTCTCTTTATCGATCAGGAAAGGAAGGCGGAATGTAAAAGTTGTTCCAACGCCAAGAGTACTCTCCACTTCAATAGTTCCCTGCATCTGTTCAATAAGCTTCTTCACAATAGACATTCCAAGACCGGTTCCGCGATACTGTGTCCTTGCACCGTTCTCTTCCTGATTAAACGGCATGAACAGCTTATTTTTTACAAATTCCTCACTCATACCGATTCCGGTATCTGTAATCCTGAATTCATATACAGCATTTATCCCGTCACTGGAGATCTCTTCGATATAAGTTTCTACTGTACCACCCGGCTTATTATACTTAACAGAATTGCTCAGAAAATTCAGCATGATCCTCTGAAGCTGAAGAGCATCTCCCACAAGAGCAGTATGTTTCACATATCCTCTGCGTCTGCGGTGGAGCATTCCTGTTTCCACCATCTGTGCATCGATCAGTAATGCCACTTCATTAGCCAGTGTTTCCAGATCAAACGGCTCCTGTTTCAGCTTACAGTTGCCTGATTCCAGCTTGCTCATATCCAGCACATCATTGACAAGTGCCAGAAGATGACTGGCAGAAAGCTCCAGCTTTCGGAGACTGTCATCCATTTTTTCTGCATCGTTCCTGTTCTTCTGTATGATATTCAGCATTCCCATAATACCGTTGATCGGTGTACGGATATCATGGCTCATACGGTTCATGAATTCTGTTTTCGCCTTACTTGCAGAATCTGCTTTTTCAAAAGCCTCCTGCAGACGTTCATTCTCCTGCTGTTCCTGTTCATGAAAAGCCGATGTGTTCTTGAACAGTATAATGCCATGTACAACGATCTGTTCTCTGCCCGTACAACTGTCATAAAGCGTATCCCTTGACATGAGCACAGTCTTCTGCAGCCATACAAAGCTTCCATCCTCGCTTTTCTTCCGAAATTCCACTATAATCTGCTTTGCGCCTGTCTCAAAACGTTCAAGAAGTTTCTCCGCAGAATCCACAATACGGTAATTTTCCAGTGTTTCATCGGCAATCTGGTTGCGTTTTTCTTCGCAGTATTCATTATAGGAGCACGGAAGCTCCAGCTCATCCAGAAATTCCAGTATCCCTTTCTGATAAAAAACCTGCTCCATCCTGTCCTCAGTGAGATTTACCATGTAACCCGCCTCTGCAGTTTCCAGAAGAGCGTCCGCATAATTGCTATTCTCCACAATAGACTGACGAAGCTGCTCATAATATCGGGTAAGCCTCACCTTCTCACTGACTGCTTTCTCCTCACAATTCTGGAAATCTTCAAATCCCAGTGCAAAATGGTGGAGCCGTCCATCCTCTGCGCCATTAATAAAAAGTATGGTCATTTTTCCATATTGTACTTTATCCTGTTTATGGTACTGATACGGAATCTCGATCTTTCCGGCTGACTCTGTAAGATTCTCATCCAGATAAGATATCTGCAGCTTTTCCCTGAGTGATCTTCTTGTTTCCCCTGAAGAAAATTCCTCCACGATCTGCTCTACAGCGCCGGAATAGCTGCCGTCCTCTGCAAGGATAAAATCTGCTCCCGCCCGGAGGGTTCTGTATTCATCCAGTCTGGCATTGCAGTACAGGCATGCGGAAAAATCATAGCCCTGAAATTTCAGGCGGTCACGGATCTCCTGATCAACCTTCTGCCGGTCTGCTGCCTCCTGCAGCTTCGCCCGGTTCTTGTCAATGTACATATTTTTGTCCGCATAGCGGAAAAGATCTCTCAGCGTACTTCCCTCAAAATCCACCATACTGGCGTATCCGGCTGCATAGCTGATTGGCATCTCCGGATGTCTTCTGGAATATTCATCTGTATGCTTCCGGATCCCCTGTAGACAATCCCGGATTCCCTGATCATCCAGGCCTTTCAGCACGGCAATAAACTCATCGCCTCCGTCGCGTCCCACAAAATGTTCTCTCGGGACAGCTTCACGAAGAAGGATGGCAAAAGACCGGATGTACTCATCACCTTTCTCATGTCCCAGGTTATTATTAATGGTTCTGAGATTATTAAGGTCAAAAACGCAGACCGCAATGTTCTGTTGTCCTTCGGAATCTGATGCTTCCGTACCATCCAGGATCTCTTCACATTTATTCTTGTTTGGAAGTCCCGTTGCTTCATCCAGATAGACTTTCTTCTGAAGAATCCTGTTCTGAGCTGCAAAACGGAGAGCCCGGATCAGTTCCCCTGCGATCAGGATGATCAGTCCCACGATATCCACGATAACGATCTTCTCCAGCCGATCCAGCGAGGTGGCTTTTTTCTGGGAATAGTCTTCTGCCAGGCCGGTAGCCTCGTCACAGATATGGAAAAACTTCTCGCTCATAGATATGATATCTGTATTCTCATATCCCTTCTCACGGACAAGATCTATCTCCTGTGTCAGTTTCTGGAAATACTCATCCAGTTCAACCATCTTGTTCTGGAATGCATTGTCATCCAGACGCACAAAATTCAGTTCATCACTGCCGTTTTGAAGTCCGTTTATATAAGAAGCAATGGTACCGCGCATCTTATCCTGCGGCTGTCCTGCATTCTCCAGCTTTACCATTCTCTGAGTTCCGCCGCGTACAAATCCTGCATAATTGACAATACGTGCAGTTCCCTGGATCTGTCCAACCATGATCATGATACTGAAAAACAGCACGATCAGTATCACCGTCAGAACTGTCATACCGAAACGCATGATATATGACAGATTTTTGTTTGAACCTTTCTTTGCGTGTTTCATTAAAATTTTCGCTCCGTTATATAATTTTCTTCTTTTTCTGATGTTCCCATTTTAGCTGTAACCCGAACTGTTTTCAACCATTTTGCCTATTTTGTTTTGGATGTTTTTTTAAACATTCATGACTTTCCGCCCGGTCAGTTTCCGGAATTCTCCATTACCAGAAATGATACTGTCAGATATTCTCTTTCATAAGCATTGTCCAGATCAAGGTCAAATATCTCCACTATCCTTTTCAGGCGGTACACAAGAGTATTTTTGTGCACAAAAAGCCTCTTCGCCGTAAGAACCCTGTCACGCTCGCACTGAAGATATACACGCAGGATATGATAAAAATCCGTGGATTTCCGGCTGTCATACTCTCTGAGTCTGTCAAGTGCCGGATGGATGGCAAGTCTTCTTAAAAGAGAATCCCGATACAGGGCGGTCATATCTTCCAGTGCACAGTTATAGTAATCCTTCACTCCTTTTTCCAGTGCTTTTTTGGCCTGCCTGTACTGAATACTCATGTTCCTGATTCCTGCAAAAGGATAACTGCAGTGCATTCGGAAGCCCAGTCTTTTCAGCATATCTGAAAAACGTTCCGGAAACTCTGTGCCGTATCGATTACCGGATTCTTCAAACCTCCGTTGCTTTACCGGAACTCCACAGACAATATTCCCATTCCCGCTCTCCCCATCCTGACAAAATACGATCTCAGGAAAATAACTGCACAGGGCCCACATCTGATATCCGTAATTCCGGCCACCTGCATCATCTTTTTCCAGGATTGCCACAACACCTGGCTGTGACGGCTCCCAGCCCTGCATCTGATAAAATGTCCGGAAACCATTCTCATCCAGATGTCTTCCCTGAAGAAAATCCCGAAAAAGGCTCTGTACCACCGTTCCCTGCTGTTTTCCTGAATCATGGCCTGCCACAAGGCAGAGAGCCTGCTTCAAAATCTGTGCCAGATGTTTCTGATACTTTCGGAATTTTTCCTGACTGACGATCGTCAGCTGACCTGTCAGCTGATGTTCACTGTTCTCCTGACTGATCATCATAGACCATGGATAGCTGTCTGTATATTCTTCATAAAAAATCTCACAGTCCCATTTCTGAGGAAGCATTTCCATATACTTTCCCTTCTGCATCTGCACAAGTGAATCTACAGATAATGTACCGATATCCCAGAAATCATCCCAGTTCCGGTTGACACTGCCCTTAGGATACTGTCTGGAAAACGCAGTTACCTGAAGACTGGTATCAGTAAAAAATACAGGCCCGAAAATATCCCTGCACGCATCTATGATCACCTGCTCCGGGTTCTCCTGCTGAAAGGCTGCAAGCATGGTCTGCTCCCATTTCTGATAATAAACAAAAGCATCCATCACCATATCAAAAACATCCTCCAGTTCTTCTGTCCGAAGGCTGATAACATCCTTCCTGTGCACCAGCAGAACTTCTTTATCCTGCGAACGCTGAAAAAAATCTCCGGTACGACCAATATAAAGATAATCCGGATCCGGTGTCTTCTCATAGGAAAAAAGCCGGATTCCTGCAATGGTAAGTTCATCGGAAACAATGGTAGATACAGGTTCATATTTTTGTATCCACTGCTCGATAATATCCATGCTCAGCTTCATACTCTATATTTTCGTCTGTGCAGACGAATTTCCTCCTTTTTTTCTTCGTATCTGTGTTTTCCCTGGATATATACGAAAAATAATTGTCTGATATAATCAAAGTATAGTTGAAATATACAAAAAATCAAGAAAGAGGTGTTTATTGTTATGGAAGATAGAAAGAATTTTGATGCAAGTTCCTCATGGTTCGCAACCAATGTCCGTGCAGCCGAAAAGGATGCCCCTGCTGTCGAAAAATTTGCCAAACGTATCCAGCTGGTAGAGGATGCCACCGCTCTGAAAGAGCCGGAACGTATTCCGATGTGTCCGATGCTTGGTGCTCTTCCCTACAATCTGGAAGGCTCCTCTTATAAGGCTGCCATGTATGATTTTCCTGCCGCATCGGAAGCTCTGATGAAATTCTATCAGGAATTCCAGCCGGACGCAGCCACACATACAGGTTTCACCAGCGGAAAGGCCAATGAGCTTGCCGGATCGACCATGATCGACTGGCCGGGACGTCCCGGAACCAGTGTTCCTGATTTTTCCACCCATCAGGTTATTGAGAATGAATATATGGATGACAGCGAATATCCGGAACTGCTGAAGGATTTTACAGGCTTTATGCTCCGCAAATATATCCCGAGAGCCTTTCCTGCACTAAAGGGACTGTCTGATATCCGCTTCGTTCCGTCTATTGTGCTGAATACCACCCCGCTGGCTTCCCTTTATTCCAGACAGGCACAGGAGGCTTTTTCTCTGCTTGCAAAGATCGGGGAGGAGGATGCAAAAGCAGCTGACGCTTCCAACGCAGTTTCCAACCGTCTTGCTGACCTTGGATTCCCGCCTATGTTTACAGGTGCAGGTGAAGCTCCTTTTGATATCATCGGTGATTACTACCGTGGAACTCTGGCTACCCTTACTGACCAGCTTGAATATCCGGATGAACTGGAAGCGGCCTGTGATCTGATGGCTGATATCCAGATTGAATCCTGGCAATATTTCCGCAGTGTCCCGCTTCCTGTGAAACGTGTTTTCTTCCCACTTCATAAAGGTATGGATGGTTTCATGAGTCCGGAACAGTATGAGCGTATCTACTGGAAACCTCTCAAAAAATGTATGCTTGCCCTGATCGATATGGGTGTTACTCCGTATATTTACACAGAAGGCCGCTACAATACCCGTCTGGAACAGCTGGCTGATATACCTAAAGGCAAGGTCATCTACCATTTTGAGACTGCAGATATGGAACGTGCCAAAAAAATCCTCGGCGGTACTGCTGCAATCTCAGGCAATCTTCCGATCTATATTCTGGAGCATGGCACAAAACAGCAGGTTATTGATGAAACAAAGAAGCTGATCGATATCTGTGCACCTGGCGGCGGATATATTTTTGACACAAATGGCTGTATTGATAATGCCAAACGTGAAAACCTGGAAGCAATGTTTGAAACCTTGTATACATATGGACATAAATAAAGGAGGCGTTTCTTATGCTTACAATTCGTGAAAACTTTATGGAAACTATCAGGGGCGGTCATCCGGATCGTTTTGTAAAACAGTATGAATACCAGGAATGGATCAATGACCCTCTGTTTCCGATCTATTTCGGAAATATCATTCCCGGCGGTTCATAATATTGTCATTTTACATGTTTTTTATTGCTTTATGTATAATCCAGATTTATAATAAAAGATACAAAAAAGTACAAAAAATCCTACATGGAAATAAAATTCTGGAGGGAATATTATGAACGAAGAACTTTTTAATGAAGCGTCAAGATCCAATGTCCTTTCTAAGAAGCTGGTAGATCAGCTGCAGGAGAGCATGAGCTACAGCAGCATTTCCTTTATCAACTGGACGATCGAGGTTCTGAAACTGTTGAAAGCCCGTATTGAACGCGGAGATAAGCTCACAGATGAAACCACAGGTGTTACCTATGATCTTCAGTCCTTCCGTAAATTTGTGGAGGATAATTTCTCTGATTACATCACAGGCCAGGTATTTGCAGTATCCTTCAGAGCGCAGAAGGTCTACTTCTCCCTGGAGGCCTGTCCGGGCGGCTATAACCTTATCATGGCAGATGATGGCAACCAGAAGACCTACCGCTGGATCTCCAGCCTCAGTAAACGTTTCTCACTGGTAGAGATGATCGCTACAGGAATCGTATATGTCAAAGATAACCGCACGGATACCTATCAGCCTTTCATCTCTGAGAATGGTAAATACTGTAAATATAATAAAGACACAGGAATGATCGTGGAACTGTAAGTAACAGACAGGGGAATCTGCACATGGCAGATTCCCCTGAAATTTTTCTCAGATTTCCTTCAGAAAATCAAACGGCTCCTCATCTTTCAAAAAGTGCATAAGCATATATGCACACATAATAGCCACTCTTTCTTCCTTCAGGATTCTTCGTACTTCATCTCTGTCAGCGATGATAACTTCGATTTCTTCGCTGTCTTCCTGGGCTGCTGCGCTGATTTCACCACTGGCGTAGCCATAGACGGTTGCACAGGATTCATCTGTCATTCCGATGGTTGTAAAATACGGCTTCTCAAAAGCTTCTGCAACCTTGATCGGCTCAAGCTTCAGGCCTGTCTCCTCGTAAAGCTCTCTGGCTGCGCCCTCATGAAAATCTTCCCCAGGTTCCACCAGACCTGCCGGAAACTCATAGATATACCCGCCGATAGTATAACGATACTGACGAATCAGAACTACCTTGTCATGCTTCTCTCCATAAACACTGTAAATAATCACACCATCCGGATTATTTTCCCCTGTGGACAGCTTCATATCTTCCACATCCTTCGCTCTGGAAGCCACAAAATACGAAACCTGCGTATTGTGAACACTGGTTGCATCCACTCCGTAAAGATTCACGAATTTATTATCTGTAAGTTTTTTTACACTGTTGATCTTACCCATCTCAGAAAAACTCCTTCCAAAATATTCTCTTTTACAACATAGCCTCATAAACACATTGTAGTCCATCCCACACAAAAGGTCAATTTTTATGCTTTCACCAAATCGCAAAAAATGCTATAATCAATCATTATTCAGAAAGAAGGAAAAACATTGAACAATCAAACAACTGTCTCCCAGGATGAAAATCCTCTGGGAGCTGCACCAGTAGGCAGCCTGATCGCCAAATTCGCCATTCCTGCAGTGATCAGTATGCTGGTCAGTGCATTTTACAACATAGTTGACCAGATCTTTATCGGGCAGGGAGTTGGAATGCTTGGAAATGCAGCCACCAACATTGCATTTCCGGTAACCATCATTTCCACTGCAGCCGCTCTTCTCCTGGGAATCGGAAGTGCGTCCAACTATAACCTGGAAATGGGTGCAGGCCGGGAAAAAAAGGCCAGCTCCATCGCAGGAACCGGACTTTCTTCCCTTGCAATCTTCGGCACTGTGATCGCAGTGATCGTGCTTTTGTTCCTGAAACCGCTGCTTCACCTCTTCGGCGGAACACCGGACGTTATGCCATACGCCATTGACTACATGGGGATCACTGCCATCGGACTTCCTTTTTATGTGCTTTCCATTGGCGGTAATCACCTGATCCGCGCAGACAGAAGCCCGACTTATTCCATGACCTGCACATTGATCGGAGCCATTATCAACACCATCCTGGATCCGCTTTTTATCTTCGGATTCGGCTGGGGGATCAAAGGCGCAGCCTGGGCAACAGTCACAGGGCAGGTCGTTTCCGGAATTCTGGTGATCTTTTATTTCGCCAGACTCCGAAAAATGTATCTTGACCGTTCCATGCTGATCCCGCGGTTTCCCAACCTGTGTGCGATCTTTTCCCTCGGAATGGCATCCTGCATCAACCAGATTGCCATTGCTGTGGTACAGATCGTTATGAACAATATTCTCCGCCACTACGGAGCAGAATCTGTTTACGGAAGTGATATCCCTATTGCCTGCGCAGGCATCATCTCAAAAGTTAACCAGGTATTTATGGCTATCTGCATCGGAATCTCCCAGGGTTCCCAGCCCATCTGGGGCTTTAATTACGGAGCCGAAAAATACAGCCGTGTACGTCAGACTTACCGCTGTTCCGTAACACTTTGCACCATTATCGCTATGATATTTTTTATCTGCTTCCAGTTCTTCCCACATCAGATCGTGGGCATCTTCGGAAACGGAAACGATCTGTATTTTCAGTTTGCGGAAAAATATCTCCGCATCTTTATGCTGATGACTTTTGCCAATGGAATACAGCCTATGTCTGCCGGATTTTTCACCTCTATCGGCAAGGCAAAGCTTGGTATCATCATGTCCCTTACAAGACAGGTACTTTTCCTGCTGCCGCTGATCGTGATCTTCCCGCTCTTTCTTGGAATTGACGGTGTCATGTATGCAGGACCGATCGCAGATACTTCTGCTTTCGTGCTTGCAGTTGTTTTTGCAAGAAAGGAACTTGGAATTATGAAATCCATGGAATCCGACCAGGAAATTTAGAAATTCAAACAAAAAATACCTGCTGACCAAAACAGAAATGCCATGTACCGGCCGCTGCCTCAAACAGCTGCACGTTACATGGCATTTCTGTGTCAAAATCCGTAATATGTCTTTTATGCTTAAATCAGTCACCTTTCAGCACAACACGGATTTTCTTATAAATTACAAACACGATCAGGGATGTCACTGCATATTTAAAAATATTAAACGGTGCAATGATCAGCAGTGCAAATGTAAGCAGTCCGTTTACTGAACTGTGTACTGCGCTTCCCATCTGGATAAAAGTCTCGATCGGCATTCCAAAAGCTTTACCGTAAGCCGGAAGCAGTACGAACGCATTGATGAAACATGCAAGGATCGCTGTCAGAACAGTTCCAACTGCCATACCTGCAACTGCATGTACTCTGCTCTTCTTATGATGAAAACGATAAATCAGTCCTGCCGGTACTACATAAGCACATCCAAACAGAAAGTTGGCAACATCACCGACACCGGCTGTCATAGTTCCCTTGGTCACAAGATGCACGAGGATCTTCACAAGCTCGATCAGAATACCTGCTACAGGACCCATGGCAAAAGTTCCCACCATAACCGGAACCTCGGAAAAGTCAAGCTGATAAAAAGACGGTGCAAGAAACGGGATCGGAAATTCCAGATTCATCAGCACACCTGCAACAGCACCAAGCATGGCTACCTGCGCGATTGTCCTTGTCCTGCTCCTTTCCATGGCGTTTCCTCTCTGCAATACCTGTTCACTCATAATTCTCTCTCCTTCTTTCGAAATATTCCAAAGAAAATTTCTGCCAAAATCATGTCGCGAGAATTTCCTGAATAATTCTCCCAAACATAGAAAACCCCGGGAACTTCTTCCCGGGGCACTGAGCACGTTTAAAAATACTGCGCGTTCTTCTCTCATCCAGACTTTACTGTCGGTTCCGGAATCTCACCAGATCAGCCGCCGAAGCGGGTCGCGGACTATACCGCCGGTAGGGAATTACACCCTGCCCCGAAGAAATTTTCTTTTGTGAATTTATTATAACTCACACTTTCTGTAATTACAACCTTTAATTTTGCTGTCTTCGCGTCTTACCGCTCCATAAGTACCGGTGCTTTCAGAAGTCCGGTTGGCCTTATCTGATATTCATATGCCCACAGATCACCTGTTGTTCTCCAGGCATTCGGTCCGTACCAGTCTTCTTTCCGGTCACAGTTATGCAAAGTGCCGAAGGTGTTTACCCTGTTTCCGAATACAGTCAGTTCAAGCATATGTTCTCCCGCCGGCAGTTTGCCAAGAGATATCTCATATGGGGAAAATGCGATATACCCTGCCTCTTTTCCGTCAACAGATGCTTTTATTACAGGTGCACGGAATAAGTTTTCACGGACACTTACTTCGCCGCCGTTGCTTACAAACGGAATCTGATAGGTCACATTTCCACCGTAGAACGGATAACCCTGGCTGGTAAGATCACTGAAAGCTGCTTTGTGGCTCGCTGCGCCAAGTATCTGGTCTCTTCCCACAACCTTTACTGAGAATTCTCCGAGAAGGAACATGGCCTCGATATTTACTTTGGAATTATACGGAATCTCCACGATCAGCTCATGCTCTCCTGCTTCCATATCCGGCATCAGTATCTTGCGGATGCAGTGATCCACATACCATCCGTCAGCCTTGTTTTCCACTGGCTTTGCATCCAGGAATATCTTTGTCTTCTCATCATTTTCCATTGCAAGGAATGTTCCCTTTAATGCTGTTTCGGTATTGATATGGAACCGTAAAGCCAAAGTGTGTTCAAAACCTTCCACCTTATCGTTGGTCCATGGCTGTGCAAAAGCCTCCATACGGAGCGGATATCCCAGTTTTTCACGGAAACGGTTATCAATGCGGAGGATTTCATCCTCATCCTGCCACTCACCGCCGTCAAAAGCATACTCTGCAAGATCCAGGATGCTTACATTCGGCTCACTGCGGATGATCTCCACCTGGTCGGAAATATCCAGCGCACAGCTGCACTTCTTTGACATACACGCCGAACCCAACTCATTATTCTCTTCTCCTGTACCAGAAGGCTCCAGCCAGAGAAGAAGACTGTCATGGTCAAACATACTCCGTTTCAGAACAGTGTCCCCTTTATGGTACTCTGCATTTACCGGATAGATCTCACCGGTCATGGCATCGTACACCGTTACCTTCCATGCTCCGCGGATACGGATACGAAGCTTTTCCTCTCTTGGAAGATCCTGGTTTTTCCTGCGCTCCTGCAGTTCATTGATCACGATGCAGGCATCGGAAATCTTCTCTGTGCGGTTTACATGGCACAGGAACAGCCAGCGGTTTTCTCCTTCTTCTCGCATCTGGTAGATCAGGTTTGTGGAAGGTTTACCATCATCCTCAAGTACCTCGATATCTCTTGCGCCTTTCACAGCTTCCAGCAGACGGTACTTGCTGAATGCCACAGTCTCACACTTTTGCGCCAGCTTCGCACCTCTGTCTGATGGATAGGCATCTGCATATTTCGGAAGCTGGCCTGCGAAGATCACACGACCGCCTCGTTCTTTGAATTTCTCAAGAATCTCCAAAGTAGAGTTTCGAAGTGTCAGGCAATTTGGTACAAGAACAGTATCGTATTTCATTGCTCCGACCTTCAGAAGTTTTTCCTCTTCCTGACCCATATTCAGATCCGGAAGCAATGATTCAGAAATAAAATCAAAATCAACGGTACCGTAAAGCAGCCACTCGATCATATGGATAAAGTTCTCATCCATCTCCTCACGGATCGGTGCTGTCTGCTCCTTCGGACCCCAGAAAAGCCAGTAGGACTCTACCGGATGGATCACAGCCAGCTTCACATGAGGAACACCTCTTGTCAGTGCTGTATTTACTCTTGCAAAATAATTCTCTACAAGAGGATATTCTTTATACCACGGTGACTGATAGCTGATAGAAGCCGGATAATCACGTTTCGCCTCGCCGGCCATAGAAGTCCAGGTCAGATGAGGTACACGGACAGTTACACCAAGAGCAGCCTGCCAGTCGCCCTGAAGCTTATGTCCCCGGAAATCAAAATCCCAGTTTGTAACGCCGTAAAGCTCACTTGTCATACCTTCTCTTCCGAACTGATGCACTGCACTCTCTGCCTGCTTCGCAGTGGAAAGCTCTCTTCTGTCACAGAGCATATCAATTCCCGGAATTTCGAAAGAACGATAAGAACGCATTGCCTCACCAAGTGCTGCTGTCTGTGTTTCCAGAGTAGGCTCTTCCATCATATGGCCTGTCAGTGCGATCCCATGCTCCCTGCACCAGCATCCAATAGTATCTGCAAAAGCATCTGCAAAACGCTCTGCGATATGGTCATGATACTCATAACGGATTCTGGAAACAGCCTCTCCCGGAAGCTCCCAGAACAGCTCCGGAAGGTGTTCAAGAAGGCTGTGTCCATATGCAGCCTTGAAAGTATCCTCCAGATCATCGGTGTAAGGAATGGTCACATCCATCCTCTCATCTGCAAAATCAAGGCACTGTTTATGGGAAAACTGTGGCTCATCTGTGAAGATCGCGGGAATCGTTTTCCCAAACTCCTGTCCCAGATTTTCATAATATTTCTCGTGTGTTACCTCAACGAAACGCTTTACGGCCTCTTTATCAAGGGTATTCAGATAGGCTTCGTTATTGAACCATGGATTATCGCCGGATACCTCAAGATAAGCAAACCATTCCTGAAATCCCTCTTTCAGCTCCTGGTCCTCACTGATCTTCTCATACTCTGCCAGATAACCGTTCTCCAGGTGCACCTGATATCTTCCCAGAAAAGTCCTTTCATTACTTCGGACAGCCTGCCCGGATGACCTGAGATCACTGTTCCCGATTTCTTTTCCATCCTGACATTCCGGTGTGAAAAGCAGAAATCTGATTCTGTATTTATGGTCTCTTGTAACCAGTCCACCGCCTGCACCTGACGGCCAGCGATCTTCATCATAAAGCCATGTGAGCATGTCTTTTTCCAGGCTTTTTTTCCAGGAATATTTTACCAACTCCAGGAATTCCTCACCCAAGTACGGATTGTCCATTCCTGTACGACAGTGTATATGTCCTCCTCCCATTCCCATGGCCTTCAGCGCATCCAGAGTGTTGTCGATCTCTGCTTTTGTCATGCGGCAGTTCCAGGCCCAGAACGGTGCTGCCCTGTACTCGCTGCCCGGATTCTGAAATTTCTCTTTTGTAAGTTTTTCCCCATTATGATACAGCATACCTTAACCCTCCATTTTGGTTTTATATTATTTTTGTTATATCATCCCAACTTTTTTATTTTTCAACATATTCTGACGGCCGCACTCCTGTATAGGAATAAAAAATACGGCTGAAATAAAACTGATCCTTATACCCAACTTTCTCCGCAACATCCTTCACATACATCTTATCTTCCCGAAGAAGAAGCTTCTTGGCTTTTTCCATTCGAAGTGCAGTCAGATATGTATTAAATGACGCATCCTCATATTTACGGAAAAGTCTGCTTAAATAAGTCTGTGAAACGCCTACCGCTTTGCTTACACTATGAAGTGACAGCTGTTCTGCCATATGCTTACGTATGTATTCTTTTACACTGTCAAAATATTCTTCTGTGTCTGCTTTCTGTGCGGGAGCACTTTCCTCACGGACATCCTTGAAGAAAATATCTGAAATTCCGCAGCAAAGCTGATCCACATTCTCTGCACCGGAAAAAATGTCATCCATAAGAAATTCTGCTTCCCGGTAATCCCTGTTTCCTGCATTGTAACGCTGAAGCAGATAACTGATCTGCCGTACACGCCCTTCGATCCAGAGCTGAGTATGTTCTTCTTTTACCCACTTACGGATCAGCATTTCCGTGTCCTTCTGAAGCCGGTCATACTTCTGTTTTTCTGCCAGATATTCCAGCTCCTCCAGATATTCATAATCCCGCCCGGATAATCCGGGTGTCTGAAAATTTCCGGCATCCTCTATAATAATAGTCTGGCTCTTTCCCAGAATAATGGAAGCATCCAATGCCCGGTAAAGTTCACGAACCATATCTCCAATCTGTCCTGCCGGAACTGATTTTCTTCGGATAATAGTAGTCACATAAGCCGCTTCCGGCTGTTCTTTTTCAATATGGCGGCGGATCATCTGTTCATAATCTTCATCGCTGACAAGCACGCCCGGGCAGAGATAAAGCGTCTCCTGGGTATCACGGCCATATGCTAACATCATCTCATTGATATCTGAAAAAATCTCCTTTTTTCCCCGCTCCCCATAGCGGCTTGGAAGTCCGTTCAGCCTGACGATCGCCCCGTAATAATTTTCCGACTGAAAGTATCTTCTGAGAGCTTTTTCATCTACAGGAAGCTCATTTACCATCCTGTGCATAAGAACGTTTCGTTCCTTATAATATTTCTGTCTCAGCTTCTCTTCAATCTTTACGATCAGCTTGGCAAACTCTGACGGCACGATCGGTTTCAGGATATAATCACACACACCAAATGCGATAGCCTGCTTCGCATATTCAAATTCCTGATATCCGCTGACTATCACACTAAGCACTTCCGGATAACGTTTCTTTGTCTCTTCTACAAGCTTCAATCCATTCATCACCGGCATCTGGATATCTGTGATCAGAACATCCGGTTCTCCTTTTTTCTCCATCAGTTCCAGTGCTTCCTCACCGTCATAGGCAGTTCCCATGATATCAAAATTACTGTATTTTCGTTTTATAATGTTGACGATCAGACTGGCTGCCATCGGCTCATCATCAACAACCATCACCTGATACATCGGCTTCATCCTCCTTTTCCGATACCCCTATGATGACACTTAATCCCTCTTCAAGGTTTCTTATCCGGAATACTGCTCTTCTATTGTACAGAAGGAACATTCTGGCATAGGTATTCGCCAGCCCCATACCTCCGATTTCCATCTCTATACTGCTTCCCTTGGACATGATCTTTTTCCGGATTTTTCTCATTTTTTCGTTTAACTCTTCACGCACTTCTTCCGTGGTCCCCTGTCCGTTATCCCGGACTTCAAAGTACCAGCCCGTTTCATCTCTCCAGCCATGTACGTGAATTTTCATGATATTTTTGCTGTTATTATATCCGTGCTGTATGCTGTTCTCCACCAGCTGCTGCAGTACAATCTTGGGAAGCTGCTCATGTTTTACGGATTCCTCACACTCCACTTCCACCTCCAGCCGATGTTCATATCTGGATTTCAGCAGAAAAATATAACGTTCAAGATACTCCAACTCCTTTTCTACTGTTGCGTATCTCTCCTTTGTGTTCGTGGAATATCGGAGCATGGCTGCCAGACAGCCGCATATCTCACAGATTTCCTCATCACCGTCCATAATGCCTCTGCTTGATATCACATTGAGCACATTGTAGAGAAAATGCGGATTAACCTGCGCCTGAAGGGTATCAAACTGAGCCTGAAGCTGCAAAAGAGACATTCGTTTTTCCTTTACAATGGATTCGTTCAGTCTGTGCATCAGATTCTGGTATGCGATTCCTACAGCCTGCACTTCATCATCTGTATCCGGAACTGCAAGCTCTGCATCCATATTCTCGATTCC
The DNA here is from genome assembly GCF_013304825.1 of Blautia schinkii. GTDB lineage: Bacteria > Bacillota > Clostridia > Lachnospirales > Lachnospiraceae > Blautia_A > Blautia_A schinkii_B. The sequence continues at coordinate 48,207 of NZ_JAAWUO010000019.1, read as the reverse complement.
TGTATTTTCCATCTGATCCTTTAACACAGTCAACGGCCTGGAAAGCTTGCTGGCAATAAAGATTACCACACCCATGGAGATCACAAAGCAGCCTATAGCCATTCCCAGAGCGATCATCACAGCCTCTTTCATACCCGCAACGATCTCCGTTTTTTCCTCCAGGGCAACCACACGGATTCCATAATTATCGGATATCTCTGATGCTGATGCCCACATGCTTGTGTCCGAGGAAACGGTAATAGAATCCATTTTTGTTACTTCCGGATGTTTTTTTATGTAGCTTACCAGATCGCCGGCCAGTCCCTCGGACTGATACAGTATTTCTCCTCCCGGAAGAAACGCCACAACTTTAATATCGGAATCCGGAACCTCAAATATATCCTTCAGTTCATCCGTAGCATACTGTACTTCAATATATCCGAAATCTCCGCCCTGAACTTTTCTGGCCAGGGAAAAAACTTCCTCGCTTTCCCTGATTCCCCAGCCATCCATATGTGGTGCTATCAGGATCGGTTTACCATGCATTCTGGTTGCTGAATCCAGCCATTTGATGTCGGATGTATTCCTTGCCTTATTGGTAAGCTTGGAACCGGTATTTGTACTGGATGCCACATCTCCGAACTCATTAAAAATGATCACCCTGTAAAAATTACTGTCGATATAGTACATGGCAAGTCCTGTATTTAAGGTATCCAGAAGATCATTATGTTTTATCGTTTTACCAAATCCATAATTGCCTTTTTCATAATATTTCGGCAATGTTTTCATTGCATTGAGCATATCCTGTTCTGACAGGATATAATCTGTCACATGCTTCATGGAATCTACTGTAAAATCAACATTAGCAGCTGTCTGCCTGGAATAGAATTTCAGGCTTTGAGCTGCTTTTTCAGATAGCCTTTTTGAATTATAGTTATAGCAGACTATACCCAGGATTGCCGATATAAAAAATATTACAATGGAAAAACCCAAAATCAGTTTTGTGCGAAATTTCATAAACACACCTCATATATTTTTATTTGCCAAAACAGATACCCTGCCGTCACAGCAGAGTATCTGTTTTCTTTTATCTGCATGGCATGTCAGGTGGATAAAACCATCCTTATTCACTGCTTGCTTATCATAACCGAATAACTGCTTCGCAGTTGATTCAATTATGATAATACCACACAAATCCGATTTTGCATATTTGGCATCAGCCTTTGACAGCTCCGGCTACCATACCGTCTACGATCTTCTTGTTGAAAAACAGGAAGAGGATCAGCATCGGGATAGTGATTATCAGTACATCTGCAAACAGCAGGTTATAAGAACTGGAGTATCTGCCCATAAAGTTATAAAGAGTAAGCTGAACTGTTACATTATCATTTCCCGGAAGGAAGTACAGCGGGTTAGTAAAATCGTTGAAAATTGTTACCGCATTCAGGATGATAATTGTGGATGTAACCGGTTTCAGAAGAGGGAAAATAATCTTTACAAACAGATTGCTTCTTGTACATCCGTCGATGTATCCTGCCTCCTCAAGCTCTACAGGAATTGTATTCATAAAACCTTTGTAAAGCATGATGGTAAACGGAATCTGAAGTGCTGTCTCAACCATGATCATACCAAACATGGTTTTGTAAATGTGAAGTCCCTGCATAATCCAGATTGTAGGAAGGATTGCAGGAGGAATCATAAGACCTGTCATAACAAGTGTATCCACGATCTTTACAGGTCTGTCAGATCTTCTCTGAAGAACATAGCCGGCCATGGATCCTACAATGATAAGCACGATCAGGGATCCTACAGTAAGGATAATACTGTTCTTGAATGCTGTGATGATCTGATAATTATTTGCGGAAAATACTTCTTTGAAGTTGCTCCACATCCACTCAGTCGGAAGGGAAAGTCTCAGAAGGTTTGCTTCTTTTCTGTCCTTCAGTGCATTGATCAGCATGAAGAGAAACGGTACTGCAAAAATGAGAATACCGAAAACACATCCAAGGATGTCTCCTAATAAGGTAAGTCTTTTCTGTTTTTTCATTTTAGTTGTACACCTCCCTGCTGTTAAGGAACTTCTGAAGCGGGAATGCGATGATCGCAATTACCGCAAACATGATAACGTTTCCTGCTGTAGACAGACCGAAGAAGCCTGCTGCGTACTGTTTGTAAACAACGGATGCAAGTACGTCTGTTGCAAATCCAGGACCACCCTTTGTCATAGCCCAGATCAAATCAAAGCAGCGAAGTCCGCCGATCAGGGAAAGTGTGATAATGGTATTTGTTGAAGAACGAACCAGTGGCATTACGATGTTTCGAATAGTCTGCCAGCGGGTTGCACCGTCGATAGAAGCAGCTTCATAATAGCTGGAATCAATAGATGTGATGCCGGCAATAAAGATTACTGTGGAAATGCTGACACCTTTCCATACATCAACCGCAATTACGGAAAACAGGGCAAGGTGTGTATCACCCAGCCAGTTAGGTCCGGAAATTCCAATGGCTGCAAGAACTGTGTTGAAAAGTCCCTTGCTCGGATGCATCAGTGCTTTGAAAATAATACCGATTGCTACCGCACTGACAAGGTTCGGGAAAAATACAAGAGATCTTAAGAAATCTTTTGTTTTGATCTTACTTGTCAGGAACAATGCAATAAAGAATGCAATGATCACTTTCAGTCCACTTGTAAGGACTGCATAGATCAACGTATTTTTTACAGATATACTTAAGGAGTTTTCACTGAAGAATGTTTTATAGTTATCAAGGCCGCAGAATGTAAATGATTTCAGATCCCATACAGTTAAGCTGAAAAACAGTGATGTCACCATCGGGATGATGAAGAAGATCACGAAAATCAGTACTGCCGGAAGAAGAAACCATAAACTGTATATTTTCTTTTTGTTCATGCTTCATTTCCTTTCCGATTTCCAGATGTCTGGCTGACATTAAAGCCGGCCGCCTGCAGCGCAAGCGGCCGACACACATTTACTTATTTCCAGTCAAGTCCAAGCTGTGTTGCCTGTTTCTTGCAGTCCTCATCGTAAGCTTTTGCAGCTTCCTCTGCTGTAGACTGTCCGGTTGCAACCTCAGAGCAGATATACTCGCAGTTTGTTCCCTTTACAGATGTCTGGAACTCCATTGCAACATTTGTTTTTCCTGTGTCAAAGTATTTCTCCTGAGCCTCTTTAACTCCGTCATATGCGTCATCCGGAAGCTCATATCCCTTGATACAATATGGGCCGTCTGGTTTCTGTGCTTCTGTGAATGCGTCAAGTGCCTCATCAGATGTATAGAACTCCATAAATCTTAAGATATCATCTTTTTTGTCACTGTTAGCGTTTCCGTAAATAGCTGTTGGCTCCCAAACTGTAAGACCATGGTTGTCAGCGTCATCTCCCGGAACACCCATAACACCGATTTTGTTTACATCGTCTCCGTAGAGCTCATAGATGCTGGAAAGTGCCTGAGAAAGAATGAACCAGTGAGCACCCTCGCCGTTTACAAGCTTATCGCATGCATCTGCGTATGTAGTTGCTGTGTAATCCTCGTTAAAGTATGGCTGAAGGTCAGCGATTTTCTGGAAGCTCTTAAGACCAGCCTCTGATGTAGCGTATTTAGCTTCACCAGCTTCGAATTTCTCTGAGAAATCCGGCTCTGCTGCAAGTACGTTGTAGTGATCTCCAAGGTATGGAACCTGAATTGTCCAGGAATCTCCAAGAGATCCGATCACTGCTGTCTCACCAGCATCTTTCAGTGTATCACAGTTTTTAAGGAAATCTTCCCATGTGTCCGGAACCTCGAGATCATATTTCTCATAGAGGTCTTTGTTATAAAGGATACATCCGAGGTTTGTAGCTGTAAGCGGAACACCATATACTGCGGAATCAGAACCTGCACTTACTGCAGATGCGAATGTATCGTCCAGACGGCTGGCCCACTCTTCGCCGGAAATATCGATAAAGTTGCTCTCCGGATCAAGCTCGTTAAGTTTCGCTCCTGAGTTGTATCCACAAAGATCTGTCATATCGCCGGATGCAAGTCTTGTTTTTACCTGGTTGTCTCCGTCACCGCCTGATGCACGAAGCTCTGTCTCAATGTGGATACCTGTCTCTTTCTCGCAGAGATCAAATACTGCCTGATATCCGGATGATGCTGTGTCCGAATCGATCAGAAATGTAAGAGTGGCCTCTTTGTACTCCCATTTGCTGTCGGAATCTTTGTCGTCAGCTGCAAGTACGCTTGTTGCACCTGCCAGTGTTGTTCCCATCATCGCTGCACAGAGCAGAACGCTGAGCATCTTTCTTTTCATGTTTCGTCCTCCTTTATTTTGACGTTCTCCGTTATTTGATGATGCTATTTTAACAATTTGGACATAAAAAATACATGGATTATCCAATCCTTCTACATGGATTATTGAGCACTTTGTATATGGAACATGTATTTTTTCGTCATATAGACGACATTTTACATGTATGTTTTTATTTTATACACAGAAAAAGAGCCGCCCTGTTGTGATATTTTACCACAAACATGGACGACTCTGATATTCCGTTTTCTTCTATTATATTATATTGCAGCTAAACAATATATCCCGTCAGTGCTCTGGCTGGCTGCTGCATATCCCGAAAACAGGTATGTTATGCTGCCGGCTGCCTATATACTACAGAATATCGATATGCTCTCCTGCAAGTGCCTTGTTCATGCTTCGCACTGCGCAGAATTTACCGCACATGGAGCAGGTATCATCATGCTCCGGTTTGCGCTCGTTCCAGATACGTTTCGCTGTTTCCGGATCCATTGCACACTCCCACTGCGCTTCCCAGTCAAGCTTTCTTCTGGCATCAGCCATCTTGTCATCGATCTCACGGGCACCGCGGACACCTTTGGCAATGTCTGCTGCATGAGCTGCGATCTTGGATGCCATGATTCCCTGTTTCACGTCCTCAAGGTTCGGAAGGGCAAGGTGCTCGGCCGGTGTTACATAGCAGAGGAATGCAGCTCCGGACATAGCTGCTACTGCGCCGCCGATTGCAGATGTAATGTGGTCATATCCCGGTGCAACGTCAGTTACGATCGGTCCTAATACATAGAACGGTGCACCCTGGCAGATGGACTGCTGTACTTTCATGTTTGCCTCTACCTGATCAAGCGGAACGTGTCCCGGTCCCTCAACCATAACCTGGACATCTTTTTCCCATGCACGCTTGGTCAGCTCGCCAAGACGTACAAGCTCCTCGATCTGGCATACGTCTGTTGCATCAGCCAGACATCCCGGACGGCAGGCATCGCCAAGGGAGATGGTCACATCATACTCACGGCAGATATCCAGGATCTCGTCGTAATATTCATAGAACGGATTCTCCTCGCCGGTCATGCACATCCATGCAAATACAAGAGAACCTCCTCTGGAAACAATGTTCATTTTTCTCTTGTGGTTACGGATCTGATCGATAGTCTTTCTTGTGATTCCGCAGTGAAGAGTTACAAAATCTACTCCATCCTGTGCGTGAAGTCTTACCACATCAATGAAATCCTTAGCTGTCAGTGTGTCAAGATCTCTCTGATAGTGGATAACTGAATCATAAACAGGAACTGTTCCGATCATAGCCGGACACTCACTTGTCAGCTTACGGCGAAACGGAATGGTATTTCCGTGGGAAGAAAGATCCATGATAGCGTGTGCTCCCATGTTGACAGCTTCCATTACTTTCTGCATCTCTACATCATAGTCCTTGCAGTCTCTGGATACACCAAGGTTTACGTTAATCTTAGTGCGGAGCATGGAGCCTACACCCTCCGGATCGATACATTTATGATTTTTATTTGCACAGATTGCCACCTTACCGGAGGCTACCAGCGGAAGCAGCTCCTCTGTTGTCATTCGTTCTTTCTTAGCTACAATCTCAAGTTCAGGTGTGATGATGCCTTTACGGGCAGCCTCCATCTGTGTACTGTAATTTCTCATGTAAAAAAATCTCCTTTCATTTCGTATCCGAATCTGGAAAATCTGTCACTGCTGTCGGAATTCCGGTCTGCTGTACAAGCTCTGTTCCCGTCAGATATAGGGTATCCTTCTGTAAATTCTTTATGTTTATACAACAAAAAGCCGGTCGCTGCAACGCATACGCATCACGGCAACCGGCTCTTAATCTTACGTACTTAATAAAAATCTTCTGTACTCTCTGATCTTCTGTGTCTTTAAGAATCCTTCGTGCATATGTCCCTACGTTGGCATTATCCAAATCAGGTTATGGGTCAAGACATTTACAGTCTACTCTCAGCTCGCTTCAGCGGGCCCCCCTGTTTTCATATGTTGGGGACTTTTGTCGTCCATGGTCTTATTATAGTATAAGAAAAAATATTTGTAAACCGCATTTCTGCATTTTATGACTTTTTCTTTCGACATAATGTGACTTGTATCGATTTGTTGTAACAGATTATCACACTCTGTCTCCACAATCGACAGCACATGCACATATCGTATGCGCATCACATCTGCATTTACCGGCACTGTCGGACATATTCTCTGTAATATTTCCCGAACGCTTCTTTAATCGAGATATCATGACAATCAATTTGCGTAAGAATCTGCGGCGTTTTTCTTTTTTCTCCCGTTCTTTCTTAAACTCAACTTCAAATCCCTGGTTAATCATAGCTCCGATCATGGAATAAGTATCATTATATTTCATACTGGCTTCCTCCTTTTTATTCTGCATTGATGTTTTTTATTTGCTTACATCATAGCGGAATGTCGGAACTGCTTCCATGATTTGAAATAATCAATTTAATTGACTTTATTTATTCTTTCTTCTGTATTGACTTGGTGTATCATTGTATAAGCGGCGAAATGCACGGATAAAACTTTCCGGATTTTTATACCCTACCCTGTCACTGATATCTTCTACACTGAGCTGGCTGCAGAGAAGAAGCTGTTCGCCATGCTGCAGACGGATCTCTGTGAGAAGATTGGAAAAATTTTTTCCTGAGATAGATTTGATCAGTTTCGAACAGTATGGTACAGAGAAATGAAATTTCTCTGCAAGTTCATTTAAAGTTACTGTACTGCAGTTTCCCATCATATAAGCAAGCATTTCGGATTCCTGCTCCGTCCGTTCTCTTCTGTTATCCGGTATGCTTACATTTTTCCCATGGCGTCTGGTCAGCTCCACAAAAAACAATGTAAGGATGCTGCAGATGATCCTGTCTGAAAAACTGTCGCTGGTTTTCTGTTCCCTGTACATGTCCAGAATGTAATTACGGATAACTGTATCATTCTTCGTACGGAAAAGAAGGTAGCGTATTTTTTCTCTGGAATATAGGTTCCCTACAAAGAAACCGGAAATCTGGGTCTTATCACGGACTGTATTGTAAAAGATATCCATAAATGTGCTGCGGCGGATCAAGATATTCAGAATTACACTGTCGTCCTCCACTGCCAGGATTCCATGTCTGACATCAGGTGCGATCAGGCACAGGTCTCCTGCTGTCAGTTTCTCTGTGGAATCCCGGAAGGAATTAGTACAGGTTCCTGACAGAACATATATGATTTCAAAAAAATCATGTTCATGATAAAACAATGGAAAATATCTCGGGTGTTTTACCAGACTCACATTATATCCCTGCGGGATAAACGCATCCTCTCTGGAATGCGCATTTACTTTTTTCGGATTCTGTACCCACTCAACTTCTTTTTTATGGTCCGAATGTCTTGCTGCAAATCCCGAAATATTCTTCGGAATTTTTTCCATAAAATAATATTCCCGGAAAATCTTCTCATCATACTCCCATGTATTCAATTCCTGTATCAGATCATCATATTTCATTGCAGTGTCCTCTTTTACAATGTTTAATGTTCACAGGCTTCTTTCCTGAACCTGTCTTATATCTGTGTTTTATGTTTCCAGTTTAACATGCGATTTCCAAATCCACAACGCAAAACCCGACAGCATACAGATCAATCCATACGCTGTCGGGTTTCTTTATAAAAACGATATTCCGAACTCCCCTCAGTGTTCTTCTGTCTTTTTAGCTTTCTTCCGCCAGCTTACCGCTCCCTGGTTCTGTCTGGCGTTCTGCTCCTGCACGGCGGATTCCGGCGAATATGGAACCTGCGATATTGTGCCATACGCTGAAGATTGCTCCTGGCAGTGTTGCCAGAGGATTGGCTGCAAAATTAGCTGCTGCCAGCGAAACTGCAAGACCGCTGTTCTGCATGCCTACTTCTATAGCTATGGCTGTTGTTCTGGAATATTCCACGTGGAAGATTTTTGCTGCAAGGAGACCTAACATCATACCGCAGAAGTTATGGATAGCCACCACTCCAAGCACCAGAACTCCACAGTTTAAGATCTTGTCCGCATTTACTGCCACGATTCCTCCGATGATCATAGCGATAGCGATCACTGAGATCAGCGGCATCACGTCGGATACTTTGTCTACGTGTTCTCCTGCAAGACTCCGCAAAATGATTCCCAGAAGTACCGGAACCAGGATCACTTTTATCACAGAGAGCACCATAGCCCAGAAAGATACTTCCACCCAGGCTCCTGCCAGAACATATACAAGAAACGGTGTGGCAAGGGGTGCTGCCAGCGTGGAAACGATTGTCATTCCTACAGATAATGCCACGTCACCGCCTGCAATATAGGTGATCACATTGCTGGCTGTTCCCCCCGGGCAGCAGCCTACCAGGATCACTCCCAGGGCCAGGTCAGCCGGAAGATTCATCACCTTGCACAGTATCCAGGCCACTACAGGCATGATGGTATACTGTGCCACTGCTCCGATCACCACTTCTTTAGGTCTGGAAAAAACAATCCGGAAGTCTTCCATCTTTATGGTCAGTCCCATTCCGAACATGATAACCCCAAGGAATACAGAAGTGTAATTGGTCATCCAGGCAAAACCGTCCCTCCAGAAAAAAGCCACGCAGGAAAAAGCGATGATAATGATCCCGATATATCTGGATGCAAGGCTGCTGATCTTTGCGATTTTATTTAAGATTTTTTCCATATATTATACCTCGTAGCTGAAGTTGTCGATCAGTCTTGTTTTTCCGATGTAAACAGCCATTGCTACGAGAACGCTGCGGTCAGCTTTTTCCACCGGCTGCATGGTAAGTGCGTCTACCATGGATACATAATCGATCTTTGCCAGAGGTTCTTCTTCGATCACTGCGCGCATTCTTCCAAGGAGCTCTTCTGCCGGGATTCCTGTGCGGATAGCTTCCTGTCCGGCTTTTACTGCTTTTGACAGGCAGAGAGCTGCTTTTCTTTCTTCAGGGCTTAAATATGTATTTCTGGAGGATTTTGCAAGTCCGTCCTCCTCACGGACGATGGGGCAGCCAATGATCTCAATATCAAAATTCAGATCCTGCACCATCTTGCGGATGATAGCCAGCTGCTGTGCGTCTTTCTGTCCGAAATATGCTCTGTCCGGTGCTACGATGTGGAACAATTTGGACACTACTGTGCATACACCCTTAAAATGAATAGGGCGTGTTTTTCCGCAGAGTGTTTCGGATAAGGTATCTATGCTTACAAATGCGTGGGGATCATGATACATTTCGGAAGGCTCCGGGCAGAAGATCAGGTCTGCTCCCAGGCTTTCGCAGAGTTTGCTGTCACGCTCAAAATCTCTTGGGTATGCTTCCAGGTCTTCGGTCGGTCCGAACTGTGTCGGATTGACGAAATCAGATACTACTACGATGTCGTTCTGCTCTCTGCATTTTTTTATCAGGCTTGCGTGTCCTTCATGGAGAAATCCCATGGTCGGGACAAGTCCTACTGTTTTGCCTTCCTTTTTCCACGCTTTGATCTGTTTTCTTGTTTCTTCTACTGTTTTTGTTACCTGCATTGTTCTCTCCTCTTTCTCAGTCACGGGAACTGGGATTTTTTATAGATTTCGAGATAGCCTCTTTTCTGAATTCACTTTCCTCTTATTTTATAAGGCGTTATGTCCACATTGGACACATACCTAATCTGTAATCTGAGTTTCCTCTATTACGGATTTTTTCAGGCCATATCTTTCAGCAGTCCGTGTTTCTCATAATTGGTCACTCTGCTGATCTTATTTTCTTCATCTACAAATACTACTGCAGGCTTATGTGTACGGGCTTCTTCCTGCTCGTACTGTGCGTAAGCCATGATGATGATCTTGTCACCTGTGCTCACGCATCTTGCTGCTGCTCCGTTCAGGCAGATCATACCGCTTCCGCGTTCTCCGCAAATGGTGTATGTCTCGAAACGGCTGCCGTTGTTCACATCTACGATCTGAACTTTTTCATATTCCAGTATTCCGGCAGCTTCCAGCAGTTCCTCATCCACAGTGATACTTCCCACATAATCCAGTTCTGCCTGGACAACAGTTGCTCTGTGGATCTTTCCTTTTAACATTTCTATTGTCATCTTATATAAGTCCTTTCCTGCAGGGAAGTGCATAAAAAAAGCGCCTCAGGGTATACTTCGACCCTGAAACGCTTCTGATTGATTCCCTGTATGCTGAGTCCTGTTTTTTGTACATGAAAAGGTATTCACAGAATTTTCTGCTATAATACTTTCCCTGCCATCAATACAGGCTCTTATCTTTTATAATTTCATATATCCGTCCGTTCCCATTTCCCGGGTTCCGGCTGGTTATTTATATAAGATTCCAGTGATTTCAGCCAGAGTATAGTTTTGAGTCCAAATACTATCTCTGTGGGGTATTATGACATTGTGATAGTTATTTGTCAATAACTGAAACTTAATCCGGGTTTTTATTTATGCAAATGCACATCCAGCTGATTATAAGGAATCTCAATTCCATAATAATCAAAGTCTTCTTTGATCCTCTGGTTCAGTCTCCATCTGGTGTCCCAGTAGCGGTCTGTATCTACCCAGACACGGAAGCCCATGATCACAGCACTTTCTGCCAGCTCATCTACAAATACTACCATCTCTTCGTCTTCTCTTGTGTCAGGATCTTCTGTCAGGATGTCTTCCAGGATCTCCTTGGCTCTCTGGATGTCTGCGTTGTAAGAAATCCCTACTTTGATCTCCAGTCTTCGCTGATCCCTTGCCGTTACGTTGGTGATGGTTGTGTTGGAAAGCGTACCATTTGGGATCACGATATGCTTGTTGTCAATGGAAAGAAGCGTTGTGTAACAGATCTCGATCTTGGATACTGTTCCTTCGCTTCCGTTCTGTCCGTTGACAACAATGTAATCTCCTACCTGGAATGGCTTGAATAAAAGAAGCATCATTCCTCCTGCCAGGTTTGAAAGTCCGCCCTGCAGGGCAAGACCCAAGGTAACGCCGGCAGTTCCAAGAAGTGCTGCCAATGATGATTCCTTCACTCCGAAGCTTGTGGATATGTTAAAAATCAGAAGTATATAAAGCACGATCTTGACCAGGGATGACATAAACTGAGCAACACCTGTGTCCAGTCTGGATTTTGTCAGTGATTTTCTGACGAACTTTACGATCCCTTTAATGACGGTGCTTCCTACCCAGAAAGCCACGATGGCCAGGACAACCTTGATTCCGAATTTGGTAATATCCGGAATATAATTTTCAAACATCTGCTTGTACTGGTTTACCTGATTTCCTACCTCCTGAACGGTCTGTACTGTACTGTCCAAATTAATTTTCCTCCCGTCTGATATAGTCAAACTCTATTGTCCGCATCCTGTAATATAATAATACAGCAGCGATTTTTTCCTGTAAAACCGATTTCTCCGGCTCTGTAAGGAATAAGTTATAATCGCTGCTGTAACTGTATCATAATTCTGTTGTATTTCTATCCGGTAATGTAATGCAAAACATTCCCGGCTGCTTCACTTTACTGAATATTTCTTTTTATTTACTGATCCCCTTCATGGAAAGGCTGATCCGCTTCTTCTTCATATCCACACCAAGAACACGCACATCCACAATATCACCAACGCTGACTGCTTCCAGCGGATGTTTGATGAATTTCTCGCTCATCTCTGAAATATGAACCAGTCCGTCCTGATGTACACCGATATCTACAAAAGCTCCGAAATCAATTACATTGCGGACAGTTCCTTTAAGAACCATGCCTTCTTTCAGATCCTTCATATCAAGGACATCTGTGCGGAGAATCGGCTTCGGCATCTCATCACGTGGATCTCTTGCCGGTTTCTCCAGCTCTTTTACGATATCCCGAAGTGTCGGCTCACCGATTTCCAGTTCTTTGGCCAGTTTTCCGTAATCGCGGATCTGTCTGGAAATGCCGGTAAGTTTACGCTCTGCCACGTCTTGTGGTGTATAGCCAAGTTTTTCCAGGAGTTTTTTTGCCGCGTCGTAGCTCTCAGGATGAACACTTGTTGCATCCAGAGGATTTTTGCCCCCTGTGATCCGTGTGAAACCTGCACACTGCTCAAAGGCTTTCGGGCCAAGTTTCGCAACTTTGAGAAGTTCCCGTCTTGTCTGGAAGCGGCCGTTCTCCTCACGGTAAGCTACGATATTCTTTGCGATAGCTTTGCTGATTCCGGAAATATATTCCAGAAGGGAAGCAGATGCTGTATTGAGATCTACGCCGACTTTGTTCACGCAGTCCTCAACAACTCCGTTCAGTGCCTCGCCCAGTTTCTTCTGGTTCATGTCATGCTGGTACTGACCGACACCAATGGATTTCGGGTCTATCTTTACAAGCTCTGCCAGCGGGTCCTGGACACGTCTTGCGATAGATGTGGCACTACGCTGTCCCACATCAAAATTCGGGAATTCTTCCGTTGCAAGCTTGCTTGCGGAATATACGGAAGCACCTGCCTCGTTGGTGATCACGTACTGAACTTTTTCCGGGATTTCCTTAAGGAGTTCCACGATAATCTGCTCTGACTCTCTGGATGCGGTTCCGTTTCCTACGGAGATCAGGGTTACGTGATATTTGCTGATGAGTTTTTTGAGGGTTTCTTTGGCTGCACGGATCTTGGTCTCATTGGTAGGCGCTGTCGGATAGATCACAGTGGTATCCAGAACTTTTCCGGTCGGGTCTATCACTGCCAGCTTACATCCTGTACGAAATGCCGGATCCCAGCCAAGAACTACCTGTCCTGCAATTGGAGGCTGCATAAGAAGCTGCTCCAGATTTTTGCCAAATACGTGAATGGCTCCGTCCTCTGCTCCTTCCGTTAATGCACTTCTGATCTCACGCTCAATGGCCGGGCCGATCAGACGCTTGTAGCTGTCCTCCACCACTTCCTTCAGAACCAGGGTTGTATTCGGATTGTCACGGACGATCACCTGTTTCTCAAGATAGCGGATGATATCTTCCTCCGGTGCCACGATCTTCACTGTGAGGAATTTCTCCTTCTCACCACGGTTCAGTGCAAGGACACGATGGCCTGCCAGTTTCTTCACAGGCTCCTCGAAATCATAGTACATTTCGTAAACAGACTGCTCTTTCTCATCTCTCGCAGTGGAACAGATAGTTCCTTTATCCATTGTTTTCTTACGGATATAGATACGGTAGTCTGCCTCATCGGAAATATGCTCTGCGATAATATCTTTGGCTCCATTGATAGCATCTGCCGTTTTTTTAACTTCTTTTTCCTCTGAAAGAAAAGCCTTCGCCTCTTCTTCCAGCGGTTTCTTTGTCATCTGAAGAAGAATGATATCTGCCAGCGGCCCGAGCCCCTTCTCCTTTGCAATAATAGCACGCGTACGGCGTTTCGGACGATATGGGCGGTAAAGATCCTCCACTACTACAAGAGTCTGTGCCGCTTCGATCTGCTTTTTCAGTTCCGGTGTCAGCTTGCCCTGCTCCTCAATACTGCCAAGGACCTGAGCTTTTTTGTCCTCAAGGTTTCTTAAATAGGTAAGTCTCTCATTAAGATTACGAAGCTGTTCATCGTTTAATGTACCGGTTGCTTCTTTACGGTATCTGGAAATAAAAGGAATGGTGCAGCCTTCATCGATCAGCCTGACTGCTGCTTCTACCTGCCATTTCTCAACGTTCAATTCTCTGGTAATTACCTGAATAATATCCATTTTTATCTTTCTCCCGTTGTTACAGATTTGTCTTGGGCTGCATTCCCCTTTTTACACAGCTTCAGACATTTATTAAAGGTCAATCTGTGCGATCACGTTTTTCAGTGCATTGGCACTTGCATGAAGTTTCTCAGTCTCCTCTTCAGTAAGAGGAACGCGTACGATACTCTTCACACCTTCCGGTCCGATAGATGCCATTGTACTAAGACATACATCCTCAATGCCGTACTCTCCGTGAAGCATAGTTGACACACTGACAATTGTATCAGATGCTGCAAGAAGAAGCGAGCAAAGTCTGCACACAGATACTGCTACTGCATAAAAAGTTGCACCTTTTTTGGCAATAACAGTTGACCCTGAAGTATGAACATACTCCAGAACCTCTTCCTTGTCAAGTGGCGGCATATCCTTCTGATCCTCATGAGCAATCTTATCAAATTCATCCAGAGTTGCACCTGCCACAAATGCTCTTGACCATGGTACAAAAGAAGTATCTCCATGCTCGCCAAATACATAAGCGTGGATATTTTTCTCAGAAACTCCATAATGCCTGGAAAGTCTGCAGCGGAGACGTGCAGTATCCAGAGCTGTACCGGAGCCTAAAATCTGGCTCTCCGGAAGTCCGGAAAGCTTCGCAAAAGCGTATGTCATAATATCACACGGATTGCTTACGATAATATAAAGTGCTTTAGGAGCCACTTTTACGATCTCCGGAGTGATGCTCTTCATAATATTAACGTTAGTCTGTGTCAGTTCAATTCGTGTCTGTCCTGGTTTTCTGGCAATACCGGAAGTGATGATTACAATATCTGAGTCCGCAGCATCCGGATAATCTCCCGCCACAATGGAGATCGGTTCACGGAAACTGGTTCCCTGTTCAATATCCATGACCTCTCCTTCTGCCTTCTGCTTGTTGATATCGATCAGTACGATTTCTGAGGCAATGCTCCTCTGTGATAATGTGTAAGCGATGGTTGCTCCTACACTTCCTGCTCCGATGATCGTAATTTTACTACTCATGTTATTCTCCTTTCAGCGTTGTTTGTCATATAAATAACAATTATAAGTACACACACTAAAACATATCATAAAATCAAGATCCGTGCAATAAAATTATAACTATACTTCTTAAGTTACGCGCCATTAATTCGCGATATTTTTCAATTATTTTCAATGTATATTCTGACGTTTTTTATATTATTCTGTATATTTCCATGTTATTTTTTTATCGAAATAACCTCTTGAACGGATATTTGCAATCCTGCTGAAAACTTCCCTGATTCGGTTAAATTTTTTCTAATACGGAAAAACCCCTGAATTCCAGAATATTTTTTTCTGAAATTCAGGGGGGGCTTTTAGTCAATCGGATATTCGCAATCCGCTTTCGCTACTTGCTCATAACCGAATAACTGCTCCGCAGTTTCGGTTAAAATCAGTTTTTCGCCTGGTTTAATGCTTTCTGTGCTGCTCCGATGATTCCCTCTGAGGAGAAGGTTGCACCGCTGACTGTATCAATTCCGTCTGCTGACTGATTCGCCATGATCTGGGCATAGATAGTTTCCCATGCCGGATCAAAAAATTCCGGCGTGTCGTTGTTGGTTTGTGTGATGGACACGATCTGACCTCCGCTGATAGTCACTGTCAGTCTTGTTTTTCCGCCATATCCGAAAGCAGCTGCTTCATATGTTCCGTCTCTGTACAGGCCTGCAGGGGTTGGCTCAGGTGCTTCGGTCGGCTCCGGCGTTACATTGGGATCATTCGGAACAGGTGTTGTGTTCGGATCATCCGGTGTCGGTGTTATATTTGGATCATCAGGCACTGCCGTTGGTTCCGGTGTGGCAGTTGGCTCAGGCGTTGCTGTCGGTTTCGGTGTGGCAGTTGGTTTCGGAGTTGGCTTCTTCGTTGGAGTCGGGGTCACTTTTTTTCCATATTCTGGATTTTTCGCTTCCTTCAGGGCTTTTTTTACAGCTTCCAGAATTCCCTTTGAAGAATAAGTTGCTCCGCTGACTGTGTCAATATCATCCACGGAATCTGAGCCTACGATCTGCTCTTTCAGAGCACTCCACGCTTTTTCAAAAAACATCGGAGTATCTGTATTCTCCTGTTTTACAGATGTGATCACGTCATTTTTGATAGTGATAGTTACTTTTACATCTCCGCTGTAGCCTTTTGCAGAAGCTTTATAGGTTCCGTTCAGGTACTGGCTCGGACTATTCGGATCAGGTTTTTTGGTCGGCTTCGGCTTTTTTGTCGGAGTTGGCGTTGGTGTGGAAGTCGGTGTCGGTGAAGGGGTTGGCTGACTTGTGCTTCCATCTGCTGCTGCCTGGGATAAAGCATTCTGGACTGCCTGGATGATTCCGTTGGAAGAATAGGTTGCTCCGCTGACCGCATCTACATTCGGTGTGTTTCCGGCGATCATTTTGCTGATAACACCTTTCGCTGACGCAAAATACGATCCGGTTTCTCCGGAAGCGTCCAAAATATCAATAGCTGCGATCTTTCCGCCGCTTACTGTCACGCGTACAGTGATCGTACCGCCGAATCCGGTTCCGGATCCTTTGTATGTTCCGTCTTTATAGCCGCCTGCCGGAACATTGGCCACTGGTGTCTGAGTGGAACCCTGTCCTGCTGCGCCGGCATTGTTTTTTGCAGATTCAGATACAGTTCTTTTTCCGGAGCTCTTTTTTGCTGCTGTTTTTTTAGCAGATTTTTTTGATGTCTTTTTTGAAGTACTTTTATTGGATGTGCTTTTCTTATCTGCTGCTGTACCGGTTTCGGAAACTGAATTATCTTCTTCCTCATAACCAAGATATTTTTCCAGCTCAGAAGCAGACATTACGGTCGTATCTGACTTCTGAAGAGTTTCTGTGTTTTCATCAGAGCCCTGTGCCTTGATACCTGAAAATGCAAGTGCCGCGATCACAGCTGCTGCAGGGATCAGTTTTGGCCAGGGTATCTTCGGGTCATTATTTTCAGATGGCTTTTTTTCTTTCAGATCTTTTTCCATGAATACTTTTCTCCCCTCTTTATGCGGCTTTTGCCAGGCATTTATTTCCGTGCCGACAGGCAGACTTCTGCCGCAGATACATAAAATGCTCTGCGGCAGAGGTACTTACCAGGTATTTACTTAACAGTTACCACAAATTTCTTTGTAATGCCGTTGCATTTAACTGTGATTGTTGCTTTACCTTTTTTGATTCCTTTAACAACGCCTTTGCTTGTTACAGTTGCAACTTTCTTGTTGCTGCTTGTGTATGTAACTTTGCCGGCAGGTGCTGCTTTGGATTTGATTGTTGTTGTTTTTCCTTTTTTGATTGTTGCGGAAGATTTTGTAAGACTGAATGTCGGGTTCTTAACTATCAGCTTGTATGTTGCTTTCAGTTTTCCGCTTGTTGCTGTGATTGTTACTGTTCCAGCTTTCAAACCTTTTACTGCACCTGTTTTGCTGTTTACTGTTGCAACTTTATTATTGCTGCTTGTGTATTTTACAGAGGAAACGCCTGCCAGTGTTGCTTTTACTGTTGCTGTTTTTCCTTTGTAAACAACCACTGTCTTCTTTGCAAATTTAACAGATGAAGCTTTAACTGTTACTGTGCATGTTGCTGTTGCATTTCCGTAAGCAGCTGTAATTGTTGCTGTTCCGGCTTTCACACCTTTTACAACTCCTGTACTACTTACTGTTGCTACTTTTGTGTTGCTGGATTTAAATGTTACCTTTGCATCTTTATCATTACTTGTTGCTTTCAGAGTTACAGTTTTTCCTATGTATACAGCTGCTGTCTTTTTATCCAGAGCTGCAGTTACTTTGACAAGTTCTTTCTCTGCTGCCTGAAGATGTGAAAGTGCTTCGTTAACCTCTGCCTGGCTTGCATCTGTCTTTGCAATAACTTCCTCTGCCTCAGCAAGCTCACCTGCGAAAGATTTCCATGTTGCAACAGTGTAATCTGCCTGTTTCAGTGCTTTTGCAGTCTCAACCTCAGCTTTAAGATATGTAAAGTCAGTCGGCTCCACCTGCGGCTCTACAATATTCTCTGCTGTTGCCTGGAATGTATATGTATAATCATTGTATCCAAGTGCATATACAGTCAGTTTCCAGTAACCGGTTCCGTCTGTTCCTCCCGGAAGTTTGCAACGCTTGGAATGAGTCAGTCCAAGCTGGATTCCCATAGCTTTATGCATCCAGTTATCTGCAGCAAACTTGGTTCCGTAAGAAGCAAGGGGTTTGGTATATGTAGAATCATCTCCATAGTAATCCCAGCGTACAGCCTGCATGTTCGCACCAAGATCTCCGTAATTTCCAAGAAGGTCTACACGAAGGAACTCACCATAGCTTCCACTTGCAGCTTTCACCTGCGGTTCAATACCTGTAGCTGTTTTCAGAGCCTGATCTTTAATACCGGATGCTGTTCCATCAGACTTTCTTGCTGTAAATGTAAAACTGTCACCGTTCTTCTCAGCATATTTCAGACCATTGGTATCAGCAGTTACATCAGCTACAAGACCAACATAGGACTGAAGATTCATCTCGCCATATCCACCGGAAATAGTTCCGCCAGCCTGTACAACATTATATTTTTTGCAAAAATCTGCAAAATCTGCTGTTTTAACTGCTACCGGAACATATTTAAGGCCATACACTTCGTAATGATTCATTTCATAATCTTTTCCGTCTTTTGTAACAGTTCCTCTGTTCCATGCAGCCTCAGAACCATCTGTAAGTACGATTGTTTTTCCACCGTCTTTCCAGTAGGAAACATCAAATCTTGTTCCATCTTCTGCAACAATTGTAGCTTCTGTCTGATAGCTTCCTCTGTGAAGTCCATGATTGGCAGTTGCTCTTGTTACTGTATCAAAAGCACCTTTATCAGCCTCACCTTTAAGGTCAGGCTCATCACTGGAGCTTGTATCGCCTGCATTATAAACTCCCTCGGATGCCCAGTACTCACCCCATGTAAGTCCCGCATATACATACTGATACTCACCTTTCAGCTGGCTTGCATCGGAGAAAGCTTCCTCTGTATCATCGCCTGCTGAAAACTCATCTTCTCCATCGGAAACAGGATCGGCTTCTTCAGCTACAGCATCTTCCTGGATCTCAAGATCATCTGCTGCCTCATCCTGCTGAATATCCTCTGGCATCTCTTGTGTTGTATCCTCAGCAGCTTCAACTTCTTCTGCGCCAAAGTCCTCAACATCTGCTTCCTGAGTTTCTGCTTCGGAAACGACTGCCGTATCAAAATCTGTTGCCATTACAGCTGTCGGGAAAGTTGTTGCTGCCACTGCAAGACTCAGGATGCATGGAGCTGTTTTTTTCAGTAGATTCCACTTCTGCATTACTTATTCCTCCTAAAAATATGAAATATTTATAGAAAACCTTCCATAACAATTCCGACTCTCCCTGTTTTCGGTCGAGAACCTGATGACGAAATTTCAGGAATTGCTACAGGCTTTACTATCGCTTTTATTGTGTGATATCCTCCACGCTGTAGGAATCCTGAAGAAGGCTGAATCGCTCCTTCATTCCATCGGTGAGGTACACATGATGGTCTTCATCCACAAAAAGTCCATCTGCGTTGTACTTTTTCAACAATTCGGAGCCTTTTTCCACACCTAATACAAAGCATGCTGTGGAAAGTGCATCTGCTTCCAGTCCTGTATCGCATACAACGGTCACTCCGGTTACTCCGCTTTTTGCCGGATATCCGGTAGACGGATCCATAATGTGGTGATATCTCACACCATCTTCGATAAAATATTTCTCATAATCTCCTGATGTGGAAAGAAACTCTGTGCCGTTTAAGGCAACCACTCCAAGATACTCTTCGTCATTTTCAGCCCGCGGATCTGTCACTGCCACGTTCCAGGAAGAACCGTCCGGTTTGCTTCCGTAAGTCATGACACTGCTTCCACCAAGATTCATCAGTGCTGCTGTTACATCCTTCTGAGTTTCCACATATTCCAGAACAGAGTCACATCCGATACCTTTTCCGGCTGCACCAAGATCAAGGGAACATCCTTCATCCATACTGATGTTGTTTCCTGCCAGCGAAACTTTTTCGTAGCCGGAATCCTTCAGAACTTTCCTGATCTCATCCTCGCCCGGAATCCTCTGATCTTCCCCTCCAATATCCCACAGCCGGATCAGTTTCCCGATCGTCGGATCAAAAGCTCCGTCAGAGTCTCTGGCAATTTTAAGTATCCGCTCCAGATAACCGGAAAGTTCTCCGGAAATCTCCATATCTTTTCCGTCAGATGCGTTCACCTTGCAGATCTGCGAGTCCTCATTCGTCCAGGAAAGAAGGTTCGTTTCCACATCCGTCAGCACGGATGTCAGCTTACTGTTTATATCGTCTCCTGTGGTATAAAGTGTTTCGGATACCACAGTATCCATAGCAAAATCTGTATCTGTATATGTCTGTATATCTTTATCTGATGCAGCCAGGCACATGGATGGAATCACCATTGTTGTTCCCGTAAATACTGCTGCTGCCAGAAAAGCTTTCTTTTTCAGAGCATGAAATTTCATAGATTATTTTTCCTCTGTTGTTCCTATGTGAATGTTTTTTCTGGGGCATGTTGCCGCACAGGCATGACAGCAAAGACATTCGCCGGACATTGCTGTGTCACCGTCAATGTCCAGATGTGCAGGGCATCTTTTTTTACAAAGTCCGCATTTCGGAGGGCATTTCTCTCGGTTTCTCTTAAAAAGTGCTCCGGGCAGGATCGGCATCAATGCGAAAACCGCTCCCATCGGGCAGAGAAACTGGCAGAAAAAACGCTCCTGTGTACACATTCCCACCATGATCAAAATCAAAAGGATGATTCCCACCAGATATGTACTGTTTGGAAGCCTTCCGGCTGTGAGCATGGAAAAAACATCCCATGGGCTGGTTCCTGTAAGCTTTCCGTATACGCCTGTGAGGCAGGAAAGCAGGATCAGAGCCAGTACGATATATTTCACTTTCTGAAGTCTGTGAACCAGTTTTTCAGAAAGAGCTGGTTTCTTTTTTTTATGAAAACATTTCGTCCAGATCCAGGCAAAGCCTTCATACATGACATCTCCAAATGCTCCGAATGCACAGGCATATCCGCAGAAATGTCTTCCGAAAAAGCATGTAAAGATCAGAAGTACTGCTGTTACGGTCAGAAAAGAATTCCACTCTACCGGCTGTCCGGCTGCAATGGCGAGAAAAATCGATTTAATTCCTGCAAAAGCTGTGGAAAACAGAGACGGGGCCGCTATGAAAAACGCCAGCTGAATCCCTGCACGTATCAGCCTTACATCCCGCTGTCTTTTTTTCATTTGTTTTCCGCCTTTCCAAGTGCTTCATCAACAGCATTCAGGATTCCTGTTGAACTGAAGGTTGCGCCAGATACAGTGTCCACATCTGTGCTCTGGGCACTGATAACGGAATTTATCACGCTTTCTGCCTGTGAAAGATATGCGCTGTCCTCGCCGGGTGCGCTGACTACATTGATGGATGTGATCTCATCACCGGCCAGTGTCACCTCAACCTGGATCGTTCCGCCGTATCCCTCAGCTTCACCTGTGTAGGTACCATCTTTATATACGTAATCAGAATCTGTTGTTGTGTCGTCTGTGGTGTTGTTATCTGCTTCGCTGTTGTCTGCTGATGCACTGTCTGTTGATACACTGTCTGTTGTATCGCTGTCTGCCGCAGTATCTGCTGCGGATGCTGTCTGATTCTGAACCCGGCTGGTGTAGATCGTCTCCAGTGCGCTTAAAAGTTCACTCTGCTGATTCTGAAGAGTGTCCACTTTATCGGTCAGAGCTGCGATCTCTTTCTCATTCTCCTCAGCCTTCATACTGCTGTTGTAAAAAAGCACAGCCATGATCACCAGAAGAACGGAGATCACTCTCATGTAAAAATTCTGGTTTTTCATCTCTTTTCTCCCCTGTTTTTATTTATAACGAGTAAAGCAAAATAATCCGTCAAGCAAATATCCTTTATTTCAATTACATTGTAAAATGCCAGATATGGCACTCCCTGAAATGACTATAGATTCCTTAGTTCCGTGGGAGCTCGCAAAGTTATATATTATTCATTTACATATTTAACTTAGTCGTATTTAATCTTATTTTACAAATTAGATACTTCTAACTTACAGGTAGGTATTATATCATCGTTTTTTTTCCTTGTCCATACTTTTTGTTAGTATCTTATAACTTTTTTATTGGGGATTTTATCTGCCTGAATGAATGATTTCAATTTTGCCGGTTATGGAGCGAACAACATTATTTTTTAGGTTAGATGCACTTAACTTATATTTGCCTTTTGAATGGGAGTATGATATTATTTTTACGAATCTGTGATAGAAATGGAGATTTATTTTGAAGAAAAAAGAAGCGATTTTTATTGCGTCCATACTGGTGATCGCCGGGATTCTTGGGCTTGGTTTCCGGATTTCGGGGCAGCGTTCCCATAATACGATCCGCATTACTGTTGATGGAAAAGAATTCGGGACGTACTCACTGAGCAAGGATCAGGTGATCCATATCGGAGATACCAATGTCTGTGAGATCAAGGATGGAAAAGTCACCATGATCGAAGCCACCTGCCCGGATCATTACTGTATGAAACAGAAGGCAGTTGACGAACACGGCGGTTCTATTATCTGCCTGCCGAATAAAGTTGTAATAGAAGGAAAGGATTCTGCTGAGCCTTCGGAGCCTGATGATTCACCGAAGATCGATGCAGTAACATAAGATCATGAAACGAAAAACAGCTTATCTTGGATTGTTTGCTGCGGTTGCCATTATATTTGGATATGTAGAATCGCTGATCCCCGTCTTCGCCGGAATTCCCGGTGTAAAAATAGGACTGGCGAACCTGGCGGTACTTTTTATACTGGATCGGTATTCCTGGCGGGAAGCTGCACTTGTATCGGTTGTCCGCATACTTGTAATTGGATTTATGTTTGGAAACCTGTTCAGTATTGTATATAGTCTTGCCGGAGCAGCACTCAGCCTGACTGTGATGAATTTTCTGAAAAAGCATTCGGAGTTCAGCCTGATCGGAATCAGTGTTGCCGGAGGCGTTACCCATAATATCGGGCAGCTGATCGTTGCTATGATCGTGGTCAGCAACACCAGTCTGATGGTGTATGCACCGGCACTGCTTGTTGCAGGTGTGCTCGCCGGGGTTGCCATAGGTGTGTTGGTAAAGGAAGTTCTGGGGAGAGTTCCTTTGAATCCTTAGTTTTGTATGTTTTGCTTTTTGGATTTATTAGTTTTACTTTGTGAAAGTGGGGAAAACCGTGGGGAGGAAAGGCACTCATAGTTGCGAAGGCCGTTTTTCCTCCCCACCCCCCTCCTTTCTGGCCACGCCGCTGTGATGCGTTTTGATTAGTGTAAATTTATCGGCTTAATCCTGTATGCTTCTGTATTGGAAATGACAGGTTGAGCCGATTTTTTTGGACCGTATATTATTAGCCCAATTCTTCATTTCTCAATTGGGATATTTTTTACGTATGGGTACGGAAAAGCGGCCTGCGCGGCAGGCCTGTTTCCTGTTTATTGAATATACGGAGAAAAACTTCCTCTTTCTACATTCAGTTCCAGGAACAGGTCTGCTATGCAGACCGCCTTCTGTCTGGCTGAGGGAGTGATCACTCTGACGGCTCACCCTCACCCTCAAAAATCGGCTCAGACTTTCATACAGCAACGGCGTGCCCGGAAAGGGGGAGCTCAAGGGGGAAAAGTGGGCTTCGCAACTCCGAACGCCTTTCCCCCTCGTAACCTTGCCCACGCAACAGTGTCCCCCGGAAAGGAAAGTGCAATTCATGCCAGTCGCATCCAGGCCCTCCCGTCGAGAGACATTCATCTACGCCTCGGTTTCATCCTGAAACTGCGGTATCGGTGTTACAGGAGATACCGGGGGTTCATCGAACTCCCCGGATATATTCCGATAGAAAACCGCCATGCAGGTCTCTATATAAGGTACCAGCCAGATAAGCGCAAGATAAAGTGTAAACATGGAAAAAATAATCCACGGCACAAAGCTGAGCAGCATCTTCAGGTACTCCCATAAATGCCCTTTCATAAGCTTCGCACTGGCTTTCAAAGCCTGTCCGCCCTTCATTTCCGGATTATCCGCCAGAATATAATAAGTCATGGCAAACGGCATCGCTATCAGAAGATTCAGCAAAAATCCCAGCAGCGTAAACAGCAGATAATTCACCGCCCAGTTCATCTGAGCATCTGCTGTACTTCCCATATCCGTAGTATACGAAAACCACGCCATAGGAAGCGAAGTCACCAGATTGATCAGTGCCAGCACAAATGATGCCACGATCACATGATCCGGCTGATGGCTGAAAAAGTACAGAAGATCACCAAAAGAATATTTTTCCCGACGGGAAATATTCAGATAAATCCTGTAAAGTCCCGCTGAAAAAACACAGATCACCAGTGAAAGGATAAAACTGAATACCTCTCCCCCAATGATCGCATACAGGGAATCTCCCGGAAAAAGTGCTGTAGAAATATAACCGGATACCGCACTCATCGCCGCAACTGCAATACTTCCGATCACAGGAACTGTAAAATTCCCAGCCAGAGTTTCCCTCGCAAGCCTCTTACAGCCCTTCAGATTTTTTCTCATAAAATTCTCTCCTTATGAGCGATTACATCGCTCCGTTATAGAAAGCGGAGACTTATACCAAGCCTCCGCCCTGTCATTCATTTCTTATTTTGTTTAATCCGCCAGATTAAACGCATCATGTACCGCATTCATCGCACGTACACCATCTTTTTCATTGATAAGAACAGTGACACGGATCTCAGAAGTTGCGATCATGTTGATGTTCACGCCCTCATTGTAAAGGCTCTCGAACATCTTCGCAGCAACTCCCGGGTTACTCATCATACCAGCTCCCACGATGGAAAGCTTGGCGATATTTTTCTCCGCATGAAGCTCAACATAACCGATACGTGACTGGTTGGCCTCCAGTACACCCATTGCATCATCCAGATCATTCTTGTCAACTGTAAATGAAATATCCTTAGTTCCGGCACGGCCGATAGACTGAAGGATCATATCTACATTTATATTTTTCTTAGCCAGGGTATCAAACAGCTTAAATGCTACTCCTGGTGAATCTTTAAGTCCGATCACAGCAATACGTACTGCATCTGTATCCAGAGCAACACCGCTGATCAGCATTCTCTCCACTGTAACTTCCTCCTTTACCACAGTTCCTTCGCTGTTGTTGAGACTGGAACGTACTACAAGCGGTACGCCATATTTCTTTGCCATCTCTACGGAACGGTTGTGAAGCACACCTGCTCCCAGAGTTGCCAGATCCAGCATCTCATCGTAAGTGATCTCCTTCAGCTTACGGGCTTTGGGAACTTTACGAGGGTCAGCTGTATAGACTCCATCCACATCTGTATAGATCTCGCAGGCATCTGCATGAAGTGCTGCTGCAAGAGCAACAGCTGTGGTATCGGAACCGCCACGGCCAAGTGTAGTGTAGTCATTATACTTGTCTACACCCTGAAAACCTGTAACAACAACGATCCTGCGGTTATCCAGTTCTCTGCGGATACGTGCGGCATCGATCTTTTTCAGGCGCGCACTGCCATGGGCACTTGTTGTATGCATAGCCACCTGAAACGCATTCAGGGAAACAGCCGGTACTCCCATGCTGTCCATAGCCATAGCCATAAGTGCTACTGACATCTGCTCTCCGATAGTAAAAAGCATGTCCATTTCACGTTTCGGAGGTTTCTCATTAATGTCCCTCGCCATGGTGATAAGCTCATCAGTATATTTACCCATTGCTGAAAGCACAACCACCACGTCGTTTCCTTTTTTGTAATCTTCGATACATCTTTTAGCCACATTGAAAATCCTCTCTTTGTTAGCCACAGATGTACCACCGAATTTTTTTACGATTAACATGTTCTTTTCTTCCCCTTCGGCATCAGTCCTTCACACGGATCATCGCCAGTACTTTTCCGTCAAGCTTGCTGATCTTCTCTTTGTAATCAGCCTGCTTCATCTTCGGTGTGATAAATCCGAACTCCTCCGGAAGATTATCCGGCTCGATAGTCTGTACATCACCGAAAGCTTTCTCCACTTCATCCATAGTTGTATCGGACACACGTACAAAGAAACGTCCCTCAACATCATCCATATCCATAAGTTCCAGATCACGGCTGCTCCAGTTTGTCATGATATTTCTGTGAAGATGTTTTGCCTCATCTACAACATCGGCAACCACTGCGCTTGCAGTCGGGAGTTTACCTGCTCCACTTCCGTAGAACATGGCATCTCCAAGAACATTTCCATGTACAAATACTGCATTGAACACATCATTTACGCTGTAAAGCGGGCTCTCCTGGCCCACCAGGAACGGAGCTACCATTGCATAGAAAGCATCTCCGATTCTGCGGCTTGTTGCAAGAAGTTTGATGGTCATGCCAAGCTCTTTCGCATATTCCATATCTGCCGGTGTGATCTTTGTAATTCCTTCTGTATAAATATTCTCGTAATTCAGGAATTTTCCATATGCAAGTGAGGAAAGAATAGCAATCTTACGGCATGCGTCAGCACCTTCTACATCTGCTGTCGGGTCTGCTTCTGCATAGCCTTTCGCCTGTGCTTCTTTCAGAACTGTATCAAAATCACAGTTCTCTGTACTCATTTTATAAAGCATATAGTTGGTGGTTCCGTTAAGGATACCTGTGATCTCATCGATCTCATCTGCTGTCAGTGAAGAATTCAGCGCACGAATGATCGGGATTCCACCGCCACAGCTTGCCTCAAAAAGGAAATTGATACCTTTCGCCTTGGCGATCTCCATAAGCTCGGAACCATGTTTGGCCACCAGAGCCTTGTTGGATGTACTTACGCTCTTTCCGGCCTCGAGTGCTCTTTTTACAAAGGTATATGCCGGCTCGATTCCACCCATAACTTCAACGACAATATCTACCTCCGGATCGTTTACGATCACTTCATAATCATGAACCAGAACTTTCTCCACCGGATCTCCCGGGAAATCTCTTAAGTCCAGCACGTATTTAATATTGATCTCATCTCCGGCTCTCTTGTTAATGCTCTCATGGTTTGTGTTGATAACCTCGACAACTCCGCTTCCTACTGTACCGTAGCCTAATACTGCTATGTTTATCATATGCTTACTCCCTGCCTAAAATTTTCAAATAGTGTATACCGTCTTTCTGTTCAATATCCTCCACCATAGCTTCTGCATCACCTTCACCTGGAAGGATATCAACGCTCAGCGTCAGTGTTGCAACTCCGTTAATAGGAATACTCTGATGTATGGTCAGGATATTACCGTGAAAACGGGCAATCGTCTGCAGCACCATTGATAAAAGTCCCGGCTCGTCGTCCATCTGAATAATAAAGGTGATGGTCTTTCCCCTGGTCTCCTCGTGGAAAGGAAAAATATCGTCCTTATATTTGTAAAAAGAGCTGCGGCTGATCCCGGTCTTTTCAGCTGCTTCCTGAACAGTTGCCACCCTTTTTGATTCGATCAGTCTCTTGGCTTCCACAACTTTCAGAAGCACTTCCGGCACTGCCCTCTCTCTTACTACATAGTATTTTTTCTTCTCAACCTGTTTCTGCATAGCAACCTCTTCTGTCCGTTCTATAAAGACAACTGTTTTTGTACAAGAGATATATTATCATAATAAAAGAAACTCCACAAGCATTTTTTTGCCTGCGGAGTCCTTGTATTGCTGTGGCCAGCTTCCTGGCCAGCAATCCTGGTCATCTTTATAGGGTTCCGTGACAGTAATGTTATTCTTTCTTTTTCGCCAGCGCGATCCATTTCAGGTATGCATTGATAAAGATATCAATACCGCCGTCCAGAACTGCGTCAACATTACCGGTTTCCTCGTTGGTACGGTGATCTTTCACCATAGTATATGGCTGCAGGACATAAGAACGGATCTGGTTTCCCCAACCGATATCTGTCACTTCGCCTCGAATGCCGGAAAGCTTCTCCTCAGCTTCCTGCTGCTTCAGAAGATACAGCTTGGCCTTCAGCATCTGCATGGCCTTGTCCTTGTTCATGTGCTGAGAACGCTCATTCTGGCACTGTACCACGATTCCTGTCGGAAAATGGGTGATACGAATCGCGGAAGACGTCTTATTAATATGCTGTCCACCGGCACCGCTGCTTCGGTAGGTATCAATACGGATATCATCATCATTAATCTCTACGTCCAGATCTTTCTTGATATCCGGCATAACATCACAGGATACAAATGATGTCTGTCTCTTACCTGCTGCGTTGAACGGTGAAATACGTACAAGACGGTGAACACCTTTCTCGGATTTCAGATAACCGTAGGCATTCTCTCCGTTTACCTGGAAAGTTACAGATTTCACTCCGGCCTCATCACCGTCAAGGTAATCCAGCACCTCAAGCGCAAATCCTTTCTTCTCTGCCCATCTGCTGTACATACGGTAAAGCATTCCGCACCAGTCGCATGCTTCTGTTCCGCCTGCTCCTGCATTCAGCTTGATAATGGCATTCTCTCCATCATATTCTCCGGAAAGCAGTGTCTTCACACGGATACTGTCAAAACTTGCCTGGAATTCATCCAGCATCTCCTGGATCTCCGGGATGATCTCGGGATCATTCTCCTCATATCCCATCTCGATCATGGTTTCCATATCTTCCATCTGTGTTTCCAGATTATGGTATGTCTCAATATCGTCCTTGAGACTCTTTAACTGTTTCATCTTCATCTGGGATACTTCTGCATTATCCCAGAAATCAGGCGCTTCCATCTCGCGCTCTAATTCTTCGACCTTCTGCTCTTTATTAGCGAGGTCAAAGTGAATCCCTCACTTCCACTAATGGCTCTGTGTATGTTGCAAGAATACTCTTGAACTGATCTAACTCAACCACAGCTTCACCTTCTTTCTATATATTGATGCAGGAAATCCTGCCTGTCTTATACAATACCATATGGACATGAAAATTACAACGAAAACGTGGCTCAGGCATTTCTATTTTATCTGTGACAGTTTATAGATATCCTCTCTGCGATGCTTCAGAAACGGCAGCTGCTCACGGACTTTTTTCACCTCATCCAGATCCAGCTCCACGATCTTAACTCCAGGTTTCTCGTCCATTTGCATGAGGACTTTTCCCCAGGGATCTGCGGCAATGGAATGCCCCCAGGAATGATATCCTGCGTTCATGTCCCTGGCTGGTGCGGCTCCGATGGTGTATACCTGATTGTCTACGGCTCTCTGACGGAACATCAGCTCCCAGTGGAGAGGGCCTGTTGTCATGTTAAAAGCAGCCGGCACAATGATGATTTCTGCACCTTTATCTGTCATCAGTCTGGCAAGCTCCGGGAAGCGGAAATCGTAGCAGATACAAAGTCCTATTCTACCAAATTCCGTATCAAAAACTGTCACCTGGTCTCCTGGTGTGAGTGTATCGGATTCTTTAAAATACTGGCCACCTTTTACATCAATATCAAAAAGATGCATTTTTCTGTGTTTCCCGATCTGATGTCCCTTTCTGTCAAAAACATAGGAGGTATTGTAAATATGTCCGGCCTCATCCCGCTCAGGCACGCTTCCTGCTATGAGATAAATCCCATGATCTGCTGCCAGCCAGGAACATTTTTCCCATGTATCTCCACCCTCTGGCTCGGCATATTCCGGGAAGTATTTATTCTCATAGGGACAGCAGAACATTTCGGGCAGGACTGCCAGATCGATGTCTTTGAGCTCCGGATCGGCGAGAAGTTCTTCTGCCTGGGTGATGCTGCGGGATTTTTCCTTGTATACATGTGTCTGGAGAATTGCTGTTTTTATAATTGCCATACCCATCACATCCTCTCTCTGATTTTATATCATCAATATAATCTCTAATATGCCTCGATACAAAAATAGCCCCACCACGTCATCAGGGTGAGACTATTTTCATCTTCATTCTCAGATCTTAGCAGCCTTACGTCCGCAGCACTGTTTATATTTCTTGCCGCTTCCGCATGGGCACGGATCGTTCGGATATACTTTATCTTCTTTTCTCTGAACAGGTTTCTTCGGGCCTGCGCTGTCATCTTTGTTTGTGCCTGTTACTTTAGCAACCTGCTCACGCTCAATCTTCTGCTCTACATGAACATGATACAGCATACGTACAGTATCTTCCTGGATGGAAGTGATCATATTGTTAAACATTTCGAATGCGCTCATCTTGTACTCAACAACCGGGTCTCTCTGGCCATATGCAGTCAGACCGATACCCTGACGGAGCATCTCCATATCATCGATATGATCCATCCACTTGCTGTCGATACATTTCAGAAGAACAACACGCTCAAGCTCACGAAGCTGCTCCGGCTCCTGGAACTCAGCCTCTTTTGCTTCATAAAGCTTCACAGCCTCTTCTTTCACAATGTGCTTGATCTCGTCTTTCTTATGACCTTTGACCTTCTCAGCTGTCAGCGGTTTGATCGGAATGATCGGAGTGATGGCTGTATTGAACTCATCAAGATCCCACTCGCTGGAATCCATATCATCAGAGAAGCACATATCTGTCATGCTGTCTACGATATCTGTGATCATCTTGTAAATGGCATCACGCATGTTCTCACCGTCAAGTACCTGACGACGCTCCTCATAAATGATTTCTCTCTGCTCATTGTTTACCTGGTCATAATCAAGAAGATTTTTACGGATTCCAAAGTTGTTGAACTCAATCTTCTCCTGAGCTTTCTCGATAGCGTTGGAAAGCATCTTATGCTCGATCTGCTCATTTTCCTCAACCCCAAGAGATGTGAAAACCTTCATCAGTCTCTCAGAACCGAACAGACGCATCAGGTCATCCTCAAGAGAAATATAGAAACGGGATTCACCCGGATCTCCCTGTCGTCCTGAACGTCCACGGAGCTGGTTATCAATACGTCTTGACTCATGACGTTCTGTACCGATGATCTTCAGACCGCCGGCTTCTCTTGCCACATCGTCAAGCTTGATATCCGTACCACGTCCTGCCATGTTGGTTGCAATGGTAACAGCATCTGCCTGTCCGGCCTGTGCTACGATCTCAGCCTCCAGTTCATGGAACTTGGCGTTCAATACGTTGTGCGGGATTCCTTCTCTCTTCAGCATCCTGCTGAGAAGCTCGGAAGTCTCAATGGTGATCGTACCAACCAGTACCGGCTGATGCTTCGCATGTGCTTCTTTAACAGATTCTACAACTGCATTGAATTTTTCTTTCTTTGTCATGTAAACAGCATCGTCAAGGTCTTTACGCTGTACTACACGGTTAGTCGGGATCTCTACAACGTCCATTCCGTAGATATCACGGAACTCTTTTTCCTCGGTAAGGGCTGTACCGGTCATACCGCCTTTTTTGTCATATTTGTTGAAGAAATTCTGGAAGGTGATGGTCGCAAGAGTTTTGCTCTCTCTTTTAACCTTAACATGCTCTTTCGCCTCGATCGCCTGATGAAGACCATCGGAATAACGGCGGCCCGGCATAATACGTCCGGTAAACTCATCAACAATCAGGATCTCATCGTCTTTTACAACGTAATCCTGATCTTTATGCATCAGGTTATGTGCACGAAGTGCAAGGATAATGTTATGCTGGATCTCCAGGTTCTCCGGATCTGCCAGGTTCTCGATATTGAAGAATTTCTCAACCTTCTTGATACCCTGCTCAGTAAGGTTGACAATCTTATCTTTCTCATTTACAACGAAGTCACCTGTCTCGATAACTTCCTCTCCCATGATGGCTGCCATCTTAGTCATCTCATGGCTGGCCTCACCACGCTCCAGCTGCTGTGCAAGGATATCGCACACTTCGTAAAGCTTGGTGGACTTGCCGCTCTGTCCGGAAATGATAAGAGGTGTACGTGCCTCATCGATCAGGACGGAGTCGATCTCATCGATGATACAGTAGTGAAGGTCTCTCTGAACAAGCTGTTCTTTGTAGATAACCATGTTGTCACGAAGGTAATCAAAACCAAGCTCGTTGTTGGTTACGTATGTGATATCGCATCCGTATGCCGCACGGCGCTCTTCCGGCTTCATGTCGTTGAGTACAACGCCTACTGTCAGACCAAGGAACTCATGAACCTTACCCATCCACTCAGCATCTCGTTTAGCCAGGTAGTCATTGACTGTTACAATATGAACACCTTTTCCCTCAAGGGCATTCAGGTATGCAGGAAGTGTGGATACAAGAGTTTTACCTTCACCTGTTTTCATCTCGGCGATACGACCCTGGTGAAG
This sequence comes from Blautia schinkii, assembly GCF_013304825.1. Lineage (GTDB taxonomy): Bacteria > Bacillota > Clostridia > Lachnospirales > Lachnospiraceae > Blautia_A > Blautia_A schinkii_B. The sequence goes on along the minus strand of NZ_JAAWUO010000019.1, from coordinate 15,971 downwards.
AATGATACCACCGATGATCTGTACACGGTAATGCTCCATTCCAAGTACACGTTTCGCTGCCTCACGTACTGTTGCAAATGCTTCCGGAAGAAGGTCATCCAGTGTTGCCCCTTCTGCCAGGCGTTTCTTATATTCTCTTGTCTTCTCTCGTAACTGCTCATCACTAAGCTGCTGCATCTGAGACTGATAGCTCTCAGTTTTCTCAACCAGCGGCATGATACGCTTTACTTCTCGCTGGCTGCGGGTTCCAAATACTTTTGAAAAAACATTCATGTTTCTGCTCCAATCATCTTAATTCATGCGGATATCCATATTCCGATCCGCTGCATATTCATAAACGCAACCACATTTCAGGACGTGATTCACGTTCAAAACAGGGCTTTTAAGCCTCTTATCTATCCGATTCAGGATCATTCCAGGTCACTGTTGATATCCAGATCACATATGGTATATATTCTACCACTTTCCTGTAATAAAAACAATGAACAATTATTTAATAAATCGTGTACTGTATATCTGTACCGGAGCCTGTATCACTTTCTGACTTTAACAATTTTGATACTTCCCCAGGCACTATAATATATTTTTCCACCTGTCCAGGAATCTCCTCCGACTCCTCATTCATATCCTTCTCAGATATTTCCATAGCTACAGTATCATTAGTGAACTCTGCCGCCATACCAGTTACAGGCGTAGCACTAAAAACTATCTCTGCAGTAAACAGCTTTATCCAGCGTAATACTGCAGAGATATCTTCTTTTTTATTATTTGGTTATTTTCACAGCTTTTACGGCACTCCAGGATGAATACAGCTTCTTCTTACCTGCGGTTTTATAGGTTCGAACTCTTACATAGTAGGTCTTTTTACCTGCAAGGCTCGTTGCTGTATATTTTGTTGTGGAAGCTTTTGTGATGGCTTTTGTTTTTACTCCGCTTTTGAAGGTTTTGTTTGTGGAGTACTGAACTTCGTAACCAGTTGCATAGCTATTCTTCTTCCACTGGAGATCCAGCTTTCTTGTTTTTATGTTGCTGCATTTCGTGAATGATGTCGCCGAAGGATTCACGGTTACTGTAACAGTTTTTTTCGCTGACTTATAGTTCTTGGATGCTGCTGATGTGATGGTGATCGTAGCTGTTCCTGTAAAATTCGCCGCAACTGTTACTTTTCCATTCTTATCAACTGCAACACTCTTGTTGCTGGACTTATATGTAAGCTTCGCCTTGTACAGATCCTTTGCTCCCAGAGAGAAGGTCTGCTTCTTTGTGTTCTGGGTTTTCTTTACATTGGAAGCTGTAATTTTATTGCTGCCCGGAACGATCTTAAAGGTTGCCGTCAGAGTTCCCTGATAAGCGCCCTCTATTCCAGTTACCGTTACCGTCGCAGTTCCTACATTTACGTTATTTTTCCAGGTAACTTTGTAATCAAAATCTTCGGAAAGAAACTGGTCTCCAAAATCTCCCTTGTAAGCCTTATCGCGCACATAAAGCTTCACCTTCTGCGCTTTTCCGGTATATGGCATCGTAGTATATCGAAGCGTCAGTTCGCCGTATTTCTCCAGATCTGCGCCGTATACATGTCCGGTCTCCGGATCCCAGGCAGACCAGGTTATCCAGGTTCCGCCATAATCCTTCAGCTTAGCATCAGTCCAGGTTGGATCGTTTTTCGGATAATAAGCAGTCAGCGCTCTGCCGCGGAACATATTTGCTGACATTTCCGGAGCATTTCCATAGAAATAGAGAGAATATATCTGTGTTCCGGCTAAAATGTCATCTTCGATCTTCTTTACATTTTTATCAATGTTGGCATTGCTTCTGTCCCAGTTCTTAAATGTATCCTTTGTAATAACTGTTTTATCTCCGGACGGTGTTGGCGTTGCTGTTGGTTTCGGTGTCGGTATCGCGGTCGGTTTCGGTGTCGGCTTCGCAGTCGGCTTCGGCGTCGGTATCGCGGTCGGTTTCGGTGTCGGCTTCGCGGTTGGTTTCGGTGTCGGCTTCGCAGTCGGTTTCGGCGTCGGTATCGCGGTCGGTTTCGGTGTCGGCTTCGCAGTCGGTTTCGGCGTCGGTATCGCGGTCGGTTTCGGTGTCGGCTTCGCAGTCGGTTTCGGCGTCGGTATCGCGGTCGGTTTCGGTGTCGGCTTTGCAGTTGGCTTCGGTGTCGGCTTTGCAGTTGGCTTTGGTGTTACTCCAAGATTAATCTTGATAAACTTTTCATCGTCCTGGAGATTCGGGCTTGGATGAACCGTGATCCAGAACGAATTTTTCAGATATGCAAAACCATACACATATCCATTGGAATATTTCAGGTCTGCCAGCTTCTCATTTCCGGAACCGTCCAGGTTGATCCTGTACACTGCATCCGGGCCGTTATAATAAAGCTGATTATCATAAAGAACCATTCTCGAATAATTTCCAAGCCACCATCCACCACTTGAGGTTGGCCATTTCATGTCCAAATTTTTGAGCACTTTTTCGGAAGAATCCGAAAGCGTCCGGCGTTTTATCGCCCCTTTTGTATAGTCTATACTATCCATATAATACCAGTAGCCATCCTGATACCACATGGCAGCATTAACATTTCCCCAGAAATAATCCTTATACTTATCCGAGTCAGCTACCGGTGTTTCCTGTTCCGGATCATAACTTGACCAGTCATAATGCTCTTTTTCTTTGATTGCTGCATCACTCAGCATGAAATATTCATGCCGGACCCTTCCAAGTATATCCCAGACAGGATCATCCCAGGTTACATCAACGTGATACCATTTTCCACCGATCTTCAGCATGTTCCAGGCATGATTCATGTTATTGCTGACAACCATTCTGTTCTCAATATTAACATTATTCAAAAGAATATAATATGCATACGCATACCCCTGGCACACAGCTTTTCCTTCCTGCAGAGCACCATATATATTGTATACATTTCCTCCCAGGCTGCCATTTATGTAATCCTTGTACGCATAAGCAATATGCAATACGAGATAATCATGGAGAGCCAGCGCTTTATCCAGATCCGTCATCCCTGGTTTGATCACTGCCAGCGCCTCATCGATCGCATGCTCCAGGTTGTCCGCATCAGAACCATATATGTAGTTTCCATCCTTTCCCATGGATGGGATCTGAACCTCATAAAGCGTAACTGCAAATCCATTCTCCACATCACAGGACTCAAAGCACAGCCAGTAATATTCCGGATGGCGGTTCAGAAACAGCATTACTACATCTGAGATCTGATCTGCCGGGATTCCAAGCGCAGATACGTCCAGCACAGCGCCGCTGTTCTCCACAAGCTCGACAAGTCCCTGTTCCCATTCTTCTTTAAGTACTACGGAAGTTTTTTTCGGGCCAATGGCGCCTTCCTGGATAATACCTTCGTGGGACAAAATAATATTCCCATTCTCCGGCACCTCTCCATCCGAAAACTCTTCTTCTGCATCAGAAAACTCTTCTGCATTCCTCTCCCCGTAAGCCTGTTCCACTTTTCCAATGCTCAATTCTTCCGATTCTTCGTACTCTACATTTTCTGCATCATCGGAAATATCCGCTTCCTTATTCTCCTGCCCGGAAAGTTCATCTGTCTCGTTGGGTTCTTCTAACGTGTTTTCTGTCGCTGTTGTATCGTCACTGAACTCAGCCGCCATACCGGTTACAGGCATGGCAGTCACGCACAATACCGCGCTGAGAACCAATGCTGCGAGCCTCTTTTTCATTCGTACGTCCTCCTTCGTATTTTGTTATTTTCATTATAAATTACTGCTTCAGTTCTGTAAAGTGGACTTTTATACTATAAAAAGGCTCCGGAGACCTGCGGATTTTCCACGCAGATCTCCGGAGCCTCACGCTCAATATTCAGTTTTTATGCAGTAATCAGAATTCAGGCTCGATCAGTCCGTAAGTATTACCTTTACGTTTATAAACTACGTTAACCTGCTCTGTCTCCGCATTGAAAAATACAAAGAAGTTATGTCCAAGAAGCTCCATCTGTACGCATGCATCTTCCGGATACATTGGTTTAATTCCAAATTTCTTGGTACGGATGATCTTAACTTCCTCATCCTCTTCATAATCCTTATCAAGATATGCCTTCTGGAAGTTTGTGGATTCCTGCTGTCTGTCAACAATCTTGTTCTTGTATTTACGAAGCTGACGCTCAATTACCTCTTCAACCAGATCGATGGATACATACATATCATTGCTTACCTGCTCGGAACGGATAATGTTGCCTTTCACAGGAATTGTTACCTCGATCTTCTGGCGATCCTTCTCAACGCTTAAGGTTACTGAAATTTCAGTTTCAGGAGTGAAATACCTTTCAAGTTTACCAAGCTTGTCCTCAACAGCTGTTTTAAGTCCTTCTGTTACTGCTATATTCTTTCCACTAATAATAAATTTCATGACTTCCATCCCCTTTGCTGTTTTATGTTGTCATTATAACACATAAAGTTAAATTTTAACATCACTTTTCAAAAATTTCACAAATTTTTTCTAAAATTATTTGATATATTTCTGCAAAAGGTTTTTTTTGTCGCGAATGCGCAACTATTAGAGCAGTTTAACAAAATCAATAATCAGCTGTAGAATTTCCTTTAGTGCATTGCTGCCAGAACTTCAAACGGTATGCTGCCGCCAAAAATATCCAATGCACTGCCAACCGTCACATCCAGACGGCCTTTTCCTGCTTCACGCAGAACTTCAATATCCTCCATGGAGCCAACTCCACCTGCGTAAGTTACCGGATGCTCCGTATACTGTCCCAGAAGCTCTGCGAGATCTTTTTCCACACCGTGGGCCTTGCCTTCCACATCCACAGCATGAACCAGAAACTCATCACAGTAGCTTCCAAGCTTCTCCATCAGTTCCAAAGTCACGATCTCCTCTGTGAACCTCTGCCATCTGTCTGTGACAATATAATATTCTCCATCTCTTTTGCGACAGCTTAAATCCAGCACAAGACGTTCCTTTCCTACGACATCTCGGATCTTCGTCAGATTCTCCCACGAGATCACGCCGTTCTTAAAAACATAGGAAGTTACGATCACATGACTTGCACCTGCATTCAGATATTCTGCCGCGTTTTCCGGACAGATACCTCCGCCGATCTGAAGCCCACCCGGATAGCCGGAAAGTGCCAGCACAGCCTGCTCTCTTGTTGCCTCATAATATGGGGAATCCTTTCCGTTCAGCAGGATCACATGTCCACCCTTTAATCCTGCCTTCTTATATAATCCCGCATAAAAAGCAGCATCCTGTTCTGACACAAAATTCTCTGCCGCCTGGTCGCCCTGGTCTTTCAGGCTCCCTCCCACGATCTGTTTCACCTGGCCGTTATGTATATCAATGCATGGTCTGAATTTCATAGTCCTTATCCTCCGTTCTTCTTTCCATGCACTGATAATAGCATCTGAGACAGTTTTATGCAATGCTGTGGTAAAATATCTGCCGGAACCATTTATTTTTCACTGCTGATCCCGAAATTAACAATAACTCTATCTTCCTTCTACTGCATTACCAACTGCATTGCCAATATCGTCTACTGCATTGCCAACGCCATCGCCCAGATCCTTCACGCTGTCACCAAGCTCACCGGATACGGTTCCGTCATTTCCTTTATTTCCGGTCCCATTATCTCCAGTCCCTTCTGTTCCAGGTGTCACAGCTGCATCATTCCCGTTATTTCCTGTATCTGATGTTCCTGCTCCTGGAGTTACAGTAAGATTTCCGCCGGCCATCTCATTATTGTCTGTACCAGAATCCTCAATGATTCCACCATTATCCATCACACCATCATTATCAGCATCATTGTCCATGATCTCATCATCTGCTGCATCATTTTTGTTTTTGTCTTTTGTATCTTTTTGTGCATCATCCACAGTCTCATCCGCATTGTTTACCTCTGTCCCGCAGGCTGTAAATGTACAGAGAGACAGTGTGAGCAAAGTGCCGAAAAGAATTGCCTTCCATTTTTTCATATGATCTTCTCCTTTTTTGAAAAATTTCTGTATTCATAATATGGCACATTTCCTGATTTCCTATGCTGGGAAATTTTTCAAAAAAACAGCAGACCGAACATTCGCACTCCGCTTCACAACACGCAAAACGGGTTCTGCTTTTACACAGAACCCGTTATCATCACTTATATTTTTTATCAGGATCAGCCGATCACGTCACTCATATCGTAACGTCCTGCCGGTTTGCCCGCAATGAATTTCGCTGCTTCCACAGCACCTTTTCCAAAAATAGCCTTGGAATAAGCTGTGTGCTTGAACTCAATCACCTCGTCCTGTCCTGCAAAGATCACCTCATGCTCACCTACGATAGTACCGCCACGAACTGCAGAGATTCCGATCTCCTTATCATCACGTTTCTCACGTTTCTGGCTGCGGTCATATACATAGTGATACTTATTGTCCATTGCCTCATTCAGACTGTCAGCCAGTGCCAGAGCGGTACCGCTTGGTGCATCAACCTTCAGGCGGTGATGCTTCTCAACGATCTCCATATCAAATCCTGCTGCTGCAAGAACCCTGGCAGCATCCTGGACCAGTTTCAGAAGTGTGTTGATACCAAGAGACATATTTGCAGATTTCAGCACTGCAACCTTCCTGGATGTTTCCTCTACCTTTGCAAGCTGCTCCTCGCTTAAGCCTGTGCTGCAGAGAACAACCGGAATCTGACGTGCTGCGCTGTACTCAAGAAGCTTGTCTGTTGCTTTTGCAGAAGAGAAGTCGATGATGGCATCTGCTTCTGTCTGACATGCGTCAATATCGGTAAATACCGGATAGCTGTTTTTTCCCTGGTCTGCAATGTCGATACCTGCCACGATCTCAGCATCCGGATCTTTCTCCACGATGTCGCTGATCACCTGACCCATATGTCCGTTGCAGCCGTGCATGATAATTTTTACCATAGTATGTTTCTCCTTTACCTTCCGCTTACAGTCAGATTATTCAGCAAGCTTAAGACCGAATTTCTCGATTTCTTTTGCAAGAGCTGCTTTTGTGTTGTCTTCCATATCACAAAGCGGCATACGAAGTGGTCCTACATTCATTCCCATAAGATTCATAGCTGTCTTAACAGGGATCGGGTTAACCTCACTGAACAGGGCATTGATCAGCGGAATAGCCTTCAGCTGATCCTCAGCTGCACCCTTTGTATCACCGTCGAAATATTTCATAACCATATCATGTGTATACTTCGGTGCAACGTTGGACAGTACGGAGATTACTCCAAGTCCACCCAGAGAAAGAATCGGGAGAATCTGGTCATCATTTCCGGAGTAAAGCTCAAGCTGTCCGTCAGCCAGAGACATCATCTTGGCGATCTGGGAAAGATCTCCTGTAGCTTCCTTGATTCCGACAATGTTCTTCACATTCTTGGCAAGGTAAGCTGCTGTAGCCGGCTGGATATTGCAGCCTGTACGGCTCGGTACATTGTACATAATGAGCGGAGTTTCCGGAACTGCATTGGCAATTGCTGTGTAATGAGCGATAAGCCCCTTCTGTGTAGCCTTGTTATAGTAAGGTGTTACGATAAGAAGAGCATCTGCGCCATAGGAAGCAGCTTCCTTGGACATCATGATCGCTGTCTCTGTACAATTGGAACCTGTTCCTGCGATTACAGGCACACGTTTGTTAACCTTATCGATAGTGAACTTGATCGTCTGAAGGTGCTCTCCGTGTGTCAGAGTAGAAGATTCTCCTGTGGTTCCGCAGATAACGATGGCGTCTGTGCTGTTCGCGATCTGATCCTCAAGAATCTCCTCAAGCTTCTCATAATTTACCTTACCGTCTTCATGCATAGGTGTTACGATTGCAACGCCTGCCCCTTTAAAAATTGCCATTTGTCTTCCTCCTTCTTTCTTCTGTGAAATATTGCTTATTCCCGTTCCTGGCCGGTCAGCTCTGTTGTTATTGTGGTAATACTGTCCACATAAGGCTTCAGAGCGTCCGGAAACCAGCGTCCGGTCATAATTATATGCATACTTTCATCCTTCTGCTTAAGCATATCGATGATCGTCTCAACTGGAGCGATTCCTTTATCCATAAGCCCGAGGATCTCATCCAGCAGCAGAAAATCACACTCGCCGGTAGCAATTACCTTCCGTGCAAAGTTAAGACCATTAAGAATGTTCGTCCTCTCCTCAGCCTTCTCCTGCTCACTCAGGTCATTATAGCAGGTGTCCATTTTTTCGAAACGGAAAATCTTAAAATCAAGATTATCCAATTCCTCAAGAAAATCCAGTTCTCTACGTTCCCTGCCCTTAAGAAACTGTATGATGATCACACTCTTTCCCTGTGCGGCAAAACGCAGTCCCTGACCAAGAGCCAGTGTTGTCTTTCCTTTCCCGTTCCCGCAATAAACCTCTGTTATTTCTCTTTCCATGATTCTTCCTCTTACTGTTAGTGAAACCGGTAATTCCCCATTTTTAATAATTTTTTTTATATTACCGCAGATTGGCCGGAAATGCAAGTAGTACCTTAATGTTCTCAGCAATATTCCATAACATTTCCAATGTTACTCAACATATTCCAATTTGCTAACCGAAACTTCATAGGCTATCCTTTTTTCTGTCTCATTTTCATTGATCCGCTTCATATATTCCCTGCTCTGTATTCTGCCCCAGATCAGTACATGACCGCCCACCTCAAAAGCAGACGCATATCTGGCATTTCTTCCCCAGCATATACAAGGTATGTAATCAGATTTTCCATAAGGGCGGTTAACTGCCATGAGAAGATCAGCGATTTCTCTTCCAAGAGGTGTTTTTCTGTATACAGGAGGTTTGCAGATATAGCCGTCCAGAAAGATCTGGTTCACAGGCATGGAATCATCTTCCTCCCCCACAAACTTCACTTCCCTTGCAAAAACAGAAAGCACAAGCCTGTTTCTTTTTTCCTCATGACGGTTATAGGACCGGAACTGTCCGTGGATCTCAATATATTCTCCCACGTAATCCTGTGTAATATCTATCAGGCGTTCAGATACCATGACCGGAATCCTGTCCTCTGAATCGCTGAGACGTTTTACCAGGATATCCATCATATAAAAGCCTTCTCCAAAGACCTGATGACTGAAGGTAAATCCCGTTGCGATCCGTCCCATAACCGATACCTGATTGTTTTCAATGATTTTATCTGCCATAATTAAGTAACTCCCTTCCTTATCGTATATTTCGTTTATACATGAAGTGTATGTACATTCATACTGTAATATGTCTGAAAAATGAAAAACTAAAAATATTTTTTTATCTCTTGTAATCTGAAAAAAATGTGATAGACTATAAATTTGGACATCATTTTTAACAAAAAGATTACTTATTATATGGAAAGAAAGGATTTTGATTATATGAAGACCAAGCGCGAAGATGTTCGTAACGTGGCCATTATTGCCCATGTCGATCACGGCAAAACAACACTTGTTGACGAGCTTTTGAAACAGAGCGGTGTTTTCCGTGAGAACCAGGAAGTCCAGGAACGTGTCATGGACTCCAACGATATTGAGCGTGAGCGCGGCATTACGATTCTCTCCAAAAACACCGCAGTTCATTATAAGGATGTGAAAATCAATATCATCGATACTCCAGGTCATGCGGACTTCGGCGGCGAGGTAGAGCGTGTGCTGAAGATGGTAGACGGCGTTATTCTTCTTGTGGACGCCTTCGAGGGTGCCATGCCTCAGACTAAGTTTGTACTTCGTAAAGCTCTCGAACTGGATCTGCATGTTATTGTCTGCATCAACAAGATCGACCGTCCGGAAGCACGTCCGGAAGAGGTTGTTGACGAAGTTCTGGAGCTTCTTATGGATCTGGATGCATCTGATGAGCAGCTTGACTGCCCGTTCCTGTATGCTTCCGCAAAAGCCGGCTATGCAGTCCGTAACCTCGATGACAAGCCAGAGAATATGGCTCCTCTTTTTGAGACTATCCTTGAGTCAATCCCTGCTCCGGAGGGAGATCCTGACGGAGATACACAGGTTCTTATCAGCACCATCGACTACAACGAATATGTGGGACGTATCGGTATCGGTAAAGTTGAGCGCGGAACTATTTCCGTAAACCAGGACCTGATGCTTCTGAACCATCATGACCCTGACAAACGTGAGCGTGTAAAGATCAGCAAGCTGTATGAGTTTGATGGTCTGAACAAGGTTGAGGTTAAAAGTGCTACCATCGGTGCTATCGTTGCAATCTCCGGTATTTCGGACATCCACATCGGTGATACTCTCTGTGCAGGAGACAATCCGGAAGCAATCCCATTCCAGAAGATCTCCGAGCCGACACTCTCCATGAACTTCCTCGTAAATGACAGCCCTCTTGCAGGACAGGAAGGTAAATACATCACTTCCCGTCACCTCCGTGACCGTCTCTACCGTGAGCTGAATACCGATGTCAGCCTTCGTGTGGAAGATACAGACACAACAGAATGCTTCAAGGTTTCCGGCCGTGGTGAGCTTCACCTCTCCGTTCTTATCGAGAACATGCGCCGTGAAGGATACGAGTTCGCAGTCAGCAAGCCGGAGGTACTTTACCACACAGACGAGCGCGGACGTAAACTCGAGCCGATCGAGATCGCATATGTTGACGTTCCGGAGGAATTTTCCGGTACCATCATCCAGAAGCTCAGCGAGCGTAAAGGTGAGCTCCAGGGTATGAGCACAGCAAGTGACGGAAGTGTCCGTCTTGAGTTCTCCATCCCTTCCCGTGGACTGATCGGATTCCGTAATGAATTCCTTACCTCCACCAAGGGTACCGGTATCCTGAATACCATGTTTGACGGATATGCACCTTACAAGGGAGATTTCCCGTACCGTAAACAGGGATCCCTCATCGCATTTGAAGCTGGTGAGACTGTTACTTACGGACTTTTCTCCGCTCAGGAGCGTGGTACTCTCTTTGTCGGACCTGGAGAAAAAGTTTACAGCGGTATGGTCATCGGACAGAACGGAAAGGCTGAGGATATCGAGCTGAATGTCTGCAAGACAAAACACCTTACCAACACACGTTCCTCTTCCGCTGATGATGCTCTGAAGCTTGTTCCGCCTAAGATCTTAAGTCTCGAGCAGGCCATCGAGTTCATCGACCAGGATGAGCTTCTTGAGGTAACACCTACAAGCCTTCGTATCCGTAAACGTATCCTGGATTCCAGAGACAGAAAACGTGCTGCATTCCGCAAAAGCTGATAGGATTTTGACGATATTTTATCATTTACCGGAATCCGGCAGTGTTTTGCTGTGACAGGGTATTCGGATATATCTTTGACATAATTTATACGACTGCCATATGGGAGTGTTCTCCTGTGTGGCAGTTTTTTTTGAAAAAAATCTCCTGGCTTTCCCAGAAACCATCAGAAATCCCCCTTTACTTTGCCTTATATTTCCCTAAATTATTTTTGAATTGTTCTGAAAACTCAAAAAATTTCAGATTTTTTTATCTCTTATGGTTTTCCACTTTAGCGCGATATTATGTTTTTGTGAATTATTTATCAAAATATCGAGATATCTTTGTTAATTTTTTATCACATCCGCTATTGACGTATTATATCCGTTGAATTATAATGGTTTCATGATCGATTGATAAAAGTTTAACGTTATTTTTTTAACTTCTATAGCGTTTTGTCTTTTGCCCGCCCCTCATATGTATGCATGTTTTTTGTCAGTGCTGACAAATAATTAACATGTATTTTGTGCACAATGCTGAATTTCATTTTTTTTACAAACTGTTTTTCAAGAGATTCAGACAGCTGCAAAGTAAAATTTACAGTATTTTCCCACAATTTTCAGTTCGTCATTTTGCACATAGTGGCAAAATTCTGAATTTGCGTTTTATTCTGAATTTTGATACTATATCAGTATCAAAACAGAAAATTCAATCAGATTGAATCAAAAAACGAGAACGCAGCGCGGGGACTTACAAAAAAACTCTGCAGCATCTGCCGGTCAAAAAAAGACAACCGCAGAACCACAGACTATCATCATATGAAAACAGGAGGATTCCACATGGCAAAGAAAGATACTATCCCTACCATTATTGACACTCCAGAAGCCCTGACCGCGAAAATGGCAGCAATGAAAGAAGCACAGAAAATATTCGCCACCTACACACAGGAGCAGGTTGACAAGATTTTCAAGGCAGCTGCTACTGCTGCTGACAAGATGCGTATTCCACTGGCTAAAATGGCTGTTGAAGAGACCGGCATGGGAATCATGGAAGACAAGGTTATCAAGAACCATTACGCAGCAGAGTACGTTTACAATGCTTATAAGAACACTCAGACATGTGGTGTTGTAGAAGAAGACAAGGCATACGGGATTAAGAAGATCCTTGAGCCTGTAGGACTGATTGCCGCAGTTATCCCGACAACCAACCCGACTTCCACAGCAATCTATAAATCCCTTATTTCACTGAAAACACGTAACGGTATCATCATCAGCCCGCATCCGCGTGCCAAAGGATCTACTATCGCAGCCGCTAAGGTTGTTCTTGACGCAGCTGTTGCTGCAGGCGCACCGGAAGGAATCATCGGATGGATCGATATCCCGAGCCTTGAGCTTACCAACATGGTAATGCAGAATGCAGACATCATCCTCGCTACCGGTGGTCCCGGAATGGTTAAGGCAGCTTACTCCTCAGGTAAACCGGCTGTTGGTGTCGGACCTGGAAATACACCTGCCATCATTGATGACAGCGCAGATATCCGTCTTGCAGTTAACTCCATCATTCACTCCAAGACATTTGACAATGGTATGATCTGTGCTTCCGAGCAGTCCGTAACTGTTCTGGAAAGCATTTATAAAGAAGTTAAAGAAGAATTCCTTTACAGAGGATGCTATTTCCTCAAGAAAGACGAGATCGAGAAAGTCAGAAAAACGATCCTTATCAATGGCGCACTGAATGCCAAGATCGTAGGACAGAAAGCAACTACTATCGCAGAGATGGCCGGCGTTACTGTTCCGCCACAGACCAAGATCCTGATCGGTGAGGTTGAATCCGTTGATATCAGCGAGGAATTCGCACATGAGAAGCTTTCCCCTGTACTTGCAATGTACAAGGCTAAGAATTTTGACGATGCTATCGCAAAAGCTGAGCGTCTTGTTGCAGACGGTGGCTATGGCCATACCTCTTCCCTCTACATCAACGTAAATGAAACAGAAAAAATGGATAAATTCGAGGCAGCTATGAAAACCTGCCGTATCCTTATCAATACACCTTCTTCCCAGGGTGGTATCGGCGACCTTTACAACTTCAAGCTTGCTCCATCCCTTACTCTTGGCTGCGGTTCCTGGGGCGGCAACTCCGTATCCGAGAACGTTGGTGTTAAACATCTTCTCAATACCAAGACCGTTGCTGAAAGGAGAGAGAATATGCTCTGGATGAGAACACCGGAAAAAGTTTACTTTAAGAAAGGCTGTATGCCGGTTGCTCTTGATGAGCTCGGTACTGTTATGGGCAAGAAACGCTGCTTCATCGTAACAGACTCCTTCCTTTATAAGAACGGCTACACCAAACCGATCGAAGACAAGCTGGATCAGATGGGTATCGTACACACATGCTTCTCTGATGTAGCACCAGACCCATCCCTTGCTTCCGCAAAAGCAGGTGCCAAAGCTATGACAGCATTCGAGCCGGACTGCATCATCGCTCTTGGTGGCGGTTCTGCAATGGATGCCGGCAAAGTTATGTGGATGCTTTATGAGAATCCGGACGCTGATTTCTCCGATATGTCCATGGATTTCATGGATATCCGAAAGAGAGTTTACACTTTCCCGAAGATGGGTAAAAAAGCTTACTTTGTAGCGATCCCGACATCCTCCGGTACAGGTTCCGAGGTTACACCTTTCGCCATTATCACAGATCAGGACACCGGCGTTAAGTGGCCGCTGGCTGATTACGAGCTCCTTCCGGATATGGCGATCGTAGATACCAATAACATGATGAGCGCACCTAAGGGACTTACCCGTGCTTCCGGTATCGACGTTATGACACATGCCATCGAGGCTTATGTTTCCATGATGGCTTCTGATTACACAGATGGTCTCGCACTGAAAGCGATCAAACTGGTATTCGAGTATCTGCCACGCGCATACAAGGATGGCAACGATGTAGAAGCAAGAGATCATATGGCTAACGCTTCCTGCATGGCAGGTCTCGCATTTGCCAATGCCTTCCTTGGAGTAAACCACTCCCTTGCTCACAAGCTTGGTGCTTTCCACCACCTGCCGCATGGTATTGCAAACGCGGTTGTTCTTCTGGATGTTATGCGCTACAACAGTGCCGAGGTTCCGACTAAGATGGGTACATTCCCACAGTATCAGTATCCGAAGACACTTGCACGCTATGCTGAGATCGGACGTTCTGTAGGTCTTACAGGCAAGAACGATGCAGAAGTATTCGAGAAGCTTCTTGCTAAACTGGATGACCTTATGAGAACTATTGAAATACTTCCTACAATCCGTGACTACGGTGTAGATGAAAAATACTTCCTTGAGACTCTGGATGATATGTCCGAGCAGGCCTTCAACGACCAGTGTACCGGTGCCAACCCGAGATATCCACTGGTATCTGAGCTGAAAGATATCTATCTGAAAGCATACTACGGAGAAGCGCCAAAGAAAGAAGATAAAAAAGCCAAATAAATGTGGAACACCCCTCTAATTGACGTAGCCGGGAGCGATTGACTCCCGGCTGCGTCTCCTTTGTTTATTCTTTCTTGTTGTTCATTTATTTCAGGCCATACTCTGCCGCAAGCTTCTTAAACTCAGGAAGAGAATTGACGATCGTCTCATAAGATACACAATACGCAAGTCTCACATAACCAGGGCATGCAAAAGAGCTTCCCGGTACCATGAGGATATTGTATTTCTTACCTGCTTCGCAGAAAGCTTTTTCATCTGCTACCGGTGATTTCACGAACAGATAAAAAGCTCCCTGTGGCTTGATACACTCAAATCCACACTCTTTCAGGCCATTGTAAAGTGCCTGACGGTTCTTATCATAAGCTGCAAGATCAGTCTTGGCATCTACACATTTCGCAACTACTTTCTGGATCAGGGACGGTGCATTTACACAACCAAGTGTACGGTTTGCGATGGTTGCTGCTGAGATCAGCTCTTCGCTTCCATCTGCCTCATCCGGGATCACCAGATATCCGATACGCTCTCCCGGAAGGGAAAGAGATTTGCTGTAGGAATATCCAACAACCGTATTGTCATAGTATTTGGTCAGGTACGGAACCTCAACGCCATCATATGCAAGTTCACGATACGGCTCGTCAGAGATCAGATAGATCACTGTTCCGAATTCCTTCTGCTTTGCTTCCAGAATTGCAGAAAGTTTCCTGATTGTTTCTTCTGAATATACAACTCCTGTTGGATTATGAGGTGTATTTACAATGACAGCTTTTGTCTTCGGTGTGATCTTTTTCTCAAACTCAGCAAGATTCGGCTGGAAGGTTGCAGTATCCGGAGAGATTTCCACAAGGACACCATCATAATTGCGGACATATGCACCGTACTCCAGGAAATATGGTGCAAAAACGATCACTTCTTCTCCCGGATTCAGGATTGTCTTCAAAATCACGTTCAGTCCGCTTGCTGCTCCAACTGTCATGATCAGGTTCTTTGCAGAAAATTTCGTATCAAAGCGCTTGTTGAGGGATTCTGCGATAGTCTGGCGTACATCCTCAAAACCTGCATTGCTCATATATCCGTGAAGAACCGTCGGATCTGTCTCATTAACAAGCTCAATGATCGCCTCGCGTACACAATCCGGAGCCGGCACACTCGGGTTTCCAAGGCTGAAGTCAAATACCTTATCTGCGCCGTATTTCGCACGGAGACGGTTGCCTTCTTCAAACATCATACGGATGGCAGAATTATTTTTTACATAGGGTTTCATTTTTTCTGATATCATGGTGGTTCTCTGCCACTCAAAATGTGATTAAACATACTCACATCGAGATAATGCGGATTCTCAC
>NZ_JAAWUO010000018.1 GCF_013304825.1 Blautia schinkii | reverse complement strand
GAAGTGTGGTAACACATGGAGCTGACTGTTACTAATCGGGTGAGGGCTTGACCAAAAAGCCGAGGAAGCGGGCAGGATGTAACAGAAATGGGGCAGAACAAGCTTGCTTGTGGAGAACCATTTATGGTACAGACTGAACATTTGCGAAGCAAATGACATCGAGCAACGAAGTTGCGAGATGACCACCGCTGGAGTAGCCTAAAGAACAGGCGATGCAGCTTTAGCTGCGAGCCCGTGAAAAAAGGTGAATCGGTACGCAGGTTAAAATTGATTCAACAAAATGATTAACCATCAACAAGCATGTATGTAGTTTTTAAGGTACAAGCCTTAAATTAAATATTTAAGTATTCCTCCTTAGCTCAGTCGGTAGAGCATGCGGCTGTTAACCGCAGTGTCGTTGGTTCGAGTCCAACAGGGGGAGTTTTTTTGTGTCTGTAAACAAGGAGCTGTTTACAGGCATTTTTTACAGGCTGGAAACTGTTTCGAAATCATGCTAGAATGAGATTGATTTGGTTAAGAAAGAATAAAATATGAGAAAGAAGCAGAAAAATGGAATTATTTGATATCATAGATGAAAACGGTGATCCCACCGGACAAACTATAGAAAGGAGTATTGCTCACGCAGAAGGAATCCCTCATCGTACTGCTCATATCTGGATCATCCGCCGAGGAAATGAAAAAACAGAGATTCTTCTTCAAAAAAGATCCAGAAATAAGGACTCCTTTCCTGGAAAATTTGATACTTCATCTGCAGGTCATATACAGGCAGGTGATGAGCCAATGGAATCAGCATTGCGGGAACTGGAAGAAGAACTGGGAATCCATGCAGAACCAGCTGATTTGCAGTTTGCAGGAAAATTCCCCATATCTTTTGCCAGAGAATTTCATGGAAAATTATTTCGGGATGAAGAAATTGCTTTTGTTTATATCTATGACCATCCGGTAGAGATCGATCATCTTACACTTCAAAAGGAAGAAGTAGAAGAGGTACAGTGGTTTGATTTGGAAGAAACGTATCAGCAATGCAGTCAGCACAGAGATAAATTCTGTGTTCCGTTGGGAGGTCTGCAGCTTGTACGTCAATTTATAAAAAGTAACAATAATACAATAAAGGAGTGAAAGATCATGAGAAAAGATTTCGGAGCAAAGCCTTATACTTATCCACAGCCGGTATTAATGATCGCCACATATGGCGAGGATGGAAAACCGGATGTTATGAATGCAGCCTGGGGAGGAATCAGCGATGATAAGGAAATTTCCATCTGTGTCAGTGAAAATCACAAAACAACTGAAAACATTCTGAAAAAAGGTGCTTTTACAGTGAGCATGGCAGACGTGGAGCATATGACCGCCTGCGATTATGTAGGAATTGTTTCCGGAAACAAAGAGCCGGATAAATTTGAAAAAGCCGGATTTACAGCAGAAAAATCTGATAAAGTAGATGCACCTATTATCAAAGAGCTTCCGATCTGTGTGGAATGTAAGCTGAAAAGCTACGACAAAGAAACCTGCCGGCTGATTGGTGAGATCGTAAATGTTAGCGTGGATGAGAGCGTTCTGGATGAAAATGGAAATGTGGATGTCTCAAAAGCAGCACCGATCACTTTTGATCCGTTTAACAATGCTTATATCCGTCTTGGCGAAAAAGTCGGTGATGCTTTTAAAGCCGGAACGGCATTGAAATAAATATTATCTGCTGAAATATAGAAAGTCTCTTTCACAGGTACAGATGAAAAATTATCTTCTGGAAGAGACTTTCCATTTGTTATAAATATTCTTTAATTCAGAACTCCCAGTTCTTTAAAAGCCTGAAAAATACCGTCCTGATCATTACTCTTTGTTACAAAAGAGAAATGTTTTTGCAGCTCAGAAGGTGCATTTCCCATCAAAACTCCATATCCTACTGCCTCCAACATTTCCAGATCATTATAATTATCTCCGAATGCAATAGTACTGGAAAGAGGAATTTTTCGAAGATCGCAGAGATATTTTACAGCTTCTGCTTTGTTTATGCCGCCAGCCATGATCTCAAGAAGAGAATCGGAAGATCTTGCAATAGATAATTTCGGAAAATATTTGCGGAGAAGTGTTTCTGACGATGACATATATTCAGGATCGCACATACACAGGATTTTATCTATCATAACTGTATCTGAGAGAGAATGAAGTGATCCCTCCATGGAGATAGTTTCCACAACCGTTTCTTCATGGATCACATGAGGATCTGTCCGGTCTTTTACGATCCAGTCTTCTGCGGTAAAAACATTCCAGGTCACGTGAGGGCATTTTTTTTCGATCACATCAATGATTTTGGAAGCATCAGAAATAGTTATTCCTTTTTCATAAAGGATATTTTGATCTTCATCCAGGATCAGTGCACCACTGAATGCAATGGTGCAACAATGAAAATTATTTTTTTCTATAATAGGACGGATGCCGGAGGGGCTTCGTGCTGACGAAATAGTAAACAGAACACCCTGATCTGTCAAAGTATGAATGGCGGAGCTGGTCAGCGGAGATATAACATGTTCTGAGGTTAGTAAAGTGCCGTCGATATCGCTGAAAACAGCCTGTGGCTTAAATGAAGATGATGGTTTCATATCCGAAATCCTTTCTGTAAAAAATGAGTATCGGTGTTTCTGCATATAAAAATAGCACATAAATAACAAAATAAAAAGTTTTGTTTATGTTTTGTTCATGATACAATAAAGGAAATAATATTTAAGGACAGAAAAATTGACTACTCAGAAATTGTGTAAGCTTTGTAGAAAGGATATAAGGATCTGTTTTTCTGATAAAGTTAAAGAGTTGATAAGAGTGGAAGGACTGTCCGGTTTTTTACAAATCAAAAAGAAGCAGGTTGATGGGAACAGGAATGGATGAGGACCTGTCTGATGCTGAAAGAAAAGAGGAAGAATTATGGGAATGAATGAAACGCCGTCAGCAGACCGTGTACATATCGGTTTTTTTGGCAAAAGAAATGCAGGAAAATCCAGTATTGTAAATAAGGTGACAGGCCAGGAGCTGGCAGTGGTATCAGATGTAAAGGGAACTACTACGGATCCGGTAAGTAAGGCCATGGAACTGCTTCCCTTGGGCCCGGTGGTGATCATAGATACACCAGGTATTGATGATGAAGGCCATCTTGGAGAGCTTCGCGTCCGCAAGGCGAATCAGGTGCTGAACAGAGTGGATGTAGCAGTTCTTGTAGTAGATGCCACTGTGGGAAAAACCAGTGTGGATGAAGAATTGATCCGTATTTTTAAAGAGAAGGAGATTCCGTATCTGGTTGTTTATAACAAGGCAGATCTGCTGAAAACGAAAGACGGGAACCGGCTTTCTTCAGAAAATAAATTAAACCAGAACGCAGAGCAATCTATTTATGCCAGCGCCGTTACCGGTCAGAATATCTACGAGCTGAAAGAGAGGATTGCTTCTCTGGCAGTAACGGATGAACTGAAACTGCGTCTGGTAGGGGATCTCCTTGAACCATCAGATTTTGTGATTCTTGTAGTTCCCATAGATAAAGCTGCACCAAAAGGGCGTCTGATCCTTCCGCAGCAGCAGACGATCCGAGATGTGCTGGAAGCCGGAGCAGCAGCGATCGTGATCAAAGAGGATGAGCTTTCCAATGCCCTGGAAAACCTGGGTAAAAAACCTAAGCTTGTGATCACAGACAGCCAGGTTTTTGCCAAAGTCAGTAAGGAAACACCGGAAGATATCTGGCTTACGTCTTTTTCTATTCTGTTCGCCCGATTTAAGGGGAATTTAAAAGCTGCAGCAGCCGGTGCAGCAGCAATCGACCGGCTGAAAGACGGAGATAAGATTCTGATCTCAGAGGGATGTACCCACCACAGGCAGTGTGATGATATCGGAACAGTCAAGCTTCCACGATGGATCCGTAATTATACGGGGAAGGATCTGGAATTTGAGTATTCCTCCGGAAGAGATTTCCCGGAGGATGTGACGAAGTACAGTCTGATCGTGCATTGTGGCGGATGTATGCTTAATGAGAGGGAAATGCGTTACCGTCAGAAATGCGCACTGGACCAGGAGATTCCCATCACCAATTACGGAATTGCCATTGCCTACATGCAGGGAATCCTGAAACGTTGTGTGGAAATGTTCCCGGATGTGCTGTCTGTTCTGTAAAAGCAGCAGCCATACTGAATCAGCAGAATAAAGGAGTTGCAGACACAATGATCGATCAGACACTTGCACAGGCCCTGCAGAAAGAAATACCAATACTTACAGCCCAGATCCGCAGCCTTTATACGGAATTTGATAAAAAATTTCATCTTAACGGAGCGAAGATTCCTATAACGTTTGGCATGGAGCCGGATCTTCTTGGATCGTATACAAGGGGCAGTTACCACGAAAAAGAGCATTTTCATTTTTCCCTGTTGTTTATCGGCTATGCGGTAAAAAATCCGTTGAAAAAAGAGGACAGGATGGATCTTTACAAACATGAATATGCTCATTACATGCAGCATAATTTTCACATTCCCACAGAATACCGATGGCAGCACGGAACTCATGGAAGCGCATGGAAATACTGTTGTTCCCTGACCGGTGCTGCACCAACGCCATATTATAAGGCCGGGGAAGCTCTGATGAAACACGATTACGAGAAAAAACTTAGAAGCCCGATCCATGACCGGACGGTAACAGTGCGAGATACATATCGGAGAGAGCAGCAGCACAGGAACACACAGAACAGCATTGTGCGCTATGAGATAGGAGAGGATGTCAGCCATCCAAAATTCGGAACCGGGAATATTGAGCATGTAGAGCAGCTTCCGGGTTCTGTAAGACTTCATATCCGGTTTGGAAAAGAACTGAAAGTGATCGATCAGAAGTGGCTTCTCCGGACAAAATACAAGAAAAATTGAAACTGAGCAAGTAATGAATGCGGATGATTTTATTCGCTTGACTCAAAAAAGAAATGGACATTATTCTGGATATTACAAAGTAATTTTTTAAGACATAAAAAATTCTCCGGTACAGGGAACCTGTTTTCCGGAGAATTTTAAAGTCAGTTTATATTACTCAGCGACCCTCACAAACTGGCTGTTATACAGATCATTGTAGAATCCACCCCTAGCCATCAGTTCGTCATGGCTGCCTTGTTCGATAATGCTACCGTCTTTCATGACAATGATCTCATCAGCATTGCGGATGGTAGACAGACGGTGTGCTACGATAAAGCTTGTTCTGCCTTGCATCATCCGGTCGAAGGCTTCCTGGATCAGCATTTCAGTTCGTGTATCAATACTTGAAGTTGCCTCATCAAGGATCAGCATCGGAGGCAGGCACAGCATAACACGTGTGATACAGAGAAGCTGTTTCTGACCCTGGCTTAAGCTGTCCTCATAAAGAACCGTATCCAATCCTTTTGGAAGACGGCGGATAAATTCCCAGCTGTGAGACATTTTGGAAGCCTTGATCACTTCCTCATCAGAAGCGTTCGGTTTTCCGATGCAGATGTTATCACGGACTGTTCCCTGCTTAATCCAGGTATCCTGAAGCACCATACCATAGCTGCTTCGAATGGCATGTCTGGAAACTTCTGTGATGGGTTTTCCATCTACGGAAATGCTTCCGCCGTTCACATCGTAGAATCGCATCAGAAGATTGATAAATGTTGTTTTACCGCAGCCGGTAGGACCTACAATGGCAATTCGTCTGCCTGGTTCTGTGTGCAGATTGAAGTTTTCGATCAGAGGTTTGTCCTCCTCATAGCGGAAGGAAACATTCCGGATATCCACAGCACCTTTTACATCATTAAGAGTTCCGGCAGGATCCGTGCTTTCCGGCTGCTCCTCCAGAAGATCAAAAATTCTGGTTGCACAGGCCAGAGCATTCTGAAGCTCTGTGATAACGGAACTGATGTCATTAAATGGCTTCATGTACTGATTTGCATAGGCAAGAAGTACGGAGAGACCGCCAACAGTAAGATGTCCGCCGGGGATCAGAAAAGCACCTGCAAGAGCTACACCTGCATAGATGATATTGTTGACACATCGTGTGGACGGGTTGGTTAGACTGCTGTAAAAAACAGCCTTCTGGCTGGAATCACGGAGTTCTTCGTTGATCGCAGCAAAACGTTCGGAAGAACGATTTTCGTAACCAAAGGCCTGAACCACTTTCTGATTTCCGATCATTTCCTCGATCAGTGCGGTCTGACGTCCACGGGCATCACTCTGTGCACGGAACATCTGGAATGAATGGGAGGAGATGAATTTTGCCACAAAAAAGCTTACAGGTGTCAGGACAATGACCATCAGTGTGATCCAGACATTTTTGGAAAACATGAAGATCAGGGTTCCGATGATGGTGATGACACCGGAAAACAGCTGTGTAAATCCAAGGAGCATACCATCGGAAAGAATATCTGTATCTGCGATGACTCGGCTGATGATATCGCCGGTGCTGTGTCCGTCCAGGTAGGACAGAGGAAGCTTCTGGATATGGCGGATAGATTTTGCACGGATATCCTGCACTGTGCGGTAAGTCATGCGGTTGTTGATAATACTCATTACCCAGGTGGCAGCACCGGAAAGTACGATCATCACAAGAATTCTGGAAAGATAGAACCACATCCTTGAAAAGTTTACTTCATGGGTAGCTGCAACCTCATCAATGGCATAGCCGAAAAGTACAGGTACATACAGCTGCAGAATTACAGTGACAGCTGCAAGGATAATGCTTAATACAAGAAGAAAACGGTATTTTCCAATAAAGCGGAGCACCTTTAAGAAGGTTGCCATGCTATTTTTTGAGGTAATGTCTTTTTTGCTCATGCAAGAACCTCCTTTCCGGTAGTTTTTTCATATTTGATCCGTTCTTCCGGAAACTGTGAGAAAAAGATCTCACGGTAAGTTTCACAGGAATTTACCAGCTCCTGATGGGTACCTTTTCCTGCAAGCTGGCCATCGTCCAGTACCAGAATCAGATCGGCCTGACGGATACTTGCTGCTCTCTGGGAAACCAGGAAGGTGGTAGTGTTTCCGCCGAGCTGGTGGAGAGATTTCCGAAGTGCCGCATCTGTGGCAAAGTCAAGAGCACTGGCACTGTCATCCAGGATCAGGATCTCTGGTTTTTTCACAAGGGCGCGGGCAATGGTAAGTCTCTGGCGCTGGCCACCGGAAAGGTTCCGGCCGTTTTGTTCCAGACGGAAATTAAGCTGGCCGTCTTTTTTCTCCACAATCTCACGGGCCTGTGCTGTTGTAAGAGCTTCCCACATTTCCGCATCTGTGGCATCCTCACGACCCCAGCTTAAGTTATCGCGAATGGTTCCCTGGAAAAGAGCTGCCTTCTGAGGAACAACGCCGATTTTTTCACGGAGCTCCTTCCGGGAGTAGTCCTTAACGTTCTGGCCGTCAAGAGTGACAGTCCCTTCATTTGCATCATAAAAACGTGCGATCAGATCCACAAGGGTAGATTTACCGCTTCCGGTACCACCGATGATTCCGATAGTAGAGCCTTTTTTTGCTGAAAAAGTGATATCAGAAAGACTGGGTGCGCCGGTTTCTTTGTAGGAGAAGGTCACATGATCAAATGCAACAGCACAGTTATCCTGAACCTTGGATACAGCAGAAGTATTTTCCGGATAATTCATGGTAGAATTTACTTTCAGGATTCCGGCAACACGGTCTGCACAGGCCATGGATTTGTTCAGAGTGATGATAAGGGAAGCAAGCTTGATCAGCTCTACGATCATCTGTGCCATGTAGTTGTAAAGAGCAACAACTTCACCTTGTTGCATGTTTCCGAGATTAACCTGAATACCCGCAGTCTGAATCAGAATAACAGTTGCGATGTTGATCAGCACATAGGTAGCCGGATTTAACAGCGCGGAGATCTTTCCGACGAACTCATTAAGTTTTGTAAGTGCAAGATTGCTCTGGTCAAATTCTGAAACTGCGTCTTCCTCACGGCAGAATGCTCGGATGACACGGACACCGGTAAGATTCTCCCTGGTAAGTCGTGTTACGGTATCCAGGCGGCCCTGCACTTTTTTGAATAGCGGGATACTTAAAAACATGATCACAAAGACAACGAGGAACAGTACCGGGATGGCCACAACAAAGATCAGTGCACAACGTACATTGATAGTAAAGGCCATGACCATGGATCCAAGAACGATAAACGGGCTTCGAAGTAGAAGACGAAGTCCCATATTCACACCGTTCTGTACCTGATTCACATCATCGGTAAGACGGGTGATCAGTGTGTCCGTTCCAAGGGTATCCAGCTCTGTGTAGGAAAGCTTCTGGATATGGTCAAATACAGCCTGACGTACTTTTGCAGCAAAACCTACGCTGGCTTTTGCTGCAAAAAACTGTGCAGTAATGCTGACTGCAAGTCCTGCGGCAGCCATCAGTATCAGAATAAAAAATCTCTGCACGATATAGCCGTGATCATTACAGGCGATTCCCACATCAATGATCTGGGCGATAACGATAGGCACAAGCAGGTCAAATACAACTTCCAGAAACTTGAAAAAAGGAGCCAGAATGCTTTCTTTTTTGTAATCTCGAAGATATTTTGCGAGTGTTCGCATTTCTTTTTCTTCCTCCGTTTCCTTATTTTTCTTAAACCTCTGTTATTATACTCCTATGGCGATAATACGTATAATATTGTTTTTAATGTATGGTAATATAATTTTGCTATTGCCGTGGATGGAAATCTGTGGGATGATAGAAGTATGGTTTTTCGGATAATTGCGGGGAAAGATATTTATAGTATTTACAAAGTATTGCAGATATATCATTTTTTAACCGAATTAAGGAAGTCCTCTGTGGGACGGCGAAAAGCAATAAGCAGCAGATGGATTTTGCCTGTGTTATATACCGGATAAAGAAAGAAGGATTTATATATGGAAATCAGACAGCTGGAATATTTTCACGAGATTGCAGCAACAGGAAGCATTAATGAAGCTGCAAGGAGACTGAATATGTCGCAGCCGCCGCTGAGTTATCAGATCAAGCAGCTGGAAGCGGAACTGAATGTGAAGCTTTTTGAGCGGACCAGGGCAGGAGTGACATTGACGGAAGCAGGCAAGCTTCTTTATGACAGGACAGAGAACATTTTGAGCTATGTCCGTTCTACAGAGCTGGAAGTATCCAAGGCAGGGAAAAAACAGGTTTTACGTATCGGGATCACGCCAACCACAGTGACCACCATTATGCCTTATATTTCCAGATTTTCAAGGGAAAACTCCGATGTAAACTTTGAGGTAAGGGATGCCATCACCTTTACGCTTCTGAATTATCTGATGGATGGGATCATTGATGTTTCGGTAGTACGGACACCTATCAAGCTGGATGGTTTAAATTATCTGGAGCTGGTTGAGGAACCCATGATCGCGGTTCTTCCTCCGGAGATTCCCGAAAATGAGACAAAAAAAGAGGGCATCAGCCTTAAGGAGCTGACCGGATGCCCTCTCATTATTTACCGGCGGTACGAAGAATTTCTGATGAAAGCTTTTGGAGAAAAAAATCTCCAGCCGGATATTTTCTGTGTCTGCGATGATCCCAGAGACGCCATGCTCTGGGTGCAGGAAGGTCTTGCAACCGCCGTTTTTCCAAGATCCATGGAAGATCTCTGTACAGACCTTCCGATCCGGATCATTGAAGAAGAGAAGCTGAAGACCAGGATCCTTCTTGCCTGGAAAAAGGATCGCAGGTCTTCTGCTGTGATGCAGGATTTTATCAATATCTGTCAGGAATATGCAGGAAATCAGTCTTTGAGATGATTTTCCTTCCAGTGTTTCCATTTCTGAACAGCTTTCGGATTCTGCTTTTCCAGCCGTTCTTCCAGCTTTTTCCGGCGTTGTTCCAACCGTTCCAGAACTTCAGGATGCTCGGCAAGGATTTTTTCTTTCAGCTTGCCACGGCGCTTTTCCAGAAGCTGAAGGATCAGTTTCCGGTCGGAAGTTAATTCTTCAGGCAGCTCATCCATATGTAATTCAATTCTTCGAAGCAGTTCATCCTCATCCAGAACACCAAGGCCGTGCCAGTTATCCAGAAGCTCTTCCAGACCTTCTTCGGAGAGACGTTCGATATCCGGGATTTGGTGCAACTGTTCAATAATGTGATGGACAGATTCTTCGATCTCTTTTACTGCATCGTCACCAAAGGCCCAGGCAAACTCTTCCAGGGTATTTTCTTCTTCTGCCGGAAGAAAAGCGATACTGCGGCGCAGAAGCTTTGCTTCGTCTTCCTTTGGAACATCCAGTTCATAAGGGGATTCGATCCCTGCGTCATGCAGAGCAGCAAGAATGGTACGGCGAACCATACCGTCCTTGATCATATGACCGATCCCGAACTGACGCAGCTGGTCATTGATCTGGGTGGAATGCTCTGTGAGGTAAAAACGGATCCCACGTTTCTTCAGGCTTGCGGAGATAGCCTCCAGACGGTCGGCAGCAGTAACATCAATGCTGTTGATAGCACTGGCATCTACGATCACCACCCTGGTGTCTTTTTGGATGCTGTTCTCAATATCTTCCTGAAAAATCTTTATATTTGCAAAAAACAGGTTTTCACTGAAACGGTAGATCACAACGCCTTTAATAGGGTAGGCGAAACGATTTCTGGACAGATCAAAATAAGCATCTCTTCCCGGGATCATACCACGGAAGGAGCGCGGCGGGTTGGTGGCCTTCAGGATCACAGCTACGAAAGAGAGCAGGATACCAATGATAACACCGTAAATGGTTCCAAGACAGAGCACACTGAAACCGGCAGCCATGAAGATGTAAAATTCTGTACGGCTTACTTTGAAAAGACGTACAGCCAGATGAGTTTCCACTACATCCATCAGCGCAGAGATCACAATGGCAGTAAGCACAGGAACCGGGAGATATCCGATAAAACCGGTGAAGAAAAGAAGGATCACAGCCATGGTGATACCGGCAGTGATGGAAACCGCCTGGGATTTTCCACCGTACTGTTCGTTGAGGGAAGTACGGGAAATACTTCCGTTTACGGGGCAGCATCCGACTGCAGCAGCAGCTATGTTTCCGGCAGCACATGCCAGGATCTCTTGGCGGTCATTCAGCTTGTAATCATTACGGAATGCAAAAGTATTTTCTGCAAGAAGTGTTTCAGCCATAATGACGACAGCGACCATGAGACCGCGGCCTGCCGCCTGGGTCAGATTAACATTTCCGAAATCCGGGATCACCAGGGAAGGAAGACCACGTTCCACAGACTGGAGAAGTACCACACCTTTTTCATCCACATGAAAAACAACGGTGGAGAAAACCCCCAGTGCCATGATTACAATAGCCATGGGAAATTTTGGCGCAAGCTTTTTAAACAGCCGGATCAGGATCAGGGCACCAAGTCCCATAAAAAGAGAGAGCCAGCTGATATTTTTTGCGGCAGCAAAGATATGCTTTGCCAGCTCCAGAAGCTCGCCTGAGCCTGCGGGACTTCCCATGAGCTTGGGAATCTGCATAAGAATGATTGTAACAGCAATGCCACTGATAAAACCACCCATAACGGGTGTAGAGATGAAATCCACAATCTTATCTGCATGGAGCAGGAAGAATATGAACAGCCATAATCCGGCAAACAATGCAATAGCAGGAACATAATCCATGGCAGCTTCAGACTCTGCGGCAATGCCAAGAGTAGACAGTGCACCGCCTACAATAGCAGCAGGAGCAGCATCAACTCCGAAGATAAACTGTCTTGAAGTGGAAAACAGTGCAAAAAGCAGGATCGGGAAAACAGAGCCGTACAGTCCATACACCGCCGGAATCCCGGAAATCTGTGCATATCCCATGGAGATAGGAATGGAAACTGCGGCGATAATGATGCCGGAAAAGATATCTTTGGGAAGGTATTCTTTACGGTAGCCCCGCAGTGTGGAAAACAGGGAAAGATTCATATACTCACATCCTTTTCTGAAAAAATATGTTCTATTATATACCAAACAACACTCCGGGGAAAGAGCAGGTTACTTTTTACTGATGAAAAATCATGGACAAAGAATATCTGCCATATTATAATAAATGCGAAATTGCAGCAGCAAGAGAATCAGGCTGTAAAACTAAGAAATCATCAATCATCAGGAAAGGTTAAGATATAAATGAAAAAAGCGATCATAGCAATGAGCGGCGGTGTGGACAGCTCCGTGGCAGCTCTTCTTACAAAGGAATCCGGTGACGAGTGCATCGGTGCTACCATGAAACTTTACAACAATGAAGATATTGGTATCCACAGGGAAAAGACCTGCTGTTCCCTGGATGATGTTGAGGATGCCAGAAGCGTAGCCTATCAGATGGATATGCCTTATTATGTATTTAACTTTACCGCAGATTTCCATACAGAAGTTATGGATCGGTTTGTGGAGGCCTACGAAAACGGCTGCACACCTAATCCATGTATAGACTGTAACCGATATCTGAAATTTGATAAAATGTTCCACCGTATGCAGGAAATCGGCTACGATTATATTGTAACCGGACATTATGCAAGAGTGGAGTACGATGAAAAACGGGACCGCTACCTTCTGAAAAAAGCAGTGGACGACACTAAGGATCAGTCATACGTTCTCTATATGTTGACCCAGGAACAGCTGGCACATGTAAAGCTTCCTCTTGGAGGTCTCCGGAAGGATCAGGTTCGTGTCATTGCCGAAGAGCATGGCTTTATTAATGCCAGAAAACATGACAGTCAGGATATCTGCTTTGTGCCGGATGGCGATTATGCGAAATTTATTGAGAAGTACACAGGCAAAAAAACACCGGAGGGTGATTTTGTAGATAAAGAGGGAAACTATATCGGACGCCATAAGGGAATCATCCATTACACTATCGGCCAGCGTCGCGGTCTTGGAATCCCGGCAGCCAGCCGTCTTTATGTTTGTGAGATCTCTCCGAAAACCAATACTGTAGTATTAGGTGATAACAGTGATCTTTTCAGCAGTGAACTGGAAGCTGACAGTGTAAATCTGATCTCTGTGGCAGATTTAAGTGAGCCTAAGAGAGTTACCGCAAAGATCCGCTACCGTCATAAAGAGCAGCCTGCAATTGCATGGCAGACACCGGATGGTATCCTTCATGTGAAATTCGATGAGCCTCAGAGAGCCATCACAAAAGGCCAGGCAGTAGTAATGTATGACGGAAATGAGGTTGTAGGTGGTGGCGTTATAAATAAAATCTATAACTAGTCATAAATAAAGGCGAGAGCCTAAATAGATAAACCCCATTGACATACTAGGAAAAGGGTGATATGATTGCATCATCAAAAAACGGAGCACACAAAACAAGGTGAGCAACGTGATGATCAGGAGGAAATCATGAAGGTTTTACAGAAGTCAACAAGGGTGTTTATCGAAGAAAAGCGAATGTGTTGTTGTCGCTGATAAGCAGATGATCATAAGATAAGAAATTACTATTTTACCGAATATAAGAATAAAAGAAAAGAGGACAAACACATGAGCAAAATTACAAGAGATCAGAGAAAATTCAAATTTGAGACATTACAGCTTCACGTAGGACAGGAAAATCCGGATCCGGTTACAGATGCAAGAGCAGTACCGATCTATCAGACATCTTCCTATGTATTCCGCAACTGCGATCATGCAGCAGCACGTTTCGGACTTGCAGATGCAGGTAACATTTACGGACGTCTTACAAACCCGACCGAGGATGTATTCGAGAAGAGAATCGCAGCACTTGAGGGTGGCTCCGCAGCACTTGCAGTAGCATCTGGTGCCGCAGCTATCACATACACAATAGAGAATCTTGCGCAGCAGGGAGATCACATCGTATCTGCAAAGAATATCTACGGCGGAAGCTTCAATCTTCTTGAGCATACGCTTCCTGCATATGGAGTAACAACAACATTCGTAGATATCTTCAATCTTGAGGAAGTAGAGAATGCGATCCAGGAAAACACAAAAGCTGTTTATATCGAGACTCTCGGAAACCCGAATTCTGATGTTGTAGATATCGAAGCAATTGCGAATATTGCTCACAAACATAAAATTCCGCTTGTTGTAGATAACACATTTGCAACACCATACCTTGTAAGACCGATTGAGTACGGTGCAGATATCGTAGTTCATTCTGCAACAAAATTCATCGGCGGACATGGAACAACAATTGGCGGAGTTATCGTAGAGGGCGGTAAGTTCGACTGGGAGGCATCCGGTAAATTCCCGTCCCTTACAGAGCCAAACCCAAGCTATCATGGCGTAAGCTTCACAAAAGCTTGCGGACCGGCTGCATTTGTTACAAAGATCCGTGCGATCCTTCTCCGTGACACAGGAGCAACAATTTCTCCTGTAAGCTCTTTCATCTTCCTTCAGGGACTTGAGACACTGTCTCTCCGTGTAGAGCGTCATGTGGAGAACGCACTGAAGGTTGTACAGTATCTGAATAATCATCCTCAGGTAGAGAAGGTTCATCATCCGTCTGTAGCAACAGAGGCAAGCCAGCAGGAGCTTTACAAGAAATATTTCCCTAACGGCGGCGGTTCCATCTTTACATTCGAGATCAAGGGAGATGCACAGAAAGCTAAGGATTTCATTGATAACCTTGAGCTGTTCTCACTTCTTGCAAATGTCGCTGATGTGAAATCTCTTGTTATCCATCCGGCTACTACAACACACAGCCAGTGCACAGAGGAAGAGCTTCTTGACCAGGGAATCAAACCAAACACAATCCGTCTTTCCATCGGAACTGAGAATATCGATGATATCATCCAGGATCTTGATGAGGCATTCAAGGCAGTTCAGTAATTCATGATAATTAAATAAGAAGAACACCTTCTAAATCAATAGCACAGAAAAATCTGTCCCGGGACGTATGGTTTATACAGTCCCCGCGGACAGATTTTTTCATATTTGAAGCAGGAAGCTGCATATCTATATTCAGGCAGACTTCACAAGCTCTTCCAGTGTTCCGAAGGTATATCCCATTTCTTTCCATTTTGTCAGCAGCTCATCCAGGATCTCTGCATTGGTGGAAGAAGTGCTGTGCAGCAGTACAATAGCACCCGGGTGGATCCGTCCCAGAAGTTTCTGGAAGGCTTCTTCTTTTGAGGGCTGTTTATCCTGATACCAGTCAACATAAGCCAGACTCCAAAAAAAGGTACTGTATCCCAGATCTTTTGCCATCTGGAGATTATCCGTGCTGTAGATTCCCTGCGGTGGACGGTAAAATTTCGTCATTTCATTTCCGGTTGCATCTTTATAAAGAGCTTCCACATCTTCCAGCTGTTTCTGAAAAGCTTCTTTTGTGGAGATGCCGGACATATCCGGGTGGGTCATGGTATGGTTGCCGACTGTGTGTCCAGCATCTGAAATTTCCCGGATCAGTTCAGGTTTTTCCCGGATCAGTGTTCCCACAACGAAGAAAGTCGCGTGCACCTGGTGTTTATGTAAGGCGTCCAGGATTGCAGGCATATTTCCATTCTCATATCCTGCATCAAAAGTGAGATAGATGATTTTTTCATCTGTATCCTGTGCATACCAGGCATTATATTGCTCCAACTCTTCAATAGAAGCATTGCCTGAAGGCCTTGTTCCCTCCTCCTGGAAACCAAGTCCCCAGTTTTCACTTTGAGCAGACAGCGATGCAGAAGAAGGCTGGCTGTTTTCTTCTGAATTTTGGCTGGCGGCTGAACGGGAAGTAAAATGATAGGAGATTTTTCCCACAAGACTGCCGAGAGCAAAAGCCATGATAAAAAGAAATATAAGACGGTAAATTTGCTTTAATTTCATAGGAACCTCGGAAGAGCGGAGTTATTAATAAAATTATGAGAAGTGAAGGAAGAATATAACAAAAATAAGAGCCATCAGCGATTCATTTCTTCTGCCGATGACTCTTTTAATTTTCAGTATCCAATGGAATATACCTCTCATTTCTTAGATTTAAAACTTATACGGAATTAAAATTTACGTTCTCGGTGGTCCGTACCTCCTTGGTTTAATTATGAAGGAAAATCTTTAAATCTTCTGGTGGACTGTACCTCTCTTTCTTAGATTATTGGAAGTAAGTTATGTTTTCGGTGGGTTCACGCTCCTTTTTGATTTGTTTTTTGTTTTCCGTTTGTTTTATTTGATGGTTATACTATAACAGATAAAAACGGAGTTGTCAACACTAAATTTGAAAATAATAAAATTAAATTGAAAAAGAAAAATAACAAGAATATATTATGCAAAATATTCAGATAATAATAACATGCAATCATAGAGGAAAGGATTTTGTTCGCAGATGGTCGGATGATAATATCTGTTAAAGGAAAGCATGGCAACGTAGTCATCAGTTTTCTACACAGCGTATAGACAGGCTGTATTTCGGATAAGATATCTTTATGAACATAAGAAAAAACATAAAGAACTGTAAAGTGTGCAGAGAACCATGATCAGTCAGCATTATCACAAGAATATTATTTTCAAGGAGGGAAAACAAAATGCTACGTTATCTGCCTGTTCGAAAAATTCACGCGAGACAAGTCCTGGATTCCAGAGGAAATCCTACTGTAGAAGCAGAAGTAACAGTAGGAGAAGGAATCGTAGGGATCAACGGATTTACGGGAAGAGCCATGGTGCCGTCAGGAGCATCTACAGGAAAATTCGAAGCAGTAGAGCTGCGTGATGGAAACCGTGAAGAATATCTTGGGCAAAGTGTAAAAAAAGCAGTGGAAAACATTAATACCCGTCTGGCGGATGCCATCATCGGGGAAAATGCCCTGAACCAGGCATGGATCGACCGTCTGATCCTTGATACGGATGGCACGGAAAACAAAAGCAGCGCAGGAGCCAATGCCACTCTTGCCGTATCCCTGGCAACTGCCCGTGCAGCAGCAGGAGCTTTAAGGATCCCGCTGTATCAGTATCTGGGAGGCTG
The DNA here is from genome assembly GCF_013304825.1 of Blautia schinkii. Classification (GTDB taxonomy): domain Bacteria; phylum Bacillota; class Clostridia; order Lachnospirales; family Lachnospiraceae; genus Blautia_A; species Blautia_A schinkii_B. The sequence continues at coordinate 58,540 of NZ_JAAWUO010000018.1, read as the reverse complement.
TCATACAACAAAACTTCCAGTACCTATGATGAATATTTTAAATGGCGGAAAACATGCGGATAATACAGTAGACCTTCAGGAATTCATGATCATGCCTGCAGGGGCCGGCTGTCTGGAAAAGGGAATCCGCATGTGTGCGGAGATCTACCAGCATTTAAAGCTGCTTCTCAGGGAAAAAGGTCTTTCAACAGCAGTAGGAGATGAAGGTGGTTTTGCCCCGGATCTTGCTGACTCCAGAGAAGCACTGACATTGATCGTCCATGCAGTGGAAAAAGCAGGCTACAAACCAGGCGATGAGATTTCCATTGCCATAGATGCAGCTTCCAGTGAACTTTATGATGAGGAAAAAGGAGTATATTTTTTTCCGGGGGAAAGCCGCATGAAAGGGGAAAAAATCTACCGGGATGCCAGAGAAATGACAGCATATTATGAAGAACTGGTGGAAGAGTTTCCCATTGTGTCCATTGAGGACGGACTCTGTGAGGATGACTGGGATGGATGGAAATATCTCACAGAACATCTGGGGAAAAAGATTCAGCTTGTTGGAGATGATCTTTTTGTTACCAATATCAAAAGGCTTCAATGTGGAATCCAGCTGGGAGTTGCCAACGCGATTCTTATCAAGGTAAATCAGATCGGAACCCTGACAGAAACTCTGGATGCGGTGGAGATGGCCCAGCATGCAGGATACCGGGCCGTGATCTCCCACAGATCCGGTGAAACAGAGGATTCCTTTATCGCAGATCTTGCTGTAGCCTGTGGCGCAGGGCAGATCAAAACAGGCGCACCCTGCAGGTCTGACAGGAATGCGAAATATAATCAGCTGCTGCGGATCCATGAACAGCTGGGAAGTCTTGGCAGATTTGAAGATCCCTTTGTCCGGGAAAAACCCAAAAAGCCCTGTACAAAATAAACGGAAAACAGTTGAAATCCGGTATCAGCTATGGTAAAATAACCTCTAGTTGATTAGGAGGTGTAACCGCGTGAATATTTTGAAGATTATTCTGACTGTAATTTATGCAATAGATTGTATCGCTCTGACTGTTGTCGTACTGATGCAGGAGGGTAAGCAGCAGGGTCTTGGCTCTATCGCCGGAGTAGCTGATACCTATTGGGGTAGGAATAAGGGACGTTCCATGGAGGGTGGTCTTATAAGAGGAACCATTATCATGGGAGTTATTTTCTTTGTACTTTCAATTGTACTGAACATTATCTGACCGGCAGTTTATCCGGTCAGAATGTGGGAACACTCTTGCTGCGTTAGCATGCAGAAGGAACTCTGAAAGGAGTCTTCTTTTGTTAATCAGCAGGAGTGTTTTTGCGTTGATATAAGATCCGCGGGGAAATCCTTTCTGAAAATTACTGAAGTAGAATTATTATGAAACAGGAGAAATTGTGAAAAGATCAAAAAAATTTGAAAAAAGAAAAAAATTCGTGATGGAGCTGTTGGGAGATCCGCTGTACAAGCCTATGCGCCTGCGTGAGATCGGTTCTCTGCTCCGATTGGATAAAGGTGAAAAAAAAGAACTTTTTGAGGTGCTGGATGAGCTTTGTGCCCAGGGAAAAGCTGAAGTTGACAACAAGGGCAGATACAGCAAAGCCTCCGGCAGACATAAAGAAAGAGGAAAAAAGAAAGACCATTTTAAATCCGAGAAGAAGGACAGAAACAGCCGTGAAAGAGATCGCAGAGAAGAATACCGCGAGGAACATCATTTTTCTGAAAAAGACGGAACTATTATGGAAGGGACCTTCATTGGTCATTACAAGGGCTTTGGTTTCGTAGAAGTGGAAGATCAGGAGCAGGACATTTTTATTCCGGAGAATGATACGGGAAGTGCCATGCATCAGGATAAAGTGCAGATCCTTGTGCGAAACGGGCATAAAGAAGGCAAGCGTCCGGAAGGCGTTGTGCTGAAAGTTCTGGAACGTGGAATGCCTTCTATTGTGGGAACATATCAGAGCAGCAGGGACTATGGTTTTGTGATCAGTGACAACCCCAAGTTTTCCAAAGATATTTTTATTTCCCGAAAGAATTCCATGGGAGCCAAAGACGGGGATAAAGTAGTGGTTGAGGTAACAGATTATGGCTCCAGAAACAGAAAACCAGAAGGAAAAGTGACAGAAGTCCTGGGAAATTTACGTTCACCGGGAACCGATATTCTGGCAATCGTGAAGAGCTTTAATATTCCAAGTGTATTTCCAGACAAAGTACTCCGTCAGGCAGATCGTGTGCCGGATCATGTGCAGGAAGCAGATATGGACGGAAGGCTGGACTTAAGAGATTTTGTTACTGTTACGATTGACGGTGAGGATGCCAAGGATCTGGATGATGCCATTTCCCTGACAAAAGAAAACGGAATCTACCATCTTGGCGTGCACATTGCAGATGTAAGCAATTATGTTCAGGGTGGCAGTGCTCTTGACCGTGAAGCACTGAAACGGGGAACTTCCGTATATCTGGCAGACCGAGTGATTCCTATGCTTCCGGAGCGGCTTTCCAACGGGATCTGTTCTCTGAACCAGGGGCAGGATCGTCTGACCTTAAGCTGCCTCATGGATATCAACGAAAAAGGTAAGGTTATTTCACATAAGATTGCGGAGACAGTGATTTGCGTGAATGAGAGAATGTGTTATACAGATGTTAAGAATATCCTGGAGGATACTGATGATGAGGCGAAGAAGCGGTATGAATCACTAATCCCGATGTTTTTCCTGATGAAAGAGCTTTCAGGACTTCTTCGCAGTCGCCGTCATACAAGAGGATCCATTGATTTTGATTTCCCGGAAAGCAAAATTATTCTCAATGCAGCAGGTAAAGCCATCGATGTACAGCCATACGAAGCTAATGTTGCAACCAGGATCATTGAGGATTTTATGCTTCTTGCCAATGAGACTGTTGCACAGGAGTATTGTACCGGAGATTATCCTTTTGTATACAGAACCCATGAAACTCCGGACCCCGAGAAGATCGAGAGCCTTCTGATGCTTCTTCATAATGAGGGAGTTAATATTCAGAAATCCGGTCAGGAGATCACGCCGGGAGAGATCCAGGAAATTCTGGAAAGCATAGAAGGCCTGCCCAATGAGGCGCAGATCAGCCGCATGACGCTGCGTACCATGAAACAGGCAAAATATACAACGGAATGCAGCGGTCATTTTGGTCTTGCTGCCAAATATTACTGCCACTTTACTTCACCGATCCGAAGATATCCGGATCTTCAGATCCACAGGATTATCCACGACAGACTGCGTGGAAGGCTGGTGAGGGAAGGTCGTGCTGAACATTACAAAGAAATCCTGGATGAAGTGGCACGCCAGTCCAGTGTGTGCGAGCGGCGTGCAGATGAGGCAGAAAGAGAATCTGACAAGCTGAAAAAAGCTGAGTACATGTCCTATCACCTGGGTGAGGAATATGAGGGGATCATTTCCGGCGTTACAGGCTGGGGACTTTATGTGGAACTTCCAAATACTGTGGAAGGACTGATCCATATCAATACATTACGTGACGATTATTATGTATATGACCAGGATGCCTATGAGCTGCGGGGCGATATGACCGGCCGGATTTTCCGTCTTGGGCAAAAAGTCCGTGTACGTGTGGCAGATGCAGACAAGATGCTGAAAACCGTAGATTTTGTTCTGGTTGAGGAAGACTGAGGGAGCAGAAAATGGCAAAAAAATCAGGAATGAAACTGATCGCGAATAACAAAAAAGCGTTTCATGATTATTTTATCGAAGACACCTATGAAGCCGGGATCGCACTTGCAGGAACAGAGGTAAAATCCCTCCGCTCCGGTAAATGCAGCATCAAAGAGGCTTTCGTCCGTGTGGAGAACGGAGAAGTGTATGTATATGGAATGCATATCACTCCTTATGAAAAGGGAAATATTTTTAATAAAGATCCGCTTCGCGTGCGCAAGCTCCTGCTGCACCGCTACGAGATCAACAAGATCGAAGCAAAATTAAAAGAAAAAGGACTGACACTAGTACCGCTTAAGGTCTATTTCAAGGACAGTCTGGTAAAAGTGGAAATTGGCATGGCCCGTGGTAAGAAACTCTATGACAAACGCCAGGATATTGCCAAGAAAGACCAGAGAAGAGAAGCAGAGAGAGATTTTAAGGTAAAAAATCTCTATTAAAAATGAGGGGGAATGTACCGTGGATAACGGTCATGAAAGAAGAAAAAAGACAATAGAGGATTCTATGACAGAGCAGGTTCATCTGATCATGCAGCAGCATCTCAATGGAAGCGGAAGGCTTTTTGGCGGAGCCCTGATGCAGTGGATCGATGAGGTGGCAGGTATTGTGGCCATGCGCCACGCCGAGACACATAGAGTTGTGACGGCAGCTGTTGATAATCTTCAGTTCAAACGCGCTGTTTATGAGGGAGATATCCTGGTCTTAAGAGGATATGTGACTTACGTAGGAAAAACCTCCATGGAAGTCGAAATCGATACTTATACAGAACTGCCGGATGGCATGCGCCAGACAGTAAACCGGGCATTTTTTGTGATGGTGGCAGTGGATGAAGATCAGAAACCTGTACAGGTACCGGATCTTGTCATTTCCACAGAGGCAGAAAAAGCCAGGAATGAGGCTGCAAAAATGCGCCGTACCATGCGAAAACAGCGAAGAGAGAATGGATTCTGATATCAGATGCCGCAATTTTTCGCATAGTCTGAAAAAACTAAAAATTGTGTGAAATTCCGAATGGTCAGGTTGACAAGAAAGTGATACTCTGCAATAATAGGAAGAGATAACTAAAAAGAAAGACAGAACCATTTTATATGGAGGAGATATAATGAAGAAACGCTATTTGATCTTTGCCGGAATCCTGGCAGCGAGTATGTTTGCGGCTGGCTGTGGAAATAAGCCTTCCGTAGCACCGGAGCAGAAAGTGGAAGCAACAGCAACACCGGCAGTAACCGAGGCACCGAAGTCAGATGTAGTGGAGATGAAGACTGCAACAGATGATACAGCGAATATCAAGAATGTGATGGGAACCAAGAGTGAAACCACTACAAGTATTGTATTTACGAATAAAATGGGATCTACCATTTCAGCAATTTATGTCCGTCCGACCAGAGACGACGGGGATGACAGTGATGAGACCTGGGGTAGTGACCTTGTAAACAGTAAGTTTACATTGGCCGACAACGACAAGGCTGTTTATTATATGGAGAAAGATCAGAAGGATGATAACGGTGACACAGCGACCAGTTTTGATGTGCGCATCACATTTTCTGATGAGGAGCAGAATGAGTGCTTTTTCCGTCAGCTTCCGCTTACGACTATCTCACAGATCAGCCTGTGCATGGATGGAGAAGGTGAAGACGGAATCCCTTATGCTACATATCTGACAAGCGGAAGCACCAAGGAGGTTTCCACTTTGAAGGATGTGAAGGCAAGACTTGGAATCGAGGATGACAGCGCGGAGAGTGACAGCACAGATTCCGTCAGCGACAGCACTGATGTTACACCAACTCCGTCAGCAGATGATGAGAGTGGTAATTCTGATGGCAGTGGTAATTCAAACAGCACGGATAATTCGGACTCCACACCGTCTGCAGATTCCACATCAAACCAGCCGTCAGCAGATCCTACTTCAGCACCGTCTGATAACAATAATGGTGACAACAATAGTGGTGATGATCTGGCTTCTGTGGCGGCAGGATATATCGGTCAGTCCATGTCAGCTCTTGAAAGCGCATGCGGCAGTCCGAACGGCAGTGATTATGAAGATGAGCCGGAATCCGGCAAGACCGGTTATTATTACTATGATACGTTTACGGTTTCCACAACTTTTGATGATGATGGCAATGAAGTTGTATCCGGCGTATGGTAAAGGAGAATAAACATATGAAGAGAGTGTTACTGAAATTAAGCGGAGAGGCTCTTGCAGGAGAGCAGAAGAGAGGTTTTGACGAGGCAACTGTCACAGAGGTAGCCAAACAGATCAGGACTATTGTTGATGAGGGACTTCAGGTAGGTATTGTTATCGGAGGCGGAAACTTCTGGAGAGGACGTACCAGCGGAGCCATGGACAGAAGCAAGGCAGACCAGATCGGAATGCTTGCAACGATCATGAATTGTATCTATGTATCTGATATCTGCAGATATGTAGGACTTAAGACAGAGGTATTCACACCATTTGTATGCGGTGCATTTACAACTCTTTATTCTAAAGATGCAGTGGAAGAGAGCTTTGCAGCAGGTAAGGTAGTGTTTTTTGCAGGCGGTACAGGACATCCTTATTTCTCCACAGATACAGCTACTGTACTTCGTGCAGTTGAGATCGGTGCAGATGCTATCCTTCTTGCGAAGGCGGTTGACGGAATCTATGACAGCGATCCGAAGGTTAATCCGGATGCCAAGAAGTATGACGAGATTTCCATTGATGAGGTAGTTGCGAAGAAACTGGCAGCTATGGATCTGACAGCTTCCATCATGTGTATGGAGCAGAAGATGCCGATGCTGGTATTTGGTCTCGATGAGAAAGACAGCATTGTGAATACCGTTCACGGCAAGTTCTCCGGAACTAAGGTAACTGTGTAATTAAATTAATAAAATAACCATACAGGGAGATATGTGAAATGGATGAGAGAATTCAGGTATACGAAACAAAAATGGGAAAAACACTGAATGCTTTGGAGAGCGAGCTTACAACGATCAGAGCCGGACGTGCGAATCCGCATATTCTTGATAAACTTACTGTAGATTATTATGGAGCACCAACTCCGATCCAGCAGGTTGCCAACATTTCCGTACCAGAGGCGCGTATGATCCAGATCCAGCCATGGGAATCCAGCATGATCAAGGCAATCGAGAAAGCTATCCTCTGCTCTGACCTTGGATTAAACCCAAGCAACGATGGTAAGGCAATCCGTCTTGTATTCCCGGAGCTTACCGAGGAGCGCCGTAAAGAACTGGTTAAAGATGTTAAGAAAAAAGGTGAAGGCGCCAAGGTCGCAGTGAGAAATATCCGTCGTGATGCAAATGACGCTTTCAAGAAACTTGCAAAACAGGATGTATCCGAGGACGAGATCAAGGAGCTTGAGGACAAAGTTCAGAAGCTTACAGACAAGTACATCAAGGAAGTTGACAAGGCAATCGAGAACAAGTCTAAAGAGATTCTGACCGTATAATTGCAGGAATACAATGATTAAGAGGGCTTCTTCGAAGAAGCTCTCTTTCTGTATGGAGGAAAAAATATGAACGTACCAAATCATATCGCGATCATTCTGGACGGAAACGGAAGATGGGCCAGGGAACGGGGAATGCCGAGAACCTACGGACATGTGAAAGGCTGTGCCAACCTTGAGAACATCTGCTACGATATCAAAGATCTGGGAGTGAAATACTTAACGGTCTATGCTTTTTCCACAGAGAACTGGAAGCGTTCCAGAGATGAGGTTGAGGCACTGATGAAGCTGTTTCGCAGCTATCTCAAGAAATGTATCAAGATTTCCAGGAAAAATAATATGAGGATGAAAGTCATTGGAGATATTAAGGCATTTGCACCGGATATTCAGCAGAGTGTCCGTGAGCTTGAGGAATACTCCAAGGATTTTGACGGAATCTATTTCCAGCTGGCATTAAATTACGGAAGCCGTGATGAGATCCGCCGTGGAATGCAGAAGATGGCCCAGGATGTAAAAGATGGAAAAGTAGAGCCGGATAGTATTACAGAGGATACGATTGAAAGCTATCTGGATACAGCAGGTGTTCCGGATCCGGATCTGATGATCCGTACCAGTGGAGAGCAGCGGCTTTCCAATTTCCTTCTCTGGCAGCTGGCTTATTCCGAGTTTTATTTCACACCGGTAGCATGGCCGGATTTCAACAAGGAAGAGCTTATTAAGGCTATCGAGAAATATAATCAGAGAGACAGACGTTACGGCGGTGTTAAGGAGGAGTAATTTATGTTTAAGACAAGACTGATAAGCGGTATCATCCTTGTCATCATTGCCCTTGCAACGATCATTTCCGGCAGCTGGATATTGTTTTTTACACTTCTGGCTGTTTCACTGATCGGAATGCGTGAGCTTTACAATGTGATGAAGGTAAGTGATGAGCATGTTACTGTGCTGGAGCTTGTGGGATATCTTGGAGCAGTGCTCTATTATATTGCCATGAAGTTTGATTTTGGAAATTTTGGAATGATGGCAGTTATTGTAAGTATGATCCTTATCCTGTTCGTTTATGTATTTGGATATCCGAAATACCGCGCTGAACAGGTAATGGCAGCATTCTTTGGTGTTGTATATGTTGCAGTGATGCTTTCATTTATTTACCTGACCAGAAATCTTCCGGATGGCAAATTCCTGGTATGGCTGATCTTTTTATGCTCCTGGGGCTGCGATACCTGTGCGTACTGCGTGGGAATGCTTATCGGCAAGCATAAGATGGCACCTGTCTTAAGCCCGAAAAAATCCATTGAAGGAGCTGTGGGTGGTGTTGTGGGGGCTGCACTTCTGGGAGTGATCTATGCAGCAGCAACACAGGGGAAAATGGCTGAGTATGCCCTGATCTGCGGAGTTGGGGCCCTGATCTCCATGGTAGGCGATCTGGCAGCTTCTGCCATCAAAAGAAACCAGAACATCAAGGACTATGGAAAGCTGATTCCTGGTCATGGTGGAATTCTGGATCGTTTTGACAGCGTGATCATCACAGCACCTGTTATTTATTATCTTGCAAAACTGATTCTTGGAATTTAGGAGATATTGAAATGAAGAATATTGCAATATTAGGATCTACCGGTTCCATTGGAACCCAGACGCTGGATGTAGTGCGGAAGAATAATGATCTTCGTGTAGTTGCAGTCAGTGCAGGTAGGAGTGTGAAAAAGCTGGAGCAACAGATCCGTGAGTTTCATCCCCTTCTGGCAGCAGTCTGGGATGAGAAAGCAGCTGAAGATCTGAAGATCCGCATCGCAGATACAACAACAAAGGTTGTCAGCGGGATGGACGGCCTTCTGGAGCTTGCATCTATGCCGGAGTCCGATATCCTTGTTACGGCTATTGTTGGAATGATTGGAATCCGCCCGACCATGGAAGGAATCCGTGCAGGAAAAGATATCGCGCTTGCCAACAAAGAAACACTTGTCACAGCAGGTCATCTGATCATGCCTATGGCAAAAGAGTACGGAGTTTCCATCCTGCCTGTTGACAGTGAGCACAGTGCAATCTTCCAGGCAATTCACGGAGAAGAGAAAAAAGAGATCCACAAGCTGCTGATTACAGCTTCCGGTGGACCATTTCGTGGACGTACCACAGATTATCTTAAGAACGTGACAGTGGCAGATACTCTCAAACATCCGAACTGGGTAATGGGACAAAAGATCACTGTAGATTCTGCAACACTGGTAAACAAAGGCCTTGAAGTTATGGAAGCGAAATGGCTTTTTGATATGGATCTGGATCATATACAGGTTGTGGTACAGCCGCAGAGTATTATTCATTCCATGGTGGAATTTAAGGATGGAGCCATTATGGCCCAGCTTGGAACACCGGATATGCGTCTCCCGATCCAGTACGCACTGTACTATCCTCACAGACGTTATCTGGATGGAGACCGTCTTGATTTTACGAAACTTCGCGAGATTACTTTTGAGGTTCCGGATATGGAGACATTCCGTGGCCTTCCAATGGCTATCCAGGCATCCGGAGAAGGTGGCAGTATGCCAACAGTCTTCAATGCAGCCAATGAGCTGGCAGTAAAGAAATTCCTGGAAGAAAAGATCGGATTCCTGGATATTTATGAGATTATTGCACAGTCTATGGACAGACACAAAAAAATCGCTCACCCGGATCTGGATGAGATCCTTTCTGTAGAGCAGGATACTTATCAGTGGATCGAAAGCAGGTGGTAAATTGAGATTTGTGATAGCTGTTATAATTTTCAGCGTTGTAATACTGATTCATGAGCTGGGACATTTTCTTCTGGCAAAAAAGAATCACATAGAGGTACTGGAATTTTCTCTTGGCATGGGTCCGAGAATTTTAAGCACTGTAAAAGGCGGTACCCGCTATTCCCTGAAGCTTCTTCCCCTTGGCGGTTCCTGTGCCATGGCCGGAGAGGACGCTGAGGATGATGGTCCCGGGACGTTCAATTCAGCTTCTGTATGGGGCAGGATCGCAGTTGTTGCTGCAGGACCGGTTTTTAACTTTTTGCTGGCGTTTGTGCTTTCCGTGATCATTGTAGGCTGTATTGGTTATGATCCGGCTACAGTACTGGAAGTTACGGAAGGCTCCTCCGCTGAGAAGGCAGGTCTGGAAGCTGGCGATGTGATCACGCAATATCAGGGTTATCATATTGATCTTGGGAAAGATCTCTACGTATATACTTATCTGAATGAACTGCAGGAGGAGGACACCATCCACCTGAAAGTAAAGCGTGACGGAGAGATAAAGGAAATTTCCTATAAGCCGGATGTAAATGTACGTTATCTTCTGGGCTTTAACCGCTCTGATGCAAATTCCATGACAGTGGAATCACTGATCAAGGGAATGCCGCTGGAAGAGGCAGGTCTGGAGGCAGGAGATGTAATTACCAGGATCAACGGGGTGGAAGTACCTGATGGAGCGGCTTATGAAAAATATCTTGAGAAACATCCCCTGTCTGATCAGCCGGTTACAATCACTTATGAACGAAACGGGATGGAGTATGAGGTAGAAATTACACCAAGAGAATACAGAACTCCTGTGACTGGTTTCGGGTATAACACTTACAGCGAAAAAACTTCCGGTTTTAATGTGCTGAAATATGGTGCTGTGGAAGTAAAATATATGATCCGCACCACGATTCTGAGTTTGAAAGAGCTGGTAAGCGGCCATCTCGGGATGAAGGACTTAAGCGGTCCGGTTGGTGTGGTAGATGCCATTGGTGATACTTATGAGCAGTCCAGGAACGAAGGAACACTGATGATCTGGATGAACATGCTGAATATGGCAGTTCTTCTTTCTGCCAACCTTGGTGTTATGAACCTGCTTCCCATTCCTGCACTGGATGGAGGAAGACTGGTATTTCTGCTGACAGAAGCCATCCGCAGAAAACCGGTCAACCGTCAGATAGAAGGAATGGTCCATTTTGCAGGACTGATGCTTTTGATGGCGTTGATGGTTGTGGTGATGTATAATGACATTCTGAAAATATTCTGATATCTGGAGAAATAAGGTGAATATATGGTGCTGTATGATCTCATGGAAGATGATACAGCACTTTTTCTATTATTGTGGAGTATTTATTGTATAATAGACGCATTGGGCAAAGAAATTCATTGCGAGCTGCAGAAACGGATGAGTCGGCAGTGCAGATGAACTTGATGATATTCAGGATGAAGAGGATTACTGGGAGGAAGCACAGTAAAAAATATGGCATTTTTTGATTTTAGGCATATACTGACAGAGAGTTAATGTGTATTGAGATACAAAAAGGAGTCTCTGTTTATGAAAAATCATTCTTATATTTCCATACAGCAGGATACCCCGGATCAGGGCCAGCTGCAGGTGACGGTGTGGGATGGAGTAAATAACCGTCCTGTTGAAAATGCAAGAGTACGGATTTCATACACGGGTATGCCGGACAATATCATCGAAGAAATACGTACGGATTCCTCCGGAAAAACGCCTCTTCTGGATCTGGCGGCTCCGCCTTTGGAATACAGCATGAAACCGGTAGAGCAACAACCTTATTCAGAATATACAGTTCAGATCAGTGCAGATGGTTTTGAACCAAAAGAAGTGGCAGGAACAGAAGTACTTCCTCATTCAATCTCTTGGCAGGGTGCATCTCTCAGGCGGCAGCAGGGAAATGGGGAGGATTATCAGCGGATCGTTATCGGGCCGCACACCCTGTTTGGAGAGTATCCACCTAAAAATCCGGAAGCAGAGATTAAGCCGGTAAATGAATCCGGAGAGATCGTTTTGAGCAGAGTGGTGATTCCGGAGTACATCGTAGTCCATGATGGTCCGGCAGGGGACACCAGTGCCCGGAATTATTACGTACGTTACAAAGATTATATCAAAAATGTGGCCAGCAGCGAGATCTATGCGACCTGGCCGGACGATACGATTCGTGCCAATGTCCTGGCAATCATGTCATTTACATTAAACCGGGTATATACAGAATGGTACCGGAACAAAGGCTATGACTACACCATCACTTCTTCCACAGCATACGATCATAAATGGATCAATGGCCGGAATATTTTTGACAGCATCGACAGGATTGTGGATGAGCTTTTTGAAAACTATCTTTCCAGACCGAATGTGCGGCAGCCTATCCTGACGCAGTATTGTGATGGCAGACGGGTGCAGTGCAGGGATCGTGGCTGGATGACACAGTGGGGAAGCAAGTCTTTGGGAGATCAGGGATATTCTGCAATTGAGATCATACGGAGCTTTTATGGAAATGATATGTATATCAATGTAGCAGAGGCAGTTTCCGGGATTCCTGCATCCTGGCCGGGATATGACCTGACAATTGGTGTTACCGGGGAAAAAGTGCAGCAGATTCAGGAACAGCTTAATGCTATAGCAAAAGCCTATCCCGCAATTCCAACTGTGACTGTGGATGGTATTTACGGCCCCGCGACAGCTGCTTCCGTAAAAAAATTCCAGAATGTGTTCGGGCTTCGGGCTTCCGGAGTGGTGGATTATCCTACATGGTATAAGATCCAGGAAATATATGTGGCAGTTACCAGGATAGCGGAATTGCGATAATACAGATAATAGTTATAAAAAGATACGCATAAAAAATATAATTGCAGATTTCAAAAGGAACAAAAATTTACAGTTTTTGAAAAAAGTATTTGACCTTTCAGAATAAACCAGGTATAATGGCTGTTTGTATATTTGAATGCAGATCGCAAAACGATCGTGTTCATGAGCATATGGCAGAGCGGAATGTGAATGTCCGCTTTATAAAAGGAGCGATGAGAAATGACATTTTATCAGGAACTGCAGTTAAGCTCAACAGGATCCAAACAGCTGATACGGAATACCACAGACAAAAAAGAAAAAAGAAGGCACATTCTGATCTATAATTTTAAAGTATATCTCGTTATGGCCTTCTGCGTAGCTGTTGTTACGTTATACAGCAAGATAACAGGAAATGACAACAGTGTTGTAGGCGTAACTGTACTTTTGGCAATGCTGGTCTTAAGACAGGCAGATTTTGGGATACGAACCACGCATGGACTTTTATCCATTGCCGGGATCTTTGGGATTTTGATCGCAGGCCCCAGACTTTCCAACATGGTTTCTCCGATACCGGCGTTTTTGATCAATGCAGTGAGCATTCTGCTTCTGATGATTCTTGGATGCCACAATGTAATTATGTATAATCATTCTACCTTTGTACTGGGATATCTCCTGCTGATGGGATATGATGTGACGGGAAAAGCTTATGTACTGCGTGTGGAGGGTCTTCTCGTAGGAATGGTTCTCTGCATGGTGATCTTTTACAAGAATCAGAAGAAGCGTCCGTATCGCAGGACATTTCCGGATCTGTTTCGGGAGTTTAATCTCTGTTCTTCCAGAGGCAGATGGTATTTAAGACTGACACTGATCGTTTCAAGTGCCATGTTGATCATGTCCCTTCTTGGACTTCCGAGAGCTATGTGGGCAGGAATCGCCTGCATGTCCGTATGTCTTCCGTTTACAGAGGACTGCAAGACCAGAGCAGGAAAAAGAGGTATGTTTAACATTGTGGGATGTCTGCTTTTTGTTGTGCTCTATCTGGTGCTTCCGAAATCCATGTATCCTTACATTGGAATGATCGGCGGAATCGGTGTAGGATATTCCGCAGGCTACGCATGGCAGACGGCGTTTAATACTTTTGGTGCGTTGTCCATTGCAGCAGGGCTTTTCGGAATGCCGGCAGCAGTGCTGCTTCGTATCGGGGCGAATGTATTTGGGGCTGCTTATACAATGCTCCTGAATAAGCTGGGAGATAAGATTGTACAGCAAAAGCACGTTGTCAACGTGAGTCAGATGTGATAGTATAAAATTCATAAAGGCAAAATAATGCATCGCAGAGCCAAAGGCCGGGTGCATTATTTTTTTGGACAAAAAGGAGTCTCAGAAGATGAATACGTTAACAATTCTATTACAGCAGATTGGGATGTTCGTGATCTACATTATCACGGGCATTATCCTGATCCGCACGAAAGTGCTGACAAGAGAAACCCTGGAGGTGATTTCCAGATTTGTGATCAAACTGGCACTTCCGGTTATGATCTTTATCAACACAGTTGACGGTGTAGGCCGCAGAACATTTTTTTCATCCTTATCGATTCTTGCGATTGCAGCATCTATGTACATTGGGCTTTTGATCCTGGGAAAAATATCCGGAAAAATATTTCGGCTGAAAGGTGATCATCTGCAGCTGTACCGGGCGATGGTCGTATTTGGAAACGTAGGATTTATGGGAATTCCTATTATTACCAGTATTTATCCGGAAAAAGGAATGCTGTACATATCTGTTTTTACGGTCATTGACCAGCTGATGCTCTGGACCCTGGGTGTGAAGCTCACATCTCCTGCAGAAAAAGAAAGTGGGAAATTTAATCCCAGGAAACTCATTAATCCTGTCACAGTGGCAATTATACTTGCCATGCTCTGTGTGCTGACCGGGATCCATCTGCCATTGATCCTGGATACTGCACTGCAGAAAATGGGAGCTACCGCAACACCCCTTGCCATGATCTATCTGGGAGGAATTTTTGCCTGCATTGATGTGCTGAAATTTATCAAAGTACCGGATTATTATGGAATCGCTTTGATAAAGATGGTGCTATTTCCCATACTTTTCTATGTTTTGCTGGGATTTTTTCCGATTCCTTCAGATATCCATATGACAATGGCACTGGCTTCTGCCATGCCGGTAATGTCTTCTGTGGTAATGATGGCCAATGCTTCAGGTTCTGACGGAGATTATGCAATGGGAGGAATCCTGGTTACTACAGTATGTTCTATCATAACACTTCCGGCTGTATCCTGGATCTTTCAGATGATCGGTTAAAAGTATTGCTACGGAAAATATTTTGCCGTATAATGTGCAGTAGCAAAAGGTTACTGCGCATTTTTGTGAGAGTAACATAAAACGGCCTGATTTCCGGCCGGTCAGAGGAGAAAACAGACATGTACGAAGAGACAACAGAGAAACTTTTGGAATTTATCAGCAGCAGTCCAACTGCTTTTCATGCGGCAGAAACAATAAGAAAACGTTTTCTGGAAGAGGGTTTTACAGAACTGAAAGAGGAAGAACACTGGGAGCTGGAAAAAGGCGGAAAATATTTTGTCATGCGAAATCATTCTGCGATCATCGGATTTTCCATTCCAATGAATGATTCCGGAAGATACCATATTATTGCGAGTCACAGTGATTCTCCGTCCTTTAAGATCAAAGAAAATCCGGAGATGTCTGTAGGTGGAGCTTATGTGAAGCTGAATGTGGAACGGTACGGTGGAATGATCCTTTCCACCTGGTTTGACCGTCCTCTTTCTGTGGCAGGCCGAATGATCGTGCGCAAAAACGGCAAGATCCTGGAGAAGCTTATAAACATTGACAGAGATCTTGTGATGATTCCGAGCCTTGCCATTCATATGAACCGGGATATTAACGGTGGATATCATTATAATGTGCAGAAGGATATGCTGCCTCTGTACAGCGGAAATGGTGAAAAAGGAAAGTTCCTGGATATGATAGCGGCAGAAGCAGAGGTTCGTCCGGAGGATGTCCTGGGGCATGATCTGTTTTTGTACAACCGTATGCCCGGAACTGTATGGGGAGCCAGAAATGAGTTTGTATCAAGTCCGAGACTGGATGATCTGCAGTGCGCTTTTGCATCCCTGGAGGGATTTTTGCAGGCAGATAAAAAGAAAAATATTGCAGTCCACTGCGTCCTTGACAATGAAGAGGTAGGAAGCACCACCAGGCAGGGTGCAGCATCTGCATTTCTCAAGGATGTGCTGTACCGGATCAATCTGGCACTTGGCGGGGATCATGAGAGCTACCTTATGGCACTTGCGGAGAGCTTTATGATCTCTGCAGATAATGCACATGCGCTTCATCCAAACTATACGGATAAAGCAGATCCTGTGAACCGTCCGACAATGAATGGCGGAATCGTGATTAAATATAATGCAAACCAGAAATATTGTACAGACGGAATTTCAGCAGCAATCTTCAAGGAGCTTTGCAGGGAAGCGGAGGTTCCGTACCAGACATTTGTAAACCGTTCGGATATTGCAGGGGGCTCCACACTTGGAAATATTTCCAACACACAGGCTGCCATGAATACAGTAGATATCGGACTTCCGCAGCTGGCTATGCATTCAGCTTATGAGACAGCAGGAGTGAAGGATACAGAGAGTCTGATTCGCGCAGCAAAAGTATTTTACAGATGATATGGGAGACATGAGAAATGAGAAAAAAAGCGGTATTTTTTGATGCAGACGGAACGATCTGCGATATGAAAAAAGGAACTCCGGACAGTGCAATAGAGGCAGTGCGTGCATTGATAGATAATGGCCACGAAGCCTGGCTCTGTACAGGAAGAAGCCGTGCCTTTGTTCCATGGTATCTGGAGCAGATCCCTTTTACAGGGATGATCACTGCCTGCGGATCTACCATAGAGAAAGACGGGAAGAGGCTTTTTAATAAAGAAATGACACCGGAAGTTGCAAAGCTTTCCGTGGAAGTATTAAGAAAATATGGTCTGATCCCGGTGATGGAGGGTGCAGACTATATGTATTATGATAAGGACGAGTATACGGATGAAGTAAACTGGTATGCAAGCCTGATCACAGAAGCACTGGGAGATAAGTGGAGACCGATCCGGGGTAATGAAGACTGTATGCAGATCAATAAGATCAGTGCAAAAATGACGGCCGGCTGCGATGCAGAGGCTGCACTTGCCGTCTTAAGTGAGTATTATGATATCATCCGTCATGAGGGCAGCAGCTCTTTTGTTGGAAATACTATCGAGCTTGTTCCCAAGGGCTTTAACAAAGCTGTTGGCATTGCTGCAGTGATACGCCTGTTTGATATTCCGTGGGAAGATACTGTGGTATTCGGAGACAGCAACAATGACCTGGCTATGTTTGAATATGCGGCCACCAAGGTTGCTATGGGAAATGCTTCCCCGAAGATCCAGGAGCTGGCAGATCATGTTACGTCCGATATGTTCCATTATGGAATCAGGGACGGTCTCCGGTATCTGAAACTGATATAGACTGAATATTTGTACAAAATGCAGAAATAAAAATGCTGTAAGAACTGTTTGGAAGCAGACAGCTCTTACAGCATTTTCTGTATGAAACGGGCTATGTCTTTAGCTGGTATTTATGCTCCGTGTTACGCAGAGTGGCAATGTTTATATCCTGCTGCAGATAAGCCGAATCAGATAAGCCCAAGGTTCTTACAGATAAACAGCCATAAAGTCAATGTAAACGCACTGAAAACTGTAGTAAGAAGAACAACTCCGGAAGAGAAGGAACCTTCATGATCCATATTTTTTGCCATAACAAAGCAGGTTACTGTGCTGGCAGAACCAAGCATAATGATAATGGAAACCAGCTTATCCTGTGTGAAGCCGCAACGGATGGCCAGCGGGAGAAAAAGTGCTTCGTAGCCGACAAGCTTCATAAAAGTGCAGGCAACAGAAGCCTTCAGTCTGGAGAAAGCTTTTCCAAAACGGAGAGAACCTCCCATGGCCATCAGACCAAGGGGTGTGGCTGTTTTTGCAAGGTTTCCGACTGTGGAATCCAGGATCTTCGGAAATGGGAGACGGAGCAGAGACCATAATGTACCAGCTGCAATTCCAAGAATAATTGGGTTGGTGATGATGCCTTTTAAAGTACGCTTCAGAACAACACCATTCAGTTTACCCTGACCTGGTTTGAATATGGAAAGAATCACAACAGCCATAACATTGTAAAGAGGTACACTTGCAATGATCATCAGCGGAGCCATTCCGGCGTTTCCATAAAGGTTCTGGATAATGGCGATACCCAGGATCGCAGCACTGCTCCGGTAAGATGCCTGGATAAATTCACCGCGTATATCTGAAGGATGAAGGAATCGGGACAGAAATACGGAGATGATAATGCTTACAGAAGTGATACTAAAACAGAAGACCACCATCCTGAAATCCCAGGCTTCGTAAATATCGATCCTGGCAATATCCTGAAAAAGAAGCACAGGTAAAGGTACAACAAATACGAATTTATTCATACGGCTGACAAATGCATCGTCAAAAAGTCCGATCCTCCGGAAAAAATATCCGAGAAGCAGCGTAAGAAAAATCGGAACAGTTACATTCAGACAAAAAACAAGATTTTCCATAAAGAAACCCTCCCATGGGTAAATATCTCCACTTATTATATCGAAACCATGAAAAATGTCAAACAAGGTATACGTAACGGAAAATTTCTGGTATGATAAAGTGTGTCCCGAAAAGGATGCAGGGGTTGAGAAGGAGAAAGGAAAGAAAATGAGATACGGAAAGATACGGATCGAAGATGGATTTTTTGTGTTTAACAGGCACATGATGCTGAACAGCCTTCCATGCAGGGATATTGTCTGGGCGTATATGCGCCGGGAAGGTGCGGATAAAACCGGAGAGAAACAGCTGATCATCAACTATCTGGTAATCATAACACGACGTCAGAAACGTTATAAATTCGATATGACTGAACAGGAGGTCCAGGATTGTCTCCGGCTTCTTAAATTGCTGAATCCTGATATGGCCGTAGGATTTCCCAAAGGCAGCAGGCTTCCACTGAAGAATCTTCCCAACACCAGGGATCTTGGAGCACTGATGACAGAGAATGGTTCACATATTCTTCCGAGAAAGCTTCTGCGCAGTGGCGAGATTTATCATGCTTCCATTACAGATACCCGGATCCTTGCAGAGGAATATAATGTAAAAACAGTGATCGATTTCCGTTCAGCAGCTGAAGTAAAGAAAAAACCGGACGATATCATGGCTGGTGTGGAATATTACCATATCCCGATCCTGGATGAAGAGAGCGGAGGAAGAAGCTTTTTTGAACAGGTGATGTCCTGCTATGGGGATACTGATAAATATATGATAAACAGATACCGCAGTTTTCTGAATGATGAGTATTCTCTGAAACAGTATGCACGTTTTCTTGATGTACTTCTCCATGTAAAGAACGGGGCAGTGATCTTTCACAGTGGAACAGGAGAAGACAGAGCCGGAGTCGGAACCGCACTGCTGCTTTTGGCACTGGGCGTACCGAAAGAGACAATACGAAGAGATTTTATGCGTTCCAATCCATGTCTGGAGGAAGAACTTAAATATATGCGCAGGCTTTACCGGGCTTACCGTCCTGAGAACAGTCAGAAGTTTGCCAATCTTACTGCTTTTTATCAGGTAAAAGAATCCTACATTAATATCATATTTGATCTCATTGAGAATGAATACGGAGGGGGAGAGAGATTCCTTCGTAAGAAGCTTTATCTAACTGCGAAAGCAACAGAAGAGCTGCGCAAAAAATATCTGATCTGATGTAAACTCTTTATTAATTTGAAGGTGTCTTACGAGAAATTTTGATTGACAAAATTTTCGAAGTTGCTATAATGGTAAGAAAGCAAAGATTTATTAGATTAAAGCGTTACTTGACGAAGTCAGGTTTCTTTACATAACGTTTTGAAAGCAGGTGTATTATGGAAAAGAGAATACTATCCATTCTTGTGGATAATACCTCAGGAGTCCTTAGCCGTGTGGCTGGTCTATTCAGCCGCCGTGGATATAATATTGACAGCATTACAGCAGGTGTGACTGCAGATCAGAGATATTCCCGCATGACAGTTGTATGCGAGGCGGATGATCAGATGATACAGCAGATTACGAAACAGCTTGCCAAACAGGAGGATGTGAGAGATGTCAAGGTTCTGGAGCAGGATGACAGTGTTGCCAGAGAATTAATGCTGGTGAAGGTTGCCGTGAAGCCGGAACAGAGGCAGGGAGCACTTTCAGTTGCCGATATTTTCCGTGCCAAGGTAGTGGATGTAAGTAAGGATTCTCTGATCATGGAGATGACAGGAAGCCAGAACAAGCTGAAAGCTTTTATTGAACTGATGGCTGACTATGAGATCCTTGAGCTTGCAAGAACAGGAATCACAGGGCTGTCCCGCGGCAGTGATGATGTGAGATTTCTGTAAGATACATATGTTTGCTAGGAGAGCAGACACTCTCTTAACGATAAATAATTTTTATGAAGAAGATGTGATGAACATCAGAGGAGGAACGCAAAATGGCTAATAAGATTTTTTATCAGGAAGACTGTAATTTGAATTTACTGGATGGTAAAAAAATTGCAATTATTGGATACGGAAGCCAGGGACATGCACATGCTCTGAACTTAAAAGATTCCGGATGCGATGTCATTATTGGTCTGTACGAAGGCAGCAAATCATGGAAGAGAGCTGAAGAGCAGGGCTTTAAGGTATATACAGCAGCAGAGGCTGCTAAACAGGCAGATATCATTATGATCCTTATTAATGATGAGTTACAGGCTAAACTTTACAAAGAGTCCATCGAGCCGAACCTTGAAGAAGGCAATATGCTTATGTTTGCTCATGGTTTCAATATCCATTTCGGATGCATCAAGCCACCGAAGAACATTGATGTAACAATGATCGCTCCTAAGGCACCTGGCCACACAGTAAGAAGTGAGTATCAGGCTGGAAAAGGAACACCTTGTCTTATCGCTGTAGAGCAGGACTATACAGGAAAAGCTCAGGAGCTTGCACTTGCATATGGTCTTGGTATCGGCGGAGCAAGAGCTGGTCTTCTTGAGACAACATTCCGTGTAGAGACAGAGACAGACCTTTTCGGTGAGCAGGCTGTACTTTGTGGTGGTGTTTGTGCACTTATGCAGGCTGGTTTCGAGACACTTGTTGAGGCTGGATATGATCCAAGAAACGCATACTTCGAGTGTATCCATGAGATGAAACTGATCGTTGACCTGATCTATCAGTCAGGATTCGCAGGAATGAGATATTCTATCTCCAACACAGCTGAGTACGGCGATTACATCACAGGACCGAAGATCATCACAGAAGATACAAAGAAAGCTATGAAGAAAGTTCTTTCCGATATCCAGGATGGTACATTCGCAAAAGACTTCTTACTCGACATGTCCGATGCAGGTGCACAGGTTCACTTCAAAGCTATGAGAAAATTAGCTGCTGAGCATCAGTCTGAGAAAGTAGGCGAAGAGATCCGTAAACTCTACAGCTGGAACGGCGAGGACAAACTTATCAACAACTAAGCAAAAATTATTACAAAGTAATAATTTTTGCGCTACTCGAACGAAGCGAAGCGTAGTTTGAGTCATTGTTGAACAATAATTTTTGCGCTACTCGAACGAAGCAAAGCGTAGTTTGAGTCATTGTTGAACAATAATTTTTGCGCTACTCGAACGAAGCAAAGCGTAGTTTGAGTCAATTGCGGACTTTAGAATCCCATCGGATGTTTATATATTGAGCATCCGATGGGATTTTTTTATGATGATTATAAAATTTTTATACAGTTGATGAAAGATTAGTTTATCAGAGATCAGTATTTGCTGCTTCACCAAAAAACGGAGCAATCAGCGGAGAGTCCACATCTTTCTGTCGGCAGACAAATCCAATTTCCCGTGGTGGAAAAGAAAAGCCTACAGGTACCTCAACCAAGGTACCTTCTTCCAGCTCTTTTTCCACAAAATCCCGGATCACACAGGCAACACCAAGACCGATCTCTGCAAACTGGATCAGAAGATCCATAGTTGTTACTTCCAGGATATGGCTTAGTTCTACAAGATGATCTTTCAGCTGTGTGTTCACAGTTTGCCTTGTAATATTATCCTCATCCAGCATCATAAAAGTTGCAGTCTGAAGCAATGGCTCACCGGGGTACAATTTCTTCTGGTTCTGAAGATACTGCTCTGTGCATACAAATGTATCCCGAATCTGAAGAAGAGGCTGAAAAAAATATCCCCGGAGTTTTTGTGGACGACCGATCAGACCGAGATCAATTTTTTCTTCATCCAGAAGCTGCAGGGTCTGATAGGTGGACTGGCAGGAGATGGTAATACGCACATGAGGAAACTGATCTATATAATCTTTCAGATGGGAAAGAAGTACGTATTTGCTCAATGTGGAGCTGGCTCCCAGCCGCAGCTTAGGAATATTTCTGGAACGGTTATGGCGGATTGAATTCTCACCTTCATCCAGAAGCATGAGAGCAGCTTTTACCTTCTCGAAAAGAAGCTCTCCGTCAGGAGTTAAAGTTACACCTCTGGAATTCCGGTTAAAAAGAACAGTATCCAGATTTCGTTCCAGCTTCTGTATAGCCTTGCTGATCGCGGGCTGACTGATATAAAGATCCCTGGAACTATGGGAAATACTGCCTGTGCTGGCAACAGTGTAGAAGATGTGGTAGAGAGAAAGATTTTCCTGCATATGGTACCTCCTGTGACATAGTGAACGAAATAACATAAAACTATTATAACATATCACCCCTAAGATATCGCCAGGAAAAAGTGGTTGCATTTCAAAAGCATTTCTGTTATAATTTCAAATGTTGCGGGGTATGGCGTAGCTTGGTAGCGCGCACGGCTGGGGGCCGTGAGGTCGCAGGTTCAAATCCTGTTGCCCCGATAAAGAGTAAGTTTAATATGGAACAGTAAAAAAGCCTTTCAGAAAGTTAATCTGGGAGGCTTTTTGCATTACCAAGGAAAATGTGAAAACTGTCGCTAAATGTTGTATTAAGCGACAGTTATTTTTTTCGGATTTTTCAAGTTATAAGTCCAAAATTTTGAACTACATGTAATGATAACATTCACTTTTAGCCTTGTCAAGCTATGCAGGCTATGCAGAACAGACCAATTATGACGTTTTTTCTGCTGTTTTGTAAACATTTTTGTATATTATCTTAATCATCTCATCTATGCTCCATCGAAAATGGTCAAAATAAGTGGTCATTTGAATTTCCCGTAAACCTTTAATTTTCAACTAAAACTGCTATCAGAATGGTTTATTCGTGGTCAATAAGCAGTCAATATCATTCTGTATATTTAAAAAATAACACGGATACTATCAGCATTTTTCAGAAGTTCGTCGCTTAATACAACATTAAGCGATAAATAAATAAAATTGGATAAGTTATATAAATAAATACGGAAGGAATATAAAAATGCCATCCACCACAGGCTACAGCATAACCACCAGAAAGCTGCGTCTTTGCTGTGGGCATCCGAACTGGCTTAGGAAGACACAGGAACTCTATAACGAGATCGAGAGCTTTTATTATGATCTGCTTTTGAAAAGAGAGGAATTGTGGGAACTGAGCAGTCAGAAAACCATGCGTGCACTGGAAGTACTTACCATTATGGGACGAGATAAAAAAATCCCGGAGGTACCAATACCCTGGGAAAAGGTTCCTCTGTATTTTCGGCGGGCAGCCATTAACAGTGCTATAGCAGCAGCAAAAAGTCACATATCCAGACAGAGTATCATTCCAGGCAGGAAAGCAGAAAAGCTTCATTCAGCAGTTACCTATTATAAAGGAATGTACAGAGATTTTTCCCATAAGGAAATCACGCTGAAGGTCTGGACAGGTGAAAAATGGCAATGGATGCGCTGCCGTCTTTATGGAGAAATATTTCCGGAACAGGCTGAGCTGATGTCACCGTCAGTAACCTATGAGAAAAAATATCTCATGCTCCATGTACCTGTAAAAGAATTCACAGCAGATACAGCAAGTGTAAAACAGCGTATACAGGAAGGACGCAGGATCTGCGCCATCCAGTTTACAAATGGAGATGCTTTTGCTGTAGGTACTGTATGTGATGGAGCTGGCAAAGAAATTGCTGTGAAATTCTGGAGCGGAGGCAAAGAATATACTCACCGATGTAATCAAATCCAGAAAAAGATCGAGAAAGCCCGAAAGTCTCTTGGTGAAGAGAAGCAGCCGGGAGAAAACAGGAAACACTGGATGCGGCTGAAACATCTGTCTGAATATTATGCCCATGAGGTCAGCGCACAGATCATTAAATTCTGCCTGAAAAATCAGGTATCAATGATCATCCTTCCGAAATATAAAAAGGAATACACGGACTATGTAATGATCGGATCAGGAAACTGGAGCACACTGCATTTAAGCACCGGAATCCGCCGCAATCTGACATACAAAGCCTGGAAAAACGGCATTCTGGTAATCGAGACCTATGCAAAAGGAATATCTGAGACCTGTGCCAGCTGTGGTGCACCGATCGTATCAGTAAACCGCAAAGCCGATGAATATATCTGCCGGAACGGTCACAGGGGAAGCAGAAGTCTGAACAGTGCCAGGAATTTAAGCCGTAAATGTATTCAGCAATTGGGAAAACAGGTGGTATAACCACTGTTTTATAGAAGCGCAAGCACAACTCAGCAGCTGCTACAGGCAGCTCCTGACAGGTTGAATACCGCCTGTCGTGTCTTTCCGGTAAAGGGAAGAGTCGGCAAAGAATTTCTGCAGAAGTTACGGCGCAGGCCGTGACAGCAGATAAGAGTATTCAAAGTTATGAAAAAAAGAAAGTATGAAAAAGCAAAGGATAAGGAAAGCAATGAAGACAGAATACAAGAAACTGAAAAATCTTTTTCTGCGCCAGAGTTGTCAGGACGCATGGGAGGACTATGCGCGGAGCATCCGCAAAGTTAATTTTCCCAGGTGGGACTATGTGATCCTGACTTCATCAAACGAAGAGCAGGCCAGATCCTTCCGCAGCCAGATTGCAGACAGACTGGAACAGGGCGTACTGCCTGGATGGACAAAATACTTCGTATTGCCGGATCCGGAAGGAAAACGTGTAGGTTCCGGAGGAGCAACATTAAATGTACTCCGATTTCTTTCCGAAGAAGAAGGACTCCATGGAGATTTCCATAACAAAAGAATCCTGGTGATCCATTCCGGCGGGGACAGCAAAAGAGTGCCGCAGTATTCTGTATGCGGAAAGCTTTTTTCCCCAGTACCAAGAGAACTTCCGGATGGAAGAGGTTCCACACTGTTTGATGAATTTCTAATCAGCATGGCAGGCGTTCCGGCCAGATTTAAAGAGGGAATGCTGGTGCTTTCCGGAGATGTGCTCCTCCTTTTTAATCCTTTACAGATAGATGCCCAGTTCCGCGGAGCTGCGGCAATCTCCATGAAATCCCCGATCGAAGTAGGCGTGGATCATGGAGTGTTTTTAAACGATGGAAATGACCACGTAAAAATGTTTCTGCACAAGCAGCCGGAAGAAACGCTTCGTAAACTGGGAGCTGTGAACGGACAGGATTGCGTGGATCTTGATACAGGGGCTGTACTTCTGGATGCCGAAATCCTTGGCGCGCTTTTTAATCTGATCGCGGATAAAACAGGCAAAAATACGGACCCCGATAAAGATGAAACTTTTGTAAATGAGAAAGCAAGAGTCAGTTTTTACGGAGATTTTCTGTATCCACTGGCTGCAGATTCCACATTTGAACAATATCAGAAAGAAAAACCGGAAGGTGAATTCTGCGAAGAGCTTTTTTCCTGCAGGGAAAAAATCTGGGAAGCATTAAGTCCGTATCAGATGAAGCTGATCTGCCTTTCACCGGCTGAATTTATCCATTTTGGAACAACAAGAGAACTTCGAGCTCTGATGACAGAAGAAGTGGCAGACTACGAATTTCTGGATTGGAAAAAACATGTGTTTACAAATGCCGGCAACTGTGCAGGAGCTTTGCATACAGCGCTGATCGCACCGGAAACAGAAGTTGAGGAAGGAACCTACATTGAGGATAGCTGCCTGGAAGGTAGATCCCATATTGGAAAAGGGGCAGTGGTATCAGGACTTTTTCTTAAGGATATTTGTGTGCCGGAAAATACGGTGTTCCATGGTGTAAAGCTGAGAGATGAAGCTGAAGAGCTTTGCGGTGCACAGGCAGGCAGATGTGTGATCCGAACATACGGCGTGGTGGATAATCCGAAAAAAACACTGGAAGAAAAAGGCAGCTTTCTGAAAGGAAACCTTGACAGTTTTCTCAGAGAGAACTCCCTGACTGTAAAAGATGTGTGGACAGGAGAAAATCATGCTCTCTGGAATGCAAAGCTGTATCCTGTATGCCGGACATTCCAGGAAGCAGCAGAAGCAGGAAGGCTTCTTGTAAAAATGAGCGAAGGACAGGCAGATCCGGCGCAGGTTCAGAACTGGAAGAAACAGACCAGACTAAGCCTGGAAGAATCATTCCGTTATGGAAACACTGAAAACATCCTTTCCTGGAAAAAAGATCTGGAAGCCCGTATCCTTGTAGCACTTTTTCTGGAAGAAATTAAAAAAGGCGGACATTACATCCCTGCCTTGAAGATCTTCGGAGAAAAAGAAATCAGGGAGCGGCATTATCAGCTTCTGATGGAAGCGGCAGAAAAGGCAGATTTTTTCCAGAGGATAAGAATTCTGTATGCAGTGTCACGTTCCATGAAATTCACGAAAAAGTGTTTTGCAGGAAAAACTTACGACATGCTGGAACAGGAGTGTTTTTCCCAGATACAGAAAGAAATCGCATCTCAGACGCAGCTGGATGGAAAAGGTAACTATCAGATTGCAAAGGAGCATGTAAAAGTAAATCTTCCGGTACGAGTAAACTGGGGCGGCGGCTGGTCAGACACACCACCATACTGCAATGAACACGGTGGAACTGTTCTTAATGCAGCAATTCGGTTAAGAGGCTGTGAACCAATTGAAGTAGAAATCCGGAGGATCCCGGAATTACATATTGAGCTGGCAAGCACAGATACCGGTGCTTACGGAACAGCAGAAACAGCAGAAGAAATCCAGGATTGTCATAATCCATACGATCCTTTTGCACTGCACAAGGCAGCTATTATCGCCTGTGGAATCCTTCCGCTGGAAGAAAAAGCAGACCTGAAAAAGGTTCTGGAAAAAATGGGAGGCGGATTTTATCTGTCCACCTGTGTTAAGGGTGTGCCAAAAGGCTCCGGTCTTGGAACAAGCAGCATTCTTGCAGGTGCCTGTGTCAAAGCTTTTGCAGAATTTCTGGGAGAAAACTGGGATGACAGCCAGATCTACGACACAGTCTTGAATCTTGAGCAGATCATGAGTACAGGCGGCGGCTGGCAGGATCAGGTCGGCGGTCTGACTCCTGGAATCAAATTTATCACATCCAGACCAGGAATCCGCCAGCATCTCAAAGTAGAAAAAGTGGAAATTTCCGAAAAGACAAAACAGGAGCTGCAGGAACGATTTGCACTGATCTATACAGGCCAGCGGCGCCTGGCCAGAAACCTGCTCCGAGAAGTAGTAGGAAACTATATCGGAGGCCGGAAAGAATCCCTGGAAGCTTTGGACGAGATGCAAAAAGTAGCAGCTTTGATGAAATTTGCCTTGGAAAAAGAAGACATCGACGAATTCGCAAATCTTCTGAACCAGCACTGGGAAATCTCCAAAAAACTGGATGCAGGCTCCACTAACACCTGTATCGATCAGATCTTCGGCGTATGCGAAGACCTCATCGACGGAAAATTTATCTCCGGAGCCGGAGGAGGCGGCTTCCTGCAGGTAGTGCTGAAAAAAGGCGTTACACAGGAGATGCTGCATAAGAGACTGAGAGATGTGTTCCAGGATTCCGGAGTGGATGTCTGGGATGTGGAGTTTGTGTGAGGGACACGGATTTTATATTTAGATATAAATGAAATCTGAGCCAGCATCATCAGGTGACAGCAGTGGATATAGTTCCGGAAAAAGCAGAGATGATCAACAATCGCAAATCTCCAATCCAGGATGATTATATTGAGAAATATCTTGCAGAAAAAGATCTGAATCTGACGGCAACGCTGGATGCAGAAGCTGCATATCGGGATGCCGATTTTGTAGTAATTGTAGCACCTACCATGTCTACCTCAAACATTCAGTGGCGGCATGATGGTCTACGGTGGCGTATAAAACTCATGCAAAATACCCTGCTGCGAGCCTGTTTTATTGCAGAGCAAGAGATGGTGATGATACCTTCATTTTTCCGAAGAATTAAGAGTGGAAAGCCAACGTGCAAAAAAGTCCAAAATCTATTTTTCCGAATAAATTTATTGCAGACAGTAAGTGGACATGATAACTGCATTTTTCTGGAGAATTAGAGGTGGTGAGGGGTAGATGATTGTTCATGTTGCAATAAGGAAATGATATGAACTTGTACAGTTTTAACAAAGTAAGTTGGATTACGGGTTATGACAATAAGGGTCAGCACTTTGAAAAATGGAGAAGTGCGACAGCGAGTTATGACAATAAGAGTCAGCACTTTGTTGGTGAGCTGGTATGAAGGTGTCTACCTTAAAGATTCAGTTGAGGAAAAATAGGTGAGTAGCCCATGACAGTACGGCGAGTACGAGAAATAGCGCCTGCATGTGACTCCCAGCCTGAGCTGCTACTGGCAAATTGCCCAGCATCGTAATGACCTCACCTTTGAAGAATGGATGGATCTGGATGTGAAATATGTCAAGGAGCGTAGCTTCTGGGTGGACTGGAAAATCATTTTTAAGACCTTCAAGGTGTGTTTACTGGGGCATGGAGAGTAAAAGGCTTACATAGATTTGCGGAAAGAAAAAAGACGAGGAGTATTTGAGGGATGAGGAAAAATAAAATCAGGGTATTGCATGTGGCGCAGGCCGCAGGTGGCGTAGATCGCTATATCCGAATGCTTCTCAAGTATTTGGACAAGGAGAAGTTTGAGAATATATTGGTTTGCTCACAGGATTATTATGCGGAAGATTATAAAGGTTTGGTAGATTTCTTTGAACAGATTGAGATGAGCAGAGCCATTGGAGGTAACGACTTAAAGGCAATCGGACAAGTTCGGAAACTGATAAAAAAATATACCCCTGATATCGTTTATGCGCATTCCAGTAAAGCTGGTGCAATCGCTCGTGTGGCAAATATTGGTCTGAAGAATCACTGTGTATACAACCCACATGGGTGGGCATTTAATATGCGTTGTTCAAATAAGAAGAAAACAATGTATGCTGCAATTGAAAAATTAGCTGCACCATTCTGTGATAAGATTATTTGCATTTCAGATGCAGAAAAACAGTCTGCGTTGGATAAGAGCATATGCAAAGCAGGCAAATTGCAGGTTATTTTTAATGGTGTGGATGTAGATGCTTACAAAGCTGGGGCACATGGAGTAGTTAAAAGAGCAGACTTGGGTATTCCAGATGATGCTTTTGTCGTTGGCATGGTTGGGCGTGTAAGTCCTCAAAAAGCGCCAGATGTTTTTATTAGGATGGCAAAGCTTGTGAATGATAAAATTCCAAACGCATATTTTATCATTGTGGGAAACGGTATGTTGGAAAACGAAATCAGAGAATATGCAGAGGAGCAAGGATTTTCTGAAAGGTTACATATTACTGGTTGGGTAGATGATCCTATGAGCTATGTCGAACTTTTTGACGTTGGATGTTTGCTGAGTCGCTGGGAAGGATTTGGTCTTGCACTTCCGGAATATATGATGGCAGGAAAGCCAATTGTGGCTACCAGTGTAGATGCTATTCCCAATATCATTAAGGATGGCGAGAATGGTCTACTTGTTAATGTTGATGATGTGGATGGCGCAAGCAAGGCAGTAAACAGAATTTTTGATGACTCCGTGCTAAGAAGAAAGTTGATTGAGCATGGATATAGCGACGTTGAATCAAGATTTGATGCAAAGCGTGTATCAGTTGAGCATCAGACTGTGTTTGAGAGCCTTTATAATAAATAATTAGATTTTAAGTATACTGTATATCGAAAAAAAACATGAAAGATAGATGATTAAGGTAGCGAAGAAGTGAGTGTAGGAGTGGGATAATGTCAGAGGAAAAAATAAGGGTACTGGTTGTTTCATATCTACCATGGAGAAATGATGTCAGTGTAGGAAATACACTGTCCAATATCTTTGACGGAATGCAAGATAAAATAGAATTTTCTAACATCTATTTCAAAGGTGGAAAGCCGCAGAACAATGTGGCTCAAAAATATTTTTACATTCCAGAGAAAGAATTGGCAAAGAGCATTTTAACAAGGAAGAGCGTTGGACGAAAGGTATCTTTGGATAGTGTATCAAATAATAATGTGACAGAGAATAACGGTGCCTATAATAAGGCGCGTCAATTGCGATGGGAGTCATTGCTTTTGGCTCAGGATATGATTGGTATTTGGGGCAAGTGGCATTCAAAAGAACTTGATTCATTTGTTGAAGAAATAAAACCGCAGCTGATTTTCGGACCATTAGGTAGGGTTCCTGCGTCAAACATTTTAATGTCATATCTTCACGATAAATATTCGATTCCAGTTATTGCATATGCTTGGGATGACCACTATTCGCTACACAAACAGGCTGTATCTCCCTTTTTCTGGGGAAAAACATTCTTGGAAAGAAAGTATATAAGAAAATGCGCGCAGAGAAGCGAATTCCTATACACCATTACAGAAGAGATGAGGGAAGAGTACAGCCAGTATTTTGACAAGAAATGCAAGGTTTTGTATAAGGCATATGATTTTAGTGGAGATCCTGAAATAAAATCCGAAGTAAAATATCCGATATCCATTATATATATGGGAAATGTCGGTGCAGGGCGTTGGAAAGAACTTGGAAAAGTTGCACAAGCAGTAAAGGCTATAAACAAAAACGAAAGAAAGTGCCTTTTAAGAATACATACAATGTCACCACACACGGATGAAATGGAGAAGGCACTCAATATTGAGAATGCTTCAGCTCTTTTGGAGCCGGTTCCTACGGCAGACGTATTGAAAACTATGCATAGTGCTGATATTTTGCTCCATGTTGAACCAACGGGAAAGAAAGAATGCAATTTTTTCAGGTTGTCTTTTTCGACAAAAATTGTGGATTATCTTTATAATGCTCGATGCATAGTTGCAGTTGGAGGACACACAGCAGCTATGTCGTATCTGAAAAAAAACGATGCAGCTGTTGTGACAGAAGATGAGGGTAGAATACAAGAAGAACTTGAAAAGCTGATTGATAACCCTAAGAAAATAGAAGAATACGCTTATAAGAGCTGGGAATGTGGAAAAAGAAATCATCAGAAAAAAACAATACAAGATATGATTTATTCGGATTTTATGCAGGCAGTGAATAAGGAAAATATGTAGTAGAGGTAAGAATGAGAACAGATAAATTAAATTTAGCAATAAAAAAGGCGATGGGAGAATCATCGAAAAAAGTTTTGACGAAATTATTGTTTCCGTTCAGAAACAATTTTATCTTGTTTAATATTTCAAATCGAGCAAAAAATGAACAAGTGAATCTAGATTATTGGGACGAGTCAAATAATCTAGGAGATACTTTGTCCCCTGTTGTTGTCAACTATATGCTTGGCTTAAAAAAAATAAAACCGGATGTAAGAATTGATGAGAAAAAACATCTATATGCAATTGGCAGTGTGCTCACAGCAGGAATTCAAGATGCCACTGTTTGGGGCAGCGGTGTCCTTAATGCAAAACTGACATATAGATTGGAAAAGAGAAAATTGGATGTTCGAGCGGTTCGAGGACCGGTTACACGTGCAATTTTGATGGACTATGGATATAGTGTTCCAGAGGTCTATGGAGATCCTGCAATCATAATGCCAGAAATTTATAAGGCAGTTCCTTTAAAAAATAGAAAAAAATATGGTCTAATAACACATAAGGACTATGTTCTTAATGAAAAATATGAGGAGAACAAGATTGCACGATTAAACATATGTACTGATGATTATCAAGATTTCCTTAATCAATTAGTAAGCGTAGATGTTGTAATATCCTCAAGTTTGCATGGCATTATTTTAGCAGAGGCATATGGGGTTCCGGCGGTTTTATTGAAACCCCAGATAGATATTGTTAAATATTATGATTACTATTATAGTACGGGAAGAATTAATTTCCCTATGGCGGATTCAATAGAGCAGGCGATACAAATTAAACCTGTGGAATTGCCTGAGTTGGATACTATAAGGGAAAAATTAAAAAAGAGTTTTCCATACGATATATACGGAGAGGAACAAAATTAATGATTAGTTTGATTATAAAAGATGGGCTTGGAAATCAGCTCTTTCAATATGCATATGCAAGATATTTACAATATTTATATGAACAAGAGGGACAAAAAGAAAAAATTGCAATTAATTCATACTATATTGATCATTTTGATTTTAGAAAAGCATCTCTCCATAATTTCGTTCTA
Organism: Blautia schinkii; assembly: GCF_013304825.1. Taxonomy (GTDB): domain Bacteria; phylum Bacillota; class Clostridia; order Lachnospirales; family Lachnospiraceae; genus Blautia_A; species Blautia_A schinkii_B. Next base: position 26,281 of record NZ_JAAWUO010000018.1, on the reverse strand, counting down.
AACGATGATGTTGAGTTCATGAAAAAAAAGAAACAAAAAAATGATATGGAGATTTTTAAAATAAGAACATTATTAGCTAATGGATTTGATATTATACCTTGGAAAATACTTAAGACTTCCAAACCACTCGGAGAGGAAAAATTCATTAAGCGTTCTAAACATGGTGTGTATTATACATATAGATCTCAAACGGAGTTCAAGACCCTTCTTGCACGAAAAAAGAATAAATATGTTTTTGGCTTTTTTCAAGGGGAGGCAAACTTTGCTCCCATTAAAGAGATTATAGGAACAGAATTTGAGATAAAGACTGCACCAAGTAAAGAAAATGCTGATATGCTTAGAAGAATAGGCTGCACAGAATCAGTTTGTTTACATATTCGTCGCGGAGACTATTTGGATCCAAGATGGAAGAATCTCCAGATTTGTACTTTTGAATACTACAATAATGCAATTAATGAAATGTTGAAAAAAACAGTAAATCCAACCTTCTATATTTTTTCAAATACGCATGATGACCTTGCGTGGATCAAGGGTAATTATCATTTTACGAATAACATTGATAATAGAAAGTTGAATTTTGTGTATGTTGATCTTGGAAACCCCGACTACGAAGAACTTAGATTGATGAAATCTTGCAAGCATTTTATTATTTCAAATAGTACTTTTAGCTGGTGGGCGGCTTATTTATCAGCCTATAAAGATAAAATTGTTCTGACACCTGAAAGATGGAATTTATCGCTTGAAAATGATGTGTCCATATATTTGGATAATTGGATTAGAATTCCAACGAAATAGTTGCTTGGCAGGAGAAATTATGAAAGAATCATATTTTGAGGATAGAGAAAAATCGAAATCAAAAATTGCACTAACAGTTTGGAATTATCTTATAATTGTGTGCATTGTTACGGCATTCTTTACTGCAATTTATAATAAGTCCAGTGGTTTGGTTGATAATCTTTTTGTACTACCAATTGCATATTTTGTGTCATTGTGTTTTTCGAGAAAAGCCTTTAGGAAGCAGCCGGGGTTAGCTCTTGTAATTATTGAAGTGACGATGTTCTGTCGTTTTATAATGATACCAATATTATATGCATTAACTGATAATTATAGCGGAGTTAGGATTAGCAGTCAGTTAAATGAAGCAGTGTGGTACATGGCGTATGAAGAGATTGCCGTTGGTGCAATCATGCATTTCTGGTCCTCAATAGTACATAAACAGAGTTCGTTAGATCGAAATACTGAAACTGAGGAGAAATTTGTTCGCCCTCTTACTGTTACAATAATATTATTTTGGTTTTTTATTATAGCTGTGAATTCTAAGTTGAGAGGATATTTATTTAATTTTTCACTTTTAACGCGAAGCGAGATGGGAATTATGGGCTATATAACTACACAAGAATATTATTCTGACATACCTGGCATTTATAAGGCCTTTTTTCATATTGGTTTGTTGGTGCTTTTCACTGTTTTAATTGATTTGATTGCCCGTTATGTGACAACTAAGTGGATAAAAGTACTTTTTCTTGGATTGATATGCGTTGGGTTTATTTCTAGCATGTGGACAAGTGGATTTTCAGTATCAAGATGGAATATGCTTATTGCAGTAATTGTGTCGGCGTATGCGCTTATTCGTGTTTTTCCCAATAAGACCAAGGCAATAGTGACAATAGGCATTGTTGGGATACTCATGGTGGTACTCATGGGATCAGTTCTTAAAATTATGTCATTTGGTGAAACTAATGTAAAAGTATCTGATGCTACTGGAAAGTATTTTACGGCTGAATATTTCGATGAATATTTTGAAGGCATTACCCCGGTTGCTAATGGAATGGTGACAGCTGAACAATATAATAATGAACGCGGCTTAGCAGGAATTTTAGTCGATTGTTTCTTTAATTTTCCATATGCAATGAAAATTTTAGGACTTAGTGATTTCAAAACAGCTACATCATACTTTCAAAGCTCAGTTGGAAGGGCAGACTTTATTATTCCAGTCATAACTGAATCTGTTATGCAATTTGGTAAAATACTTTCACCATTGTATTCTTGTATTATAGTTTGGCTGGCACTATGGGTTGATTTGAAGAGAAGTCGGTCAAGAACTTTATATCGAAGATTGTTTTATACAGTTATAGTATTCTGGCTATCTTTATTTATGGCTGTAAGTACTAATACTATAGAAGCAAATATATGGTATGCAGTTATTGGAATTTGGTTGATTGCATTAGAAGAAAAATTTAGGTTTACAATTTCACATAGATTACGTTGAGTGGAGAAGTATAATGAGAATAATGTGGACAGTGTTTGTCACATTTCCAGAAGTGGCAGACAAAATAGGAAGAAAGTCGGAATATGCGTGTACATGGGCGCGCGCGTTGGCTGCAAAATTAAGATATAGAGACGATATTGAACTTGCAATTGTTTCAGTTGCAGATGAGGACAGTGTAAAAAAGTTTCGTGTTGATAATGTGGATTTTTATTTTCTGCCTAATGGAAAAGAAGTCATGAGAAGTGGTGGCGGAGAAAAAATACGAGAGTCTTGGAAATATATTATTTCGGACTTTAAACCGGATTTGGTACATATTCATGGAAGTGAATCAATGGTTCCTTATGAATTGATTAAGATGAAGCCTAACGTACCGCTTTTTCTTACGCTACAAGGAATTTTGTCTAATTACTATAAAGATGCGTATGCTGGGATGGAGATGAAAGACATTATTAGAACCTATTCATTGAGGGATATTGTCAGACATTCTGGTATTATATGGGATAGAAAGAAAGAAATTAGACGTAGTAGATATGAAAAGGAAATGTTGAGAGGCATTCAGTATGTAGGCGGAAGAACTACGTGGGATAAAGTTTCCTCTTTAGCAGTTAATCCTGAAACAAAATATATTTATGCACCAGAATTAATCAGACCAGAGTTTTATCAGGCAACACGTTGGGATGTCAATAAAATCAGACATCACAGGATTTTTATGCATCAAGGATTTAAGCCAATCAAGGGACTTCATATTCTTTTGGACGCAATGAAAATCTTAAAAAAACGGTATCCAGATGTTGAATTGTATATGTCTGGAAAAAATGTAATGAGAAATTCAACTGTAAAGGAAAAACTTCTTCAACCAGGATATGTTAAATATTTATTTGAAAGAATACGAGCCAACGAGTTGCAGGAGTGCATACATTTTACGGGAATACTTGACGCGGAACAGATAGTCAACGAATTAAAAAAGGCGAATGTAATGGTTTTGCCGTCCGCGATTGAGAATAGTCCGAATTCCTTGTGTGAGGCTCAGTTAGTTGGAATACCGTGTGTTGCCAGTTTTGTAGGTGGAGTTCCAGAGATGCTTCGCGATGGAAAAGATGGGTATCTTTATACATTCAACGAGCCATTAATGTTAGCAGAGTATATATCTAGAATTTTTGATTCAGACTCTTTGGCTGAGCAATTTTCTAAATCATCGTATGAATGGATTAGAAGCCGACAGGGTGAAGATGCTGTAGTAGATAAAACAATAAATAATTACAAAGAGATTATAGACGATTGGAAGAATAAATTGTGAAAAAGAGAGATGAACAAATAGATGTAGCAAGAGGAATTGCAATCTTACTTGTAGTTTTAGGACATAGCTTTTATTCTGTCGAAAGTCCATTGAATAAAATTATATTGACGTTTCATATGCCCCTTTTCTTTTTCCTCTCAGGTTTAGTTGCGAAAATTGGAGATAAAAGAACAGGGGGCAGGTTCGTTCTTGGTAAGTTGAAAACAATTCTTTTGCCACAAATCTTATTAGGGTTGATTTCATACATATACTATGGATTGTTTACTGTCGTGATGAAAGGTAAAAGTTTAGCTGAAATTGATTTTCTATATCAATTTTGGAGATATTGGTTTCTTCAAGTCCTTTTCATAGTAGTAATTTTATTTTATTTTATTTCGCGGATGGTGCGTATTACAAGCATAAAATACCAGATGATACTTGGTGGGTTATGTATTGTTTTAGGAGTGTTGTTTGAATATAAAATAGAATGGCCTGATGAATCACTTTTTTATATAAATGTTGTCCCAATGGCGTTTTTCTTTTATTTGCTAGGATTTGCGTGTAGAGGTTTTTTGCCAAGTCAATTAAAACGAATTTGTAACCGGAAAGAAAAGAAGATTCTATTATTGATTGGTGAATTATGGATATTGTTGGTTTGTGCATTATGTAATTCTAGCGTTACAATGTACAATAACAATTATGGAAACTTTCCCGTGTTTATAATTGGAGCCTTAAGTGGAATCACGGTTGTTTGGATAGTTGCAGATTTTATGCGAAAAAATGTGTTCTTTAATTGGTGTGGAAGGAATTCTATTATTATATATGTGTGGCAGTTCGTGCTAACTCAATTCTTTAAAAATGTAATAGAAATGTTTTTCACAGTGGCACATTTTGAGTGCCCGGATATTATAATGACATTATCTGTTTTTATAGTATGTGTTCTGGTGGTGATTCCTATTGTTATATTTAGTAATCGTTTTATTCCAGAACTATATGGCAAGAAAAGAATTAACTAATTTGAGGGTATAAGGATGAATGATATATATGATTTAATTCAAGCGGAGTATGAGAAAGATAATTATAAGATTGAATACAATAACTGTAAGAATGGATTGGCGTATATTTATTGCTCCAGTAATGCCTTGTATGAAAAAGATAATCTTCAGTCATTTAAAGATAAAATAATTGGAGGAAATCGTTATGAGTGGTCTAATTTACGAGCCGAGTGTAAACCTGAATTAGAGATATTCATTCGAGATATTTGGCTTTCTTGGTATGTTAAAGGAATTAATAGTAGGGTTAATACTTATGATAAGCTGATTGATTTTATTAGAAGTATAACAAAAGGATACACTATTCGATGTGTAGGGGCTTCATCAGGTGGATTTATAGGTTCAATTCTTGCAATGGAATTGAATGCAGAAATATCATATTCTTTTGCTGGGCAGTTTTCATTAAGTCACCATTTTGATCATTTAGAACAAAATCCGTACCTTAAAGAATACTGCACTACTGGAGAAAAGAAATACATTGAATATTACACACGAATTCCAGGCTCATCAACGAATATCTTTTATATGTTTCCAAATCGTTCCAAGCAGGATCAAGAACAGTATGAGTTGGTTAAAACAATGAATCAATTACATACGATAAAAATAAATATAGATGAACACGGAGTAGCGATATATCCGTTTGCACTTCCGAAATATCTTTCCTATAATCTTCATGAAATTGAAAAATTAGCGGGGGGGGGCAGCATGTCCAAAATGAATGCCTCAATAAAAATTGGAGGATGGTCAAATTTCATTAGATGGGCGACAAAAAAGATATTAAAGATGATTAAGAGGTGATAGTTTATTTATGGAAAGAAAAGAGAAGTCTATTGGAGTCAATGCATTATTGAATGGATTGAAAACAATATTATCAGTTATATTTCCACTTATAACATATCCTTATGCTGCACGTGTTTTGCAAGTCGAGAATATGGGAAAAGTGGATTTTTCAAATTCTGTTGTGAGTTATTTTGTGCTGATTGCAGGCTTGGGAATAGCAACATATGCAATCAGAGAAGGAGCAAGGGTACGAGATAGCAAAGAAGATCTTGAAGCATTTTCCAGTGAAATGTTTTCAATCAATATAATATCTGTTGCGATTTCAATTATTGCTCTTGTTATTGTGGTCGTTGCTGTTCCTAAGTTTCACTCGTATATACCTTTGATTGCCGTTCAGAGTTTGGCGATATTTGGTAATCTGATTGGTGTGACATGGCTTTATTCGATTGTCGAAGATTATGCATATATTACGGTGCGTTCTCTCGTGGTACATATTATTGCTTTAGTGTTGCTGTTTTTGTTTGTTCATAATGAATCTGATTATGTTCCATATGCAGCAACAACAGTTATTGCTAATGCAGGTGCCAATATTTTTAATTTTTTTCATGCTAAAAAATATGTAAAGATACGTTTCACAAGAAATCTTAACTTGAAAAAGCATATTAAGCCAATCATGATAATTTTTGCATCTACGGTTACAACGACAATATATGTTAACTCAGATAAAACAATACTTGGCTTCTTGTCTGATGAATTTCATGTGGGCTTGTATTCAACATCTGTTAATGTTTATACTGTGCTGAAAAGCTGTATAGCGGCAGTTATTCTCGTGGCGTTACCAAGATTATCTAATTATCTTGCAACAAATCACAAGAAAGAGTATGAAAAAACAGCAATTGATATTTTTAAGATGTTCATGATGATATTGCTTCCAGTGATGGTTGGAATATTTGTTACATCTGATGCTGTAATTGAAATTATCGCTGGAGCATCATATGCAGAAGCTGCAACATCGTTAAGAATTTTAAGTGTGAGTTTGGCGTTTTCAATGATTGCAACGTATTATACTAATGCTGTTTTACTGCCAATGAAACAAGAAACGGTCGTTTTAAAAGGAACTATAATGAGCGCAGTTCTGAATATTGTTTTGAATTTTGCTTTAATTGGAACTCTCAAACAAAACGGAGCTGCATTTACGACTCTTTTAGCTGAAGTACTAATGTGTGTTTATCAATACTTTTATGTGAGGAAAGTATTAAGAATAAAGGTTTCTTTGCACTATGTAATAAGTCTGCTTATTGGATGCATTGGGATTATTATTGTTTCTGCTGTTTGTGATGTTTTTTTGACTTCATTTATCGTAAATCTTATTGTGAAAATTTTAATGTCGATTATAGTATACATCACTGCACTCTTGGCATTAAAAAATGATGCAGCACTTTCTATGGTTAATGGATTCTTGATAAAGATAAAAAAATAAGGAGAGACAGATGTATGCTATAGTAGATAAAATTTGTGTCAATATCATCTCGACACTTTATCAATATTTATTTGTATCTATAGTTATGGCGGCACTTTTTATGCTTTTGTATACAGAGTGGAAAAAGATTGGATTGAAAGCAGTGCTTAGTAATTGGATGAACGAATTTAAAAAATCCAAAGAATATAGAAGAATTTATATATTGGCGGTATACACTTGCTTAATTCTTTTTAGAACCATATTTTGTCGTCAGATTTGGGGGAATCCAATAGGAAATGTCCTGGGAAATTGGAGTTTTCATTTTTCTGACGGCACCTTAAGCACAGAATTAATAGAGAATGTTTTTCTGTTTATTCCGTTTTCAATGCTTATGCTTTGGGCATTAAAAGATAGAATTCTCAAAGGAAAGAAGGGATTTTTGCAAATCTGTTATAGGACAATTAAGATTTCCATTTTATTTTCGCTTAGTATAGAAGTGTGTCAAATTATCCTTCGTGTCGGAACTTTTCAGATATCTGACTTAGTGAGTAATACAGCTGGGGGATTGATAGGTGGAATCATATATTGGGGTTGTTATAAACTAAAAACTTCAAGAGCTGGTTCGAGGCACATATCTATGGAATAATAGATAATAGAAAAGACCGTGTGAGATTGCTCACACGGTAGCTGCTCAAATCTTCACACACCTCTCCGTGGTGAGCAGCAGGCAACGGTCTTATGACTGGCTGAGATGTGAAGAAGTAACTCTGGATAGGAGGAATAAACACATGAAGATAAATAATAAAGAATTTGGAGAATGGACTGCGGATGATCTTCAGGTCCTTCTCAATAATGATGCCTATCGAGAGAATAATTTTATTGATTATAAGGTGAATTTTGCGCCACTTGTAGATAAGTGCAACAAGAGGGAGAAACAAGCTGAGTTCAGAAATGATGTTTGTTCCTTCGCAAATGCAGACGGAGGATACATATTTTATGGAATCGGAGAAACTTCTGGAGTAGCCAGTATATTAGCGGGGATTTCGATTCCTAATATTGATCGCTTTGAATTGGATCGCCGGAATGAACTACAGGCGATTCGCCCAACTGTACCGGATGTGGCCTTTTCGTTCATTTCATTACAAGATGACAAATATATTGTGGTACTTCATATTCAACGAGGACTGTACAAACCATATATTACAGAAGAACCAGAAGGACAGTTTCATTTCTACATAAGGCATGGAAACAAAAAGCAGGCAATGAGTTATACAGAGATACGAAATGGATTCTTAAACGCTGCAATGCTGTCAGAAGATATCAAGAGCTTTAGAAAAGAACGACTGGAAGAACACTTTACAGAAATGAAGAAACCATTTGCACTTGTACAGGTGATTCCAGCCACATTTAGAAGTGATTGCGTTCCGATGTATGATCTGTACAGAGAAGGAAAGTTGAATTTTGATGATTTGTTTAATGGCATGATTTATGACCGTGCGGTTCCAAATGTGGATGGCGTCTATTTTCCTGATTACTCTGAACAGCGGGATTTTGAGCAGCTACAGATTTTTAACAATGGTGCTGTTGAACTAAAAATGGATTTTCAGATAAGAGAACAAAATTCAAGAAGCCAGCAACTAAAAACGGAACGATATTTGATTATATTTGACTTCGTAGAAAAACTCAAGGGATTGATACAGGAAACATCACAAATGTATCAAAAATTGGGGCGTTCAACTGCGATGTATGTTTGCGTAACTATTGTTGGCTGCAAAGACTTATGGAACTATACCGTAGATGCATATGGAGCGAATACACCGACGAAAGTAGACCGCAATCAAATTGTTTGTACTCCAATCGAAATTCGGAATATTCAAGATGATGAGCAAGTAAGGGAAAGTATAGAAAACAGTATTCGGGTGACGAAGTATTCACTTGGGATAAGAAAATAAATGCTTGATAGTGTTTGGCATTCTGAACGTGGTTTAAATGGAAACTACTTGAAATTGATATATAAATGCATATTAAATTCAAAATTTTAGGGTCAGACCATATGAACACAATATGGACAAAAGTCAATAAATTATCGGATAAAATAGCATTGAGCTAATAGTCGATATTAAACAGGTTGCTGATACAGCGGATATGATATGTAAGGTTGGATGCCTGACACCCTTTATTCTGATTAGGTGCCAGGCATTGGAAACGCCGAGCCCATTGTTAGAGAGGCGTTTGCATAGTTGTAATAGACAAGTGGACTGAAATTTCAATATGGATTGGGAAAATAAATTTTTTAAAAAAGATGTTTTTTAATCGTTTTAACATAATTAAATTCTCCTTTCATAATGGATGCTGTGAAGTGGTGCTATATTGTTTGTATCATAAAATAGATTGTGCATCAATAAAGAGAAAGTATTATTTTTTTACTATTTCAGAATGAAAATGAGTAACTTTGAAATGGAGATGAGTAATGAAAAGCGAAGATTTGTTAAACAGATTATTAAATGCCATAGGGGCAAAAAAATTTGAAGGAAATGACATTTATTCACGAAAAGGCATAGGAATAGAAAAAAACTTGAAATATAGTAGTTCTTATTTTTATAATCGTTTAAAGGCGGAAAAACCGGTTAATAGTATGCTGATAGCAGAATTGCAGGAAGTATATAAAAATGTTCTAAACGATAATACAGGCTATTCTGCAGAAACAGTTTCCAAAGCATTATGTGATTTCTATAAGGAAAACTTTCAAATAAATGCGGATGTTTTTATATTTAATGGTGATGATGGAAGACAACTGCGGGCTGAAAAAGAAGTGTTCTGGAAGGAAACCATAGAAATGCTTTTGCAAAAGGCAAATGGTTTGTATGAATTTTCTGCGACAGCCCAAGATTTTAGGACGATTTTCGATACGCAAAAGGAATGTGTAAAGAAGTATAGCGCAGGTACTCATACGGAAGCTATTTTGGAACATGAGGCGGAAGCAGGAGAGGTCGATGATTCTGTGAGGGAGTTCTACTGTGGTTCCTATTATTGCTTTTATGCCGCGTCCGATTCCGATGGAAAAATCAGAGGCGGTAAAATAAAAATATATCCGGATGGATTAAAACTGAAAGTGCGGCTGATTTTACGGATTTCCGAAGAGTATTTGTTGGATGAAGAAGGATTGAACAAGGTCTTGGAAGGAGAAGATGGATCGGATAGTTATACCAGCTTGAAAAACTATAAAGCACGGGAAATGAGTAATGATCATTATGATGCAGGCCGTTGTGAAGTGTATGAAGGAGATTTTCGCGTTTTCAGAACTCATATTAGAATAGATTTGAATCATAAAGAGAGAGGGTATTGTGGATTTATTTTATTACATCGCATCAGTTCTGCAACGCAGAGAAATATGCAGGGGTGCCTTGGCTATTTGATGAACATGCCGGATACGAATTCTATTTATATGAGAAAAATAGCAATTAGTTCTTATAAATTTTCACTTAATGATTCGGAATTATGGAAATATATCGGAGTATCCGGTAAAAAAGCTTATTTGGAAATCTCTAAATCTCATAGCGATAACAATCATAAATTTTATACTTATGTGTGGGAAAGCATTTTGAAAAGTAAGAGGGAGAAGGAAAAATTAAGTTAGCATATGAAAAAACTGTTGGAGTCAGAACACCCAAAGGAAAAACAAAGCTTTTCTAAAGAAAATATAAATTAAACAGGGAGCAAAAGATATGATGAACACAACATTACTTATCATGGCGGCCGGAATCGGAAGCCGATTTGGGACAGGAATCAAACAGTTGGAGCCGGTGGATGATGCTAACCATATCATCATGGACTACTCAATCCATGATGCGATTGAGGCAGGTTTCAACCATGTAGTATTTATCATCCGTAAGGATATCGAGAAAGAGTTCAAAGAGGTTATTGGTGATCGCATTGCTTCCATTTGTTCTTCTCATAATGTAACTGTGGACTATGCATTTCAGGATATCAACGATGTTCCTGGAGAACTTCCGGAAGGTCGTACAAAGCCGTGGGGAACTGGACAGGCAGTGCTTGCGGCGAAGGACGTAATTAAAACTTCGTTCATCGTCATCAATGCAGATGATTATTATGGCAAGGAAGGCTTTAAGGCGGTTCATGAGTATCTGGTGAATGGCGGCAAGTCCTGTATGGCAGGCTTTGTGCTGAAAAACACACTGTCTGATAACGGTGGTGTGACTCGTGGCATTTGCAAGATGGATGAGGAAAACAACCTGACCGAGGTTGTGGAGACCAAGAATATTGTAAAGACTGTGAACGGTGCAGAAGCGGACGGTGCGGCTGTGGATGTAAATTCTCTGGTATCTATGAACATGTGGGGATTAACTCCAGAGTTCTTGGATGTTCTGGAGCAGGGCTTCAAAGAGTTTTTCGAGAAGGAAGTACCTGAAAATCCGCTGAAAGCAGAGTATTTGATTCCTATCTTCATCGGTGAGCTGCTGGGGCAGGGGAAAATGTCCGTGAAGGTTCTGAAGACCAATGACACTTGGTACGGCATGACTTACCATGAGGACGTTGCAGCAGTAAAGGATAGCTTCAAGAAGATGCTGGAGGACGGCGTGTACAAAGCCGATTTATTTGCAGATTTGTAATAGAAGAGTTTTGCTTGAAAGATTAAAAGAGTAATATTTGACTGCATAGATTTGAGGACTACATAAATGAGTGAAGCTATAGGGACACGAGAATTTGCTGAAAAATATGGTGTAACGCAGGCTACGGTTTCCAAGTGGTGCAGGAAAGGTAAAATTCCAAACTGCAATCAAGATGGAAAAGGATCGCCGTAGCATATTCCCAAGGATGCCGTTCCACCAGTTGGATATAAGCGAAGGAAAAAGTGATGCAAGGGAGGACGAGAAGATGGACGAGTTATTCAACCCACAGTCCTCGTCCGTGACATTCTCCCGAATCCTGTACACACCGTCCACGTTTGCGCGGACATCGTTACTGCATCTGCAGGAGGTCGGATCGTTGCAGGCCATCCATCCGCACACCTCGACGAGAACGAACCTGACCTCGTTTCTGTGCTTTGTTGTCCTGTCCGGAAACGGAACCCTCACCTACGAAGGAACGACCTATGAGCTGGCAGCCGGGGATTGTGTGTTCATTGACTGCCGGAAAGCGTATAGTCATTCTACCGGATACAGTACTGACGGCAACGATACCAGCAAAAACAACATCAACACACCCGTCTGTGAAAAAAGTACTGACACCTGTGAGAAAGACACTGCGACTTCCCAGAGCACTGATTCACCCACTTCTCTCTGGTCCATCCAATGGTGCCATTTCTATGCCCCGTCCCTGCCGGCCATCTATGAGAAGTATAAGGAACGAGGTGGCAGCCCTGTGTTCCATCCCGATGATTCCGCCCCTTTTACCACCATCCTTACCGACCTCTACAGTCTGGCTTCTTCTTCAGACTATATAAGAGATATGCGGATCAACGAATCGTTGTCCGCCCTGCTTACATTGCTTATGGAGCAGTCATGGCATCCAGAGAGCAAGACGGTGAGCCGGAAAAGGCTGGAGCTGGTAGAGATAAAGAATTATCTGGACGAGCACTATACGGAGAGAATAGTGCTGGACGACCTAGCCGAGAGGTATTACATCAACAAATACTATCTGACGAAAATCTTCAAGGAAACCTACGGTAGTACGATCAATGGGTACATAATAGCGAAGCGGATCACAAGGGCGAAACAGCTGCTGAGGTTCACTGATATGACTGTGGATGAGATCGGAAACGCTGTGGGCATGGGAGATGCGAACTATTTTTCTAGGACGTTCCGGAAAGTGGAAGGGATAAGCCCAAGAGAGTACCGTAAGCAGTGGTAGAGAATGTGGCTCACATACATATAGTTTGTAACGTGGATGGAAATACAAATGGTAAAAGTGGAAGAACCCGTAATAATTGAAACGAAGAAATATGAAGATTTCCGTGGGTGGTTATCAGTGTCGGCAGAAGACTTCCATGTAGTCCAGATCAACCAAGGCTACAGCAAAAAGAAGTTTACACTGCGAGGTTTGCATTACCAGGAAGGCGAACACGCACAGGCCAAGTTGGTATCCTGTCTGCGTGGGAGCATATTTAATGTGGCTGTGGATCTGAGACCCGGAGAAACATATAGTCATGCGTATGGAGAAATCCTGTCTTTTGAAAATCAAAAGCAGATGTACATCCCGCGAGGCTTCGCTCATGGCTATCTGACATTGGAAGATGACACCCTGATGCAGTGGTGCGTAGACAATGACTTCTGTGCAGAAGCAGCAAGAGCCGTGCGGTACGACTCGGACTTTGCTTGGCAGACAGATGCGTGGCCTGCTGGGGAGTATATTGTTTCCGAGAAAGACAGGAATGCGGAAAAATTTCCATTCTCTATTGTCAAGACTATGTATGCGGACAGACGGCTAATCGTATTGCAAAGGAACTGAATGAACTTGGCAGAAAGACGGTGAACAAAAAGAACTGGTCGGCAAGTTCTGTACTCACGGTTCTTCGGAATGAAAAATATGTGGGAGACATTGAGATGCAGAAGACCATCACAAAGGATTTTCTGACCTACCGTTCCACGATCAACAAAGGCGAGGCACCTCGCTATTATGTAGAAAACCATCATGTCGGTATTATTGATCGCAGTACATGGGACAAGGCTCAGACGATGCTTTACGAAAAGCCCGGCAAGGTTGGAGATTCGATACCGGCTCAAAAGAAGAAGAGAGGATACATTGGCTCGCCATTTGGAAATCTGATCTGCGGTGCGGTTCTTGAACACGGAGAAAGAGCCGGAAAAGAATGCGGGGAAGGATTCTTCCGTGTGACCTATACAGGCGTGGCAACCGGGTACACGGATGATCGAAGCCTTGCAGCAACCGGTGGAGATATGGATACTTACCTTGAAAAGTACGCATACGCTTATCCCGTGTGGCGGTGTAAACAGAAGATGGGAAAGCGGGAGGGCGAAAAGCCCAGACAGAATGGAACTCCGGACCAGAAGCTGTACTGCAGGGAAAAGCACGGGAGATTGTCAGATGCCGAGAGAAAAGCAGCCAATGAAAGATGCCCTTCGGAAAGCATCCATGAATGCGCACTGGAACAGAGTTTTATGGAAATGCTGTACCGCCTGAAACGGGATTATGAGAAAAATCATGAGGCTTCGGAAATAAGCATTCTTTTTCAAAAAGCCTGTGAACAGATGTATCAGCAGATGAAAGGAAACAGCGTGTCAGTGGAAAGACTGGAAACGCTGGATGCCCAGATAAAGGAGCTGGAAGAAAAACTGCAGGAGACGATCGGCCGTCAGGTTACTGCCATGCGGGATGCAGTATTGGAGCAGAATTTGGAACTGAATGAATCGCTGGCGGAGGGCAACATCACATTGGACGAGATTGACAGTGATATCCGAAATGGGCTGACGGGAAATGATATTGGTACGAGCTTCTACCATGCTGAATATGAAGAAGGGTCTGAAATCGAAGCCTATGCAAGTCTGGCAAAGGACATCCGGCAGCGAATTGAGAGTTTCCGGAAGGAAAAAGAAACGCTGAGTCAGGAACAGGGAGCCCTTACAGTCATGAAGAAGAATTTTGACCTATTCATTGCCTGCCTGAAAGAACTTCCGGAGCAGAATACCGCCGAGATGCCGCTGAAGGTCAATGGGCAGGATGTGCAGGGAAGCCTTTTAAGGGATGTGGATGGAAAACCGATTGATGGCGCAGTCGCCAACCTGAATCGGGGAAGGATGAAAATGACACCGGATAAGATTGCAGAAGCACCGGATCTTCTTCATTTTGAAAAAGGCATTTACTGCGCCTTTATCCAAAAAGGAACTGTAACGGGCGACATTGTGACCTATGAGACAAACTTTGGAGTGAAGCTTCTCACCTGTGGCAATCAGCGGACACTGACCAGTTTTCTGGGATTTAAGAAGTGCGATTTGAATGGAGTAGTGACCCTTGTGGATGCCCCATATCGAGTGTATGACAATACCGTGCAGTATCGAGGATATCTGAGAAGTAAAGCAAAACGAGAGCAGGCTGTATAAAGGAAAGAATGCCCTGTCGGATGTGTGGAAATGCATACCGGCAGGGCTTTTTTGCTTTGCACGGATTTTTCATCGTACATATTGCTATGTGCAGAGTTTTGGTATATGGTGAGGATACAGAAATACACATAGCAGGAGAGATTGACATGAAAAAGTTAGCTTGGCTGTCCGTTGAGGATTATGGAACAACAGTGATGGAGATCATTGTGGCAAGTGCAATGAAAGGCTATCTGAGGCGGATGCCAGAGAAAGAAGCCTTGAAAAAGGTGGAGAGCATCATTGAACCAAAGGTAATCCAACTGTTCGGTGAAGGCGGCGAACCGATGCCAGTGCAAAGCTATGTTGATGGGGCAAAGTTCGCTGCGTTCATCGATGAGGCTGTGGCGGATTCGATACGAGAACTGGAAGTGAGGAAAGATGATATGTCCGAAGTCAGTATTGCTGTTTTGCAGAATGTAGAGGGAAAGAGTATGGTGGAGACAGTGAGTTTTATTGGAGATGCATATCGAAGCATGAAATATGCGAAGTGAAAACGGCGTCTTTTTGAAAGATTTTTAAATATAGTTGATATTTTGATCGAATTTGAGTACAATATAGAAGAAGTAAAAGATGCCGTGTGGCGACACGTTAAAGCTGTACTCTGGATGGGGTGGTTAATTACCGGCACTTTGTGATGCTCGGTATAGCATCAAACCCACACCAGGGGTATATGGTGAGTCCGCATCGGGGACTTAAATTACTGATGACTGGTGATGCCCGACAGGATATCGAAGCTGACAGCTAGCATAAAATCGCCACTGACTATGAAATATACTCCAGTGCCCGATGGAACTGGAGTTTTTCTATATTCACCAAAATAATACTATTATGCTTTATCAGATCTTAAGAAAAGGAGCACTCTAACAAAAGAGTTGGAAAGAACGGTTTAAGATGAGTAATAAAATAAATAAACCAATGATGACCTCAGAGTCGCTTGTTGCAAAAATGAGGGATGAAAAGGGAATTACATTTAAGTATGTTACTGAAGAAAAAGCAGAAGCATACCTGACGGATATTAACAACTATCTTCGTACAGCTGCATATCGACAGAATTATTCTAAATATACCCGTGGTGTTAATACGGGAAAGTACATAAACCTTGATTTTGCATATTTACAAGAAATGTCAACAGTTGATATGCATTTTCGTTTTCTTATTAATAGAATGTGTCTTGATATAGAACAGGTCTTGAAAGTAAAACTGGTAAAAGATGTTTCAAATGATGCAAATGCAGATGCTTATAAAATAGTTGAAAATTTTTTATTAGGGAATTCATACATAGTAAAGAGTTTGGAATCAAGAATTATGTCTCCGTTTACAGGTGATTTAATACAGAAATACTTTGATGTACAAAGGGTGTATAATCCGAGTAAGGGGCGGCATGAACACATAATTCAAGGATATGATGATTGCCCAATATGGGTTTTGTGCGAAGTTCTAACGTTTGGAGAATTTTTGCGGCTTTATGATTTCTACTATGGAAATACAGCAGCAGTTTCCGGGGCAATTCTTGGATTAGTAAGATGTCTGAGGAATGGATCAGCACATAACAATTGTTTACTGGCAAATTTATCACACGGTACATCAAAACCTCCGCGTGAGATTAAAGATTACGTTAAAAAGATGGGGTCTATAACAACATCTCAAAGACAGAAGAAGCTTTCCTGTAGACCTATGCTTGAGTTTGTCGCATTAATTTATACATACGAATTAGTTGTGACACCAAAAGTAAAACTTCATAGAAGTGAGGAATTGTATAATTTGTTCTTTAAAAGAATGTTAGAGAAAAAGGGCTTTTTTAAAGACAATGATTTGATAAAAACAAACTATGAATTTGCAGGAAAAGTAATATGTGAGTCATTGTGCAGGCAAAAATAATTCTCTTGAAAACTTTGCATAGGGGTTGACTTTCAAGAAAAAATCGCATATAATAAGAGCAACATCAAAAAACTGATTACAGTTTTTGCACGGGGCGACGTTACGACGGCGTCCTAGTTTTTTATACAGAAAATTTTTGTCACAGAGATGTAACTTTTGGTGATAAGATGTCTGCCCGCTGGCACACTGTGTAGAATCCCTACATGGAACGCTGGTGGGCTTTTTTGTTCCCATCCACATGAATCACAGACATCACCCAGAAGTGAGCCGAAGTGTAGCTGTGGCTTAGGAGAAAGCATCATAGAGACTATGAGCCCGGAATTTGTAGGATTCCTTGGAGATGCATATCGAAGCCTGAAATATACAAATCATTAAGGAAGGTCTTGAAATAAAACTGGAATTGAGTATTCTTAAAAATAGAAAAAATGATATTTAGGGCTTGACGGGGACAAAGTCCCTATGTGCTATACTCGGTTTCAGAAAGGAGGTCGAATGTTATGAGACCAAAAGAAATACAAGAAAAATTAGGCATTGATGCAGAGCGCATAAAACTCTTTAAGCGTGAGGGCATCTTCAAACCAGAACATCCACCGGTGGGAAACAAGGCAACGGATTATACGGAAGCAGATTTCAAAAATCTGCAGAGGATTGTTGTCCTTACAAAATCCGGCTTGACCTGTGGAGATATAAAAAGACTTCAAGCAGGAGAAATCAATCTTGAACAGGTAATTCATGAACGGAAGCAGTATATCAATGATGAACTTGAACGAAAGCGGAATGCCTTAAAAATGCTGGATAACCTTCTGGATGACAGCGCAGAATTTGAAACTTTCCAGACGCAGCATTATTGGGACATCATCAGCGAAAAAGAAGCAGCAGGCGAGGAATTTATCGATATCGAGGATATGTATGGATATCGACCGGTTTCTCTGGAAAGAGCAGTCAAATGTCCTCATTGCGGTCATGAAGAAAATGTTGACCTTGAGGACTTCATGTATGATGAAAGTTCTTACGAAAAAGAAAATGGTATGGGACCGGATCTTGTGTACAGCTTTAATTCTGAAGATTGCTATGAATGTCCAGAATGTGGCCACACATTAAAAATCGAAGGCTGGATTCGGGAATACCCAATGGGAGCGTATGATTCGGAAGATATAAAAGTAGAGGATTGTGGGGGTGATGAAGATGACGAGTGAGGAAAGAGAACTGCTGAAAAGAATGGATGCCGGAGAACTGGACGGCATGGTTGGGGACATGTTTCAGACAGATGGGGGTTCAACTGTCTGGACGATAATTAAAAATGGGATTCCCGTCAGATTTAAGCAGGGACCTGGAGGCAAGTTTTTCAACGGAAAGGAAAATGAACGATACGAGGGAGTTCTTCATACACTTGCAAAATGGATGACTGATGAAGAGCGATTGGACTTCTTGAGAAAATTTGGATGGCTTATCCATGATGCAGCAGTAAATGCTTACAGCGCAAAGTTTAAGCCGAAAAAATAAATAAATGACTGCCCGCTGGCGCACTGTGTAAATCCTACATGGTACGCTGGCGGGCTTCTTTTTTTGCCCTGACCCGCATGAACCACAGACAGCATCCCGGTTTGAGCCGAAGTGCAGCTGTGGCTTATGCGGGCTTTTTTGTTATGTGGTCAACGAGTTACAAAATCAGACTCCCAGGCCGTATAGGATTGCTTTCATTTCCTTTACCATCCGGGTGAGAATTTCCTGTTCGATTTCATTGCAGTCCAGAAGCAGACGGTGAATCTCTGAGTCTGCGGTGGAAGCAGAGTGCGTCAAGCTGTCCACCAAAAGGTCTTCTGCGGATAGGCCAAGAGCATTGGCAATATCAATCAATGTGTCGAGGCTTGGACGGCTGATTGCCGCTTCAATAACGCTGATAGCTTTCGGGTCATACTGAGCTGTTCACCCAAAGCTTCCTGGGTGATACCAACTTGTTTACGGGCATTTGAAATACGCTTGCCCAAAGCTTCATAATCAATAGCCATGTGTTTTCTCCTTATGATGCCCGCATAAGGCAGTACGATTATCTCGCAGGAAAAAATACATAGCAACTGAATAAGAAAGATTTTAAGGCCACAAAAGCATACACCTCTATCTGTTGTGTGGTCTAAGGCTGTTTTGCTACCTGTTATGTAGCAAAATACGAAACGTGCTACATGATAGGTAGCAGTCAAATCGTCATATGCACCTTATAATATAAATGTAGAAAAAGACTGCAAATGGAAAGGAAAGACGATGGCGGGAAAAGGTGAAACAGGAATTCTTACATTATACAGTGATGTACAGGCGACTTCTGTTCGCTGGCTGTGGTATCCGTTCATTGCAGTTGGAAAGATCACATTGCTGCAAGGAGATCCCGGAGACGGCAAGTCCACAATGATGATGAACTTGATTGCGGAACTTTCTAAAGGCGGGAACACCCCGGATGGGAAACCAATCGGGATGCCGAAGAAAGTCATCTACCAGTGTTCGGAGAACGGTGTGTCAGATACCATCAAGCCCAGACTGGAAAAGTGCGGTGCAGATTGCAGGAATGTGGCATTTATAAATGAAGATACATACAGCGGGCTGACGCTGGATGATGAGCGCATCCGGCAGGCGATTATAGAATTCCGGCCGCGTCTGGTAGTCATCGATCCGATCCAGGCATATCTTGGAAGCGATTCTGACCTCCAGATTGCGGGCAGAGCCAGAAAGCTGATGCACCGGCTTGGTATGTGGGCATCGGTATATGATTGTGCCATTGTGCTGATCGGTCATCTCAACAAAAAGGAAGGAACTAAAGGTCTGTATCGGAGCCTTGGCAGTATTGATGTCGTGGCTGCGGCCCGGAGTGTCCTGCAAGTAGAGCGCGACCCGGAAAACACAGACATTCGTATTGTTCGGCAAATCAAAAACAGTCTGGCTCCATCGGACGGTGAGATTCGATTTTCCATAACAGCAGAAGCAGGATTTGAGTGGCTGGAGTGTGAGGTTACACCAGATCCATACGCAGAACCGGGAATGCCGGATTTTGAATCAAAGTCAAAGAAGGCGGCATACTTGATTAAAAAGTTGCTTTCTGAGGGTGACATGAGATCAAGGGAAATCTATATGCGGATGAGCGATGAGGGTATCAGCCGCAGGACCGCAGAAAATACAAAAAAGGAACTCGGCATCCGAAGCTATCGGAAAATGCGCCAGTGGTATTGGAGCATAAAGCCGGAAGAATGAGAGGAAGTACATGATAAGTAGTGAAGTGGAAGCGGTAGACCGCAAGCAAAAAATCAGAGATCGGTATAAGGGCGTGGATGTCTCCGAACTGGAAGTCATCCCGGCAAAAACTGTGGAGGGGCTTGAAGAAAGCACCTCTATTCGGCGTGTCGCAGCCTATGTCCGTGTTTCCACTGACAATGATGAACAGACTTCCTCGTATGAGCTTCAGAAGAATTATTATACCGAGTACATCAAGGCACAGCCGGGATGGGAATTTGTCGGTATCTACGATGACGAGGGCATCAGCGGCCCATCCCTGGAACATCGGAAGGGAATGCAGCAGTTGATCGAGGATTGCAAGGCCGGAAAAATAGACCTTGTCCTTACAAAGTCCATTGCTCGTTTTGCACGAAATATCGTAGACTGCTTATCTGTAATTGAAACACTGAAAAATCTCACCCCACCTGTAGGCGTGAAATTTGAAGCTGACAATATTTATACCTTGGATAGCAATGGTCGCATGATTCTTACCATCCTGGCATCAGTGGCAGAGGAAGAATCCCACTCCAAGTCTATCATTATGAACTGGTCCATTGATCGTCGTTTTAGTCGCGGTCTGTTCCTGACTCCGGCTCTGCTGGGATATGATCAGGACGAGGAAGGCAACCTTGTGGTCAACCCGGAGGAAGCCCAGACGGTAAAGGTGATCTATTACCTGTACTTGAACGGATTTTCTCTTAAAGAAATTGCAGAGCTGCTGACGGACTATGGGCGAAAGACAAAGCTGGGGAACGCAGAATGGAATTCGAGTACATTGGCTGGCGTTATCGCAAATGAGCGTCATTGCGGTGATGTGCTGGCTCGAAAGACTTACACGCCAAATTTTTTGACGCATAAATCCAAAAAGAACAATAATGACCGGACACAGTATCGGCAGCGAGACCATCATGAGGCAATCGTGTCCAGAGATGTCTTCAATGCGGTCAACCACCTGAGAGCATCCAGAAGTTACACGAGGAAAAATCGGCCTCTGCCGGTTTTGAGCGTGGTTGATGATGGAATTTTGCGTGGATATGTTCCGTTTGATAAAGACTGGACTGGCTTTTCGTCAGAAGAATACCGGGAAGCATCTGAAAGTGTGATGCAGGAGCCGGATGATTCTGTCGTGACAGATGTGAAAAAGCGGCTCGACCTGACGGGATATGAGGTGGTTCGGGCCCAGTACTTTTCAACGATGCAGAATCCGGCAATGACGATTTCCAACGGGAAGCTGCGTTTCAACACAGCCTGTCTGAAAAAGTTTGAAGATGTGGAATATGTGGAACTGCTGTTAAATTCCGTTGACCGCTGCGTTGCAATTCGTCCGTGTGAAAAGAGCAATCCTAATGCGATCCGCTGGGGCCGGCTGAAAGAAGGATGCTGGTGTGCCAGCACACTTGGCTGCCGTGGTCTGGCAAAGACTCTTTTTGACATCATGGAATGGGATGAAGACTTGCGTTATCGGTTCCGTGGGCAATTCGTGGAGGATGGCGATAATAAGCTGATGCTTTTTGAACTGGATGAGCCGGAGATGATCAAAGTTGAAGAAATCGTTTTGCCGCCCAAGGAAAATTCGGAAGAAGCAGAGGGCGAAACGGTTAAAAAGACGATTTACATTTTCCCACCGGAATGGGCAGGGACTTTTGGACAGCCAATCACAAGTATTGCACAGGTCGGCATTTTACAGCAGGAGCATTATGCTGGAAACTGGGATGTGCTCCGACCGGCAGCAGAGATAGAAGAAATGAACACTTTTACCGCAGATGGTCTGAATGCACTGCTCCATGAGGCGGAAGAGATAATGGAAGGATGGACTGAAATAGATGAATGAGGAAAATACAACAAGTATGCCGCCAGAGGGGCAGGCAGAACAGAATGATAGAGATGCAAGGGCAGAAGAATTGGAGAGTACTTTTTCGTATGATGGATACCAGGTCGTGCGGAAAGAGCTGTTTGCTCATCTTCGTGACCCTGCCATTGTGATCCGCAAGGACAGCATCACATTCAACACGGCCTGCATTACTGGGGTGGAGGATGTGGTTTATGTGCATGTTATGTTCAATAATGATTTGAAGCGCATTGTTGTGCGTGGGTGTGATGAAAACGACAAGGATGCTCTGCGCTGGTGCATTGCTAAGCCGGATAAACGCAAGAGCAGGAAGATGAGTTGCAAGCCTTTTGCGGAGTTGGTCTATAAGGAAATGGCCTGGGACAGTGAATGTAGATATAAGGTGCTGGGGTACAGGATTACTTTTGAAGGGGAAACTCTGTACGTTTTTGATCTGCTTGTGCCTGAGATTTTCCATGAAGGGCAGAGAAGGAAGAAAGGTATGGCCGCTTCTCCGAATAACACACCAGAAGAAAAGCCTGTAGATACCAGAAAGGGATTTTACCCGGATGATATTGAGGGTACTTTTGGCGTACCTGTAGAAGAACATCTAAAAGAATCTGAAGTCCAGCAGATGGACGGATATGTATCGATGGGAATTTTGACAGGAAAACCTGTCCCCGAAGTTGGAGCAGATTAGGGGATATAAGCAAACCAAGGGGGAAGTGCGCTCATTTTTAAGGAGGGGAGAGAAGTGCAGGAAAAAGAACAAAAATGGTATTCAGGTATGCTGGGAATGACATTCAATGCTGATGAGGGAAGAATTACGATTTTCCGAAGTACGCTGGAAGCTTTGGGCTGGCCTTCGCATTATCGTCTTCTGTATAATCGAGAGAAAAAACAGATTGCTGTGCAGGCGTGTGGCGCAGCGGATTCCGGATCACATCGAGTGACAAAAATGAATGAATCCAACAGTTGTGAGATTAAATGCATGGCTTTTTCAAGGATGATTTATCAGGATGCACGATGGTCATTCCGAAGATCATATCGATTAACAGGAAAATCATTTGCGAATCAAAAACTTGTGAGCTTTTCTATACGGGATGCGATTCCGATTGAGAGCGGAGAAATCGTGGACGAGGCTGTAAGCCCCACAGTTGCCCTGTGTCGGGAAGAAGGTGCGCAAGCGGAAAACAATCCAAGTCCGGTAATAAAAGCCGACAGTGGGGCAGTGTGAGGGGCGTGTGGTGAAGCAGGAAAAAAGCAGCCCACTGGGTCGTAATCCAACTGGCTGATTCTTCACAGCAAGCAGGAAAGTGACCGTGTAGGCTGGGTGATAAGTGATTTTTCTCACCTATCTATATGTAGTAAGTGAACTTAATCACTTATTGGTGCAGTCGGAAAAGTGAGTTTTTCTGTCACCCAATGATGTTTACATCCGACAAGAATAAGTGAACATAATCACTTATGAAGATGAAAAAGTGAGTAAAATCACTTTTTTGAAATAAGTGAGCTTTTTGAAAATTGAATAGAAAAATAAACTCCTGAGAGCTACTGATCTTTTGATCGGCGGCTCTTTTCTTTTTGCCAAAAATCCGGCCGGAAAAGCGAAAATGTACCTACATAGGACGGAAAATGGACATTATACTCCACCCTGTTGCTATTTTTCCGGCGAATTAGAGGTGGTGGAATTACGACAGTAAGAAGAAATTTTTCGACACAAGCGCAGTCGAGGCGGTCATCAAGCTGGTGATTGCTGTATTATGTAGTCAATCACACACCTCTCCGTGGTGAGCAGCAGGCAACGTCTATATGGACGGCTAAGATGTGAAGGAAAATGGAAAGAAGGTGAATTTATGACCGATAATCCAGCAATGAAAAAAGCGTTGATTATGCAGTCATTTGCGCCATTATTTCTGATTTTGTTGATAAAATATTTTGACCTTAAATTGTTTCATTTATGTAAGAAATTTTCTGACATAATTCTAAATAATCCAATTTACGCTTTGACAAAACTATCTTGACAATCAGCGAATGCAGGATCAGATGGAGAAAAGAAGGAAAAATAGAATTATTTTGAGTTGCAGATATAGCGACACTCGATTTAGGCAAAAAAAACTGGAAGTTCACACAAAAGTACACAGGGAGGGAATGATTCTTAAGCATTTTCGCTTTGAACGAAATTAAAACGAAAATTTGAGTTGATATATTTCGCTATGCAAGGTATACTTACAATAGATTATCGTTTGGAGGTTATTAACGGTGCATTATGGACTATTTATCTTGCGCTGACACTGCTGAAAAATTGAGGATTACAGTCCGTAGAGTCCAGCAGATGTGCAAACAAGGAGAACTTCCGGGTGCTGTAAAAGATGGCCGGACGTGGTTGATTCCGGTAAATGCGGTTTCCGAAGATTTAAACGCCCAAAAGAAACCTTTGCCAATAGGTGTTTCTGATTTTAAGGCTGCGACCATTGGTTATTACTATGTAGATAAAACTCTGCTAATTCGCGATTTTCTTGACACAAAACCAATGGTGTCGCTTTTTACTCGTCCGCGACGTTTTGGTAAAACGTTGAATATGGATATGCTTCGTGTCTTTTTTGAGAAGACCGAGGAAGATACTTCGGTTTATTTTAAGGATAAGCAGATATGGCAGTGCGGCGATTTTTATACCAGGCATCAAGGACAGTATCCAGTCATCTTTCTGACATTTAAAGATGTGAAATGCCTGACGTGGGAAGAAACTTTTCAGAAGATTCGTATATTGATTTCTTTGGAGTTCATGCGACATAGCGAGCTGGAAAATAGTTCTGTATTGACCACATATGAAAAAGAACAGTATCATCGTTTTGCCAGTGACAGTGCTACAGAAGTTGATTGCCAAATGGGATTGCAGCTTTTGTCAATGCTTTTGCATAAGCATTACGGCAAGGAGTGCATTATCATTATTGATGAGTATGATACGCCGATTCAGCAGGGGCATAATTGCAATTTCTACTTGGAAATCGTAAACTTCATGCGAAATTTTTTCTCAGGAGGTCTTAAAGATAATCCACATTTGGCTTTCGGATTTCTTACAGGAATTTTGCGTGTAGCTAAAGAAAGTATCTTTAGTGGCATGAATAATTTGAAGATCAATTCAATTTTGGATGAAAGCTATAGCGAATATTTTGGCTTTACAAAAGAAGAAGTGAAGGATATTTTGAGCTATTATGAAAAAGCAGGAAAATATCAGGAGATTTGTGATTGGTACGATGGATATCAATTTGGTAATACTGAAATTTTTAACCCGTGGTCAGTGATTAATTACATTGCAGATAAGTGCTTTCCCAAAGCATTTTGGCAGTCTACAGGTAGCAACGAGATCATCGGAGAAATCATTTCGACGGCTACACCGGAAACTACAGAAGATCTTTATAAGTTGCTCTGCGGTGAGAAAATTACAACCTATATTGATACCAGTGTGACTTACCCTGAAATACAGAATAATCCCTATAGTATCTATAGCTTTCTGCTCGTTGCAGGGTACTTGAAAGTCGCGGCAGTCTACCCACAAAATGATGGGAATTTTATGTGTGATGTTGCAATTCCTAATAAAGAGATTGCGTTTGTGTATGAAAAAGAGGTTTTAAATCGCACAAATCAAAATAATGTCTCTATCTCCATCAGTCAAGCTATTTTTTCGGGAGATACGAAAAAGTTAGAGTTCCTTCTGGAAGAGTTTATGATAAAGAGCATTTCTTCTATGGATGGTGTGAATGAGGGATTTTATCACGGGATGATGTTGGGGTTATGTGCTGTTCTTGGAAATCGTTATCGAGTTCGTTCTAATCGTGAATCGGGGCTTGGACGTTTTGACATTCAGCTGATGCCTTTGGTGAATGGTATTCCAGGATTTCTTTTTGAATTTAAACATATTAATGATGCACATGTAGATTTGGCATCTTTAGCAGAGAAGGCACTTCAGCAGATTGATGAGAAAAAATATGACACGGATCTGCGTGATGCAGGTGTCAATTCAATTATTAAAGTCGGGATTGCATTCCGAGGAAAAAATGCTGTAGTGAAACGAGCGTGACTTATATCTCAAAATAAGATTTGCACTTTGTAAAAGATAAGGGAGCTGGCATATCTGACAGAAATTCTTTTAAAAAGAAGGAAAAAAAACGGCTTTTACTCCAAATGAGGAGATAAGACAGGAACTGACTGCTGTTGTAGAAAGTGAGGCATATGTTACAGATTCCAGATATATTGTGAAAACATGCGATGAATTAGAAAAACGCAATATATTATTCAAAGGGGAGGGGTGCGCCAGTTCGGTGCCAAATATATAACTGGTGGGAATCCAGTCTGGTAAGACT
>NZ_JAAWUO010000017.1 GCF_013304825.1 Blautia schinkii | reverse complement strand
TGAAGTAGGAATGAAACATAGAAGTTTATAACTTTTTATAAGTTTTCAGTAACGGTATCTGTTTTATGGAAATCGAACGTAAATTTCTGATCCCGAAAGAAAATCTGCCAGCCGGCCTGGCTTCCTATCCCTGCCACAGGATCGAACAGAGTTATCTCTGTACTTCACCTGTAGTCCGCATCCGCAGACAGGATGATGAATATTTTCTTACTTATAAATCAAAAGGCCTGATGAGCCGCGAAGAATATAATCTTCCTCTGACTGCCGATGCCTACGAACATCTCAAACCTAAAGCCGATGGTATCCTTATTACAAAAGACCGCTATGTAATTCCTGAAAAAGACGGGCTTTTTATTGAGCTGGATGTGTTCCACGGGGAATATGAGGGAGTTCTTCTTGCTGAGGTCGAATTTCCTACGGAAGAAGCAGCTAATGCTTATATTGCACCGGAGTGGTTTGGGGAGGATGTGACTTATTCTACGAAATACCATAACAGCACTATGAGCCAGGGGTGGTAATATCCCGCAAATCAGCTCTTGTATTTCTTATTTCCAGTGCTATAATTGGGATTGCAGGCAGATATAGTTCATCGGTAGAACATCAGCTTCCCAAGCTGAGGAGGCGGGTTCGACTCCCGTTATCTGCTTTCATTGCCAAGAGAGGCACGCTTTCGGGAGCGTGTCTTTTTTTATAAAACATAATTCTAAGGAGGATTTTTATTATGAAGATCGGTTTTATCGGATGTGGAAATATGGGTTCTGCAATGATCGGCGGTATTCTCCGCCAAGGGATTTTTTCAAAAGATGAGATCATTGTTTCCAACCTTACAGAAGAAGGCAGAGAACGCAGCGAAAAAAATCTCGGTGTTGTCACCACTCCGGATAACAACGAAGTGGTCAGATCTGCAAAAACTATTGTACTTGCAGTAAAACCCCAGTTCTACGAGGAAGTCTTAGATGAAGTCCACAACAGCCTCACAGCAGATCACACTATCATTGGAATTGCCCCGGGCAAGACCCTTGCATGGCTGGAAGAAAAAGCCGGACTTCCTCTGAAAGTTGTCCGTTTCATGCCAAATACTCCCGCACAGGTTGGTGAAGGCATGACTGCTGTATGCGCCAACGAGCGCGTTTCCAAAGAAGGACTCGATGAAATTCTCAAGATCACAGACAGCTTCGGATGCACAGAAGTGATCCCTGAACGTCTTATGGATGCTGCAGGCGCTGTAGGCGGCTGTGCACCGGCTTATGTATTTATGTTCATCGAAGCTATGGCAGATGCCGCCGTAAGTCAGGGAATGCCCCGTAAACAGGCTTACAAATTTGCTTCCCAGACAGTACTTGGCAGTGCAAAGATGGTTCTTGAGACAGGCAGACATCCTGGCGATCTGAAGGACATGGTCTGCTCCCCTGCCGGAACTACCATCGAAGGTGTACGCACACTGGAGAAAAACGGTTTCCGCAGTGCTGTATTTGAAGCTCTGACTGCTGCCGCTGAGAAGGGCAAAAAATTATAATTCCTCACAGACCAAAAAATAAAAACCCCGCAGGAATTTACAAAACAGATGATATAAATTATCTCTTCATCAGGCATACTGCCAAGGATATTATATCTGTACCTGATTTTGCAGATCCTGCAGGGAATTATTTTATACCAAATTTCCTGCAATTATTTCTACTTTATGATCTTCTCAGGATGATACGCACTACAGCAATTCGATCAGCGCATCAATATCTTCCATCTTCGTTCCCCAGCTTGTAGCAAAACGGATCACTGTATGATCCTCATCATATTTCTCCCAGAAATCAAACCGGACTTTTTTTGCAAGTTCTTCTTTTTTATTATTTTCCAGGATTATGAACTGCTGGTTTGTCGGAGAATCAATATAAAGCTGGTATCCTTTTTCCTGAAGAGCTTTTTTCAGCTTCATAGCAGTGTCAATGGCGTTTCGGCTGATCTTTGTATACAGATCATCTGTAAATAAAGTATCAAACTGGATTCCCAGAAGGCGCCCCTTGGCCAGAAGAGCTCCCTGCTGCTTCACCATAGTCATGAAATGTTTCGGAGCTTTTTTCGTAAAAACAACTGCCTCACCGCAGAGTGCTCCTACCTTGGTTCCACCGATGTAGAATACATCTGTATATCTGGCGATATCCTCAAGTGTTACATCTGTTTCCGGGCTTACCAGGCCATATCCAAGTCTTGCTCCGTCCAGGAACAGCGGAAGCTCATAATGTCTGCACACATTGAAGATTTCTTCCAGTTCTTTCTTTGTATAAAGCGTTCCGTATTCTGTAGGATGGGAAATATATACCATTCCCGGAAATACCATATGGTCATGACTTTCATCCCCGTAAAAAGTTTCGATATATTCGGTTATGCTCTCTGCTTTGATCTTTCCGTTCTCTGCAGGAAGTGCCAGAACCTTATGTCCGGTATACTCGATAGCACCGGCTTCATGGCAGTTTACATGACCAGTCTCAGCTGCCAGTACACCCTCGTATCTGTTCAGCACGGAACCGATAACTGTCGCATTGGTCTGAGTTCCTCCTACCAGAAAAAACACCTCTGCATCCGGACAGCCACATGCCTTGCGGACCTTTTCTTTTGCAGAATCACAGTATTTATCTGTGCCATAGCCGGAAAGCTTCTCCATGTTTGTCTCCACAAGTTTTTCAAGGATCGCCGGATGCGCTCCCTCGCAGTAATCGTTTACAAAAAATAACATTTTATTTTCTCCTCATCTGTATTTCCATTTTATTTGACCGTCTGCCCCGGAATGATCTTGCAGGTGGAAAACGATTTGAATTTACAGGAAATCGCCCCCTTCATCTCCTGTTCCAGGAAAAGCATGGCCACATGCGCACGTTCCAGATGCTCCATCCGAAGTGTGGTAAGAAGGATATCTCCCGTAAGATAATCCGGGATCTCATCTACTCCCAGAAGAGAAATGTCTTCCGGAACCGAAATCTTCTTCTGCCGTAACGCCCGCATCACGCCAATGGAAATCTGATAATTTTCCATGATAAAGGCATCCGGCAGTTCATGAGTCTCCAGATATTTCAGTGTTGCCTCACATACCTCACTGGTAGTTTCTCCCAGCGGGTAAATAGATTCTTTCTCCAGTGGCAGGCCATTCTTCCGAAGTCCTGCACGGAATCCTGCACGCCTCTGCTGGAAATTAAAGATATTCTGGGTATTGGCCATGTATTTGATATTCCGGCATCCTCTGGAAACCAGATAATCTACGCAATCCCTGATTCCCTCCACTCCACCGAAGGTAACACAATGATATTCATTTCCAAGATCATTGTCATAGATCACCATGGGCTTTCGGATTGCCCGGAACGGTGGAAACTGATCCGGCTGCATCTCCGTTGCATACAGGATCACGCCTGCCACATTTTCCTCATTAGCCTCACGCACTACACGCTCCACGTCTTCTTTTTTTGCGGAAGAAGCATAAGTCACGCTGATGATACAGCCCATTCTTCTGGCTTCCTGTTCAAATATTGTCAGGCTGTCCGGGCATACATCCAATTCAAAATCCTTGAGGAATCTGAGAGCATTATCAATAAAAAGTACCTTGATGATATTTTTATTCTCTAATTCCTGCTTATCTTTTTCTTCTTTTTGTCGTTCTGCTTCTCCTGAAACTTCTTCAATATAATCAAAAATCCTTCGTCGGGTTTTCTCACTGACTCCTGGTTTATTGTTTAAAACCAGGGATACCGTTGCTTTGGAAAGATTAAGATTTCTCGCTATATCTGCTGCCTTTATCTTCATTCTGATCCCTCTTGATTTAAACTTCTCCTTGATTCTAAACACTTTTGGTTTTCCTGTCAACATAAAGCAGGGAGCCGCCTTTCCGGCAGCTCCCCATAAATCACTTAACCTCGCGCACGCGCACAGCCATATACTCTCTTCCCGGCAGGTCGATCCGGAACTTGCCTTTAAAGATTCCTTTCTTCTCGATCGTCATGTTCCAGGTATCAATTACTTCTACCTCAAATTCTGTCTCATCATCAATATGATACTCGCGGAATGACGGACGCATGAAGCTGTAATAGAAAATATAATATTTAATATCCTGAAGACTGTTATCTACTGCTGCGCCAACCTCATCCCACTGATTTTCCAGTGGACGAAGACCTGGCGCCGGAGTTTCTTCCATAATTTTCTGGAGAAATTTAAATCTCTCAGGGCTTTCTCCGTGAAGCTTGCCGCCATGAGACCACCAGAGAATTCCCTCATCATTCATATAGGTTTCTCCGTGTCCCGGATATGCACCTCTGCAGAATGCTTCCCAGAAACGTCTTGTCATTTCCTTTCCGCTGATATTTCCCCAGCCGTGCTGGATATTTCCTTCATATGCGATCTCATCCAGAACTACCGGTTTCTTGTATCGGATACGCCACTCATTTACCATCTCAGAGGATTTGTAAAGATCCTGTCTCTGGATGCTGCAGTGAGTGATCCATGGTCTTGTGTAATCATAGAAGCTCTTGCAGTTATGGATGGAGCGAAGATGATTGTATACATCCTTTTCCTGGATGATGGATGCGTAACGCTCCCAGTCCTCAGTTGTCTTTTTCGGGAAAAGATCGTACTCATTCGCAAGAGACCACCATACGTTTCTGTATGCACTCACTCTGGCAATGAGATATTTCCAGTAAAGATCATCACACTCTGCACTCATCTCACTGAAGCCCCATCTGTCATATGGATGCATCACAATGATGTCAGCCTCAATACCCAGCTCCATCAGCTTCTTTACGCAGTCATCGATATGCTGGAAATGTTTCACATTAAATCTCTTGTAATCGAAGTTATTACCCTCTGCACAGCCAACATATTCCAGAAAATTCTCAGATGTCAGTACAGAACTGTCCATCGGAGTTCCTTCATATGGATAGCTGATCGGCTCATTCAGGTTGTAGTCATAATGTTTCGGGAATACGCAGAAACGGATCTTATTAAATGCACTGTCTGCCAGTGTCTCCAGTGTCTGTTTCTGAAGCTCCTCGCTCTGAAGCTCCCATACATAACATGTTGTTCCGATAGAATAATATGGTTTTCCATCTTCATATGCCATGTGATAAGTGTAGGATACGCGAACAGGTCCATGGTTGTCTTCTTGTGCAGGTGTTACATGGAATGCACCTGTGTACACCTCATCGGAAAAGCTTCCTTTGATCTCAAATGTATAATCTCCTTCAAAGGATGGCATGAAACGTACACGGTAAATTCCGTCTCCATCATAGAAACCATCTACGGTTTTTGTCTCTTCTTTGCCTTTAAAGGTTCCCTGAATTGCATAATCGGTAAACGGATTTCCCTCATGTCTGCCTGACATTTCTGCTTCAAAGGTTCCCCATTTTTCTACGGATTCTGTATATTTGCAAGTACTCATAAGTCGTCCTCTTTCTTTCTGTAGTCATCCAGGCGGCTGTTCACGATCCGCTGTGCTGCCTGCATCTGATATCATGATTTAACTGCTCCGGCCATACCTTCTACGAAATATCTCTGGAAGATCAGGTATACAACCATAACCGGTATAACAGAAACAAGTACACCTGCACACAGATAACCATAATCTGTTCCGTGCTCACCTACGAATGTCATAATACCAACTGGTACTGTCTTCATGGCATTGTCGTTGATGATAACGCTTGCCAGAAGATACTCATTCCATGTGGAAAGGAAATCTGTGATAAACAGTGTTGCGATCGCCGGTTTTGCGATCGGCAGGATGATCTTGTAAAAAAGCTGCCATTTATTACATCCGTCAATACATGCAGCCTCATCAATATCTTTCGGAATTCCCAGCATGAAACCTCTCATGATCAGGATACAGTAGGAAATACCAAATCCGATATATACATAGAATAATCCGAAGTATGTGTTCAGAAGATTCAGTTTGCTGTAGATAATATTAATCGGCACAAGTGCTGTCTGCATCGGAAGCATCATACCAATAAGGAAGAATACAAAAAGCCCCACACGATGTTTGATGTTCAGTCGTGTTAATGCAAAGGAAGCCATAGCTCCTACGAAGATACCAAGCGGCACTTTCAGGCAGGAAATAATCAGGTCATTTTTCATATAGTTGAAAAGATTTCCTTTTGTGATGGCATTTGTAAAGTTGTCCCATGCAATCTCAGCAGGAAGCTGGAACAGACTTAAACCGCTCATGAAATCTTTTTTATGTTTCAGTGCTGTTACAACAAGTGTGAAAATTGGCACGATCCAGATCAGCGCAAGAATGATCAGAAGCACATACAGCAGCACTTTTTTTGTGATTTTTTTACTTTTTCCGTCCATTGTCTGCACCTCCTACTTTTCTTTTGCTGTAAAGGAAATATACGGAATGATTACTACAAGCATCATAACTACCATGATACATGCAACCGCAGTTCCCATACCTACATTGTTATACTGGAATGTCTGTGAATACATATATGTAGCAAGAACTTGGGTGGAGTTGTTCGGGCCGCCGCCTGTAAGACCCTGTACAATATCGTAAACCTTCATAGCTGCTACGATCAGAGTTGCAAGAACCATAACGAATGTTTCTTTCATAAGCGGTACCGTAACACTGAAGAATTTACGGATCGGGCCTGCACCGTCAATTGTTGCTGCCTCAAGGACATCCGGTGATACTGACTGAAGTCCTGCCAGGAAAAGGATCATAGGCTGGCCGATTCCCTGCCACAGTGCTGCTGCAAAAATTGCATACAGGCTAACCTTCGGATCGGAGATCCATGTCTGTTTAAAATTAATTCCAAGTACTTTGAAAAACTGATTGATAAAGCCGATATTCGGGTTGTAGATCCATCTCCAGATGATCGCTACTGCGATCGGTGCGATAACACATGGAAAATAGAAGAATGCACGGAACACAGTACGTCCGCGGAACTGTTTATTAAGGATTACTGCAAATCCAAGAGAAACCGTCATCATAAGTACGATCGTCAGCACGATCCAGATCAGGTTATTCTTCAACGCGATCATAAATGTCGCATCATTTGTAAACAAATTGATATAGTTTGCCAGACCTACAAATTCCTTCTCCGCAACACCGTTCCATTTAAACAGACTGATAAACAGTGAATAAAATACAGGTATTACAATAACGGAAAGGTAGATCACTGCTGCCGGTATCAGAAACGCATATGCACCAAAATCAATTTTGCTTTTTTTCTTCATTCCGGATTACCTCCATTTTTCGTAAAAGAGCGGCCAAAGCCCGCGCTCTGGCCGCTCCGTTATGCTTTTATGATTATTTAGCCTGATATTCCTCGATTGCTTTCTGGATATTAGCAGCTGCATCTTCCGGTGTCATCTCGCCGTTTGCAACTGCATCCTGTGCATTAAAGAGAACATCTGCAACCTCTGTCGGGAATGCCTGGTCAGTGATCGTGAATGTACCGTTCTCATTAGATGTTTCAAGCATACCGTTTACGTTGACCTGCTCAGCCGGAGCTTCAGCGCCCTGTACAGGAAGCGGTACGTTATAGTACTCACCATACTCTGCAACATTCTCATCGCTCTGATAGTAATCCATGAACTTCACGCATGCATCAAGTTCTTCATCAGAAAGATTAGCATTGAACTGTGTCATCTCTGCGAAAGCAGACATACGGTTGTCATCACCTGACGGGAATGCAAATACACCATAATTGTTAGGATCAAGATCATTCTGGATGAACTGTCCGTCATACCACTGTCCCTGGAGATCCATTGCACACTCTCCTGTACCCATTGCCATGATGGTATCGTTCGGGTCAAGTGTAAGGAAACCATCCGGGAAGTATCCTGCGTCAACCCACTCTTTATATTTCTCAAAAGCCTGTACTACTGCATCACAGTTCCAGCTCTCCTCAAATGTGTTCAGCTTGTCATGAAGCTCAGCACCTGCATAGTGCTCAACAAGAAGCTCAAACCATCTCATTACATGCCATCCGTTAAGTCCGGCTGTATCCATTGGTGTAACTCCGTTATCTTTCAGAGTCTTAAGAGCTGCTTCGAAATCCTCGAATGTAGCAGGAACTTCGATTCCGTTATCCTCAAAGATCTGTTTATTATAGTAAACACCAAGTGCATTGTAGCTTGTCGGATATCCGGAAAGCTTGTTTTCAAATGTACAGAGATTTAAAGAAGCTTCTGTAAATTTGTCGTTCCATCCGTTATCTTTCGCATACTGCGTAAGATCATATGTCTTTCCATTCTCCTCATAGAAGCTTCCAAGACTGCCGCCCCAGTTAAACCACATACTTGGAAGTGTATCGGAAGAAGCTGCTACTTTGCAGGCATCCTTGATTCCATCTGTGTCATAGAAAGAAGCTGTTACTTTAATATCCGGGTTTGCTTCGTTGAATGCCTCTACGATCGGCTCAACTGCGTTCTGTCTTGTGTTCAGTGTCCAGAAAGAAACCTCTGTTGCTGCACTTACGGAAGAAGCCATTCCGAATACCATTGTTCCTGCAAGTACTGCTGCCATTACCTTTTTAAAATTCATCTCATTTCCTCCTTTAAACTTTTCGTAAATTTTGTTTAGTTCATTTCGTTTTTTGTTAAACTAAAGATAGCATATTGTTTAGTGTTTTTCAACTGTTTTTTACTATTTCTGCATTTATTATAATTTTTTATCCATTTTTTTGTGCATTTCGACATATTTTTATGCTTATCCGTTTAATGTAGCATATACTTTCTAGTCTTATATGTAAAAAACCGATTATGTATTGTTTAGTTTATAGATTTCATCTGTTTATTCTCTGCCATTTTCAGACTGTGTTTTTTTACATTTTCTGCTATTTTGTGACTTATATTTGCATCATCTTCCTTTTTTTCTGCTTTATATGCTAAAAATCCCTGTGGATATTTTATAGATCCACAGGGATTTCTTCTCTTTCTTTTAAACTTTTTAAACTTTTTTATTATTTATCTTTTGATGCCTTTTCTGCACTGGATGTCTGGACCAGATCTTCATAGTTCACCCGCTGAGACAGTTCTCCTGCATCTTCCAGGATATCCTGAAGAAGCTCAAAACTGTGTTTCTCAAAAATAAGATTTTCTTTCCAGGTATCCTGGTCGTAATAGCGTTTTACAATAGTAGTGATAGTTTCAATATCTGTTTCCTTGAACTGCGGTGCGATCACTTCTGCGATTTCCTCCGGCGTATGGCTCTGCACATAGTCCATCCCCTTCTGAAGTGCATCGGTAAATTTCTGGATGATCTCAGGATTTTCTTTCATGTAGCTTGCTTTTGCACTGTAGGATGTGTAAGGCACATATCCGGATGCTTCTCCAAGAGATGCCACCACATACCCCCCGCCTTCTTTTTCCAGGATCGTGGCTGACGGTTCGAACTCTACAGTATATGCAGCTGAATCATCACCGGTAAAAGCTGCCGCTGTGGAACCGAAATCGATACTCTGGTCAATAGTCAGATCCTTTTGCGGATCAATGCCGTTTTTCTTCAGAATATATTCAAATACCATTTCCGGCATGCCACCCTTACGACCGCCAAGAACCTTCTTCCCTTTCAGATCCTCCCATTTGAAATCAGGCATCTCTTCTCTCGCCACAAGGAAATTCCCTGCACGCTGGGTTAACTGTGCGAAATTCACGACAGGATCAGTTGCACCCTCCTGATAAGCATAGACAGATGCTTCTGCGCCCATAAATCCGATATCTGCCTCACCGGAGATTACAGCAGTCATCGTTTTATCTGCTCCAAATCCCGTCACCAGTGTCAGATCCAGACCTTCCTCAGCAAAATATCCCTCCTCGATCGCAACATACTGAGGTGCGTAGAAAATCGAATGCGCCACTTCATTTAAAGTGACTTTGCTCAATTTCTCCTCTTCCTTATCTTTCTTTGCTGCAAAGACTGTCATCGGCAACGCCGTCACTGCCAGCACAACTGCAGCTGCCAGTGCGATCCATTTTTTATTTTTCATACAGATACTCCTTTTTTGACTTCTGATTTTAGCATATGCCCAAAGGACCTGAAGGGTTCTGCCGAATGGATTGGTACGTCTTCAACAGGTAAAAATCTACTCTACCGTTCATTACGATCTGTGCTATAATAGAGCTCATAACATCAGCGTTCCCTCCTGTCACTTTCCGGAACGCTGTAAACAGGAGGAAATCAATATGGATATTAAAAAGGAAATCCACGCATTATCAGAAGAAATGCTCACAAATCTTGGCAGACTGGTTGCCATTGACTCCCAGCTCGGTACACCTTCCGAGGGAAAGCCATTCGGTGAGGGCCCTGCAAAAGCCCTGGAAGAAGGACTTAAGATTGCCGAAGAGCTTGGCTTTAAAACCGTAAACCTGGATAACTACTGTGGTTATGCCGAAATGGGTGAGGGCGATGAGATCGTCGGCATCGCCGGTCATCTGGATATCGTTCCTGTAGGTGGAGACTGGACCTACGATCCGTTCAGCCTTACCCGTGAAGGCGATCATGTATACGGCCGTGGAACCACTGATGACAAAGGCCCTATCCTGGAGGCGCTTTATGCCATGAAGCTTCTCCGCGACCACGGCGTGAAGCTGAACAAAAGAGTCCGCCTGATCATGGGCTGCAACGAGGAAACAGGTTCCAGATGTATGGCACACTACAATCAGGTAGCAGAAGAGCTTTCCTGCGGTTTCACACCGGATGCCAGCTTCCCGTGTATCCACGGTGAAAAAGGCCGTGCATTTATGATGGCCTATTCTAAAAATACCCGCATCATCTCTGCAAACGGCGGCTTTGTTGCAAATGCAATGTGCGACACCTGCACAACTGTGATTCCTGCAGATGCCGGCCTGAAAGAAAAACTGGAAGCAGCACTGTCCCAGAGTAAACTTCAGGAATACAAAGTAACAGAAGAAAACGGTGAGCTTACCATTTATGCCAAAGGTGTTCCTGCCCATGCCAGCACACCGGCACTTGGTGTCAATGCTGCAGGCGTAACTTTCGAATGCCTTGCAAAAGCCGGATTCGAGGATGATTTTGTAGAATTCTATAATTCTCATCTTGGAACTTCCTGCGACGGTTCTGGTATTGGCCTGAAATTTGCAGATGAATACGGCGACCTGACATTCTGCAACGGAATCGTCAAAACAGAAAACGGAGTGATCTCCTGCACCATCGACATCCGTGTTCCTGTAACACTTGGTGAGGCAGAACTCCGCAAAATGTGTGAGGGTAAACTGGAAGACAAAAACGGCCGCATTGAGATCGTTGAAGTTGGCGCACCGTTATTCTTCCCAAAAGAATCTCCTCTCGTAAACGCACTGTATAAAGCCTACACAGATGTAACAGGTGACACTGAACATAAACCGGTAGTCATCGGAGGCGGCACTTACGCAAAATCCCTCAAAAACATCATAGCCTTCGGACCTGAAAAAGAGGGAATTGACTACCGCATCCACGGAGCCGATGAATTTATCCTGGTCTCCGGTATGGAAGAAGCGGTACTGATCTATATGGAAGCGATCAAAAACCTACTTGCGATCTGAAATCAGGAGGATAAGAAATCATGAGTACAAAAGCTGAATACGCTACAAAATTACACGAGAATGGCTGTAATTGTGCACAGGCAGTTGCCTGTTCTTTCTGCCGGGAATTTGGCATTGATGAAAACGAGATGTTCCGTATTGCCGAGGGCTTCGGACTTGGAATGGGTGTTATGGAAATGTGCGGTGCTCTTTCCGGAATGGCTATGATCATCGGACTTTCCAACAGCCGCGGAAACACTGAAGAAGGTTCCAAAACCAAAGGTGACACTTACAAAAAGCTTCGCACCTATATCGGGAAATTCAAAGAAAAAAACGGCTCCTGTATCTGCCGTGAATTAAAAGGTGTGGAGACAGGCAAGGTTCTCTGCAGCTGCCCACAGTGTATCACAGATGCGGTTGCTCTTACAGAAGAATATCTTGCGGAAAACAAATAATCTCATAAAAGAAAACAGCAGAATTGTATGTTTCCAGTAATCCCGGGACATACAGCTCTGCTGTTTTCTTTTCTTATTCGATTTTCACTGTCAGATCCTTCAGCCATCTGTATTTCTTATAATTCAGGTACACAGCCGGGATCTTTACAAATTCATCCAAGCTGATGAGCTTTCTGGTAAATGCCGGGGCTCTTTTATTTTCCATTTATTTTTGCCCACGCCTCTTCATCAAACTTACGGTCCTTAAAGTAATATGGCTTGTCCGCATCTGTGATCTCTCAGATAAAACTTTTGTTCTGCCTCTTCTAACTCATCCCCGATCACACCGTCTTCCTGAATTTCGCCGGTGACACTCCAAACTGCTCCCGGAACAGATGATAAAAGTGGCTCACATTGGAAAATCCGCAGCACTCACAGATATCCAGGATCTCCCGGTCTGTCTGTGCCAGAAGATAAACTGCATATTTCAGACGCTCCTGGTTGATATACTGGGTAGGCGTTTTCCCACAGATTTGTTTCAGCAGCCTGCAGAGATGGCTTGGAGAGCAGGGAGCCAACTCGCACATTTTTTCGTAGCCTTCCTGGAGATTTTCAATCTTTGACATATTTAAGAGAAGCTCTGACAACCAGGAAGGCATCTGATTCCAGGGATCCTTTTCATCATAAGTGAAGAAATAATCCTCCAGAAGAAGTGCAATGACACACTGCGCATGATATCTTGCGTGCCGAGGATGGCTACTGTTTACCAACTTTCCCGCAGTATCCATTGCATCCAGAACCTTGCGGAAATTTTCCCCTTCCAGATGTACATAGGCAGGCATCTCACCATTTATCAGTTTATCCATCTTTTCCTCCTGCTCCAGAAACAGGGAAACATTCCGGAGCACCTGGGTAGAAAAGCCCAGATTCCGGACGCAGAAATTCTCCGAATGATAAAAGTTATAGCTGTGCATATCATTGGGGCGTATAAAAAACAGATCCCCCTTCCTTACTGTCTGCACAGAATCATTGATCATATGATAGGCCGTACCCTCTGAAATGATGAAAAGTTCATAATGATTATGAGTATGTATTGGCACATGCTTGTAAATATCCGAAATCGTATAGGAAAGTCCGGACTCTCTGTTCAGCGGATACTGTTCTTTTCCAAATACCGGTATTTCCATCTTCTCTTCTCCTCCCCACTTTCTGATATCAATATACTACAAAAATCTGACAGCTGTAAACAAGAAACATCGTGTAAATTGTGATATTCTTTTACCGCATTGAAGAAGATTTTTCATTGAAGATGATTTCTCTGATGCAGAAACTTACTCTTTATTTTTTTCAGGGAGGACTTATTATCATGTCATCATCCAAAACTCGATTTTTTAATCCGGCTGTTGTAGGTCTGATCATGCTCAGCTTTTTCCTTGGTACCAGTGAATATACGGTGATCGGTATCCTTCCGGAAATTGCGGACGGATTCGGGATTTCACTGACTCAGGCCGGAAACATTGTATCTCTGTTTGCCTTTGCCTATGGCCTGGGCACTCCGTTTCTGGCTGCCTATGTGGGAAAATACAACCGTTTTCGTATTACCATGCTGGGAATCTCACTGTTTGCGCTCTGCAATCTGATCTGTGCCATTGCTGTCAATTACATGGTATTTCTGGTGTTCCGTATTCTTACGGCTGTGGTTTCCGGCACTGTGGTCTCCATCTCCATGACTTATGCGGAAGATGTTGCTTCCATTCCGGAGCATATCCCTGGTGTGATCGCAGGTGTTTTTTCAGGCTTCAGTGTCGCTTCTGTTGTGGGTGTGCCTATCGCTTCCACCATCACTCAAGTTTTTGGCTGGCGTGCGGCTTTTATCACGATCTTCGTGGCAACCCTGGCTCTGCTGGCACTTCTGTTTGTGAAGCTGCCGCGACAGAACCGGCTGAAGGCCGGAAGTATTCTGGAACAGTTTAAGCTTTTTCTGGACAAAAGGATCTCCATTGGCTGTGCCATCGTTTTCCTGGCAGGTGCCTCCACCTACTGCTTCTATACCTATCTGACACCGATCTTTCAGCAGGAGCTTCATATTCCGGATTCCATGCTGAGTGTTGCGCTTCTGATCTTTGGTATTGCAGCGATCACCAGCAATGTAAGCTCCGGTCAGGTGGCAAACAAAACCGGCATCCGCCTGCTGCCTCTGATCTACGTCATCCAGACTGTATGCCTGCTGCTTCTGCCCATTGCCACCCATAATCTGGTAAGCGGAGGACTGGTACTTTTTATCCTCGGTGTTATGATGTATCTTCTGAACTCACCACTGCAGATGCATTTTCTGAAGATTGCCACCAGAGAGCATCCTGCCTGTGTAAACCTGGCATCTTCTCTGATCTCGGTTTTCTTTAACTTTGGTATTGCAGCCGGTTCTGCCATGGGTGGAGTGATCGTAAAATATGCCGGACTTCGTTTTGTAGGGATCGGAGGTGCAGTTCCAGGCATCGGAGCAATCATCTGTGCTGTGATCCTGCTTCAGATCATGAAGCCTGGTGCGGATATCCGGTAAGTAAAAATACAGCCAGAAA
Organism: Blautia schinkii; assembly: GCF_013304825.1. Classification (GTDB taxonomy): domain Bacteria; phylum Bacillota; class Clostridia; order Lachnospirales; family Lachnospiraceae; genus Blautia_A; species Blautia_A schinkii_B. Next base: position 90,072 of record NZ_JAAWUO010000017.1, on the reverse strand, counting down.
ATTGTCCGGATCTTATATCCGATATTCCTGGCTGTATTTTATTTTCTCAATATTCTTCTGTTACTGATGTGGTTTTATTTTCATAGTCTTTCAATCCCATAATCAGAACTTTTCTGCATTCCTATTTCATCTCGATCCTAAACAGTCTGGCTGCTTTTTCCAGAGGCATCTTCACTACAAGATTTCCGTTTTCGATCTTATATTCGCACATCTCTTCCTTCGGATAGATCACAGATACTCTGCGGATCTGATCTGCATTTTCCAGCGGGATCACTGCTTCTGTTGTTCCTGGTGTCCATACAGAAAGATAGGTATTCTTCTCTGCTTTCACTCCGTAAGCAAGAACTTCAGATTTCAGAGTTCCAAAACCAAGTGGGAAAAACGGCACGCCGTCACAGACTTCCTCTCGGATCTCCTTATACAGGGAGATTCCCTCCTTCATACGGTTCATGGAATTTTCTCCCAGCTTCCATACCATACCGCTGATATATGGGCGGAGAAGCATACCATTTACTACATTGTAGATCACATGCTCTTCTTCATCCTCATACGGATATACCCACATACCTCCCTGCTCCGGAGTTACCGCACTGGCCACGTTGGCAGCGATATTGGCATTGTAGAGGTAATCCGTCTGATCACTGGTAGACTGCAGGCTTAAGATCTTCAGCATACCATAATCCATACGCTGTCCTCCGGAACCGCAATTCTCCACAACAAGCTCCGGATGATCCCGGAAGATCTCCTCATACCACCGGTGAAGGCATTCATAATGCTCACGGATGGCATCTGCACAGCTGTCACTGTTCAGGTCACTTCCGTATCCCATGGTTACGTTATAGTCCACTTTAAAGTACTCTACGCCGTAATCATTGATCAGCCTGTCTACTACATCACGGCAGTATTTCCGTACCTCCGGATTGCGGAAATCCAGCATATAGCGTTTATTGTCAATGTGGCGTTTTCCATGGCGGCAGACAAACCAGTCATCAGGAAGCTTGTTTGCCAGCTCGCATGCAACTCCCATAACCTCGATTTCCAGCCAGAGTCCCATTTTCAGGCCTTTACTATGTGCATGATCGCAGACTTCTTTCAGACCATTCGGGAATCTTCCGGATGCTTCTTTCCATTCCCCGACACGGTCCCACCAGAATCCGTCATCATACCATCCCGCATCCAGACAGTAATATTCACATCCGAGCTCTGCTGCCTTGTCAATAATGGAAAGCTCCCGCTCAGTTGTAGGGTCTCCCATCAGGCAGTTCATGTAATCATTAAATACCACGTTCAGCTTCTCATCGTCCGTATTAGGTCTGCGTACTTTTCTCCGATATCTGGTCAGTGCCGCTGCTGCCGGATTCAGGCCACCTTTTACAACAGCTGCCCCTGCCGGAACGGTTGTGAAGCTTTCTCCCGGTTTCAGATTCTTATACCAGCCGTGCTCCTGCTCTGTGGCACCGCTTAAGGCAAGATACAGATTTCCGCCCTGTGCAGAGCCATATTCGGCCAGCCACTGTCCGGAGCTTTCAATCTGGAAAATATACGTCTCCCCCGTTTCTCTGTCCTCGGCAATTCCCATGGGAAGATACTCACAGGTAGACCAGGTGCCCTTTCCACTGTAGCAATAACGGTTCAGTCCATATCCCTGATGATTGAAGCCATCTACGACCATGCCGTTTAAATTCAGTGTTTCTGCATCATATTTCTGCCACTGTGCCTCACAGCACCAGCTGTTAAACGGCACATAGATATCTGTTTTTTTATAATAAGGCTTCTTGCCGCCTCTGGAAATTCCCTGATATATAAAAGAAGAAACATAGGTCAGCCCCTGATCCTCGCTTCCCTCGTTGATGATCTCTGTCCAGGTCTGTACTGCCGGCACTCCGTCAAACAGGCGCATATGATATACTGCCTTCAGCTTTTCCGGGGAAACCATTACGATCTCCAGCTCTTTTCCGCCGTCCTGCGCCTTCAGCTCATGGTTCTCATAAACAAAATCCACAGAGGACTTATTGATGTTATTTTTGTAGGCATGCATGTTCAGGCTGCCTGTACCGCTTCTGTGTATCTCAACAGCCGGATAACAGATATCCTCCTTCGGCTCCATAACTGCTTTTTTTACTTCCTGTGATGAAAAATCTGCCAGCTCTACCACACCGTTTTCTCGGATACGGAACCGGATATCCAGGCCATTCTCATGTAATTCGATTATTTTCATGTTTTCATTTTTATAGCTCATAGAAAATACCCTCCGTTTTTCTGATTCTGATCACAGTATAGCATCTGTTTTTTTATAAGGTGACAGGTATCATCCCCTAAATGTAAAAATGCAATATATTGTCGTATTTATTTTTGCGTGATATACTGTTTACAGACAGCAAAGGGTACATTCAGGCGGGCAGGTTTTTTAACCGGATATCTGCATCTGTCTGACTCGAAATTTACAGCTGAAATATTTACATTCCGCTTCGCAGCATACTCAGGAGGTTTTTCATGTCAGATATTTTTCAAGACTCTTCCCGATATTTCCATGTTTCTGCTTTTTACGCTCTCTCCCTGCCTTATTATCACATGAAGCATCACACCCATTCCAGTTATGAAATTATGTATATCACCTCAGGCTCCTGCCGGGTTTTCTGCCTGGATGGCACACAGGACACGGAATTCCCACTGAAATCCGGACAGTTTATCTTTATCCGGCCGGATGTACCTCACAGGCTGGAGATCCCGGATGGTTTTCCATGCTCGATTCTGAATCTGGAATTTTCCCTTACTCCCGAAAAAAGCCCGGTTGCTCTGGAGCTTCTCCTGAAAAAGGATCCCGGATTTTCCCGGTTCTGGAATTTTACGGAGTCCTCCCAGGGCTTCTGCTCCGGCACGGATTCCCGAAGCTTAGGATACAGTCTGAAGGATCTGCTCACCTTTCTGCAGCACAGCTCCAATCAGATGAATGAGGAAGAATTTCTCTTCTTTCTTCTTTTCAGCCGCATGCTTACAGAGCTTGCATTCTGCGCCCGCTCCAGTCGGAGTGCCCAGGGAATCGTCTATCTGAAAAAAGCTCTCCGCTACATTGATGAGCATTATCTGGAAGACATTGATATTCCTGCCATCTCCGCATATGCAGGGATCAACAAATCCTACCTGCAGGCGCTCTTTACAGAAAAAAACGGCTGCACCATCAATACTTATATTAACCGCAAGCGTATGGAACAGGCAGCCTTTCTTCTGTGCAACAGTACTCTGCACATTACGGATATTGCCTTTTCTTCCGGCTACAACAGCCGGCAGCATTTTGCACATACCTTCGAAAAATTTTATCATATGAGCCCTTCCCGGTACCGAAGTCTCCATACACGACCGCTTCAGTCAGATACAAAAAAGAAGCGGTACCATATGGCCGATGGACTGAAGCTGGAAAGCGAACCCTTTCCTCAGGAATAAAACTTACCATCTTCAATACACCTTCCGGCTGATATCTGCGATCCACGTCTGATCAGCCGGAAAAAAAGAGACCAGGCACGAAGCTCTTATCTCTTCGATAACCTGGCCGGCTTTTTATATTATTTTGAAAAACTCTTCTATGGAAGCAGATTCTGCATACTCTTCAGACTGATCGCCAGTGTGGAGGTATTGTGCAGAAGTGCGGATGTAGTCGGCTGCAGAATTCCCGCAACACCGCAGGCGATCAGACCTGCGTTAAAAGTAACGATGAAACGGTAGTTACGTCTGATGCGTTTCATCAAAGCATTGCTGATTTCCTTGAGTACTACAAGCTCCTGAAGATCATCTGCGCCTACTGTAATATCTGCGATCTCACGTGCGATTTCTGCTCCGTCACTGATGGCAATACCAACATTGGCCGCGGAAAGTGCCGGTGAATCGTTGATTCCGTCACCTACCATAATAACCTTTCTTCCGGCTGCCTTCTCTTTCTCAATGAAGTTAGCCTTGTCTTCCGGAAGTACCTCGGAATAATATTCATCCACGCCTACACGTCTGGCAATGGCTGCTGCTGTACGCTCGCTGTCACCTGTCATCATAACGATCTTGGAGATTCCTGCTGCGCGCAATGCATCAACAGAAGCCTTCGCTTCCTCACGGAGCGGATCCTCGATGCAGATCACGGCTGCAAGGCGTCCATCGATTGCAAGATAAAGGTGGGAATACTCCTCCGGAATATTATCGAATTTCGCCTGTCCATCCTCCGGAATTACACACTTCTCATCTTCAAATACGAAGTGGTAACTTCCGATCACAGCTTTATGATCTTCAATTGTTGTGGAAATGCCGTGTGCTACGATATATTCAACCTTGGAGTGCATCTCCTCGTGGGCCAGCTGTTTCTTCCTGGCTGCGCTGACAACGGCCTTAGCCATGGAGTGGGGGAAATGTTCCTCCATACATGCTGCGATACGAAGCATCTCATCCGGATTGTTCTCCTCAAATGATACCACATCCACAACTGTCGGTTTCGCCTTGGTCAGTGTTCCTGTTTTATCAAATACAATAGTATCTGCCTCAGCAATAGCCTCCAGATATTTACCGCCCTTAACTGTTACCTTATGTGTACCAGCCTCACGGATCGCGGACAGTACGGAGATCGGCATTGCAAGCTTCAGAGCACACGAAAAATCTACCATGAGGATTGCAAGTGCCTTGGTAGCATTTCTGGTGAGGAGATATGTAAGTGCTGTTCCGCCAAGTGTATACGGTACCAGCTTGTCTGCCAGATGCTCTGCTTTGCCTTCAAGGGAAGATTTCAGCTTCTCTGATTCCTCGATCATGGTAACGATCTTATCGTAACGGCTGGAACCGCCTACTGTCTTCACACGGATCGTGATCTCGCCTTCCTCAACAACAGTGCCTGCATAAGCTACGCTGTCCGGCTTCTTGCATACAGGTACAGACTCTCCTGTAAGAGATGCCTGGTTAACCATAGCCTCTCCATCTGTAACAGTTCCGTCAAACGGGATAACGGTACCCATTCTTACTACTACTTCATCTCCCGGCTGGATCTCTCCGGACTCTACCAGGATCTCCTGCTCATCCTTCTTAAGCCATACCTTGCCCACGTTCAGGGACATGGTTCTGGCAAGATCGCCAACGGATTTCTTATGTGTCCATTCCTCCAGAAGCTCTCCGATTCCAAGCAGGAACATAATAGAGCCTGCTGTACCAAAGTCCTGACGGAATACAGATACGCCGATAGCAGTTGCATCCAGAACCGGCACCTCGATCTTGCGGTGAAGAAGTGTATCAATGCCCTTCCAGATATATTTCAGGGAAGTAGCTGTTGTATAGATCGCATTCAGCGGATATGGCAGAAAAAGCTTTCTTCCATAATGACAGATCACCTTGGATATCAGTTTCTCCTGATATTCTGAATTCAGGGCTCTTCCTGAGCTCTGCAGTACCTGTGACGGAACTTCCACATCCTGATAATGGAACGCCCGGATACCGGAAATGATCTCCGCTCTGCTCCCCTGATAGCATACTACTGCATCACAGGTTCTCTCATATACCTTGGCAGTAACCACTCCGTTAAGGTTCTCAAGGTAATATGCCAGTGTATCTGCCTGCTCATAGCTCATTCTCTTCTGATCAAGATGGATACGAATCCTGCCTCTTGTCTCATGTCTGATAAAAAATTTCACGGAAAATCGCCTCTTTACTCAGCTTTCTCTTCTGCTGCTTCTTCTGTTGCCTCTTCTTCTGTCTCTTTGAAAGCATCCTCACCTGCAGGCTCTTCTGCTGTCTCAACATCTTCTACAGCCTCTTCCGCTACTGCTCTCTCCTCATTGATTTCCTTAGCCTCAGCATAAATATCTTCAGCGTTCTCCTGAAGGTTTGTAGCTGTTTTCATGATGCAGTCTTTAGCTCTTAAAACGGCTGCTGTACATCCTGTGTAAAGCTTCTTCGCATCCTTGCTTGTAAGGATCTTGATTCCTGCTGTTCCGAAAAGAACACCTGCTGCAAAAAGTCCTGATTTTTTAAATTTGAAGTCTGCCATAATAATCTCCTCCTGATATGATTATTTCTTTACTGTTTTCCGGGAGCTCTTCTTAAATCTGCCCCGATATTTTTATCATTATATGGCACTTTTAAAAAAAAGTCCAGTGTTTTTTTGTGTGAATTTAAAACAATTCGATAAATTTTCAGTTATTTTCTTCTAACAGTTGTTTTTTACTAACAGTTGTTTCGAACTAATTTTTAGTCTTTCCAAACTGTTCTTACCTATTATATAGTTATACTATGTTTCCGGTGACAGTATTTCTATCCGATCTTATGTACCGGAAGCAGGGCAAGTGTTCTGATATTCTGCCCTGTGATATCTCCGCAAGCTTTCAGTCCGGCCAGGATCACCTCGTTAAGCTTCTGCCCGGACAAATGGCAGATCGTATCATCATCCAGCTCCACTGTGCAGGCTCCTTTTGTGCTGCAGGCCACACGGTACATGTTCTTTCTGCTGATAGCCCCTATGGACTCTAACGTATTGATCATACGGTATACAGTTGCCACGCCGATCTTCTGATCCAGGGCAAAGGCTCTGTAGTAGATTTCCTTACAGCAGGAGCACTCCCCCTCCAGGATAATGTCCAGAAGGATCATCCTCTGTCTGGTAATACGCAGCCCCCGTTCCTTCAGCTTCTCTATAATAAGATCCTTCTGCATCTGTGTGTGTCGGTAACATCCTGTTCTCTTCTCATCTTTCTCAGCTTCTGTATTCTGCAATCTGAACCCTCCTTTATTATTGAGAGAACTTTTCTTTTCCCTATTAAGTTAGTATACCTCAACTTCAGTTAGCTGTAAATAACTCTTTTGGATTTTTTTTCAAATATTGAGGATTTCGCCGTAATACGGTATACTATTTGGTGAACATGTCCATACGAAACCGTCGTTTTGACAAAATGACGAAAAATCCCCTCTCGTTTTTTCGTCAGAATGACAAGAAACTGCCGGAAACTTTGTACGATTCAGCTCTAGCTCTTTTTCTCCATTTTCGATATACTGTTAACCAGCAAAGGAAATTACGTAAAAACAATATATTAATTTTGGAGGGAAACAACAATGGCAAGTTTATCATTATCTCACATTAATAAAACTTATCCGAACGGCTTCCAGGCTGTTAAAGATTTCAACCTGGAGATCGAAGATAAAGAATTCATCATTTTCGTAGGACCGTCCGGATGTGGTAAATCTACAACACTTCGTATGATCGCAGGTCTTGAGGAGATCAGCGGTGGTACACTGAAGATCGGTGACAAGGTTATGAATGATGTAGAGCCTAAAGACCGTGATATCGCAATGGTATTCCAGAACTACGCTCTGTATCCTCATATGACAGTATATGATAACATGGCATTCGGACTTAAGCTTCGTAAAGTTCCGAAGGATCAGATCGATAAAGCTGTTCGTGAAGCAGCAAGAATCCTTGACCTTGACAAGCTTCTTGATCGTAAACCGAAGGCTCTTTCCGGTGGTCAGAGACAGCGAGTTGCTATGGGACGTGCTATCGTACGTAATCCTAAGGTATTCCTTATGGATGAGCCTCTTTCCAACCTGGATGCTAAACTTCGTGTACAGATGCGTATCGAGATCTCCAAGATCCATCAGAGACTGGGTGCTACAATCATCTATGTAACACATGACCAGACAGAGGCTATGACACTTGGTACCAGAATCGTTGTTATGAAAGACGGTATCGTTCAGCAGGTTGATACACCACAGAACCTGTATCAGAAACCGGGCAACCTTTTCGTTGCAGGATTCATGGGATCTCCGCAGATGAACTTCCTTGACTGCGTTATCTCCGAAAAAGGCGGCAACACAGTTGCTACAATCGGTAACGAGCATGAAGTTATCGTTCCTGCTGCCAAGGCTAAAGTTCTTAAAGACAAAGGCTACATCGGAAAGAAAGTTGTTCTTGGTATCCGTCCTGAGGATATCCATGATTCTCAGATGTTCCTTGAGACATCTCCAAGCAAACCAATGAACTCCGTAGTTAAAGTTTACGAGCTTCTTGGTGCCGAAGTATTCCTGTACTTTGATGTTGACGGAACTCAGATCACAGCACGAGTTGATCCTCGTACAACAGCTAAGACCGGCGATCCGATCAGATTCGCATTCGATATGGAGAAAGCTCACTTCTTCGACAAAGAGACAGAGCTCACAATCACAAACTAATTCTCACAGAATTAGAAAAACTGAATTTAACCCCGGGGGATATGATTTCCCGGGGTTTCTTTTTTGCTAAAAAGTTTTACTTGAGAAAGGATCCTGATTTTATGAAAATACAGCAAACGCTTCAAAAATCTCTGGAAGACTGGAACCGGATCAGTGGCCTGGATTTCTGTATCCTGGATGAGAACAACCAGATTTACATTACCACCTGTGATAAGAAACTTCCTTCTGTAGAAAAACTGACTCAGTTCCGGGAAGACGCAGCCCTCTGCGTCTCCAACCGCTCCTGCAGTCTCTATAAACTTGATAATGGCTCCGGCGATATGCTGCTGATCGTATGGGGTTCCGGCGATTCTGCTTCTACTATTGGAGAGCTTGCAGTCTGCCAGATTGAGAGCCTTCTCTCTGCCTACGCTGAAAAAACAGACAAGAATTCTTTTATGCAGAATCTTCTTCTTGACCGGTATTCCCAAGTGGAGGCTTTCAATAAAGCTGCCAAGCTGCATATTTCCCCTTCTGTCCGGCGTGCAGTATTCCTGGTTGAGACCAAGCAGCATAAGGATGAAAGTGCACTGGCCACTATCCGAAACATTTTTTCCGCCCGCACCCGGGATTTTATCACAGCCCTGGATGACTCCGGCATTATCGTTGTCCGCGAGCTGCAGAACACTGAGAGCTACGAGGAACTGGACGGCATTGCCTGCATGCTGGTGGATATGCTGAACACAGAGGCTATGACCTCCGCCTGGGTTTCCTACAGCAATGTTGCAGATGATATCATGGAACTTTCTGATGCTTACAAGGAAGCTCGTACAGCCCTGGAAGTAGGAAAGATCTTTTATGCAGAAAAAAACGTCTTCGGATACAATCAGCTTGGTATCGGCCGCCTGATCTATCAGCTACCCACACAGGTCTGCGAGATGTTTGTAAACGAGATTTTCGGAGATGAATCCCTGGAGTCCATTGATGACGAAACTTTGAATATTATCCGAACCTTCTTTGAGAATAACCTGAACCTCTCTGAGACTTCCAGACAGCTATATGTACACAGAAATACACTGGTGTACCGTTTTGAAAAGCTTCAGAAACGTTTTGGACTGGATGTCCGTACTTTTGAGGATGCCCTGGCCTTTAAGCTGGCTATGATGGTGTCGGATTATATTACATATTCCAGAAATCACGGCAAATAATGACTGTTCCTTACTTCAGCAGCATCAGATGCTCCGGCGGAAGATACAGATATTCCGGAAGATCCTGATCCGGATCTTCGGTAAAGCTGTTCTTAGGACGCATCCACCACAAGCCTTCGGAAGCTTTCTCTTCTTTATTGGCTATCATGTACTGATGCTCAAATGTTGTCTCCATGTACTCGCTCACCTGTACCGGCATGCAGTTCTCACCAGGTTCTGATGCCGGACGGAGCCAGTGACCACGGATTCCCACATGGGTAATGTCCTCTCCCACCTTCTCTGCTGTATGAAGCTTCAGTTTCCAGTCCTCTGCAAAAATCTCATACTCTCCAAGCTTCTTTATGGAGGAATAATTCTTGCAGCCTGTCAGTCTGGCCGCCTCCATCAGTCCCGGCTGTTCAAAAATGCTCTTTGTCTCGCCTGTCACAAGAATACGGCCCTTGTCCACAATGGAAAGTTCTTTGCAGAATTTGTACGCCTCATCTCTGCTGTGGGTTACAAGGATCATATCGCCCTTGTAATCCTGGAGAAAATCCTGCATTTCTCTCTGGAGCACATCTTTCAGATATCCGTCCAGCGCGGAAAAAGGCTCATCCAGGAGAATAGCTTCCGGTTCACCGATCATCATTCTGGCCAGTGCCACTCTCTGCTGCTGTCCACCGGAAAGCTGGGAAGGATACCGCTTTTCAAGGCCTTCCAGGTGATACCGCCGGATCAGGTCTGCCACTTCCTCCCGGATGGAAGCTTTTCCACCGCGATAACCGCAGCGGATATTCTGTTCCACAGTCATTGTGGGAAAAAGTGCATAATTCTGAAAGAGATAGCCGATTCGCCTCTTCTGCGGCTTCAAATCAATACCTGCCTCAGAATCAAAGACCGTTTTTCCGTTAATGACGATCTTTCCCTTATCCGGTGTCTCAATTCCCGCAATACAGCGAAGAGTCATGCTTTTGCCACTGCCGGATGCGCCAAGTAGCCCGATGGCTGCCGAGCTGCCCTCAAATTTTACTTTCAGGGAAAAATCCCGGAAATTTTTTTCGATATTTATGCTGACTGCCATCAGATCCACCTTCTTGTCTTCATTCCTCTTCCGGATACGATATTGATCAATGCCACGATCGCAAAAGATATCAGCACGATCACAACTACCCAAAAGCCTGCTGTTCCATAGTTCCCAGCTGCTGTTTCTGTCGCAATTGCAACGGAAACTGTTCTCGTTTTTCCCAGAATGTTTCCCGCAAGCATGGAGGTTGCTCCGTACTCACCAATAGCACGTGCAAAGGCCAGCACCGTTCCTGATGCGATTCCAGGTCCTGCTGCAGGCATTACCACCCGCCAGAAAATCTTATTATCACTCATTCCAAGAGTCTGTCCTGCATAGATCAGATTTATGTCCACCTGCTCAAAAGCTGCTCTTGCATTTCTGTACATTAACGGAAATGCGATCACAGCTGCCGCTACCACACAACCTTTCCAGGTCTGCACGATCTTGATATCAAAATTCTCAAGGAGAAAGCTTCCAAGAGGTCTCTTGAGACTGAAGATCAGAAGCAGGAAGAAGCCTGCTACAGTCGGCGGCAGTACAAGAGGAAGTGTTAGGATCCCATCCAGTACTGCTTTCGCACCCGGACGGAGCTTCATGATCTTTCTGGCGCAGAATACTCCCAGAAAAAAAGCGATCACTGTGGCAACCAGCCCTGTTTTTAAGGAGATCCAGAGTGGACTCCAGTTTATTTCTTTTAAAAACTCTGCCATATTTTATCCCAGTCCTGCGCGGATCATTATTTAGATGTGCTGTCTGCAGAATCTGCACTGTCCTTATCTGCTTCTGTGCTGTCTGTATCCTGAGAAGCAGACTCGTCAGCATCTTTATCTGTGTCATCAGCCTCATACGCAGTAAATCCATAGTCTTCAAATACCTTGATCGCTGCATCAGACTCTACATAGTCAAGGAATGCCTCTGCTGCCTTGGTGTCATCCTCAGAAGCCTCTTTATCCTCGATCAGTCCTACCGGATAAAGTACCGGTGTCTGAAGGCTGTCTGCCGGTGCCTCTGCAAGAATCTCTACCTTATCAGCAACTGATGCCGCATCTGTGGCATATACAACACCTATTTCATTACTTCCCTCACTGACTGCTGCCAGAACATCTGTTACATTCTTGCACTCGTTGATCTCCATCTCATTGACCTTGTCCATGATCCCAAGGTTTGTAAAAATCTCACGGGAGTACTGTCCAACCGGAACATCCTCTCCTGCAAGTGCCATATTCTCTGCATCTGTCACATTCTCAAAACCTGTTACCTTAGTCTCACCGTCTGTCGGTTTAATCAGAACAACTTTATTCTCAAGAAGGTCTGCGACGGTATCCTCTTTTGTCAGCTTCTCTTCGGTAAGAGCATCCATCTGCTTGTCTGCTGCTGAGAAGAAAAGATCACAACGTGCTCCTTCCTCGATCTGAGTCTGCAGTGTACCTGAGCTGTCTGCGCTGTAGTAAATGGTTACGTTCGGGTAAAGTTCATTGAAATCCTTCTGGATCTCTTCCATGGAGTTGCTGAGGCTGGCTGCGATAAATGCGTAAACCTCACCTTTCAGTTCCTTGTCACCTTTCAGTTCCTTGTCACCCTGCACTTCTGTGTCTGCTGCGAACACAGTTCCGGTCATAAGACCAGTGGTTAAAACTCCTGCTGTAATGGCTGCTAAGATTTTTTTCTTCATCTTTTTCTTCCTCTTTTGTTTTGTTTCGTTCGGTTTCATTCTGTTTTGAATGATTTCGTCTAATTTTACCGAAATAAAAATTTCTTGTCAAGCCATAAGGCATTGCTGTTTTCCACCGCCCATGCTATCATGAAAAAAAGCTTTACCCTCAACGATCAAAATAAAGAACAAGGAGAAGATATTTATGAAACTCAGTGCACGTAATCAGTTAAAAGGAAAAGTTATCAACATCAACAAGGGAGCTGTAAACTCCATCGTCTCTATTGATATCGGAGGTGGAAACATCATCACTGCAACCATCTCCTGCGCAGCTGTGGAGGAACTGGGACTGAAAGTTGGCTCTGATGCCTATGCTGTGATCAAGGCCACAAGCGTTATGGTGGGAATCGATGAATAAATTTTATACAGCACAGGAAGTCGCAGATAAATTAAAGATCAAAAAAACTACTGTCTACGAGCTGATCAAACGTGGAGAACTTTCCTCTTCAAAAATCGGCAAACAGCTGCGTGTCAGTGAAGAACAACTGAAAGCGTATCTGGACAGTACAGTGCAGTCCAGTATTTCACAGATCCATGACTATCAGCCGGAAAGTTCTCTTCTGAAAAGAGATTACCTGCTCCATTCCAGCGGACTGATCATCAGCGGGCAGTCTTCTCCTGCGCTGGATCTGCTTTTAAACCAGCTGCCTGCACAGCCCGGAAGCCTTCCGGTACTTCAGTCTCATCTGAACACCTACAACGGACTTTACTCCCTCTATTTTGAAAAGGTCCACATTGCCTGTGCAGCGGCTTCTTTTGAAGATATCCAGAGCCTTGTTCCCGGAATTCCGCTTACTGTTCTTCATTTCTACAGCTACGAGATCGGTTTTTATATAAAAAAAGGAAACCCCCGGAATATTCAGGGATTTCCTGATCTGCAGCGCGCAGATATTATTTTTGCCAACCGTGAAAAGGGCAGCAGCCGCAGAGTTTATCTGGACCGCCAGCTAAATAAGCTTGGGATTTCTCCGGAAAACATATCCGGATACCGCAATGAGCTGGTTTCTGACAGCTCCACTGCTGCCGCTGTTGCAGGCGGACAGGCAGATATCGCTCTGGGCGAAGCTTATACTGCCAGAACCTTTACAGATTTGGAATTTCTTCCTCTTGGAACAGAAACCATGTATCTTGTGATGGCATCTTCCAGCTTCAGCAGTCCTGGTTTCCAGGCTGTAGTCAACGCCTTATCCTCCGAATCTTTCCGACAGGCTCTATCTCTACAGACAGGATATGATACCTCACATACAGGAGAAGCTGCACATTTCTGAATGTGCAGCTTCTCCTGTATGTAAGTCTTTGTGTCAATCGGATATTCGCAATCCGCTTTCGCTACTTGCTCATAACCGAATAACTGCTCCGCAGTTTATCAGGAGGGGCTTGTACCCCTCCTGATACAAGTTAGTCCCACCCACTGCTTATTGCTCCTCGCAATTGAAGCAGGGGACTTACTTGATTCGGTTAAATATCAGTTCAGATAGTTGTATACCATGGAAGATATCCTCCGGATTCCATACTGAAGATGGCCTTCGGATGCTCCGCTTGAAAATACACACAGCACATAAGTCGTCTTTTTTCCATAAATAATGGCAATATCGTGCTGTACGGAGCTTGTCTCACCGGTCTTGTTGGCACATACTATACCTGCTGGAAGGCCGGCCGGGATCTTATATCTGACCTGCTGGTTCTTGAGCAGATTCAGCATTTCTTTAGAATACTGTTTTGATACACAGGTTCCACGATAGATATTTTCCAGAAGTTTTCCGCAGTCTTTGGCAGACGCCTGGTTTCTCTTTCCGTCACTTGTGATATAGGAACTTGACGGATGAAGAGTACAATGACATCCTGTATTTGTGTATCCATTCTTTTTCAGATACTTATTGACTGTCGCAGCACCTTTTACAAAACTGCCGCCACCTTGCCTTCTTACCAACTCGTTATAACATTCATTATCACTGACTGTGATCATATTCCACAGCAAACTGTTTATATTAGATGTCTTCTTTAGCTTTCCGCTCTTGATCTGATCGTAGGTTGAGGCCATTACAAAAGCCTTGATGGTACTGGCCGGATACATAGCCTGGTCATTAAGATTGATCACATTTCCTGTCTTTAAATCTTTTACATAGACTGACCAGTTTCCGCCGTAACCAGATGTGTAATTCTTAAGCTGAGCTTTAAATTCACTGAGCGCATATTCTGATTTTGTGCTTTTCTTTCCCTGATAGTCTACATATTTTCCATCGGGTGTTTTCATGTTTTTGGCTATGGTTCCGTTGGATTTCAGATAATATCCGTCTTTCCAGCAGCTGACTTCCATTTTTCCGGTTTTATCCACATAATATTTCCGACTTCTGTAAGTAATCCACCCGGCTTTTTGCGTCAGCCGGCCATTTCCACCGCCAAAATAATAATTACCGTTGTATTTCTTTCCGTTTACAGTGATGTTCATCTTATGGAAATGTGTGTAAAAACATATTCTTCCATAACCGCTGAAATAATAGTAGCCGCTTTTTAACGTGCGGCCGTCAAGCTTTCTGGCTTTTACATAGCGGATTCCTGCTGCCCGGCAGTTGAGTTTTCCCCGTTCTCCTGCATAGTAAACGCCTCCGAAAATTTTTCCATCCAGCTTCTGCTCTGCGATCTTTACAAAGCCCTTCTCTCCCGGCGAAAAACGTCCGTTTGAGTCAGAAACATAATATCCGTCAAATGTCACTCCCTGTACCGTAGTTTTCCTGAAATGATAAACTGCACGTTTCCGTATCAGCCTGCCGTTCTGATCGAATATGTAAATACCGGCATGCAGAAAATCTGTGGGGTTGACTGCAAGATACTGTAATCCTGTAAGTTTTTTCTTCTTTGAATCTCTCAGATACCAGTTCTCACCGGACTTGCAGAGATAACTTCCGCTTTTATCCCGGAATTCGATTTTTTTCTGTGTGGACGCTGCTTTAGTCTCCACCATATTTCCCGCTGAAACAATACAAAAAATTGCCGCAAACATAAACATATATGCAATAGCAGCAATTCTGATCTTCCTTTTTTCTTTCCCCATTTTATTTACTGCCTGCCGGAATCCCGGCAGGCTTTCCTCCTGTGTGCAGATCTCCGTATCAGATGATCCTGTTATTCTTATTCTTCTGACCAGTCTCCGTTATCGTCCCAGATAATGTCTCCGTCACCGCCATCACCGCTGTCATCGATCACATCATCGCCGCTTCCGCTGTTGCTGTCATCTACATAATTGCCGTCATCACTGCTGTCGCTTCCGCTGTTATCATAATTTCCGTCATCGCTGCTGTCACTGCTGTCGTCGCTATTGTCTTCACTATTATCATAGTTTCCGTCATCACTGTTGTCGTCATAACTTCCACCATCACTGTTATCATAGTCTGTATTGTCAGATGTGCTGTCTGTATCTGTGGATGTGTCTGTTACGCTTGAAGTATCTGTACTGTCTGTGGTATCTGTGCTGTCTGTCTCACTGTTATCTGTCTGGATATTTCCCAGTGTGCTCTTCTCTGATTTATCGCTGAGACTTGTGTATGTAAGATATGCTTCTCCGCTGTCGATCAGGAATTTCGCCTTCTCCATGTCTCCAAGCTCTACAGTATAGATCTCGTAAGCATTTCCATCTCCATCTACGATCTTCATATCATAGACTGCATTTGTTGCAGAATCCGGTGTATAATACATCTGTACCTGCTCTGCATCCTTGATGGTTGATTCTGCAGGAACGAGATTTTTTCCCCATTCCTCTCCACCGGCTGCACGGAGATAGATCTCACGGATCTCACCTTTCGTGCTGTTGGTAATATATACAAATTTCGCTGTGCTTGTCTTCACGCCGATCAGCTTCGGTGCCGGTGTTGAAGTCGGCAGCGGACTTGTTGTAGCCGGTGCTGCAGTAGGAACTGCTGTCGGAACCGGTGTCGGTGTTACCTCGGTGTCTGTTGATGCGGACTTGCCGCATCCGGCTGCTGTCAGTGCTGCAGCAGCGGTCAGTGCGATCATGATCTTTTTACATTTCATAATAATTACCTCCTGAATATTACTTTATGCAAGCAGTGTTTTTCCAATAAAGTATCCAAGTACCAGGATACCGAGAATGATCCTGTACCATCCGAATACCTTGAAATCATGTTTCTTAATATACCCCATCAGGAATTTAATTGCAAGGATGGATACCACAAAAGATACCACAACTCCTACAATAAGAATTACAAACTCCGTGGATGTGAATGCAAAACCGAATTTCACAAGCTTCAGAAGACTGGCTCCGAACATAACAGGAATTGCCAGGAAAAATGTGAACTCAGCTGCCACAGTACGTGATGTTCCTGCAAGAATACCTCCGATGATAGTAGATCCGGAACGGGAAGTTCCCGGGATCACGGAAAGTACCTGGAAGCATCCGATGATTAACGCTGTCTTAAAGGAAAGATCATCAAGTCTTGTGCAGGTTGGTCTGCGGCGTTTATTGTAATTCTCAATAACAATAAAGAGCACACCATAAACGATCAATGCAATGGCAACTACAACGTAGTTATAAAATTTCTTCTCAATAATATCATTAAATGGCAATGCAATGATAATAGTCGGCAGACATGCCACTAAAATCTTAAACCACAGGATCCATTTTTCCTTGTCGCAGTATTTCTCAACAAAGGTAAGTACTACTCTGGATACTGCCGGCTGTTTGCGAAGCGCTATTCTGGTCCGCTTGGGAATCGGCCTTATGTAAAAAGGCCACAGCTTGCTCCAGTACAAGACAACAACAGCCAGGATAGCACCCAGCTGAATAACAACCAGGAAAAATTCCATAAATGCCTCTGACACATTCAGCTTGATAAATTCATCTACCAGGATCATGTGTCCGGTACTGCTGATGGGAAGCCACTCTGTGATTCCCTCCACAATACCAAGAATTATAACCTTCAGCAACTCTATAAAGCTCATACAAACTCCTTTCTCTGCAGCACGTTTCTTTCTTACGTGATGAAATGAAGCTTCTCATTTCTCTCTGCTACATGCAATGAACGTATTCTTTTCATAATTTACGTTCATAATAAGATAAGGACCGAGCCGATGTATAAACGGCGGCCCCGTCCTTATCAGTATATTACATATTTGGTGATTCGTAAACTTTCGAATCTTTTATTTCGCAAAATTTACACAGTTTTTATATTTTGCATTAATTACCGATTATCGATGGTCGCAATATCTACCAGAGTCAAATGATTCAGGTCTGTATTCTCAAGACTGGTAACAAGTGCCTCTGCAGTATCAAGACTTGTCAGTACATTGACACCTGTCTCAATCGCATTTCGACGGATCACGAAACCATCCTTCTGATGCTCAACACCCTGCGGCGGTGTATCGATAACAACATCGATCTTGTGACCAAGGATCAGATCCATAAGGTTCGGAGACGGCTGCTCCAGTTTGTTAGTACGTGTTACCTTGATTCCGTTCTCAGTCAGTACGTTTGCAGTACCTCTTGTTGCAAAGATACGGTATCCCTGAGCTTCAAAACGTTTTGCGATCGGAATGATGTCTTTCTTATCCTCATCTTTTACAGTGATGATCATCTGTTTGTGCTTAGGAAGACGGATTCCGGCTCCGATGAAGGCTTTGTAAAGAGCCTCATTGAAGGTCTTTGCAATACCAAGGCACTCACCTGTGGATTTCATCTCTGGTCCGAGGCTGATATCTGCACCCCTGATCTTCTCGAAGGAGAATACCGGCATCTTGATCGCAAAATACTCTGCTTCTTTCTGAAGTCCCGGTGTATAGCCCAGCTCTTTGATCTTGCGGCCAAGGATGACTCTTGTTGCAAGAGGAACAATCGGGATTCCGGTTACCTTGCTGATGTACGGTACTGTACGGCTGGAACGCGGGTTAACCTCGATAACATATACATCCTCACCTACAACGATGAACTGGATATTGATCATACCGATAACATGAAGTGCCTGTGCAAGACGGCGTGTGTACTCGGCGATTGTTTCTTTTGCCTTCTGGCTGATAGTCTGTGCCGGATATACGGAAATACTGTCTCCGGAATGGATACCTGCGCGCTCAATGTGCTCCATGATTCCAGGGATCAGGATGTCCTCACCATCGCATACTGCATCGACCTCAATCTCTTTACCCATCAGGTACTTGTCAACAAGAATCGGATGCTCCTGTGCGATCTGGTTGATGATTCCGATATACTCCTCCACATCCTCATCGCTGACAGCAATACGCATTCCCTGACCTCCAAGTACATAGGACGGGCGGACAAGTACCGGATATCCCAGCTCATTGGCAGCTTTTTTAGCCTCTTCTGCTGTGAATACGGTGTGTCCCTTCGGTCTCGGGATCTGGCATTTCTCAAGAATGGCATCAAAGAGTTCTCTGTCCTCTGCAGCATCTACGTTCTCAGCAGATGTTCCAAGGATCTTAACACCCATCTTGATCAGTGCCTCTGTAAGCTTGATGGCTGTCTGTCCGCCGAACTGAACAACCGCTCCGTCCGGCTTCTCGATATTTACAACATTCTCAACATCTTCCGGTGTCAGTGGCTCGAAATACAGCTTATCTGCAATATCAAAGTCTGTACTTACTGTCTCCGGGTTGTTGTTGATGATGATAGTCTCATATCCTTCTTTTGCAAATGCCCATGTACAGTGTACAGAGCAGAAGTCGAACTCGATACCCTGACCAATACGGATCGGACCGGAACCAAGTACCAGGATTTTTTTCTTATCTTTTGTCTCAACAGCTTCATTCTCTGTCTGCTCATCACCGTATACAGAATAGTAATATGGTGTCTCTGCTGCAAACTCTGCTGCACAGGTATCTACCATCTTGTATGCTGCACGGAT
The DNA here is from genome assembly GCF_013304825.1 of Blautia schinkii. GTDB lineage: Bacteria > Bacillota > Clostridia > Lachnospirales > Lachnospiraceae > Blautia_A > Blautia_A schinkii_B. The sequence continues at coordinate 71,076 of NZ_JAAWUO010000017.1, read as the reverse complement.
ACCGTACTCTTTACGCAGGTCTTTGATCTCAGCTTCTGTCTTTCCTGTCAGATCTGCGATAATGTAATCCGGGAACTCCAGACGTTTTGCCTCCAGAAGAAGATCTTTGTCCAGCTTCTGAGTCTTCAGAGCCTGCTCCATCTCAACAAGGATAGCCAGCTTGTCGATGAACCAGATGTCTATCTTTGTGATATCATGAAGCTTCTCCTGGGAAATATTTCGTCTCAGGGCTTCCGCGATCTTCCAGATACGACGGTCATCTACAATATTCAGCTCGTCCAGCAGCTCCTCATCAGAAAGCTGTGAGAAATCATAGGACATCAGGCTGTCAACGTGCTGCTCCAGGGAACGGATGGCTTTCATTAAGGCACCCTCAAAATTATGGCAGATGCTCATAACCTCTCCTGTAGCTTTCATCTGTGTTGTCAGTGTACGTTTCGCTGTGATGAATTTATCAAATGGCAGACGCGGAATCTTAACAACACAGTAATCCAGCATCGGCTCAAAGCTTGCGTATGTTTTGCCAGTGATGGCGTTCGGAATCTCATCCAGTGTGTATCCAAGTGCGATCTTGGCTGCAACCTTAGCGATCGGATAACCGGTAGCCTTACTTGCAAGTGCAGAAGAACGGCTTACACGAGGGTTAACCTCGATTACACAGTACTCAAAGCTCTCCGGATGAAGAGCGTACTGTACGTTACATCCACCTGTGATGCCAAGCTCTGTGATGATATTAAGAGCAGATGTACGAAGCATCTGATACTCTTTATCTCCAAGTGTCTGGGAAGGAGCAACTACGATGGAGTCACCGGTATGGACACCAACAGGGTCAATGTTCTCCATATTGCAGACTGTGATGCAGTTTCCTGCACTGTCTCGCATTACCTCATACTCGATTTCTTTCCATCCGGCGATACATCTTTCTACAAGAACCTCACCTACACGGGAAAGACGGAGACCATTCTCAAGGATCTCACGAAGCTCCAGCTCATTGTGTGCGATACCGCCGCCACTTCCGCCAAGTGTGTATGCAGGACGGAGAACAACCGGATATCCGATAGTCTGGGTAAACTCAACACCGTCTTCTACAGTTGTAACGACCTTGGATGCTGCAACCGGCTCGCCGATCTTTTCCATGGTGTCCTTGAATTCCTGACGGTCCTCAGCTTTACGGATCGTTGCTGCTGTAGTACCGATAAGGCGTACATTATGCTCTTTCAGGAAGCCCTTCTCCTCAAGCTCCATGGCAAGGTTCAGTCCTGCCTGGCCGCCCAGTGTAGGAAGTACGCTGTCCGGTTTCTCTTTAATGATGAGCTGCTCTACGACCTCAACAGTCAGAGGCTCAATGTAAACTCTGTCTGCAATGTCTTTATCTGTCATGATGGTAGCAGGATTGGAGTTTAAAAGTACAACCTCCATGCCCTCTTCCTTAAGGGAGCGGCATGCCTGGGTTCCTGCATAGTCAAACTCTGCTGCCTGGCCGATTATGATCGGACCTGAGCCGATTACAAGTACTTTTTTTATGTCCTTATTCCTTGGCATTATTTCTCTCCTCCCATCATCTTCATGAATCTGTCAAACAGGTAACTGGAATCCTGTGGTCCCGGGCATGCTTCCGGATGGAACTGTACAGTAAAGATGTTCTTTCCATTGTATGCCATACCTTCGTTTGTTCCGTCGTTGACGTTTACAAATGCAGGATGTGCGATATTTTTCTCCTCAAGGCCTTCTGCGTCTACAACGTAGCCATGGTTCTGAGAAGAAATATAAACTCTTCCTGTCTCCAGGTCTTTAACCGGGTGGTTGCCGCCTCTGTGACCGTATTTCATCTTATGGGTGTCTCCGCCTGTTGCAAGAGCCATCAGCTGATGTCCAAGGCAGATGGCAAAGATCGGTACATCAGAGTCGTAGAGTTTTTTGATCTCTTTAATAATAGAAGTACATTCCTTCGGATCTCCAGGGCCGTTGCTGAGCATGATGCCGTCCGGATTGTCACCGAGGATCTCTTCTGCGGATGTCAGAGCCGGGTAAACAGTAACCTGGCATCCTCTCTCATTCAGTGAGCGTGCAATGTTTTTCTTGGCGCCCAGATCAAGAAGGGCAACCTTCGGTCCGTTCCCCTTAAGCACTTCCTTCTCGTGGCAGGAAACCTTCTCTACCACTTTTCCTGTTGTATATGCTTTCAATCTGGGGATGATTGTATCCAGGTCATAGTTCTCATCAACTGTGATCATTCCGTTCATGGTTCCCTTCTCACGAAGGATCTTAGTCAGTGCTCTGGTATCAATTCCTGCGATTCCCGGAATGTCGTTTTTGCTCAGAAAATGCTGAATAGTGTCTACGCTTCTGAAGTTGCTGGGAACTCGTGATAATTCGCGTACAATAAATCCGTCAATCCACGGCTTCCTTGATTCCTGGTCATCATAACAGATTCCGTAGTTTCCGATCAGCGGATATGTCATACACACCGCCTGTCCTGCGTAAGAAGGATCTGTCATTACTTCCAGATAACCGGTCATGGAAGTGTTAAAGACAATTTCACTGATGACTTCCCTTGCAGAACCAATGCTGGTTCCTGTAAATACATGGCCATCTTCCAATATCAGAAATGCTTTCATACAATCTCCCTTTCTTTGTTCTCTTATTTTATCCTAAATCTTCAAGATTGTATCACAGGAAGCGGCATTTTTCAACACCATACGCCAAAAAAATGTTTAAAACTAACTCAAAATATTTTTTTTGAATTTTTTCAATTTTTTTGAATTTTTCTATTGACATTATCCAATTCCTGAGTTATTATAAGTGAGCAGTCGACGAGCGGAGCAAACAAAGTGAAGCAAGCCGGTTGAAAAAATGCAGGAATGGCGGAATTGGCAGACGCGCAGGCTTCAGGTGCCTGTGGTCGCAAGATCGTGTGGGTTCAAGTCCCATTTCCTGCATTCTTTTTTATTTTATCCAAAATCAAAAAAACAGAAGTGACTGGCCAATCAGCACTTCTGTTTTTTTATTTATATTTCAGATCATAATCTTTTTCTTCCATATAAGACAGGGCTCTCCATTAAACGGAAAGCCCTGTCTTATATATCTTCTGCTTTTTATTCTTTTTTCAGCTCAGATGCTTCTGCTTCTACTGTTTCAGAAATTTTCTCCTCTGCTTCTATTATTTCTGCTTCAGCCACATCTTCTGCAGCGGCTTCTTCCACTGTCTCTTCGTCTGTTTCTTTATCCACAGCATCTTCTGTTCCATCTGCCGGCGCACAGTTCTCAGTGTCATCTGTCACCTCTGCCTCAGCTGCATTCTCAAGCTCCTCATCTGCGACTTCAATCACTTCTGAATTCTTCTCCTCGATCTCCGGCTCCGGGGTCGGACATGCCGCACCACAGTACGGGCAGAAGCTTGCCTCACGCATCACGGCCTTATGGCAAGCCAGACAGAATTTTTCTCCCTTACTGGCCGCAATAGCATCTCTGTAGTGATCGGCTTCCAGTATATGCTGGCTGATTTCCTCACAAATAGCACCTACTTCTCCGTCAACAGCTTCACCACGCTCATAACGTGCATAGATCATTCTTCCGATATCCATCATCAGCTTCTCTGTCATACGCTCCTGTGCAGAAAGCTTGTTGCGAATCTTCTGGATCTCATAAAGATTCTCAGCCTTTGTGCTGAATCCTTTCGCCTTACGTGTCAGTGTATTTCCCAAATCATCCCAGAAACTTTTTGCCATAATTGCCACGCTCCTTTTCTATATGCTTTATAACAGAAACAAAAATTCTCTTATCCTTCCAGTGCCGGAACTTCCTGGCCTCTCATCAGGATCTTAGGACCGCCGTTCCCCTGGATATATCCTTCTGTGATCACAACCTCACCGATATTGACATCCTTCGGGATCTCATACATGATATCCAGCATATACTCCTCAAGGATAGCCCGGAGTGCTCTGGCTCCTGTATGACGCTCCATTGCCTTACGTGCAATGGCATGCAGTGCACCATCCTCGAATTCCAGTTTCACCTCGTCAAGTGCCAGAAGTTTCTGATACTGTTTCAGGATCGCATTCTTAGGCTCTTTGAGAATTTTTACAAGCATATCCTCAGTAAGTCCGTTCAGTGTAAAGATAATCGGAAGTCGGCCGATAAACTCCGGGATCATTCCGAAAGCGCGGAGATCATCTACTGTTACCTTCTCCAGCACATGAGGATCATTATCGTATTTATCCTTCAGATCAGCATAAAATCCGATAGATGCCTGCTTGTTCAGTCTCTCCTTGATGATATTCTCAAGATCCGGGAACGCTCCTCCGCAGATAAACAGAATATTTCTTGTATTGACTGTCACCATAGGTACCATAGCATTCTTGCTGGTTGCACCTACCGGAACCTCAACTTCGCTTCCCTCCAGAAGTTTCAGAAGTCCCTGCTGAACAGCCTCTCCACTTACATCTCTCTGGTTGGTGTTCTTCTTCTTGGCGATCTTGTCGATCTCATCGATGAAGATGATCCCATGCTCTGCTTTCTCCACATCATTGTCTGCTGCAGCAAGAAGCTTGGAAACAACACTCTCAATATCATCACCGATATATCCTGCCTCTGTCAGGGATGTAGCATCTGCAATAGCAAGCGGTACCTGGAGAAGTTTCGCAAGCATCTTCACCAGATATGTCTTACCGCAGCCAGTCGGTCCGATCATAAGCATATTGGATTTCTCGATCTCAATATCGTCCATGGTATCTGTTGCTACTCTCTTATAATGATTATATACAGCTACAGACATTACCTTCTTGGCATATTCCTGACCGATCACATATTCATCCAGTGTGGCCTTGATCTTGTGCGGTGCCGGAATGTCCTTAAGATCGATCACCGGCTTCGGCGTCTCCGATTTCTTCTTGATCTTCTTCGCCTGATTTCCCGGATTCTGAAGGCTGCTCAGGTCGATCATGCTTACATTCGGCATGTTAAAAAGATCTGAGTAATTCATATTTCCATTGCTCATCTGAGTATTCATGGTATCAAAACTCTTCTGCATGCAGTCTGCACAGATATGTATATTATTGGGAAGATCGATCATCTTCCCTGCCTGGCTCTCCGGCCTGCGGCATAAAAAGCAGAATTTCTCGTATTTCTGCTCCTGGTCATTGTCTTTGTTGTTATCAAACTGATCTGCCATAATGTTTCCCTTTCTGGTTTTGTAGCGCGGGATACAGAGCATGACGGTACTTCATATTCCGCTCTTCTATATGCTCCAGCCCAAGTATCATACTGCACATTATAACACATAATTTCTATATATAAAAGCATTCATGATTTGGGTTCAGATTAAGTTTTTATAAAAAAATGGAGAGCCACATAATCACTCTGCAGCTCCCCATCTCTGATATTTCCCTTTATATTATTTTTAACTGATCCGCAAGCCTTAATTATCAGAAGCCGGCTTGCTTCCAAGAGTAACTTCTACAGTCTGCTCTTTGTATTCTCCGCTGTCTGCTCTTGCGATCACCACTTCGATAGTCTCGCCAGACTCATAATACTGCAGCTTGGAAACAAGATCATCCTTGCCACTTACTTTCTGACCGTCCAGTTTCACGATAATGTCACCTTTTTTGATTCCGGCCTTGTCTGCTGCGCCACCTTCTGTTACTTCTGTAAGGAAAGCTCCTGCAGGCATATTGTACATCTGGATCGCTTCTGTAGTAAGATCCGCAGCCTTGATTCCCATGTAGCCGACTTTTGAGGAATCTTCCACCTTATCACGTGTCTCACGGTTCATCAGTTCCTCCAGGATCGGCTCTGCCTTGGAGATCGGGATCGCATATCCCATTCCCTCTACCTGGCTGTCTGCATACTTGGCAGCGTTGATTCCGATCACTTCACCCTTCATGTTCAGAAGCGCACCACCGCTGTTGCCGGGATTAATGGCAGCATCTGTCTGGATCAGCCCGCTTGCTTCGCTGTCCTCTGTGCTGATATCTCTGTTCAGGGCACTTACCCAGCCTGAAGTAACAGATTGACCATAGCCAAGTGCATTACCAATGGCAACAACCTGCTCACCAACTACAAGATCATCAGAGCTTCCAAGCTGCGCGATCTTAATCTCCTTCATTGTTTCTTCCGGGATATCGGATTTCTCAACTGCGATCACCGCAAGGTCATTCTCTTCATCTGTCCCTTTGATTTTGGCAGAAACTGCATTCTCCACATCTGCATCACCTTCGGAGCCTGTGTTTCCTGAAAAACTGCTGTCACTGCTGCTGGCCATAGCCTGTGTCTCTTCTTCCGCACCAACTACATCGCTTCCCGCAAAACATACTGTAAGTGTAGTCGCACCGGATACGACATGATTGTTGGTAGCAATCAGAAGCTCATCATCATTTTCACCTACAATGATTCCGGAACCACTTCCAGCACTCTGATACTGACGTGTTCCATATCCGAAAAAGCTCGGGATTTCCTGAACACTGACAGATGTGATAGCTACGATCGATGACATAGTCGCCTGTGCAACTCCTGCTACTGTTCCGCTCTCTGCCACAATGTTCTTTACAGCAGAATCAGAAGAACTGCTGTCTGTACTGTCCTCTGTTTCTGTAAGTGTCTGGGTCTTTTCAACCTGCGTACTGCTGCTGTTACTATTAACGCCAAGCTTATCTGCTGCCATATTTACACCCTGGAAAACAACACCTGCCACCAGTCCGAAAATCACTGCAAGGGAAACTGCTGTGGCTGCTTTTCTGCCGAAGCCGCCATTTCCATTTCCATTGGATGTCCTGGTTTTCCGTGGTTTCTTCGGTGGAATGCTTCCTCCTGCATAGTTGCCCGCCTGGGGCTGATGTACCTGATAATGTGCATATTTCGGTGTATCCATTCCATTCTCATTGTTTACGGCTGTGTCAGAACTGTCTGTACTTTTTCTCTGATTTTCCTGTATCCTCCGTCCTGCCGAATATGGATGTGCCAGCGGTTTGTTATCTATATTATCAGTGCCAGTTTCTGCTGCACTGCCGGTATCTGCATTTCCATTGGTATCCAGAGCATTCTCTTCTGTCAGAACAGTTCGGCCCGTATCCTGTGGATCCTGTCCCCATTTGTTTTCTTCACTCATGATTCTGGTGCTCCTTTCTTGTTTTTTCGTCTCGTATCTTCTTTATGAATCCCAGTTTAACAGGGAATTGTGTTCAAACTGTGATATATCCTTAAAAAAACAGTGATCCTCCACATCTCTGCCATTACCGGTGTTTTTTCCAGTAATATGGACTCATGGTACAGGACAGAATCAGCTTCTCCGGAAGCTTCTGATATCTTTTTCCCAGAAAATATCCTGCGTATTTGGAAGCACTCTGAAAAAACAGGCCCGGGATCAGCCAGATGTGGCCTGTACGTACAAGATAAGCCATGCTTTTTTTTACCAGACGGATTCCTTCTCCCTCAGATGGAACACCTTCAAAAACCTCCGGATGCTCTGCCTGGGAAACGCCCAGATCAAAATTCCTGTGGAACTGCTGCGCGCAGGAATAGTTGTGGGAATGATATACTTTTGCATCTGCTGCATAGACAACCGCATAGCCTTTTTTTACCATCCACCCCGCATAGATCATATCTTCGTTAAAAATAGCTCTCTCCGGGAAGCCACCCAATTCGTCATAGATCCTGTGGTCATAAGCTGCACATACATTAGAACAGAAATAAGTTTTGATTCCCCTGGTCTGTACGTCTTTTTCTGTTTTTATGCAGGACTGAGCCGGATAATTAAAGGAACGGGTATATTTTTCCAGGAAGCGGCAGTCCTCTTTTGGAAGCTGTCTTGCATAAGCAGCACCTGCATTCTCATGATCCACAATGGCTGATACCAGATTCCCGATCAGTTCACGGTCAGCCGGAAGTGCATCCTGAGTCATAAACACAAGGATTTCTGCATCTGAAAGCTCTGCTGCCTTTCTCCTGGTTGCTCCATGATCGAATTCCTCTTTCATAAGATGATGAACCTCTACCAGCGGATAATCGATCTCCCACTGTTTTTTCCAGAACTTTTTCTCCGTATTCATAACAATGATCCTGTTAATAGGATATTTCTGTGCACTGAGACGTTCCAGAAGCTTTTCGAATTCTTCTCCCGGACGGTAAGCCGGAATAATCACATCGATTTTAACTGTACTCATATTTTTCTCCTATCCAGAAAGGACCACCCGATGCTGGATGGTCCTCTCTGCTTATTGATTATTTATTTAGTTTATTCGCCGTCTGTGAGGCTCTCCTCATCAACGGCATAATCATTTTCTCCGGAATAGTCCTCATCTGCGCCATTGTTGGAATAATCCGTGTCATATCCATCATCAGAATCATCGGCACTGTAATCTGTACCACCGCTGTAGTCTGTACCGCCGGAATAATCGATATCATTACTATAATCCGTATCAGTACCGGATGAATAATCCACAGAAGTATCTCCCTGCCAGGAATAGGAATCATCTGTAGTATCATTTGGAATATCTGTTACCGCAGGTGCAGTATCCTGTACCGCATCACCACCGCCGGCAATATTTATGATCTGTGCACTCTTATTCAGAACATCCTGTGTTGGTGAATAATTAGTATTTCCATACAGGAACTGATGCACTTTCAACACATTAGATTCCAGAGTGGCCGGTACGATAACACTTCCCTTAACTGTTGCAAATTTATAGTCTAACGGGAATCCGGTAGTCTCATCAATGCTGTAGCCGATCACTGTCGGGATCATCTTCAGGATCTCAGTCTTGGAAACAGAAGTTGTGACCATCGGGAATACCTGATCCATAATATCAAAGATAGTTGAAAGACCTGCTTTCTTTGCCTTGTCCACGATCATCTGGATCACTCTTCTCTGTCTCTCAGTACGTCCCATATCCAGACTTGCAGTATAACGTATACGGCAGTAGGAGGTAGCCTGTACGCCATTCAGGTGATAAGTGCCCACAGTCGCTTCCTCATCTTCCGGTTTCGGATCCGGAAGTTCCACAGGTGTATAGCTCTTGCCTGTCTCCTCGGAAGTTTCCACACAGTAATTGTTCATGTGGACGATCTCCGCATAGGAAAGTGGGATATCCAGCCCTCCAAGACAGTCTACCACAGTTACAAGTGCATCGAAATCAATGGCTACATAATCTGTGATATTCAGGTCAAGGTTGGTATTCAGCATGGAAACTGCCTGTGTAGGTCCGCCCAGTGCATATGCAGCGTTGGCCTTGGAGTAGGTATCATCTTTTACATTGAGAAGAGTATCTCGGTAAACGGACACCAGCTTGACAGCCTTCGTGTCATTATTGATGCTTGCAATGATGATGGTATCACTGTTCTCTGTGTTCAGCTTCTCATTCTTGCTTCTGTGATCCAGACCGAACAGTGCATATGTGGTATATCCTGTCATCTGCGGTGCCTGATCATTGGTTACGATATCCTGCTCTGCAAGATCTGTCTCCTTAATATCGATCTTATCCAGCTTGGCTGAGATCTGTCCATATACGTACAATCCTCCGATAAACAGAAGCAGTACGATTATTTCCAGGACGAACAGAACTTTTTTGCTCTTTTTCCGAGGTTTTGACATCTTTTTCTTTTCCCCTTTTTAGTATGCATTCTTGTTGATAAAGCCCTTGAATATGGTAAGAAACATGATCTTTATATCAAATCCTACTGACCAGTTCTCAATGTAATAAAGATCACATTCTATCCTCTTTCTTATAGAAGTATCTCCGCGGTAACCATTGACCTGTGCCCATCCGGTAAGTCCCGGACGAACCTGATGCTTGACCATATATCGCGGTATTTCCTCCCGAAACTTCTCTACAAAAAACGGTCTCTCCGGTCTCGGTCCTACAAGGCTCATCTCGCCTTTCAGGATATTAAAAAGCTGCGGAAGCTCATCAAGACTGGTATGCCGCATCAGCTTGCCGATTCCTGTAACTCTTGGATCGTTCTTGACAGTCCATGCTTTCTTCTCTTCAGATTCCTTCTGGATCTCCATAGAACGGAACTTGTACATCCTGAAAGTCTGATTATGAAGCCCTACACGTTCCTGTTTGTAGATCAGCGGTCCCGGTGAGGTCAGCTTGATCAGAATGCACAGGATCAGCATAACCGGAGACGAAACGATAATAGCCACGATCGCGCCTACAATATCCATCGCCCTCTTGATCATTGCATTAAACGTGTTGCTTAAGGGCACATACCGGATATTGATCACCGGAAGCCCGAGAATGTCTTCTGTATATGGTTTGGTCGGAATAATATTATTATAATCCGGAATAAATTTCGTATGCACTCCTGACTTTTCGCATAAGCTAACGATCTCTTCCAGACGATAATACTCACTTAATCCCAGGGTAATAGCTATCTCATCCAGCCGACTGGACGGGAGGATAATCATAAGGTTGGCAATCCTTCCGATCACCTTGATTCCCTTGTAGGTCGTACCTGCCGGTACATTATCATCCAGTATTCCCCTGATCACGTATCCCCATTGCGGATTCTGCAGGATCCTGTCTACATATTCCTCAGCAGCACGGCTGTATCCAACCAGCAGCACCTGTTTCTGGTTCATTCCTTTCTTTCGCATGTCTCTCAGAATATAAAAAATAAACATACGCACGCCCCACTCAAGGACAATGTTGATAAAGCAGAAAGAAACCAGTGTAAGACGGGAATAATCCAGCTCTTTAAAATTATAAAGCGCAAACATGATAATAAGGAGCCCTAACGCATTCGCCTTCACAATTCCGGCGAGCACGAGACGACGCCCCTGCATCCGCATCGGTGTATAAAGGTCAAAAGCCTGATACAGAAGCAGATAGCCCGGAATAATGAATATCAGCATAAACATATATTCCTGAACAGTTTTGGACTGTACCGCGGAATGCTCAAAAATTCCCTGGAAACGAATCAGCCATGCCAGTGCATAGGAGGCCGCGACCACAAATACATCGATCAGCATATGGAGACGACTGAAATTTTTCTGGTTATCTTTAATCAATTTCCGCCACCTCATTTAAGTTCATTGCCTTTATCTTATAATAGATGAAACCCAAAAGCAACAAAATCTTCCCTGTGAAATATAAAAATTCTGTAAAAATATGGTGTTTTAACCGGCAAAACGCCTAAAAATGTTGATCCAGAGTTCAAACTGGAGCCCGATATAGCGAGGCAGATTCCTCATGGAAAACCTTACTTTTTTGTTTTTCCGGCTGATCTGAAAGCCGTTCTTGATGCCTGCCAGGTACTCACGGCCGAATCCCTTTGAAGTAAAAAACAGGATTTTTGCCCCGAATCCCACAATGAAAAACGGCAGATTCAGTATGATCTGAAGGAACGGCATGTTCTTGTATATCAGGTAAATATTATTTCTGGAGGAATAGCGTATCTTGAACTGGTTATATCTGGAACCGCTTGTTCCGCTTCCTACATGATAAACTTTTGCTTTTGGTGCATACCAGTTCTCATATCCGTGGATACGTGCCCGGTATCCGATATCCAGATCTTCCAGATATGCAAAATGCTCCTCATCAAAATCGCCGATCCTGTCAATATACTTCTTTCTGTATATTGCAGCACCTGCACAGGTGGAAAAAATCTTCTGTTCTTTATCATAATTGCTGATATCCTTACCTTTTCCTCTGGCATAGGCCCAGCCAAGTGCGCAGTAATAATTGCCTGCATCATCCATCTTATCTCTGTCATGAAGCTGGATCATTTTTGCCTGGCAGGAAAAAGCCTTCCTGTGTCTTCGAAGAGCCGCCACCATCTCCTCAATGAAATCGGTTTCCGCCTCTGTATCGTTGTTCAGAAGCAGTACATAAGGAGATCTCGCTGCATGGATCCCTTCATTAACTGCCCTGCTGAAACCATAGTTCTCCGGAAGCTGGATCATATGCACCCAGGGATATTCCGCTGCCACAAAAGCACAGCTTCCGTCTGTAGATCCGTTATCTACCAGTATTACTTCAAAATTACTGATCGTCTGTCTTTCCAGGCTGGAAAGAACACCGTCCAGATATGCCATACCATTAAAATTAGGTATAACTACCGAAACTTCCTGCATTGATTCATCCCTTCTTCTTTCCCATTCCCGGAAGTGGTTTCAGGGAATAATTCCATTTTGTAAGGGAAAGATTTTTGTTGTAGTAAGGATCTCCATTCCTGAGGATATCCAGCCAGTGACAGCGCATATACTCGATCTCCGTCTGAAAACGACGGACTTTCTCATCGCTGTCTTCCGTACCTCTTGATTTCGACTCGTAATGGTACAGTTTCACATATGGATCGTAAACGATCAGATGGCCGTGGCTTCTCACTTTCAGACAGAGATCCACGTCATTAAATGCAACTGCAAGTTCCTCGGTAAAACCACCTGCCTCCAGGAAAACGGATTTCTTCATCATCATGCATGCAGCTGTCACACAGCTCATATCCTGCAGGATCGATGCCTTATGAAGATATCCTGTTCTCTCTGCCGGCATGTTTACAAACATATTTCCGGCAATCCCGCCCATACCAACAACACAGCCTGCATGCTGGATGGTATTGTCCGGGTAAATCAGCTTCGCACCAACTGCTCCCACTTCCTTACGCTGGCATACGCCGAGCATTTCTGTAAGCCAGTCCGGATCAATGATCTTCACGTCATTATTCAAAAAAAGAAGATAATCACCTTTTGCATTACGGACACCGAAGTTATTGATAGCTGAATAGTTAAATTCTTTTTTCCAGCGGATCAGATGAACCTTTGGATCTCTGGAAAGCTGTCTGTAGTAATTGAAGATCTCATCGGAGCTGCTGTTGTTCTCCACGATGATGATCTCGTAATTCTTATAGGAAGTTTTTGAAAAGATGGATTCCACACATTCCTTAAGTGTTTCTTTCTCCTCACGGTTCGGGATGATAATGGACACCAGTGGTTCGCCCTGCACCGGATATTTCACGCGGTAAAATCCAAAATCCGGAGTGTGCTCCACAGTTCCCTTCGTCCCTGTTCTGTCAAGATTACCCTCAATGGCTCGTCTTCCTGCTTCGAATGCATACATCTTACTTGCCGGGTTATCTGCTGTGGAAGATTTATGGGTACGCCAGTGATACAGGATTTCCGGCACATGGATCACTTCTCTTGCCTGTTCCACACAGCGGAAGATAAAATCATAATCCTGGGCTCCGTCAAATTCCCTGCGGAATCCACCGGCCTTCTCAACTACATTTCGTCTTACCACCAGAAAATGACAGATATAATTGTTGGATCTAAGAAGATCCAGGTTGAAATCCGGTTTCAGATGAGGCTGGAAATGTTCGGTAAGATCTGTTGTCACCTTATCCTCATCTGTGTACACAATGTCTGCTTCCGGATGTTTCTCCAGGGCTGATACGATCTCATAGAGTGCATTTGGTGCAAGCAGGTCATCGTGATCCAGAAGTCCCACGAAATCCCCCTTCGCCATAGCAAAAGCTGCGTTGGTATTCTCAGCAATGCCAAGATTCTCCTTCAGATCCTGATACCTGATGCGGCTGTCCATCTCTGCATAGGATCTCAGCACAGTTTCCATATCTTTATCTTCCGGGCTTCCGTTGGCCAGACACAGTTCCCAGTTCTCATAGGTCTGTGCAAGAAGTGAATCCAACATCTGTCTTAAAAAGCGCTCCGGTGTCAGATACGCCGGCACTACAATGCTGATAAGCGGGCCGTCCTTAAATTTATGTCTGCGCTGTTTTTCCAGGGCTTCCTCTGTTGGCTGATATGCTTCATACCACGGTCCGTATGGAACTTCCTCGGGTTCGAATCTCTCATGAAGACGGATCCAGAACTCTTTCAGGCCGTAATGCTTCAGATATCTCAGCCCTTTCTGTACTGTATAGGGTGAAAGCTTTTTTACAAGTCTGTCCCATTGAATTTTTCCTGTGGAATCATCTTTACTCATATATTTTCTCCGTATTACTCAATTTGATAGATGTATTTTAACATTGTAGCATTTTTTTTGCAAGAAAGAGAGAAAATGTGTTATACTTGCTTAGAATATGATTGCTGGTCACAGAGTGAACAGCAACCTTTATCATACCTAAACAGGAGTACCATACATTATGAAAAAATCAAGATTAACCGCAGCTCTTCTGGCATTTGGAATTTCTGCTTCCATGATATTCCAGACACCTGTATATGCTGCCGAAGATACAGCAGTCACTGCTGCCGCAGCATCCACGATCACAACCAATTCCATAAGCGGGTGGCCTCAGGGCCCGGATATCACATCCGCAGCCGCTGTAGTTATGGAAGATACCACCAATACCATCCTCTACGCAAAAGATATGGATCAGTCACTTTCTCCTGCAGGTGCAGTGAAAATTATGACCTGTCTTCTGGCTCTTGAAAACAGTCAGCTTACTGACCAGGTGACAATGACAGAAACTGGTGTTTCCGGTGTTACAGACGGAGGTGCACATATCTCCTCACAGCTTGGAGAAGTTTTTACCATGGAGCAGTGCCTGTATGCTATTATGCTGGCCTCTGCCAATGATATCGCACTTCAGATCGCAGAACAGATCGGAGGATCTGTAGAAGCATTTGTGGAGAAGATGAACTCCCGTGCACAGGAACTGGGCTGTACCAACACGGTATTTACCAATCCGACCGGTCTTCCGGATGATAACCAGCATACTACTGCTCATGATCTTGCACTGATCATGCAGGCAGCTATTAATACTGACGGTTTCCGTGATATCGCAAGTGCGACCTCTTATACAATACCTGCTACCAATGTTTCCGGAGGAGCCCGCAACCTTACCAGCAGTTTTTCCCTGACCAACCAGACTGCATCTGCTTATTACAGCGGATGTATCGGCGGCCGTGAGAGTACAACAACAGCTTCCGGAAGCGTTCTTGTCACAGCAGCAGAGCGAAACAGCACAACTCTTATCTGTGTTGTTATGAACGGAGCCACCGGACAGACTGCCAACGAAGCCACCACGCTTATGGATTATGGTTTTGGCAACTTCCAGCTTCTGGATCTGGGCCAGGAAGATTTTCATATTCTTTCCGGCGGACAGGTGATGATTCCTTCCGGTGCAACATCTGATGATCTCACCACAGAAGATACAGAATCAGACGGACAGATCAGCCGTACCTATTCTTTTGGCGGCACACAGGTTGGAACTGCAGTCATCGAAAACACTGTTGAAGATTCCGCAACGGCAGATAGCCAGGAGAACGATACGAATATGGAAGCAGCCAGAGTTTCTCAGAACGCTTCCCCGGTTCCTTATTTTATCATCGGCGGAGTCGGCGTTCTTCTCCTTGTACTTCTTCTCCTGAAAATGATCAAGGTTATTAAATCCTGATTGAATTGGCGGCCACTCTACAAAATATAAAAAGGGGATGCGAAAAACTCAATCGAGTTTTTTACATCCCCCTTTTTATATTTTAAAAATCTTCAGCCCTTCTTCTGCATCCTATCTGACAGCAGTTTTTCTCTTTCTCCCGTATCCTGTAAAAGCCACAAGCCCAAGATACACAATCCAGCACACGCCGCCTGCTATCATTCCGGATCTCAGTCCCGGAACCTGGTAGGTAAGCTCGATCTGATGCTCCCCTTCTGCAACTTTAAATGCAAGGAATCCGATATCACCTTTAAGGATTTCAGTCTCCTCACCGTCAACAGTTACAGTCCAGCCCTTTTCGTAAGGAATCATGCACATTACATATCCATCGGCCTTTGCATCCACGGTTCCTGTCACGTGAGAATCTTTTTCCGGCGCATTCAGTGTTACCTCTGAATTCTCCTGCGCTTCTGATACAGCATCAAGCTCACTGATATCCCCTATCTCTTTTCCACCTTCCACAGCTATGGCATTCTCAAGAAGAGTCTCCCTGTTTTTCTCTCTTACATCCTTCTGGCAAAGCTTCTTCAGGCTTTCTTCTGAGATCGTATTCTCATAAAATCTGGCAACACTGCCTTCCTCTTTATTACGGTAGAGACAAATTTTCCCAAACCGGCTGATCAGCTCATATTTACTGCTGTCCAGTTCCGGATTCTTTGACATAAGGTAACGAACTCCCATAAAAGCTCCGAACACATTGTCATCTGCCATCTGCCAGAATGTGTAACGGTTCCTGTCCAGATAACAGAATTCCGGATAACAGGTCTTTACAAATTCTTTTATATTTCCGTTCATAACAGAGTTATAGGTACTGATTCCTCTGTAATTCTGCGCAAGGGAGTCCATGGAAATCGTTCCTGCCGAATAATCCTTCTCAACTCTGTAGAATTCCGGATCTGTCTCTTTTAAATAAGCCAGCGTATCCTGCACATCCTGACTGTAAAGCTCTCTGTAATAAGCCTGAGGCCTGGCAAACATGGCCCCAGCTGCCGTTTCCTCATCCTCAGCCTGCTGCCGCTCATTAAATGCCACAGTCTGGGCATCCATCTGTTCTTCCGGTGTATCTGTTTTTTTCAGGCAGATCCTGTCTGTGTAGGTGATCCCGCCTTCTGAGATCACATTTATTCCCAGCATCAGGATCAGACATCCGGTTATCGCTCTGCGTACAGACTGTTTCCGGCAGAATCCCAGAGTCAGAACGCAGAGTACCATCACACTTCCGGTCACTGCAAGAAGCACTGCATTTATCCTGTATTCCCTGAAAATACTGTCCTCATATCCCGCCATGTACGCACGGATCATCAACACCTCCGTGATCACAAGTCCGACAATACTGATCTTTCCCTCAGCTTTAAGATAATCCCACATCCACGCAAATACCATAAGAAAAACTGCGATCAGAATGTATGTATAGCGGTTGGTGGCCGGTGTTGTAAACGCATTGAACACGATTCCTCCACCTGGAAAGATCAGGCAGGCCAGAATCAGGACTGCCGCTGTATAAACTGCAGCTTTTACCCGTCTCTTCGCATCACTTCTCCAGAACAGGAGCAGAAACTGAATAAGAAAGATCACCGCAAGCGTAGAACAGAACAGCACCGGTGCCTCATAATAATTCTTATATCCTGTATACCTGGAATTTCCCATAGTCTGCAGGTTCTGCAAATTCGTTGAAAACGGCCGGATTAGAAGTGACTCATAATAGGATATTTTTTTATACGGATAAAAACATTTCTTCAGAAATTCCCAAAGCCCGCCTCTGGCCGGTGCAACTCTGGACGAATTCATAATATTCGCAGCCATTGGAAGAAATACTCCAAGACTCATTCCGATTCCCAGAACCATCTGGGCACAGCCGCTGAAAAACCTGCGTAATCCTGTCTTAAAATCTTCTGCAGCCATCACAAGCCGGAAGATCAGGTAGAAGCCGGCACCGATCAGCGTCATATAGGAAAGATAGACACTGTATATCCCGCTTAAGAACACTGTCACCGGAAAAAGTGCACATCCTTTTTCCCTGCGGATAAATTTCTCCTCAAAAAGAAGGATCAAGGGCAGATAGACCACCACCATACCGAACTGGTAATGCTGCCCCCACACAAGGAGATATCCGTTCAGTCCATAGACAAAAGAGGCCAAAAATCTGGACTGTCTGCTGTACTTAAACTCTGAGAGGAACCAGTAGAAAATCCAGCCTGCAGCCATGATCTTCAATATCTGCAGAACAACCAGATAATACAGCATATGTGCAGGTCCTAAAACTACTCCTATCAGACAGATCAGGATCAGAGACAGATCCGCCTGCAGCATGGTAAAAAGATTCGTTCCGATTCCATTGGTAAAATCCCAGAATGAAAAATTCCCGTCACGGAGATGGTTCACGATATCAGCATAGTACATTGTGTACTGCTGCCAGGTATCCCCTCCAACATCGTCAAAAACCAGCACTGAATCACCAAACAGATACTGACGGAAAATAAACAGGCAACTGAAAAACAAAGCTGCCAGAAGCAGCAGCCTTGTCTTTGATTCTTTTGTTATATATTTTTTCATGAGCCCTGTCCTCCTAGATCCGCTTCAGAGAAAAGTCCTGGCTTTTCAGTGTCAGATTCGGGTTGTAATAGGGATCACCGTTTTTCAGGATATCCGGCCATTTTTTCTCAAAGATGGAGATCTCACGGTTGAAACGTGCCACCTTCTCCGGTGTATCCTCCAGACCTCTTGATTTGGATTCATAGTGATAAAGCTCTGCATACGGATTGTACACGATCAGGTATCCTGCTTTTCTCAGCTTCATGCAGAAATCAATATCATTAAATGCAACTGCAAGATCCTCAGAAAGTCCACCCACCTTCTCAAAGGCACTGCGCTTCACCATCATGCAGGCTGCTGTGACAGCACTGTAATCCTGGGCACAGATAATACGGTGGCAGTATCCTGTCGTTCCTCTTGGCTGCATCACAAAGCAATGCCCTGCAATTCCGCCAAAGCCGATCACAACACCTGCATGCTGGATCGTGTCATCCTCATAATACAGTCTGGCTCCTACTGCACCTACATCGCTGCGCATGCAGTACCCAAGAAGCTCTTCCAGACAGTCCGGATTGATAATCTCCGTATCGTTATTGAGGAGCAGGAGATACTCTCCTTTTGCAAAAGAAGCTCCATAGTTGTTGATGGCAGAATAGTTGAATACTCCATCCCAGTAAACTACATGGGCTCTTTCATTTTCCTTCTCGAGCTTCTTATAATATTCAAAGGTGGCAGGATCTGTACTGTTATTTTCCACAATTACATACTCGTAATTTTTGTAAGCAGATTTCCGGTCAATGGAATCCATACAGCGTTTCAGATCATCAATGTGATCTTTGTTGGGAATGATAATGGAAATCAGCGGATCATAGTCCCGCACAAATTTCGTTCTGTAAAGGCCAAGGAACTCTCCGTCCAGAACCTCTGCATTCACGCCGATTCTGTTGTAATGCTCCTGCACAGCTCTTCGTCCTGCGTCAAAAGCATAGGTCTTGCTCTCCGGATTCTCAGCTGTGGAATCCTCGTGGCATCTCCAGTGGTACAAAATCTTGGGCACATGATAGATTTCTTCATCCTTCACAGCTTCCACACAGCGAAAAACAAAATCATAATCCTGGGCTCCGTCGAACTCTTTGCGCAGCATTCCAACTTTATCAACTACCTTGCGGGATACCACAAAAAGATGGCAGATATAGTTTACTGTGCAAAGAAGATCCGGATTGTAATCCGGTTTAAAATGCGGCTGGAAGAATTTGTGTCCGTCCATGGACATTTTATCTTCGTCAGAATAGATCACCAGTGTCTCCGGCTTCTCGTTGAGAGCCTTCACACATTCAAACAGTGCATGAGGTGTCAGCTCATCGTCATGGTCTGCAAATGCAATAAAATCCCCGGTCGCTGCTTCTATGGCACTATTTGTATTCTCGGAGATCTGCAGTGCACAGTCGTGGGAGATCACTTTGATCCGTTTATCTTTGGCAGAAATTTCTTTCAGGATTCCTGCGATCGGAGAATTATCCCCGCTTCCGTCAGAAAGACACAGCTCCCAGTTGGTATATGTCTGCTGCTGAATGGACTCCACCAGCCTGCGCAGATATTTCTCCGGTGTTTTGTACAGCGGTACAACAATGGATATCTTCGGGCTGTAGCTGAATTTTGTTCTTCTCTGCTTCTCCAGTTCTGCCTTGCCCGGAAGATGGCGGGTGATCCACTTCTGATATGGGATCTCTCTTGTGGAAACTGTGCGGATCTTGGATACCACTTTTCCGGCAAGAGCTGCACCTCCCTGGGATTTCCAGTAACGGATTCCTTTTTTTACATACTTATCAGCTTTTTTTGCAAGAATATCGAGTTTTCGAAGTGGAACAACTTTTACTGTTTTTCTGTCTCCTGCGTAGAATACCACATAGAGACATTTACCGGAAACACCTGTCACCTCCGTGAAAAATCCTGTTTTCTCCGGATGCTCGATCTCATCGTAAAGCTGATCTACATCCACACGGTCTGTTCTCTGGATGTCTGCTGCCAGCTGTTCTTTATTCTCGTCATAAATGCGGATGGTCACAGGACTTTTTGCGATAGCCCAGCCTCTTAAGCGCACCATTCCCTGCTGTACTTTTTCTTCCTCAAAATACACCTGTGGCTTGTCCCGCTTTTTTTCAAGCTCTGCAGCTGTGATGGAAAACCACACGGTTCGCTTCCCTTCAGATGCTGCATAGATCACCAGCTTACGGTACTCATCCAGCTGATCCGGCATCTCTATCGTCATGGTGATCTGCTCACCGCGCATAAGATCCGGATCTTTAAAACGCTCCATGGCACTTACGATCTCAAGCTTCTCCACTTTCACCGGGAGCTTCTGACTGTCCAGGCAGACTTCCACTTTCGCTTCTTTCGGCCAGCTTCCCTGTACAATATATTTATTTCTGTCCAGCAGATGAAATCTTTCTCTTGTTACTTCAAATATTTCCTCAGGCATGATACTCCCCATTTCTTTCTTCTTTTCGCAGAGAACAGTCCCCTTCTTTCAGGGACAGATTCGGACTGTAATACGGATCGCCTTTCAGCAGGTCTCTTCCCCATTTGCGCTTAAAGCATTTCACTTCTTTTCCGAAACGCAGCTGTTTCTCCGGTGTATCCTCCAGTCCTCTTGACTTGGATTCATAATGATAAAGCTCTGCATAAGGAGTAAATACGATCTTTTCTCCCATACTACGAACCTGCATGCACAGATCGATATCGTTAAATGCCACACGAAGCTCCTCGTCAAAACCGCCTACATCGCAAAATACAGATGCTTTCATCATCATGCAGGCCGCTGTTACAGCACTGATCTCCTGCACGGAAACCAAGCGTCCCATATATCCGATCTCATCCCGGTTAGCCTTGCACATGATATGTCCGGCAATTCCGCCAAGTCCCAGCACAACACCTGCATGCTGGATGGTATCATCCGGATAGTACAGCTTTGCACCAACCATTCCCACGCCCTTCTGCTGGCAGATTTGAAGCATCTCCTCCATCCAGGACGGGGTGATGATCTCCACATCATTGTTCAGGAACAGAAGGTACTCACCTCTGGATTCCCTTACAGCAAAATTGTTGATGGCAGAATAGTTAAATTCTTTTTTCCAGGTTAGTACTCTCACATTGTCGTATCTTCTCTGCAGTTCCTCATAATATACGAAGGTATCTTTCTGCTCGCTGTTATTCTCAACCACAAGGATCTCATAATTCTTCCAGGTAGACTTCTCCTCAATGGAAGTTATGCAGAGATCCAGATCATCGATATGATCCTTGTTGGGAATGATAATGGAGATCATAGGCTCACCGTCAATGGCTACATGGCTTCTGTACCAGCCCGGACGGTCTGTCATCTCCACCTCTGCCTTAATTCCCAGTCTCCTGTAATGATCCTCCACTGCACGCTTCCCTGCCTCAAAAGCATACCGCTTGCTCTCCGGGTTAGCTGCCGTGGAATTCATATGGCTTCTCCAGTGGTACAGAACTCGCGGGATATGAACGATCCGTTCTGCCTGCTCACAGCACCGTAAGATCAGGTCAAAATCCTGTGCTCCATCATACTCCGGCCGGAACGTACCGGTCTGTTCCAGAAGACTTCTCTTAAATGTAAAAATATGACAGATATAATTATTCTCGCGAAGACGGAACAAATTATAGTCCGGCTTGAAATTCGGCTCAAAATAATGTTTGCCATCCATGCTGACTTTATCTTCGTCTGTGTAGATCACATCTGCCTTCTGTTCTGTAATGGCCTTCGCAATGTGGAACAGCGCGTCCGGTGTAAGAACATCATCATGATCACAGAGCAGGATATACTCTCCTGCTGCCAGCTTCATGGCTGCATTGGTATTCTCTGAGATTCCCTTGTTCTCTTTCAGCTTTTTATAAGTAATGCGGTTTTCTTTTCTGTATTTTTTATTGAGAAAAGCTCGTGTTTCCGAACCCTCACTGCCGTCTGCAAGACACAGCTGCCAGTTTGTGTAAGTCTGGGCTCTCACAGAATCGATCAGCTCTTTCAGATATTCCTTGGGCGTGTTATAAAGAGGAATCACAATACTGATCAGAGGTTTTTCTTTAAATACAGTCTTCTTCTGTCTCAGAAGCTCTTTTCTGCCGGCTGCATGAGATTTCAGCCATTCCTCATAATCTACGGAAACACTGTCCGGCTGATGGGTTGCCACATAACGCAGGAATTCTTTCAGGCCTTTTTCTTTAATATAGGCTCTGTTTGCATCCTTATTCTCTATGGAAAACAGGTTCATCCTCTGGTAAAAAACGGATTTTTCTTTTTTCAGTTTCCAGACATCCACCAGATATTTCTTCTGCGTCTTCGGTCCTTTAAAGCAGACCAGGAGCTCCTTGTTTCCGGTTTCTTCCAGGTCCACCTGAATGGAAAAACCGATCTCACGGCTTCCGGAAGCTGTAATTCCACGCTCTTCTTCCACATCCGGACGTCTTCCCCGGTTTATGGTGCATTTCACCGGTTTCCCTGCGCGGTCTTCCACAAAAATCTCATCGGATCCCTGCTGATCCAGTACCCATCCTTCTACAAGAAGTGTATTTTTTCCCAGGATCTGCTCTTTATCAATACGATATTCCATCATGCAGTCCATGCAGAAAGCTTTCAGTTCTTTCCCTGTGGAGGAAAAGATCACTTCTTTCTCACTTCCATCAGAAAGAAATACTTCCAGCCTTGTATATTTCTCTGCCAGAGTCAGGATCTCCGGAATCTTCAGGGTGAATCCTGCATCCCAGACTTCTCCAAGTTCGGACAGACTTCTGGCAACATCAGCTCTGTCAAACCTTACCGGCTGCGAAATGGAAATCTCCTCTCCATCTCCCTGCAGGAAAAAAGTAAGCGCGGGATTTCCCTGCTCTGTAGCCCATCCGGTCAGGATCAGCGTATGAGCATTCCTGTCATTGTATTTTTTTTCATCAACATTCCAAAGTATTTTTGCCATAGTCATATCCCTCTTGTGAACAGCAGCACTCTGTCATATTTTTTTGAATTTACGGTATGCACGCCATAAACGGCTGTGTTTCATAACCTCAAGCATTTTTTCATTTCCATCAATCTCAGCGCAGATCTGACGGAGCTTCCGCTCTTTGTTCTGATATTTCTGCCAGAATTTCTGCCCTGCTTTTTTCTCATCTGTAAATTCCAGATCGATCTCTATAAATTCTGCATTTTCCGGAATTTCCTCAATGATGATCTGAGGATCCTCACCTCCGAAATAGTAAGTATCTCCACCCAGGCTGCATCCTTCTGTAAAAAACTTCACAGGTGTTCCGTCTGACCAGCTCATCCTGCGGATATGCAGGCCGCTTCTCAGTTCACCCGGATCAAGTCTCAGCTTTCTGGTGTGAGCAGGAAGCATTACTTTGGCATAGACCTTTTTGTTCTTTATCGGATATTTTCCGGAATCTGCTTCATTGAAGTCTCTGCCTGCATCCCAAAATACCTGCAAACTCTGAGAAGCTTCCAGTTTCTTCACCTCATAAAACTGCACAGCATCCGCCTTGCCCGGTGAAATCCTTTCATAGAGGTTCAGCATGGCATTGTGGCTGCCAAGCATGTATTTCTGGAAATTCTTCTCCATCTCAGCATAAGCTTGGCATTCTTTCTCTGTGAGGCAGGCTTTTTCATAGAAGCCTCGGCTCTTCAGATTTTCACGTTTTCCATCACTTTCCAGATAATAGTGGATCATGCGGTACACAAGGAAATTGGACGGTACCGGGAAAAAGAATGTCCACTCGTAATCGATGACAGTAGCTTTTTCGCCTTCGAGTATTACATTTGCAGGAACAAAATCAATGTTGGAAAGTGGTGCAGCTTTCAGGTTCTCCGGCAGCTCTGCATCGCCGAATACTTTCACGAATCCCTCTGTTTTCTGAAAATCTTCCTTCTCATGAATCTGTTTCACTTTATTTATATAGGAAAAAAGCAGTTCTTCTGCCTGGTCGTTTTTTCCTTCTTCCAGAAGAGTATCCAGCCTTTCTTCCAGAGTCATGCCTGTAAGATATTCAAATTCTGCGGCTTCAGGCTGTGCCTTGCAGCGATTTACCCGGATTCCTGCAGCTGCATAAAGTCTGCCAAGCTCTTCGCAGATTTTCTCCAGACCATTTACATGGCTTTCTGCCTCTTTTGTTTCCGGAACTTTCTTTACGACACGGCTGCCGTTTCCTGTGTGATCGATCTCTGTGCGGATGTCAAATTTCCTGTCCCTCTCATTGGAAAACTTGGCATAGATGGTTTCCATCTCAGGCTGTTCCTTACCGATCATAAGCAGGAAAGAATTGGCAAATTCCTGATACAGATCATTATCAAGAAGTGTATCATATACCGGTGATTCCTGGAAAAGCTGCAGCCGGAAGCGGTCAAAATTATATTCTGTCCGGTTCAGCTCGCCTTTTTTCGGAAGATATTTCTCAGAATATACAGTCATCGGGAACTTGTAATCCGGAAACGGATAGTACCAGGATGCCTTCAGGTTCCCGGCCTGTTTCAGGATCTGACGAAATTCTTTTCTTGTAAAAGTCTTGACACCATTTGTCCTTGGATAGCCTTCCAGCCCCTCGAAGAGAGTTCCGAAATGATCCTCTGTGCATCCGGCCCAGTATTTCAGGCCCAGACGGTTCTCAATAGCAAGAATGATCCTTCCGTCCGGTTTCAGATGTCTGGAAATGATCTTCAGAAAATCCACATATGGATCTTCGCTCTGAATATAAGCCTCCCCGTACTCGAACACTCCGATCAGGGTAATATAATCGTATTTCTCTGTGAGATTTTTCTCGATCTCCTGGAAATTTCCCACCAGGATCTTAAGATTCTCCTGGTTTCTGTGGCGGTAGGCATTGATACGGCTGCGCTTCATGGAAAGATCAATACTTGTCACCTCTCCTGCATTACGGCACAGCGCACCTGTGACAGCACCGCATCCTGCACCCACTTCCAGAACTTTCTCGTCTCCCTTAAAAGGAACCCAGCTTAAGATATTCTCCCTGATATGGGAAAAATGATACAGGATCGGCCAGCTCTCCTTTTCTGCGATCACACGGTTAAATTCTTCCGGTGCGTAATCTCTGGCAATGGATAACATCTCATCCTCAATAGCACCGTCACTATATAAGTCTTTACCCGGATAATACGTGGTATCCAGGAATACCTTTCCGATTTTTTCTCCCATACTTAATCCTCACACTGTATTTCTACTTTGGAATTCATATCATAAAAGCCCACTGTATTCTTCGCGGAAACTACTGTGATGTTGCAGGCATCATAGAGTCTGTGGAACACAGTAAAATCACCGTCTTTATAGCCGGTACATCCGAAAGAAAGCAGATACTCCCCGCCCTGGAGGTTCATCTCCTGGGTAAAAGTAGCTGTACACACATCACCTTTTCCTGATTTCTCTACCTGTACTTTCTCAAACATGGTGTTGGTTCCTGTGATCTCCGTCCCTTTTATATTCTTAAAGGTATAAGCCATAATGGGCTCCTGGATATCCTCGTTGAAACGGACTTTCATGCAGATCCGGAAACTGCTGCCTTTCTCAATGGTATTGGAGCGGACTCCCTTATCATCCACCACCTCGAAATCAATGATCTCAGCCATACGGTTTCCGTACTCCAGCATGTTCGGGTTGGCCTGAAAATTGCCTTCGCCCTTCTCCTCTTTTGAAGGAGTTCCTGATTCTTCCTGCTGCTTTACAGGATCCTGCCCTACCAGAAGCTGCTTGTAAAGATCTACCATCTGCTTCGGAGAGCCTTCATCCATCTTCACACCTTTATTCAGAAGAATAACCCTGTCGCAGTATTTTGACACACTACTCAGGTCATGACTTACGAACAGTATGGTCTTTCCCTGTTTCTTGAACTCTTCGAATTTATGATAGCATTTTGCCTGAAAAAATACATCACCTACTGACAGTGCCTCGTCAACAACAAGGATCTCCGGGTCAATATTGATAGCAACAGCAAAAGCCAGACGCACGAACATACCGCTGGAATATGTTTTTACAGGCTGGTGTATAAAATCTCCAATATCTGCAAAATCCAGGATATCATCAAGTCTGGCATCAATCTCTTCCTTAGAAAATCCGATCATGGTTCCGTTAAGATATACATTTTCAAGACCGGAATATTCCATATTAAATCCTGCGCCCAGCTCCAGAAGTGCGGAGATACGGCCATTAACCTTTACCTCTCCTTCTGTCGGAGTCAGCACGCCGGTAATGATCTTTAAGATGGTGGATTTACCGGAACCATTGGTTCCGATAATTCCCACACACTCGCCTTCCTGAATGTCGAAATTCACATCATGAAGTGCGTAATGCTCACGATAGAGCTTCTTCTTAGTAAGCCCAAGTGCCTCTTTCAAGCGGTCAGAGGGCTTGTCATAAAGCTTATACATCTTGGTGAGATGGCTCACCTGTATTACATTTTTATTATCCACGTTCTTTCTTTCCTCCACATTCTCTACAGTACATCTGCAAAATGAATGCGCAGACGTTTAAATACCCAGCTGCCAAACAGGAAGCACAGGATCGTAAATACCCAGAAATAGACCGTCCATCCTGCATGCTCAAAGAACCAGGACTTCATAAGGAAGGTATCTCTGTATCCTGAGACCACATAATATAACGGATTCAGCTTCAGGATTTTCTGAAGTGTCTCATGTCCCTGAAGTGAAGTCTCGGCGATCCACATGATCGGTGTAAGCCAGATTCCAACCTGAAGTGCAATGTTGATGATCTGAGTCAGATCACGGAAAAAGATCACGATCGCACTGGTTGCATAGCTTAATCCCAGAACAAGGATAAACACGCAGATGCTGTAGTAGATCAGCTGAAAATAATACACATCCGGGAATTTTCCATATGCCGCATACAGGATAATGGTAAACAGCACAAAGAAACAATGTACAAACAATGCGGAAATAATCTTGACAACAGGCAGCACACTGATATTGAATACTACCTTTTTGACCAGATAATTATATTCCAGCATAGAGTTGGTTCCTCCGATCAGGGCATCCTGAAAAAAGAACCATGGCACAATACCTGCTACCAGATACAGAACAAACGGTACTCCAAGATCTCCTGTACCGGAACGAAATCCCACAGAGAATACAAACCAGTATACCAGGATCGTGATCACAGGCTGGATAAAAGCCCACACGATTCCCAGGTAGGAGCCTGCATATCTTGTCTTGAAATCATTTTTTGCCAGCTTGAATATCAGTCTTCTGTTTTTATAAATGTCCGTTGGTAAAGAAAAAATCGTTTTCAAATCTCATGCTCTCCTAATTATTTACGGTACTCTTTAAAGCTTCCCCATTTTGTATCCTTGTCAGAGAAGCTTAATTCCATTCCCTCCGGGATCGGCCACTCAACTCCGATATCAGGGTCATTCCAGATAAGTCCGCCCTCATCATTTGGATGATAGAAGTCAGAGCATTTGTAAACGAACTCCGCATGCTCGGAAAGTACAAGGAAACCATGCGCAAATCCCTTCGGGATAAAGAACTGCTTCTTGTTCTCAGCGGAAAGTACAACACCGAACCACTGTCCGTATGTTTTGGAACCTTCACGAAGGTCAACAGCTACGTCAAATACTTCACCGTTTACAACACGTACAAGTTTGTCCTGCGGGAAGTTGATCTGGAAATGAAGTCCGCGGAGAACTCCTTTGTGGGAACTGGACTGGTTATCCTGAACAAACTCCACGTCAATTCCAGCTTCTCTGAAATCGTTGTAATTGTAGGTCTCCATAAAATATCCTCTGGCATCACCAAATACTGTTGGCTCTACAACTTTCAGTCCTTCAATATCTCCGCACTGTGTAACTTTGATTTTTCCCATTTTTTTATTCTCCTTTTTCTAATTTATTTAACTTTCCTATCTTCTGTGTTTTCTTTCTTTTCTTCCAAGAGCAGCAAGAAGTGCGATCAGTATGAGAACCATTACCGCCATAGCCATAAGAAGGATCTTGCGGAGAGCCGGTATTCCTTTTGTTTCGCCTTCTTCCCCTGCAGTTGTGCTCCGGGTGTCCTGAGTGTTTTTGCTGTTCCTGCTCACTTCACCGGATGAAGTGCCGGAATCACCGGTATTGTCAGTCCCGGCAGACTCGTCTGAAGTATTACCGGTTGTTCCAGAAGCTGCTGTCTGTCCTGCGGTTTCCGAAACAGCTGCTTCCGGTGTTGGCGTAGCTGCCGGCTCATCCACAGTGGAATTTCCCACCTGATGATCCCCCACATAATAGACAGTATCGACTTTTCCATTATTATTCTCAGATTTCGTTGTCAGTGTATTCACATCCATTCCATTCGGAAGGATCACACTTCCGCCATCTACTGCAGTTTTCGTAAAATTCCGGAATCCGTAATCAAATAATGCCTTGGAATCCAGACAGCAGGTGGAAAGCTCAACTCCGTGCATGACCACAGCAATATACGTTGTGCCATTCTGTTCCACAGCTGTTACCAGAGTATGGGCAGCAAGATTGGTAAAGCCTGTTTTTCCACCGATACAGCCCTGATAATAGATATCACTCTCTGGAGCAAACATCGGATGATGTGTGTGAAAAACACGCTTATCACTGGTCATGTTGGTAGGCTTGATGGTATAATCCGCGTCGCCGATCACGCTTCGGAAAGCTTCATTCTTCAGTCCCTCCCGGAAGATCAATGCCATATCTTTAGCAGAAGAATAATGGTTTTCGTCCGGAAGTCCGCTGGAATTGGTAAAATGTGTATTCGTGCATCCGATCTGGGCTGCACGCTGGTTCATCATATCAATAAAATTCTGCTCAGTTCCACCTACGTGCTCTGCGATCTGGGCAGCTGCATCATTGGCGGACTGGATGATCAGGGCATGCAGACAATCCTGCATGGTCATGACCTCGCCTATTTTTGAATTGATGTTGCTGGAATCTGCAGTTACATTACGCACACCTGTCTCTGTAAATGTCACCTGCTCATCCATAGAGGAATTTTCCACAGCAACAAGAAGTGTCATGATCTTGGTGATACTGGCAGGATAACGCTGCTGATCCCCGCCTTTGTCAAAAAGCACAGCTCCTGTATCTGCATCCATAAGGATTCCCGTATCACTTGCAATATCTGCTGCCTGGGGCCATCCCTGGATCTTATTGGTATCCACCTCATATTTGGTATTAAGGTCAACTGCCGCCATTACCTGCACCGGCAGCATCAGGGACATATACAAAGCAGTCAGAAGCGTAAACAGTTTTTTAACTTTTCTCATAATTTCTTCCCTTCTCTTTTATGCCATCAACCGGATATTCATGATTCAGTAAAATATTCGATCAAAATCCATCGAAGGAAGCAATCGCATCCACAACTCTCTTTGCATCCTCCATATCCAGATTGTAGTACATTGGAAGACGCATCAGCCGCTCGCTTTCTTTTGTGGTATAAACATCCTCACCGGAAAATCTTCCGAACTTCTGTCCGGCCGGTGCGGAATGAAGAGGTACATAATGAAATACGCAGCTGATATCTTTCTGACGGAGATATTTGATAAGTCTTGTCCTTACATCCATATCATGCACTTTTATATAGTACATATGCGCATTATGGGTACATTCTTCCGGAACATAAGGCTGCTGGATCTTCCCCTCATCAGCAAGGAACTTCAGGTTCCGGTTATAAAAATTATAAATCTCCATTCTCTTGTCGCTGATCTTCTGGTGCTCCTCCAGCTGCGCATAAAGATATGCAGCATTCAGCTCACTCGGAAGATAAGAAGAGCCGTAATCCATCCAGCGGTATTTATCTACCTGCCCGCGGAAAAACTTGCTGCGGTCTGTGCCTTTTTCTCTGAGGATTTCCGCTTTCTCCTGGTAAATATCCTCATTGAAAAGAACTGCGCCGCCCTCTCCCATTGTATAATTCTTCGTCTCATGGAAGCTGTAGCAGCCAAAATCTCCTATGGTTCCAAGTGCCTTGCCTTTATAATAAGCATCAACGCCCTGGGCCGCATCCTCCACAACCTTTAGGTTATGGCGTCTCGCAATATCCATAATAGTATCCATCTCACAGGCAACCCCTGCATAATGAACCGGAACGATCACCCTGGTCCTCTCTGTGACAGCCTGCTCGATCAGTTTTTCATTGATATTCATGGTATCCGGACGGATATCCACAAACACGATCTTCGCTCCCCGGAGCACAAAAGCATCTGCAGTGGATACAAATGTGTAGGACGGCATGATCACCTCATCTCCCGGCTGGATCTCCGTGAGATATGCAGCCATCTCAAGTGCATGGGTGCAGGAAGTGGTCAGCATCACATGCCCCGCATGGAAACGCTCTTCCATCCATCGGGAGCACTTTTTGGTATATTCGCCGTCACCGCAGAGCATTCCTCTGTGTATGGCATCTTCAATATACGAAAGCTCCTTCCCCACAAATGCGGGTCTGTTAAAATCAATCATCTGCTACCTCATTATCTTTTGCTTGAATGTTTCTTGTTTCCCGCACAACATACTGCGGTGTCTTATTGATATTCAGGATCAGTTTTCCGATATATTCGCCAATGATTCCCAGCATCAGGAAGCAGATGCCAAAAAGCACCAGCATGGCACACATCAGGGAAGACCATCCGATGGCGATTGTCGGATCCAGCAGCTTTCGGATCAGCACAACAATAGCTCCGATAAAACCGGCTGCTGAAAAGATCGTTCCAAAAAAAGTCGCTGCTCTCAGTGGGATCACCGTAAAATTCAGGCAGGACATAAAGAGCTTCAGCCCTCTCCTGAAATTATAATTGGAAGTTCCCACCTCTCTCGCAAAATGTTCCACCTCAATATTTGCAATATTATGCGTAGTACGGAAAAACAGTACCTGCAGGAAAATATTGTAGCCATCATATTTCACAACTTCATCCCGCACATATTTGCGGCAGCACCAGAAGCTGCTCATCTGGATATCCTTCGGGCGATCCAGAAGATGCCACAGAAGATATCTGCTGATGGCTCCTGTGATATTCTTCATCATGGAAAATTTTCGCTGTTTAAATACACCGAATACGATATCATATCCTTCTTCGATCTTCGCAAGGAACTGCGGGATCTGTGACGGATGATTCTGCATATCATCATCCATTCCCACGATCAGCTCACCCTCTGCCTGGGACATTGCCGCCATGATCGCATTGTGCTGTCCGAAATTTTTGGCAAGGTTGATTCCCTTTACATTTGGGTGTTTATCGGAAAGTGCTTCGATAGCCTTCCAGGTTCCATCCCTGGAATAATCGTTTACAAGCACAAATTCGCATTCGTATTTATCAAGTTTCTCAAATTCCTCTATGGCAAGCTCTACAACCTCACCAATGGTATGTTCGGAATTGTAACATGGTATAACAATTGATACCAGCATTCTCTTTCTCCTCACAACAGACTGTCAGCCGCTTCTGTCTGACAGCCCGTATAGTTCTTTTTCTACAGTGAAAACACAATGATCCCCGCAAGGATCAGTGCGATTCCTACCAATTTTCTTTTGCTCAGTCTTTCCTTCAGAAAAATATACCCCATCACAGCCACAAAAATGTATCCTGTAGATTCCAGGATCGGCTGCATGGAAAGGGGAACTTTTTTCAGTGCCAGCATGGTCAGGATCACGGAACAGAAAAACATCCCGTAAGAAAAAATGACCAGCGGGTTTAAGTATTCCCTGAGATGATTCTCATAGGTTCTGTCTGCTGCTTTCTTCAGAAGTATCTGAGATACCGAAGAAATAAACACAGAAACAAGAAGCAGACATATGGCTCCAGTCAGTTTACTCATACGCGCTTCCCTCCGTTTTCTTCTCTGTCACCGCTTGTTACAAAATAAATCCCTGCAAAAATAATACAGGCTCCCAAAAGCATATTCCAGGTAATCTTCTCATCAAAGATAAGTTGCCCCCAGATAATCCCCCAGATCAGTGTTACCGGCTTATTGGCATAAGCTACTGTCAGAGGCATCCTCTTCAGGATCTGCTGCCAGATGATCGCATATCCAAACATGATCACAAACACCAGCCCAAACCAGAAGATAAACTGCAGGGAAAAAATATTGTCTGTGTATCTGGATGCCATTTTTGAACAGACACCACTCAGTGAACTGCACAAAAGACTTATGTGCAACAGCAGAAAAAGACCTTTTTTTATATTTCCATGGTTACTCATGTTATTCTCTCACAATCATGATATAAATTCAATGTTTATTTTCGACAAAACATCTGCCAGATTTCGCCGGCAGTCGTCCAGATTTCTGCCTTTCAGTATTACCTGACCGATCCTGTCCCGTCCATTTTCGTACTTACGGATTTCCTCTCCTGGCTCCACATTAAAGGAAAGATCCACGATATTCTCTGTCCGCACGTTGTCATTATGAATCTGTTTCAGGATTCCGGATCTGTCCGAAGTCAGGATGTGGGACAAATTGGCTGTGCATGGAGATGTTTTTTCAAAAAGGCTCTCCGGGTTCATATCCAGTGCCAGTCTCACCATGGCTTCATAATAATCGGTATCATAATACAGGCTTACAGCCTCCGGAAGACAATTTCCTCCGGCTCGTCCGGTGATCTCAATGACATAGATTTTCCCGTCCTTCTCCATCATATCGCAGTTTACCGGACAGTTATCCATTCCAAGAGCCTGAACAGCAAGTTCCAGCTGATGCTCCACTTCGCGGCCAAGAGTGTCCATTTTCTCATATGGAACAGAATGGCCTATAGGAGTCGGAACATAGCTCTGATAATTTTCAATATTATTCGGAAGGCAGAAAAGAAATTTCCCATTGGAGATCATGGCCTCACAGCCAAGCATCTGTCCCTGAATGAACTCTTCCACCAGACAATAGTCTCTTCTTGTAGCTGCCATGGTATCCGGATAGTGAGCATAAGCTTCCTCACGGGTCTCGCATCGGAAAAGCCCTCTGCTTCCCATCTGATCCACAGCTTTCAGGATCACCGGAAATTCCAGCTGGTCAAGTGCAGCTTCCAGTTCTTCTCTGTTATTGATACAGATATGCTTCGCACAGCGGACACCGCCTTTTACAAAAGATTCCTTCATATAATATTTGTCACTGCATAAGAAACCTGCCTGTGCTGACAGACCTTTCAGCCCCATATATTCACACACATATCCGATGGAACGGATTCCTGCATCCAGACAGCAGGTTGTGATTCCGTCAATGTTGTGTTCGCGGGCAGACTTCAGAACTGCCTCCGGATCAGAAATGTCTGTATAAGAACATTCATCTGCAATGTCAAAGCATGGCCATTCTCCGGGCGTGCTCACTGCTACGGTAGCTATCCCCAGCTTCTTCGCCATTTTATAAAGGGGAAGCTGTGAATAGCTTGCCCCCAGTATCATCAGTTTTTTCATGCTCGTTCATCCTCCAGAAAATCAAAAAACAGCGGCAATCCACCTGTGTGCAGGAAGAGGATATTTTTTCCCCGGATATTTTTCTCACGGATGTATTCCATCATACCGTGAAACGCCTTTCCTGTATAGGTCATGTCCAGATACACGCCATCTGTCTCGTATACCTTGCGGATCGTTTCTGCTACCGGTTCCGACCAGGCTCCATATCCGCCTTCCATATATCCATCTGTAAAAAAGATCTCTTTTTCCCAGCCTTCCGGTAGCTCCATGGAAAATCTCTCTGCATATTCAAGAAGATTATTGCGGATCACTTCTTTTCCGCGTTTTTCATTACGTGAAACGGAAATGCCTGCAATATTACAGTCCGAACCGTTCTTAATTTTACCTGCCATCAGACCGGATTGTGTTGCATTGGTACTGGATGCCAGAAAAATATAATCCAGCTTCACGC
Source organism: Blautia schinkii (assembly GCF_013304825.1). GTDB lineage: Bacteria > Bacillota > Clostridia > Lachnospirales > Lachnospiraceae > Blautia_A > Blautia_A schinkii_B. Next base: position 37,287 of record NZ_JAAWUO010000017.1, on the reverse strand, counting down.
CGGAGTTTTTTTCCCAGGAAAGGATCTCCTCGTATGCTTCCTCATAAGCCTTCATTGGCGGCCATTCATTGCCCTGGCCGAATTCGTTTCCGTAAATATAATATGGACGAAAGCCTTTCTCAGTGAGCTCTGCCATAGCGCGGCGCACAGCATCTGCGATGTCTTTTTTGCCGCAGGGGATCTCATGAACGTTCATCCTGCGAATAATCCGGCTGTTTCCATTTTCTTTTGATTCCCTGATATCTTCAGTATTGTGGATCATGTAGCACGGCATGGAAAGTTCGTTACAGAGACTTGCCAGGATCCGACAGAGATTGGAATGATAATTGCCGTAGATCACCATGCTGTCATAACCATCTGCCTGCATGTTTTCCACATATTTTCTGGCAAAACGTACCTTGTTTCCACCAAATGAGAATGGTAAAAGATCATCTCTTTTCATATAGAAACTATTCTGCCCATCACTGATACGAAGCTTCTGTACCGGAGTTTCAAATATCTGGATTGGATTCTCCAACGGTCCTCTGTGAAGGATGTGGTTCATCTCCTCCATGGTTTCTGTCTGCAGAATATAAAATCCAGGCCTGCTTCCGCTGTCTGTGATCTGGCAGTGCTCCACATCTCCCTCCAGAACTGTCCCTCGGATAGCTTCCGGATGATTATTCCGAATCCAGTAAAGCTTCTCCAGATCTTTCTGATCCATAATAAAACGCACTGCCGAGATATGATGTTCTGCATCTTTTTTTATCTTTGGCGGATTTCCGGCTGCCACATCTACTACCATGCCAACAAAATCCTGTTCTGTGGAAAGCGGCACCAGATCCGATCCGATACAGTCTCCGCCCATACGGGAACCGATCTCAATAATCCGCACATTTCCCTCTTCATCAATACGAAGCTCGCTGTGTCCGGCTCCATTCTCAATTTTCAGTGCGGTCAGTGCCCTGAATACCGTTTCTTTTACTTTTTCCTGTAGTTCTCTGGTGAGGGGTGCAGGTTCCAGATGGCCCACTTCTATATAATGAGGCTCTCCTGTTGTATATTTCTTTGTGATGGCAAGCAGTGTGTGTGTTCCCTGATAACTGATGGTCTCCACACTGTACTCTGCTCCCTGAATATATTCTTCCACAATAGCTTTCTTTTCAAAAGACTGTTCAACAGCCTGGCTGATCGCTTCTTTCAGCCCTTCCGGTGATTCTACTTTTGTGATGGCACGGCTTCCGGATCGGTCTGTAGGCTTTACGATCACAGGGTAAAATGGAGGCATTACCTCATCATCTTTTCCTACAGCTGCAAAAAACGGAACTGAAAGTCCCGCTTTCTGAAAAGCCTTTCTCATGGCAAATTTATTGGTGGAATTGATGATACATTCACGACTATTTCCCGGAAGCCCCAATTTCTCTGCCAGATACTGAACTGTGATATTAGCCAGATCAGATCCTATGGTCGTTACTGCATCTGGCCGGATCTTTCTGCATATATTTAAAATTTCTTCTTTTTCTGTGATACTGATCTCATAGAACCGGTCTGCATCTGCCGCCCCTGTTGCACCTTCTCGCCAGGCAAAAACATGGGTCTCATAACCCATGTCTTTTGCTTTGCAGATCAGCGGTCTCTGAAAATCATTGGCACCGATGATTACTATCTTTTTCATTTTTTACCTTTTTTCTTTGCAGCAGCCTGTGCTGGTGTTAAATAAACTCCGTTCTTGTCAAATGTACATCTTTTGCCATTGATCTTTACTGTACAGTCTTTATACATGATACCTGTATCTTCGTCAAAGCAGTACTTCTTATCTTTCAGTATAAGCCAGCTTCTGCACATCTTTCCGTCGGATGTGAAATAATAGGTATGCTTCTCACCATTTCCACTCCAGGTGTAAAATACATCCCTGACCATGACTCCATTGCTTCCAAAATAGTATACATCGTCATTGCTGTTGGTGTATCTCACATTCTTCAGCATGTAGCCTTTCCTTGCATGGAAATAATAATATTTACCGGCTACACTTCTCATCTTTTTCAGACTGTTGCCGTTTTTGTCAAAATAATATCTCTTACCGCCTACAGTTAACCACCTGCTTTTGATGATCACTCCGTTTTTATCCACATAACGGATCACATTATTGGAATCTGTGATCAGTTTGCTCTTACGCATTCCCAGTGTCTTATCAACGTAGTAAGTTTTGTCATTAACTGTCACCCAGCCGGTCTTTTTGACACCATTGAGATAATAAAATTTCTTTCCGTTCTCTGTTACCCAGCCTGTTTTTCCATTGGAAGTGTCCGGCTTGGCAGATGCCTTATAAGTACTGGCTGTATATTTTCTCGGGGTGATGATCTTTGTATAATCTACATAACCAAAATCGATATCTACTGTGGACCAGATTGGAATTCCTGCTATCAGTTTCTTGGTTGTATTCAGATATCCGCCTCCATCGCCGTCTGTTGCCTGCCAGATAGAGTATTTATAATCGTTCCTGGATGGTGCAAGGATTCTGTCACCGTAGCTAGCCAGCCATACATCGTAACCTGTCAGCTTGCTCCAGTCTATCTTGTTGTTATACCAGTCCAAATTGCAGTAGATCATTGGATAATAGCCGGCTTTTTTCACCTCGTTGCAGAAAGCCTTGGCAAGATTGGCGATCTGTGTTGAGGAAAGACTTCGCATTTTACTGTATTCGATGTCGTATACAACCGGATAAGAAACCTTGTAACCGTTCATTTTCTTAACAGCAAGCTGTGCTTCCTTCATAGCCTGCTGTGTTGTTGTAGCAAGACTGTAAACATAAGTTCCTACCGGCATTCCAACCTTCTCTGCCTGCTTCATATTATAGTCATATTTCTTATCCATATAATTCAGGCCGTAGGAAATCCGCACAAAAGCAAAATCTACATTATCGTTCTTTACCTTGGCCCAGTCGATAGTATCCTGCCATTCAGAGACATCAATTCCTCTTGTGATCGCTCCTGTCAGTTTCTGACCACTTCCGTTGTAGCAGACGCCATTGATCTTTTTCCACGCTTTGGAACTGGCTCTGGAATTCTGCGTTGCCTTTCCGGCTGGCACTTTTTCTTCCTGAGCCACTGCCTCACTGCGGTCTACTCCACCACCTCCCATAGCCATTGCTGTAGTCCCCATTGTTCCGATACCTAACATTGCCGCCATGCATCCTGCTGCCAGCCATTTCTTCCAATTTCGCATTTAATTTCTTTCCTTCCCTGAATCTACTTATTTGTTCCTGCCTGCTCATCATTATACAGATAGGAAAATGGAAAGTAAAGCTATATATGGAAAAAGACCGGTGCCAGCCACTCAGGCTGAACACCGATCTTTTAAATCTTTATGCTGCTATCTTCCTATGTTTTTTAACAAGATCACGGAACTGCCGGATCTGTTGGGTCAAAGTTCCCGGAACCACGTAATGGTGTAATTGGTTTACGTCCTAACGGGCCTTTGAATGTTTCATTCTTGTTGTATTTACCATCAAAAATACGAATGGTAGCTCCATTGCAGTTGTAATATACCCATTTTGCATCTGCAACACAGACACGGATACATCCATGAGATGCCGGATTACCAAGTTTCATATATTCTCCAACTGAAAGATTATAAACACTTCTTGTTGCACCAGCTACAGAATGAACAAAAATTCCTCCCTGTCCACATCCTTCAACGTGAGTTCCATACTGTCCCCAGGACGGTCCCATCAATGGCTGCCATCTCAAATTGCTTCTCAATGTATAAGTACCAGTCCATGTAGGTGTTCCGGAAAGTCCAACAGAAACCCTGATCGTCTTAACCGGAATTGTCTTGCTGGAATTGGTATATACAGTCATAACTCCATTAATTCTGTCAACTTCCACATAATATGGTCCTTTGTAAATAGAAGATATATCATTACGACGATATCCATTCTTATCAAAGTAATAGAGTTTACCATCAATCCAGCAGCTTGTATTTTTCACATAATCTTTTCCAGTACTTGGATTAATATATTTTACTTTATTGTTGTAATCACTGATAACTACCCATCCCGTAGTAAAACGGCCCTGATTATCAAGACGGCCATTAACTTTACCACGTTTAATCGCCTGATTCGTTAATACTTTATAATCTTTAAGATAATACCAGTATTTACCTACTTTCTGCCAGCCGCTCTTCTTAAGAACACCTTTACTGTCTGCATAGTACCAGTTATTCTTGTAACGGATCAATGTATTCTTGTACATCCATCCTCTGTGTGTTGTGGAGTTAGATGTAGCAAAGAAATATTTCTTATTATTGATCGTTGTAATGCCGCTTGCTACTTTACCTGAGCTTGTAAAGTAATAGCTCTTCTGGGAAGATTTGGCTGTAAGCATCTTATTCTGATAGTGGTTGCCATTATTATCGAAATAGAACCATCCCAGAAACTGTCCGCTTGTACCGGTGACTTTCTGCCAGCCGGTCTTCTCAGCAACTCTTCCTGCTGTACTGCCAAAATAATAGTACTTATTGGACGCTCCTGCACATTTATGCCAGCTGTTCTTCCAGGTAGTTCTCTTTCCGTCACTGCCAAAGTAGTATCTGTTGTGGTTGTACTTAACCAGTTTGCTTTTGATCACATGTCCCTTGGAATTAGTAACATAATAAGCATTGTTCTGAGCTTTTGCCATGGTGTTTTTAAGGACATATCCACCGGAGCTCAGGAGGAACGTATTGGTCTTGGACATTACTTTTGATACATATGTACCGTGTTTCATGACCTGTCCGATCGTAGCTGCTTTCGGGCTGCAGTAGATGAATCTTTTCACACCTTTGCTGTTTACATAATACATCCATCCGCCGTGGAAAAGTTTTCCGGGAATTCCGTCTGTATCTTTTGCCGGCTTGAAGTAATACTCGAATGTATCAGAACCAGCTGCAAGCTTCTTAATTCCTGTATATGGTGTACCATTTGTCTTCAGTGTATAGTAATCACTTCCGATTTTCTGGAGCTTACCGGAGATCTTCAGATCTGTCACAGAAGTAAAATTGCCTGACGCATTGTAATAACGGAATGTGCTTCCTGTCCACAGCCAGTATTTCTTCTGCTGCTGTCCCATATTGGATGTCCATGGTGTGACAGCCTTGCCCTGGCTGTCGGAATACAGAGTTGCCTTGTTGCTCTCCAGGAAATACCACTCTACAGATGTTGTTCCTGTATATCCGGCTGTTCCCGGTTCCCGTGTCATACGTCCTGTTACCAGATATCCATCCTCATTAAAGAGATAATATCCTGTATGTCCGTTGGTCTTGATCTTAAGAAGTCCATCCTGAGCTGTAAAAAACTCATCCTCTACAGTTGCAGTATCTGCGCCGGACGGAACATCTGAGTCCGCCTGTACCGCTTCCCCATTATCCAGAGATACATCCTCTGCAGTTTCTGCCGCATCGCCCGTCTGAGCTTCTGAGTCATTTACAATCTGAGCTTCTGTCTCATCCTGAACTGCTGTATCAGCAGATACGCTGTCAGTCTGCTCATCTGCCTGGTCCTCTGATGTCTGATCCTCTGTTGTCTGATCCTCTGTTGTTTTCGCTTCCGGCACCTTGTCCTCCGATACTTTTTCCTTACGGAGTCTGTACCCCAGCTCATCAGATACCCAGTCACAGATTCTGGCCTCAACAACACCATTTACAACAGATGCCCCTGTAGAGGCTGCTTCCGCAGCATCTCCGCTGTTTACCGCATCCTGGGAATCTGCCGATGTAATCTGTAATTCATCTGCATCTCCTGCATTAAAATCCTCTGCCGGATCAACTTCTTCCGGTGTTTCTGTGGCATCCGGTGTCTCTGTGATATCCGGTGTCTCTGTTACATCCGGTGTCTCGTCTGCTGTGTCTGCAGGTGTTTCAGTTACATTCGGGATAACAACATCTACGGTATCCCCATCTTCTGAAACATCTGTCTGAGGCTGCTGAACAGTCTCTTCTTCGTCACTGAAACTGTCCGCCGCTGAATCTGAGTTTGTCTCAGCTGCAACTTGTACGTCTGGAGTGCTTAAAGCCGCTGCTCCGGCTTCCAGCGTTCCGCCCATACACATCGTAAGGCTGAGCACGATTGCCACAACTCTTCTTTTCACAATAATTCCTCCTGCCTGTGCCGCCATAAATGGTTGATATATTTGTTACGGTTTCATTCGCCCAGTCCGCTCTTGATAAGATCTGCAAGAGAATCGATTGCCTCCTGCTCATCCTCACCGTCGCAGATCAGTGTGATCTCATCTCCACTCTTCACACAGGCTCCAAGAACGCTCAACACGCTCTTCGCATTTGCTGTGCCTCCATCATACTGAAATGATACTGAAGATTTATATTTGATCGCCTCGCCGCACAAAAGTCCGGCAGGGCGGAGATGAAGCCCTGACGGGTTCCTGACCGTTACCTTATAACTTAACATTTCCGCTTTCTCCTATCCTGTTCCTCATCCATTATTTACTGACCGTTTTCTGTCTCCGCGTTGGAAACCTTGGAAACCTTGATCTCTGCTGTTACATCCTCCAGAAGTGTATAGCCGTTTGGAAGACTGACCTTGATCGGCACTTCATAACTGCCCTCTTCCCAGTCATCCATGGAAAGGGATGCACTGACAGCTCTTAGGTTAAAGCCTGACAGATCACCATTTTGAGCTTTTACTTTCAGTTCTACATCTGCCACCTCAAATGCCATCTGCAGGTCATCCGGCAGCCCCTTAACCTTGATATCCTCTGTTGGAAAGCTGTATATCTTGCTGCCATCCGGCAGGATATTCACAGTGATCCACAGATCCGCACTGGATCCTGATGTCAGTTTCAGTCCATCAGGCAGAAGTTCTGCCAGATTTATTTTCTTTTCTACGTCATTACTCTTTCCGGAAATATCCACATTCTCATTATCCAGATAAATAGTATTTCCCTGAAGCTTCAGATTGTTCAGTGCTTCATCACTGCCAGCCACACTGAAGGTCTCCGGAACAGTCGTAACGCTGTCCACAACATATCCTTCAGCCGGTTCGCCGGTATATCCTGCACTGATCCGTATATCAGAACGTACTTTCCAGAGTTTCGCTGTGACATTAACCTTTCCGTTGTTGTCAAATTTCAGATAACTCATGGAATTGGAAGAAAGCGTATCCTGATTCTTGTCTGTAATAGTCATCTCTGCATTGGAAATGGTGGTATCCTGGGCGATACCATCTACCTTTGAACTTACGTCTACGCTCACACTATCTATCTTAGCAACAAGTGATTCCGGACCTGTAATTCTGACTTTTTCCGGATTCGCAGTAAGGGACGCGATCTCCATTCCCTGTGCAGCCTTGCTGTCACCGCTGCTTACATTGATCGCAAATTCTTTGGTAACTTTCTTTTCCAGATGGACACTTAAATTCTGAGGTGAAACACGGATATTCTCCGGAAGGATTCCTGAGCAGGTTGCTGTAATAGGAATCATTACAGGATCTGTATCTGTAGATTCTGCCTGCTGCAGATCTGCAACTGCCTTGATATCACTGGAAGTAAGGCGGTTCACTGTCTTTCGTTCACCAGTGATATAAACTCTGACAGTGTTCTCACTGTCATCCTGCATGACCATCTCGCCAAGCTGATCAACATACGCTTCGTTGATAATCTGCACATCTGAAATCACGAAACCTTTCGTAACAATAGGGTTATCCACGTTTACTACGATCAGCCAGACCAGGATTCCCACAACAACTGACATGATCTTCAAAGGGATGTTCTTAGTCAGATTTTTCTTCATGTTTCACTCTCCCTTTCAGCAGATTCCTCAGTTTTCCATTCTCAACTACTTTCTTGTTCTGGGCTGAAACAAGAACTTCCCGAAGCTGCCTGCTGTCAAGTCCTCTGGAAAGTTCGCCGCCCTGTGCAACAGAAACCTGTCCTGTTTCCTCTGAAACAATGATCGTAAGGGAATCTGTGGCTTCACTGATTCCAACACCTGCTCTGTGTCTCGTTCCAAGCTGCTTGCTCAGCTCCATATTATCAGAAAGCGGCAAATAGCATGTGGCAGCTACCACCCTGTTTCCCCTAACGATCACTGCACCATCATGCAGCGGTGTGTTATGTTCAAAAATATTGATCAGAAGCTGACTGGTAAGAATACCGTCAATGTTGATTCCCGTACGCACATATTCATCCAGACGGATCTCTTTCTCAATAACGATCAGAGCACCGGTTTTCACCTCACCCATATCAAAACAAGCTTTAACCAGTTCATTGATGGTCTTGTCATTGAAGCGTTCCTGTACTTCTCTGCCTGTATCAAAAGGAATGATGGTGGAAACAATCTTCTTCTGTCCTAGCTGCTCCAGCGCACGCCGAAGCTCGGGCTGGAAGATTACGATCACACCGATCACAAGGACATTGGCCAGGTTCCGGAATATCCACAGGATCGTATTCATCTTAAATATATAGGCAACCAGGATAAATGCGAGGACTACCAGAATACCCTTCAGAAGCGTATAAGCCCGTGTAAACTTGATCCAGGCCATAAACTGATATACAAAAAAGGAAATCAGTCCAATTTCAATAATGTCTATCACGCCAATTCCGGGCAATGTGATCTTTCCGATATATCCGCCAAGAATTGCAAGAATATTCTGCATAATTTCCTCCTTTCCTCCTGATCCGCTTAATTAACCGTCTGTCCCACAGATCAAAGATCCTTCAGTGACTCTTCAAGCTGTTTTTCAAAATCAATCTTATCTACTTCCTGAGGTGTTTCACTTATTGTATTTTCAAAAGTATTATCCAGTATTTCTGCCGGTTTCTGTTCTTTCTTTTCTTTCTTGTAAGAGATATTTTCTTTCTTATAAGATACCGGAATATCTTCTTTCCTTTTTTCTTCTGCAGGCTCTGCATTGATCTTCTTGATACTTCTTTCGGAAGTTGCAACAACTGCCTTCGGCACAGCCTTCACATAGTAGTAATATTCATCATCCTCATATTCCAGCCGCTCTGTTCTGCTGTAATCCCCTCCGAATACAAAGAATTCCATTACCGAACCAATCAGTACGGAAACCACCGCTGAAATGATCATCGGTACCATGGATACGGTTACATCAAAGCAGAAATCTCCTGCAAGGATAACCAGAATATAAGTTACGCCGCCAACAATAATGGCAATTCTCCACGCATAATCAAAAGAGCGTGTTCTCAGAAGATTCACAAGAAGAACCACAGCCACAAAAGCGATCACAGTAATCCACATAGCCCAGTTCTGCACAAGGCCATCAGAAAGAAGCTTAAGCTTCGCTGCGATCTCAGTATCCGGATCACTCAGTGCTGCTGACTGCGCATGCACAAAACGGATAAAATAGTAGATCACAACTCCGCATCCCGCCGGAAGCGAAGAAAGCGCACTGCCTAACAATCCTGCTCCGATCGGAAGAAGTGCCGGAACACTGAAGCCGAAAGAAAGCGGTGTCAGGATCAGTGCCAGATTCTGTGATCCACTGAATCTTAAAAACAGAATCATCATAAACAGGATCAGAACCAGCATAAATCCTGCAACTTCAATGCTCACTGCATAACAGTGTCCGATCATCATCGCAAATCCCACAAACATCATCACAGACACAGGAAGAATGGAACATACCAGTGCCAGGATCAGAATCACAAAAATATTATCCAGCTGCTTCATATATCCCATATTGCTGTTGATCCAGAGGAAATAGACAAATGCCAGGACAAATTTCAGAACCGGCAGTATATATACTTCATATTGTCCGTAAAATTTCTTGATATTCTGTTTGATCTCGAGTAAAGCTGTCATTTTTTATTTCCTCCTGCATTTCTCCGGACAGGCATTCTCTTCTCTTCCCGTCCGTAGATTTTTTCCAGTTTGGTAAGATCCTGATAGTATTCCCGGACACTCTTCTTGGCACGGTAATACTTCACAGAATACTGGATGTAGGTCAGTACTGAATACACGATAAGCACGATCAGATAACCGACTACGATATAAATTCCCACAGCAACCAGATTAATCTTATTCACGTTGTCCATAAGATATTCACTGAAATATGCCGCTACTCCGGCAAGTCCCAGTACATAACCAATCGTCACCAGAAAGAAATTCTTGATCAGTGCAAGACCAATATAGTCACTCCGGTAAAATCTGCTCACCGGAAGATACTTCCTGCCCTCACCATGCTCATACATGGCCAGTCGGTTCATGACCTTCACCTTTTCTTCATTTACCATAAATTACTCCTCATAAGCTTTCTTATATTGCACTTTTTACTTTTTTACGCAGTAATCCCATTTAACTGCAATCAAATTTATTGTAGCATATATCCCTACCTATGAAAAGCATTTTTTGGCTCTTTTACTGCCTTCCTGCGCATACTGTGAGAAAATAAACAGCCTGCGCTCCGGCTTCAAAAAGGCACATGGACATAGCATCCATAGTACTTCCCGTTGTGTATACATCGTCTGTTATCAGCACAGGGATTCCTTCCAGTTCCCGTGTCACTTCGTATGCTTTCCGAAGATTATTCCGCCTCTGGGCTGCGTCCAGTTTCTTCTGTGATTTTGTGTTGCGGATTTTAAGTACCAGACTGTCATCCCAGGGGATTCCTGTAATTATGCTCAGTTTCTCTGCAAGATATGCCGACTGGTTAAATCCGCGCATACGTTTTTTCGCAGGATGAAGCGGCACCGGCACAATAAGCTGAGGCTTCCAGCGTTCCAGACATTTTTTTCCATAAATACTCATGGCTTTTGCGTAAAAATCTCCATATTCCCGGCATCCGTAATACTTAAAACGTACCAGAGACTGCCGCCATACCTCTCCATAGGGGAAAATACTTCTTCCTTCTGTAAAATAATGACCGTTCACTCTGCAGACCGGGCAATATTCTTCCTCCAGCTTCACCGGTTTCCCGCATTTCATGCACAGTGCACCGGAAAAGGGGTGGAGCTTCTCTGCACACTTCCCGCAGAGAAGCTGTTTTCTGTCTTTCAACACCTCATGACACAGAGGACATTTCTTCGGATAAAGCATATCCAGTAAAAATTCAGCAGTTTTTCTCAAGAAAATCCTTTCTCCCCGACGGCACTCTCCTGATCGTCTGCTTCATTCATCTCCCGTATTCTCACGTCCAGAGAGCTGTATCTCTGCTGCTGTTTCTCATTGCGGATCATCTCTGCAAAAGTATTCTCACTGCCCACCACAGTAACGCATTTCCTTGCCCTGGTAACGGCTGTGTAGAGAAGATTCCGGTTCATCAGCATCCTCGGACCGGAAAGCAGCGGCAGAATCACTGCCGGATATTCGGATCCCTGAGACTTATGTATGGTAACAGCATAGGCAAGTTCCAGCTCCTCCAGCTGCTTGAAAGAATACTCTGCACGGCGGCCATCTTCAAACTGTACAGTGGCTGTCTCCGCAAATTCATTGATTTCTTCCATAATGCCGGTATCTCCGTTAAAAACACCTACACCTTTATCAACCGGTATCTTATATCTTCCAAGGATCTCCCACTCCAGCTGGTAATTGTTCTTCACCTGCATGACCTTATCACCCTCGCGGAAAAGCCTCTGTCCGATTTCTTTCTCTTTCTTTTTATCATCCGGCGGGTTGAGATATCTCTGCAGGATCTGATTCAGTCGTTCCACCCCCAGAAGTCCCTTACGCATAGGCGTCAGAACCTGAATTTCATATGGCTTCGCCTCTACATAACGCGGCAGTTTCTCCTGAATCAGAGCAATTACCACACGAATGATGATATCTGCATCATATCTTTTCAAAAAAAAGAAATCCCGGCTCTTATTGTTGATCGTTACCTGCTCACCGCGATTGATCTTATGTGCATTCACAACAATATCGCTCTCGGAAGCCTGGCGGAATATCTTCTTCAATTCCACAACAGAAAAACATCCGCTTCGGATAATATCACGCAACACATTTCCCGGTCCTACACTCGGAAGCTGATTCTCATCACCTACCAGGATCAGCCTGGTTCCTGCTGTCACAGCCAGAAGCAGAGAATGTATCAGCGCAATATCTACCATGGACATCTCATCAATGATGATCACATCCGCCTCCAGCGGATTCTCTGAATTTCTGTCAAAATGAACTGCACGGCCTTCCTGCTCTCCCTCCGGCATTCCATTCAGCTCCAGAAGACGATGGATCGTCTGCGCTTCATAGCCTGTAGCTTCTGTCATTCTCTTGGCTGCACGGCCGGTAGGAGCTGCCAGACGAAGTTCAGCCCCTTCTTCCTCAAAATAACGGATAATGGCATTAATCGTAGTTGTCTTACCGGTTCCGGGTCCTCCTGTAAGAATAAACAGTCCATGCTGGGCTGCTGCCATGATCGCCTGTCTCTGCATTTCATCCAGCTCTGTACCTGTTTCTTTCTCGATCCTGATGATCCGCTTCGCCATCATCTGCTCATCCTCCGGACAGAGAATATTCAGCTCATTCAGCATTCTCGCTGTATTCAGTTCCAGATAATAATAGCGTGTAGGATAAACAACCTCACCTTCTTCTGTCTCTTTCATGATCAGTTTCCGGTCTACCACCATATCCATGAGATGCTTTTCCATATAAGAAGGATCCACCCCCAGAAGCTGCGATGCCCTGGAAAAAAGTACCTCTTTCGGAAGATAGATATGGCCTTCCCCGGAAGCCTGTAAGAGAGTATACAACATACCACTTCTGATCCTGTAATCTGAATCTGTATGTATTCCGATTCTGGATGCGATCTCATCTGCAATCTTAAAACCCACTCCGCTGATATCCTCAGCCAGACGATAAGGATTCTCCTGAAGAACATTGTATAACGTCTGCCCGTACTTCTGATAAATCTTTGCTCCCAGATTCAGAGAGATCCCGTATTTCTGCAAAAAGACCATGGCACGGCGCATATCTGCCTTCTCCGTCATCTGTTCTGCGATCTCCATTGCTTTTTTCTGGCTGATCCCTTTGATCTCTGCCAGACGTTCCGGTTCTTCCTCCACAATCCTTATGGTATCATCTCCGAAACGTCGTACAATCCTTGCAGCAAGTGCCGCACCGATTCCCTTAACAGCGCCGGAGCCCAGATAACGTTCCATCGCAAGAGCATCTTCCGGCATTTTCTCCGTGTAAGAAGAAATCTGAAACTGTCTGCCATAAACCGGGTGTGTTGTATAATTTCCCACTGCTTCTATGGACGCACCCTGGGTAAGAGCCGGAAAATTTCCCACGCAGGTCAGTTCCGAATCATCCTCCGTTCCCTTCATCACCATGACGGTATATCCATTATCTTCATTTCGAAAGATCACATGATCTATATATCCTGTAACTGTTTCACTCATCTTATTCTCCATCTGTCATATCAGATAATAATGCAAAAGGCACTGCATCTGCAGCGCCTTATCTTATATGAACTCTATCCGTGAACATTTCGCTCTGCTATACGTTCATAAATGCAATCACTTCTCTTATCTGTAGTAAAACGGGCTGTAGCGCAGACATTACGATTCCGCTCTGTTACATCCTCGACATAATCTCCGCATATTTACCTGTTCCGGCGGCTACTACCAGCATGGCATCCTGAACAGTCAGTGTACTAACACCTGTCTTCTGTTCGATCAGTGCGTCCATTCCATGAAGCATGGCTCCGCCGCCTGTAAGCACAATTCCTCTATCCATAATATCTGCGGCCAGTTCCGGCGGTGTCTTCTCAAGAACGCCATGTACTGCCTCTACGATCTGTCCGGTGCACTCACGAAGTGCCGTACGGATCTCTTCAGAAGTCAGCGTTGCCACTTTGGGAAGTCCTGTAATGATATTCCTTCCCTTCACTTCCATAGTCCGAAGATCTGCTTCTTCACTTGCTGTTCCAATCTCGATCTTGATCTTCTCCGCAGCATCCTCTCCAATAAAAAGGCTGTGCTTCTCTCTCACGTAATTCATGATCGCGTGATTGAAGTTATCTCCTGCAACCTTGATGGATGCGGAAACTACCACTCCTCCAACGGATATCACCGCCACATCTGTGGTACCGGCTCCAATATCTACGATCAGATTACCAAATGGCTTGGTGATATCCACACCTGCTCCAATAGCTGCCGCAATAGGTTCCTCTACAAGAAAGACCTCCCTGGCTCCTGACTGATAAGCAGCTTCTTCCATTGCCTTACGTTCTATCTCTGTAATTCCGCTTGGAACACTGATGCTGACCCTCGGTTTGCGGAACGCTCTCCGCCCCATAGCCTGAGAAATAAAATACTTCAGCATCTTCTCCATAACATTATAATCTACGATCACACCTCTTCGTATCGGCCAGATCACCTCCATATTGGAAGTAAGATGACTTGCCATCTGTCTGGCTTCTTCTCCGATTGCCCTGATCTTCTCTGTATCTTTATCATAAACGACCACAGAAGGTTCTCTCAAAACAATCCCCTTGCCTGTGGAAAACACCAGACTGTTTCTGGTTCCCAGATCGATTCCGATATCTTTTGCCGGCATATATCCTCCCGCCTGCACCAGCAGACTCTGTCTGTGGTACGCACTTTCTGACTTGTTCTGTTTTATACTAAAGTTCTCGCACTTCATTATATACAAAACAGCACAAATTGAAAAGGACTTTTCCCGGTTATTTCTTTGATCTTTCCGATTCTATTCCTTTCTATTCCTGATTCAGATATTTCTTAACATACCTGCCGGTATAGGAAACTGGGCTTGCAGCAACCTCCTCCGGCGTACCCTTGGCGATCACGGTTCCGCCTCCGTCTCCGCCCTCAGGGCCAATATCAATGATATAGTCTGCTGTCTTGATCACATCCAGATTGTGTTCAATCACAACAACTGTATTGCCGCCTTCAGACAGGCGGCGCAGAATCTCGATCAGCTTGTGGACATCTGCAAAATGAAGTCCGGTCGTAGGCTCATCCAGAATGTAAATCGTCCTTCCTGTGCTACGCTTGCTCAGCTCCGCAGCAAGCTTGATACGCTGGGCCTCTCCTCCGGAAAGCGTGGTGGACGGCTGTCCCAGACGGATATAGGAAAGTCCTACATCGTATAAAGTCTCAATCTTTCGCTTGATAGACGGAACGTTCTCAAAAAATGTCAGTGCCTCTTCCACTGTCATATTGAGCACATCGTAAATACTCTTATCTTTATATTTCACCTCAAGGGTCTCTCTGTTATAACGTTTGCCTTTACATACCTCACATGGCACATAGACATCCGGAAGGAAGTGCATCTCGATCTTGATGATTCCATCTCCGCTGCAGGCCTCACATCTTCCGCCCTTCACATTGAAACTGAAACGTCCCTTCTTATATCCCCTGGCCTTGGCATCTGCTGTCGCTGCAAAAAGATCACGGATCTGGTCAAATACTCCTGTGTAAGTAGCCGGGTTGGAACGGGGAGTTCTTCCAATCGGAGATTGGTCAATATTGATCACCTTGTCCAGCTGGTCAATTCCCAGGATATCATCATGCTTACCGGGGATCACTCTTGCCCTGTTCAGATCTCTTGCAAGTCTCTTATACAGAATCTCATTGATCAGCGAACTCTTACCGGAACCGGAAACACCTGTGATGCAGGTCATCACTCCCAGCGGAATATCCACATCAATATGCTTCAGATTATTCTCTGAGGCTCCTTTGATGGTCAGGAATCCTGTTGGCTCTTTACGCACTTCCGGTACCGGGATCCTCAGACGTCCGCTTAAGTACGCACCTGTCACAGAGCTCTCATTCTTCATCAGATCCTCTGCCGTACCCATGGCAACCAGCTGTCCGCCATGCTCTCCCGCTCCCGGACCGATATCGATCACGCAATCTGCTGCGCGCATAGTGTCCTCATCATGCTCTACTACGATCAGGCTGTTGCCAAGATCACGAAGACGCATCAGTGCACCAAGCAGCTTGTCATTATCTCTCTGGTGAAGTCCGATACTCGGCTCATCCAGGATATAGGCAACCCCAACAAGACCGGAACCGATCTGTGTGGCAAGACGGATTCTCTGGGCCTCTCCACCGGAAAGCGTTCCTGTAGCTCTTCCAAGGGAAAGATATTCCAGACCGACCTCTGAAAGAAACCCCACTCTTGCGCGGATCTCCCTGAGGATCTGCTTACCAATCAGCTCCTGCTGCTCGGAAAGCTTCATCTCCTTTAAGAATCCCATCAGCTTCTCCACCGGCATATTAGTCACTTCATAAATATTCTTATCGGCCACTGTAACGGCCAGGGACTCCTTCTTCAGTCGCTGTCCCTTACATGTATTACATGGAGTGATCCGCATAAAGCTCTCATATTCCTGCTTCATAGACTCAGAACCGGTCTCACGGTATCTCTGTTCCACATTACGGATCAGGCCAGGAAAAGCCACATCATAAACACCCTCTCCACGCTGTCCCTTATAGTAAACCTTCACAGAATGACCACCTGTACCATTGATCAGAATATCCTGTATCTTCTCAGGATATTCACAGAATGGTGTATCCAGTGAAAAATCATACTCTCTTGCCAGTGCATCCAGGATCGCTCTTGAAAAACTTCCCTGCGTAGTACAGGACTGCCATCCAATAACAGCGATAGCACCCTCATTAATACTCAGCTTCTTATCCGGAATCATAAGATCAATATCAAACTCCATCTTATAACCAAGTCCCAGACACTGCGGGCAGGCTCCAAATGGATTATTGAAAGAAAAGCTGCGCGGCTCGATCTCATCAATACTGATGCCGCAGTCCGGGCAGGAAAAACTCTGACTGAAATTCAGCAGCTTCCCATCCATGGTATCTACAACAAGAAGCCCGTCAGCCAGCTCCAGAACTGTCTCAATAGAATCAGAAAGACGCTTCTCGATTCCCGGCTTCACGATCAGCCGGTCCACAACGATCTCAATATTATGCTTGATATTCTTATCCAGCTTAATCTCTTCGGAAAGCTCATAAAGACTTCCATCGATCTGCACCCTCACATAGCCGCTCCTTCTGGCCTGATCCAGAAGCCTGGCATGAGTTCCCTTACGCCCGCGGACTACAGGTGCAAGAAGCTGGATCTTCTGACGTTCCGGAAGTGTCATGATCTGGTCTACCATCTGATCTACCGTCTGCCTGCGGATCTCACGGCCGCACTTCGGACAATGAGGGATTCCCACACGGGCATATAAAAGTCGGAAATAGTCATAAATCTCCGTTACTGTTCCCACTGTAGAACGTGGATTCCGGTTGGTTGACTTCTGATCAATGGAGATTGCAGGAGGAAGTCCCTCAATGCTCTCCACATCCGGCTTCTCCATCTGGCCAAGGAACTGCCTCGCATAGGAAGAAAGAGATTCCATATACCGTCTCTGTCCTTCTGCATAAATGGTATCAAAAGCCAGGGAAGACTTACCGGAGCCACTAAGTCCGGTAAGAACTACAAACTGGTCTCTGGGAATATCCACACTGAGATTCTTCAGGTTATTCTCATTGGCTCCCCTTATTCTGATAAAATGTTTCTTATCTTTTATCTCTGCTGACATTCGTGCCTGCCACTCAAAATATGTGTAAATATACTCACATCGAGATAACGTAGACTCTCACGAGTTCTACTTACTGCTTCACCGTGTATGTTTTTGATTGACCGAAATCATATCTACTCACAAGTTCCTGTACACTCCACAGTCGTAAATTCCCGAAAATAGCCTTCGGTACATACTCACGTTTGCATTTTAGTTATGCAACTTCGTAAGTTATTGCATCTCTCAAATTAAGTGCAGCATTGAAATCTCTGTCTTCGACATAACCGCAACTGCATTTGAATATTCTATCTGAAAGCTTTAAATCTTTTTTGATAGCGCCACAGCAGTGACAGGTTTTAGATGATGGATACCATCTGTCTACTACTCGAAGTTCGATCCCATTTTCATTGCATTTAATTTGAAGCTTTGTTCTAAATTTATAAAACTTTTGTGATGCAACTGCTTTTGAAAGATGTCGATTCTTCATCATACCCTTTACATTTAAGTCCTCAATCGTTATATAAGATGGCTTGGTTTTCACTATCTCAGCGACTGTCTTGTTAATGTAATCAGTACGGATATTATCTATCTTATGATGAAGTTTCTGTACCTTGAGTTTTTGTTTTTGTATATTCGCCCTTTGAGTGACTTCTCCTTTCTTTAGATTTTCATACTTACGGAAGAGACATCTCTGTTCCCGGATAAGTTGTTTCTCAAGCTTTTTCAGTCTTGCTGACTTGTTGATGTTCTTATAAGTCTTACCATTAGAAACAATGGCAAAATCCCTTAATCCTAGGTCTATGCCAATTCCTGCATTGGAATTATCAGCAATCTTGTTATTGGAAATTTCTACAAGGACTGAAACATAGTATCTGTCAGCTTTCATTGAGACCGTGCCGCTTTTAATCACATATCCGTCTTTAGTTGTTGGAATATATCCTTTTTCTTTGATACGGACCCAACCAAGTGACGGAATATTGATTCTATGCCTTTCGCAACGACAATCCTTTGGATTATTCTTTACAAAATACATCTTTACATCAGATCTGCCTTTCTTTTTGAACTTAGGAAAAGCACTCTCGTGATTGAAAAATCTTGTAAAAGCAGTTTGTCCATTATTTACTGACTGTGTTACTGCTTTTGAATAAGCTTCCTTGATCCACGAATACTCTGGATGCTCAGAAAGATATTCATTGTTAAGCCAGACTCTAAACCTGTTACTACTCATAAACTTTTCACCGTTGTCGTAAAGTTCTTTATTATGAGCAAGATAGAAATTATAAATGAATCTACAGGTTCCTATCGTCTTATGAATCTTGACTTTCTGTTCCTCTGACGGATTTATTTCCGTCTTGAAGCTCTTTAGCAATTTCCACATCCCTTTCTATTTGTTTTTTATACTTACGAAGTCCGTACAATCTGCAAGAGAACACAATACCCTGGCATAAATAACTACCTGACGTTGGTCATCTTCAGTATTTATTCCTTTGAATTGCAGATATTGGTCATAAGTGTAATAACGTCTATCAGTTGGAGTTCGGTTTGCTTTTAGAGTTCCTTCTCTATCCCAACGCTGTAATGTTTTTACAGATACACCTAACAGTTCAGCAAAATCTTTTGGCTTGTAATTTGTAATATTTGATGTGTTCATAACAATTTACTCCTTTGAGTATATTTAAACACATTTAATCATGTTGGTTAATAAATTTGATTACTTAAGATAACCTCCTAATCTGTATCTCCATGTTCAAACGGATATTCTTAATCTGACCCACCGCATAAATCTTTATAAAACGGATATTTGCATTCCGCTCTGCAGTTCGGTTACATCTTTTTTACAGTATACAATCAGAACATCCGTTCGTCAAGTTGGAACTTTCGACAAATCAGTCATTCGCAGTGAACCTCACAGCAGAAAATCCGCCATTATCCCATTACTCACATGAATTCCTTTTCTTGTAAGATATATCCTGCTCTCTTTTTTCTCCAGCATTCCGATAGACAGATATTTTTCCAGCACATCCCCGTAAATACTTTCTATTTTTTTACCGAAATATTCCTCAAATACATCCATTGACACGCCTTCCGTCATACGCAGACCCAGGAACATGAACTCAGCCATCTCATCTGCCTCGCCAAGACGCTCCATATCACAGCGGATCTTCTCCGGCTGTCCGCTGTTTTTAATATATTCTTCCATATTATCTGTATTGGAAAAACGTATATGATCCACGAGTGAAGATGCCCCAAGTCCCAGACCCAGATAATCTGTTCTCTGCCAATAGCCCTTATTATGCCGGCACTCCAGACCTTTTTTTGCATAATTGGAGATCTCATACTGATGAAATCCGTACTCCCCGAGGATCGCTGCCGTATCCTCATACATCCGGTATTCTGTATCCTCATCCGGAAGCTTCAGGTCCCGTTCCCAGAAAGGTGTCCCTTCCTCCACGATCAGGCTGTAGGCAGAAATATGCTCTGGCCCAAGAGCTGCCACTGTGCGTAGATTTTTTTCCCAGCCTTCATATGTCTGATCCGGGATCGCGCTCATCAGGTCAATATTGATATTGGAAAATCCCGCCTCCCTTGCCAGGGAAAAACTCTCCAGAAACTCTTCCCATGTATGAATCCGTCCCAGGATCTTCAGTTCCCGGTTCTGCGGTGACTGCAGACCTAGACTAAGCCGGTTAACTCCATGTTCCAGATAGTCTTCCAGCTTCTCTTTATACAAAGTCCCCGGATTCGCTTCGATTGTGATCTCAGCATCCGGGGCCATAAAAACCTTATTTCTGATCTGATCCAGAACCGCCCCGATCAGGGCAGGATCCGGCACGGAAGGCGTTCCTCCGCCAATAAAAACTGTAGTGATCTCTCTGTCCGGAAAATCAGGGACAGACGCCACTTCCCGCTGAAGGGCCTGGAAATATTCTGCCTGGCGTTCTTTTCCCGCAGGACCTGAGAGAAAATCACAGTAATCACATTTTTTCACGCAGAAAGGGACATGAATATAGAGTTCCAGAGGCTTTTTTGCCTTATTCTCCATCATAGTCTCCTTCCCCTGTATCATCATAGCTGCTGTTGTCGCCGTTTTCATCGGAATATCCGGAATCACCGCTATTATCCGATCCATCGCCACTGTCAGAACCATCTGTACTATCTCCATCGGATGTATCTGCACCTGATGTATCCGATTCAGAATCACCGGTGCTTCCATCTGAAGCCGCTGCTGCCGGAGTCGGTGTCACTGCTGCCGAACCCAGTTCTGCCCCTCCATTCTCTGCCAGATATTCATTCACCATAGTCAGATTTCCATTCGTTGTCACTGCATCCGGATCCACAGTTTTCGGATCCGGTGTTGCTGTAGGTTCCGGAGCTGTGCTGATCTTGATCACACTGTCAACTGCATCTGTTTTTTTTCTGGAACCGCATCCGGTAAGCAGAACGGCTGACATAGCCAGAAGTCCTGCCACCAGAAACAGTTTATTTGCATTTTTTTTCAAAAAGTCATCTCCTATTTATCGTCCAGCTTCAGCACACTCATAAAGGCCTTCTGCGGGATTTCCACGTTACCTACCTGACGCATACGCTTCTTACCTTCCTTCTGTTTCTCAAGAAGTTTCTTCTTACGGGAAATATCGCCGCCGTAACATTTGGCAAGAACGTCTTTACGCATGGCACGTACTGTCTCTCTGGCAATAACCTTGCTTCCGATTGCTGCCTGGATCGGAATCTCAAAAAGCTGCCTCGGGATCTCGTCTTTCAGCTTCTCGCACATCTTTCTGCCGCGCTCATAAGCTGTATCTGCATGTACGATAAAGGAAAGTGCATCCACCTCTTCCTTATTAACAAGGATATCCAGCTTCACAAGCTCGCTTCTCTCATATCCGTCCAGCTCATAATCCAGGGAGGCATATCCTCTGGATCGTGATTTCAGGGCATCAAAGAAATCGTAAATGATCTCGTTAAGTGGCAGTCTGTATTTCAGAAGAGCACGTGTTTCTTCCATATATTCCATGCCTTCATACTGACCACGTCTCTCCTGACAGAGATCCATGATCGCACCGATAAACTCTGTTGTCACCATGATCTCAGCCTTGACCATGGGCTCCTCCATGTATTCGATTTCAGAAGGATCGGGAAGGTTGGTCGGGTTGGTCAGTTCGATGATCTCACCGTTTGTCTTGTAAACTTTGTAAATAACACTCGGTGCGGTAGTTACAAGATCCAGATTGTACTCTCTCTCCAGACGTTCCTGGATGATCTCCAGATGAAGAAGTCCAAGAAAACCGCAGCGGAAACCAAATCCCAGGGCAACAGATGTCTCAGGCTCGTAATAAAGAGAAGCATCATTAAGCTGCAGTTTCTCCAGCGCGTCACGGAGATCGCCGTACTTGGCACCGTCAGCCGGGTAAAGTCCGCAGTAAACCATCGGATTTACCTTCTTATATCCTGGCAGTGCTTCTGCACACGGATTATCTGCATCTGTCACAGTATCGCCAACACGGGTATCACGGACATTCTTGATACTGGCTGTGATATATCCAACCATACCAGCTGTCAGCTCATCACACGGAATAAACTGGCCTGCACCAAAATATCCCACTTCAACAACCTCTGTGGTAAATCCGGTAGCCATCATGTGGATCTTCGTACCCTTCTTCACACAGCCATCTTTAATTCGGCAGAATACGATAACACCTTTATACGGATCATAAACAGAGTCAAAGATCAGTGCTTTCAACGGTGCGTTCACATCGCCATGCGGTGCCGGAACTTTATTTACGATCTGTTCCAGAACCTGATCTACATTCAATCCTGTTTTCGCTGAAATCTGCGGTGCATCCTGTGCCTCTATTCCGATCACATCCTCGATCTCATTAATTACACGCTCAGGATCTGCACTTGGAAGATCGATTTTATTGATAACCGGTACTACATCCAGGTCATGATCCAGTGCCATATATACGTTGGCAAGCGTCTGGGCCTCTATACCCTGTGCAGCATCTACAACAAGAATCGCACCGTCACAGGCTGCAAGGCTTCGGGAAACCTCATAGTTAAAGTCTACATGTCCCGGAGTATCGATCAGGTTAAAAATGTACTCATTTCCGTCTTTGGCCTTGTATACAATACGAACAGCCTGGGACTTGATGGTAATTCCACGCTCTCTCTCAAGTTCCATGTTATCCAGAACCTGCGCCTGCATTTCTCTTTCTGTGAGAAGTCCTGTCATCTCGATGATACGATCTGCAAGCGTGGATTTTCCGTGGTCAATATGTGCAATGATACAAAAATTTCGAATTTTACTCTGGTCTATCATTCAGGAAGTCCTCCTTATGTTTCTTTCATGCAAAGCTCCTGCATTCATCATGCAAAAGCATATTTTTCCATACTGCTCCTTATCATAGCACATTTTATCCTTCTTTGTCACTGCCTTTCAGCACTCTGTTTAAGATATCTGCAAAAGGTTCCATTGCATTTCGGACTTCCTCCACAGTATTTGTCTGCGCACCGGCTTCCAGAAGCAGCGCCCTTGGTCTTAAATGGAGGTTGTAACGAAGACCTGCCAGATAAATTCCTCTGTAAAACTGCGGATAATACTGCGCTGCCTGGTATTCCAGCTGGAAAGAAAATGCCAGATTATCTTCTATGTAAGGGTTTGGAAGATAACTCACTGCCCCCTGATTGACCGTATAGCTCAGCCCGTTATAAAAAAGAATCTGAGCTGTTTGTTTTCCATTGATCTCCGTTACCAGATGACGGTCGTCCGGCACTCCATCCCTGTGAAGATCAATAACTACCTCCACTGTGGGATTTTCCTCCAGAACTTTTTCTATGGAAGAGCGCGCATAGTCGTAGGCCTTGCTCCGATCCAGCTCCCCACCCATGATATCGAACGCATCCGTTACATGAATCACCTTGTAGCCGTAATTTTTTTCCAGAATATCTGTGAGATAATTTCCCACTCCCACTATGGTATCTTCCGTTTCACCTTCCCTTGAATCGGAAAAAGTCTCCTGGGAATGGGTGTGGTAGATCAGAATCTGGGGTACAGATGAATCCTGTTTAATGGACATATCTTCTTCCAGGAATCTTGTCCCGCTGATCTGCCCGGCATTGGTTTCCGTATTGGAATCCAGGATAAAAAAATGGTTCATCACATAATCAAAATCAGCCAGTTTCGCCTGAGATAAATCGATCTGAGGATGAGGCAGTGCCACGGTTTCTTGCTCTTCCTGCTCTTCTTTCTCTTCTTTCTCTTCTTTCTCTTCCACACCACTCTTGCTTTCATCCACAATTTTGTCCTTCTCGGCCCGCGTCTCTTCTTGTCCCTCATCCCGACTGTCCGCAGCATCTTTCTCCGCCTCTGCCATCAGAAGTTCCTCCTGCTCTCTCCGGTTCTCGGCTGCTACTTCTTCCCCCAGATGCTCTGCATTTTTTTCCTGCAAAAGCATCTCCGTTTCCAGGTCTCTGCCGTTTTCCTCCTGCAAAGCCTTCTTTTCCAGAAAGCAGTACAGCGGCAGAGACCTGTAAACCTCTCCATGCCTGAAAAAATCTCCCGGAAGCGCGGCTACCACACAAAGAAAGATCAGGCTCAAAACCACGCAGAATGCCCTCTGGATATTCGTCACTAACGATCACCTCTTATGGTATTTTATGACATGTCCTCTCTGATTAGACTATCAGAAAATGCCAGGTTCAGTCCCTCTGAAATCGTAAAGCTCAAATACTTGACAGTCTCATCCACATCCTTTGGAGTCACAAACATGGTATAAAGCTTTGGAGAAATCATTTCTTCCAGAAATTCCTTCTGTTCCTCTTCCTCCAGTGCATCCAGAAGATTTGCCATGGAATCATGAACGATGGTAGCTGCATCTACCACTGTAGGCACCCCGATTCCTATTACCCTTACGGACAGATTCTCTTCGTTTAAGCCCTCTCTGTGATTTCCCACACCGGATCCCGGACTGATCCCTGTATCTGTAATCTGGATAGTCCGGTTCAGCCTCGCCGTACTTCTGGCAGCCAGCGCATCAATCGCAATCACCACATCCGGTTTTGTCTCTGCTACAACCCCCTGGACAATCTCCAGTGTCTCCATTCCAGTCTGCGCCATCACACCTGGAACAATTCCGCTGATCTGGTGCATTTTCATATGAGAACAGGATTTCAGACCATACTCCCGGATCACATGCCTTGTCATATGAATATTTTCCACTGCCCGGGGACCAAGGGAATCTGCTGTGATGTCCTGATTTCCCAGTCCTACCACAAGTACAGACTGCTGCTGACTGAAATCAATCAGTTCTTTTAAGTGATGCGCTACCTCCTCTGAAATCTCCCTGTGATAATCCTCATCCGGCACGGAAAGATCCGGAGCCTCGATGGTAATATACGTTCCCTGGGGCTTTCCCATAGTCTTCGCACCATTTTCCGTTGTGATCCGAACAACCGTAGTCCGCACATCTTTCTCCTTGTCGTACTTTTCCCGAACCTCCACTCCATGAACTTCCACGTTTTCCTCTTTGAAACGCTCTGTTGCCTCAAGTGCCAGATCCGTCCTGATCCTGTTCCTTCCTGCCATAAGCTCTCCTCTTCTCCTGATAAATTTCAATCGTCCGCTATCTATCCGCGAACATTACTGTATTTCTGTCTTATTCTTCCCTCGTTTTCCCATAAATATGTATCATTTCTCATATCACCCACAGCATTTGGTGTTTTTTTGTCATATTTTTGAGATTTCCGTAAAAAACATCTTGACATTTCCGCACACGTATAATAATATATATAAGCATGTTTCATAGGAGCGCCCGTGTCTGTTCCTGTGAATGTAATTTTTTATATTATATTTTTAGGAATCGGAGGTGTACGAATTGGCTAACATTAAATCCGCAAAGAAGAGAATCTTAGTTAACAGAACTAAGGCTGCAAGAAACAAAGCAATCCGTTCTGCAGTTAAGACTTCCATTAAGAAAGTTGAGACAGCAGTTGAGAATAAGGATAAGGCAGCTGCAGAGGTTGCTCTTAAGGACGCAATCTCCACAATCAGCAAAGCTACATCCAAGGGCGTTTACCACAAAAATAACTGCGCCAGAAAAATTTCCCGTCTTTCCAAAGCTGTCAACAGCATTGCGTAATAGACAACGGAATATTTTAGTTATAAGCTTATAAGTAAAAGGAAAGACAGTCGAACCGTCAGCGACTGTCTTTTTTGTATATAGATTTCTGCATTGACCCAAAGGAGTTTTTTATGATATCCCATCCCTTTCCCTACCACATTATCCGCAGCAGCCGGAAAACCCTGGCGATCCAGGTCAGCGTTTCCGGTCAGGTAACTGTCCGCGCTCCACACACAATGCCAGATTCCACCATCCATCGTTTTCTCTCACAGAAAGAAAGCTGGATCCTGGAGCATCTCTCACACGCTGCCACTGAGCCGGCACAGCCCCAGGCTGAAAACCCGCCTCTTTCGGAATTCCGCCGCAGTTATTATATGGAATCCGCCAGAAAAATATTCAAAAGAAAAACCGCAGCCTACGCCAGAAAAATGGGCGTAACCTACGGCCGTATCACGATCCGGGAACAAAAAACCCGCTGGGGAAGCTGCACCAGCGAAGGAAACCTGAACTTCAACTGGCGGCTGATCTTCGCCCCGGAAAAAGTCCTGGATTATGTTGTAGTACACGAACTTTCCCACAGAAAAGAAATGAATCATTCCCCTGCCTTTTATGCAGTGGTGGCATCTGTGATGCCGGAGTATAAAGCCTGCGAAAAATGGCTCAGGGACAACGGAGCGACCCTGTGGCAGAACCCGTCTCCGTAAAACTCAGGCTCTCACTGCTCTCGCCGAGCTGTACTTCACGATCAGAAGCTCCACGCTGAGCACATCTCCAAGTGTACCTGTCTTTACCGCCTCTTCCGCATCCACAAAATCCCGCACAGCATTCTCCAGCTCTTCCACAGTGTAGGATCTGGCACAGGATGCCAGGTTCCGCACAACAAAAGAGGGTACTCCCAGTTTGGAAGCGATCTCGGTTTGAGAAAGACCCTCCTGTGACATTTTCTTGGTCAGGCAGATCTGACGAAACTGTTTCGCCAAAAGAAACAATATCCGCATCGGCGGTTCCCGAAGAGTCAGAAGGTCATAGTACAGATCCAGGGCCCGCTTCTGGTTCTTCTCCGTCACCGCACGCACCATATCAAAGATCTTATTGGTTGTCTGCGTGGTACAGACAGCCTGGATATCTGCAGCCGTCACAACATCTCTTCCGACCGTATAGGAGATCAGCTTTTCCAGCTCCATCCTTATATTTCCCATATCTGTTCCCGTCATGGTCAGCAGAAGCTCCACATCTCTCTGGGTGATCCTGCGGCCATTTTTTCCAAGGATTCCTGCTGCCCACCGCATAAGAGTCTTTTCATCCTGCTGTTTAAATTCCCCGATGCTGCCGCAGGCTTTTATCGCCTTGTACATACGGCTTCTCTTATCTACTTCAGACTCGCAGAACACCAGATACAGATAATCAGGCAGAGCTTTCATATAATCTGCCAGTTCCTCACATTTGTTCTTAAAGAATCCCGTATCCTCAAGAAGGACTACTCTTCGCTCTGCAAAAAAGGGCATGGTATCACAAAGACTCAAAAGCTCCCGGACATCGATCCCCTTCCCCTCATATCTGGTAAAATTCATGGTATCATCGTCCGGGTTCAGAGCCTTCACCAGATTTCTTTTATATTGCTGTTTCAGATAGGCTTCCTCACCGTAAAGGAGATATGCCTGCTTAAATTTTCCTGTTTTAATATCTTCCTGAATATTCTTCAATCTCTGTACCCCTGTCTGATTTTCTCTGTAATCCAGTTTATACGACAACTGCCGGAAATGCAACACCCAAGCAAAAATTTGACTTTCCACCGGATTCATGATACTGTAAACAGGTACATATTCCGGCAGATCCGTTCTGTCAGCGAAATATGCGGAAGGGAGTGTTCCATTATGGAAAAAAGAAGAAACAGCAGAACAAGCAACCTGAAGAGCGCAACCACCAAGGCCAAAGCTACCGTGAAATCAACTGTAGAAAAGATTGAAAAAACACCTGCAGCTGAAAAAACCGTTAAAGCAGTCAAAAAGGCAACAGAGACTGTAGCAGCCAAGGCACCAGAAGTAGTAGAAGAAGTCAAAAACACTGTAAAAAATCATAAGATCAGCGGCATCACACTTGAAATTTTTGAGACATCCATCACAGTTGCAGACCTTGAAGCAGCTGTTAAGAAAGATGCAGAAGCAAAGGGCCTGAAAGGCAAAGAGCTCCACATCTATGTAAATGCAGAAGAAAGAGCAGCTTACTACACTGCTGACGGAGAAGGTTCCGACGATTACAGGATCGATCTGGCCACTCTGTAAGCTCCGGCGGATCTGTTCCGCGATCGCTTACTATGCCGGTCTGTCTGTGACATTCCGGAAACGCAAAAAGCCATGCACAGGACATTTTCATCCGGTCCCGCTGCATGACTTTTCTTTTTTATCTTTTACCGGATCTTTTTGATCCAGTCTCTGGAGCAGCCTACTGCAGCTCTCCAGCCTTTTACCATGGCATTTCGCTTCTCGTCATCGATCTCCGTGCGGAAAATACGTTCCACATCACGGCTTTCCAGTACTGCCTCCTTGCTTTCCCAGAATCCCACAGCAAGACCTGCAAGATATGCGGCACCAAGAGCAGTTGTCTCAATACATTCCGGACGTTCTACAGCCACATTACTGATATTGGCCTGAATCTGCAGGAGAAGGTTGTTTGCACTTGCTCCGCCGTCCACACGAAGAACTGCAAGGTCACTTCCTGCATCTTCCTTCATAACCTCCAGCACATCATTGACCTGATATGCAAGTGATTCCAAAGTTGCACGCACAATATGATACTTATTTACGCCACGGGTCAGACCCACGATAGTTCCACGTGCATACTGATCCCAGTAAGGAGCACCAAGCCCTGTAAATGCAGGTACTACATAGCAGCCGTTGGCATCCGGCACTTT
The DNA here is from genome assembly GCF_013304825.1 of Blautia schinkii. GTDB lineage: Bacteria > Bacillota > Clostridia > Lachnospirales > Lachnospiraceae > Blautia_A > Blautia_A schinkii_B. Next base: position 8,780 of record NZ_JAAWUO010000017.1, on the reverse strand, counting down.
TCCTGCAAAATACTCAGTATCGGATGCAGAATCTACAAGATGAAGCTCATCACGGAGCCACTGGATCGCAGCACCAGCCACAAATACAGAGCCTTCAAGAACATATGTAACCTTGCCGTTCAGCCCCCATCCGATGGTTGTAACAAGACCATTCCTGGAAAATACCGGCTTGTCACCTGCATTCATCAGAAGGAAGCCGCCGGTTCCGTACGTATTCTTAGTCTCACCTTTCTCAAAACAGGCCTGTCCGAACAACGCCGCCTGCTGATCTCCTGCGGCACCAGCCACAGGAATCTTTCCGCCGAAAAATGACGGATCTGTTTCCCCGTAGATCTCACTGGATTCTTTCACCTGAGGAAGCATACATTTCGGGATATCAAGTTCTTCAAGGATCTCATCATCCCATTCCAGAGTATTGATATTGAACATCATGGTTCTGGACGCATTGGAATAATCTGTCACATGGACAGCTCCCTTGGTCAGTTTCCAGATCAGCCATGTCTCTACCGTGCCAAAAAGCAGCTCTCCGTTCTCTGCTCTTTCTCTTGCACCTTCTACATTATCCAGTATCCATTTTACCTTTGTTGCAGAAAAATAAGCATCAATAACAAGACCTGTTTTCTGACGGAATTTCTCCTCCAGACCTTTTGCTTTCAGGCTGTCACAGTACTCAGAAGTTCTTCTGCACTGCCATACGATTGCGTGATACACAGGCTGCCCCGTATTCTTATTCCACACAATGGTAGTTTCTCTCTGATTTGTAATACCAATCGCTGCAATATCTTCCGCCGTCGCCTCGATCTGATTCATTGCCTCTCTGGCAACAGAAAGCTGTGTGGACCAGATCTCACCTGCATCATGCTCCACCCATCCCGGTTTTGGAAAATGCTGGATAAACTCCTTCTGCGCCACACTGCGGATCCTTCCGTTTTCATCAAAAAGAATACAGCGGTTGCTGGTGGTTCCGGAATCCAGCGCCATAACATATTTTGCCATATAAAAATCCTCCAATACACTTCTTAGCTGCAGTTCAATACCTCTGCAGCCTCATAATTCCCATACCTTCTGATTTGTAGTGGAAACCGCTGCTGCCCCCGCACCCAGGGCTCCCATCACATCCTCCTTATCGGAGATCAAACCACCTGCGATCACAGGCACCTTGCTTGTTTTACATATCTGTTTAAGAATCTTCGGCATCAGTCCCGGCAGAACCTCCACCACATCCGGCAGCTGCTCATGCTGATTTCCCAGATTCTCAATATTCTTGATCGCCATGGAATCAATAAGGAAAAAGCGCAGAACTGTATACATTCCAAGCTTCTTCGCCCTGTTGATCATGGATGCTTTTGTTGAAATGATCCCATCTGCGTGGATATTTTTGCAAATATAATCCACAGAAACCTCTTTTGAGCTTAAACCTGTGATCAGGTCTATATGTGCCATCGCGATCTTCCCCGCCTGGTGGATCCGCTCCACAATTCCCCCAATAGAACGGATATCTCCATACAGGATAAAGATCACGGTAAGCTCCTCTCTGCCCAGACAGTTCTGAAGTCCCTGTTCATCCTTTACAGCCGCTATGATCGGGTTCGCCTCGATCGCGTCCAGAAATTCTTTGTTCATCTTCTCTCTTCCTCCGCAATGTTCACACAATATCATCCTATCTCCGCGCATTGTTTGAAGATATTATTCTTATTGTATCAGTTTATTGCTTCAAAGACCAGACACATTTGCCAAATATATCTGTTTTATTTCCGGCTGTATTACAATTCTCAGACAATCTTCTTCTCTGGCAAAAGAAGGGAAGCCCCTATGGACTTCCCTTCTGCAGATACATCATTTCTCAAACGGGAATTTGAACTGTGTAAGTCCGAATTCATCGCGAAGTCCGATAAACTCTTTCTGAACTGCCTCTGTCACCGGAACTCCCTTATCCTTACGATACATCCATACATCATATTCCTTCTCGCCTGCTGTGTAGATACGTTCCTGTCCAGGAGCCTTCTCGGAGCCTCTCAGGTCTCTCAGGATATCACCGCATGTTTTCTTGAATGCCTCTGCACCCATAAATGCCTCTGTATCGATAGCAATAAAGAAATGTCCAAGATGATATGGACGAATCTTTCCTTCCTCATCCTTACCATCCAGAGCTTTCAGGAAGAGACCGGACTGAAGAGCTGCGGAAAGGATCTCAACAACAGTAGAGTATCCGTATCCCTTATATCCTCCGGTTGTCTCACCAAATCCACCGAGAGGAGCAAGTGCTGCCTGCTGGCTTCTGATCTTCTTAAGGATCTCCGCACTGTCTGTAAGCTCCTCTCCTTCTCTGGAAATAACAAGACCCTTAGGAGTATCATGGTTGATACGTGCGTAGTATTCGATCTTGCCATTCTGGATAACAGATGTTGCACAGTCCAGTGTAAATGGGAACGGCTCATCTGTAGGCATACTAAATGTTAATGGGTTGGTTCCAAGCATATTTTCAACACCAAATGTCGGTGCAACGGATGGTCTTGCGTTGGTACCGCTGATACCGATCATATTCTCTTTTGCTGCGAGACCTGTCCAATATCCTGCGATTCCATAATGGGAAGAGTTACGGACTGCAACCATACCCATGCCGTATTTATGTGCTTTTTCAATACACATGTCCATAGCCTTCTTGCTGGCTACCATTCCCATACCATCGTTAGCATCAAGAACTGCAGTTGTTGGTGTCTCTTTAAGAATATCGATCTTTGTTACAGGATTTAAGATTCCGGATTTGATACGGTCGATATAGATCGGTTTGAAACGGTTGCAGCCATGGCTCTCAATTCCACGTCTGTCACTTTCCAGAAGTACGTCAGAGCAAAGTCTTGCATCCTCCGTCGGAACTCCCATTTTCTCAAATACTGCAGTCATAAAATCGTCTGCAAGCTGCCAGGAAATAAAAGGTCTTGTTTCTTTCTCCATTGTAAAAACCCCTCCATATACATTATTATAGTTTTTTTATTTTACTTATATAGATCTGCAGCAGGACCCCCTCCTGCCGGAGATGTAAACACAACCTGCAGTAAAGCGGACATTCGCAATCCGCTTCGCTACTTGCTCATGAACGCAGTCGCTTCGCGATCTGCGTTCAAATTCAGCCTGCCTCCTGTATGTACCTCACAGAAAGTGTCTTTACATCGCAGTGTCAATCCTCATCTGCCACTGCTCTTCCTCTGTCCGGATAATTGGTGATAATGGAGTTTACTCCCCATTTCTTCATCCTTCTCATATCCTCTTCCTCATTTACAGTCCAGACATTTACCCCAATGCCGTTCTGTGAACAGCTGCGTACATGCTCTTCTTCCAGATATTTCAGATTCGGATGATAATACTGAACATCACAATTTCTCGCATAAACGCCTGCATTGTCCACATATTTATCTACCAGAAAACCACCTGCAATGGTTTCATCGCTCTGTCTGCACAGTACGATGGAAGCATTATTAAAGGAAGAAAGAATTATCCGATCCTCCAGTCCGTATTCACAGATCATGTCGATCACTTTCTCTTCCATACCACCATAATAATAAACACTGTTCTTCAGCTCAATGTTGGTGATCAGATCTTCTTCCTCAGCCATCCATTCCAAATACTCTCTCAGAGTCGGGATCTGAAGTCTGCCGAATTTTCCGGCAAATTTATCCGGATAGCTGCAATCCAGTTTACACAGTTCATCATATGTAAGATCATAGATATATCCGCTTCCATCTGTGGTACGGTCAACCTTCTCATCGTGCATGATCACCGGAACCAGATCCTTGGTCAGCTGTACATCAAGTTCAATTCCCTCGCATCCAGCCTCCACAGCTTTCTGAAACGCCAGCATTGTATTCTCCGGATATTCTCCGCTGAAACCACGATGTCCAAATACTTTCATTCTAATCATCCTCCATTCAATGCATTACATCGTTGTTAGCATTTTTGCTAATTCATATTTCTGATTATATCATAGTATTTATTTATTTTCAACATTTTTCGTCTGTTTTTTTATGTTTTTTTGTTGCTTTTTAATTAATTATTCTTTTTCTTCTTATTATTTTTTGTGCATTTTGTATATTTTATTTCGTGGCAAACAAAGCGATAAAAACGCCTTTTCAGGTTTATTTTATTCGCTTTGTCTGCCTGAGGGCTGACATATTATAAGCATACAGATCGCCATATATATCCTTTGCAGATCACTGTATGATCTGCTTCACATTTCCTGTAGCCACGATATCCACGCCTGTACCTGCTACATTCTCCAGGATCACATCTCCGATCTGAACCGGTGCTTCCATACATACGTCCCTCAGTGCATCCACACAGTCAAAAATCTTTCCTTTTGGAATATCCTGTGCCGTCTTTACTGACACCACCGGCATGTTTCCATTCTTCACACGCACGGTCGTTGTCACGATCCTGGTTGGATCTGTCACTTCCTTCACTGCATATTCCGCACCTTTTTTACAGGTATTTCCTGTGACGGAAACGATCTCTTTTCCATTCATTTCCACCAGAAGGGCGCATCCCATGGGGCATCCGATACAAGTAAGATTCCTTTTTTCCATTTTTATCACTCCTCCACCTGGATCACAAGTTCATGTTTATCCTGTTTCTGTTTTCCTTCCAGAATGGAAAGAAGCTGCTCTTTTTTCAGTTTGATCTGTTCCATCTCTCCGGGCGCTGCCACCTGTTTCTTTCTGGAAAAGATCCGTTCTCCATCCAGATATGCCCGGATGTAACAATTTTTATATACATTTCCCACACGGAAGCGGACCAGCTGCTCCTCCGCCATATGACAGATACGGATCTCAGATGGCACTGTGTAGCGGACTCCGTTTTGGGGAGAAAGTGTGATCTTTATCTCTTCCGGTATTCTTTCCTCTCCATTGTTGTTTATATAGAGAGCCGCATTTCTTCCTGCATTGCCTGCTTCCTCTGACACAAAATCTACCAGATCGTGAACATGAAGAACATTTCCGCAAGCAAAAATACCTTCTACATTTGTCTCCAGACTTTCGTTTACTACCGGTCCGGAAGTCACATTGCTCAGCTTCACACCTGCCTGGCCGGAAAGCTCATTCTCCGGGATCAGTCCAACAGAAAGAAGAAGCGTATCGCATTCAAAAAATTCCTCTGTACCAGGAATCGGACGTCTGTTTTCATCTACCTCTGCAAGAGTGATTCCTTCCACACGCTCTTTTCCTTTTATGTCAACCACTGTATGGCTAAGCTTCAACGGGATCCCGAAATCATCCAGGCACTGCACGATATTTCGCTTCAGGCCTCCGGAATATGGCATCAGCTCTGCCACAGCCTTAACCTCTGCCCCTTCCAGTGTCATACGTCTGGCCATGATCAGTCCGATATCACCGGATCCCAGGATCACTACTTTTTTCCCCGGCATAAATCCTTCCATGTTTACAAGGCGCTGTGCTGTTCCTGCTGAATAAATGCCTGCCGGTCGATATCCCGGAATGTTCAGTGCGCCTCGCGGTCTCTCTCTGCAGCCCATGGCAAGGATCACAGCTTTTGCCCGGATCTGATACATTCCCTCCTGGCAGCTCATGGCAGTGATCACCTTATCCTGGCTGATATCCATGACCATGGTGTTCAGCCGGTACTCGATCTGCTGCTCTTTTACCATCCGGATAAAACGTGCCGCATATTCCGGTCCTGTCAGCTCCTCCTGAAATGTATGAAGGCCAAATCCATTATGGATACACTGATTCAGGATCCCGCCCAGTTCCTTATCACGTTCCAGGATCAGGATACTCTCTGCTCCCTCTTTCTTTGCAGCCAGGGCTGCTGCCAGTCCTGCAGGGCCTCCGCCTATGATCACGATATCTCTCTTCACCATAATCTTATCATTCATGGTTCTCGCCCTCCTCTGCAATTTTCTTGTTGGTTCCTTCGATCAGTCTGGAAGCTCCGCCTGTTTTTGTGATCTCCTCCATGGAAATGCCAAGCTCTCGGCTGAGGATCTCCATTGTTCTGGGAGAACAGAAGCCTGACTGACATCTTCCCATTCCTGCTCTTGTACGACGTTTTACTCCATCCAGGGATTTCGCTCCAAGAGGTCTTCGGATCGCATCCAGGATCTCTCCCTCAGAGATCATCTCACATCTACAGATGATATTTCCATATTCCGGTGATCTTTTGATCAGCTCATTTCTTTCTTCCAGAGAAAGCTCTGACGGATCCAGGATCCCTTTTCTCACCGGATCAAAATCCGGATTTACTTCCGGATGTAATTTTTCTTTTACTATGTCAGCAACCATACAGCCAATGGCCGGTGAGCTGGTAAGTCCCGGGGATGCGATTCCTGCACAATCGATAAATCCGGGAGCATCCTCCACCTCTCCTATCACAAAATCCATACCGTCCTCGATAGCTCGAAGCCCTGCAAAGCTTGTGATCACCTTCCGCAGTGGAATATCCTTTACTGTTTTGCGGGATTTGGCACTTACTTCCTCCATCCCCTCTGATGTAGTCGCTGTTTCCTCCCGATCCTCCAGATCCGTAGCTGTAGGCCCGATCAGAATGTTTCCATGGACAGTCTGTGTTACCAGAACTCCTTTTCCGCTCTTGTTCGGAAGCGCAAAGATCGTATGATTCACATGTGTTCCTGCACTTTTATCAAGAAGCATATACTCACCCCTACGAGGAGTGATATGCAGTTTTTTCTCACTTACCATATTATGAAAAACATCCGCATAGACCCCGGCAGCATTGACGATACAGCCTGTCTCAAAATCACCCTTTGAGGTTTCCACAACAAAACCTTTTTCCTGTTTTCGGATGTGCTTTACTTCTGTGTCAAATTTAAATTCCACGCCATTGTTATATGCATTCTCTGCCATTGCAATGTTCAGCTCAAAGGGACAGACAATTCCGGATGTCGGTGCATACAGCGCTGCCAGCACCTGATCAGACAGATTCGGCTCCATGGCAAGTGCTTCTTCTCTGTCAAGGATCCTCAGTCCCTCTACTCCGTTTTTCATTCCTCTTTCACGCAGCTTATGCAGCATGGCGATTCCATTCTCAGTCGTACAGACAGTCAATGAACCAGTCTGTTTAAAAGGAAAATCCAGTTCCTTCGAAAGCTGTCCCATCATATTGCTGCCCTTCACATTCAGTTCCGCCATAAGGCTTCCCGGTTCTGCATCATAACCGGAATGAGCGATTCCGCTGTTTGCCTTGGAAGTTCCACAGCATACATCCTCTTCTCGCTCCAGAACGCAGATTTTCAGCCGATATCTTGAAAGCTCTCTCGCCGCTGCCGCTCCGGAAACTCCTGCTCCGATAATGATCACATCATACATAGATCTGTTTCTCCTTTCCTGTTTGCGGATCTTCTGAACTGTCCCCGGCTTTCTCTGCGCCGGAAACAGCAGAATATCCGTTGCAACACAAGCATTGCCGTCCGCAGGTAAATATCCTGCGAGGAGTACTGCTTACGAACAGCAATCTTTCAAGCGAATATGCCATTATTTTTATGCCGTAACCCTTGTAACCCTTGTAATCCTTTTGAAACATTAACACTTGTGCATAAAAATAGCCGGCACAAAAACACATTTATCCATGTGTCTTCATGCCGGTCTCTGTTCTCAATGGCATTCTCTGTATTCAGCAAGCTGAATCAGATTCCTTCTTCACTTTGTGTTTATTATATCAGACTATTTTCCATATTTCAAGTACATTTTTTTGTGAAATATATCGTTTTTTCTTTAACATACTCTTAACTTCATCAAAAACATGATAAGTTTCATTGTATTCCCGATCATATTTCCTCTACAGAAATAACCCCTTCCTGCTGCCTTACTTCGCGAAATACAGTATGACGTGCTTTCCATTTGGCAGCCTCCATTGTTGCCTGAATCACCACGCTCTGTGTTTTGGATCTCTTTTTGATGATAACTACATTGGAGATCATGATGTCCTCTTCCCGAAGCTTCTTTATGACCATACTCATCTTGTCTTCATTTTCAAACTCCATATATACGTCATAGGTATTGGAATGCTCTTCCACATAAACCTCTATATATTTCGCATATTTGAACACCAGAATAAGTCCCAGCGTGGTAAAGATCGCACCGCTGTAAAAGCCGATCCCCACAGCCAGTCCGATACATGCGGATGTCCAGAGGCTGGCTGCCGTTGTAAGACCTGAAACATGTCTCTGCCCGGTCACGATAATCGTTCCCACGCCAAGAAAACCAATCCCGCTGACAACCTGTGCGCCAAGTCGTGCAGTATCTCCGATCCCTGCCCCATTAGAATATACATGGATAAAATCGCCCGTCATCATAACCAGGGTTGCCCCCATACAGACGATCATGTGTGTTTTCACACCTGCCACACGCTTCTTCATTCCACGGTCAATACCGATCAGACATCCAAGAAACATCGCAAGGATCAGCCGAAACAGCGTCGATCCCATATTTAAAGTGTGCAAATAATCCGATATCGCATTACATGCTCCGAAAATTCCGCCCATAAATTTGCCCCTTTCCTGTTGTATCATTATTTTCTGCCGGTGATAACGCCAATAGCGTATCCTTCCATTTTGCCCTGCACAAACGCCGCAGACCACACTCCCGCCATTCGAAAGCTGTCTAGTCAACCGGACTCACTCCATCCGTCTCACTACGCAGTTTTTCATATGATCCTGTGCCCCGGATATACATTATCTGTAGTCTCACAGCATGTAAGTCAAGACCACCCGCTTAGCGGGTGGCTTGCTCTGTCCCTATAAGGGACTATTC
>NZ_JAAWUO010000016.1 GCF_013304825.1 Blautia schinkii | reverse complement strand
GAAGTGTGGTAACACATGGAGCTGACTGTTACTAATCGGGTGAGGGCTTGACCAAAAAGCCGAGGAAGCGGGCAGGAAACAGCGGGAATGAATCGGAACAAGCTTGCTTGTGGAGAGGCATTCATGATGATTCCTGAACATTTGCGAAGCAAATGGCATCGAACGACGGAGTCGTGAGATGACTACCGCTGAAGTATCGGTACGCAGGTTAAAATTGATTCAACAAAATGATTGACCATCAACAAAGCATGTATGTAGTTTTGAATATACAATCGTGGAAAGTGGCTTAAACAGCCACTTTTTTTGTGCTTAAATCCAACAAACTGTCCCCTGAAAAAATATTAAAATTGCCCCTTGTAAAATAACCAAATCAGCAGTACTATAACACACGTGTTATTACATTCGCACATTAAACCAATCACACACTAAAGTAATAACAAAAGACGAGAGGGGAATTATTATGAACACACAGAACAACACAGTAGTCAAACTTGCAGAAACTGCGTTATTAGCAGCTTTATGCTATGTAACCTTCACATTCCTGCAGATTAAGATTCCGGTGCCGGGCGGAGATGCAACATCCATTCATATCGGAAATGCTTTCTGCGTACTTGCAGCACTGCTTCTGGGTGGCATATACGGCGGACTTGCCGGAGCTATCGGAATGGGAATCGCGGACATCATGGATCCTGTTTATATCACAGGAGCACCGAAAACCTTTGTACTGAAATTCTGTATTGGCCTGATCGTAGGCCTTGTAGCACACAAGGTTGCAAAGATCAATGAGAGCACAGATAAGAAATATGTTTTCAAATGGAGTGTGATCGCATCTATCGCAGGACTTGCATTCAACGTAATTGCTGATCCTATCGTAGGCTACTTCTACAAACAGTACATCCTGGGACAGCCACAGGAGCTGGCACAGGCACTTGCAAAAATGAGTGCGGCAGCAACATTCATCAATGCAGTTGTATCCGTGATCCTGGTAGCGATCATTTACAACGCAGTACGTCCGGTACTGATCAAGAGCCATCTGATCACCATTACTAACAACAAGAATCAGGTTGCATAAAACAACACAAACATATTAACAGAAATAACATTAAACAGTGAAATGGAAGCGAATATCCATTTCGCTGTTTTTTTATGCGGACAGATAATCATTTTATTTATACGTTTGTCCCTGTGATTTTCCCTGTATTTTGTGCAGATTGAAATAAAAACAGCTCTCTTTTTTGTACAGAATTCCAATATATTTTAAAAATAATATTGACATACGTAATTAATATAGTTATAATTCTAAATGTTTGAATTATAACTATTAAAAAGGGAGAAAGATATATGAACGATTCTTTTCACTATCTATCCATGGCAAACCACATGATGGTCCAGAAAAAGCTGATGGAACAGTTAAAGGATACCGGCCTTACCCTGGGACAGCCAAAGGTTCTGGATTATCTGAAAGATCACGATGGCGCCAGTCAGAAGGAAATTGCGGCAGGATGTCTGATCGAGGCAGGATCTTTAACTTCTATTTTAAATCGAATGGAAGAAAAAGGACTGCTCGAGAGAAAAATGCTTAACGGAAACCGCCGTACCTTTCATATTTTTATGACAGAATCCGGAAAGAAAAATCAGAAGCTGGTAGAAGAGACTTTTGAAAAGATTGAAGAAACAGCATTAAACAATGTTTCAGAAGAAGAACAGAAAGTATTTATGGAGATATTTCTCAGGATATACAGGAATCTTGCTGAGATAAAGTAAACAGGCGGATATCCGCTTTACAATAACCGGATAATGGCAGCATAGACATAATTATCCGGCGAAAATCTGTACAATGAGGAGGAGACAAAAATAATGGAGAAACTAAAACGATACTTAATATTTCTGGTGGGACTATTTGTAAACTCCCTGGGAGTCAGTCTGATTACCAAGGCAAACCTGGGAACCTCACCAATCTCATCAATTCCCTATGTGTTAAGCCTGAACTTTCCATTCACACTTGGAAACTTTACCATCTTTTTCAGTATCTTACTGATCATCCTGCAGCTGATCATTCTGCGGAAGAATTTTAAACTGGAGCACATCCTTCAGATCCCGGTATCCATCATTTTCGGATATTTTATCGATCTTACCATGATCCTTTTTTCCTGGGTCAATCCGGAAGTATATATCATGAAAATCGTATATCTGCTCATCGGGTGTATGATCCTTGGCGCAGGCGTTTATATGGAGGTCCTGGCGGACGTTGTCATGCTTCCGGGAGAATCCTTTGTCCGTGCCATTGTCCTCACATGGAAAACAAACTTCGGAACAACCAAGATCTGTTTTGATGTATCCATGGCAGTGATCGCTGCAGTACTTTCCTTTGTATTTGCAGGAAGACTGGACGGGGTAAGAGAAGGTACAGTTATTGCAGCCCTTCTGGTTGGATTTATCGCACGACTTATCGGAAAAAAACTTGCATTCCTGAAAGATATGATCTTCCCGGAAACAGCATCAGCAGAAAACGAGAGCGAAGCAAACGAGCAGACAACAGGAACTTATGGAAAAAATGTCATTGCCATTGGAAGACAGTTTGGAAGTGGTGGCCACGATATGGGCAAGGCACTTGCAGAAAAGCTGGGATACGATTTCTATGATGCAGAGATCATTCAGATGACAGCAGGAACCACAGGCTACACGCCGGAATTTATTAAGAAAAATGAGGAGATCATGACAAACAGTCTTCTCTATGATCTGGTCAATCAGATGTACCTGAACACAGATATGCAGGATGAAGCACCAAAGGACAAAATTTTCGAGGCGGAATCACAGGTTGTCCGTAATCTGGCAAAAAAAGGCAACTGCGTGATCGTAGGCCGCTGTGCAGATTACGTCCTCAGAAATTCCGCAAACTGCCTGAAGGTATTCTTCTCTGCACCTCTTGAAAGCAGAATCAAAAGAGTAGCACAGAGACAGAACATCTCTGAGAAAGAAGCCAGAGCTGTTGTCCAGAAAAACGAAAAACTCCGCGCAGACAACTACCGTTACTATACTCGCCGCATGTGGGGCGCAGCAGGAAACTTTGATCTCAGCCTGAATACAGATCTGGGAGAAGCGTATATTGAGAGCTGCATCCGTAGCGCAATGAAATTATAAAAAGGCAGGAATAAATAAAATGAAACAGGAAAATTATATAAAAGGTATGATAATGATCATCCTGTCAGCATTTTTCTTTGCATGTATGAATGTAAGTGTCCGTCTGGCCGGAAATCTTCCATCTGTGGAAAAAAGCTTCTTCCGGAATCTGGTTGCGGCAGTGTTTGCGGCGGTCATTTTATGTAAAGATCATACATTGCCGAAGGTTAATAAAAAATACTGGGGGCCGCTGATCTTACGCTGTGTATGTGGAACCATGGGAATCCTGTGTAACTTTTATGCGATCGATCATCTGCTGGTAGCGGACGCTTCAATCCTGAATAAACTGTCTCCCTTTTTTGCGATCATTTTTTCTTTTCTTCTGTTAAAAGAAAAAATCAGCCCGACGCAGGCAGTATGTGTGGCCCTGGCATTTGTGGGATGTCTGTTTGTTGTAAAACCGGGATTTCATAATGCGGAATTTATGTCTGCACTGATCGGAGTCTGTGGTGGACTGGGCGCTGGAATTGCATATACAATGGTACGTGTACTTGGAACCCATGGAGTGAAAGGCCCGATCATTGTATTTTACTTTTCTGTTTTTTCATGTTTGTCTGTGATTCCGTGGATGGTATTTCATTTCACACCAATGACGGTGAAACAGTTTGCAATACTTATGATGGCAGGATTATTTGCGGCAGGCGGACAGTTTACGATCACAGCGGCATACACGTATGCACCTGCGGGAAAAATTTCCATTTTTGATTATTCACAGATTATCTTTGCAACGCTGCTGGGATTTTTCCTGTTTGGAGAAGTGCCGGATAAATACAGCTTTACCGGATATGCGCTGATCATTCTGGCATCGTTTGGAACATTTATCTACAATATGAAAACAGCTTCAAAAAAGGTTACAGCAAAGAAGAGTCCGGACTGATACTGCTTCTGTATTCTGCTGGTGTCATATGAAACCTTTTTTCAAATATTTTATAAAAATGTGTAATGTTGGAGTAGCCGATTTCTTCCATAACAGTAGTTACCGGAAGGGTCGGCTGTTTTAATAATTCGGCTGCTCTGGAAAGCCGGATATCCTGGATAAGAGTGGAAAAGGTTTTTCCTGTATAGTTTTTCAGGATCCGTGTTAATTGTCGTTCGCTGTAATTAAAAAACGCAGATAATTCCGGGAGCGTAAGGGTTGCATAATGTAGTTCGATATATTTCAGTATAAAAATAATATTTTTTTCCTGCTTCTTTCCGGCCGGGTTGGGGACGATCATGTTTTTTTCATGATTTCTGAGAAGACAGATAAAAAAGATTTCCAGTAACGCATTTATCATGGAGGAGGTATAGCGCTTCTGGGTCTGATATTCTTTCAGGATTTTTTTAAATAAATTCACAAGCTGCGGATCTTTTCCAGATTTAAAATACAGATAAAACTGAGATCCGGGGGAATAAAGTGCCCGGCTGAAAAAGTCATGTAAAGTACCGTATTTTGGAAGGGAATTTAAGAATACAGCTTCAAAGGTCTGGCTTTTTATCAGGAAATTGTAGATCACACAGTCATCGCTGAAAGCACTTAATGCATGGATGATCGAAGGAGCCACAATGCAGATATCACCGGATCGCATGGAAATAGTATGGGAGGTAAATATGTTTTCACAGGTTCCACGAAGCACATAGATCATCTCAAAAAAAGTGTGCGAATGCAAAAAAGCAGGAGCATACCGGTTATGACGGAAAATGATCGTATCCTCATCGGAAGGAAAAATAGTTTCATCCAGAGCGTTTCCAGGATGGTAAGTAAAGCCGGCGGCTGCATGGGAAGATGCCTCCGGGCAGAGTTTTTCTATTTCCTCGACGGTATGTGCCTGGTCCAGATGTGCAGCCGGATATTCCAGAAAAATCCGTTTATAAAATATTTCGTCAGGTTCCATTTCAGGAATCATTTCTGTTAAATGTTTGTATTCATTCATAAAATCACCTAAATTAATTGAATCAGGAAAATTCTCTGCGGATTATGAAAGTCCGCTTAGTCTGTCAACGAGCTTCAACAGGAAAAACGTATATGTCCGAAAAGGATAAATCATATGTCGTTTAAAGACGTTATCCTGTTCGCTTATTTCTGATAATATCACTATCAACAGGAAAACACAAGAATGACAGAAGGTGATAAATAAAAGTAATTTCATAAAAACAGAAAAATACAGAAGATGCAGAAAACCCATTAGATGAAAAGGGAAAAGGAGAAAGAGATATGTTTAGTTTGGCAAGTAAACACAACGATCCAAATGCCAGCCTGGCATGGAGCGAACGTATCGGTTACGGAACAGGCGGATTTGCCTTTAATATGATCAATGGTATCATCGGTTCTTTCCTGACCATTTATTTTACCAGCACAGTAGGACTGAATGCAGGTATCATTGCAACAATTTTTGCAATATCAAAGGTTTTTGACGGAATCTCAGATGTGATCGTAGGACGTATGGTGGACCGTACAAAATCAAAACTCGGAAAAGGCCGTTCTTGGCTGTTACGAATGTGTATTCCATTTGGAATCACCACCATGCTGTTGTTTTTTGTACCACAGAATTTTCCGGAAATGGCACAGTATGTATATATTTTCCTGATGTATAACATTGTAAATGCTGTATGCCTTACCGGAATGCTGGTACCGTATTATTCCATGATCTCACTGATGACAGCAAATCCTTATGAGAGAGGATTCCTTGGAAACATCCAGCAGATTTTTCAGACACTTGGAAATGTAGTTGTAAACTCAACATTTGTTACCTTACTTGGAATCTTTACAAGCAGTACAGAAAACATTTATACACAGAGAGCATTTACGATCACAATGCTGATCTACTGCATCGCAATGATCGTAATTACAATTTTCAGTGTTTTCTCAACAAAAGAGAGAGTACATTCTGCTGAAAGCGCAGAGGAAGATACTCAGAAATCTGCAAGTGCTGGAAGAGAAGCAGGCACATGGGAAACTGTAAAAGCACTTTTTAAGAACAAATACTGGGTGATCGTAACAGTTGCAAGTTTTGTAGTATTTTTCGTAATTATCATGTACGCAATGGGAAATGTATATTACTGTCAGTATGTTCTCTATGATATGGGACAGTACAGCTGGGTATCCAACTCTATTTCCATTGCACAGTTTGCAGTTATGTTTGTAACACCTGCATTTATGAAAAAGTTTGGAAAAACAGCTGTTTATGAAGCAGGAATGGTAGTTATGGGACTTGGATTCCTCGGATTCGCTGTTCTTGGCGGTTCCAGTACGATCGTGATGATCATCTGCAACGTACTGAAAGGCTGCGGTGTTGGTATGGCCGGCGGTATGGCACTTGGAATGGTTGCAGATACCATTACATACGGAACAAAGAAAACAGGAATTGATACCGTTGGTCTTGGAAATGCCGGTGTTTCTGCAGCACAGAAGATCGGTCTCGGACTTGGAACAGCTGTATTTGGCTGGGTTCTCAACGGAGCAGGCTATGACGGATCTCTGGATGCACAGGGTATCGCACAGCCGGAAAGTGTTTCCACAGCAATTAACTTCCTGTACAACTGGCTGCCATTTATCATGGTGATCGCTATCTTTGTACTGATGGTAATCCTGTATCATTGCGAGAGAGATTTAAAGAAAATGGAAGCAGCTGAATAAAGCTGATAAATGAATAACTGAGAAAAGCAGAGAAAACTGCTTGCGCCTCCGGAAATTAGATAACTATTCTAGTATTTGGAGGCGTTTCTGAAGTTGTGATCGCAGATATTCCAAAGTAAGAGGAGAGATATATGAAAGTTGTAAATGTAAGAATCAACGGTATGGAAAATCCTGTGGGATTTGATTTTGAAACCGTATGTGTATCGTGGAAAGTTCGTGAGACATCAGCCAGAAGACAGCAGAATGTAAAAATAGAGATAGCTTTGACAGAAGATTTTTCAGAGCTTCTCTGGACAAAAGAGGGAAAGAATCTTAACAGTGCGGCGGAAAAACTGGAATTTGAGCAGAGTGCATATACAAGATATTATGTAAGAGTAACCGTTACCAGCGATGAGGGAGAGACTGCTGTTTCCAAGCCTGCATATTTTGAAACCGGAAAGATGGATGATCCATGGATGGGAAAATGGATCACAACAAAAAAAGAAGATACCTTTCACCCTCTCTTTATAAAGAATTTTGAAGTAAAGAAAAAACCTGCTTCAGCCAGACTTTATATTTGCGGTCTTGGACTTTTTGAGGCAAAATTAAATGGAAAAAAAATCGGGGAGGAAGTTCTGACTCCTTATTACAGCAATTATCACGATGAAGAACAGTATCTTACATTTGATGTCATGGAAAATATCAAAAATATCGATAACCATACAGAAATGCAGGAAACAGCAGAAAACCAGTTGGCTGTATCGCTGGGAAATGGCTGGTACAAAGGAAAATTTGGACTGAACAGCCAGAGCAATAATTTTGGTGATACCTTTAAGCTGATCGCGGAGCTTCGTCTGATCTATGAAGATGGGGAAATCCAGGTGATCGGAACAGATGAAACCTGGAATTATATTGGCTCTGATGTGGAAGACGATGGAATTTATGACGGCGAGATCATCAACCATCTGTTATGGGAAGAAAAAGAAAATCCGGCGAAACAGGCAGTTCTTACAGAGGCAGAAGGAAAACTGGTTTCCAGATACAGCCTTCCTGTAATGGAAATGGAAGATATGCCGGTAAAAGAAGTGATCCATACACCGGCAGGGGAAACAGTCCTGGATTTCGGACAGAATTTTGCCGGATATGTGACCTTCTGGAATCATCTCCCAAAAGGAAGCAAACTTATATTTGACCATGGCGAGATCCTTCAGGATGGCAATTTTTATAACGAAAATTACCGTGCTGCAAAATCTCAGTTTGTATATGTATCCGATGGCAGGGAAGAGCTGGTACGTCCTTCCTTTACATATTTTGGATTCCGTTATGTGCGTGTGACAGGATGGCCGGGAGAAGTAAAAGCAGAAGAATTTACAGGAAAAGCAGTTTATTCAAAGATGGACAGGACCGGATATATGGAAACCGGCCATAAGGGAGTGAACAGACTGTTCCTGAATGCACTGTGGGGACAGAAATCAAATTTTGTGGACTTTCCTACAGATTGCCCGCAGAGGGATGAAAGACTTGGCTGGACCGGGGATGCTCAGGTATTTGCCGGAACAGCAAGTTTTAATATGGACACTGCAGCTTTTTATCAGAAATTCATCCACGACCTTCGAAATGAGCAGGTAAAATACGATGGAATCCTTCCGGGAGTGATTCCGGTACTTGATCCAAACGGACCGATCTTTTCCAGTGTATGGGGAGACATTGCCACATTCCTTCCAATGGTGGTTTATGAACATTCAGGAAATACAGAAATGCTGAGATCCAGTTATCCGATGATGAAGGACTGGGTGGATAAGATCACCAGGGAAGACCAGGCAAGAGGACAGAAATATCTTTATGATTTCGGAAATCAGCTGGGTGACTGGCTTGCACTTGACGGAAGAACCGAGCAGAGCATGGAAGGTGGAACAGATGCCTATTATATTGGCTCCAACTACTATGCAATGTCTGTGCAGAAGACTGCAAAAGCAGCAAAAATCCTAGGATATCATGAGGATAAAAAATATTATGATGGTCTCTATCAGAAGATCAGAGAAGCGATCATCCGGGAATATTTTACAGAAACGGGACGTCTGGCAATTGATTCCCAGACTGGATATATTGTAGCTTTATATTCCGGGATCTACAGAGAAAAAGAAGCTGTTGTGGCAGGACTGAAAGCAAGATTTTACAAAGACTGCTACAAATTAAAGGGCGGATTTACAGGGGCACCGATCCTTTGCAGGGTTCTCGCCGAAAACGGATTCGAGGAAGACGCTTTTTATTTCCTTCTTCAGGAAGATTATCCGGGATGGATGCACTGCATCAATCTTGGAGCAACAACAATCTGGGAAAGATGGAATTCCGTTCTGGATGACGGGCATTTAAGCGGTACGATGATGAACTCCCTGAACCATTATTCTTATGGCTCTGTTGTGGAATATCTTTACAGAGATGTAGCAGGCTTAAAGGCACTGGAGCCTGGATTTAAGAAAGCGCTGATCACTCCTTTGATGAACGGAAAGCTGAAATATATGCATATGACCTATGATTCTGCTTATGGAGAATATAAGGTAGACTGGGAAATCCTGAAGAACGGGAAGGTAACAGTAGATATCCAGGTTCCATTTGGATGCAGTGCAGTGATCGGTCTGCCGTTTTATGAGGGCGAAGTTATGGAAGTGGAAGCTGGAAGCTATCATTATGAATATCGTCCCACAGAAGATCTTCGTCAGCGTTATAACAACAAAACCATGTTTAAGGATATGATGCATGATCCGGAGGCAATGAAAGTGATCGAGAGAGTATCTCCAATGCTGATGTATTTTCTTTCTACCGGAAATCAGGATTATTTTTATGAGAGCATCCAGAGCCTGGAAAAACTGTTTTATATGGGATTTACCAGAGAAATCGTAGATAATCTCCGAACAGAGTTATCCAAGCTTCTTGATATGGAGGAAGAATAAAATGGCGGATTTTTACAGAGCAGAAAAAGTAAACGACAGAATCACAGCGATAATAAGCTTCACAGGAGAGATCATGTATCTGGTAAATGGATCGGAACGCTCCCTGCTGATCGATACCTGTGTGGGAGCAGGAAACCTTCGGGATTTTGTGGAAAGACTTACGGAAAAACCACTTACAGTGCTGCTTACCCATGGCCACATCGATCATGCAATGGGAGCACCGGAATTCACCGGGAATGATGGAAAGCCTGAATGTGAGATCTACATGAACCATGCGGATACCGAAATTTATCTGGGAATGAATTCCATAGAAAACAGAAAAGGATATGTACTGGCAGGACTTGGCGGCCAGATGCCGGAAGGACTGGAAGAGACATTTCTGCCGCCTGCACCGATGACATTTAAAGATCTGAAAGATGGTGACAGATTTGACCTGGGAGGGATTTCCGTGGAAACTTATGCCCTCCCGGGGCACACTCCGGGAACCATGGTCATGCTGATCCCGGAAGAAAAGATCCTGATCCTTGGAGATGCCTGCAACAATGCTACCTTCCTTTTTGATAAAAATTCCCTTACTGTGGAAGAGTACAGGGAAAATCTGATCCAGATCCAGAACAGACTGGAGGGACGTTTTGACACAACCTGTCTCTGTCATCATGTGATCTGGGCTTCCAAAGATATGATTCGCAGTGTGATCGAAGTCTGTGATACGATCATGAAGGATCAGGCAGATGATGTTCCATTTAACTTTATGGGGCAGCAGGCCTTTGTTGCAAAAAAGGCCAATGAATATTTCAACCGTCTGGACGGCGGCGAAGGCAATATCATCTACAGCAAAGAAAAAATCCGCAAAAAAGAGGTGACACCATGAATTATCTGGCGATCGATATAGGAGGAACATTTATCAAATATGCAGTGATCACAGAAAACTGTTCCATCCTGGAAAAAGACAAAACCCCTACAAAACAGGATTCTCTGGAAATATTTATCCAGTCTCTGACAGAAATCTGTGACAGGATCAAAGGGCAGTATGAGATCGAGGGAATTGCCTTAAGCATGCCGGGGATCATTGATTCCAAAAGGGGTTTTATGTATACTGGTGGAAGCCTTTTCTGCATCAGCAATGTAAATATCGTGGAGATCCTGGAGAAAAAAACAGGGATTCCGGTGACAGTAGAAAACGATGCCAAATGTGCAGCGCTGGCTGAGATCTGGCAGGGCTCTTTAAAGGACTGCCAGAATGCCATCGTTGTTGTCTGCGGAACTGCAGTAGGTGGTGCTGTGATCGTTAACCGCGAAGTAGTAAGTGGAAAAAATTTCATGGCAGGGGAATTCAGCTATGTGATCACAGATAGTAAGGATGACTACAAAATGTCTAACAGCCTTGCAGAGACAGCCGGTGCCCAGGCACTGCTTAAAAGCGTATCAGAGGAAACCGGCATTCCTGTAGAAGAGTTAAACGGAGAAAAAGCGTTCTCCCTTGCGAACCAGGGAAATGAAAAAGCTCTGGCAGGAATCCGGAATCATGCAAAAAAACTGGCCATCCATATCCACAACTGTCAGTACATGTTTGATCCGGAAAAGATCGCAGTAGGCGGCGGGATCAGTGAACAGCCTTTGCTTCTCCAGCTGATCCGTGAAGAGCTTTTAAAGATCAACGGCATGTATCCCTGGACGCTTCCGGTCCCGGAGGTGACAAGCTGCCGTTTTTACAATGACGCAAACCTGATCGGTGCCGTCTATGTACACATGAAAGCAAGAGAGAAAAAGATCAGTCTTGAAAAAGTAAATGAACTCATGGAATTACTTGAAAACCGAAGAGAGGGCGAATATTTGAGAGCCCTCCTTACAGAATAACGGGAGGTAATTATGATCCGAAAATATCCAAACTTATGCAAACCGATCCAGATTGGCCGTGTAACATTTCGAAACCGTATGTTTTCTGCTCCGATGGGCGGAACAGATATTACAAACGACGGATGTATCGGCCCGAAATCTACAGCTTTTTATGAACTGAGAGGAAAAGGCGGTGCAGGTGCCGTAACAGTCAGCGAGTGTATGGTACATCCGAAAACCGATGGCTCCCATGCCTATCATCTGGACACATCCATCCTGAATTCCCTGGCATCCGCAACTTATACTGCAGACGCCATCCGTCGTCACGGAGCCATACCGAGTATTGAACTTTCTCATTCCGGAATGTATGCAGGAACTTATATGACAGATAAATCCAGACAGAAATCCATGAACCAGTGGGGCCCGTCTGATACCGTCCGTCCAGATGGCGTGGAGGTAAAAGCCCTCACAAAAGAGCTGATCGACGAGATCGTAGCTTCCTATAAAGAGACCGCGTCCCTGGCAAAAAGGGCAGGCTTTGAGATGATCATGGTACACGGCGGACATGGCTGGCTGATCAACCAGTTCCTTTCTCCGTATTTTAACAAACGTACCGATGAGTATGGCGGAAGCCCTGAAAACCGTTGCCGTTTTGCAGTAGAAGTTCTGAAGGCAGTGCGTGAAGGTGTGGGACCTGGATTCCCCATCGAGTTCCGTATGAGCGGTTCTGAACTTTTTGAAGGCGGCTACACACTGGAAGACGGTGTGGAGATTGCAAAAGTTCTGGAGCCATATATTGATCTTCTTCACGTTTCCGCAGGAACTTATCAGAGAGGGTTCGGTGACACCCATCCGTCCATGTTTAAAGACCACGGTTGCAATGTTTACCTTGCGGCTGAGATCAAGAAACATGTGGCCATTCCGGTTGCAACCATCGGTGGCCTGAACGATCCTGCACAGATGGAGCAGATCATTGCAGAGGGAAAAGCCGATATCGTTTACATGGCAAGAGCACTTCTTGCAGATCCCTTCCTTCCAAGAAAAGTCATGGAAAACAGAGACGAGGAGATCGTTAAGTGCTTAAGATGTTTTACCTGCATGGCAGAAAGAGCGGCAACTTCCACAAGAAGATGTACCGTCAATCCGCTGATCGGACGTGAGATGGAAGGGGATGAAGTACAGCCTGCACCTGCTAAGAAAAAAGTCCTGGTAGCAGGCGGCGGCCCGGGAGGTCTGTACGCAGCTTATACAGCGGCAAGAAGAGGCCATCAGGTCATTCTCTGTGAAAAAGAGGATACTCTGGGCGGAATCCTGAAAAGCGAGCAGGCCCTGCCATTTAAGCATGAGATGTACGAGCTTGCAGGAACTTACGAGCTTCTTGCAAGAAAAGCAGGCGTGGAGATCCGTACATCCACACCGGTGACAAAAGAGTATGCGGAAAAAGAAAACGCAGATGCACTGATCATCGCGGCTGGTTCCAGACCGCTGGTACCTCCGATCCCGGGACTGAACGGCGACAATGTGGTGATCGTAAATAACTACTATAAAGAGAAAGAAAAAGTAGGAGATGAGGTAGTTGTCTTTGGCGGCGGCCTTGCAGGATGTGAGTGTGCCATCCACCTTGGAATGGAAGGGAAGAAAGTCCGCATTGTGGAGATGAGAGATGTTCTCGCACCGGATGCCAATGTAAGACACAGACCACTTCTTCTGAAAGAAATCGACAAATACGCGGAAGTTTACACAGGATACAAGGGCCTTGAGGTAACCGAAGAAGGTGTATGGTGTGAGGATAAAGAGGGCAAAAAGGTTCTGGTTCCCGGAAGCACCATCATCTGTGCCCTGGGCCAGAGATCCAGAACCGACATTGTGGATGAGCTTCGTGACTGCGCGCCATATGTGGCGGTGATCGGTGATGCAAGCAGAGTTTCCACCATCACCAATGCAGTATACTGGGGCTATCACGCAGCGCTGGATATCTGATATCCGGCAGAGAGATATCCGATTTATATGAGAAAGGACAGAAAAAATGTTTCCCAAGAATTTTTTATGGGGCGGCGCAGTAGCTGCCAATCAGTGTGAAGGTGCATACAACGAGGACGGCAAAGGACTTTCCATCCAGGATGTCCTTCCTCACGGGATCAAAGGCCCGAGGACGGAAGCACCCACAGAAGACAATATGAAGCTGGTAGGAATTGATTTTTACCACCATTACAAAGAAGATATCAAGCTGTTTGCAGAGATGGGATTTAAGGTATTCCGTACTTCCATTGCCTGGAGCAGGATATTCCCGAAGGGGGATGAGGAAACTCCCAATGAGGCAGGCCTTAAGTTCTATGATGATCTGTTTGACGAGTGCAGAAAATACGGGATCGAGCCCCTGGTAACCTTATCTCATTATGAGACTCCGCTTTATCTTGCAGAGCATTATGACGGCTGGGTAAACCGTGATCTCATTGGATTTTATAAACGGTATGTGACTACAGTTTTCAACCGTTATAAAGATAAGGTAAAATACTGGCTCACATTTAATGAGATCAACTCCATCCTGGAATCTCCATTTATGAGCGGCGGGATCAATACGCCGAAAGAAAAACTTTCCCAGAGTGATCTTTACCAGGCAGTTCACCATGAGCTTGTAGCCAGCGCCTGGGCGACCAAGATCGGTCATGAGATCAATCCGGATTTCAAGATCGGCTGTATGATCTTAAGTATGCCGGTATATCCGCTGACACCTGATCCCTCGGATGTTCTTGCTGCCATGGAACAGGATCACAAGAACATGATGTTCGCAGATGTCCATGTCCGCGGCTGCTATCCGGGATATGCGAAACGTTATATGCGGGAAAACGGCATCAGCATTTCTGTGACGGATGAGGATATGGAAATCCTGAAAAACACCGTAGACTTTGTTTCCTTCAGTTATTATGTCAGTGTCTGTGCCACAGCAGATCCGGAAAAAAATGTCCGGGGAGAGGGAAATCTTCTGGGCGGTGTGCCAAACCCGTATCTGAAAGCCAGCGACTGGGGCTGGCAGATCGATCCGAAGGGACTTCGCTATATTCTGAACACACTCTGGAACCGCTACCAGAAACCACTGTTTATCGTGGAGAATGGTCTTGGTGCGTTTGATCAGCTGATTCAGGGTGCAGATGGCGAGATGACCGTAGAAGACGATTACCGCATCGCTTATCTCAGAGATCACATCCGCCAGATGGAAGAGGCTGTCATGGATGGCGTGGATCTGATGGGATACACCACCTGGGGATGCATCGACCTTGTCAGCGCATCCACGGCAGAGCTTCGCAAACGTTACGGATTCATCTACGTGGACCGCAACGATGACGGAAGCGGAACTATGAAGCGTTATAAGAAAAAGAGTTTCTACTGGTATAAGCATGTGATTGAGACCAATGGACAGGAACTATAGATAATAAAACTTCCGGGAGTATGTTGTCCAGCTCCCGGAAGTTTTGATATTTAAGAAAATTTATTTCTTCATATTCTCCCGTACCTTCGTAGGTGTGCACCCGAAGTGTTCCTGGAACATCCGGCGGAACAGCTTATAATTGGTGAAGCCGTGGCGTTCCAGGATCACATGCACGGGGTCTTTTGTGTTGATCAGATCTTTGTAAATGAAAGAAAGTCTGTATTCATTCTGATATTCCAGAAACGTAACCCCCATCTTTTTCTTAAAAAAACGACAGAAATATCCGGTCTGGAGATAAGCGACACCTGCGATCTCATCCAGGGAAATGGGCCTCTTATAATTTTCAGAAATATAATTCAGTACAAGGTTCAGCCGATCCAGATCTTTTTTCTGCTGGCTAAAATCACTTTGAAAAACTTTTACACGGAAATTGTGGTACAGCTGGAACAGAAGTTCAAAGATCAGGCTGTTAAAGCGCAGGATAAATCCATCCGGCCGGATATCATCAATGATCTGCAGTTGTTCCAGGGAGGTTTTCAGCATTTCAATCTTTGTCTTTTTAACAGGATCTTTGGTCTGATAGTCCCAGAAAAATACCAGCTGCTGGACATTGGGAATATATTTTTCCATAAAATCCAGCGGAATCTGAAGAACGATAGCTTTATTTGGAACGGTACATTTTGTGGAATGGATGATGTTGGCATTGATCAGGATACAATCTCCGGGGTGGAGGGTATGACTGGAAGATTCCACGATAACATCCAGTTCGCCCTCCTGTATATAAATGATCTCAACAGCCCGGTGCCAGTGGAAAGGAATGTAGCTTCCATTATCTGTGGACGTATAAAATTTGACATTTGTGATACCTGAGTAATCTATGATCTCATAGGAAATTCCGTTTTTATCCATATAACCTCCTTAAAAAGAGAATATCGACCTATATATTAGAGCTTTTCTGACCTAATCTGTGCAGAATCATTATGATAGTATAATACCATAAAACAAAGCTCCATGGCCATGGAAAAGCAAAAGAAAAAACAGGGAGAGGTAAAAAAATATGAATCAAAAGAGTAAATTGACCTTTGGAAAAATATTTGAGCGTTTTTCTTATGGATGTGGTGATTTTGGCTGTAACATCATCTACACGGCGATGTCTGCATTCCTTCTGTTTTACTACACAGACTATGCGAATGTAAGCGCAATGGCAGTTGGAACCATTATGATGGTCTCCAGAATCTTTGACGGTGTCAGTGATATCATCATGGGTGTGATCGTAGACAGAACAAGATCAAAATATGGTAAAGCAAGGCCTTGGATCTTACGTATGTGTATTCCCTTTGCAGTGTCTGGAATTCTTCTGTTTTCTGTTCCTGCATCCTGGGCTTCCACGCCGAAACTTGTATATGTATTCATTACATACAACCTTGTTTCCACAGTGATCTACACAGCCATCAACGTGCCATATTCCGCACTGAATGCGCTGATGACACAGGATCCCTATGAGAGATCTGTTTTAAGTATTTTCCGTAATCTTCTGGCAACAGCCGGAACACTGACCATCAATACCTTCACACTTCCGCTTGTAGAATATTTCGGAAACAATGCAGCAGCATGGACAAAAACATTCGTAGTATTCGGTTTCGTAGCGATCGCCGCATTTTTATGTACCTTCTTTGGAACAAAAGAGCGTGTACGGGCAGCAGAAAATGAAGGTGAAGTACAGACAGAAGATGTACCGTTTGTAACAGGAATCAAAGCACTTTTTAAGAACAAATACTGGATCATGATGACAGGAATGCTTGCCCTTTTCTTCCTGATGTATTCTGTCAACGGAGGAGCAACGGTATACTATGCAAAAGATATTCTGGGCGATAAAAATCTGGTAAGTACCATCAACGGAATCTTTAACATCGTACAGATTTGCGGCATGTTCTTCATTGCCATGCTGGTAAAAAAATTCGGAAAAAGAAATGTATTTGCACTTGGTCTTGTTCTGGATATTGTGGGAATGCTGGTACTGAATTTTTCCGGCGGTTCCATGGCGATCATCGTGGTTTCCAGTGTGATCCGTGGAATCGGTAATGCCTGCGGCGGTGCTACCATGTGGGCTATGGTTTCCGATACCATTGATTATGGTGAGTGGAAAACAGGCTGTCGTACAGAGGGACTTGTAAACAGTGCCTGCAGTTTCGGATACAAGATCGGTAACGGAATCGGTTCCGCACTTCTTGGTCTGATCCTTGAGATCGGCGGATATGTTGGAACAGCAGCAGTACAGACAGAATCTGCACTGACGTCCATCAAAGTATGCTTCGTATGGATTCCGATCCTTGTTTATGCCTGCGGCCTTGTGATCATGAAATTCTATCATCTGGATAAAGAATTCGATGGAATCATCGCAGATCTGAAGGCACGTGCACAGAAATAGAAAAGGAGATCAGAGAGAGTGAACATCAAAGGCGTTAATCTTGGAAACTGGCTGGTGCTGGAAAAATGGATGAGTCCGGCATTATTTGAGGGAACCACCGCAGAGGATGAATATTATCTTCCCACACAGCTTTCCCCGGAGGCATATGAGGCAAGAATAAAGATCCATCGTTCAGAATACATTACAGAGCGTGATTTTGTAACCATAAAAAGCATGGGAATGGAGTCTGTCCGGATTCCGGTGCCATACTTTATCTTCGGCGACCGGAAACCATTTATCGGCTGCATCGAAGAACTGGATAAGGCCTTTAACTGGGCGGAAAAATACGGACTTACCATTCTCATTGATCTTCATACAGTACCCTTAAGCCAGAACGGTTTTGACAACGGAGGCATCAGCGGTGTGTGCAAATGGGCACAGAATCCTGATGAAGTAGAGTTTGCATTAAGCGTTCTGGAACGTCTTGCAAAGAGATATGGAAACAGAAAAGGCCTGTTTGGAATCCAGCCTTTAAATGAGCCCATCACAGAAAACATGTGGGAGACCATGGATATCCAGAACCGTTACGCACCGGCAGACCCGGAGATGGCAAAAGGCTCCGCGCCGATCACAATGAAATTCCTGCGACAGTTTTATCTGGATGCCTATGACCGCATCAGTGCCTATATGCCAAAAGATAAGTACGTTGTGATCCACGATGGATTTGAACTGATGGAATGGAAAGATTTCATGCAGGAAGAGAAATATTCCAATGTGATCCTGGATACCCATCAGTATCTCATGGTTGCGGAGGCCAGAGGATGCAGCCAGACTATTGAAGGCTATCTGAAATATATCAGAGAAGAACTGGAACCACAGATCACAGAGATGGAAAAATATTTCCCGGTGATCTGCGGCGAGTGGTGTCTGTTCAATTCCCTTGCCTGCGGCTGTGACACAAAAGGCGGCCAGAGCGTGCTCAACGGAGTGGAAGGGAGCCGGCAGGAAAGCTTTTCACCGGAGAAGAAAAAAGAAATCTATGAAGCCCTTGCAAAGGCACAGCTGGAACTCTGGGAGAAAGGCAGCGGTTATTATTACTGGAGCTACAAGCTTCTGACTGATACGGTAAATACTCCCGGCTGGATCGGATGGGACAGCTGGGATCTGGGAAGATGTTATGATTTTGGCTGGTTTCCGGCTGATAAAGGAGGAAAATAAAATGATCGTAAACCCAATACTTCCGGGCTTCAATCCGGACCCTTGTATCTGCAGAAAGGGCGACGATTACTATATGGCAGTTTCCACATTTGAATGGTTTCCGGGAATCCCGGTCTACCATTCCAGAGACCTGAAAAACTGGGAACTGTACACACACGTAATTACAGACGATGAAAAAGTAGATCTCAAGAAACTTCCAAGTGCAAAAGGAATCTGGGCACCCTGCCTGACCTACTGCGAGGAAGAGGATATGTTCTACGTTGTTTATGGAGTAATGAATTCCATGAACGCCAGATATTTTGACGTGGACAATTTCCTGATCTGTGCAAAAGATATCCGTGGACCGTGGAGCGAGCCGGTTTACCTTCATTCCTCCGGTTTTGATGCGTCACTTTTCCATGACACCAATGGCAAAAAATACGTGGTATCCCTGGAGTGGGAAACAAGAGAAGGCTATGAGAAGCCAGGTGCTATCTGTATGGTAGAATATTCTCCTGAGAAAAAAGAGATCATCGGTTATCCGAAGCGGGTCTGGAGAGGTGGCACAGACAGAGGCTGCATCGAGGCACCGCATCTCACAAAACGAGGCGAGTATTACTACATCATGTGTGCAGAGGGAGGCACCGGATATAACCACTGCGTTACGATGGGACGTTCCAAAAATGTCTGGGGCCCATATGAAAAAGACCCGAAGAATCCCATCGTTACCAGCGTTCCGGGAGAATCCTACGAGCGCCAGGATCCAGACCATCTGAAACCAAAGTACTATAATCCGGACACTGTACTTCAGAAATCCGGTCATGGAAGCTATGTGGAACTTCCCACAGGAGAAGTTTATCTGGTCCATCTCTGCTCCAGACCTTTTGTACCGGAACTTCGCTGTACACTTGGAAGAGAGACGGCCATTCAGAAAATGATGTGGACCGAAGATAACTGGCTCCGCATGGCAGATGGAAGCAATCTGGCGAAAATTGAAGTGCCGGAAACTTCCCTTCCGGAATACCCAGTGGAAAAAACTCCGGACTTTGATGATTTTGATGGGGATGAACTTGGAAACTTTTATTATTCTCCAAGGATCATGCCTCAGCGTTTTGCAGATGTGAAAGCAAGAAAAGGCTATGTGCGTCTTCGTGGACAGGAATCCAGAACCTCTCTCAACAAGGTAAGTATCCTGGCCAGAAAGCTCACAAGCGTCTATGCGCGGATCACCACAAAGATGGAATTCACACCGGAAGTACATCAGCACAGCGCAGGTCTGATCCTGTATTACGACAACATGAATTACATCAATCTCCGTAAATATTACAGTGAAACCCTGGGACAGAGTGCGCTGTCCATCATCCATCTGGAAAACGGAGAAAAAACAGAGTTTCTGAATACCAGAATTCCGGTAGAAGATAAACCGGTTTATCTGAGACTTTATATAGAGGGAAGAAAATCCTGGTTCGAGTGGAGCTATGACGGAGAAACTTATGAAAAGATCGGACGTATCTTTGATACCACAAGATTTTCTGATGAATACTGCAAGTACGGAGAATTTACAGGAACAATGGTTGGGATCACCTGTGCAGACCGCGTTCTCCACAAAAAATGTGCAGACTTTGACTTCTTTGAATATATTGCAGATGAGAGTCACATGGTGGAGTAAAAAGATACAAAAAAAAACGGCGATTTATCGTTATTAAGACTATTGAAAAAGGAAGAGCTTTGTAGTAATGTATTAGCTACAACGCTTACGAAAAGGAAGACTGTTTCGGGTGGCAGTCTTCTTTTTGGGGAAAATTTTGGATGAAGGAAAACGAAAAACAAGGGGGAAGGATTTATGGAGAAGGTGAAGGAGAAGACTCCTTTTTTCCGGAAGTTTGTAGGAGATAAAAGATTTTATCTGATGGTCCTGTCTATTGCGGTACCGATCATGGTTCAGAACGGGATCACGAATTTTGTCAGTCTTCTGGACAATATTATGATCGGTCGTATCGGTACAGAACAGATGTCCGGAGCGGCAATCGTCAATCAGCTGATCTTTGTATATAATCTATGCATTTTCGGCGGGGTGTCCGGAGCAGGAATTTTTACAGCACAGTATTTTGGACAGAAGGATCATGAGGGTGTCCGCCAGACACTTCGTTATAAACTGTGGATGGCAGTGATACTGACAGCGATCACCATTGTACTGTTTCTGACAGCAGGGGATTCACTGATCAGCATGTATTTAAAAGGGGACGGAACCGCACAGGAGATCAGGGATACTCTTATTTATGGAAAACAGTATTTATGGATCATGCTTCTGGGACTTCCGCCATTTATGATGGTACAGGTTTATGCAAGTACCTTACGTGAATGTGGTGAGACTGTACTTCCCATGAAGGCAGGGATCGTGGCAGTGCTGATCAATCTGATATTTAATTATCTTCTGATCTATGGCAAATTCGGATTCCCGGAAATGGGAGTAAGGGGTGCTGCTGTTGCCACAGTGCTTTCCAGATATGTGGAAGCCTGCATTGTCCTGAGCTGGACACATAAGCATACTGAAAAAAATATTTTTGCACAGGGGCTGTATTCAACATTAAAGGTTCCGGCGAATCTGACAAAGAAGATCCTTATTAAGGGAACCCCTCTGCTTCTGAATGAGACATTATGGGCAGCCGGAGTGGCCATGCTGACACAATGCTATTCAGTCCGTGGACTGAACGTGGTTGCGGGATTAAATATTTCCAATACCATCAACAATGTATTCAATATCGTATTTATCGCACTTGGAGATTCGGTAGCCATTGTTGTAGGACAGCTTCTGGGAGCAGGTAAGATGAAGGAAGCCAGAGATACGGACAACAAGATGATCGCATTCTCTGTGTTCTGCTGTACCTGCGTGGCAGCCGTGATGTTTGTGATGGCACCGTTATTTCCACAGCTTTACAATACCAATGCTGAGGCACGTACTCTGGCGAAATATTTTATTATGATCACAGCATTTTTCATGCCACAGAATGCATTCCTGCATGCAACGTATTTTACCTTGCGTTCCGGCGGAAAGACCATCGTTACATTTCTGTTTGACAGTGTGTTTATCTGGGTGGTAAGTGTGACGATCGCATTTACCTTAAGCCGGTTTACAGGTCTGCCTGTACTTGCAATCTATGCAATGGTCCAGGCTGCGGATATGATGAAATGTGTCATTGGATTTATCCTTGTAAAAAAAGGCGTATGGCTTCAGAATATCGTTTCATAGAATTTTTTGAAATCTTCCGGGAGGGGTGCTTCCAGGGAGATTTCTTTTTTTGCATTTTTGTTATGAAGCATGGAAGACGGGGTGTCGGAAGCAGCTTCGTCAATTGGAAATGGCAGTTGAAAGTTAAGCTTCCATGCGTGGAGTGCAGCCCGGGAAAAATGATTCGACATATCCGATAAACAGTACAGGGAATCGCCCAGAAGAGGATGCCCGAGAGATGCCATGTGCACACGGATCTGATGGGTGCGGCCGGTTTTCAGACGGAGCATTACAAGGGAGACCGGAGCTGCTGTATCGGAGCCGGTTGATTTCAGAACAGAATAAAAAGTTTCCGCATGTTTACTTTCGGGAAGCGTGCCATCCGTAGATATGATCATTTTCAGGCGGTTATCCGGGTCCGGCGCAAGGGGAACAGTGATCCTGTGAAAAGTTCCATCTGTATCCACAGGCATGGGACCGGAAACCGCAGCCAGATAGGTTTTCTCTGAAATCCCCTCTTCACGCTGGTTCTGCAATCTGGCGGCAGCAGTCTGGTTCTTGGCAAAGAGCAGGATACCGGAGGTTTCCTTATCCAATCGCCCGATAGAACGGACTTTGGTAGGCTCTCCTTTGGAACGGAAATAGGAAGCTACCTGGTTGGATAGACTGTCACTGTAGTGAGAACCAGAAGGGTGTGTGACTATTCCGGCCGGTTTGTTTATGGCAAGAATGTCCTGGTCTTCGTAGAGGATTTCCAGTTCAGGAAAAAAATGAGAAGGTGAAGCTGATAAACAGCAGGCATCAGAAGTAGAATAGGAACAAAAGGTTGAGTCTGTAGAATGATGGAAACAGAACTTGTGATGGTCTGAATTGACAGTGAAAGTCGCAGATTCCAGCTGTGCAGAATCCACATCATCTGTTTCCAGGCATACCATGATCTGATCTCCGGGATAAGCTGTTTCCGTTACCCGGCATTGCTGGCCGTTTTTTTTGATACCACCGGGGCGGAACTTTGCCTGGCTGATCTGCTTTTTTGTAAGACCGGCCTGAGTGTGAAGAAAGCGGGAGACAGGCATCGGAACAGCTGTTTCCGGGATATGGATAGTAAGATAGCGGTTCATTATAGTTCTCCTTATTTATGTTGATAATAAAACACAGCAACCTGTGTCCGATCCCTCAGCTGCAGTTTATCCAGAATGGAACTGAGATAATTCCGTACAGTTCCCTCACTGAGAAAAAGTTCTGCGGCAATCTCCTTATTGCTGTATCCGTTGGCGATCAGCCGGATGATATCCAGTTCCCGTTCATTGATATCCCGGGAAGTATAATCAAATCCACCGGAAGACTGCAGAAGCTCCGGGATCTTGGACATGATCTCCGTGCCGAATACAGTCTGTCCGGAATAGACTGCCTGCAAAGCCGGAAAAATGCTGGTATAATCCTGCTTCAGAAGATATCCCTTTGTGCCAAGGCGGAGGGCTTTTACAATATATTCATCATCGGAAAAAGTAGTCAGAAGAAGAATCTTTGCCTCCGGAAATTCACCCAGGATCTTTCTGGAAGCTTCCAGTCCATCCATTCCTTTCATACGGATATCCATCAGAAGAATATCCGGAAGATACTCTCTGTACAGAGCACAGGCTTCTTCACCATCAGAGCCGGTGGCAGTCACTTTGATATCCGGGTTTGCCTCAAGAATGGTTTTTAATGCACCTGCAACCAGGCAATCATCGTCTATGATTATAATTTTCATGTCAAAATCTCCTGTTTATGAGTTGAAAAAAATTAAATTACAGAGTAGAAAAAACAGACTGCTTCAATTAGAAACAGATTTCGGGATCGTTACAAAGATCCGAAACCCCTTCTCCTGCGTAATCTGGACCGTACCACCCAGTGACTTTACACGGTCCCGGATATTGGACAGTCCCATACCATCGGAAATATTATTCATCTTATCACTGTCTGATTCAGTTTGAATATCCGGAATTTCATTTCCCGATGTTCCATTATCCTCAATGCACAGCTGATAAAGTGCAGGATGCTCACGCAGAAGAATATTCACGGAATCTGCATTACTATGCCGCATCACATTGGAAAGGCCTTCTTTTGTA
Source organism: Blautia schinkii (assembly GCF_013304825.1). Classification (GTDB taxonomy): domain Bacteria; phylum Bacillota; class Clostridia; order Lachnospirales; family Lachnospiraceae; genus Blautia_A; species Blautia_A schinkii_B. The sequence continues at coordinate 83,991 of NZ_JAAWUO010000016.1, read as the reverse complement.
ATACTGATCAGACTGTATTTCACCTCCCTTGGAACCTGCCTGGACATATCATAAGTAAGGGCTATCGGACAGAAGGTGAAATCCTTTACAAGTCCTTTTATGGCATCTTCCAGATCCACCGCATCATCGTGAAAATCATGGACACTGGAACGGATGCTGTTCATGGCATCATTCAGGGAAGCTTCCAGATTTTCCAGAAGAGGAGCAAGAGCTTCATCTTTATTTATGGTTTTGCAGGCAGCAGTCATAAGGATAGAACGGGAAAGCACATGTCCCACATTATCATGGATCTCTCTGGCAATTCTGTTTCGCTCTCGCAATGTAGCAGCATAGATCTCGTAATCCTGTTTTTCCAGAAGTGCCTTGTTTTTTTCAGAAAGAAGAAGCGTATGTTCCTCACTGTCATCCCGGATCTGATGAAAATCCTGGTAAAGAGCCTGATATTTTCCGGCATAGAGCCAGAGAAAAAATGAAAGGACGAAACCCAAAATCCCAAGTATACAAAGAACTGCCGGAAAGTCGTTGATCTGAAAAACCAGAAATCCCCAGAATGGAAGTTCAGCTGCTGCCAGCAGAAAAAGTCCGGAAGATAAAGTCTGATACAGAAGCAGCGGGAAAAACAGAAGAAGATCCGAAAACCACAGGGAACATAATCCAAAGATCACATAACTTCCTGCAAGAACAGGAATGATATTTCCGGAGCATTTCAACAAAGATAGAAAATAGTGTGAATTGGATTCTGTTTTACATGCCCTGCACAGATAAGTAACGCAGCCGAGGATCACTGCAAAAAGGAAGGCGAACACAAGAGCCTGATCTGCAGGCACATAAAAAAATGTTAAAGTACTGTATAAAAGCAATAGGATGGAATCTGTGAAATAACGCATAAAAAATAAACCCTCCTTTCTCAGAATTATTTCTGAAATCAACGTGCCTTTATTATAATATACCGGTTCCTTCCCTGCAAAGAAAAATCTGTGCTCTTACAAAAGACATGACATTTGTCATTCGCAGATAATGACATCCGACACTTGGAGCAGACAGAAGAAAAGGATATAATGACATCATAGAAGAAATATGAATTTCTGCAGTAAAACAGGAAAGATCTGTTTAACGGACAGGAAAAGGGAGGCAAACATATGTCAAAGAGTATGGTCCACATAGAAAATCTGGTAAAACGATATGGCAATCTTACCGCACTGAATCATCTGGAGCTGGATATCCGGGAGGGTGAGATATTCGGACTGCTTGGCCCCAACGGTTCAGGAAAGACAACGGCCATCAGCTGCCTTTTGTCACTTCTGAAATATGACAGAGGTGAAGTAAAGATTTTCGGTGAAGAGATGAAACCGGACAGCTATAAGATCAAGGAACAGATCGGAATCGTGCTTCAGAATGTAGCAGTTTTTGATGAGCTGACAGTGCTGGAAAATATCGATTATTTCTGTGGTCTTTACATAAGAGACAAGAAACGGAGAAAAGAGCTGGTGGAGGATGCCATTGAATTTACAGGTCTTGAAGATTTCCGCAAAATGTATCCGAAGAAGCTTTCCGGAGGTCTTTTGCGCAGATTGAACATTGCCTGCGGGATCGCCCACAAACCAAGGCTGATCATCATGGATGAGCCAACCGTAGCAGTAGACCCACAGAGCAGAAACAAGATCCTGGAAGGAATCCAGACACTGAACCAGCAGGGTTCCACAATTATCTACACATCCCATTACATGGAAGAGGTGGAGCAGATCTGTACCAGGATCGCCATTATGGATCACGGAAGAGTCATCGCTCAGGGAACAAAAGAAGAATTGAAACAGATGATCAAAACAGGCGAGACTGTTACTGTGGAAGCTATTGTTCTGGAGGAAAAAAATCTTCAGGATATCCGTACGCTGGAACATGTTTTTGATGTCCGGTATGAAAAACAGGTGCTGACTGTGCGCTGTACAGATGCAAAGCATAACCTGATCCGGCTGCTTAATTATCTGCAGAGCCAGGATATTTCTTTTGGAAGAGTCTTTTCTGAGCTGCCTACACTGAATGATGTATTCCTGGAGATCACCGGAAAACAGCTGAGAGATTAGGAGGGATGAGAGATGTTGCATTTACTGAAATACAGTTTTCTTTCCAAAATCCGGAATTTTAACATTGTATTCTGGCCACTGGTTTTTCCACTTGTGCTTGGAACCTTTTTCTATTTTGCATTCGGAAATATCAATGAGGCAGATTTTCAGACGGTTCCGGTGGCAGTGGTAAAAGAAGATACAGCGGATACGTTTTTCCTGACTTATCTGGAACAGGTGGGAGAAAGCAATCCGGATCTTTTAAAGCGGGAAGAGATGTCAGAAAAAGAAGCTCTGGAAGCACTGCAGGATAAAAAAGTAGAAGGGATTTATTATGTGGGAAAAGAACCTTCCCTTACAGTAGCAGGAACCGGAATAGAAGAGAGTATCCTCCAGACAGTTCTTGACAGCTGCGAAAATACCAGGACGACCATCACCAACATCATGAAAAAAAATCCGGAGATGGACATAGAAACCATAACAAACCTGTTAAGCGCTGACAGTCTGGTAAAGGAGGTGTCTCTTGGGGGCCGGACCATTGACGGAAATGTGCAGTTCTTTTACGCACTGATCGCCATGGCTTGTCTGTATGGATGCTTTATCGGCTTTGGCTCCGCTATCGGGATCCAGGCCAATATCACACCGCTGGCAGCCAGACGATGCGTGACGCCGACTCACAAACTGAAGCTGATTCTTACAGATCAGCTGACATCTTTTGCCCTGGGCTATGTGGATGTGATCATTCTGCTCCTGTATCTCCGATATGTTCTCAAACTGGATTTTCAGGGGCAGATGGGGAAAATGCTGGTGATATCTTTCTTCGGAAGTCTTATCGGCGTATCTATGGGAATGTTCGTTGGGAGTTTTGGAAAAATGCAGGAAGGTGCCAAGATCGGGATCATACTGGGAATTTCCATGGTAAGCAGTTTCCTCGCAGGATTGATGAACGGAAATATGAAGGATATCGTGGAAAAAAGTTTTCCGTTTGTGAACCGGATCAATCCTGCATCACTGATCTCAGATGCATTTTACTGTATCAATGTATATGATGATATGACCAGATATTATAGAAATCTGATCACACTGGCGGTAATGTGCGTGGTGCTGGTGCTGGCATCCTTTTTCATGGTCAGGAGGGAACGTTATGACAGTATTTAAAGGCTATATGAGAATCATGAAAAAAAATACAGGGCTGATCCTTCTGTATCTGGGGATTTTTTTCGGAGTGACAATGGCACTTCAGGCAGCGGCCGGTAAGGAAACTTATACCAGCTATGAAAGCGAAAAAATAAAGATCGGAGTGGTGGATAAAGATAACGGGCCACTTGCAGAAGGACTGGTAAAATGGCTTGAAGGCACGCATCACGTGACAATGCTGGAGGATGACAGGGAGAAGCTTCAGGAGGAGCTTTTTTACAGAAATGTAGAGTACATCGTGGTGATCCCTGAGAATTTTTATGAGAGCTGTATGGTAAACGGAGAAAGTATTTCCGTGACAAAGGTGCCCGGATCTTATTCGGCATATTATGTGGATCAGCAGCTTGAGAGCTGTCTGAATACAATGCGGACATATCTGGAAGCCGGTTTTTCCCGGAAGGAAGCGGCAGCTGCGCTCCTGGATGAAAAAAGAGGAGAAGTCACAATGCTGGATACAGATGAAAACAGTGGTACGTCCGGATGGCTCTATTATTTCCGATATATTCCATATCTGTTTCTTGCATTACTCTGCTATGTAATGGGATATGTGCTGATGGCTTTCAAAAAAGACGATATACCAAAGAGAATGCAGGCATCAGCGGTTTCAGCAAGACGACAGAGTCTGGAAGGGCTTTTGGCCATGTTTGTGATGGGTGGGGGATTATGGGGAATCGGTATGGCAGGAGCTATCCTTATGTATGGAAAAAAATTTCTCAGTTCAGAAAATTTCGGATATTATGTACTGAACACTCTGGTGATGATGGCAGTGGCACTTTCACTTTCCTATCTGATCGGTCTTTTTGTAAAAAACAGCAACATGTTAAGCGGGATCGCAAATATCCTGTCTCTTGGAATGTGCTTCCTGTGTGGTGTGTTTGTTCCTATGAATGTTATGGACAGAAACGTCCTGAAGGTGTCTCAGTTTCTTCCGGTGTACTGGTATGAAACTGTAAATGAGACTCTTGGAAGTTACAGCCGCCTCTCAGGTGAGGCAGCTGCATCGGTTTGGAAAGGCATTGGACTGGAAGCTATGTTCGCGGTAGTTTTTGTCTGCATGATCCTGGCAGTGACCAGGTATCAGCGGCAGAAATAACAGAAAATAATAGCAGATGGCTATTAATTATGGTAGGATATAGCTGATAAAGATGATTTGCGGAGAAAAAACATGAAGAAAATACAAGTTTTAATAAAACCACAATGCGATGCAGAGATCCGAAATCAGTTTGTAACGAAATTCGGAGCTCAATGTGAATTTACATTTCAGGGCAAAGAAACTGAGGATGCGATCGTGGCAGCAGAAGTAATGATCGGAGAACCGGGAGAATCAGAACTTCAGAAAGCGGAAAATCTTCGCTGGCTCCAGCTGACCTGGGCCGGTGTGGATAAATATACAAAAATGAAAGCATTCCCGACAGGAGTTACATTAACCAATGCTTCCGGCGCTTTTGGAAAGATCATATCAGAATATGTGATCGGGAATATCATTACGCTGTACCGTGGACTTCCGAATTACTGGAAAAACAAACAGAAACACCTCTGGGTACAGAATAAATCATCAGAAACTATATATGGAAAAAATATCCTTATCCTGGGAACCGGGGATATTGGAAGAAACATTGCCCACAGAATGAAAGCATTTGAAACTCATGTGACTGGAATAAAAAGAACTGCAGTCCCGGGGCATTCGCAGCAGATGAAAGAGTTTGATGAGGTATATGATCTGACAGCTCTGGATCAGCAGCTTCAGAAAGCAGACATTGTGATCGGCTGTCTCCCGGGAACGCCGGAAACAAAAGGCCTTCTGAATTACGAACGGCTGCATTCCATGAAAAAAGCTGCAATTCTGGTTAATGTGGGAAGAGGAAGTCTCATTCAAACAGAAGCTCTGCTCAAAGTACTGGAAGAAGGCCACTTAAAAGGAGTGATCCTGGATGTATTTGAGACAGAACCATTGCCGGAGACATCACTTCTTTGGAATATGGAAAACGTCCTCATTACCCCACACATTGCAGGCCCGAGCTTCGGCGGAAACGCTGAAGTTCAGGATATGATCTGGAACATCTGCATGGAAAATCTGGAACGATATCTGAATGGAAAAGAATTAAAAAATATTGTCCGGTTAAAGGATGGGTATTAAATAAAAAAGATAGTTACAAGCATTGGATATGATGATAAAATACAATGTGTTTGTTAATAAAAATACATTGGAGGATATTTAAGAAAGAGGCAGAGTGCATAATGATAACACGCCAGAAACTGATCGGTCAGATAGAAAAATACAAGCCCAATAATGAGCAGGAAGAAAAAGATAAAATCCTGATCCTGGACTGGATCAGAAACAATGAGAATGCTTTTTCCAGAGAGAATGCAGTAGCTCATATGACGGCTTCTGCCTGGGTAGTAAACAAAGACCGGACTAAAGTCCTTATGGTATATCACAACATATACAATTCCTGGTCCTGGCTTGGAGGACATGCAGATGGAGAGACTGATTTATTGTCCGTTGCTGTCAGAGAAGTAAAAGAAGAAGCAGGGATTAGTAATGTTCATCCTGTGTCAGAAGAGATTTTTTCCATGGAATCCCTGACTGTAGACGGGCATGTGAAAAAAGGAAAATATGTATCCAGCCATCTGCACTTTAATATAACATATCTCCTTGAGGCAGATTCAGAAGAGACTGTTTCCATAAAAGCAGATGAAAACAGTGGCGTAGCCTGGTTTTCACCGGAAGAAGCATTAAAGAAATCAACAGAACCGTGGTTTGTGAAGAATGTTTATACCAAGCTTATCAGAAAATTATTGATCGGGGATTATGCATAGATGGGCAAGAAATTCCGGATATTGGAACAGAAACAAAAATATCGTACAGAAATACTTTTTCTGAATTTTATCAGAGAAGGTTCTGTACGATATTTTTTATGAAAATTGATGAAACAATTAATACCAGCGGGTCATTGGCAGATTGTTATTAATTCCTTTTGTCATAAGGATCTGATGAAGATCAATGATTCCGTTGTGGAAGGTTGCTGCACATGCAGAAAGGTAAAGATCCCACATACGCAGGAAGTTTTCATCAAACATGGTCTTTTCTTTTTCGATATTGTCGCGGAAATTCTTTTCCCAGTGAAGTAATGTCTTATTGTAATGCAGGCGGAGATTTTCAATATCCAGAGTGTGGAAATTATCTTCAGCCATATGAGTCAGGATCTCACGGAGGCTTGGAACAGTTCCACCTGGGAAAATATATTTTTTAACCCATGGATCGCCAGGATGTTCTTTCAGGGCACTGATAAAGTGAAGCAGGAATAATCCACCTGGTTTGAGGATTTTTTCTACGCAGTCAAGGAAGAGCTGATAATTGTCACGGCCAACATGCTCCAGCATACCAACGCTGACAACACGGTCAAACTGATAACCGGATTTCGGCAGGTCACGGTAATCCATCAGTTCTACTGTAAGATAATCTTCCAGTCCCTGATCCTTGATACGTTTCTGGAATTCAGCATATTGTTCATGGCTTAATGTGATGCCTGTGCCGTGAATCTTATATTTTCTGGCAGCTTCGATGAGCAGAAATCCCCATCCGCAACCGATATCCAGAAGGGACATGCCCTCTTCAAGATGTAATTTCTTAAGAATGTAATCTACTTTGTTTACCTGTGCCTGATACAGAGTATCATCTTCATGAATGAAATAGCCACAGGAATAACTCATGGTTTCGTCCAGCCATAATTTATAGAAATCATTTCCGATATCATAGTGACTGGTTACTTCTTTTTCCTGGTTCTTTTTGGATGTAGAGCTGAACATAATTTTTTTCAGGGCAGATTCGTTGGTGGAAAATTTACCCATCTGTCCAAGAAAATGATCAAGAGCTTCATAAAGATTTCCCTCGATATCCAGATCACCACGCATGTAAGCTTCTCCCAGTGCGAGAGAAGTACTTTTCATCAGATCTGCGATAGGAATTGCTTTTTTGAAATTAACTGTAAATGTAGGTTCACCCTCTCCGATCAGATATTCGGAATTCTTGAACTTTACCAGAAATGGATAATCTGTAAAGCGTTCAAGGAACTGCACCATTGCTTTCTCTTCAGTCTTTTCTTCTAATGTCTTAAACATGATAGTATACCTCCTTTAACACAGGATAATGATACACCCTGGAGATAGCTTTACGTCAAGGGGATAATTGAACAAAAATATGTATAAAGATAACCGGAAAATCAGAGAAACTGTCGGTAAACGGCGGTATGTTCTGTTTTTGCGAAAAGAATGGAATCGAGATTCGATTGCCAGGATATATTTCTGGCTGATGAAAAAAACTCATTATGAAAGAAGCTTCTGCCAAAATATTCTTTTCCTGCAATTCATGAGATGGTATAATACAGGAAAAGTCAGGATATCTTCTGACAAAAAAGATGGTATGCGGAGGGTGGCTATCAGCAGATTCTGACAGTAAAAGGGGGTGTTAATGCTATGCCTTCATATAAAGAACAGTTTAACCTGAGTATTTTTGACTACAGTCCTGTAGGATATTGCGTGCTGGAACTTGTGCTGGACGATAAGGGACAGCCAGTGGATTGGATCTACCGTTACTGTAATCAGGCTTTTGCAGATATAAAAGATCACAGCCTGGAGGAAATACTGGACCATTCATTTCAGAGTTTGTTTCCGGAGGCAGATAATAAATGGCTGCATGTCTGTTATGAAGCGGCATATGAGAACCGGTCCAGTGAGACAGACGTGCGAAAAGAAAAAAACTATCATGTGGTCATTGCACCAGTTGGAAAAACGGGTTTCTGTTCAGGTATGATCTATGAGTCTGAAAAAGCGGAGAATAAGAATACAGAAATAAATGATCCGATGCCAGATGAGAATTACATCGTAAAAAAATTATTTCCGGAATATGTTTCGCTGTATCGTATAGAACTCAATTCCGGAAAATACGAAATCTTAAGACTTGTCTCAAATACCAATGCAAAGAAGCTTGCTGATAAGACGTCGGGGATATTTAACAGTTTTGATGAATATTCCAAAGTATATGCAGATACCTTTATTTCGGAGAAAGACAAGGCAGAATTTCTTGACTGGCATTTATGCAGGAACATGAAAAAAAGACTTCGCTATACAGAGAAAATTACATATCATTATCAGAGCATTTCGGAAGATGGACACAACAGCTATTATGAAGCTTATGCTGCAAAAGGAAAAGTTGATGATGAAACATTTACTATTTTTTTAGGGTATCGTAATGTTGGCAGTATTCTTTATAAGGAAAAAGCAATCCAGCAAAAATTGGCAGAAGCACTGGAAAAAACAAGGCTGAATAATGAGATCATAGATGCCATTGCCAAGACCTATCATTATATTTCAAGGATTGATATCCAGGAAGACTGGTTTGAAGAAATATCAAACAGAGATGTGAAAAATCTGAAATATATAAAAGCAGGTATTTTATCGGTTAATAATGAAAAACTGTGCAGACAGTTTGTAGCTGAGGAATATCAGGATGCTTTTTTTAAATTTACAGATATGAGTACACTGGCAGAACGAATGAAAAACGAAGAGACCATTGCGATGGAATACCAGATGAAGGATGGAAACTGGCATAAACTTCGCTTTATTGAAAAGAAAAGAGATGAGAACGGACAGCTGACCCATGTACTTTGTGCGATCCGAAGTATCAGCGATGTGAAGAAAAAAGAGCAGAATCTTATATATCAGGTGGCAGAAGCAAGGAAGGATGCAGCTCTGAAATCTAGGTTTCTGTCCAATATGAGCCATGATATCCGAACACCAGTGAACGGGATCATGGGTATGCTCGATCTGGCAAACTGTTATCCGGAAGATATGGAAGTCCAGCAGAAATGCAGAGATCAGATCATGAAATCCTCAAAATATCTTGTTTCGATCGTGAGCGATATTCTGGAGATGAACAAGCTGGAAAGCGGTGATTTTTCAGAAAAGGAGCTGACATTTGACCTGGCAGAACTGTTAAATAAGGCTAATACGGATAAACAGGTCCAGGCAGAAGAAAAAGATGTTGATTATGTGGTAGACTGGAAAAAATCTGATTTAAGACATATATGCCTGAAGGGAAATCCTGTTTATCTGAAAAAGATCCTGGATGCAGTTAGCGATAATGCAGTGAAGTTTACTGAGCCAGGCGGCAGTGTACATGTTTGGTGTAAAGAAAAATCAGCAGATGATGAGAATATAGTATATGAGTTTGAATGCTCGGACAATGGAATCGGCATGAGCCAGGAGTTTATTCCTCATGCCTGTGAAATGTTTTCACAGGAAAATATAACCAGCAGATCGAAATATGAAGGAACTGGTCTGGGTCTTGCAATATCAGAAAAAATGGCGGAGAGTCTGGGTGGAACAATCGAGATAAAAAGCCGGAAGGGTATCGGAACTACTGTGCGTGTCACACTTTCGTTTAAGATTGGAAATCCGGAAAAGCTTGCAAAGGCAGAAAGTCATGAGGAGATATCTTTAGAGGGAAAACGTGCTTTGGTCGCAGAAGACAATGAGCTGAACATGGAAATTGTAAAATTTATGCTGGAAAATAAAGGTGTTCATGTAGAGTGTGCTGCTGACGGTATGGAAGCGGTCAAAAAATTTGAGGAATCTGCACCAGGGTATTATGATGCAGTTTTTATGGATATTATGATGCCAAATATGAATGGATGGGATGCAGCAAGAAAGATTCGTTCCATGAAACGGATCGATGCGGGAACGATTCCAATCATAGCTATGAGTGCAAATGCTCTGGCTGAGGATATGATCAACAGCCGTATTTCCGGAATGAACCAGCATCTGACCAAACCGCTTGAAGAGAAAAAGCTTATGGCGGCATTTAAGGAATGCCAGAGAAAAATATAATGAAGGAGAAAAACATGGGAGTAAATTCAATTGACGCAGAGGATGATCAGGTTGTACACCGTTACGATGCGCAAATGCTGAACGAGAGCACGGATGAAGAAGAAATCAAGGTGAAATGTCCATACTGCGGAAGAAAAATGTGTGAGGGACAGATCCATTCTTTCAATTCGGGAATGGAATGGAGATCAAAAGGTGAATCCATGCGGTTAAATACAGAGAAAGGTCTGTCAAAAATGATATATGGCGATCGGATCAGTGCTTGGCGATGTGAGTATTGCAAGAAGATCATCATATCTTATGAATGAAAGAAAAACAGATATGGAAATGGGGGGAACAACATGAAAAATTATTCAGAAGACGCAGGCAGACAGTATCATATTCAGGTGGCGAAAGGTGAAGTCGGACGTTACGTTATCCTGCCGGGAGACCCGAAGCGTTGTAAAAAAATTGCGCAGTATTTTGATGATCCGGTTTTTGTGGCAGATAACCGTGAGTATGTAACGTACACCGGAACACTGGATGGAGTAAAGGTAAGTGTGACTTCTACCGGAATCGGAGGGCCGTCGGCGTCTATTGCAATGGAAGAGCTTTATCAATGTGGTGCAGATACTTTTGTGAGGATCGGAACCTGCGGTGGGATGCAGCCGGAGGTAAAGAGCGGTGATATTGTTGTTGCAACGGGCGCGATCCGTATGGAAGGCACCAGCAAAGAGTATGCACCTATTGAATTTCCGGCAGTGGCAAATCTGGAAGTGATCAATGCACTTGTGGAAGGGGCAAAAAAAGAAGAATGTGAATTTCACACAGGTGTGGTACAGTCTAAGGATGCCTTTTATGGTCAGCATGAGCCGGAAACAAAACCGGTCAGCTATGAACTGATGAATAAATGGGAAGCATGGAAACGCCTCGGCTGTCTTGCTTCGGAGATGGAATCAGCTGCTCTTTTTGTGGTGGCAAATTATTTGAAAGTGAGAGTAGGTGCCTGTTTCCTGGTGCTTGCAAATCAGGAAAGAGAGAAGCTGGGCCTGGATAATCCTGTGGTACATGATACCGATAAAGCAATCCAGGTTGCAGTACAGGCAATCCGTGAACTGATCCGTGCAGATCAGGCACAGAAAAAAGAAGAGTAACGTATACATGCCTGATTCAGGAAAGGTGGGAAAATCATGGAAAAGAAACAGATTGAAGAAATGATCGATCTGGCGATCAGACAGATGGACTATTCCTATGCGCCATATTCACATTTTCATGTAGGAGCGGCACTTCTTTCCCAAAACGGCACTTATTATACCGGGTGCAATATAGAAAATGCTGCCTATACTCCAACGAACTGTGCGGAAAGAACTGCTTTTTTCAAAGCAGTCAGTGAAGGCGTGAGAGACTTTCAGGCAATCTGTATCGTTGGCGGCAAGGATGGTGTTCCTACAGAATATGCAGCACCCTGTGGAGTATGCAGACAGGTTATGATGGAGTTCTGTGATCCGGAAACCTTTCAGATCATACTGGCAGTCAGCAGAGAAAAATATGATATCTTTGCGCTAAAGGAACTTTTGCCAATTGGATTTGGACCGGATAATCTGGAGTAACTGAAGTGATAAGTGCAGGTGGATACATGCAGAAATTTTCACGATATGAATGCAGTGCGGAGTAAAATATTGAAAAGTGATCACCCAGACGATGATATTACAGGCCGGGCGGTCACTTTTTCTTTATACAGTCTCAATATGGGTTTCCTTTAAACTTTATGGAAAAACAAAAAACGCTGAAAATCTTTGATTAAGACTTTTCAGCGCTCTTAATAGCAGGGGATGAGAGAATCGAACTCCCACCAAAGGTTTTGGAGACCCCTATCATACCATTTGACCAATCCCCTATATTCAATTGTGTTTTCATCACTGTTGCAATTATACATATAAAACATACAATTGTCAAGAGATGAGAGTGCTTTTTTATACAAAATATAAATACCACCATATTTTTAACTGGTGAAAAAACGGCAGTAAACGGAGATGGAGGGATTTGAACCCTCGCACCGGTTGCCCGGCCTACCGCATTTCGAGTGCGGACCCTTCAGCCACTTGGGTACATCTCCGGATGCTTTCAAAGCTTTCCAGCAGCTTTCGTGAAAACCTTTATTATTATATAAGGTATCCGGAGAAAGGTCAATCTTTTTTAAAACTTTTCTTTTTTGTATTATTGACGAATCTTCCAGACTATAATATGATAATGAGATAAAGTGTACAGACAGAAGTGGATGTGCAGAAATGGAGGGAATTATGAGCGATAAGAAATCAGCGATTCTCAGAGCGGCGAAGGGTCTTACTGAGAATTATGCTTCTGAAGAACTTTTTATGCCGAAAAGCGGCAGACGTCTGCCGAACCGTTCGGTCATCATCGATATAGTAAGAGATCTGAAATCTATTGTATTTCCGGGATATTTCAGTACGGATACCAGTGCTACCGTATTTCCGGAGTATTATGTGGGACACAGACTGAATGATATTTATGACAGATTGAAGAACCAGATCGAGATCGCGCTTCTTTATCATGGAGAAGAGCCGGAAGAGGCAGAGGCGCATGCAGACAGAACTGCCTGTGGATTTTTTGAACAGCTTCCGGAAGTTCAGAGACTGCTTCTGACAGATGTGCAGGCAGGATTTGACGGAGACCCGGCAGCCAAGAGTAAGGAAGAAATCATTTTTTCCTATCCTGGATTGTTTGCAATCTATGTGTATCGTCTGGCGCATATCCTTTATAAAGAAAATATTCCGTTTATCCCACGAGTAATGTCTGAGTATGCACATGGACGCACAGGAATTGATATTAACCCAGGTGCAACCATTGGGGAGTATTTCTTTATTGATCATGGTACAGGTGTGGTTATTGGTGAGACAACAGAAATCGGAAACAATGTGAAGCTGTATCAGGGCGTAACTCTCGGAGCTCTTTCTACAAGAATGGGGCAGCAGCTTGCCAATGTGAAGCGTCATCCGACAATTTGTGATAATGTGACAGTTTATTCTAATTCCACAGTACTTGGCGGAGAAACTGTTGTGGGAGAGAGTACCATTATCGGTGGTAATACTTTTATTACAGAATCTATCCCTGCAAATACAAAGGTCAGTGCCAAGAGTCCGGAGCTTGTGATTAAGAAACCGAAGACTCAGGTTTCTGCTACAAATGTATGGGATTATTGATAACAAATCAAATAAATAAAAAAATTAAAAAAATTCAAAAAAACTGTTGACAAATAAAACAGCATGCTATATACTAATCATCGTTGCAGCGGTCAAGCGATCGGTAATCACCGAAGCGACGATGCGCGGGTGTAGTTCAATGGTAGAACACCAGCCTTCCAAGCTGGATACGTGGGTTCGATTCCCATCACCCGCTTATGCGATAGTGGCGTAGTTGGTAACGCGCGACCTTGCCAAGGTCGAGACCGCGGGTTCGAGCCCCGTCTATCGCTCTCATCGGAAGATGAAGCTTTATAATTTCATAACTGCGGGTGTAGTTCAATGGTAGAACACCAGCCTTCCAAGCTGGATACGTGGGTTCGATTCCCATCACCCGCTTGTGCGATAGTGGCGTAGTTGGTAACGCGCGACCTTGCCAAGGTCGAGACCGCGGGTTCGAGCCCCGTCTATCGCTCTTTGGAACTCTGAGGATGGTCAGAGTTCTTTTTTATTGCCGGGAAAATCTGCAGCAGATCAGGCAAATCCGTGCTGCGGCAGAGTGAAAGGGACAGAGTCCCCGGAAATTCTGCCGCAGACGGAGAGAACTGTCTGTCAGGAACAGGAATGAAAATTATTCACTTACCTGTTCCTGATCTATAAGTGTATAGAAGGTCAGAAGATAAAGACCGCATAAGCCTACCAGACCATAGACGATCCGGGAAAGCCAGCTCATGCTTCCGAACAGGAAAGCTACCAGATTGAAATTAAAAAATCCGATCAGGCCCCAGTTTACCGCACCGATCACGGCAATCGTCAGTGCAAAATACTGTAAAAATTTATTTGCCATAAGTCACCATCCTTTCGTTATACAGGAGATAGTTTTTCGCGGAAGCGGGAAAAATATGTATCATAGAGAAAAAAGAAAACGGAAATTTCTGGTATTCATGTTAAAACATGAGCTGGAAATTTCCGTTTTATTGTTTGAACGAATTGAGAAAGTCCTGCGGATGATTTTATCCGTTTGGCACGTTACTGCAATTTAAGCACCTGAGATGTTGTCTGGCCACCGCTTACATTGAGAGTTTCTTTTCCCTGAAGGGTGACATCGCTGGTGGTGTCTTTCAGAAGAAATACCTGGCAGACAGTGACTGTTTTGCCTGGGTCAATGGTGTTCATGTAGTTGTCTACTGCTGTGTCATTGGCTTCCGGATAAGTTCCTTCAAGAGACTCGCCGTTCTGGGATGCCTGCAAAGTAAAATCCACGAATGCACTGGACTGGGAATCACCGGAGTTTGTGTAATCATAGTAGATCATCAGACATGAATTTCCACCGTAGTCTTTGGATACTGCAAACTGTTTGAAACGGACAGAAAACTTGTCTGTTGTGATATCAATAGATGAACCAGCAGTCTGTGCAGAATCAGAAGTATCAGAAGGTTCTGTGGAATCAGCGGAAGCATCGGAGCTGCTGTCGGAACTGTCATCATTAAGCTGGGAAGAAATCTCATCTTTTACATTTTTGAAGTTCGCGCACATAACTTTGACAGTTGTATCATCCAGGGAAACGATCTTCCATTCATCACCAATCTTGATAAGCGGATAGGTGATGTCGATATCACTGTATTTCTCATCTGCTGTAGAAGCATTTTCAGTAAGGAGAGAAGCGAGCATTTCCTGGATATCATCCTGGGTCATGGTCTTTCCAGCGTAGGCTGCAACTGCAACTTTCCGGGTGTATTCCTGAATGGTAGCTGCGTAGATGTTGGTTCCGTCAATATATTTCATGTGAACGGTTACTTTTGCAGTTCCGTTCTGGATGTCAAATTTGTTTTTGGTGATCTTGTAGGTCATCTTCTTATTAATTGTGGTGAAGAAATCTGTGTATGCGGAATCCCGGATATCTGCATCATCCAGGGCGCTGAGATCATGGCTCTGGAGAAGATTCTCCATAGTTGTAAAGTCCATATTCTGCATACCTGTGAGAAATTTCTCTGTAGCTTCTACCGGTTTATGACGCTCGTTCAGGTACCAGGCGACTCCGCCGGCAACTGCCGCAATCAGAAGAATGACCAGGCAGATGATGAGAGGCTTTTTGCTCTTTTTCTTTCTGCGAGGGGAATTGTCTTCGAAATCGTTGTTGATCAATGACCTGGAAAGATCATCATCGTAAAAATCGTTATTATCTGTATTCATTATTCCTCCTTAATATCCGTCGTGGTTGTTATATTACGGTAACGATTATAACATAGGTTTACTGTTTGAGAAACCCCCTGTGTTATGATATACTTTGTGATATAAAAACAGGTCAGGAAATGCTGCGGGGAGCGGCAGGAAAGAAGAGGTGGAATATAATGGCAAGAACGATTCAGTATTCGTTTCCGTCAAAAGCGGACGGACTGGTAATTTCCTGTCTGGCATTGGTGCCGGAGCTTGGACGTGATGAGAAATACCGGGGAATCATTCAGATCGTTCATGGAATGAGTGAGTATAAGGAACGATATCTTCCGTTTATGGAATATATGGCGGAACATAAATATGTAAGTGTGATTCATGATCACAGAGGACATGGCAAAAGTGTGCGGGATAAAGAAGACCTGGGCTATATGTACGGCGGTGGCGCAGATGCCATGCTTCAGGATATCCACACTGTGAATAGCCTGATACGGGATCATTTTCCGGAGATTCCGCTGATTTTATTCGGACACAGTATGGGATCCCTGGCAGTCCGTGCTTATGCAGCCCATCATGATAATTGTATGGATATGCTGATTGTATGCGGATCTCCAAGCTACAATGCGCTACGTCCGGTTGGTGTTGCCCTGGCAAAAGCAGAGAAGGCTGTTTTTGGACCAAAACACAGTGCAGGTCTTATAGAGGCGATGTCTTTTGGAACGTATGCACTTCGGTTCCGGAAAGAAAAGAACCGTTTTTCCTGGATCTGTTCAGATCCGCAGGTAGTTCAGGATTACTCGGATTCTGAGTATTGCGGATTTACATTCAGTGATGATGCGTACCTAGCACTTTTTGACCTGATGAAAAGAGCTTACGATGTGAAACACTGGAACTGTACGAAACCGAAGATGCCGGTGCTGTTTATCAGCGGAGCAGATGATCCTTGCATGGGAAATGTGCGTCATTTTGCGAAAGCAGTCCGTGCTATGCGTCAAGCCGGATATCAGGATGTCCGGGGAAAATTATATCCGGGAATGCGCCATGAGATTTTGAATGAGGCAGATCGGAAACGAGTATATCGTGATATATTTATATATATCCACAAAAAAGAACTTTGAAGGTTTTGAAACAGGATGCTATAATAACAAAAGAGTGCTCCTGCAGACATCTGTGCGAGGGCGCGACTACTGAGATGAATACAGGAGGATTCTTGTTATGAGAGCAAGCGGAATTTTGCTTCCGGTATCCAGCCTTCCGTCCAGATTTGGAATCGGCTGTTTTTCTGCGGAAGCTTATGAATTTGTAGACCAGCTGGTGAGAGCAGGACAGAGATACTGGCAGATCCTGCCTCTTGGACCTACCGGATATGGAGATTCACCATATCAGTCTTTTTCCACATTTGCGGGAAATCCGTATTTTATTGATCTGGAAGCTTTTGTAAAGGCAGGATATCTTGAGGAAAGCGAATGTGAGGCCTGTGACTGGGGCAGTAATGAGAGCTATGTGGATTATGAAAAGATATACAAGTCCAGATTTGTTCTTCTGAGAAAAGCGTTTGAGAAATCAAATTGTGAGGCAGATGCAGAATATCAGAAGTTTGTTAAAGAGAATGCAGCATGGCTTGAGGATTACAGCCTGTATATGGCCATCAAGGACAGTCTCAGCGGCATCAGCTGGATTGAGTGGCCGGCAGAATTAAAGAACAGAGATCAGGCAGCACTTGATGAAGCTGGGAAAAAACTTTCCAGGGAAGTGGCATTTTATCGTTTCCAGCAGTTCTGGTTCTTTAAGCAGTGGACAGAGCTGAAGGCTTATGCCAACGATAAAGGTGTGGAGATCATCGGGGATGTGCCGATCTATGTTGCTTTTGACAGCGCAGATGCCTGGGCGCAGCCGGAGCTTTTTCAGTTTAATGAAGAAAATCTGCCGGTAGGTGTTGCCGGATGCCCACCGGATGCTTTTTCTGCTACAGGACAGCTCTGGGGAAATCCGCTTTATGACTGGGATTACCATAAAAAGACAGGTTATGCGTGGTGGACACTTCGTATGGCTAACTGCATGAAGCTTTATGACGTGGTACGTATTGACCATTTCCGAGGGTTTGATGAGTATTATTCCATTCCTTATGGAGATAAAACAGCAGAGTTTGGCCATTGGGAAAAAGGACCGGGAATTGAGCTTTTCCGGACTTTGGAGAAAAATCTCGGCAAGCTGAATGTGATCGCGGAGGATCTTGGACTTCTTACAGACAGTGTGATCGAACTGGTGGAGGAATCCGGATTTCCAGGTATGAAGGTTCTTCAGTTTGCTTTTGATGAGAATGAGGATAGCCCGTATCTGACGCACAGATATGAGAGAAACTGCATTGTTTACACCGGAACGCATGATAATGAGACAACAAGAGGATGGTTCCGGAATTTAAGCCAGCATGACAGGAATTTTGCGAAAGCGTATGTCGGCTGCGAGGGCAGGCATGAGACTGCAGCTGTGTGGAGCATGATCCGTGCAGCAATGGCGAGTGTGGCGGATCGATGCGTGGTTCCGGTGCAGGATTATCTTTGCCTGGGAAATGAAGCAAGGATCAATGAGCCGTCTACACTCGGAGATAACTGGAAGTGGAGAATGAAGAAAGGCCAGCTTACGGATAAAACGATTGAGAAGATATATAAGATGACGAAGCTTTATGGAAGAATTGTAAAAGAGGAACCGGCGCAAAAAGAAGCGGGAGATAAAGCTGGCGTGGAAAAAATGTAATGAAGCGGTCCGTTTTGCAGAAAGGATATAATACAACATGGAAGAAACCAAAAATGAAAATAATGAAACACAGAAAGAGAATCCTGTACAGGAAGAGTCTCCTGCAAGAAGAAGTCTTCTGTGGATCTTTGCAGGCGGTTATCTTGTGTATACAGGATATCGCCTGTGTGAAGGAATCATTAAAGGAACGGATGATGCAAGCAAAGGATTTCTGGCAGCAGGCGGCATTTTTATTGTGATCGGAGCTGTGCTTCTTGTTAAAGCTGTCCGCAATCTGGCTAAAGCAGGTGCAGAGAAAGCATCTGAGCAGGAAACAGCAGCAAGAAAAATGATCGAGGAAAATGCCAAAAAGAAAATGTCTATCTCAGAGAGAGCGCATCTGGCCGAGAATCTGGATGATGCGGAGGAGAGTGAGGCAGAAGAGACAAGTGGGAAAGCTGATAACAGTTCTGCGGAGTAATATAAGGAATGGGAAAGGTAAAACGATTTCGTCCGTGAGTATGTAGCGGAATAGAATGCGTGCAGGATCTGCACAAATACGATATAGCAACAATATAGAAAGCCGGAACATCTGGCAGAGAATTATTGAAATGTTCTCTGCCTGGATCTTCCGGCTTTTGTTTATTTGCGTTTTCTTGATTTTCGTCGTTTCTTTCGGGATTTTTTACCACCAGGAGTGTGAAGGGTGGACCAGCAGAATGCCTGTACCAGCAAAATCCCGATCAGCGCACCGCAGCTGTCAATACCCACATCCCTTACAGATGGTCCGCGGGCATTTACAAAGGACTGATGATATTCATCCAGACCTGCAAATCCCACGCATACTATTCCTGCCAGGAGCATCAGCCAGATTCCCCGGACTCCGTAAACGTAGAGCGGGAAGGAAATGGAGATGGCAAGAAGACAGTATTCTGTCATATGAGCTGCCTTACGGACATAAAACTCGATGCCGGAAGCCTCCTGAGAGAGCTGATCAGGGCTTTTGCCAGTGGCAAGTATTTCGTTTTTCGTTTCTACGATCTGGTAGCTGATTTTATAGCTTAAAGCTCCGGAAACTTCTCCGGTCTGTGCGGAAAAGGAATAGATCACGCACATCATCAGGATCGCAGGTGCAAAAGAAAATGGTTTTAATAATGTAATCAGTACTTTCATGGCTCTTAATATAGCACTCATGCCGGAAAATGTCCAGAGGAAAGAAGAAAACCGATTATTTCACAAATTGCCGGTTCTTGCACAGCCATGTAGACATTAATGGAAGAATTGTGTTAGAATAGAAACCAAATTCCAGGGGTATTTTAAACGTGGAAAAACTAAATATCCGAAAGATAAAAGCAAAATAAGGGAGGAAGGATCAATGAGTCTTGCAGATAATATATTTATTAACATGTGTAAAGATGTAATAGAGAACGGAACCAGCACAGAAGGAGAGAAGGTGCGCCCTGTATGGGAGGATGGAACTCCGGCTTATACCATTAAGAGATTTGGGGTTGTGAACCGCTATGACCTGCGTAAAGAATTTCCGGCACTGACTTTAAGAAGAACAGCTTTAAAGAGTGCCATGGATGAGATCTTATGGATCTGGCAGCAGAAATCCAACAATATCCATGATCTTCACAGCCATATTTGGGACAGCTGGGCCGATGAGAACGGTTCCATCGGAAAAGCCTACGGTTATCAGCTGGGTGTGAAGCATCAGTATAAAGAGGGAATGATGGATCAGGTTGACCGTGTGCTTTTTGACCTTAAGAACAATCCGTACAGCAGAAGGATCATGACTAATATTTATGTACATCAGGATCTTCATGAGATGAATCTTTATCCTTGTGCATATTCCATGACTTTCAATGTTACCAAAGAACCGGATAAAGACAAACTGGTTCTGAATGCAGTGCTGAATCAGAGATCCCAGGATATCCTGGCTGCCAATAACTGGAATGTATGTCAGTATTCCCTGCTTCTTATGATGATTGCCCAGGCCTGTGATATGGAGGCCGGAGAGCTTGTCCACGTGATCGCTGACTGCCATATTTATGACAGACATATCCCGGTGATCAAGGAGCTGATCTCAAGGAAACCATATCCTGCACCAACAGTTAAGCTGAACCCGGATGTAAAAGATTTCTACAAGTTTACAACGGATGATCTGATCGTGGAGAACTATGAGACCTGGCCGCAAATCAAAAATATTCCCATCGCGGTATAAATAAAACAATATTGGACACAAGAAAGGAATCAGATATGAATATTATTGTTGCAGCAGATAAGAACTGGGGAATCGGAAGAAATAATCAGCTTCTGGTCAGCATCCCTGCAGATATGAAAATGTTCCGCGAGGAGACTACAGGCAAGGTGGTTGTTATGGGAAGAAAGACACTGGAATCTTTCCCAAACGGACTTCCGCTTAAGAACAGAACAAATATTGTTATCACAGGAAATAAAGATTATCAGGTAAAAGGTGCAGTGGTCGTGCACAGTATTGAGGAAGCTCTGAAAGAAGTGGAGAAATATCCGTCTGAGAATGTATACTGCATCGGCGGAGACAGCATTTATAAACAGATGCTTCCGTACTGTGATGTAGCTCATGTGACAAAGATTGATTTTGCATATGAGGCAGATGCACATTTCCCGAATCTGGACGAGGATCCTGAGTGGGAGATCACAGCAGAGAGTGATGAGCAGACATATTTTGATCTGGAGTATGCATTTGTGAAATACGAGAGAAAGAATAAATAATATTGAGTGAATCAATATCAAAGAGAAATGCACCGCGGAGTGGATATTATGAGATGACTTCCAAGCGTTAGAGTTTAGGTCAGACTTTTGGAGTCGGTATATTAATATCAGACTGTGGTGCATTTTGTGAATATAAAGATGAAATTCTGATACAGTAACTGAAAAAACAGGCTGCTTATCTGATATAAACAGCCTGTCTTAAAAGTACTATCTGATTAAAAAAAGTACGATTACTCGATTACGTGGATCCATCCCTCCGGAGCTTCGATGCGTCCCATCTGGATGCCTGTCAGTGTGCCGTACAGTTTCTGAATAACCGGTCCCATCTTTTCCATTCCGCTTGGGAAGCAGATCTCTTTGCCATGGTCGTTGATCTTTCCGACTGGAGAGATAACAGCAGCAGTACCGCAAAGACCGCACTCTGCGAAATCTTTAACTTCATCGAAGTAGACCTCACGTTCCTCAGCTTCCAGACCAAGGTACTCTTTTGCAACGTAGATCAGGGAACGACGTGTGATGGAAGGAAGGATGCTGTCAGATTTCGGTGTTACAACCTTGCCGTCTTTTGTTACAAAGATGAAGTTCGCTCCGCCTGTCTCCTCAACTTTAGTACGAGTCTTAGGATCAAGGTACATGTTCTCGTCAAAGCCCTGTTTGTGAGCATCTACGATTGCATGAAGGCTCATTGCGTAGTTAAGGCCGGCCTTGATGTTACCTGTTCCGCAAGGTGCAGCACGGTCAAAGTCGCTGACACGGATCGTGATCGGTTTTGCGCCGCCTTTGAAGTACGGGCCGACCGGTGTTGTAAGGATACGGAACTGATATTCATCAGCCGGTTTAACGCCGATTACAGCGTTGGAACCAAACATGTAAGGGCGAAGGTAAAGTGTTGCACCTGAGCCGTATGGAGGAACCCATGCAGCATTAGCCTTAACTACCTGGTTAACAGCGTCGATAAATCTCTCTTTCGGGAATACCGGCATTTCAAGTCTTGCAGCAGAAGCAGCAATACGCTCTGCGTTCAGGTCAGGACGGAATGTAACAATACGTCCGTCTTCTGTTGTGTAAGCTTTCAGTCCTTCGAATACGCTCTGTGAATACTGAAGTACACCAGCACACTCATTAAGTACGATGTTAGGATCTGTGCTTAAAGTACCCTCATCCCATTTTCCATCTTTAAAATTAGATACATATCTGTAGTCGGTTGGCATGTAGCTGAATCCGATGCTGGACCAGTCAATGTTCTTTTTTTCCATGACGATATTCCTCCGTTTGAGAATTTTTACTTTTTACCATTGTAAAACTTTTACGTACTAACTTCAATAGGCAAAATTGAATTTTTTATTCCTTTTTTGCATTCTCTTGTAATTTTTACAGGAGTTCGCTATAATAAAAATATCTATGGACTGGAGGAAAAAATGGACAATCATGAATTTGAGGATCTTGGAAAAAAGATTCAGGACATTGTAGATAATGCGGTAAATTCCAACAGCTATCATGAGCTGAGCCGTACCATTAATCAGACTGTGAACAAGGCAATCGATTCAGGAAGCGAAGCATTGAAAAATGCTATGAATTCCGTATTTGATCCGGCCAATGACCCGAACTACAGGAAGAACAGCTACACTTATCAGAATCCTTATTACGGACGGAATAAGAAGGCCAGGGAACAAGCTGCGAAGAAACAGACAGAGCTTCTTTACGGCAAGACAACAGGCGAGAATCTGAAGGGCATGATGATGGCGGTTTCCGGAGGTATTCTTTTAAGCGGAATGGGACTTGGTGCCATGGTGCTTCTGATCTGGATGGGACTTGGCCACAGTGGAGCACTTGCAGCAGGTGTGCTTGGAGTGATGTGCACAGGTGCAGCAGGAGGTGGAGTACTTCTTGGGGCCGGAACGAAACGGCTTGGAAGACTGGGACGTTTTCAGAAATATATTAAGGAACTGGGAGATCATACATATTGTAATTTCCGGAAGCTTGCCCTGGCAGTAGGAAAACCGGAAAAATATGTAAAAAAAGATATCAGCCGTATGATCGCCAAAGGATGGTTTCTGGAAGGCCATGTGGATGCCCAGGAGACCTGTCTGATCACCAGCAATGAGACATATCAGCAATACCAGGAAACACAGAAGCAGCTGGAAATCAGAAAACAGGAAGCAGATCCGAAGGTGCAGCTTGAAGAGAATATGAGTCCGGAAGCACAGGACGTTCTGAAGAAAGGGAATGAATTCCTGGTGAAGATCAGAGAGAGCAACGACGCGATCCCTGGAGAAGAGATCTCCGCGAAGATATCCAGAATGGAACTGATCGTTCAGAAGATATTTGAGCGTGCCGGAGAGCATCCGGAGGTGATCCCGGACCTCAGGAAACTGATGGATTATTATCTGCCGATGACTGTGAAGCTTCTGGATGCTTATGAGGACATGGACAGGCAGCCAATCCAGGGTGAGAATATTTCAGCCTCCAAGCGTGAGATCGAGGATACGATCGATACGTTGAATATTGCATTCGAGAAACTTCTTGATTCTATTTTCCGTGATACAGCCTGGGATGTATCAGCAGATATTTCTGTGTTACATACAGTTCTTGCACAGGAAGGCCTGACGGAAGATGATTTTGAAAAGATGAAACAGGAAGCTGCACAGAAATAAATGCCATTGATGGCAGGAAGCCGGGCGGAAACAAAAACAGAGTGATCAGGATGGCAGAAGTGCTATCCTGAGTTTGAACTGTTATGTATGGATAAATGATTTAGGAGAGCTTATGGGAGAAGAATTTAAAGATTTTGAA
Organism: Blautia schinkii; assembly: GCF_013304825.1. GTDB lineage: Bacteria > Bacillota > Clostridia > Lachnospirales > Lachnospiraceae > Blautia_A > Blautia_A schinkii_B. The sequence continues at coordinate 60,218 of NZ_JAAWUO010000016.1, read as the reverse complement.
GCAGAAGCTCCGGTACTGACACTGGAACCGGATCTCACAGATGAGAAAGATGAAGTCACAGCGAAAGAACCTGAGAAAACAGAAGAGCCGGCAATCGAGGAACCGGTGCTTTCCCCACAGGAGCAGAAGATGGTGGATGATTTTGCTGCAAAGATCGATATTGAGAATACGAACCAGATCCTGCAGTTTGGAGCAGGAACCCAGAAGAAGATGGCAGATTTTTCGGATGCTGCACTTGAGAATGTACGGACACAGGATCTTGGGGAAGTGGGAGATCTTCTGGCAAATGTTGTAGGGGAACTGAAGGATTTTGATGCTGCCGAGGAGAAAGGTTTGTTTGGCTTTTTTAAGAAGCAGACAGCCAGGGTGGATACACTGAAGAACCGTTATACCAAGGCAGAAGGAAATGTGGCGAAGATCACGGAGACACTGGAACAGCATCAGATGCGTCTGATGAAGGATTCGGCAGTTCTGGATAAGATGTATGACCAGAACCTGGCATACTTTAAAGAGCTTTCTATGTATATCCTTGCGGGCAAAAAGAAACTTCAGGCAGTCCGCGACGCACAGCTTCGTGAGCTTCAGCAGAAAGCAGCCACAAGCGGTCTTCCGGAGGATGCACAGGCTGCCAGTGATCTGGAGAATAAATGCGGCAGATTTGAAAAAAAGCTTCATGATCTGGAACTTACCAGAACGATTTCCATGCAGACTGCACCGCAGATCCGTATGATCCAGAATAATGATACAACAATGATCGAGAAGATCCAGACAACCATCGTGAACACCATTCCGCTCTGGAAGAGCCAGATGGTTCTGGCACTTGGAATTGCCCATTCCACAGAAGCAGCTCAGGCACAGCGTCAGGTTACAGACCTTACCAATGAACTCTTAAAGAAGAATGCGGAAACTCTTCATCTTGCATCTGTGGAAACAGCCAGAGAAGCAGAGAGAGGAATCGTGGATATTGAGACTCTCAGGCAGACCAATCAGCAGCTGATCCAGACTCTGGATGATGTGATGAAAATCCAACAGGAAGGCAGGGTGAAACGCCAGGCTGCAGAGGCAGATATGAGACGGATGGAGAATGAACTGAAATCAAAACTGCTGGAGATCCGGCACTGAAAAAATATTGCTGATAATTATATGGAAAAGAAAGGCAGGGCGTTCAGAAACACCTGCCTTTCAAGATTAATAGAGGAGATTTTTTATGTACAGAGATCATACAAAAGTAATAAAAATCGGAAATCGTGTCATTGGAGGAGGCAACCCGGTTCTGATCCAGTCCATGACCAATACAAAAACTGAAGATGTGGAGGCAACCGTTGCGCAGATACTTTCCCTGGAAAAAGCAGGCTGTGATATTATCCGCTGTGCAGTTCCTACTATGGAAGCTGCGAAGGCTTTATCTCAGATCAAGAAACAGATCCATATTCCGCTTGTTGCAGATATTCATTTTGATTACAGACTTGCGATTGCAGCCATGGAAAACGGCGCAGACAAGATCCGTATCAATCCGGGAAACATCGGTTCAAAAGAACGGATCAAGGCAGTGGTGGATACTGCAAAAGAGCGAAATATTCCTATCCGTGTAGGAGTAAACAGTGGTTCTCTTGAGAAAGAACTGGTGGAGAAATATCACGGTGTTACAGCAGAAGGACTTGTGGAGAGTGCCCTTGACAAGGTACACATCATCGAAGAGATGGGATATGACAATCTTGTGATCAGCATCAAGTCTTCCGATGTCCTTATGTGTGCGAAAGCTCACGAACTGATCGCAAAACAGACACAGTATCCTCTTCATGTAGGAATCACAGAGGCAGGAACTCTGTATTCCGGGAATATTAAATCAGCCATTGGACTTGGGATTATCCTGTATCAGGGAATCGGTGATACCATCCGCGTTTCCCTGACAGGTGCGCCGTTGGAAGAAGTAAAATCTGCCAGACGTATCCTTAAGACACTGGGACTTCGTAAAGGCGGCGTGGAGGTTGTTTCCTGTCCGACCTGCGGAAGAACCAAGATCGATCTGATCGGCCTTGCAAATCAGGTTGAGACTATGGTGCAGGATATTCCTCTTGATATCAAAGTTGCAGTTATGGGCTGTGTGGTAAATGGCCCGGGAGAGGCGAAAGAAGCTGATCTCGGAATCGCAGGAGGTGATGGAGTCGGCCTGCTGATCAAACATGGAGAAGTAGTAAAGAAAGTGCCGGAGAGTGAACTTCTGAACACACTTCGGGAAGAGCTTCTTTCCTGGAATGAACAGGAGTCATAATGGAGAAGGATTTTTTTGATGTATTTCCTCATCTGAAAGTAAAGAAAGAACTGGAAGAACTTCTGGACATGGTGTTTGTGACAAAAGTTTCCATGAATCCGGGAAGGACACATCTGAGGGTTTATATTGAGAGCAGCAGATGGATCCATAAGAAGAATATTTTTGCCCTGGAGGATGAAATCGAGAGACAGTGTTTTCCGGGAATCCCAATGACTGTTACAGTTGTGGAAAAATTTCATCTTTCCGAGCAGTATACGCCAGAGAATTTCCTGGAGAGCTACCGTTCCAGTATGGAAGTGGAGCTTCGGAATTATAATATGCTGGAGTACAATCTGTTTCGAAGGGCAAAGATTACTTTTACAGGAAAAGATACCATGCATATGGAACTTCCTGATACTGTGATCTCCCGCCAGAAAAGTGAGATCCTCGTGGAATATTTTCATAAGGTTTTCTGTGAGCGGTGCGGAATGGATCTCAAGGTAGAGCTGGATTTCATAGAAGCGAAAGAGAGCAAATACAGGAAAAATGCTGCCCTGCAGATCAGGCAGGAAGTGGAAAATGTCCTGAAGCATGTGAAGCTTTCAAATGGGGAAGAGAGCGCGCCGGAAGCAGAGGAAGTATCCAAAGAAAAGACAAAGAAGGCTTCCGGGGATAAAAAGAATGAAAAATCAAATGAGAAGAAATCTTTTGACAAGAAGCAGCAGAAAGGCCAGAAGGGCGACTTCCGCGGCGGTTTCGGATTCCGGAGAGACAGTAATCCGGATGTTGTTTACGGCAGAGATTTCGATGGAGAACCGATCTCTCTGGAGAGCATTACCGGTGAGATGGGTGAGGTGATCATCCGCTGTCAGGTTATGGATGTGGAGAAACGTGAGATCCGAAATGAAAAGACTATTCTCATTTTTCCTGTGACAGATTTTACAGACAGTATTGTGGTAAAGATGTTCCTGCGTAATGAACAGGTTCCGGAAGTGACAGAGAGCGTTAAGAAGGGAGCTTTCCTGAAACTGAAGGGCGTTACGACTATTGACCGATTTGACAGTGAGCTGACTATCGGAAATATTACAGGAATCAAAAAAATAGCAAATTTTACAACAGCAAGAACAGACACCAGTCCGCAGAAGAGAGTGGAGCTGCACTGCCATACCAAGATGAGTGATATGGATGGTGTCACAGATGCCAAAGCACTGGTAAAACGAGCCTATGAGTGGGGGCATAAGGCAATTGCCATCACAGACCATGGGGTTGTACAGTCTTTCCCGGAGGCGAACCATTGCTTTGATGCCTGGGGAGGATGTGTGCCGAAAGAGTCTGATTTCAAGGTACTCTATGGCATGGAAGCTTATCTGGTTGATGATCTGAAGGGTATGGTTACAAATTCCAAAGGACAGAGACTGGATGGGGATTTTGTTGTTTTTGATATTGAGACAACTGGTTTCTCGGCTCTGACCTGTAAGATCATTGAAATCGGTGCTGTAAAAGTAAAAAAAGGTGAGATCACAGACCGTTTTTCCACCTTTGTTAATCCGGGAGTGCCAATTCCGTTCCGTATTGAGCAGCTGACCAGCATCAATGATTCTATGGTGATCGATGCGCCTGCCATTGAAGAAGTACTGCCGAAATTTCTGGAGTTTTGTGAGGGCTGTGTGATGGTGGCCCATAATGCGGAATTTGATATGAGCTTTATCATAGAAAACTGTAAACGTCAGGGAATCCCGGATGATTTTACCTATGTGGATACTGTAGGTATGGCCAGATTCCTTCTTCCTGCGCTGAACCGTTTTAAGCTGGATACGGTAGCCAAGGCAGTTGGTGTTTCCCTGGATCATCACCACAGGGCTGTAGATGATGCTGCATGTACTGCAGAGATTTTTGTGCGGTTTGTGAAGATGCTTGCAGAAAGAGATATTTTTGATGTGGATGAGATGAACAGTCAGGGTGCTGTGTCACCTGATACCATCCGGAAGCTTCCGACTTACCATGCCATTGTTTTTGCAAAAAATGAGACAGGCAGGATCAATCTCTATAAACTGGTAAGCCAGTCCCATTTAAAGTACTATCACAGACGCCCAAGAGTCCCCAAAAGTGTACTGGAGAAATACAGAGAAGGACTTCTTGTGGGAAGTGCCTGCGAGGCCGGAGAGCTTTATCAGGCCCTGCTTCGTAATGCACCGGATCAGGAGATTGCAAGACTTGTGAATTTCTATGATTATCTGGAAATTCAGCCACTTGGGAACAATGCGTTTATGCTTGCGGATGAGAAGCACGATATGATCAATTCAGAGGAAGATTTAAAAGAGATCAACCAAAAGATCGTCAAGCTTGGAGAGCAGTTTAAGAAACCGGTGGTTGCAACCTGTGATGTGCATTTTATGGATCCGCAGGATGAGGTTTACAGACGTATCATTATGGCCGGAAACGGCTTTTCCGATGCAGATAACCAGGCACCTCTTTATCTCCGTACAACGGAGGAGATGCTGGAGGAATTTTCCTATCTTGGAAGTGAGAAGGCGGAAGAAGTGGTTATCACCAATACCAACAAGATCGCGGATATGATCGAAAAGATCTCGCCCATCCATCCGGATAAATTCCCGCCTGTCATTGAGAATTCCGAGCAGGACCTGAAGAATATCTGCTTTACAAAAGCACATGAAATGTACGGAGATCCTCTTCCAAAGATTGTAGAGGACCGTCTTGATAGGGAGCTGAACTCCATTATTTCCAATGGTTATGCGGTGATGTATATCATTGCCCAGAAACTTGTGTGGAAGTCCAATGAGGACGGATATCTGGTTGGTTCCCGAGGATCGGTTGGCTCGTCCCTGGCAGCTACCATGTCCGGTATTACAGAGGTTAATCCTCTGCCGCCGCATTATCTCTGCCCGAACCCGGACTGCAAATACAGTGATTTCGATTCTCCTGAGGTAAAAGAATATGCAGGCATGGCAGGCTGTGATATGCCGGATAAGGTCTGCCCGAAATGCGGAACTAAGATGAATAAAGAAGGTTTTGATATCCCGTTCGAGACGTTCCTTGGATTCAAAGGTGACAAGGAGCCGGATATTGACCTGAACTTCTCAGGAGAGTATCAGGCCAATGCCCACAGATACACAGAGGTTATTTTTGGAAAGGGCCAGACCTTCAAGGCAGGAACCATTGGTACCCTTGCGGAAAAAACTGCCTTCGGTTATGTGAAAAACTACTATGAGGAACGTGGTCAGCATAAGCGATACTGTGAAATTAACAGAATCGTACAGGGGTGTACTGGAGTCCGCCGTACCACAGGCCAGCACCCTGGAGGTATCATCGTACTTCCAATGGGTGAGGAGATAGAGAAGTTTACACCTGTGCAGCATCCTGCCAATGATGTGAACAGCGATATCATTACCACACATTTTGATTATCATTCCATTGACGGAAACCTTCTGAAACTGGATATACTGGGACATGATGATCCGACCATGATCCGTATGCTTGAAGACCTGACAGGTATTAGCGCAAGGACTGTTCCCCTGGATCAGCGAGATGTCATGTCTCTGTTTGCGGGAACCCAGGCACTGGGAATCAGCCCGGAGGATATTGGAGGCTGTAAGCTTGGCTGTCTTGGAATTCCGGAGTTTGGTACAGATTTCGCCATGCAGATGCTTATTGATACCAAGCCGAAATATTTTTCTGATCTGGTACGTATTGCAGGTCTTTCACATGGTACTGACGTTTGGCTGGGTAATGCACAGGTGCTGATTCAGAATGGTACAGCGACCATTTCCACAGCAATCTGTACCCGAGATGATATTATGATCTATCTGATTGGAAAAGGTGTGGAGAGTGGTCTGGCGTTTACTATTATGGAGAGCGTCCGTAAAGGTAAAGGTCTTCGAGATGAATGGATCCAGACTATGAAAGAACACGACGTTCCGGAATGGTATATCTGGTCCTGCAAGCTGATCAAGTACATGTTCCCGAAGGCACATGCAGCTGCCTATGTTATGATGGCTTACCGTATTGCCTGGTACAAAGTGTTCCAACCTCTTGCTTACTATGCGGCATTTTTCAGTATCCGTGCAACATCGTTTTCCTATGAACTGATGTGCATGGGAAAAGAACGTCTGGAATATTACATGGCAGAGATCCGCAAGAAGGGTGACGAGGCATCCAAGAAGGAGCAGGATACTCTGAAGGATATGAGAATCGTGCAGGAGATGTATGCCAGAGGTTTTGATTTCGTACCCATTGATCTTTACAAGGCAAAAGCGCACCGTTTCCAGATCATGGGAGATAAGCTGATGCCCGCGCTGGATACCATAGACGGTCTGGGCGATAAGGCGGCTGATGCTGTAGTGGATGCAGCTGCCAGGGGAAAATTTCTTTCCAAGGACGATTTCCGCGACCGTACAAAAGTCAGCAAAACAGTTATTGACCTGATGGATGATCTGAATCTGTTCGGTGATATTCCGCAGTCCAATCAGATGTCATTATTTGACTTTACTTAACATCTGACTGATATGATAGCTGGTCAAGGCACATTATAAAATATAATTCCAGGAGGCAATATGAAGAAAGAAGAATTAAGATATCTGCAGCGGCTTGCAGAGCTGTATCCTACTATTGCAAAGGCATCAACTGAAATCATCAATCTGCAGTCCATACTGAATCTTCCGAAAGGTACGGAACATTTCATGTCGGACATCCACGGAGAATATGATGCTTTTTCTCATGTTCTCCGCAACGGTTCCGGCGCAGTGCGCAAAAAGATCGACGATGTATTTGGTCATACATTAAGCAACAGCGATAAGCGGTCGCTGGCAACTCTGATCTATTATCCGAAAGAAAAAATGGAAGTTGTGAAAAAAAACGAGGAGGATATGGAAAACTGGTATAAGATCACCCTCTACCGTCTGATCGAAGTGTGCAAGACAACAGCATCCAAATACACCCGTTCCAAAGTGCGAAAAGCCCTTCCGGCAGATTATGCCTATGTGATTGAGGAGCTGATCACAGAAAAAGCAGAAGTTCTTGATAAAGAAGCTTATTATGATGCCATCGTCAACACCATTATTGAGATCGGCAGAGCAGAGAATTTTATCATTGCCCTGGCTGAACTGATCCAGCGTCTTGTTGTGGATCACCTTCATGTGCTTGGTGATATTTATGATCGAGGTCCTGGTCCGCATTTCATTATGGATCGTCTGATGAAATATCATTCCCTGGATATCCAGTGGGGAAATCATGATGTAGTCTGGATGGGCGCAGCCACAGGACAGAAAGCCTGCATTGCGACAGTAATACGAAACAGTATCCGTTACCGTAACATGGACATTCTGGAGGATGGATATGGGATCAATCTCATGCCTCTGGCTACTTTTGCAATGGAAGCATATAAAGATGATTCATGTAAAGCTTTTGAGATGAAAGGTGATGCCAATAATTACAGCATTCTGGAGGAAGAACTTGGGCGCAAAATGCACAAGGCGATTGCTGTGATCCAGTTTAAGCTGGAGGGTCAGCTGATCCGCAGGCACAAAGAATTCCATATGGAAGAACGCTGCCTGCTACACAGAATTGATCCGAAGAAGGGAACGATCACACTCCCTGACGGAAAAGAATATCCGCTTACAGATACATATTTCCCGACAATTGATTGGAAGAAGCCGTATGAGCTTACAGCAGAAGAAAAAGATGTAATGGAACGTCTGGACCTGGCATTCCGTAACTGTGAGAAACTGCAGAATCATGTACGTCTTCTTCTTGATAAAGGCGGTCTTTATAAGACATATAATGGAAATCTTTTATTCCATGGAAGCATTCCTCTTAATGAGGATGGAAGCCTGAAAGAAGTGCAGATCTACGGCAAAACTTATAAGGGAAAAGAGCTGTACGATGTTCTGGAGACTTATGTGCGGAGAGCTTTTTTCTCAATGAATGAGGATGAACAGCGAAAAGGCAGAGATATCATGTGGTATATCTGGGCTGCACCGAATTCTCCATTATTCGGTAAAGATAAGATGACTACTTTTGAGAGGTATTTTATTGCGGACAAGGCTACACATAAAGAGAAAAAAAATGCGTATTACCATCTTCTGGAAAATGAAGAAGTGGTTGATAACCTTCTTCGCGAGTTTGGCCTGGAACCGGAAAAAGGACATATCATCAATGGCCATGTGCCAGTTCACCAGAGTGAGGGAGAGAGTCCTGTGAAATGTAATGGAAAAGTTCTTGTAATTGACGGTGGTTTTTCCAGACCTTATCAGAAGGTCACAGGAATTGCAGGCTACACGCTGGTTTATAACTCCTATGGACTGATTTTGTCTGCTCATGAGCCATTTACTTCCGCGGAAGAAGCAGTGGAGAAAGAGCAGGATATTGTGTCAAACAGAGTGGCTGTTCATTATAACAACAAACGTACTCTGGTGGGTGATACAGATACGGGTACAGCACTGAAGGAAAGGATTGGAGAACTGATCCAGCTTCTGGAGGTATACAGAAAAGGTATTATTAAAGAGAAAAAATAGGAAAAAGAGAGAAATACAGAGAAGTTTCTTAATATGCTATAGTAAACAGAGGTGATGCAGATGAGTAAAAACAAAAGAAAAAAACAGCGTCTGAAAACGGCTCTGATCCTGTTGATCATTTTGTTTATTCTGGCAGGACTTGGAGGGATGCTGCTGGTTTCCCACAGAAATAAAGTTGCAAAAGAACAGCGAAAACAGGCGGCGATTGCTGCACTGGAGAGTATTCCGGAGGTAACGGCAACGCCGATGGCTACAGCGACACCGATACCGACAGCGACGCCGACTCCTTCTGTGACTCCGATTCCCACCATTCTTCCGTCATTTGATCCGGAGAGTTATCGGGGAACCTGGTACAGTACAGACGGCCTGACAACGATCAATATTTATGAGATCAGTCTGGATTCGGTTTCTTTCACTTATAAAAGAGTTAATGGGAAGAACAGTTCTCTTTTTGCGGAGGCAGATGTAACTGCAGAGGTGGCGGGAAATGCTACACAGTTTTATCTGAAAGATTCCGAGGGAAACAAGGCCAAAGGAGAATTTGTTTTTGATAAAAGCGGAAAGCTTTATGTGAAGGTCAAGACTTATAAGAGAGCGGATGGTTCTAAGACTTATCCGAAAACAGAGTCTATTATGACAAGGGAAGAACCGATGGAAAGTACACCGGCAGCAGAGCAGGAATCTTCCTATGATGAGAGCAGCGATAATGTATATGGAATTCCCTACGGTGAGGAAGAAACATATTATGCGGAATAATAAATAACACGAAATAAAGAATCCCCGGATCTGCGGAAGTGCGGGAATCCTGATACAGGAATTCCCGGAACTGTTCCTAAGTCCGGGGATTTCTTTATTTGACCATTTTTTTTCGGTCTGTGCGACCAACGAGATAGTCAATGCTGGTGTCATAATAATTTGCCAGCCGGATAAGCATTTCAATTGGAATACTACGAGATCCCGTTTCATAATGGGAATAAGAACGCTGACTGATATGAAGAATCTCACTTAATTCTCTCTGTGACAGATCTGCGTCTGTACGTAAATCCTGGATACGCTGAAATTTCATTGTGCTCACCTCTTCTTTCTATAGAAAGTATAAAACAGAACGAATTGCACTCTTGCAAAAGAGAGCAAAATGGACTATACTAAATTTATTATCTTCTTTAATTCAGAAAATGTCTATCTGAATTTTTCCCTTTAACTATTAAAAAGACGAGGATTTTGTCGATCGGGAACGAAATTTATCGCAGAAAGGATTCGTTTGTTTGCAAGTGTTTTATCAGCGGCGATTTTTGGCATGGAGGTGCGGGAGATCCAGGTTGAGGCAGATGTCAGTGATGGTCTGCCTTCCTTTACTATGGTAGGATTTCCGTCAGCACAGGTGCGGGAAGCACAGGAACGTGTGCGCACTGCATTTAAGAACAACAGGCTCAGTCTGCCGCCTAAGAGAGTAACTGTTAATTTTGCCCCTGCAGATATGAAGAAAGAAGGGGCCGGGTTTGATCTTCCTGTAGCTGCAGCAGTTCTGGCAGCAGCAGAGATCCTGGAACCAAAGCTTCTGGAGCAGGTCATGGTAGTGGGGGAAATCAGTCTTAATGGGGAAATCCACGGTGTTTCAGGTATCCTGCCCAGGGTGATCCGTGCCAGAGAACTGGGGCTTCGCTTTTGCATTATTCCACAGGAGAATATTCAGGAGGGAAAACTGATCCGGGATATGCGGGTATTTGGGGTGAGAACGCTGAAAGATATGATACGCTGTCTGCAGGCTCCGGAGAAATATGAGAATGAAAGCAGGCGGGAACCGGAAACAGAAGAAAGAATGGAGGAAGGTGGAGCAGATTTTGCAGATGTGTGCGGACAGGAAGGGGCCAGACGGGCTGCCGAGATAGCAGTCAGCGGTTTTCATAATATATTGTTTATCGGACCGCCGGGTTCCGGAAAGACGATGCTGGCCAGAAGATTGCCAACCATTATGCCCCGGCTGACTTTTGAGGAGAGCCTGGAAATTACGAAAGTATACAGTGTGGCAGGACTGCTCACAGAGAAAGATCCTCTGATCCGAAAACGGCCGTTTCGAAGTCCGCATCATACCAGTTCTGCCCAGGCCCTGGCAGGAGGCGGACGGATTCCCGGTCCGGGCGAGATTACTCTTGCACACCGGGGAGTGCTTTTTCTGGATGAGATGCCTGAATTTTCCAGGAAGAGCCTGGAGATTTTGAGGCAGCCTCTGGAAGATAAGGAAATCCATTTGTCAAGAGCTGCGGGAACGTACACATTTCCGGCCAGCTTTATGCTGGCAGCAGCCATGAACCCCTGTCCCTGTGGCTTTTATCCGGATATGAACCGGTGCAGATGTAGTCATGGTGAGATAACCCATTATCTTGGAAAAATCAGCCAGCCTCTGCTGGAAAGGATTGACATCTGTACCGAAGTTCCGGCCATCCGTTTTACGGAGATGAAGAAGAAAAAGAGAGGGGAAAGTTCCATGTCCATACGCCGGAGAGTGGAAAGAACCCAGGAAATCCAACGTGAACGTTATAAGAACGAAGAGTTTTCCTTCAACGGGGAACTGGATGGGAGAAGTGTGGAGAAATATTGTGTTATGACAAGTGAGGCAGAAACACTTCTGGAGCAGGCATATACACAGTTTCAGTTCAGTACCAGGGCTTACCATAAGATCCTGAAAGTTGCACGGACAGCTGCAGATATGGAAAATTCTGAAAAGATCCGGCAGGACCATATCTGCGAAGCATTGACGTACCGTGTCTATGATAAAAAATACTGGTCATAAAATACAGGAAAAGGAGGTACCTTATAATGGAAGAAAAACCGAAAACAGCCATCAATTCTGTGGAAAAAAGCAGTACCATTTATCCGGAAAGGCTGCGTTCTCTAAGTGGCATGCCGGATATGTTATATTATATTGGAAGACTTCCTGATGATAACAGACCTACAGCAGCTATTGTAGGTGCCAGAATGTGCAGTCCCTACGGCAGGATCCAGGCATTTAATTATGGAAGGTTTTTAAGCGAGAACGGTGTGCAGGTAATCAGCGGCATGGCAGCAGGGATCGATGCAGAAGGACATAAAGGTGCATTGGAAGGCGGGACACCTACTTTTGCAGTGCTGGGAAACGGAGTGGATATCTGCTATCCTTCTTCCAGCCGCAGTATTTACAGGCGGATTCCGGAGAAGAATGGTGGAATCATCAGTGAATACCTTCCGGGGACACCGGGTAGGGCCTATCATTTTCCGGCAAGGAACCGGATCATCAGTGGACTGGCAGATGTAGTGGTTGTTGTGGAAGCAAAGGAAAAAAGCGGTTCTCTTATCACAGCTGCCTGTGCACTGGAACAGGGAAAGACTGTATATGCAGTTCCGGGTGCAGTAAATGATGCGCTGAGCCGAGGCTGCCACAAGCTGATCTACGATGGAGCAGGCATTGCATATTCCCCGGAAGTGCTTCTGGATGAATGGGGTCTGTCTGTGAAAAAAAAGACAATTTTAAAAGGAAAAACCAAGTTAGGACTTGCAACAGATTTGGATTTGGTGTATAGTTGTCTCGATTTACGACCCAAAAATCTGGATCAGATTATCACAGAAACCGGCTTTTCGCCGGGAAAAACAGCCGGGATTCTGGCACAGCTCACGCTGATGGGACTTGTCAGGGAAACCGGAACACAGCATTATATCAGACTTGAATAACAGCCGATCTGTTCTGCATTCTGCTTACAGCATTTTGAAAAATCACTGCAGCACAGGACAGGGGGCAGAATGAGATTAGGAGAGGTAAAATGGCCAAGAATCTGGTGATAGTAGAGTCACCTGCTAAAATGAAAACTGTAAAAAAATTTTTGGGGGCGAATTATACAGTCGAAGCATCAAACGGTCACGTGAGGGATTTTCCGAAAAGCCAGTTTGGTATTGACGTAGAGAATGATTTTGAACCCAAGTATATTACAATAAGAGGTAAGGGAGAACTTCTTGCGAAACTTCGTAAAGAAGCAAAGAAAGCAGATAAGATTTATCTTGCAACTGACCCCGACCGTGAGGGAGAAGCAATCTCCTGGCACCTGATGCAGGCACTGAAAACAGATCCTGCAAAGATGCATCGAATCACATTTAATGAAGTAACAAAAACAGCAGTCAAGGCTTCCATCAAGCAGGCCAGAGAGCTTGACATGAATCTTGTGGATGCACAGCAGGCCAGACGTATGCTGGACCGTATGGTAGGTTATACCATCAGTCCGCTTCTCTGGGCGAAGGTAAAGAGAGGATTAAGCGCAGGCCGTGTACAGTCTGTAGCGCTTCGAATTATCTGCGACAGGGAAGATGAGATCAATGCGTTTATTCCGGAGGAGTACTGGAGTCTGGAAGGCGAGTTCCAGGTTAAGGGCGAGAAGAAGCCTCTGACAGCCAGGTTCTACGGAACAGATAAAAAGCTTCTTATCAAAAACCGTCAGGAAATGGAAGAGATCCTGAAGAAACTGGAAAATTGCAGATACGAGATCACAGAGGTAAAAAAGGGCGAGCGTATCAAGAATGCCCCGCTTCCTTTTACAACCAGTACTTTGCAGCAGGAAGCAGCCAAGACACTGAATTTTTCCACACAGAAAACAATGCGTCTTGCACAGCAGTTGTATGAGGGTGTTGATGTTAAAGGCAGCGGTACGGTCGGTCTTATCTCTTACCTTCGTACAGATTCCACCCGTATTTCCGAGGAAGCAGATGCAGCAGCAAGAAATTATATTTCCGAACAGTATGGTAAGGATTATGTTTCCAAGATAGAGAAAGCAGTTAAGAATGGTCAGAAAATCCAGGATGCACACGAGGCAATCCGTCCTACTGATATTGCCAGAACTCCGGTTCTTGTGAAGGAATCCCTGACAAGAGATCAGTTCAGGTTGTATCAGCTTATCTGGAGACGTTTTGCGGCAAGCAGAATGGCACCGGCTCGCTATGATACAACATCCGTTAAGATCGGAGCAGATGAGTATACATTTACAGTTGCGGCATCCAAGGTCGCATTTGATGGTTTTATGTCTGTATACACAGAAGAGGGAGACGATAAGAAAGGCAATGTGTTGAGCCAGAGTCTTGAGAAAGGCATGGAGCTGAAGCTGAAAGAGCTGAAGCCAGAGCAGCATTTTACACAGCCGCCGGCACATTACACAGAAGCTTCCCTTGTAAAGACTATGGAGGAGCTGGGAATCGGACGCCCGAGCACCTATGCGCCGACGATCACAACGATCATCAGCAGAAGATATGTATCCAAGGAACAGAAGAATCTTTATGTAACAGAGCTTGGAGAGGTAGTTAACAACATTATGAAGCAGGCGTTCCCAAGTATTGTTGATGTAAACTTTACAGCTACCATGGAGGGACTTCTGGATTGTGTTGAGGCAGGAACTGTACAGTGGAAGACGGTTGTGCGAAACTTTTATCCGGATCTGAAACACGATGTGGATGAGGCAGAGAAAGAACTGGAAAAAGTTGATATCCAGGATGAAGTCACAGATGTGATCTGTGATAACTGCGGACGCAACATGGTGATCAAATACGGACCTCATGGAAGATTCCTTGCATGCCCTGGATTCCCGGACTGCCGTAATACGAAACCATATTATGAGAAAATCGGCGTTGCATGTCCGAAATGCGGTGGCGAAATTGTCATGAAAAAAACGAAAAAAGGCAGAAAATATTACGGATGTGAGAATAATCCGGAATGTGATTTCATGTCCTGGCAGAAACCTTCTGCAAAGAAATGTCCGAAATGTGGCAATTATATGCTCGAAAAGGGAAATAAGCTGGTTTGCAGCCAGGAAACCTGCGGATATGTAGAACAAAAGCCAAAAGATGAAGATTGATTGAATAGATGCTTTTCAACCAATTTTCAGAAAAGCCCGTTAAAAATGAAAAAAATATAAAAATGTCTTGTAAATTTCCAGAATAACGTGTAATATTAGACTAGAAAAACGATTTCTTTCAAGGTACGAAAGTGAAAGGAGGAAAAAATGAGCGTTCAGTTGCTAGATAAAACTAGAAAAATCAACAAGCTTCTGCATAACAGCAGTTCAAGCAAGGTAGTGTTTAACGACATTTGCCAGGTGCTCATGGAAACCTTAAGTTCCAACATCCTGGTACTCAGCAAGAAAGGTAAGGTTCTGGGAGTCAGTATTTGTCCTGGCGTGGATGAGATCACAGAGCTGATTGACGATAAGATCGGAGGACATATTGATCCGTTATTGAACGAGAGATTTCTCGGCGTTCTTTCCACAAAGGAGAATGTCAATCTCCAGACACTTGGTTTCGAGCATGTACCCGGAAATTATCAGGGAATCGTGAATCCGATAGATATTGCAGGTGAGAGACTGGGAACATTATTTATGTACCGTAATGATCACCCTTATGATATTGAAGATATCATCGTCAGTGAATATGGCACAACTGTTGTTGGCCTGGAGATGATGCGTGCGGTTCATGATGAGAATGCAGAAGAAGACAGAAAGCAGCAGATCGTGAAGTCTGCATTCAGTACACTGTCCTTCTCAGAACTTGAGGCTATCATCCATATTTTTGACGAGCTGGATGGAGATGAGGGAATCCTTGTTGCCAGCAAGATTGCTGACAGAGTGGGTATTACAAGATCCGTAATCGTTAATGCACTGCGTAAATTCGAGAGTGCAGGCGTGATCGAGTCCCGTTCTTCCGGCATGAAAGGAACTTACATTAAGGTTCTTAATGAAGTGATTTTCGATGAGCTGGAGGAGATTAAGGCACAGAGAAATAAGAAAGCATAAGCATACGCTTGGTTTGTGAGCTATATAATAAAGAACGTAACGAAAGAGACTGTCCGTTATCCGGATAGCCTCTTTTTTTACATCGAATGTGCTGAAAAAATTAAAATAAATACTGAAATTAAGAAAAAATGAGAAAACAAGAGAATAAATGAGAAAATAAGAGCATATATTAGAATTATCATATCTTAAAAGAGTTGCGAAAAATATGAAAATTCACTAATATAGCCATAGTGATTAGCACTCGTAGAAAGTGAGTGCTAGCAAGCGAAATCGAAACTGATAAGGAGGAACATAGATCATGAAGTTAGTACCTTTAGGTGACAGAGTAGTATTAAAACAGGTTGAAGCAGAAGAAACAACAGCTTCCGGAATTGTACTTCCAGGACAGGCACAGGAGAAACCACAGCAGGCAGAAGTTATTGCAGTTGGCCCTGGTGGAATTGTAAACGGTAAAGAAGTTAAGATGGAAGTAGAAGTTGGAAATACAGTTATCTACTCCAAATATGCAGGAACAGAAGTTAAGATGGACGGAACTGATTATATCATTGTAAAACAGGAAGATATCCTGGCAGTTATTAAATAATATAAACATCTTATCGTATATCAATATAAACAGGAGGTCATTATATCATGGCAAAAGAGATTAAATATGGCGCAGAAGCCAGAGCAGCACTGGAAGCTGGCGTAAATAAACTTGCAGATACAGTAAGAGTAACACTTGGACCGAAAGGAAGAAATGTAGTACTTGATAAATCTTTCGGTGCTCCGCTTATCACTAACGATGGTGTTTCCATTGCAAAAGAGATCGAGCTTGAGGATGGATTTGAGAACATGGGTGCTCAGATCATCAAAGAAGTTGCATCCAAGACTAACGATGTAGCAGGTGATGGTACAACAACAGCTACTGTACTTGCTCAGGCAATGGTACATGAGGGAATGAAAAACCTGGCAGCAGGTGCCAACCCGATCATCCTCAGAAAAGGAATGAAGAAAGCAACAGATGTTGCAGTAGAAGCAATCAAAAATATGAGCCAGACGATCAACGGCAAAGAACAGATCGCTAATGTAGCGGCAATCTCTGCAAGTGACGAGCAGGTAGGACAGCTTGTTGCAGACGCTATGGAGAAAGTTTCCAAAGACGGTGTTATCACTGTTGAGGAGTCCAAGACCATGCATACAGAGCTTGATCTTGTAGAAGGAATGCAGTTTGACCGTGGATACATTTCCGCATACATGTCAACAGATATGGAGAAGATGGAGGCAACTCTTGATGATCCGTACATCCTGATCACAGATAAGAAAATCAGCAACATCCAGGAGATCCTTCCGCTTCTTGAGCAGGTTGTTCAGGCTGGTGCGAAACTCCTTATCATCGCTGAGGATGTTGAGGGCGAGGCTCTTACAACTCTGATCGTAAACAAACTGAGAGGAACATTCCAGGTAGTAGCTGTCAAAGCTCCTGGATATGGCGACAGAAGAAAAGAAATGCTTCAGGATATCGCAATCCTTACAGGTGGTCAGGTAATCTCCGATGAGCTTGGTCTTGACCTGAAGGAAGCTAAGATGGAGCAGCTTGGACGTGCTAAATCCGTTAAAGTTGCAAAAGAGAACACAGTTATCGTTGATGGTCTTGGAGACAAAGACGCTATCGCAAAACGTGTTGCGCAGATCCGTGCACAGATCGAGGAGACAAAATCCGAGTTCGATAAAGAGAAACTTCAGGAGAGACTTGCAAAACTGGCTGGCGGCGTAGCTGTTATCCGTGTTGGTGCTGCTACTGAGACAGAGATGAAAGAAGCAAAACTTCGTCTTGAGGATGCTCTTGCAGCAACAAAAGCAGCTGTCGAGGAAGGTATCATCGCAGGAGGTGGATCTGCTTACATCCATGCTTCTAAAGAAGTTGCAAAACTTGCAGCAACACTTGAGGGAGATGAGAAGACAGGTGCTTACGTAATCCTGAAAGCTCTTGAGGCTCCGCTGTTCCATATCGCTGCAAATGCAGGACTGGAAGGCGCTGTTATCATCAACAAAGTAAGAGAGTCTGAGGTTGGTACAGGTTTCGATGCCCTGAATGAAAAATATGTAAACATGGTTGAGAACGGAATCCTTGATCCGGCCAAAGTTACAAGAAGTGCTCTTCAGAACGCAACAAGCGTTGCATCTACACTCCTTACAACAGAGGCTGTAGTTTCCACGATCAAAGAAGATACTCCTGCTCCGGCAGCAAACCCGGGAATGGGAATGATGTAATAATCAGCTAAGCAGGTGAAAATATTCACAAAATAAGAGGGCCTGCGTCATGGACGCGGCTCTCTTTTTATGTTATAATTTAAAAAAATCAGTAAATTACGAAAGGAAGAAGCAAATGAGTGACTTATATTCAGAACTTCTGGTAAAGAAGAAACAGACAGGGAAGGATCTTGTTGTAAAGTATGGCCTCATAGCCCTGACTGTGATCATGGTCCTTGGGGGGCTTATTCTCAATGGTCTTCTTCTGGTTCCGGCTATCGCTCTTGGCGTTGCATGCTATTTTGTGATACCGAAAACAGATCTGGAATACGAGTATCTGTTTGTTAACGGTGAACTGGATATCGATATGATCATGTCAAAGTCCAAGAGAAAAAGAGTGAAATCTCTCCAGCTTGCGGAAGCAGATATTGTAGCTCCTCTTAATTCCCACAGAATGGACTATTACAATGGTAATCAGAAGATGAAAACAATGGATTTTTCTTCCGGCATTGAGGATCATAAACGCTATGCAATGATTACCAGAGATGGCGGTGAAACCTGTAAAGTGATCCTGGAACTGGATGATGCCCTTGCAAACACCATGAAAAATTCTGCACCAAGTAAAGTTTTTTTGGATTGACATGAAACTTGTTTTTTGTTACACTAGTTCACAAATTTAAAATATCTTACAAAAGGGAGGAAATGCAATGGGTACTATTATTGGTGATGGCATTACGTTTGATGACGTCCTGCTGGTTCCGGCTTATTCTAAAGTAATTCCGAATCAGGTAGATGTTTCAACGTATTTAACCAAGAAAGTAAAGCTGAATATCCCCATGATGAGTGCGGGTATGGACACAGTTACAGAGCACAGAATGGCTATCGCCATGGCTAGACAGGGTGGTATCGGTATCATTCATAAGAACATGTCCATCGAGGCACAGGCAGAAGAGGTTGATAAGGTTAAACGTTCTGAGAACGGTGTTATTACAGATCCATTTTATCTTTCAGCAGAACATACACTGAAAGATGCCAATGATCTGATGGCGAAATACCGTATTTCCGGTGTTCCGATCACAGAAGGCAGAAAGCTTGTAGGCATCATCACAAACCGTGATCTTAAGTTTGAGACAGACTTCAGCAGAAAGATCAAGGAGTGCATGACTTCTGAGGGACTGATCACAGCCAAGGAAGGAATCACACTTGAGGATGCCAAGAAGATTCTCGCGAAATCTCGTAAGGAGAAATTACCCATTGTAGATGATGACTTTAATTTAAAGGGACTCATTACCATCAAGGATATCGAGAAACAGATTAAATATCCTCTGGCAGCTAAGGATGCACAGGGACGTCTTCTCTGTGGCGCAGCAGTTGGTATCACAGCTAATGTACTTGCACGTGTGGATGCACTTGTTAAGGCTAACGTGGATGTTATCGTTATCGATTCCGCACATGGTCATTCCGAGAATATCTTAAAAGCAGTCCGCGAGATCAAGGCTGCATATCCGGAACTTCAGGTTATTGCAGGTAATGTTGCAACAGGTGCAGCTACCAAGGCTCTGATCGAGGCTGGTGTAGACGCAGTTAAGGTTGGTATCGGACCTGGATCTATCTGTACAACACGTGTTGTTGCAGGTATCGGTGTTCCACAGGTAACAGCAGTTATGGATTGCTATGAAGTTGCAGACCGTTACGGAATTCCGATTATCGCAGATGGCGGTATCAAGTATTCCGGAGATATTACCAAGGCTATTGCAGCTGGCGCCAATGTCTGCATGATGGGAAGTATGTTCGCAGGATGCGATGAGAGTCCGGGAACATTCGAACTCTACCAGGGAAGAAAATATAAAGTATATCGTGGAATGGGATCTATTGCCGCTATGGAGAACGGCAGCAAGGATCGTTATTTCCAGGAAAATGCCAAGAAGCTTGTTCCGGAAGGTGTTGAGGGACGAGTTGCATATAAGGGACATGTTGAGGATACTGTATTCCAGCTGATCGGCGGTTTAAGATCCGGTATGGGCTACTGCGGAGCAGAGAATATTGAGAAGCTTAAGACAACAGGCAGATTCATCAAGATTTCCGCTGCATCCCTTAAGGAGTCACATCCACATGATATCCACATCACAAAAGAGGCTCCAAACTACAGTGTAGATGAATAATAAAGGAAAAGCAGGCAAGACAGTTAAGAAGTCACCCAGGCCGTCCCATAATGGACGGCCTGTTTCCGTAAAGGGAACTTCTTCAGGAAAAAATATTTCTGGAATATCGGACAGAGCTGGCAGAAGAAAAAAATCTTCCCGAAAAAAGAAACCGCAGAATATTTTAAAACATATTGTGCTGGCAGTGGTAATTGTGATCGTTGTACTGGCTGTGTGTGCCCTTGGATATGGATTTTTTGAGATGAGGATAGAGCAGAGCGGACTTGAAATAGATCAACAGAGCTGGTCACAGCAAAGCAGTGAGGGCGGTGGGCAGGAACAATGGCAGGCAGAAGGTGCTCCGTATATTGATGTGGAACTTCTTACGCCAAATTCTTATTCCAGGCCTCAGATTCCTATTGAACAGGTGAATTATATAGCGATTCACTATACAGCGAATCCAGGTTCAACAGCTATATCCAACCGGAATTATTTTGAGAATCTTGCCACAACGCAGGATAATAAAGTCAGCAGTCATTTTGTGGTAGGACTGGATGGGGAAGTGGTGCAGTGTATTCCTACTTCAGAAATGTCCTATGCTACTAATGCCAGAAATGTGGATACCATATCCATTGAATGCTGCCATCCGGATGAGACGGGACAGTTTAATGATGCAACATATAGTTCGGCAGTGAAGCTGACGGCGTGGCTCTGTACCCGTTTTGGGCTGGATACGGATCAGGTGATTCGGCATTACGATGTTACAGGAAAAGACTGTCCCAAATATTATGTGGAAAACCCGGATGCATGGTTCCGGATGAAGTCTGACATTGCAGCACAGATCCAGACGGATTATGAATTGCAGGGAAAATAAAAAAATTGAAAACAATTTCAGAAAATTAGGACTTGAAAATTCAGAAGAAGTATTGTAGTATAACAACAGAAGCTGCATGACTGGCGGAGAGTAGGATTACCTACAGGGAGTGCAGTGTATTTAAGAAGCCGACCGCCTGGGCAGCCTGTTAATGGGGTGTCCAGGCGGTTTTTTGTTACCTGCTGATACCTGGAATGATCCCCGGGCCGTATATTAGATAAGGAGGACTGTGAAAAATGACTACATTTTCACTTGAAAAAGAACTGAAAGAAAATTCCTACCCAGGAAGAGGAATCGTGATCGGACGTTCCGCAGACGGAAAGCATGCTGTTACTGCATATTTTATCATGGGAAGAAGCGAGAACAGCAGAAATCGTATTTTTGTTGAGGATGGAGAGGGAATCCGCACACAGGCATTTGATCCGTCCAAGCTTACAGACCCGAGCCTTATCATCTACGCACCGGTACGTGTCCTTGGAAACAAGACGATCGTAACAAACGGCGACCAGACAGATACCATTTATGAGGGAATGGACAGACAGCTTACTTTTGAGCAGTCCCTCCGAACCAGAGAATTTGAGCCAGACGCACCGAACTATACACCTCGTATTTCCGGTGTTCTGCACGTAGAGAATGGCAGATTCAACTATGCAATGTCTATTTTAAAGAGCAATAACGGTAATCCGGATTCCTGTCTTCGTTATACATTCGCCTATGAGAATGCAGCTGCAGGACAGGGACGTTTTATCCATACTTATAAATGCGATGGAAATCCACTTCCGAGTTTTGAGGGAGAGCCGAAGCCTGTAGAAATCCCGAATGATATTGATGACTTTACAAACCTTCTCTGGGAGAGCCTGAATCAGGATAATAAAGTTTCTCTCTTTGTTCGTTTCATTGACATTGAAACCGGAAAATATGAGTCAAGGATCGTGAATAAGAATAAATAACAAGCTGAGTATACAGCTGCGATGAAATTATCAGTATCACACAGAACGGAGGATTTTTTTTATGAAAGAATTACAGTTAAAATATGGATGCAACCCGAATCAGAAACCATCTAAGATTTACATGGCAGACGGAAGTGAACTTCCTATCCAGGTACTTTCCGGAAGACCTGGATACATCAATTTCCTGGATGCTTTTAATGGCTGGCAGCTTGTGCGTGATCTTAAGAAAGCAACCGGACTTCCTGCAGCAACTTCTTTCAAGCATGTATCTCCTGCAGGTGCGTCCATCGGACTTCCACTGAATGAGACACTGGCCAAGATTTACTGGGTAGATGATATGGACTGGAAGAATTTTTCACCGCTTGCATGTGCTTATGCAAGAGCGAGAGGTGCAGACCGTATGTCATCCTTCGGTGATTTTATTTCTCTTTCTGATGTATGTGACAAGGATACAGCAATGCTGATCAAGAGAGAGGTTTCTGACGGAGTTATTGCACCGGGATATACAGAGGAAGCGCTTGAGATCCTGAAACAGAAGAAAAAGGGCAACTACAATGTGATCCAGATTGATGAGAATTATGTTCCGGAACCGCTGGAACACAAACAGGTATTTGGTGTTACTTTTGAGCAGGGCCGTCAGGAACTTGCTATTGATGATGAGCTGATCTCCAATATTGTTACGGAGAATAAGGAACTTACCGAGGAAGCTAAAAGAGACCTTAAAGTTTCCCTGATCGTTCTGAAATATACACAGTCCAATTCTGTATGCTTTGTAAAAGACGGACAGGCGATCGGTGTTGGTGCAGGACAGCAGTCCCGTGTTCACTGTACACGTCTTGCCGGTCAGAAAGCAGATAACTGGTACCTCCGCCAGTGCCCGAAGGTTCTGAATCTTCCATTTAAAGATACGATCACACGTGCAGAGAGAGACAATGCCATTGATGTTTATATCGGTGAGGAGTATATGGATGTTCTGGCTGACGGTGCATGGGAGAAAACTTTTACAGAGAAGCCGGAAGTATTTACAAAGGAAGAGAAGAGAGCATGGCTGGATGGACTTACAGATGTAACTCTTGGATCTGATGCTTTCTTCCCGTTCAGTGATAACATTGAGCGTGCGCATAAGAGTGGAGTGAAATATATTGCAGAGCCAGGCGGATCTGTCCGTGATGATGCTGTTATTGATACCTGCAATAAATATGGAATGGTTATGGCATTTACTGGAATCAGACTGTTCCATCACTAAGATATAGGGAAAGATCATAGAAAGAAAAAAATGTAGCTGGTCATAGAGTGAACAGCAACAGATATTCGATTTCTGTAACAGAAAATACGTTAAAAATATCCCGGATTTGGAAAGTGTAAAGTTCTGAATCCGGGATTTTTTATAACTGAATTAAGTAACCTTCAAGTGGATAAAGAGAAGTTGGATAATTAAGGGGAATATTGTCTGAAGTAAGAGTATCGTAAAAGTAGTGAATGTTTGATTATATGGCATAAAAAAAGAACTCTGAATTCTCTCAGAGTTCTCAAGAGCGATAGACGGGGCTCGAACCCGCGGTCTCGACCTTGGCAAGGTCGCGCGTTACCAACTACGCCACTATCGCATATGTCTTGAAGATGAAGTGTTTTCCTCATCGACAAGACATATGATATCATAGATTTTTGTATATGTCAAATATTTTTTTGGATTTTTTTGAAAAATTTATACAAAACTTGTTGTTGTCGTTTCGGCAGGACATCATGAAGCAGATGGTAAAGTTTTTTCATAAAATATTCTATGATTCATCAGCAATGGGATAATACCGCAGTACATGATCCGGATAGTACTGATCACCGTAATCCCATGGACCTGCGGGATCATGGAGGGGATCATCCTCATTACGTTTTCTTCCTCCGCTTGCCATCTGTGCAAAAGCCTGGGCACTTTCTGTAGTCCAGACCGTTTCCCCATTTTTCTCCAGGTAGGAGAAGTAGGAATCTGCACCGAAATTATAGGCCTGAAGTGCAAGGCGGATATGGGTAAGATCGGAAGGGCCTGTACAACCGGCTTTTTCAAGGGCATATTTCAGTTCCTGGATTCCGCAGGTAATAGAATAAGAAGAATTTGTGATTCCATTGGGCTCCTGTGGATACTGTGTATTATAAGCACCTTCTGAGGACTGCATGGGATCGGTTCCCTGTCCGGAGCTTTCCTGCATCATAACTGCAAGGATCAGATCTACGTAATCCGACATATCATATTGCACCGCTATATCAGTAACTTCTTCGCGGTAAGATTCACAGGAAGCATTGATCTGATAAGTATTTTCTCTGGTTCCCGGGAAGTGTACAAACCATACAATGAGACTGAGTATGATCAAAAGGAAGATACAGAAGAGAAAAAATTTCTGTCTGCGCACCTGGCGTACACGGAGAAGGTGGCGTTGTTTTTTGGTTAATTTTGGTTTTGGTCTTTTTGTATTCATAAATATATTCTACCCGGTGTGAGCGGATTTGACCAGTTAAGAAATGTGATCTTTTTATTAAATCTTTCTGAAGACAGCTCTGTAAAATTGCAAAATAGGAGCCGATATGCTATGATAGTCGGGACAAACAGCAGAATGCCGGAAAAGGAGGCAGGATTTTATATGCGAAAAAGGCTTCTTGCAGTTATTTTGTGTGCTTACATGCTGTTCCCTGCATCAGTATCCGCAGAGATTTCAGGATATGAAGCAACACTGAATACATATACACAGGAGAAAAAAACAGCCCAGCAGTTTCAGGTTGATGACGGGGCGGGAAATACAGTAAATGCTTTGGCAAAAAGTGACACACTCTATGTTACAGCGAAAAACACAGCAATCAGATCCAATCCGGGGGAAAGCGGCACAGAGCTCCGTTCCGTGCTTCTTGGAACAAAACTGGAGCGGGTTGCAGTTTGTGACAATGGATGGAGCAAGGTTACTTTCCAGAAAGATGGAGAAGATAAGATCAGCGGTTATGTTCAGGACAGCGTACTCAGTGACACAGAAACTGTAAATAAATTTACAGACACAGTCACAGTAGCATCGGACAGTGACATTTTCGATTATCCTGGACGAAAAGACGGCGAAGTTGTAGGTGAAGTACTTGAGGATGATGAACTGAAAAGAACAGGTACGGTAGATGATATCTGGAGCCGTATTGTGTACACAGATGATAATGGTACAGAACAGACAGGCTATATTCCGACCAGCTGCCTGGAAGGGTATCAGGAGACTGAAGTGGCTAAGGCCGAGCAGGAGAAGAAAACCAAGGCAGGTTCTCTTACCAAGAGCTCCGGTGAGGGGATTTTTGCAGATGCAGTGGATGGGGTAACTTCCACAGGTGGTTCAGGTACAACGGCCAGCGGTGTGCAGATCGGAACACCGGTATCAGCTGCCTCCGATGCAACATTGAAGCCGCTGGGAACCTTCAGGATCACCCATTACTGTCCGTGCAGTATTTGCTGCGGACCATGGGCTAATGGAATTACCTCTACTGGTGTAACGGCCACAACTAATAGAACGATAGCTGTAGACCCAAGTCAGATTCCATATGGTTCTAAAGTGGTCATCAACGGACAGGTGTATGTTGCGGAGGATTGTGGTGGTGCGATTCGTACCAACTGTATTGATGTCTATGTGGCAACACATTCAGAGGCAGAGCAGAAAGGCGTATTTTATACAGAAGTTTATCTGCTTCAGTAAAAGAAAAAAAGAGGGCCGAAAATAAAAACTCTGGCAGCAGAAGATACATACATATCCATCTGCTGCCAGAGTTTTTGTAATTGGAAAAGGATCTTGCACATGGAAATCCTTTTTACGGATAAAAAAATAATGCCCAGAGCCGGAATCGAACCAGCGACACGAGGATTTTCAGTCCTCTGCTCTACCAACTGAGCTATCTGGGCATTTCTCTTTCGAGTACTTTGTTACTTTAACACATTTATGTACAAATTGCAAGGAAAAAATAAAAATGCAGATATTTTTATAAAAATCGGATTTTTCAAAAAACATCTGCAATAGTTAATTGAATAAGGGAAGCTCCCTGCAGGTTGCCAATATCTATCTGATCTGGAAAACAGGAGATCAGTTATCTGGCAGCCAGATAGATCTTTTCTATATCTTTCATATTTAACTGCCTGAATATGCCGATGGTACGGGTATCTTCAAAGCTGCATTTGAATGC
Source organism: Blautia schinkii (assembly GCF_013304825.1). GTDB lineage: Bacteria > Bacillota > Clostridia > Lachnospirales > Lachnospiraceae > Blautia_A > Blautia_A schinkii_B. The sequence continues at coordinate 34,252 of NZ_JAAWUO010000016.1, read as the reverse complement.
CAGATCGTGGATTCCTTTTTCTGTAAGGTCAAGACCAAGTTCATGCAGGCTGGTCGGCATATTGATAGAACGGAAGAAATCTTCCATTGCCTCAATACCTGCAAGAGCAGTTTTACTGAAATCAAGACTGCACGGAATCTCGAATACATTCGTAGCAAACTGTGCAAAACGTTCCGGATTTGCATCATAAACATAACGAGCCCAGCTTCCCCACAGTGCAGCAAGTCCGGCACCGTGTGCTACATCGTAAGCTCCTCCAAGTTCATGCTCCAGCTGATGGCAGGCCCAATCACCGCCACCTGTTCCGCAACCGGTAAGTCCATTGTGGGAAAGGCTCCCGGCCCACATAATTTCAGCTCTTGCAGTGTAATTATCCGGCTCCTTCATCAGGATGCGGGCATTATAGATCACTGTCTGCATGAGAGATTCGCTGATACTGTCGGTGATCTCCATTGTCTCAATATTTACGAAATACCGTTCCATGGTGTGCATCAGAATATCCACACAGCCGCTTTCAGTCTGATACTGAGGAAGTGTATATGTAAGGCGCGGATTCAAAATGGCAAAACGCGGTCTGCACAGATCATTGCGTGCAGTGCTTCGCTTCAGCCAGCCTTCTTCATTCGTGATGACGCAGGAATTGCTCATCTCACTTCCGGAAGCTGCGATGGTAAGAATGACACCTACTGGCAGACAGGCTTTCGGTGTTTCTGTGCGGAGAAAAAAATTCCACACATCAGTATCCGGGTTAGCCAGTCCATAGCCGATAGCTTTACAGGAGTCAATAACGCTGCCACCGCCTACTGCAAGAAGAAAATCAACGTTTTCTTTTTTGCAAAGCTCAATGCCTTCCCTTACCTTGGAGAGACGTGGATTGGGAACGACACCGCCCAGGGTGACGTAAGAAATGCCTGATTCATCCAGAACTGATCTGATCTCATCGATCAGACCAGATTTTACAGCACTGTGTCCACCGTAGTGGATCAGTACTTTTTTACAGTGCTGGTCTTTTAAAAGTGTGCCGATCTGAAGATGAGTATCTTTTCCAAAGATAACTTTTGTGGGGGTAAAATATTCAAAACTTCTCATATAAGTAGATCTCCCTTTTTGGTTATTTATTTAAAATACAGTGAAATACAGTGAATTCATAATGTAATGATCCTGCATAAGCAAAACTGTTATAATAATAGCATAGAAGAATGGTGGGTGCAAGATTTCAGGGCATTTTGAAGGTGGGGTATAAAACAAAATAGATATTTTTTTCAAAGATGTGATATAATGATCCATGTGAGAAAAAGTGACTTGATCACAGAAACAGGCAGATGCAGAGCGTATATTATAAAGCAGATCATAACGAAGCAGAAGAAAGAAGGTGTCTGAATTGGAAAATATCATTATTGTAGGTGCAGGTCCGGCAGGAATCTCAGCAGCTCTCTATGCAGCAAGAGGCAACATGGACCCATTGATCATAAATACAGGAATCGGCTCTCTGGAAAAAGCAGAGAAGATCGAGAATTATTACGGACTGGAGAAACCACTTTCCGGAAAAGACCTTTTTGAGAGAGGTCTTGACCAGGCCAGAGCGCTTGGCGTTCGTATCCTGGATGCCCAGGTTGTTGGAATGGGTGGTTTTGATACTTTTGAAGTGAAGACAACAGAAGGAGATTTTGAAGCTCGTAGCGTGATCCTTGCAACAGGAAGCAAGAGAGCGTCCGCAAAGATCCCAGGTGTAAAAGAATTTGAGGGAAAAGGCGTCAGCTACTGCGCAGTATGCGATGCGTTCTTTTACCGCGATAAGGAAGTGGCAGTTCTGGGAAACAGTGATTTCGCTCTTCATGAAGCAGAAGAGCTTTCCCATACAGCATCTCATGTAACGATCTTTACAGATGGAAAGAAACCGGAATTTTCAAGGGAGAATTCCATTGATGTCAATACTATGAAGATCCAGGCAATCGAAGGAGATGAGCGTGTTTCCGGAATCCGCCTGAAAGGTGATGTGAGCCTGCAGGAAGCTGGAGAGGAAGTTTCGTCATTCGAACCAGCAGAAGGTGTTTTTGTGGCACTTGGGACTGCAGGAAGTTCAGAGATGGCCCGTCAGATCGGAGCAGAGCTTAACGAAAAGGGAAACATCCGTGTGAATGAGGAGATGGAGACAACAGTTCCGGGACTGTATGCAGCAGGAGACTGTACAGGAGGACTTCTTCAGGTAGCCAAGGCTGTACATGACGGAGCGCAGGCAGGACTTTCCGCCTGTCAGTATGTGCGGAAGCTTTTGAAATCCCAGGCGTAAGCAAGGGACAGTATAAAAAAGGAAGAAACGCAGAAAATGATAACAATTATAACAGTTACAGAAAGCCCACAGTGGGCTGATTAAATCATAAGGAGGAATTTTATCATGGCAAAAGTTTTTACAACAGACAATTTTGAGACAGAGGTATTAAATGTAGAGAAACCAGTACTGGTAGATTTCTGGGCAACCTGGTGCGGACCGTGCAGACGTCAGGCACCGATCATTGAGGAGCTTGCAGAAGCAGGATATGAAGTTGGTAAAGTAGACGTAGATAAAGAACCGTCCCTTGCACAGCAGTATAAGATTATGAGTATTCCTACACTGCTGGTATTTAAAGGTGGCAAGGAGGCTGCACGTTATGTAGGACTGACAGCGAAAGCAGAACTTGAGGCAGCACTTCAGTAAGGAAAGATCAATAAGTATTCATCATTTTATAGAGACGGCTCTTATCCAGAATGCGGATCGATCCCCGCGAGATCTGGATGGAGCCGTCTTTGTTCATTTTTTTCAGGCTGCGGCTGACAGCCTCTCTTGCACTTCCAATAGACCGGGCAATTGCTTCCTGGGTGAGACTGAGTTCATCAGATCCGGTGTCAGCAGCTTCATCCAGAAGAAATGCGGCAATGCGCTGAGGAAGTGTAAGAAAAAAAGTTCGTTCAATTCCGGATATCACATCAGAAAAATGTTCGGTTGTCAGTTTGTAGATGAAGTTTTCCAGATAGATATTGTTCTTTATCAGTCTGGAAAAAGGCACAGCCGGGAGGAGCAGTAGGTCACAGTCTGTCTCTGCATCGATCTGAACATCAAAAGTAATGGCAGAAAGCATGCAGGAAGCAGAGAGGGTACAGATATCATTGTCCCTTAAACGGTACAGAGTGGCCTCTTTTCCCTGAGCGGAAAGCAGATAAACACGGAGAACTCCATTCAGGAGAAAAAGAGTTCCCAGGCACTGGCGTTCCTCAGACTGCACGGCAGCACCGGCAGGATAATGAAGTTCCCGGATATTATCAAGAAGAAAATTCTGATCTTCAGCAGTCATATGTTCCCAGAAAGGAAAAGCCTGAAAATAATTCAGACAACTGTTTCTGTCCATTAAATAGCACTCTCCTTATGAAATGATATTTTCAGCTGTGTACCATGCTGAATTGAGGTGTTGGCAATTACTGTGATTTTACTCTGATTTGGTAGGAAACGCAATAGTAATGTGAGGCATAACTATTTACATATGGAAACAGGAACGGTATAATCTATCAGAGTGTAAAAATGAAAAAAAGCTTAACATGCCCATTTTAACCGAATGCAGATGATCTTGTCTGCTTGACAGATGCATGTTTCAGCAGAGACGAGGAGAACATAAATTTGAAGATATTACTTGCAGCATGCAATGCGAAATATATCCATTCCAATCTGGCGGTGTACAACTTAAAATCCTGTTCTGGTAAATACAGTCCGCAGGTTGTAATCAAGGAATATACGATCAATCAGATCAGGGATGAGATCCTGAAAGATATCTATCTGGAACAGCCGGATGTCATTTGCTTTTCCTGCTATATCTGGAATGTGTCTTTTGTAAAAGAACTGGTTCCGGATCTGATGAAGATCCTTCCAGATGCAGATTTCTGGGCAGGAGGTCCGGAGGTGTCTTATGACGCGGAGAAGTTTTTGAGAAGTAATCCTGCTTTTTCTGGTGTAATGGTCGGAGAAGGCGAAGAGACTTTTCAGGAACTGGCAGGCCATTATATAGAAGGAAAACCGGAAAATCTGAAAGAAATCAGAGGAGTGGCTTTCCGAAATGAGGACAAAGTCCCGGATATCGTACACACAGGATGGAGAGAACTGATGGATCTCAGTAAAGTTCCTTTTGCATATCAGGATCTTAAAGAGTTCAAAAACAGGATCATTTATTATGAAAGCAGCAGAGGCTGCCCCTTTTCCTGCAGTTACTGTCTTTCGTCTATTGATAAGAAACTTCGATTCCGTGATATTGAAATTGTAAAAAAAGAGCTGCAGTTTTTTATTGATAATAAGGTCCCGCAGGTGAAATTTGTAGATCGTACATTTAACTGCAAGCATGATCATGCAATGACGATCTGGCGTTATATCACAGAACATGATAATGGAGTCACCAATTTCCATTTTGAGATCTCAGCAGATCTTTTGCGGGAAGAAGAACTTGCACTGATGAAAACCATGCGTCCGGGACTGATCCAGCTGGAAATCGGGGTGCAGTCTACCAATCCGCAGACGATCAGGGCCATTCGCAGGACTATGGATTTTCAGAAACTGAAAGGGATCGTAGATCAGATTCACAGTTTTGGCAATATTCATCAGCACCTGGATCTTATTGCAGGGCTTCCTTATGAGGGATATGAGAGTTTTCATAAATCTTTCTGCGATGTATATGCTCTGCATCCGGAACAGTTTCAGCTTGGCTTCCTGAAAGTACTCAAGGGTTCCCATATGATGGAGATGACGGAAGAGTACAAAATTCTTTATAAAGACAGGGAGCCATATGAGGTGCTTTCTACAGCGTGGCTTACTTACGGCGAAATTTTAAGACTGAAAATGGTGGAAAGTATGGTGGAAGTGTATTATAATAGTGGTCAGTTCAAAAATACTCTTGTATTTCTGGAAAGATATTTCGAAGATCCGTTCCGGATGTATGAGGTACTTGGCAGATTTTATGAGAAGAGAGGTTATTCTGAGATCTCTCATTCCAGGATGAGACGCTATGAGATCCTTATGGAATTTGCCGGAGAACACAGTGAGATCCCTCTGGAGAAGCTTTCGGATGTTATGCTTCTGGATCTTTATCTCAGAGAGAATCTGAAGAGCAGGCCAGCTTTTGCATCGGATCAGAAACCATATGAGCGTATGATCTGGGCTTACCGCAAAGAGAAGAAGATTCCGAAAACAGCACACATCGAAGTATTCCGGGATGGAAAGATCACGCTTTTTGATTATACAGACAGAGATCCACTGACAAACAACGCGAGATTAACAGATATCACAGACGAGGTGAATAAAAATTATGGGAATGTTTGATCCAAAAAAAAGAAAAGTGATCACAGCGATCATCGCAGTTATTCTGGTACTTGCAATGGTAGTTCCGACTGTACTTTCGCTGATCATTTACTAAGGATGGTTATTTATGAAACTTGGGGAAAAAGCCCTAGAGGCTTTGCGGGCAGAAATTGATGGGAGGCTTAATCCCGGCGATGAGCTGATCGTGGCAGGGCCTGTGGCAGCAGAGGGAACAGCGTGGATCACGGAAAATAATCGTAACAGACTGAGAGCGGTTTTTGCAGAACGGTTTCTGGAGGATGCCAGAAGACTTCCGGAAGTTTACGGCACAGGAATGAAAGAAGAGAACAATAAAGTCTGGGAAATGGCAGCGAAAGCAGGAGCCAGTGCCAGATATCTCATGGGTGAGGGCGGTTTTCTGGCTGCTCTCTGGAAGATGGCAGAGGCTTCCGGTGTGGGACTTGAAGTGGACCTTCGCAGTGTGCCGATCCGGCAGGAGACCATAGAAATCTGTGAGATATTTGATGTGAATCCTTATAAGCTTATGTCAGGAGGAAGCGTGCTTCTGGGAATCCAGGGCGGAGATGCTTTTGTGCAGGAGCTGAGAAGAGAAGGAATCATGGCCGCTGTGATCGGACAGACGAATTCCGGAAATGACAGGCTTCTTTACAGTGGCGGAAATGCAAGATATCTGGAACGGCCGGGAAATGATGTTATGCAGAAAAGAGGAAAATAAATGGGAGTTTTAAACATTGTACTCCATGAGCCGGAGATACCGGCGAATACAGGAAATATCGGAAGAACCTGTGTGGCAACAGGAACCAGGCTGCACCTGATCGAGCCGCTTGGATTCCGGCTCAATGAGAAGGCTATCAAGCGTGCAGGTATGGATTACTGGGAGCATCTGGATGTGACAAGATATCTGGATTATGAGGATTTTCTTAAAAAGAATCCGGGAGCGAAGATTTATTACGCAACAACCAAAGCTCCCCAGACTTATACAGATGTGCAGTATGAGGATGACTGCTTTATTATGTTTGGAAAAGAAAGTGCAGGTATTCCGGAGAATATCCTGGTGAATAATCAGGAGACATGTGTGCGGATTCCGATGATCGGGGATATCCGATCATTGAACTTAAGTAATTCTGTTGCTATTGTGCTTTACGAGGCACTGCGTCAGCATAATTTTGCACATATGAATCTGGAAGGTCATCTTCGGAATTATGAATGGAAGTAGATAAAGCGGACTTGTGAGAATCTTATAGAAATAATAGAGTGCAGGGAAACAAAAAACCTCTGTTTCGAATGAACTGTAAAAATGTAAAAAAGTATATTTTACAGTTATTTGAATCAGAGGTTTTCTGCTTATTTGGCCTTTTCAAGTGTAAAGATAAATTCAGTTCCAACACCTACTGTACTGATCACATTAATGTTCTGCTTATGTGCATTGATGATCTCTTTTACAATTGCAAGTCCAAGGCCGGTTCCTTTGCGGTCTTTTCCGCGGGAGGCATCGATTTTGTAAAAGCGGTCCCATATTTTGGAAAGACTCTCTTTGGGGATTCCGGTTCCGTGGTCTTTTACAGAGACAAAAACTTTTCCATGGTTGACAGTGGTTTCCAGTGTGATAGATGAATTATCATTGCTGAATTTTACGGCGTTGTCCAGTAAATTGTACAGTACCTGCTGGATCTGTTCCATATCCGCACGGACAAAGAGTTCTTTTCCTGCAAGGGGAAGTTCCAGCCGGATATTCCGTTCTGAGCAGGTGCCCTCAAAAGATGCAGCAGTGGTCCGGATGGTTTCATTAATATCAAAGCGGCGCATGTGCATCATTCGCTTTTTCACATCCAGCTCATTTAAGGTAAGAAGACTTCTGGTAAGTTTCTCCAGGCGGGTGGATTCAAAAGCGATAATTTTAAGATAACGCTCCTGCATTTCCGGCGGGATAGTGCCATCCAGCATGGCTTCCACGTAACCTTTGATGGAGGTCAGCGGAGAACGGAAATCGTGGGACACATTAGAGATAAACTGTCTCTGGTACTCGCCGTTTTTGTTCAGCTTGTCTGCCATGTAGTTGAGGGAGTGGGAGAGATATCCCATCTCATCTTCAGAATCTACAGGGATCGTATAGGAAAGATTTCCGTTGGCAAATTCCAGAGCACCTTTCAGGATTTCCTTTAAAGGTTTATGTACCCGGAAGAAATAGACCAGCAGGAAGCTGAAAAACAGTGCATAAATAACAATAAAGATTACGATCATGACCTCTACGATATTGCTGCGGCTTTCGTAGAGGTTTTTCATTGGATAATGGATTGCAAGATATCCGATGATCTGATCTGTATCTTTGACAGGGACAACAGTGCTTAAATGCGTTTCTTTAAATGCCCCATAAAAGGTACCGGAAGAATAATCGGTATCTTTGTAATCGGAAGGCCGGAAATTTTTAACAGTAATCTCAACGGAATCAGAAGTATTCTTACTGGTATTGATAAGAACAGTTCCATCTGTATCCATGATCCAGAAGTCTGCATTCTGAAAAGCAGCTGCAGAATTCAGAGCCAGGGAAATCTGATCATTGTCCGGATTTTTTACAGCCTGCCGGATCTCCTCCTGGGATGCGATATGGCTGGCTGTGCGGTAAAGAGAAGCACCGGTAGTTTTTTCCAGCTTTTTTTCTACAAGGTAAGATCCTCCGGAGGAAAGCAGCAGAAAGCAGATTCCTCCGATGGCAAAATAGAGTATCAGCAATTTGCGGTAAAGATGCTGTTTCATCAGGCCTTTACCTCGAATTTGTAGCCGATGCCCCAGACTGTGGAAAGTGACCAGTTTGGATTATCCTTGATCTTTTCGCGGAGACGTTTGATATGTACGTCTACGGTGCGGGTGTCGCCGATGTATTCATATCCCCAGATATGATCCAGAAGCTGCTCCCTTGTAAAAACCTGATTCGGAGAAGAAGCCAGGAAATAAAGAAGTTCCAGTTCTTTTGGAGGCATATCTATCTGGTGTCCCATATATGTTACTGAATAATTGGTGAGGTTGATCACCAGATCCGGGTAGGAAACACATTTTTCTTTCGGAGCAGAAGATGGAGATTTCACATGGAATCTGCGGAGCACTGCGCGGACACGTGCCACCAGTTCCTTGGAATCAAATGGTTTGATAATGTAGTCGTCAGCTCCAAGCTCAAGGCCGAGAACTTTGTCAAAAGTCTCTCCTTTTGCGGAGAGCATGATGATCGGTACATCGGAGGTATGGCGGATCTCACGACATACCTGATATCCGTCGATTCCCGGAAGCATCAGATCCAGAAGGATCAGATCCGGGTGAAAAATATGGAACTGCTTCAGGGCTTCCTCGCCATCATTTACGATTTTAGTCTCAAAGCATTCTTTTGTAAGGTAGAGAGCTACCAGCTCTGCAATATTATTGTCATCGTCAACAATGAGGATTTTCTGTTTTGTAGCCATTAGTTTCAGCTCCTTTTTTATTTCTTGAATTCTACGATGGTTACACCGGCATCGCCTTCTCCGAATTCACCGAGACGGAAGGAAGCTACATGTTTCTGGCGTTTCAGGTAATTGTGGACACCTTTGCGCAGCGCGCCGGTACCTTTGCCATGCACAATGCGGACAGACTTCATATGTGCAATGTAAGCATCATCCAGATATTTGTCCAGTTCTGCAACAGCTTCGTCAACGGTTTTTCCCAGGAGATTGATCTCAGTGGAAATGCTGGCTGCTTTTGACATGCGGATTTTTCCTGCGCCTGTACGCTGCATGGACGGGGTGGTGATCACAGGTTCATCCACAAGCTCCAGGTCAGAGATATGTACTTTGGAACGGATGATGCCCATCTGTACAAAGAGATATCCTTTGGAATCCGGATGGCTGGAAACTGTTCCCTTGAGATTCAGGCTTAAGACTTTTACAGTATCTCCAAGAGAAAGATCGGATGGCTTCAGCAGCTTCGTTGGTTTCTGTTTCTGCTGTTTGGAAGACATGCCTTTTTCTGCTTTTGACATACGCTTCTTCAAGTTCTGTCGTTCTTTTTCCACAGAGGCTGTATCCACGTGATCTTTCTGGAATTTATGGAAAAGCTTCATGGTCTGATCTGCGTATTCTTTGGTATCGCGGAGAATCGCGTGTGCCTGTTCGTTGGCTTCACGGAGGATGCGTTCTTTGCGTTCATCCAGTTTTTCTTCTTTTTCCTGGAGGGATTTCTTAAGTTCAGCTACCTGTTCTTTATAGCGGGCGATCTCTGCGCGCTCATTTTCAATGGTGACACGGCTCTGCTCCAGAGAAGTCAGAACATCCTCGAAGGATTCATCCTGCTCACTGATCTGCTCTTTTGCCTTATCAATGATAAAATCAGGAAGTCCCAGTTTGGAAGAAATGGCGAAAGCATTACTTTTTCCAGGGACACCGATGAGAAGGCGATAGGTTGGACGTAAGGTTTCCACATCAAATTCGCAGCAGGCATTTTCTACGCCTGGAGTGGAAAGCGCGTAAATTTTCAGTTCGCTGTAATGGGTGGTGGCCATGGTGCGGATTCCCTGTTCATGAAGATGGGAAAGAATTGCAATGGCCAGTGCTGCACCTTCTGTCGGGTCTGTTCCTGCGCCAAGCTCATCAAAGAGGACAAGGGAGTCCTGATCTGCGGACTTGAGGAAGGAGACTACGTTTGTCATGTGTGAGGAGAAGGTGCTTAATGACTGCTCGATGCTCTGCTCATCACCGATATCTGCGTAAACTTCGCGGAAAAGTGCAAGTTCGGAGCGGTCCAGTGCCGGGATATGAAGACCTGCCTGACCCATGAGAGTGAGAAGACCCACGGTTTTCAGGGAGACAGTTTTACCGCCGGTGTTCGGTCCTGTGACAACAAGGAGGTCAAATTCATCTCCAAGGCGAATGTCAATGGGAACGGCTTTCTTTTTGTCAATAAGCGGGTGGCGGGCCTGACGGAGACGGATGCGTCCTTCGGTATTAAAGATGGGTTCGCTGGCATTCATATCCATGGCAAGAGCAGCTCTGGCAAAAATAAAGTCCAGCTGGACCATGATGGAAAGGTCTGCATGGATTGCTTCCAGTTCTGCGGCTACCTTCTGGCTTAAGTCTGCAAGGATCACTTCGATCTCTTTCTGTTCTTTCAGCTCCAGTTCACGGATGTCATTGTTCAGTTTGACAACGGCCATGGGTTCAATGAAAAGAGTGGAACCTGTTGCTGACTGATCGTGTATCATACCTGGAACCTGGCCTTTGTACTCAGCTTTTACCGGGATACAGTAGCGACCATCTCGCATGGTGATAACAGAATCCTGAAGATAATTCCTTGCGCTTCCTGCAACCAGAGAGGAAAGCTGGGAATGGATGCGGTCGTTGGTGATCTTGATGCTGCGGCGGATCTGACGGAGAGTGCTGCTGGCATCGTCACTGATCTCATCTTCGGAAAGGATACAGCGTCGGATCTCCGTGCTAAGCGGTGTCAATGGTTCTAGGGCTGAGAACATGCCGTCAAGGGAATCGGTCATTCCGTCATCGCGGTCGCTTCTGGAATAAGCTTTTACACGGCCGGTATTTTCCAGAAGGCTGCACACAGAGAGAAGTTCCGGCGCATTTAAGGAACTGCCTATAGTAAGACGCTTCAGGGTGCCGCGGATATCTTTGACACTGCCAAAGGAAATGCTGCCTTTTTTAAAGAGGCGGGCAAGTGCATCGTGAGTCTGCAGCTGCATGGAACGGATCTCTTCGATATCCGTGGAAGGGGTAAGCTTCCTGCAGAGATCTTTTCCCATTGGGGAAGAGGCCTTGTCTGTGAGCAGATCTATGATTTTATAGTATTCAAGTGCTTTGTATGCTTTTTTGTTCATTGTTGCTATTGTTACTCCTTTTTGTTACTTCTGTTGATTCCGTGTTTTTCTGTGTGATACAGGGTATACAAAAAAACACTTCGTTTCCTATTTTACATGATTTCCGTAGCAAAGGAAAGTAAAATGTGTTATGATACTAAATAAAGCCAAAATGCGCCGGAAGCATGATATGACTTGCGGAGCGAACCGGAAGGAATTACCGGCTTATGGTTAAAAAGTGTGTTTTGGAGTAAGGCTATGAGCGTAAAGGATAGCTGCTCTGAATAGTGTAAAAAAATAAAGTGTGAATAGAAAGGCAAAGATTTTATGCGTTTTTTAAATGAGTTACATGAGGGAGACAGAGTAAACGGGATCTATCTCTGCAAACAGAAACAGCCGGCTACCACCAAGAACGGCAAGCCCTATGAGAATCTGATCCTTCAGGATAAAACAGGTGTGATCGATGGTAAGATCTGGGATCCGAATTCCCTGGGAATCGATGATTTTGATGCCCTAGATTATATTGAGATCATGGGAGATGTGACAAGCTTTGCAGGTGCTATGCAGCTGAATATCAAGAGAGCGCGCAAGGCAGGAGAGGGTGAATATGACCCGGCAGACTATCTTCCGGTCAGCGAGAACAGCGTGGACGATATGCAGAGCCAGCTTCATGCATTGATCGACAGTGTGAAGAATCCGTATCTTTCCCAGCTTCTGAAGAAGCTTTTTGTAGAAGATAAGGAATTTATGAAAGTGTTCGAGGGACATTCAGCAGCGAAAACTGTGCATCACGGATTCATCGGCGGTCTGATGGAGCATACTCTTGGAGTGACACGTCTCTGCGACTATATGGCGAATGCGTATCCTCTGTTGAATAGAGATCTTCTGATCACAACAGCACTTCTTCATGATGTTGGAAAAACCAGGGAGCTTTCTGCTTTTCCGATGAATGATTATACAGATGAGGGACAGCTTCTGGGACATATTATGATTGGAGCACAGATGGTACACGACCTGGTAAAAGAAATTCCGGATTTTCCGGAGAAGATTGAGAATCAGGTGATCCATTGTATCCTTGCCCATCATGGTGAGCTGGAGTACGGATCTCCGAAAAAACCTGCACTTGCAGAGGCAGTTGCTTTGAATCTTGCAGATAATACAGATGCAAGAATGGAGACGCTGACAGAGATCTTCCATGCAGACAAAGGAAAAAAAGAATGGCTTGGCTACAACCGTTTTTTTGAGTCCAATTTAAGAAGAACAGGAGATATTTAATTAATGGAATTCCGTAAAAATGATATATTAACCCTGGATATAGAAGATTGCGGAGTTGACGGTGAAGGTATCGGGAAAGCCGATGGCTTCACCGTTTTTGTGAAAGATGCCGTGATCGGTGACAGGATCAAAGCTAAGATCATCAAGGCAAAAAAGAACTACGGCTATGGCCGTCTGATGGAGGTGATCACACCGTCCCCATACCGTGTGAAACCAGCCTGCTCCATAGCACGTCAATGTGGCGGCTGCCAGATCCAGGCACTGTCTTATGAAGAACAGCTGAAATTTAAGGAGAAAAAGGTTCGCGGTCATCTGGAGCGGATCGGAGGTTTTAAAGATCTTGAAATGGAACCGATCATGGGAATGGAAGAACCATACCATTACCGCAACAAAGCTCAGTTCCCCGTAGGAAAAAATAAAGACGGAAAGATCATTACCGGTTTTTACGCAGGAAGAACGCATTCTATTATTGAGAACCGGGATTGTATCTTGGGTGTAAAACAGAATAAAGATGTTTTGGACTGTGTAATTGGACATATGGAAAAGTATCATATTCAGCCTTATGATGAGACCACTGGCAAAGGCCTTGTGCGTCACATTATGATTCGCTATGGATTCCATACAGATCAGATCATGGTCTGCCTGATTCTCAATGGAGATAAGCTTCCTGCGGAAAAAGCTCTGGTGGAGTCTCTTTGTGAAATTCCGGGAATGACCAGTATTACTATTAATGTAAATAAGAAACGTAATAATGTGATTCTGGGAAACCAGCTTCGCCTTCTCTGGGGACAGTCCTATATAACGGACAGTATTGGAAATGTATCATATCAGATTTCTCCGCTGTCCTTTTTCCAGGTCAATCCTATCCAGACCGAAAAACTGTATGGAAAAGCTCTGGAATATGCAGGCCTTACCGGAAATGAAACTGTCTGGGATTTGTACTGCGGAATCGGAACCATCTCTCTGTTCCTGGCACAGAGAGCAAAATTTGTCCGCGGTGTGGAGATCGTTCCACAGGCCATTGACAACGCAAGAGAAAATGCGAAGATCAACGGAATTGAGAATGTGGAGTTCTTTGTTGGAAAGGCAGAAGAAGTATTGCCGAGAGAATATGACAAGAACGGTATCTACGCAGATGTTATCGTGGTAGATCCGCCGCGAAAGGGCTGTGATGAAGCACTGTTGAATACGATACTTAAGATGAAACCGGAGAGAGTTGTATATGTAAGCTGCGACAGTGCGACATTGGCCAGGGATCTGAAGATACTTTGTGCAGAGGAGTATGAGTTGAAACGGGTATCTACTACTGATATGTTTCCGCAGAGCACACATGTGGAGACGGTAGTCCTTTTGGGTAGGAAAATGGTCGATGATAGAAATATTGAATATGAGTATGTTGATTATGAGCCTAAAGATAACGAATATATGCGTAATACAAAGGGTTCAGCAACGTATGCAGAGATAAAATCATGGATAAAGGAACAGTATAATGTTTCTGTATCGAATCTGTATATTGCACAGGTGAAAGATTCATGCGGATTTGAGAAGCGAGAGAACTATAATACAGGTGCAGAAGGGCACAAGGTGCCACAATGTCCTGATGAAAAGCGTGAGCTGATTATGGAAGCATTTAAGCATTTCAGGATGATATAAATTGTAATACAGTATAAAAATTATGAGAGAAGATGGAGATTGTTTCTGTCTTCTCTTTTTTTGTATGTGTGAAAAAAATTTTTTTGAGCTAAAAAGCCTGATAAATGAACAGATTTGCGAAAAACGTGTTTCTCTTGTGTAGGAATATCTTGCAATGCAAAATTTTATATGCTAAACTTAGCCTAAACAGGTAAGATGCTTGTAAATACAGCAAAAAATAGGAGGTCTTTAAGATATGTCAAGAACAGCAAATAATCCTTTACCATATTCTGAAAGAAAATATTTGTCCATGAAAGAGATGGGTCAGTACATGGGAATTGGCTTAAATAGAATGAAACAGATTAAGAAGGATGGGGAATTTACAGCCTATATCACTGTTGGAAAGCAAGGGAAAGTTATGATTGATAGAGCAGCTTTTGAACAGTGGATTGAAGAAAAAGGTTATATTTAAAAAAATAGAATAAAAAAATAGCAACTGTGACGGGAATCACTGTTGCTATCAAGAAGTTCGTACCAAAACTTCTATATTCCTTTGATTTATGAGTTAATCTTAGCATAAATTGGCACGAACTTCAAGAAAAACGTTGCAAAATTTCATGAAATCATGAAATAAAGTTTTAATTAAGAAAGGACGTGTTAATTTATGGACACAAGAGATTCAATTATTAGAGAAGTTACACATGAATATTTAGCATCGGTAGATAAATCGAATTTACCTGAACCGAAGGAAGTTGCTGCCAGTATTTTGTTGAATATTAAAAATCAGTTTGATATTCACAATTCAGTAGTACAGCGAGATGCAAAATGGAAGGTTCCTGACAGATTGATTCCGGCTCAGATTGGAGATATTATCGTTGCATTACATCCAGTTGTAGCTATTGAAACAGGTAGCACAAATTGCGATGCAGATTTGACATTGCTCGGTCTTTATCAGACAGAAGGAAAAGATGAAGGTATTTATGTTACTGATGATAAGGCATTTTTCAAACTTGCACGAGAGTATTATTATGGTACTACGTTAAGAGAACTGGATGAGGTGTTTAATAATATCAGAAGTTTTGCACCACGTGTACAGCCTTGCAGAGAGCCAAATTTAATTGCTGTCAACAATGGTATTTTCGATTATGATACAAAGCAGCTCTTACCATTTACACCAGATTTAGTCTTTATGAGTAAATCAAGGATTGATTACAACTCGATGGCTCAGAACATCACTATCCATAATGATGATGATGGTACAGACTGGGATGTAGAAAGTTGGATGAATGAGCTGTCTGATGACCCTGAGATTGTCAATACACTTTGGGAAGTAACAGGAGCTGTTGTAAGACCTAACGTACCATGGGGTAAGGCTGCATGGTTTTACAGTGAATCGGGTAACAATGGTAAAGGTACATTGTGCTCTATGTTCCGTAATTTGTTGGGAGATGGTTCACATTGTTCAATTTCACTGTCTAACATGGGAAAGGATTTCATGTTGGAACCTATGCTGTATTCTGTTGCAATCATTGTGGATGAAAACGATGTAGGTACATATATTGATAAAGCTGCGAATTTAAAGGCGATTGTTACAGGTGATGTGATTCAGATTAACCGTAAGTTCAAGACACCAATTCCATATCAGTTTAAAGGTTTTATGGTACAGTGTCTGAACGAAATGCCACGTGTGAAAGATAAGAGTGATTCTTTCTTCCGTAGACAGCTGTTTATTCCGTTTACGAAGTGTTTTACAGGAGCAGAAAGAAAGTACATCAAACAGGATTATCTCAAGAGAAAAGAAGTGCTGGAATATATTCTGTATAAGGTTCTGAATATGAATTATTACGAACTTTCTACACCACAGGCTTGTAAGAACGCACTGGCTGAGTATAAGTCATTCAATGACCCTGTAAGACAGTTTATGGATGAAATCATGGAACAGCTTACATGGGACTTGGTTCCGTTTACATTCCTGTATGATTTATATAAAGCATGGTACAAGAGAAATGTTGGTGATAAAGATACAAAGTCATCACAGGTATTTATTAGAGATGTTTTGAATATCTTGTCTGAATATCCTGAATGGATGTGTGAAGATAAGACGAAAAAATATAGACCAGGAAATACAATGGACAAACCAGAACCTTTGATTTGGGATTATAAGCTGGAAGACTGGTACAATCCGAATTACAAAGGTGGAGATGTTAATAAAATTTGTCATCCAGCGTTAAAGACATATTACAGAGGAATTGTAAGAGCATAGAAAGATAGTGGTACAGTGAATGTGCCACTATATTTTTTTTGAAGTTTTTTACATAAGTGTGTCACGGTTCCACGTTTGTGTCACGTTTTTATTTTTCGTGACACACCTGTAATACACGCCAGTACTATGATTCATCATATTTGTGTCACTGTTCCACGTTTTTTTAAGTCAAACGTGAGAAAAAACAGAAAATACCAAAAACCTTGATTTATCAACGTTTTTCAATGTATCATTTTGATACTAAGTTATCATATATTTCCACTGTATTACTTTGTATCATTTTGATATTATGTGTAAATTGTCTGTAATACCGATAAATACTACATTTTATGATTTTTGAGTGTATTTTGGGTGTTGTTCTATAAAGAATATGAGAAAAGCGTGGAACAGTGACACAAATTTGCTCTGTGTTAGCCCTGATGTATGTTTTAAGCTGTGTCACGTTTTTTCTTTCGTGACACACGATTTTGGGTTAAAAATGCTCTGTTGTATGACTGATGTACAATACAGCTTGTTCCACGTTTGTGTCACGTTTTTCAGCTTGTGTCACGCTTTTTTCTGTACCCTGTTTTCTCTGTAAAATCGCAAAATTTTCCCCATTTTTTTACGATGTCCAATTTATACACCATAAATTGCCCAATTTATGACCAAAATATGTGACATAAATTTCCCATGCTTATTTTCCATGATTTTCTGCTATTTTTCCTGTATCAAGGCTGAAAATTTCTGAAACACTCTTGAATTTATAATTACATAATGATATAATTATGTAAATAAATAATTATGTAATTACAAAATACAGCAAAGGAGAATGATTATGAAGACAATTTTAATTGCGAATCAAAAAGGCGGTTGTGGTAAGACATTGGTTGCTGATGAGCTTGCATTTAGTTTCGATAGAACAGGCGTAAAATATTCTTTGTATGATTTGGATGGTCAGGGCGGTATCATTCATGAGCCTAAAGTGATTGATGATGCTGATTATGCCATTGTAGACACGCCGGGATATATCTCTGATAATCTTGGTGAGCTGATTCAGGGTGCAGACCTGATTATCATTCCTACAAGAACAACATACAAAGATATTCCAACGTTGCAGACAATGTTAGAGCTGATTGAACAGAATGGAAAATCAAGTGATACAATGTTCATTTTCAATGCTTGGAATAGATTCAATGCGGCAGCAGCATTTGAAGACTGGTTCAAGACTGTAAGGAACGGTCGTCATGTATCAATTATTCCGCAATCAGAAGAATTTGCGAAAGCTGGTATGTATGGAAAGTCGGTTGTAGATTATGCACCACGCTCTAATGCAGCGTTGTTGACACGTAAGACAATGAATGAAATTCGCTTACAGATTGGATTGCCACAGGAATAGTTGTATGTTATAATTATATAAATACAAAAGTACATAATTATGAAAGGTGGAATGATTGTGGCAAAGAAAGATATGTCTGCATTATTGGGCGGACTTGCAAATAAAAGCGAAAAAGAACAGGCTGCAAAGAAAGCGGCTGCAAGTAGCGGTACAGCGTATGTTGCAAAAGCGGAAGATGATGAAAAGACATCACGTGTAGGCAGACCTGCGAAATATACAAAGAACAATCCAAGAGCAACAATGACACTTGCAATTACAGCAAATCATAGAGACAAGATTAAGCTGTATGCAATGCAGAATCATACGACTGTAAGTGAATTGTTCATGCAGTGGATTGATGAAAATTGCAAATAACATATTTATATAAATATATAAATATGTAAATATATAATTACGGAATTAGTAGCCGTAGTAGCAGATTTTGTGGGTATGTGGGTAACTCTGAGAGTTATCCATATATCCACAAAATAAAGAGGAAGAACAAAGGAGAGACAGCTATTATGCTTAGACATGATATGGTTGAAACTGTTGGAAAGGAATTTCTGACAAGCAATATAGAAGCCGGAGAATATAGCTATGTTCAGGCAGCAGGTGGAAAAGCACAGTTAGAAGCAAAGGTTGGTCATCCTGTATCACATTTCAAATTGGATATTCGATTTGAAATGGACGATGTAGTAGTTTTGATTGAGACGAAGCAGAACTATGTTGATGATGATGAAAAACAGTTGCGTGAGTATCTGGAAGAAGAACGTGCAATTCATCCGGGCAAGAAAGCTATTTGTATTCTTGCTAATACAAATAACGATAAAATTAAGGTGTGGAAGTCATTCGTTGATGATGAACACGTATTGAAAGATGAAGCTATGCTGGATAGAATGGCTCATTATGTAAGGTTGTTCAGAATCAATAAATCTAATGACCGAGAAACGGTGCTTAGAAATACATATTCATTGAATGAGCTTTTACATAAAAAAGATATTGACGAGAATCTTCGCAGTCAGTTTGTAGGAACAAGCCTTTTGTATATTAAAGACCTTGTGAAAAAGAAAGGTGCTGTTTTGATTACAAAAGAATTTGTCGATTCAATGAAAGAGTTCTGGAATCTGATGACACCAAAAGGCATCAGAGGTGCTATTGAAGGTGTGTTATCTGATTTATTGGATGGTTCGGATAATAAGGCTAAAAAGGTTGAGTTGCTTCAAAAGAATGTTCTGGGAAATCAGAAAGTTAGAGCTTTGAAAACAACTGATTGGGTAGATATTCTTGAAAAAATCATGTTGGATATATACAGATATATTGATACTGATAGCTCAGAAGGGCAGGATATTCTGAATATGTTCTTTATTGCATTTAATAAATACACAGGAAAAGCAGACAAGAATCAGGCATTTACGCCTGACCATATTACAGAGTTTATGTGTCGTGTTACAGGTGTAGATAGAACAAAGCGTGTGCTGGATGCGACTTGTGGAAGTGGTTCTTTCCTTGTACAAGCAATGGTAAAAGAGCTTGCTGATTGTAGACGTGGTAAACGTGAGGAAGAAGCAAAAGACCTTATGTGTAAGGTGAAAGAAGAACACATTTATGGCATTGAAGTGGAAGAAAAAGCCTATGGTCTTTCTACAACAAATATGCTGATTCATGGAGACGGAAACAGTAATATCAAATTCGGAAGCTGCTTTGATTGTAAGGATTTTATTAAAGATGCAGACCCAGATATTATTCTTATGAATCCACCGTATAATGCAAAACCTATTGGAATACCAGATAAATATAAAAAAGATTGGGGAAAAGCAAAAGATGGTAAGGAAGACCCAACAAAGGGATTGGTGTTTATTCATTATTTGTCTGATGTAATCAAGGAAATGAATGACAAAAGAGAAGAAGATGGTCAACCACGTAAGACTGTGAAAATGGCTGTATTACTTCCTGTTGCAACAGCAATAGGAACAAAAGCTATTATTCAAAATGAAAAAATATCAATGTTAGAAAATAATACATTAGAAGCGGTATTTACATTGCCAAATGAAGTTTTTTATCCGGGAGCTTCGGTTTCTGCGTGTTGTATGGTGTTTACGTTAGGTGAACCGCATATTAAAGCTGATGGAACTATGAAGGAAACATTTTTTGGCTATTATAAAGAAGATGGGTTCAAGAAAAAGAAAAATCTTGGACGTGTGGAACAGTTTGATGATGATGGAAATAGTAAATGGAAAGTTATTGAAGAAGAATGGCTTCGTTTATTCCGTAATCATAAAACAGTGGATGGTTTATCAGCAACAGCAGAAGTATCTGGAAAAGATGAATGGCTTTGCGAAGCATATATGAAAACTGATTACACAAAACTTTGTGAAGAAGATTTTCAACAGACATTGAATAATTATCTTGCATACTTAATGAAGGAGGGCAAGATTTATGAATCTTAATGTTGACGATTGGAAAGAGTTTAAAACATCAAAATTGTTTTATGATATGCAAAATGGTAAAGCAAATCAACAAATGCTTGAAGATGGAAATGAATGTTTTTATGTAGGGGCAAAAAAAGATGACAATGGAGTTATGCTGCATTGTGTTAAAGATGAAAGCTTGATGACAAAGGGTAATTGTATTATATTCATTTGCAACGGACAAGGTTCTGTAGGATATGCAAATTATATGGATGTGGATTTTATAGGAACAACAGATATTGTTGCAGGATATAATGATAATTTGAATCAATATACAGGTTTGTTTTTAGCGACTATATATTCGCAAGAAAGACCAAAATATTCATTTGGGAGAAAATGGAAAACTCATTTGGCTGATACAAAAATCAATCTTCCTATCCAGCATAACGCAGATGGAACACCATTTATTGATGCAGATAAAAAATATTCTGATGATGGGTATGTGCCAGATTGGAAGTTCATGGAAGATTATATAAAATCATTAAAGCATAAGCCGTTGACGACACAAAATAAAGTTGAAAATACATTGAAGTTTGATGTTGGAGAATGGAAATATTTTTACTTAAAAAATATTTGTGATATTACAATGGGAAATAAAATGGATTGGTCGGCGATGACAATGGATAATCCAGAAATAAATTTTGTAGGTCGTTCCGCAGATGATAATGGTGTGGCTGGAAAAGTTGATATTGTGGATGATGTAGAACCGTATAAAGCAGGATGTGTTACAGTTGCATTAGGTGGAAGTTTAGGGTCTTCGTATTTACAAAATGAAGCATTTTATACTTCACAGAATGTATCTGTTTTGGAGTTTGAAGATGAAGTCTCTGATGCTGCAAAATTATTTATTTCTTGTCTTATTATGAATGAAAGTAAATATAAATATTTTCCATTTGGTAGAGAATTAAATACGCATATCAGAACAGATTTTGGATTCACGTTACCTGTTAAACATAATGCAGACGGAACAATCTTTATTGATGATGAACATACATATTCAGAAGATGGGTATGTACCAGATTGGCAGTTCATGGAAGACTATATTAAGTCGTTACCGTATGGTGATAGATTGTAAATTTAAAAGAACAGATGGTGTATAGATGCTGTACATCACCTGTTCTTTTTTTGCACTTTTCAAAAGGTGAACACGATAAAAACAAAATCATAACCTGGGATAGGAAAAATGATTTTTATGTGTTATATTTCAAGTATGGAATAAATAAAATTAAAAATTTCAGATAGAAAGTTGAGGTAATTTTTTATGAGTAAACGTAGTAAAAAAGAAAATGAATTGTTAGAGTTTTTGAGTGAAGACGAAAGAAAAGTCTATGAAGAATTTGAAGCAAAGTTGAAAGCAAAACGTGATGTTGCTGTGAAACGTCAGAAAAAGGAAATCAATTTCTGGAAAGAAGTTGATGAACGTGAAGACGAAGTGTATCAGCATATTCTCGAAAAGAGAAAAGAGAGAAATGCACAGCAGACAGCACAGCCTGTACAGTCACAAAATGTAAATCATGAACAGCAGGTTCATGTTGAAAATGTGAATGTACAGGAAAGAGAAAATGGTGCGAATCCTTTCTTTAGACAGGAGCAGTAAAAACATTTTTGCAAGCCCCGCAGGGTCGGGGGAAAGTCCAGAATGGGGGCAGACAGCCCCCACTGGCGAAAGGAAGCCTTTGATGCGAAGCGTCAAAGGTTGTATTGAGCAATATTTGTACATGGTACAAATATTGGGAAGAATGTAGAAACAAATAAAATGGTAGAGAGGGGTGAGATACAATGGCAGAAGTAATGACAGTATCATCATCGCAAGGCAGACCAGCCGAGTGGCATGACCAGCGATTGACTACACCAACAAATGCAGATAAGGCTCTTGAAAATAGAAATGAACATTGGATTGGTGACAAGAATACAACAGATGCAGACAAGTTCAATGCAATTTTTCAGGAATCAGTTGATAAATTTAATGCGAAGCAGACAAGACCTTCTCGAAAAATGGGAATGGAATCTACAAAGCCCGAACGACAAAAAAGCTATTATGATGGAATTGTTGATGGAACATTTTGCTATGGCAAAGGGGATATGCAAGAAACAGCAATCCATGAAGCTGTATTACAGGTTGGAAACAAAGATGACAATGGTGTAACTGATACTGATTTCGATATGGAACAGTGGAAAGTGTTAAAGAAGTCCGGTCACGAAAAAGAAGCAAGTGAATACGCACTTGCACACTTGAACAAAAGTGAAAATACAGAAAGAACTAAAAGAATTTTACATCGTGCCGTTGACAGAATTGCAAACTTAGACCCTGAACATCTTGTTGTCATTCGTGCTGACTATCATGGTGATGAACCATGCGGAACAGGTCATGGTCATATTGCATATGTTTTGAGAGCAACAGGCTATGAAAAAGGAATGGATGCGAGAGTTGGAAGTGTAACAGCATTGAAACAAATGGGGTTTGAAAAAACTCCTGACAAAGAATATGGAATCACGCAGTTACATGAAAGATTTAAAGAAATCATTGCAGAAGAAATGGTTGCGGATGCACTTGAATATGGTTACGAAGCGATTCAAAGAGCACCGGATTCAGGTGAGCATAGAAAACATTCTACTGTCGGAGAATTTAGATTGTTGGCTGCTGAAAGACAGGATGTTGAAGAAGTCAAGAAGGCAAATGAAAAACAGAAACTTGCGAATGAAGAAGACGCTCAAAAAAATAGAGAAGATACAGATTCAATTATTGATTCTGTTATTGCACAGCAAATAGAATCTTTTGCATTA
This sequence comes from Blautia schinkii, assembly GCF_013304825.1. Lineage (GTDB taxonomy): Bacteria > Bacillota > Clostridia > Lachnospirales > Lachnospiraceae > Blautia_A > Blautia_A schinkii_B. The sequence goes on along the minus strand of NZ_JAAWUO010000016.1, from coordinate 11,308 downwards.
GAGCGAAAAGAAAAAAGTTTGGATGCACAGCAGAAAAATATTAAGCTTGTGCGAGAGGATACAGTGAAAGCATTGCAGACTTTATTAGATGCAGAAGATGAAAATGATTTATATGAATTGCAAACACTTTTCGATAAAAAAGTGAAATCCATTGAAGCAGATAAACAGAAAATCAAGACTGAAAAAGAGAATCTTGCAACTGAAAAAGAGGAACTGAAAAAATCACAAGATGAAATGGATTTGCGATTAGAAACTATTTCATTGCGTGAAACTGCTCTTGACGATGTTAAGTTGGATTTGGATGAAAGGAAAAAGAAGCAGGAAGAGGATGAAGCTGCATTTCAGGTCAAGGAAGATGCTCTTGAGGCTCAGAAACTTGTAAATGAGACGAAAGAAGCGGAAGTTGAAAAACAGAAACTTGAGAATGAAACGAAAGAAACAAAACTCAATCAGAGAGATGCAGAGCTTGATAAAAAAGCAAATGCGATTGATACACTGATTGCAGATGCAGAATCTTATAAATCACCTGTTGATATTGCGAAACACGTTCTGAATATTTTGAAAGAATCCATGACCGCAGAAGGACAACGTTATGCGAATAAGTTTATTGGTATTATTGATAGAAATTCTGATTCTTTGAATCAAAAATATCAGATGCAAGTTGATGAAATTAGAACGAAGCGTGAACAGATTAAGCAAGGTGTGTATTTTGATACAGATGAGCAACAGGATGAATTTGATAGAAGTAAGTGAAGGAAGACACTCCCTTATATGGGAGTGTTTTTTCTTGTATTACGTGTAAAAATAGAGCGTACCCTATTTTAAATTTATTGTGATGGGTTGTATTATTGGATAATATGTGTAAAAATAGAGTTATAATCGAATTTATTTACAAATAGTAATATAAATACTCTCTATTTTTACACGAAAGGAGATTTTAAGATGAAAATTGCATATGTACGTGTCAGTTCGGCTGACCAGAACGAAGCCAGACAGGTCGAAGCATTGAAAAAATATGATATTGAAAAGTGGTTTGTTGAAAAAGTATCTGGAAAAGATATGAACAGACCAGAGCTGCAACGATTATTAGAGTTTGCTCGTGAAGGTGATACAGTGTATGTCAAAGATTTCAGCAGGCTTGCACGTAGTACAAAGGATTTGCTGGAACTGGTTGAGAGATTCAAAGAGAAGAATATACATCTTGTATCATTGAAAGAGAATCTTGATACATCGACTGCCACAGGAAAATTGATGCTCACAATGATTGCTGCAATCAATGAGTTTGAGCGTGAGAACATTCTGGAAAGACAGCGTGAGGGTATCGCTCTTGCAAAGCAGAGAGGAGCATACAAAGGTCGTAAGGCTGTACGGGTGAAAGATTTCGGCAAATATTATGATAGATATTTGCGTAGAGAATACACGAAAAAAGAGCTGGCTGAGGAATTAAATATTTCAAGACCAACTCTTGACAGGCTTATTAAAGAGTATCAGCAGTTGGAAAAGTAAAATATAGCGTTTTATGCACTGTATGACCTCGTGAAGGGGTGTGAAATGTGTTTTCCGTAAGATTGTGTGTTTTTATATAAAACGTGCGTGGTGAGGTCATACGGTGTCAAATATGATGTATTGTAAAAAGTGGGTGTTAAGCTCACTTTTTTAATATACTTGGCAATCATGTAGATAAATGTTGAAAGAAATATATCAATGATATATAATGGAAGCACGATGAAAATTGAAAATCAAGAAAGCGGGTAGGGACATGGCAAGGAAAAAGATGAATTGTTATATATACACACGTGTTTCCACAGAAGTTCAGGTCGATGGATACAGTCTGGAAGCTCAGAAAGAGCGATTGAGACGAGAAGCGGCTCACAGAGGTATGAAAGTAGTAGGTGAATACAGTGACGAGGGACGAAGCGGTAAGAATATTACAGGTCGTCCAGAGTTCAAAAAGATGTTACAAGACATCAAGAGTAGCAAGGATGATGTTGATTATGTGCTTGTATTCAAATTGTCGAGATTTGGACGTAATGCGGCTGATACGCTTAATTCATTGCAATACATGGAAGATTACGGAGTAAATCTTTTATGCGTAGAAGATGGCATTGATAGTGCAGGAGCATCAGGAAAACTGATAATCAGTGTACTGGCATCTGTTGCAGAGATAGAGCGTTCCAACATACAGGAGCAGACGATGGCAGGAAGGCAGCAAAAAGCACGTGACGGTTTATGGAACGGTGGTTTTGCACCATACGGCTATAAATTGGTGCCTGTGGACGGTCAGAAGTCAAAGATGCTTGTTATCAATGACGCAGAAGCAGAGCTGATAAAATTGATATACAAGAAGTATTTAGGCGGTATGGGTGTTGGAGCTGTGGCAAAATGGCTCAATGAGAACGGATATACAAAGACTGTACGTCAGAACGGTACAGTGCCACTGATAAGTGCTCATTTTGTAAAAGGCGTTCTGGATAATCCTGTGTACGCTGGAAAGATTGCGTATGGACGCAGGAAGACGGAGAAAATCGAAGGTACAAGGAATGAGTTCCATGTGGTGAAACAGGATAAAGATGATTACAAGCTGTATGATGGTCAGCACGAAGCTATCATTGACGAAGACACATGGTACAGGGTACAGGTGAAACGTGCAAAGAACGCTTTTAAGCGTGAGAAGACACATAGTCTGATGCACGAACATATATTATCTGGATTGCTGAGATGTCCTGTCTGTGGTGCACCGATGTACGGTGTAGTGAATCGCAAGAAAAAGAAGGGTTCTGATGAATTTTACACAGATATGTGGTATTACATCTGCAAGAACAGAAAAATGGTATCAGGGCACTTATGCGACTACAAGAAGCATATCAGACAGGATGAAGTGAATACAGAAATCATGCAGATATTGAAATTCACGATAGACAATTCAGAACTCAAAGGTATGTTTGAAGAAAAGATGGGTTCTCGCAGCAATATTGATGATTTGCAGGCAGAAAAGGAGCGTATTGAGAAAGAGCGTGAGAAGCTGTTTGCAAAGAAGGAAAAGCAGTTACGCAGAATCAATGACCTTGATATTGATGATGATTTATATGATGACCTGATGAAGTCATACAGGGCACATTTATCAGAAATCAATGAGCAGATAGCAAATACAGATAATTTGCTGTATAACGTTGAGATGAAGATTGATAATGCACAAGGTGTAAATCTATCAGCAGAGGTATATAAACGTATTGCAGAAGAGTTTATACAGAATATTGACAGTCTGACGGATGAACAGAAAAAGATTCTTGCAAAGATGATGATTGAGAAAATCGAGATATTCACAGAGAAGCAGGAAGACGGCAGATGGGTCAAGTCTGTACAGTTCAAGATTCCTATGAAGATAGGTGATGAAATCGTTGATACGCTTGAAATAGAGCCATTAGAATCATATCAGCAGGGCGATGATGATTCCCTATCCAATGAAGAACATGTTGAAAGCATCGTGCTCTTGTCCCACAAGTCACCAGATAGCCATATAGATGTGAAAGTTGAATTTGGAGAAGGTGAAGAAAAGGTACCTTTAGATAAAATTGCGGAGCGGGCAAAGCAATATCAGCCGGCTCCAAGGGTTACATATAAAATGATACAAGAATATATTGAAGAAAAATATGGCTTCAAAGTACATACGGCATATATCGCAGAGGTAAAAAGAAATTTAGGATTGCCGATGTATGATGCACCTAATATGGTAGAAGAGTTGAAACAGCCGAGAAGGCATCCGACGGCGGAGAAAGTAGAAGCGATAAAGGATGCATTAAAACATTTTGGGGTGATTTAATATGAGCGTTATTTATATGTTATTTACTGTGAGCTTTGATTATAATAACTATTGAAGAAATTATATCAGTTATTTGGAGGTCAAATGGAATGGGAAATGATATATTTAGCGCGGTAATTGAGCTCAACAAGATTAGACAGCAGGCATATGAAATATACTTACCCATAGTGGAGGAATTGTGCAACAGAGAGGTATCAGAAGAATTGTCTCATTGTCTCGATTACTTATTAGATTTCGCAGATGATGCGAGTATGCTGGAATTGTATAAAAAGTTGTGCAGAAGATTTGTATACACATATCCTGGATGTATAAATTTTTATGTCAATGCCTATAAAGAGATGTGGGAAAAAACAGAATTCTGAAAGGGGTTTACATGAATCAACTTATAAAAATGGATGAAGAGTATAGGAAGTGGATTGAGGACATAGGAAAACGCTATAAACAGAGACAGATTAAGGCATCTGTTTCTGTTAATCAGGAAATGATTGGTTTCTATTGGTCTATAGGAAGAGATATTGTAGAAAAGTCGGCTGAAAGTAAGTGGGCAGTGGATTTTTTGTTAATTTAAGTAAAGATATGAGAACAATTTTGCCAGGGGTTCAAGGCTTATCAAGTTCGAATCTCAGATATATGAAGAAATTTTATGAATTGTACAGTGATCCAATTCTTCCACAATTTGTGGAAGAATTGAAGAGCAAAGAGGATTCAATAAATGTTCCACAACTTGTGGGAGATTTATCGGATAAAGAATTGTTTTCGATTCCGTGGGGACATCATAGAGCTATCATTGATAAATGTAAATTGGACAGGGAAAAATCAATATTTTTTGTGAAGAAAACGATTTTAAATAATTGGTCAAGGGCAGTACTTTTAAATTTTCTTGATACCGATTTATATGAGCGTCAGGGAAATGCAATTTCAAACTTTGAATACGCATTGCCTGAACCACAAAGCGACCTTGCACAGGAAATAACAAAGGATCCATATAATTTTGACTTCGTAGCAATCAGAGAAGATTATAGTGAGAAAGAGTTAAAAGACGCATTGATGGACAACATCACAAAATTTCTTATGGAACTTGGAAAAGGGTTTGCTTTTGTTGGAAGAGAATATACAATACCGATTGAAGGAACAGAGGAAAAAATAGATCTTTTATTTTATCATCTGTATTTGCATTGTTACGTTGTTGTTGAAGTTAAAATAGTAGCTTTTACATCGAGTATAGTGGTTCAGTTGTCAAGACATTGGACAGATTGGTACATATGTGAATATTGTGGATGATTTGGTCAAGACAGATTTTGATGCAAAAACAATTGGTCTGATTATATGCAAAAGCAAAAATAATATCCTTGCAAAATATGCGGTAAATAGTTCAAAAGAACCGATAGGAATATCTGAGTATAAGTTGTCAAATTTATTGCCTGTGGAATATAGAGCTTCTATGCCAACGATAGAAGAAATTGAGAATGAACTCAGGTAAATATTTTAAAAGAAACTAACGGATAAGGAGCATTGAATATATGTTGAATTCAAACGAAAGAATGGGTTTCATAATTGAATATATGTCTTCATATGATGAAAAAATCAAAATGGCAAATAAAAACGGATTATTTGATGCTGCAAAAATGTTTGAGTTATTTGCGATTGAGGTATGTAATGTATGGTTCGGACAGAAGTTTAGTAATCTGAATGACGAGACGGCAACTTATCCATATGTAGATTTGATATCAGAAAACAGAGAACTTTTAGTGCAGGTAAGTACTGTACAAGATGTACCAACAAAAATAAAAACTACATTGGAAAAGATAAGGGATTCAAAAGATAAAAAATGCTCGGACTTAAAGAATATTGTATTTTTTGTACTTAGTAATAATAGTATTGATAAGGTGAGAGAGTATAGTGGGGATAATCAAATTGGGAGTATTTCATTTACTATTAAAGATAATTTGATTACTACAAATGATATTATAACTAAAGCACAAAATGATCTTAATTTTCAGAAGAAATTATACAAGGTATTAAAGGATGAGTATGAGAACTTTAATATTAATATCAGAAAATTTAAAGGTGCATTGGAACTTAGTAATTCAGGGTTGAAAAATATTGAAGGATTGATTAACGGAGAGTATGAAATCGATAGAAATGAATTTCTTGAAAAAATAACAAAAGACAATGAGCGATATATTTCAATACAAGGTGGAGCTGGTAGCGGTAAATCTGTTTTATGCAAAAAATATGTTGAAAATGAAAAATTGGTTTTATATGCTCGTGCTGAAAGATTTTTGGAAGAAAGTCATATTGACGACATTTGGGGTTGCTGTATCCAAGACGTTTTAGAGTGTATTAATGGAAAGAAATTAATATTCTTTATTGATGCTCTCGAGTTTATTGCGGACTGTGCCGAAACAAAATTTGAATTATTACAGTATTTGTATGATATGGCGGCAGAATATCAAAATGTGTACATAGTAACATCTTGTAGAACGAGTGATAAAAATGCTTTTATTAAACTGGAAACAAATTTTTCAATAAAAATTTATGAAGTTGGCGATATAACAGAAGATGAACTTGCATTGCTTATGAAGCAATATCCGATTATTCATAAAATGTATAAAACAAATTCATATGTTGATTTATTAAAATCGCCCTTTTATATAAACTTGATAGTTAGTAATTCGATGGATATTGATAATATAGGTGATGAAAATTCTCTAAGAGAATATATTTGGAAAAACATAATATGTTTGGAGGAAAAATCTCGAATGTATGGCATACTCAGTAACAAAGTTATTGAAACTGTTGAGAAGATTGTGTTTGAAAGAGCTAGAAAATTTATGTTGGGTATTCATAAGGACGATATAGATAGAGACATAATGCATGCATTGCTTTCAGAAGGTGTAATTGCTCAACAAGGAGATTATATTAGACTGAAATATGATATTTTCGAAGATATTTGCTTTGAACATTATTTTGATAAAGCTTTTGATTTGTGCAAAGGGAAGTATAAGACCTTCTATGATGAAATAGAAAATCTTGGGCGATGTGTGTATAGACGGTATCAGATTTGGATTTCAAATAAAATGTTTATACAGGTAAATAGAGATAAGTTTTTATATAGCCTTACTTTTTCTGATGAGATTCCGCAAAGTTGGAAAAGGCAAACAGAAATTGGAATTGTTAAGTCAAGGTTTTGTGATAATTATTTCGAAGAACAAGGGTCGGAGATTCTGGAACAAGGCATGTTGTTCGACTTTGTGAAGAATATTAATTTGTTCGCATTTGAAGGTGAGTTATTACATATTAGACAAGAATCACCACAAATGAAATTGTCCCCAATTGGTAATGGAAGACCATGTATTATTCGACTTTTGAAAAACGAAGAAATATATAAGAAAAATATAATCGGAAGAGATGATATAGTTAAGTTATGCTTGGATTATGCGAAACAAGAAGATAAAGTGGCAGTTATTGCTTCAGATGCATGCGCTATGATGGAATATTATGTGGAATATTCGTTGCAGGAATCTGAGCAAGAAAACTATTATAAAATCATAGATGAAATATCGTCTTGCTTGGAAGCACTTTATCGAATGGCAGATAACTCAGAAGAGTGGTTAAAAAAGTTTTTTAATACATTGATTAATAATTATATTAATGGAAATAGAAAAAGTATGCGTAAGTCAGAAGATATTATGGAATGGACATTGAAGAATGCTTATCCTGCTTTGGTAACTGGATTAGCAAGCGAATTGTGTTCGATAGCTGATATACTATGGTTACGTGGAAAAGTAGATGCAGAGGAATTTGATTTCTATAGAGCCGATAGACTGTCTAAGGGTTTTGAATATGGATTAAGTGAGAAAGCTGAACATTATAATTATTTATATAGAACAGTGTACGAGAATGCATTTTTATGGAATCTGTTTCGATTGAATTTTAAAGTGGGATTTCATTGGGCAATTCAATTTATAAATAGGGTAATATTAGAATATGCAACTAATAATCCTGAATATGTAATAAAAATCAAAGTAAAAATTAGTGAGAGTAATGCAATAAAGGAATATTGGGGAAATGGAAACATGTGGCTTGCAGGGAGTAGAGATCACAATGTACCTACCTTAATAGGAGATGTTATTTTTTGTCTTAAAGAGGCTATAATAAGCAGTTTGGAGATTTGTAAAAAGGATCATGAATTCACTGTTGCATTTGCAAATTATGTCAAAGAAACTATTTATTCAAAATCAAATAATATAGTATTGCTTACAATCATTGAGAGTATAGGAATGCACTTTGAAAACGAATTACCGGGTTATGCTTTGGATTTGGCTACAAGCATAGAACTTGTTCATTGGGATACCACAAGATATATGTTGTACAAAAAAAATCCGACAAAAGAGTTGCTCGAAAGGCAAATTCTTAAGACCATGGGGATACCTGAGCTTAAAGATAGATATGAGTTGGATAAAAAATGTGATTTGAGTATACAAGAATATGTATCTCATACACAGATATATTTTGATTCAATGGTTCAGGATAAATGCTATGGAATTCTTGATTATTTATATTCAATTATAAAAAATGATGCAGAAAATGCACAGGACTATTTACAGATTCAAAAAATGGATATGCGTGGTGCAAAAGCAACCAAGATAACCGACAATATAATTATGTTAGAACCCCAAATATCAGGGGAAGCAGAAAAAATTGTTCTAAGACAAGAAGAATTCAATAAACCTAAGCAGAGATTAAATGCGGCGATTAAAAAGTGTAATGATAATATGGTGTCTGGGCAGATTGACTTGCCATCAACTCTTGATGCAATTAAAGTTATTTTAGAATTGATGAAGGATACTGATATGGCATTTCAATATGAAAATCTTTTGATACTTTTAATTGCTAGTGCAATAAATCATCAAGAATTAGAAAATGAGAAAAGGGAAAAGTTTTGCACAATATGGATTAACGGAATAGAGAAATTGTTTTCTAATGGAAGCTTTTTGGCAGATATTGCACTTATGCCAGTTTTATTGAATCAATTGGAAAATGACGTTGCTATTGGGATAAAAAATAAAATAAAGAAAATTGTGTTGGATTGTTTGATGTATAAGGGGCAACATGGTGTTATTGATGAAATGGCTAAATACGTGAAGAGATATTTAGCTAATCACGAGACTTTGGCACAAGCGGTATTTAATACAATTATTAAATTATCTGAAGATCAGATGGAACATCAAAAATATAATGCTAATTATTTGAAAGTGAGTAAGAAAGATAAGGAGTTTATATTTAATCCTAATATGCAACCTAAGTTGTCAGGAATAGATCGTTATATCAAAGATGATGATGGAAATTGTTATACTAGTCGCGAAGAGGAGATAATAGATAGGTATCTGCTGCAGGAAGAATCTTTAGAGATAGATGTTTTTGATATGAGTAACTATGATATATCTACAATATGCTATGTTGCAAATTGCGGCCTAAATTTTACGAATGAATCTTTTAGAATAGTTATTCATGAAATTTTGCTATGTGTGATTGATATTTGGAAATATACTAAAAGAAATTATAATGCTCACGAAATTTTTGATGTTTACCAAGAACATGAAATCATAGAGCTGTTTCAGCGGGAAATGATTCAAACCCAAGATGATGCAAAAATGGCAATCGATATATTATTTGAAGAGATTGATTTTACAAAATTTACAACAGATACAATTGAGTTCTATCAAGATATCTTTGGCAATTTTTTATGTGAATTTTTTGACTCATATGTTGACTCAAAAAGAAGAAATATATGTAAAAAGAAAATTCTATATATTGAGAAAAAAGTAAATGACATTGATGAGGAGTATGTTCGAATACAGTTATATAAATCTCTTATGCTTTCTGTAACGAGATATTGCACGGGAGACTGGAGTAAAATCAAAACAAATTATTCATACGTAGATAAGCAATTTTTGAATAAGCAATTTACAAAGTATGGAAAATATCACATAAAGGAACTGTTGAGAACGATTTACCAAATGCATATGGATGAATTGCTGCCAGAAATATTAATTTCTATTAGAAATAGCTTTCAAAATGCAAAATCTGAGGTAAATAAATTTAAAAAATCAATAAGAGAACAAGAAGCAATAGTACAGTTGATTATCCTTAAATCCTTTATTACATATAGTGATAAAATTAAACAGGATCAAGAACTTATTGAAGCATATGAAGATATACTTGAAATATTGATCAATTTAAATTATGAGCAGGCGGCTGTTATTTTGGATGAGTTTAGGATTCATTAATGGATGCAGGTTATTATTCATCTGAAATAAATATAATAAGAGATGCACGTTCGCTAAATGATATTTGTGGATGGTATCGTCAAGGTTAGATTTTGTGGGAAAGTGGTAATACAGTTGAGACGGTTGTTCTTTTGTCCCAACAAAAACCAGATGACACGATAGAGATCGACTTAGACCTGGACGAGCTGGATGCCACCAGTGCCGAGTTGAAAGCAACCTATCAGGAAATCAAAGATTATGTGCTGAAAGAATTTGGCTTGAAGGTTTCAAGTTTATATATTTCTCAGGTAAAACGCAAATGTGGAATTGAAGTGGGAGAAAACTATAATCTTCCAAAATCAGAAAATGCAAGAGTTCCGAAATGCCCGAAAGAGAAAGAAGATGCTATCAAGGCTGCCCTGAAATATTATGCGATGATCTAAGGACATCGCTGATTTCAAGGAGGAATAACACATGAAAAGTACATTTGAAAAAATGGGTGGAACCTACACACTTGGCGCAGACGGAATTTACTATCCGAATCTTGTCAGTACAGATGAAGAACCGCATTATGGGAAATATGGAATGATGCGGAAAACATATCTGAAAGAGTATCGTCCGGCAATGTATTCACTGTATATGCTGGAAGACAGACTGACAGAACATCTGAATACTGTGGACGATGAAGCACAGGAGAGAATGGATATTCTTGTGCGTCAGATGATGGATAGGCAGGGCATTACGGAAGAATTGAAAGTTCGTGATCAGATGAAATGGGTCAGAGCGATAAATGGTATTCGTAATATGGCGGAAGAGATTGTGTTAAATGAATTGATTTACAGGTAAACAAAGAGCTGAACAGGTAGGAAGAAAAATCCTATTTGTTCAGCTTCTGCATTTGTAAGGGTTCAAAGAAGAATCAAATTACAATTCCATATCAGGTGACCTTTTCTAAGTTCCGGAAGGTTGTTTTTTCTGCCATGGTTATAAGTTACACAGATTTAATTATTCCATAGTATGGCTTAAAAAATATCCGAATATAACTTCACAGAAATAATTATAATGGGGAGATTATTTGATATATTTGTGCTAATATTCTGCAATTCTACTGCTAGTCGATTGATTTATGCGTACTCCCATTATAATATGTGTGCAGGAGGTGTGCGCCAGTTCGGTGCCAAATATATAACTGGTGGGAATCCAGTCTGGTAAGACT
>NZ_JAAWUO010000015.1 GCF_013304825.1 Blautia schinkii | reverse complement strand
CAATGGTCGCATACAATTAGGAACATGTTCCTGATGCGCTCTGTGGATTGCTACACATTCCTTACAGTTTCCGTGATAACGACAGACTTTCAGGCAAGGACAGTGATCTTTGTCTTTATACTCCTTACGAAATTCCGCTGCAAATTCTTCTTGCAGTCTCAGTCCCTCGACACGGTTTCCCTTATGAAATTCTACCATTGCATCCAGTTCTTTCTGGTTCCCTTCAATCTTCATGTTATTATAGCGCCTCCATTTCAACTATTCCTCATTTTCTGATAAATTCCGATTGAGATTTCACCTGTTTTAAGAGATTTAATAACTGTTATATTTTGTTATTAAATTCTCTGTAAACCCTTGAAAACACTGGATTTGTCGCAGGTGAGCTTTCCCTTATTGTTTCCCTTGTGTTATATCGTCCCGCCAGTGTTTACAAACTCTGATAAGGGAAAATACAAGGGCAAGAAAATCATATAAAACAGTATAACACAAAATAAAAGTGACATGGTGAACTGATTGAAATGCTTCTGATTTTTGTAACTGATGATTTATTGATCGATAAGGAGATAAGATACGATGAGAACAATATTTGCAGAATATAATCCACAATGCAACAGTATTGATGTTTATACCAGTGCCGGCTATATGCTTCGCATTGACTGCTGGGAAGCTGAGAAGGACTTAAAAACCACGCCTGGATCAGACTGTGCATTAAATACACTTGCTATTGACGAACCACTGGAATATGCAAGATTATATCTTGATGGAAATTTACAGATGTGGGTTGATGCAGAAGATTCACTTGAACTTTAATATTTCCTGTTAAAAATTGAGTAGGAGGCAGTGACTAACCGCCGTCCTCTCAGTGGACAGCCCCGCTCATTTCATGACTTGCTATATCAGCCTTCTACTCTACCGTTTACTGGAAAAGAAACTCGGAAATATTTATACAACGGAGCAGATACTGGAAACTTTACGTTCTATGCAAGTGACACTTCTAAGTAAAGCGAGTGGATATATTCCCTCTTATACAAGAACCGAATTAACTGATGCATTACATAAAACATTTGGTTTTAGAACGGATTACGAATTTATTACTAAAGCAGATATGCGAACTCTCATCAAGGATACAAAACAGATAAAATTAAAATAAGAAAAATATAGTACATATCACTGCAAAGAGAAAAACGGCTACAATGCCCATATTTACTGGGTTTGTAGCCGCTTTGTTACCTTACAACTTTCAAAGATGGGATCATAACTGCTCAGATCTGCATCTGGCTGTTTTACAGCATTAATCAAATCGACCTGGCACTCTTCTGATTTGTTTTCCTTTCTGCATAACCATACCAAATAATTTTGTCCTTCCTCCTTAGCCGATTTTCCAGCCTTCTGGCTGGCTTCTGATATCTGCAAAATCCTTGTTTTTTCCCGGACAGTCTGATTTATAATATGCATCTGCAATCGGCGCCACCATGACAAGATGGCATAGTTGCCACAAATGCAGATCCTGTACTTTCTGATATGGTATATGCGAGTTCTCATAAAAATCAGTTTGCTCCTGTCACCCCAGTGCTACATCCAGGATCATCATCAAGCTAAATCCAAGTGCAAAGAAAAGCGTACCAATATTCGAGTGCTGTCCCTGCGACATTTCTGGAATTAATTCTTCAACCACGACATATAACATGGCTCCTGCTGCAAAACTCAGTAAATAAGGTAATGCCGGGATTACCAACTGTGCAGCAATAATCGTCAGTACTGCTCCAATCGGTTCAACCACTCCTGAAAGTACACCTCCGAGAAATGCCTTTCCCTTACTTTCTCCCTCTGCCCTAAGCGGCATGGATATAATTGCTCCTTCAGGAAAATTCTGAATGGCAATTCCAATTGATAAAGCGAGAGCACTTGTTGCTGTAATCTGTGCATTTTCAGCAAGAAATCCTGCATACATTACACCGACTGCCATACCTTCAGGGATGTTATGCAGTGTGACTGCCAGCACCATCATTGTAGTACGGCCAAGCTTGCTTTTTGGTCCTTCTGCCTGATCACTTCCAACATGAAGATGAGGAATCAAATGATCGAGTGCAAGTAAAAACAATATGCCAATCCAGAACCCAACAGCTGCCGGAACAAATGATAATGTTCCCATATCCTCAGATTGTTTGATAGCCGGAATCAGAAGACTCCAGATTGAAGCAGCAACCATTATGCCTGCTGCAAATCCTGCAAGTGCACGTTGCACTGATTTACTAAGTGTTTTTCTCATAAAAAAAACACATGCCGCACCTAGCGTTGTTCCAGCAAACGGAATCAGTATACCTTCAAAAATATTCATTTGCATTACTTTTTCCTTTCTTTGTAAACGAATATATACTTCATATATATGACAATGGTAATCTTTTTTGGCAGTATAGTTACAGTTCTATATCTTGTTGATTATATTTCCTAAAATCTATTATGCTATAATCTTTCATACCGGCTCTTTTGTTAGTAGTAACTAACTTCCGTATGTAAAAAAACCGTGCAAAAAGCACTCTGTAATTTCACACGGTTTCTTCTTGTGTTTAAGTATATCACTTACGAAATCATATAACAATAGAATTCTTTCACAATGTTTTAATATTTTACTCAAAAAGGAACAAACTCAACTGCATTTTTATCTTTCCTTTTCTTGTTCCCTTATACTTTCCGCCAAGGTAAGTAACAGCTTATCAACGTGAATTGGCTTTGCCATATGACCATTCATTCCTGCTGCAAGTGCATTTCTCTTATCCTCTTCAAATGCATTTGCTGTCATTGCAATAATTGGAATATCAGCCTTTTCTTTATCAGCAAACTGACGGATCAGTTTTGTTGCCTGATATCCATCCATATTCGGCATCTGAATATCCATAAGAATCAGATCATATGTCCCGGCAGGCATCCGATCAATCTTGTCCACACATTGTACACCATCTGCCACCCGGTCAGCCAGCAGCCCTTCATTCTCTAAAATAGTTGTTGTAATCTCTGCATTCAGATCATTATCCTCTGCAAATAAAATTCGTTTTCCCTTTAACACTGCTTTTGATACAGCTTGTTTTGGACTTGATTTTTTCTCATAATATCTATCATCAGCAAGTCTGTGTTGAAGAATCACAGTAAAGCAACTTCCCTTTCCAAGTTCACTGTTCACTTCAATCGTTCCACCCATCATATCGACCATTCGCTTCACGATAGACATACCAAGTCCTGTCCCGCCGATTTTTCCAATTGTCGTGCTACGTTCACGACTAAATGAATCAAATATGGTTGGGATATAATCTTTGCTCATACCAATCCCCGTGTCAGCCACTTCTGTTTTTATCTTTACATACCCCTCTTTATCTCCCGGAAGCTCATGTACTTTAATCGTCACAATTCCACCATCCGGAGTATATTTGAGTGCATTGCTTACAAGATTGATCACAATTTCTCTGACTTTTGTTCCATCACACACTACATTCTTATGTGTTACGCATATTTCACTCTTAATTTGTATGTTTTTTTCTTTTGCGACAGATTCGAACACTCCACAAATTTCTTCCAGTATATCACCCATTCTTTCAATATTCTCATCAATTTCCATCTTTCCGCTCTCAATGCGAGCCATATCAAGAACATTGTTGATAATGGATAACAAAAGCTTTCCTGACTGCTCTATTTTTTTCTGGTAATCAAGCAGCTTCGAATCTGTCAGATCTTCCTTCATCAACTGATTATATCCCAGTATAACATTCATTGGTGTGCGAATATCATGAGACATGTTATTCAGGAAATTGGTCTTGGCAAGACTGGCATTCTCTGCTTTTTTCAGAGCAATCTCCAGCTTATCATTGAGCTTTTGTGTGTCATTTGCCGCAAGCTTTGCAACAGCTTCAGCTTTTCTTGCCCTTCTTAAAAATATAAGGATAATGCCAATTATGCTGAGTGCAAAAAACCCGGCTGTGACAAAAAAAACAAGCATATTGTCTTTTACAAAATCAAAAAATGTCACCTTATCTGCTGTACTGTCATAGATAGCAAGTGCACTTGTAAGCATATCAGACGGCATGGTCTTCAAAGTTTTATTCAGTATCGACAAAAGAGCTGCTTCTCCACCTCTTACTGCAAAACATGCCTCCATTGTTTTTGTAAGCGGAACACTCTTGAAATTCTGATCGTTATCATATATCATCGCCTGACTTGCTCCCATGAGGAAACAATCTGCTTTTTCATTAATGACCATATCTGCCGCATCATCAAGCGAATCATAATCTACAAGCTTCCATTGGGGATAACTGAAAGCAATATGCTGTTTTAAGGCATCTTTTTCCTTGGGCACAGCTACTGTATACACATCATTTTCGTCAAAATTTTTCTCATCAGTTACTGCCATCAGACTGTAGGTCCAGGCTGTATTTGTAAGTGCACATCCTTTTTCTTCTACAAAATCGGGATTTCTGCCGGCATAAAAAATCATGTCAATCTCACGATCCTGCAGTGCCTGAAGCATTTCGTCATATTTATCATACGTCCGTATATTATATTCCAGTATCTGATTTCCCAGACAGTCTTTGGCATAGGAGATATATTCTGCCAGCGTACCGGTGAGTTTTCCAGTCTCTTCATCCATGCAAAAGATTGCCGGATCATTGTTTAAAAATCCTATCCTGATGTCACCATGTTCTTTCAGCCAGGATTTTTCTTCACCTGTAAGAATCTGATTATAGTCAAGGGTAAAATACTTCTTATACAGGTCTGCCTGAAAAAAAGGACTGTCTTGTTCCAACTGACGCATAGCCCGGTCCAACTCCGTCTTGATATCGCTGCGCTCTTTGTTTATTACAAAATATATGCCTGATTTACCAATACTGGTAACAGATGATATTCCCTGTTCAGACCAGATAGATTCCTCCAAGGATACAAAACAGTCTATCTCATGATTCGCTAATTTCTTTTCGACATCATCATTATTGTACACATTTACATGCTCTGTATGTATACCATTCTTATTCTCCCACTCTGTCAGCATAATTTCCGGCTCTGTACCTAATAGCACACCTGCACGTTTCCCATCCAGAGACCTGAAATCAGAGGACACAATATCCATATCTGACAAATCAGCATAAAGAATATATTTTTCCTCTCCCATTGGTTCCTCTGAAAAAAGCATCTTTTCTGCACGTTCATCAGTGTAAGAGATATCTCCCATGACATCAATCTCACCGTTTTCAAGCTTATCAAAACAGTTGGACCAGTCACATTTCACATACTCAAATTTCCATCCGGTATAGCCTGCCAGAGCCTGCATAAGTTCATAGCCAAATCCTCGTCTGATACCGTTTTTATCGACATAATTGAAGGTATCCTCAAATGAACCGACACGGATAATCTTCTGTTGTGTTGATTCATTTTGTACTGCCGTCTGTGACAGCTTTTCATCATTATTCGTCTCAGCAGCCCGGCAATGTACTGACAACATCATCCAAATTACCAGGATCACAAATATAACTGCACATAATATGACTGATTTTTTTCTACTTTTGTACATTGTTCTTTTCTCCAAAACTCATCATAACTGGCATCAGATACCCTGTAATCTGACGCATAATGGATTGATAGGATACTTCCTGGACTGGATCTGTTGACGAGATACTTTTTATAAAATTTTCCCTCAGCTCAATATAGTACATTTTATCATACATACCACTGAGAGCCTCTGTCATTGCAATATGACGTTTAAGCTGATACATGTTCCCTGGCACTATATTCCTGCTAAGATTAATCTTGCAATATTTGCATGGGGATACTCTATATTAAAGCTTCTCACGGATTCCTCTACAATTTGCTGATCATCCGGATGTTAGGTTTTATTCATACAGATTATCTTGTAAAGCAGAAATCAATTCCTCTATAACAATTGGCTTGGATAAGAAGCCATCCATACCGCATTTCAGTGCTTTCTTTCTGTCTTCATCAAAGGCATTTGCCGTCATGGCAAGGATGGTAATTCCCGCCAGTGCCGGATCATCCAACGCACGGATCTGCTGAGTAGCTTCATATCCGTTCATTACAGGCATCTGCACATCCATCAGCACCAGATCATAATTACCTGGTATTGAATTTTTAATCTTCTCCACTGCCTCTGCTCCATTTTCTGCGGTATCAACCAGGAAGCCATATTCATTAAGGATCTCCACTGCAATTTCACTGTTCAGTTCATTATCTTCCACAAGCAGTATGGATCTGCCTCTGAAGTCTGAACCTGCTTTCGGAAAAATCGAATCCTCCTGTCTGTCCTGTTTCTGACCGATCGCAGCCATCAAGGTCTCTCTGATATCTGACATAAACATAGGTTTCGAGCAGAATGCAGTTACCCCTGCTGCCCTGGCTTCCGCTTCGATATCTGACCAGTCATATGCAGTCAGGATAATGATCGGTGTATCATCTCCAAGACTACGAATCTGGCGGGTGACCTCAATACCATTCATATCCGGCAGACGCCAGTCGATGATATAAGCATGGAATGCATCTGCCATTTCCACAGACTGGCGTGCACGGAGAACAGCCTCCCTGCCGGAAAGTGTCCATTCCGAACGCATCCCAACCTTTACAAGCATCTTTGTTACACTGTCACAGGTATTGAAATCGTCATCTACAACCAGTGCCTTAAGACCTTCCAGCTCTGCGATCTTCTCTGTGCGATGATGTTCAGGCTGAATCCGTAATGACAGACGGATAATAAATTCCGTACCTTTTCCCTGTTCTGTCTGAACCTCGATGGTTCCGCCCATCATATCCACGATGTTCTTGGTAATAGCCATGCCAAGTCCTGTACCCTGAGTCCTGCTTACAGTGGAAGTCCGCTCTCTCTCGAAAGGAGAAAAGATCTTCTGTACAAATTTCTGACTCATGCCGATTCCATTATCCTTTACCCTGATTTCGTACAGTTCACAGCCTCTCTGTGTACCCGGATACTCTCTCAGCCGGACAGAAACAGTTCCGCCTGCAGGAGTAAACTTGATCGCATTGGACAAAAGATTCAGCAGCACCTGATTCAGTCGTGTCTTGTCACAATAAACATCCTCATTGGTAACATCCATGACATCCATGTAAAGCTCCAGCTGTTTCGCATGGATCTGTCCGCTGATAATGGTTTTCAGATCATGAAGAACCTCTGACAGACTGACTTCCGTTTCTTCCAGATGGATCTTTCCGCTCTCAATACGGCTCATATCCAGGATATCATTGATCAGTGAGAGCAGATGATTACTGGAGGAAAGGATCTTACCCAGATAATTCCTTACCCTTTCTTTATCATCAATATTGCTTACAGCCAGTGTGGTAAAACCAATGATCGCATTCATTGGTGTCCGGATATCGTGAGACATATTGGAAAGGAAGGTGCTCTTTGCCTTGTTTGCAGTCTCCGCAGCACGGACTGCCTCAGAAAGCGCCTGGTTCATTTTTCTGTCAGAGGTACGATCTGACAGAACCAGGATATATTTCTTTTTTCCGTTTACCTCGCTGCCCATTGCAACATTATGAAACCAGCGTTTTTCCCCGGTTTTCTGATGAACATATTCGAAATCCCATTCCCTCTGTTCATGAACCTGGATTCCCTCCAGATGATTCTTCTCCAGATCATCAGCTTCCCCGGGATTTAGTTTTCCCAGGGTCCAAACATCTTTGCATATCTGTTCTACCGTAACACCCAACAGTTTTTCCGCATTTGGGCTGACATAATCTGCCTGATATGTTTTTGCATCCAGCATCAGGAAAACGTCATCCACATTCATTGAAAGCTTTTGAAACAGCTCATCTCTGTACAGGATCTCCGTATCCTTTTTCTTAAGGTTTGTCCTGCTTTTTTGAATAACAAGACTGATAAGGAAGGCGGCAATACAGAGTACGACTGCCCCCACAAGGACTATCGTACTACGCTGCAGGCTGTTCATACTGGCATTGACGATATCTGCCTTTACAAGTCCCAGAAACATCCAGTCCTGAATATCCGATTTTTCATAGACCAGATAATAATTTCTTCCATCCAGATTTACCATCATCGCATCGGTATGGCCCGCTTTAAACTTTTCCGAAAGTTCAAGGATCTCTTTTTCAGACATATTGGAATGCTCTCTCAGAACTCCCAGAAAATTATATGTATTCCCCCATGACTCAAAGGAATGATCGACCACAACACGGCCATCCGGATGAACAACATAGCTCTTTGCATTTCCATTGAAGGCAGAAATATCCAGTACATCTACGATATCATCGTTTTCATAGGCAATAGCGATCGCATCATATTCAAATCCCTGATAGCTTCCATGAGCCCTGGGAGTGGCAAAAATAAGCAGCTGGGATTTTCCGGGAACTGCTGCATTCGTTATCACATCATTTCCCTGCCGGATATCCTCTTCAATATTTTCCTGTAATCCAAGGAAACCTGTTTCCCCTGTTACCATCTTATAGTTCCCGTCAGCTGACAGAAAATAGAAATCCAAAAATCCGGCATCTTCCTGCGCTTTCTCGATGTAATTACGAATTTCGTTTTCACCGAATGTATTCTGCAGATTCTCACCCCACATATGAAGATAGGTCAGATTCTTATTTGCCAGTTCCCTCAGCATATTATCAGACTGATGAAAAACCTCCGTCAGATGAGAAACACTTTCCTCATAAACAGTTTTCGACACAAATCCGAAATATCGAAAAACCATCAGAATAATTCCAAGAGAAACAGCTATAAAGACAGATATCCTGAATCCTTTTCTCATAACAGGCTTCCTTCTGTCTGTATCATGATTCTTAATATCCATTCTTCTCACCTCAGAGTCATGTAGTCTTCAGGCTCTGCAAGAATGGCATCACCATCTGAAATATATCCTGTCCAGGTATCTTTCACAAAAGTATCCTTTCCGTCAAATACAATATTATCATCTGCGGGATAAGCTTCCATGTGTTTTGGTATCGCAAGACAGATTACTGTAAAAGTATCATTGTCCTGAACTTTTTTTCCGTTCTTCGTAACTTTACTCAATGTATAACCATCCTCTGTTTCTTTGACTTCCACAGAAATGCCACTGACCACAGGCAGAGAGCCACGGTTAAACGGCATGAAGCCTCCCTGGTAGCCTTCTACAAAATTTTTCACAGTCTCTTTCAGTTCGGCTCCGCTCATCTTGCTGCTGTAAGCTGAAAAACTGTTTGGCATGATCATGCTTCCCGCCATTTTTTCCGTATAACCAGCTTTCAGCACGTTTCCCGTAAAGCTGTTTCCGGTTGCGATCAGCACATCCGTCCCATAAATGCCACGCAGAGTGTTTGCCATAACAGAATATGCTGCATTTCCTCCACTGCTATGAAAACGGTTGGAATAAGACTTCTGTGAATCCAGTACAATACTCTCAGAAGAGGATTTCTCCTCAAGCAGCTGAGAATTAAATGACTGATAGGCCTGCCCTGCATCGTATTCTCCCGAGATCATCTTAGAAACCACATCCTTGGAAACAGAGAAAAAATCATTTGACGCAATGCGGATATACATATGGTTTTCTTCAATCACAGATTTCACATCTTTCAGATATTCCGTAAGATGAATATCCACATCCTGACTGTAGCTTAACAGATCCTGTCCATCACTAATAATCCGGTTCTGTGCATCTCCTGAAAGCATTGTATTCAGTACCTTCATTGCTTTCTTTCGACGTGTCTCATCCTGTGTCAGATCACGGTTTAAGGCTACCTGGAAATATGGTGTAGTCATCAGCCACTTTTCACCGTTTTCCTGAAAGAATGGAAGAAATGTTGTGTCAATACCCTGATCCTGAAACATTTTTACACCGGCAGAGCTGCCGAAGTACATGGCAAGCTTACCACTTTGGTACATCTCAACTATATCATCATAATTCATATCCAGATCGTCCTGACTCAGACCTGTATCCTGGATAAACTGTTCCATACGTTCAAAAGCCTCCGGCCAGACTGTACTGTCCAGACCTTCCCTCTTTGTATTATCCGGATCACTGTAGGTGGTGCGCCACTTACGTCCGTCCACAGAAGACAGCTCTGATGCTGACAGCCCCTGCAGTGTTTCCATACAGGTATAATCATAATAATAATCTGCCGTAAACCCGCGGATACCCACTTTCTCAAATGCCTGGCAGGCAGAGACAAAGCTTTCGTAGTCTGTCGGAAGAGGAATATCATATTTTTCAAAAAGATCTTTATTAACCACAAATCCATGTGCATCCGCACACACAGGAAGCCAGTTTACGCTGCCATCCTCATTCATAAAATTGTTGAGGTATGTATCATAGACAGCGCCTGCCGCATTAGTTGTGGAAAGATCCATAAGACTGTCTTTCAGGGGATTGGCATCATGTAGGGAAAAGCGACAGCAGGTTATAATGTCCGGCAATCCACCGTTTTCCTTAAGAAACTTATAAAAATCCAGGTCATTATTGCCTACTACAAATTCAATGTTGATATCCGGGAGCTGTTCCTGGATATATGGTGCATATTTCTCATACAGGCTTGTGCTCCACAGATACACTGTAACCGTTTCTGCATCTTCTTTTTCCACACTTTTACCACCACAGCCTGACAAAAGTGATATAGCTGTCATCATCGCCAAAAGTACAGACAAAACTCTGTTCCATTTTTTCTTTTTCATTACGTCTTCCCTTTCTTAAATTGTCTTTCACCGATTCACCCATTCATAAATTACCTTTACCAGTAATTCCACATCAACGGGCTTGGCAATATGTTCATTCATCCCTGCTTCTTTTGCTCTCATTCTGTCCTCCGTGAACGCATTTGCTGTCATTGCAATGATCGGAATCACCTTTGCATCCTCTCTGTCCAGAGAGCGGATTCTCTTTGTTGCTTCATAACCATTCATAACCGGCATCATAATATCCATAAGAATCACATCAAATTCATCAGGTCTGCTTTTTCCAAATATTTCAACAGCTTCCTGTCCATTCCATGCTTTGGTCACGACAGCACCTTCATTCTGAAGCACAAATTCTGCGATTTCCATGTTCATCTCATTATCTTCTGCCAGAAGAATACGCAGTCCACTGATAGAAACTCCCGGTTTTTCTTCGATTTCAGATCTGCAGCCCTTGTCTGTATCAATCCGGAACGGAACCCGGATCACAAATGTAGTTCCTGCACCTTCTTCACTTTCAAAGGTAATGGTTCCACCCATTTTCTCGATCAGCTTCTTTGTGATCGGCATTCCCAGACCTGTTCCTGCAAATCTTGTGCGGCTTCCTGTGTGTTCCTGTGCAAATGGTTCAAAAATCTGTTTCTGGAATGCTTCTGTCATCCCGATTCCAGTATCCCGGCAGGTAAATTCTATCGTCGTCATTTCTGGCTGATCCGACACAATTTCCCTGCAACTGATATAGATATCTCCATTTTCTTTGTTATATTTCACTGCATTTGACAGGATGTTCATCAGAATACGTTTCATATGACTCGGACTTCCAATAAGATTCCAGTGTATGATTTCTTTTTCTTCCCAAATGATACGGATATTCCGTTCTGCTGCCATCTGCTTGATCACAACAAGTACTTCCTCAAAAATACAGCTCAGATTTAAGGAAATTTCTTCCAGCGTCACTTCTCCAGACTCCAGTTTACTCATATCCAAAACATCGTTTAGCATTTCCAACAACAGATGAGAAGCCGATTTGACTTTTCCCCTGTATTCTGACTGTTTCTCCACATCGTCGGCATAATGGTCAGCAATATCGACCATGCCGCAGATTCCATTGATCGGTGTACGGATATCATGACTCATCCTTTGAAGAAATTCTGTCTTCGCCCGATTGGCTGCCTCTGCCTTTTTTGCTGCTATCAGAAGCTCATCTTTATATTTTTCCTCTTTTTCCAGCTCCTGTTTCTGATGTGCCTGATTAGTTTTGTATCCCCAGAACAGGAATATACTGAATATCAGGAAATAAAGAAAAATGACACCTGTCACACTTAATGGAAAATTATGGAATACTTCCGTATCCTGAAGATACGCATAAATATAGTAATCACGCTGCTTCAGCATAATTCCATAACATCCGGTTCCTTCATTCTTCAAATGATAAATGTGCTGACTATCTGTATGCTTTTTCATTGCCTGAACAACTTCGTTGTCGGCTGTATTCTGTCCCAACAGGCTATCATCATTGCTGGCAACAACTATCCCATTGTCGGCAACAATAATCGTTCCATCTTTCTGGACACTATAGCCATTTAAAAGACCCTGTATCGTCAGTGTATAATTTCTGATAAATTCCGGTGGTGTATAATAATAAACTGCAACGATACCCGGTGCATCTTTTCTGGCACAGGCTGCAATGTCAATACGAGACCCGTCTCCCCTGGTAAACCGTTCTGAATAAGTTCTTTCTTCATATCCTGCAAAATCCATGATAATGTCTTTTTGCAGATACTCTGTAATCTCATCGCTCAGAGATTCATCCATGCTGTATTCACATTCCGTCTTTCCTTCTGTATTCAGCACAAGGATACCATCCACCCAGAGAGTCTGAATATTTTCTTTCAGAAAATTCCGGCTTAACTGACCTCCGTTTTCTGTTTCCATGTTAATATTTGTACTCATCTGTCTGGCACTTTCAATGGCACGGAGAAGACTTTTGGATTCCGAAGACTCATTATAATGGGTGTAGGTGGAGCACTGCACTTTGACATAGTTTACAATCTCCACCATTCTTTTCTCTGCTTCCGCTTTTTCCGCGTAAAAAAAATAAAACAGAGAAACTACAACCACACAAATTCCAATCAGACCACCAACCAGCTGGATTCGTTTTTCTTTTGTCTTTCTCTTAATATCCAAGATTATCCACCTCCAGATATTTCTCCGGATCATCCAGATATTTTCCAATAATTTTCAGGGATGTACCATCCTGACGCATTTCTTCCAGAGTCTGTTCCAACTGCTCATAGATTCCTCTGTCATCATTTTTTGCAAAAGCAACTCCTATCCCGGTGATCATCAGAGGTTCTCCCAGGATACGGAAGCTTGCATCATAATCTTTCATATACTGGACAATCGATTCCTCATGTGCGGCAACTGCATCCACATACCCTTTCCCCAGAAACGTATAGATCAGTTCCCTGTGACCAAGACTGATCAGATTTCCAAGCTTTGGGATTCTTTCATCCGTACGGTTCAGAAAGATGCCTTCCGGTTTGGTTGTAGACTGGACTGCAAGATTCTTTCCCTCCAGGTCGCTCAGCTTATAAATATCGCTGTTCTCGTTTACTGCTACCACCTGACGGCTTGCTATGTATGGTCCTGCCCAACGGTAATCATCAAGGCGTCCTTCCATGGAAAAGCAGCCCATGATACAATCAATCTCTCTGCTCTCCACCAGTTCTTTTTTCTCTTCCCAGTCAATCTGGACAACATTCACCTGATAGCCTATTCTTTTGAAGGCTTCTGTAGCCAGTTCTACATCTATACCTGTCGGTACACCATCCTCATTCAGGTAATTGTATGGCGGATAATTGTCACTTCCAAGCGTTATGACCGGCTTTTCGGTTTCTTTTTTACTGCTGTCTGTATTTTTACACCCTGTCAGGGTGACCGCTAAAATTCCCACAAGCAGAATGCCTGCGATCACTCTTTTTCCTTTCATTTTCCTTCTATCTCCTGCTATTTTTTCAAACTTAAATTCCTGCTAAAATCATTATGGTTATGTTTATGAAATGACATCGTCAAAAAAAACGCTGTCCCACAGACAGCGCACACCATTTCATGCAACTGGCTACCATTTTACAGGCCCTGTAGCTTTGCGTCACAGACTTTCGTCTGCTTTGCCGATTTTCCTATTATAGCTTTTACACTTATTCCAAAGCATTAATGTAATGTTATTATACTCTCATGTTCCACTGTACACAAGAAAAACATTACCATTTTAATGCTTAAAAATGCCTCTTATTTTTCATCACAGAACCGTTCTGCAGCAGTTGATTTCCAGAAAGAAAAAATGCCTGTTTCACAGGACACCTTATTTCACTATTGAAAGCTGTCCATTTTCATGCTAATATATCCAATTAGACAGTGCAGCGGATATTCTTTGTCCGCTGCACTATTTAGCCAATATTTATCAAACACTAAACCGGAGGAAGTATGAATCAAAAAAGTACATCTGCTCCCATAGCAGAAAACAAGATGGGCACAATGCCCGTAGGGAAGCTTGTGCTGAACATGTCCCTGCCTATGATGATCTCCATGCTGGTGCAGGCTTTATACAACATTGTGGACAGCGTCTTTGTAGCCATGCTGTCCGAGAATGCACTGACTGCAGTTTCCATGGCTTTCCCGCTGCAGACACTTCTTATTGCGGTAGGTGCCGGAACCGGAGTTGGTATGAACGCGCTGCTTTCCAAATCACTTGGGGAAATGAATTTTGACAAAGCCAACCGCACAGCCAGCAATGCAGCTTTTCTTTACGCATTAAGCTATCTGGTATTCCTGGTTCTTGGACTTACTGTAGTAAAACCTTTTTATGCCAGCCAGCTACACAGTTCCGATCCTGAGATCATGAAATTCGGAATCGAATACTTAAGCACAGTTATGATCTTTTCCTTTGGCCTTTTTGGTCAGTTCTTCTTTGAACGACTGCTTACATCCACCGGAAAAACCATTTTCAGCATGACCTCCCAGTTATGCGGTGCCATCACCAACATCATCCTTGACCCGATCCTGATCTTTGGTCTTCTTGGTGCTCCGAAAATGGGCGTAACAGGTGCTGCTGTTGCTACTGTGATTGGTCAGTGTATCGCCTGTATCGTTGCCGGGCTTTGCAACCATAAATTTAATCATGAGGTCCGTCTCAGTTTCCATGGCTTCCGCCCGGAGCCGCAGATTATCGGTCATATTTATGCAGTAGGTATTCCATCCATTATCATGCAGTCCATCAGCTCTGTCATGACCTATTCCATGAACCTGATCCTGGTAAACTTTACAGTAACAGCAACCGCTGTATTTGGCGTTTACTTTAAACTGCAGAGCTTTTTCTTTATGCCTGTATTTGGCCTCAATAACGGTATCACACCGATCATCGCCTATAACTACGGCGCACGTCATAGAAAACGTATGATCCAGACTGTCAAAGTCAGCATGTTTATCGCATTCTGTTTTACCTTCATCGGCTTCCTTGCCTTTGAGTTTATACCAAAGACTCTCCTGGGACTGTTCAGTGCATCTGAAGATATGCTTGCTATCGGAATTCCTGCCCTGCGTATTATTGGAATCCATTATCTGATCGCATGGTTCTGCATTATTGCAGGAACTGTTTTCCAGGCTCTTGGAAAAGCTATTTTCAGCATGATCGTATCCATTATGCGTCAGCTGGTCGTACTGGTACCTGCAGCATATATTCTGTCTTCTATCGGCGGACTCCATGCAGTATGGTGGTCATTCCCGATCGCTGAGATTTGCTCACTGATCGTATCAGTTATATTCCTGGTCGTTATAAACAGAACGATCATTCAGAAAATCCCGGAAGCATAAAAATATCCTGCATCTCTCTTTGCCGTGATAACTTTGAGAAAATCACCAAACACTTGCCACAAATTTTCGGCGTAATTTCTGTTTTTTCAGTTGCATCCTGTTTCGGATTCCTGTATAATCATCGTAATAACTACAACAAAAGAGCGTAACGTACAAGGGCGTACAGCACATGTTTTCCTGTGTCTGTACGCCCTTATGTTATTTCTGCAGGAATTTCGCTTTGAGAAAGGGAGGAGATTTCTATGATGAATGCAATCGGAAATGTAATAAACCAGATAGACAGTCTGGTGTGGGGCTGGTGGATGATCATTTTGCTTCTGGGAACGCATATTTTTATGACAATCCGTACCGGAGTGATCCAGCGAAAGATCGGCACTGCCATCCGCCTGTCAGTTACCAAGGACACAAATTCCGAAGGCGAAGTCAGCCAGTTTGGTGCTCTGACAACTGCTCTGGCTTCCACTATCGGAACGGGAAATATCATTGGTGTCGGAACGGCCATTGCACTTGGCGGCCCTGGTGCGGTGCTGTGGTGTTGGCTTACCGGTGTTTTCGGAATCGCTACCAAATACAGTGAATCCCTTATTGCAGTAAAATACCGTGTCAAAACAAAAGACGGACGTATGCAGGGCGGCGCCATGTATGCACTGGAACGTGGCCTGAATATGCGCTGGCTGGGCCTTCTCTTTGCATTCTTCGGAGGTTTCGCTTCTTTTGGTATCGGATGTGCCACACAGGTTAATGCCATTGCAACAGTATGCAATGAAAATCTTCACATCCCGCCTGCAGCGATTGGAATTGCAGTTGCCATTCTCACTGCCCTTGTTATTTTCGGCGGAATCAAATCCATTGCAACTGTCTGTGAACGTCTTGTTCCGTTTATGGCTTTTTTCTATGTGATCGGATGCATCATCATCCTGGGAATCAATTCTGACTTTATTATTCCTGCAGTAAAAACCATCTGTAAACTGGCATTTACCCCGGGTGCTGCTGCAGGTGGTCTTGTTGGACGAGGCATTATGATGGCCATGCAGTATGGAATCGCAAGAGGACTTTTTTCCAATGAATCCGGTATGGGTTCTGCTCCTATTGCTGCCGCTGCTGCCCAGACAAGAAATCCTGTCCGTCAGGCTCTTGTTTCCAGCACCGGAACTTTCTGGGATACCGTTGTTGTCTGCCTCATGACAGGCCTTGTTCTTGTCACCAGCATTATGAAAAATCCTTCTATTGATATGGGCAATATCACAGATGGCGGTGTTCTCACAACTCTTGCTTTTCAACAGATCCCGGTACTTGGCCCTGTGATCCTGGTTGTCGGAATTATTTCTTTTGCCTATTCAACAGTTCTTGGCTGGGCGTACTACGGTGAACGATGTGTAGAGTATTTTTCCGGAAAAAAAGGGCTCATCCCTTATCGTGTGCTGTACATTGTGGTAGCTGCCATTGCACCGGTGATCTCCCTGAATCTGGTATGGACAATCGCTGATATCCTGAATGCACTGATGGCCATTCCAAACCTGATCGCGGTACTGCTTCTGTCCAATGTAATCGTAAAGGAAACAAAGAAATATATCAATGATCTGGATGCCCGGGATGATACACCAATTGAAGTAATTGATAAATAAAAATTAAAAGGAATTTATCCGATCCGGGTAATATCATAAATGTTTTACAATATTTCCTGGTTCTTCATTTCCTCAGACACAGTAAGATATTCCTTGCTGTTTTCCATAATCCCAAGTTTCTCTTCCCAGGTAAGATTACGTTTGATTTTTGCCGGATTTCCCATTACAAGAGAACCGTCGGGAATCACGGTATTTTTGGTAACAAGACTTCCTGCACCTATGATGCAGTCACTGCCGATCTTCGCGCCATCAAGAAGCACCGCACCCATCCCGATCAGGGTGCGGTCTCCGATGGTGCAGCCGTGAACTACCGCGTTATGTCCTATTGTGACATTATTTCCAATATGTGTCGGCATGTTGTGGCTGACATGGATAGTACAGTTTTCCTGAATGTTAGTCTCCTCACCAATCACAACCGGAGCATCATCACCCCGGATCACTGCATAGTACAGCACGCAGCTGTCACGCCCAATCGTTACATCACCTACGATCACAGACTGCCTGGCAATCCTGGCACCCTCTGCAATTTTTACATTTTTATAATTCATCTAAGTTCCCTCATTTATTATCAGCTTCGGTTCAGCTCATATTGTATTTCGTTCGGATCACAATATCTGTATACTGAAATTCCTTCTCCGGCTTTTTACTGTCAAACAGAAGCTGAAACAGGATCATTACAGGTGAATGACCCTGAACTGCTGCATCCTGCCCGATCAGGAAATTGATTGTGCCATCCTGAAGCCATTTTTTATTTTCTTCCAGAAAATCATTGGCGATCACATGTATGGAGCTGTTTTTTTCCAGTTTCTTCAAAGTCTGGCAAACACCCTTTACACCATGACCCGTGATATAAATACCGGTAAGTTCCGGATAAATCTCCAGAAGTTCTTCCACGATCTTGGATGCAACCCACTCATCATCATAAGAATATCGTATATCAACGACCTCAAGCCCTGGAAAGCTATCCTTGATCTCCGTAGTAAAACCTTTCTGCCTGCTGATAAGTCCAGGGTTGGCCACCTGTCCTGAAATAATGACCACCTGTCCTTTTCCACCTGTCATCTCATTCATCAGGCCTGCCGCCGCACGGCCGGACTGAAATGTATCCTGACCCACAAAACAAAGCCTCTTTGTGTCTTCCAGATCCGCATTAAATGTTACCACAGGAATCCCATATTCTTCACTGTACTGATTGATCCTGGCTTTCAGAAGCTGATCTTCAGACGGAGTCATGGCAATTCCATTAAACCCTTCTTCTCTCAGCTCTTCCATAGCCGCCATTACTTTCTCAGGTTCCACACCTTCGATCTCATAGATCTTTACTGTTCCGCCAAAGCTCTCTACCTCTTCTTTAGCTGTCATAACTCCTTTTAAAACCTGCTGCATAAAAGGTGTTTTCATATACTGAAGGATCACACCGATCCGGATCTTTCGTTTCGCCATAGCAAGGGCACGGCCTGCACGACTGGGCTGATATCCCATTTCCTGGGCGATCCTCTTGATCTTCTCTTCTACTTCAGGACGGATGCGGCCGCGGTTGTTCAATGCTCTGTCCACAGTACCTCTTGAAACCCCCGCAGCTTCTGCAATCTGCTGTAATGTAACTGCCATATCTTATCCTCCAAGCGTTTATTTTTGCATTTTGCGTTCACGCGCACATATATTTATTCCATTATACTCTTTTCCTTCGCCGGAGGCAATCCCTGATTGCGATATTATCCTGATATTTTTAATCAAGAAGATCTCTTACCATCTCAGGTGTAAAGGTAACAGCTTTTACATGATCCACTTCGATCTGATACAGTGCATTTGCCGCAATGTGCTCTGCTGCCTGCTCAAGGTCACGGATTCCTGTGGTATCTGCAAATTTTTCGATTACTGCATCCAGTGCTTCCTCTGTTACAATACACTCTTCCTGTTTCAGGCTCATGCGTTTCAGCACTTTCGGAAGTGCAAATCTTGAAAATATGATCTTCTTTTCTTCCGGTGTGTAATCCGGAATGTCGATCACTGCAAAACGGGACATCAGAGGTGCACTGATCTGAGCTTTGTCATTAGCTGTCGCGATCGGATAAACGCCAACAGTCGGAACCATGCATTCCATATAATTGTCTGTAAACCCAAGATTATCCAGAAGAGTCAGGAGCACATCTGCCGGATTTCCGTTACCTTTTCCTGATGCAGCCTTGTCAAGCTCGTTAATGATAAATACAAGGTTGGACTCTCCTGCCATGGAGAAAGCTTCCATAATGATTCCAGGTTTCGCATTGGCATAGACACGTGAACTTCCTGTCAGCTGCTCCGGATCGTTGATGGAACTCATATCCAGTGTTGTCCACGGCATCTTGAGGATTCTTGCAACTGCATAAGCAATCTGAGATTTACCGGTTCCTGCCGGTCCCACAAGAAGAAGTCCGTATGCAGGAAGTGTATGGGTACGGTTGATCTGGATGATCGTCTCAATGATCCTCTGTTTTACACGCTCCATTCCATAAAGTTCCTCATCCAGTATACGACGTGCTTCCTCGGGATCAATGGATTCAAAATAATTATGCTTCCACTGAATGTTCATCATAATAGAAAGTGCACGCTGTGCATGACGTCTCTCCT
The DNA here is from genome assembly GCF_013304825.1 of Blautia schinkii. GTDB lineage: Bacteria > Bacillota > Clostridia > Lachnospirales > Lachnospiraceae > Blautia_A > Blautia_A schinkii_B. The sequence goes on along the minus strand of NZ_JAAWUO010000015.1, from coordinate 90,991 downwards.
CCTGGGAAACCTCGTGAGAACGGGCAACTGCAAGATTACGTCTTGCCCAGAGACGGATGTTGTCAGGCATGGTCTTTCCCGCACAGGTCATAAAATCCGTGATACTCTGGATGCTGGTCAGCTTCATATCATCGCCGTCCTCATCATCCTCATCATCCTCCTTTCCTTCTGCAGGTGCGCTACTTGCAAAAAGACGGTCGATCATAAACTGAAGAAATCCATCCTCAGCAGAAAGCTTGGTTCCTCCGCCAAACGCAATCTCCCGGATCTTGTAGACTGCATATCCTTCATCTGTATTCTTTCCGGAAAGGCGGATGTTGATGTGGTTTTCCCCGAGCCATTTGATCAGGCTTGTGAAACGGGAATCAATCTTTCGGATATCTGCCGGAAAAACACCGTCATCTTCTTTAAACTCAAAAGCTGTCTGTTTCGCCGGATTTGAAAAATATCCGCAGGAATGATGTTTCCACTCTCTCTTGCTGTTATCCAGGATCAGCACCGGTTTCTCCGGTGTTGCTGTTGTTTCATTGGAATGGAATGTTGTATATGTGCACTGGCTTTTTTTCTCATTATTATCTGCCGGTGCTGCACTGAAATCAAAAACTGGCATGTGCTTTACTCCTCTTTCTCTGAAAATATCATTCGCAAGGCGGATATCTCTGTTCCGCTTTGCTGTATGTTCATGAACATGATTGGCTCACGATTTGCATTCAGTGTATCACGGATTGGAAATCTCAACAACCGGTGATATGATTTTTTATACATTTTTTTTGCATAAAACGGTATTATTTACTTCGCGTATTTTACTTCGTCATTTTCCCGTAAGTTGTTTAAACAATTTCATAGTTTGCCGATTGACACTGCCTGCAAACTATGTTATCGTGCAACTATGTTCGCTTTTTTATTCTTTACAAAAGCTGACACAGTTACAGTTTCTGCGAATTTCGCAATGTTCATACTGCTGAACTTCGTAGGCCAGTCATCTATCTCCGCAGTATCCCTGGCAACGATATCGCATGGAGTGTTGGTTTTTCCATGTATTCCGTGATCCTTGGACATCTTGGAACAGATGCAGTTGCCGCCAATTCCCTGGTTGTGGTTGTCCGTAATATCGGCACTGTTTTCTGTTTCGGAATCGCAAGTGCAGGAGGCATTCTTCTTGGCAATGTAATGGGACAGGGAGATCTGGAAAGATCCAGGCGATATGCTTCCAAAACTTTAAAGCTGACTGTGATCGCAGGTGTATTCCGTGCTGGCGGTGATACGAAATTCGGACTGATCTGCGATACCATTGATATGTGGGTATATGCAGTACCCCTTGGATTCTTTGCTGCATTCGTACTGAAGCTGCCGGTACTCTGGGTTTATTTTCTCCTCTGTACCGATGAGTTTGTGAAGTGTCCCTGGGTTATTAAAAGATATCTCAGTGGAAAATGGGCTAAGAATATAACCAGAGAAAATATATTTGAGAAAAAATAGGCCGGCAGCCCTATCGCAACTGCCCGACTATCTTTTCTGTCACAGTCTCCAACACTATCTGCACCTCCCTGATTTCCTCAGCCGTAATCCTATCTTTATGAAATCCTCCCGTACAGACAACTCTCCTGTTCAATTCCCCGGAAACCTTCTCTGCCACATACCTGCAAATAACCTCGTCCTTATGCCCCGGATAATTCAAGACTGAAGAAGTCGCACTCACACTGCCATTTCCAGTGAGAGACTCCCTGGGTTCTGTCTGAACAACACATCCAATATGCGGCTGATCTCCCCCCTGAAGACAAACAAGAACATCTGCGCCTACGAAAGCAGCACTAATCTCCAGCGGGCATCCCGCGGCATCCACACACTCTCTTACAATCCATTCCATCTTCGGTACTCCTTTGCTTCGATTCCAAAAGGCTCCAAAAGCTTCGCTACAACATGATACACCATATCATCAATCGTCGCAGGCTTATGATAAAAGGTCATCATCGGCGGAATGATCCTCACACCAGTCAGCATGGAAAGCTCATAGAGATTTCGAAGGTGAATACCACTAAGCGGTGTCTCCCTGGCAGCCAGCACTAACGTTCTCTGCTCTTTGATCGTCACATCCGCTGCACGAAGAATAAGATTATCCGCATAGCCGCTGTGTATTCCCGCTATGGTTTTCATGCTGCAGGGAACGATCAGCATTCCTTCTGTCTTAAAAGACCCGCTGGCAGGTTTTGCTCCGATCTCTTCTGGTGACATAGTGTAATCTGCCAGTTTCTTTACATCCTCCGGCGTAAGAGTTGTCTCCTGACAGAGTGTTAATTCTGCACTGGAACTCATAATCAGATATGATTCATAATCCGGATTCTCCCTGATGATCTCCAGGCATTTTACAAGGAGCGGCAGGCCACTTGCACCTGTCGCACCAACTACAATTCTTTTTTTCATTTTTTTGTCCATTTCTCAGGATCCAACTCCATAAAACGTGCTCTGTGGAAACAAGCTTTCAGATCATATGGCACAGTACAGTCAAAAATAGTCTTGCATGCAATTCCATGATCCCTGATACCCGGGGAAAATGCCGGATCATTAGATGGATCAAGCGGATGGCATCTTACACCTGGAATGGTTATCACATCCACATCACCCTGGAATCTTGTATTCATAGCCCAGAGCACATCATTCATGTCAAAACAGTCCACATCTTCATCAACAAGAAATACATTCTTCAGCTCACTGAATGCAGAAAATGCAAGAAGTGCAGCCTGACGCTGTCTTCCCTCGTCACTTGGAGAAAGCTTCTTAAACTGAAGGACTGCCATATATTTTCCACCGCCTGCACTGCTGCAGTATACATTCTGAAGTCTTCCCGGCATTGCTTTTTCCACCATACCGTAAATGCTGGCTTCTGTAGGAATTCCGGCCATAGATACATGCTCCTCGCTTGGTCCGATGCAGGTTTGCATGATCGGATGTTCACGATGTGTTACCGCTGTAACCTTGATCAGCCAGCACTGGTCACTTGCAGGACCTGTGTATCCCGGAAATTCCGGCATTGCATAACCGGTATTGCTGTTCTGGTCTTCTTTTACACGCACACCCGGGATCACTTCTCCCTCAATAACATATTCTGCATTTGCGATTGCTCTCTCATTAACTGTAACGCATTTACAAAGTTCTACAGGTTCTCCGCGAAGTGCCCCTGCTACGGAGAGCTCATCATATCCAAGCGGTGTTGTAGGCGGCTCAAAACAGGAACCGATCTCAATCGCCGGATCTACTCCTATGCTGATGGAAATCGGAAGTTTCTGTCCTAACTCCTCTGCGCGCTCTGCCATAGCTCCGATATGTCTGGCTCCCGGTGTAAAAAAGATGGAAAGCTCATCTTTTCCCTGAATACAAAGGCGATGGATCGTCACATCATGAACGCCTGTATCCGGATGTGTGGCATAACACATGCCAAGTGTAATGTACGGACCTGCATCATCTGGTGTATTGGTCGGCGCAGGTACCAGTTTGTAAAGGTCAAACTCCGGATCTGTTGCTTTATGTACCACCTGCTGGCATGGTGCATCTCCTGTAAAATCTACGGGTGGGACAGGATTCTCCACACTTTTGCAGAGCATCTTTCCAAGATTTTCAGACTCAGTATCCAATAAAGCGGCCACTCGTTTTCGGCTTGCCAGAAGTCCGATTGCTACTTTTGCATCCGGGTGTCCTTTCACATTATTGAAGATCATGGCCGGACCTTCTTTTGTAGGACGTTTTACAGTTCCACCTGCTCCTACATAACGATATACACCTGCAAGCTCTGCCATTGGATCAACTTCCACGTCAGTCTCGATCAGCTGATCCGGCATTTCTTCCAAAAGTGCAAGTGCACTCCTTAAATCTCTTACCTTCGCTGCCATAATAAACCTCCTGTATATTCTTCATTCCTGCAAACATTTTATCTCTTTTCCACATGGTAAATCAATTCTTTCTATGCTATAATTGTTTCCAATATGGAATGATTGGTTCATGTTATCTTCTCGACCATCAACAATTGTTTATTTCTCAAAAGGCAGGTATTACCTATGACTTTCGAACAAATTGATTACTTTATCTGCGCAGCTCAGTCCCGGACTTTTTTTGAAGCTGCGGAAGCAATGCATATTTCCCAGTCTGCGCTTTCCAAGCAGATCATGAAACTGGAAAAAGAACTGGATCTCGTTTTATGGGACAGAAGCAAGCGTTCTGCCGTCCTAACTCCTGCTGGAGATTTTTTTTATAAAGAGGCACTGAAAATATCCAGACAGTATCATCGTTCCCTGAAAGCAGTATCCTATTTTAAGGATAATGAAACTCAGGCACTCCATATCGGGACACTTCCGTTTCTTTCCCAGTATCATCTGACTTCTCAGATCCACAGTTTCTGCTCTGAGCACCCGGAGATTCCTTTTTCCCTGAAAGAGGTAGAAGACCAGGAACTGATGACAGGACTTGAAAATGATCATTTCCAGCTGGTTTTTATTCGGAAAAACATGGTAGACCCTGATCTTTATACTTTTCATCTTCTTGCAGAAGACCGACTGGTTGCTGTCCTTCCAGCCGGACATCCTCTTTCTGCAAAAAAATCTCTTAACCTTACAGAGCTGAAACGAGATTCCTTTATCCTGATGCCGCCGCACACCTCTATTTACAGACTATGTATGCACAGTTTTCACAATGCAGGCATCCATCCGCAGATCCTGCGTACTGCACGTGCAGAATCCATTGTCAGTGCAGTGGAAATCGGGGAAGGGATCAGCCTGCTTGCAGAAAGCAGCTTCCATCTTTTTCGACAGCCTTCTCTTGTTGCTGTCCCAATTAATGGACTGGATAAACTATCAATTGGAATTGCCTGCAAAAAAAATATGACTCTCACATCATCGGCAGAGTGTTTTCTGCGATTTGTAGAGAGTCATAAATAATATATCAGAATCCCAGCAGCATTCCGATACCATGCACTACAAAGGCCACGACCCAGGCAGTTGCACACTGTAAAAGTGCGATCCCAAGGGCTGCCCGTACAGTTCCCATCTCTCTCCGTACAGTTGCAATAGCTGCAACACATGGAGTATAGAGAAGTGTAAAGATCAGAAATACATAAGCTGTGAACGGTGTAAATAAGGTTGTCAAAAGAGCTGTTTTTCCCCCAAGAAGCACTGTCAGAGTAGAAACAACGCTCTCTTTTGCCATAAATCCTGTGATCAGTGCTGTGGATACTCTCCAGTCACCAAATCCAAGCGGAGCAAAAAGCGGAGCCACAATGCTTCCTACTTTTGCCAGAAGACTCTGATCTGCACTGGATACCAGATGTAAGCTTGCATCAAAATTCTCCAGGAACCACACAATCAGGGTTGCCGCAAAAATAATTGTAAAAGCTTTCTGAATAAAGCCTTTCGCCTTTTCCCATATCAGCTGTCCAACACTTTTGGATGAAGGAAGGCGGTAATTCGGAAGTTCCATGACAAAAGGTACCGGTTCACCCTTAAACCGGGTCTTTTTCAGAATCAGTGCATAAAGGATTCCACAGAGAATTCCTGCAAAATACAGGCTGATCATTACAATACCACGCCACTGTTTCGGAAAGAATGCACTGGTAAGAAGACTGTAAATAGGAAGCTTCGCGCTACAGCTCATAAAAGGTGTCAACAAAATAGTCATCTTACGGTCTCTTTCACTGGACAGTGTTCTTGTTGCCATAATTGCCGGCACAGAACATCCGAATCCGATAAGCATCGGTACAAAGCTTCTTCCTGAGAGTCCGATTTTGCGAAGAAGCTTATCCATTACAAATGCAACCCTCGCCATATATCCTGTGTCTTCCAGAATGGACAAAAAGAAAAACAATGTAACAATTGTCGGCAAAAATCCGATCACGCTTCCAATACCGCTTAAAATTCCGTCTACTACCAGTGACTGGAGCACTGTACTGACTCCTGCTGCCTGAAGACCACTTCCGATCAGTCCGATCACCCAGTCTACTCCCATGGTCATCCAGTCGGACAACCACGCACCAAGATAATTAAACGTCATCACAAACACAAATGCCATGATTCCCACAAAACAGGGAATAGCTGTGTATTTACCGGTAAGTATGCGGTCAATCGCAACGCTGCGTTTATGTTCTATGCTTTCAGCAGGTTTTACTACTGTTTTATCACAAAGTTGTTCAATAAAACTGAACCTCATGTTTGCAAGTGCTGCTTCTCTGTCAAGACCACCATCTTTTTCCATTACAGCTATCAGTTCATTGAGAACTCTCTTCTCCCCATCCGGCAAAGCCAGACGTTCTTCGATAAGAGGGTCTTTTTCCACAATTTTGGTTGCTGCAAAACGCACCGGAAGTCCTGCTTTTTTCGCATAAGGTTCTATTAAATGAACGGCTGCATGAATGCATCGGTGGACAGATCCCACCGGATCCTGGGGCGACTGATTATCTGCACAGAAATCAATCCTGCCAGGTGCTTCTCTGTATCTGGCTACATGCACCGCATGGTCGATCAGTTCATCAATTCCCTCATTCTTTACTGCTGAAATAGGAACTACCGGAATTCCCAAAATTTCTTCCAGTTCATTGATTCTCACAGAACCGCCGTTGGCCCGCACCTCATCCATCATATTCAGTGCCAGGACCATAGGAATTCCCAGCTCCATTAGCTGCATGGTCAGATAGAGATTTCTCTCAATATTGGAAACATCTACAATATTGATAATCCCCGTAGGTTTCTCATTCAACAAAAAATCTCTCGTCACAATTTCCTCATTGGAATAAGGCGAAAGGGAATAAATACCCGGAAGATCCGTTACCGTAGCCTCCGGATGCCTTCGGATCGTTCCTTCCTTCTTATCTACCGTCACTCCCGGAAAATTCCCCACATGCTGATTCGATCCTGTCAGCTGATTAAAAAGTGTAGTCTTACCGCAGTTCTGATTACCGGCAAGTGCAAAAGTGAGCGGTTCACCCTTGGCAATCACATTTCCGATCCTGTTCTTCCTGTAATCCTTAGCCTTACCAAGCTCACCCACTCCCGGATGTGCAATAGACATATGTCTCTTATCATCACGAGGTATCGCCTGTTCCTTCTCAATCTTTACAATTTCAATCTTCGCAGCCTCCGCAAGCCGCAGCGTCAGCTCATACCCGCGCAAAACCAATTGAACCGGGTCACCCATAGGAGCCGTTTTCCGAAGCAATACCTCAGTTCCAGGCGTAAGCCCCATATCCAGAAGATGATGTCTCAGTTCCCCCTCACCACAAACACTGATGATCCTGCCACACTCTCCAGTCTTTAATTTATCCAGTGTCATTTCGTCACCTCATCATAAGTACAATCTAAATGTCCAATACCTGTATATGTATCATCCACTGGTATAAATGTATCACAGTTTAAGTTATTTGACAATAACCGAATAAATTATAAAGTTTAGTGAAAATAACATATTTTATAAAGTTATTTATCATTAACACAGTGTTTTTTTCTCATTACCAAACATTTTTTTTTTACAAAAAAGGTGCAGACAATAGACAAAACTATCGTCTGCACCAGCTTATTGCTTTTAGCGTGCCCGGAAAGAAGAATCATTCTCCGATCAACCAGTTATACATCTCCTCATACTGTCTTGCAGAATTATTCCAGGAGAAGTCCGCTGCCATTGCACGGTCAACCAATTTATTCCACTCACGTTTCTTATCATAATATACGCTCTCCGCATAACGGATAGTAGCGAGCATCTCATGTGCATTATAATTCACAAATGAGAATCCTGTTCCTGTTCCTTCGAATTCATTGTACGGTACAACCGTGTCTTTCAGTCCGCCTGTCTCACGAACGATCGGAAGTGTTCCGTAACGAAGGCTCATCAACTGGCTTAAGCCGCATGGCTCAAACAGTGAAGGCATCAGGAACGCATCAGAAGCTGCATAGATTCTATGAGACATTGCCTCATCATAATAAATCTGTGCGGAAACTTTTCCATGATATTTCCAGTCAAAGTGACGGAACATGTTCTCATAACGTTCCTCACCAGTACCAAGAGCAACGATCTGCACTGCATCCTGACAGAGCTCGTCCATAATGTAAGCAATCAGATCAAATCCCTTCTGGTCTGTCAGACGGGAAACAATACCGATCATCATAGCCTTCGGATCCTGCTCAAGTCCAAGATCTTTCTGCAGCTGGAGCTTATTTTTAACTTTCTCTTTTCGGAAGTTTCTTGCGTTGTAGTTTCTTGTAATATTCGGATCTGTCTCCGGATTGAATTCATTATAATCAATACCGTTTACAATACCACGGAGGCTGTTGGCTCTGGCATTCAGAAGGCCATCCAGCTTCTCACCGTAGAACGGTGTCTTGATCTCCTCTGCGTAGGTATTACTTACCGTAGTGATGGCATCTGCAAATACCATACCACCTTTCAGGAAATTGGCATCCTTGTATGCCTCCAGTTTATCCGGTGCAAAGTAGTAATCAGAAAGTCCTGTGATATCCTTGACAGTCTTAACATCCCATACACCCTGGAATTTCAGGTTATGTATTGTCATGATAGTCTTAATTCCGCGGAAGAACTCGTTCTCCTGGAAAGAATCATGAAGGTAAACCGGAACAAGACCGGTCTGCCAGTCGTGGCAGTGGATGATATCTGGTCTGAATCCGATTACCGGAAGCACTGATAAGACAGCCTTGGAAAAGAACGCGAATTTCTCAAGATCCCATGGTGCACTGTCATATGGTTTCGGTCCGCTGAAATAGTATTCATTATCGATGAAATAGAACTGGATCCCGTCATACTCCATCTGCATGATTCCTACATAGCAGTTCTTAAATCCAAGATCCATATAAAAATGAGTAACATACTCCATTTTATCTTTCCATTCCTGTTTCATGCAGGCATATTTCGGCAAGATCACGCGGATATCAAAATATTTTTTGTCAAAGCATTTAGGCAGTGAGCCGGCAACATCAGCAAGTCCTCCTGTTTTGATAAAAGGTACTGCTTCTGATGTAGCAAACAGAATTTTTTTCATCAGTATTCCCCTCCCTGGGTACACCCGTTTTTGTTTAATTATACTCCAAAATTCATTTAATTAAAAGACTGATTTTTATATTCAAGTCTGATTTTATCTGCAATCAATGCTATGAATTCTGAATTGGTAGGTTTACCCTTCCCGGTACTCACAGTATATCCAAATAATTCATCAATGGTATCCATCTTTCCACGGCTCCATGCTACCTCAATGGCATGACGGATCGCCCGTTCCACTCTGCTCGGTGTTGTCTGGTGCCGTTTCGCAATGGTCGGATACAGTACTTTCGTGATGGAATTAAGCATCTCCATATCATTGACAGACAGGATAATAGCATCCCTTAAATATTGATATCCCTTAATATGTGCCGGAACTCCGATCTCGTGAATGATATTCGTCACATCAGTCTCCAGATTCCTCTCCGGCTGAGGTTTCCTGTTCTCTGCGTGATTCGATCTGCTGATTTCCCTCACTCTTCTGTCTCCTAGCTTTCGGATATGTTTGATCCGGTTTAAAAGTGTGGTATTGTCAAAAGGCCTCAACACATAGTAGTCTGCTCCAAGACTGAACGCATCCTCTGTAATCCTCTCCTGTCCAACTGCAGATAGTACAATAAATACCGGAACCTTCTTAACATTTGCATCGTGGGAGAATTTCTCCATAACGGAAAGCCCATCCATCTTCGGCATGATGATATCGAGAACCACCACGTCTGGTTCCTTGTCCTTTATAATACTACAAATTTCTTCTCCATTATGTGCTTTTCCGACCAGTTCAAGGTCTTTATCTTCTTCGATCATCTGACCCAGCATGTCTGTCATCTTAGTGTTATCATCAGCAATTGCAACATTTAATTTGTCCATGAGGATCCTCCTAACTTCTATCTCCTTGGGTTTTCAGACATACCCCTTTGTCACCCGGCAGCCATTCACTTATTCGCTGTCTGCGTTTTTACTCCTTCACTGGTAACAAAATTATTATAGTAGAAATCCTATGGCGAAATCAAGATGAAAGTGGGTATTTTTCCCCACTTTCGTACGATATTTTTCGACAATTACTTTTGTTTCTATGACAAAATTCACTTTACGCATACCATTTTCCCATGTTTTCGTGTCAAAAGGTACTGTTTCTATTTCCCGTTTTCCATCATATTCTCAATGAAAATACCGTATCCTCCTGTAGAATCCTGCACAAAAACGTGAGTTACTGCACCAAAAAGCTTTCCATTCTGAATCACAGGACTTCCTGACATTCCCTGGACAATGCCACCTGTTTTTTCCAGCAGTTCCTTGTCTGTCACCTGAATCACAAAACTTTTGTTGGAGTCTTCGTGATTCATGTCGATTTTTGAAATTTCTGCTGTATACTCTTTTACCTCTCCATCTGTACAGCAGAGAATCGATGCAGGTCCTGTTTTCAGATCCTGTTTGTATCCTATGGGAATTTTCTTCAATGTGAGAGATTCCAGCTGATCCGGCTGCATTGTTCCAAAAATTCCATTTTCACAGTTTTCTGTAATTGAACCCAGGATATTTCTGTTTTCGTACCGGATGAGACCGGAAAGTTCTCCCGGATTTCCTTTTTCTCCTTTCCGGATTCCAAGAATCTGGGCAGTATAGAGGTTTCCGTCTGAAATATCCAGAAGTTCTCCTGTATCCACATCGCTGATTCCGTGTCCCAGAGCCCCATATCTGCCATTCTCATCTACATAGGTCAGCGTCCCGATCCCCTGGGTGTCATCCCGCACCCAGATACCCAGCTTATACGTTCCCGATTCATCTTTTACCGGAGTTACAGACAGCGGGATTGTTTTTTCGTCCCGGCGTACCTTAAGTGTCACAGAAGTTTCATTCAGATCTTTCAGGTCATCCAAAAGATCCTGTTTGCATCTTACTACTTCCTGATTAAAAGCGACAATGTAGTCTCCGGGCTTTACGATATCCCTGGCCGGATCCTGTGTTTTTCCGCCTTCTGAACGGATTTCACCTGTATCAATGATCAGAACGCCTTCTGTCTGCATGTAGATCCCTACTGCATTTCCGCTTACATATACATCTTTTGCAGGAGTGTTTTTTACCTTAACATCTTTAAACGGAATCATTCCCAGAAACCGGCAATGCAGGGTGTAACAGTCTTTCCCGGAAACTGTGATGGCATCATCAAAAGTAACTAGCGGCCGTTCCAGAAGCTTTGTCACTTCCTGGCTGCTTTCATGGTCCACCAGGATCTGGTCCGGGATCTTGCGGTCCAGAAGACGGTATCCCAGCCATCCCATCAGTGCCAGATCCAGAAGCAGAAACAAAAGCAGGAAACATCTGTACTTTGCTTTTCTGTTCATCTTACGCCACATCCTTTGTATTTTTTTCATGATAGAAAGTAAAAAAGAGAGGACTTTGCCATTTCGGCTGTCCTCTCTTAGTATGTAACGTATGAATTATTTCAGTCTTGTATTTTTTTGGTGCTGTGCCAATTCCTTCATTTCTCTTGCATTTCCCAGAACAGCCGGAGTGATCTCCGCACCACCTAAAAGCCTTGCAAGTTCCCGCACAGATTCTTCTCCCTCAAGCGGATGGATCTGGGTGATTGTTTCTGTTCCTTCCACATGTTTCTCAATTTCAAAATGCGTATCTGCCATTGCTGCAATCTGTGGCAGATGAGTGATGCACAAGACCTGTCTGTGCTGACCGATCACTGCCATCTTCTCAGAAACCTTCTGCGCTGTGCGGCCGCTGATTCCTGTGTCGATCTCATCAAAGATCAGTGTATCGATCTGATCCTTATCTGCAAGAATTGCCTTGATCGCAAGCATGATCCTTGAAAGCTCACCGCCGGATACGATCTGTCCTAGCGGCTTTCTGCTTTCGCCCGGATTCGTGGAGATTTCATATTCCACAGTATCATAACCATTATCTGTATAATTTTTTCTGCGGTCAAAACGGATGGAAAAATCAACATCAGCAAAATTCAGTTCTTTTAATCCCTCGATGATCTTTTCATCCAGCTGTTTACTGTATTCTTTCCTGATCACCGAAAGTTCATGCGAAGCTTTTTCAAGAACTTCTTCTGAACTGGCAAATTTTTCCTTCAGCTCCTGGAAATTTTCTTCAAATTTTTGAAGCTTTTCCAGTTTTTCCTGCTGTTCTTCCTGATAGGATAATATCTCCTCAATCGTCTGTCCGTATTTTGCCTTCAACCCATTGATCAGATCCAGCCGTTTCTCAGTCTCAAAGAAAGTCTCCTCATCAAATGTCAGGCTGTCGATATAAGAAGAAAGATCTCTGCTGAAATCACTTAAAAGAGAATCGATCTCTGTCAGTGTTTCCATAAGAGGTGCCAGCTCTTTATCATAATCAGATATTCTGGAAAACTCTTTCAGCGCAGTCCCTGTCATGTCTGCCGCACCCCGGTCATAGCCGGTCAGGCTGTGAACATTCCGGACTGACTCCATGATCTTTCTGGCATTGCTTAACTTCCGGTATTTATCTTCCAGCTTCTCATCCTCGCCGGAAATAAGAGCTGCCTCCTGAATCTCATTGATCTCAAATTCCAGAAATGCCTTTTCCCTGTTGCGCTGTTCCTCATCCATATCCAACGCGTTCAGCTGGTTCAGGCATTCCCTGTAATCACGATATGCTCTGCGCACTTTTTCCCTGGCAGGAAGGATACGCTCCTTTCCGTACACATCCAGGATGGCAAGCTGTCTGTCTCCGTAAAGAAGAGACTGGTGCTCATGCTGTCCGTGAATATCCAGAAGGCAGGCTGCTGCTGCTTTCATCTGGCTGACTGTGCTTGTCTCTCCGTTGATCTTGTTGATACTTCTGCCGTCCATGATCTTACGTGACATCAGCACCTGCCCGTCCTCCGGATAGATGTCGAGTGCAGCAAGGGACTCCCTGGCTTTTGTATTTTCAACCTGAAATAACAGCTCTACCAGGGCATAGGAAGCATTCTCCCTGATCATGCTTCTGGAAGTTTTTCCACCCAAGATGAGCTGTATGGATCCTAACAGGATGGACTTTCCGGCTCCGGTCTCACCGGTTAGGATATTAAGTCCCGGACCAAATTCCACCTCTGTTTCCTCTATCAGTGCAAGATTTTTTACATGCAGATGTACTAACATTCGTTTCCTTTCTGTTTTGCTTATACTGTCGATTTTATTTATTTCCGGATAAAATGCCGCTGAGTTTCTGTACAACACCAGGTGCCTGCTCAGAGGTCTTTACCACGCATATAATGGTGTCATCTCCTGCAATGCAACCTAAAATCTCCGGCCACTTCATGGAATCCAGCGCAGCTGCAGCAGCCATTGCCATTCCGGATATTGTTTTTACTACTATGATATTCTGTCCGATATTCATCGAGACCACAGCCTCTTTCAGAACACGGGCATATTTGTCGCTTAACAAATCCGGTGTATGCTCTTCCAGGATGGCATATCTGGATTTTCCATTGCGGCCTGCAACCTTGGTCATTTTCAGTGCACGGATATCTCTGGAAACGGTAGCCTGTGTTACCTTGAAGCCGGCTTCATTCAGCCTTGCCGCAAGTTCTTCCTGTGTATCGATCTCGTACTGACGGATCAATTCGATTATTTTCTCATGTCTTGCTACTTTCAAAATTGAACCTCCTGCATCAGCTGTTGCTCATTTTCTGTCTCAGAACCTCCACAAAACTCAGATGGTTCAGTTTAAGGATCTTCGTTCTGGCTATGGCCTTACGGATTACGATCCGATCTCCTGTCACCATGGAAATCTGGGTATCTCCGTCAAATGAGGCCACTGCATTCTCAATGGTATTATGTCTTCCCTCACCGATTTCCACAGTAACCGCCTCTTCTCCGGAAAGAATAATACTTCTGGTGTTCATAGTATGAGGCGCAATCGGGGTCATGATCATCATACTGGCACTTGGAGATACCACCGGTCCGCCTGCCGACAGACTGTAGCCTGTAGATCCTGTTGGAGTGGAGATAATGATTCCGTCTGCATTATAGGAATTCATATAGGCATCGTTGACATAGTTCTTAAAGCGGATGACTCGAAGATGTCCCTCTCTTCCGATTACAATGTCATTCAGCGCAACATCTTTTCCGATAAGGTCAGCTCCATGATAGATCTTGCCTTCCAGCATCATCCTCTCTTCCAGCTCATAATCATCAGAAAGCAGACGGTCCAGTGCCGGATATACGGAATTTTTATCAACCTCTGCGAGAAACCCCAGTGTCCCAAGATTAATTCCGAGAAGAGGAATATCTTTATGCACTACATCCCTGGCAGCCTGAAGAAGAGTTCCATCACCACCCAGCACAATAATACACTGAGTATCCTCCGGGATCCCGTCAGGATCTGTATAATGATAAGGTCCCTCCATCTTCTCTGTGATCGGCTGAACATGACATCTGGCCCCTCTCTGTTCCAGATATTTAATGATCATACCTGAAAAAGCCAGTTCCGGATCTTTCGCACTGTTTGGAATTATATAAAATCTGTCCATATTGCTTTAAGTCCTTTCCAAGCATCAGTCCAGCTGGCCGTGAGCTTCCTTTACCACATCCTGTACAGAAGCTTCCAGACTCATAGGTACATCTGTTCCTTCCGGATGTTTCTTCAGATGGAGCAGATATTCGATATTTCCTTCCGGGCCTTTGATCGGTGAGAAAGAAAGATGGCATGGCTCCATGAAAATACTCATGGCATAATCCCTGACTTTCTCAATCACTTCCTCATGAACTTTCGGATCACGGACAACTCCTTTCTTTCCAACCTTTTCTCTGCCAGCCTCAAACTGTGGTTTGATAAGGCATACGATCTCTCCGTCCTCTGTGAGAAGATTTCTTACAGGGAGAAGAACTTTTGTCAGGGAAATAAAGGAAACGTCAATGGATGAAAATGCGGCCGGTTCCTCCAGATCTTCCGGTACTACATAACGGATATTAGTTTTTTCCATGCAGACAACTCTTTGGTCATTGCGCAGTTTCCAGTCCAGCTGGCCGTATCCTACATCAATAGAATAAACTTTAACCGCTCCATTTTGAAGCATGCAGTCTGTAAAACCGCCTGTGGATGCCCCTACATCCATACATACTTTATCTTTCAGTGTCACGCCGAAATTCTTCATGGCTTTTTCAAGCTTCAGGCCGCCTCTGCTCACATATGGCAGAGTCTTACCTCTTACTTCCAGTTTCGCAGTCTCCGCAAACATGGAGCCTGCTTTGTCTTCCTTCTGTCCGTTAACATATACTTCACCGGACATGATATATGCTTTTGCTTTTTCACGTGACGGTGCAAGTCCCTGTTCCACCATCATGATGTCAAGTCTTTTTTTCATGTTATCCTCCAACAGCCCGGCTCCTTGAGTGCCGGGCTGTATAATGCCTTGCAGGTTGTAATTCTCCCGAAAAGGCTGTATCTTTTATTTTTTGTTACGCACAAGGTCTGCCCAGCTCTGCTCCACTGCATCTACGATTTCCTGTACATTCAGACCGGTTTTTACACGCTGACTGTCTACAGTTCCATGTTCGATAAAGTGATCCCCGATTGCCAGAGGCAGTACTCTTACTTCCGGATGACAGGCCTCCATATAAGCAGATACATGCTCTCCAAAACCACCACTTTTTACATTCTCTTCCACAGTAACCAAAAGACTGTGATTCTTTGAAAGCTGATCAAGAAGACAGGTGTCCACGGGCTTTACAAAACGTACACTGACAAATGTAGCTCTTGCTGTTTTGTGGTCTCTCAGCTCTTCACAGACTTTCTGACAGACAGAAACCATACTGCCCACTCCAAGAACTGCGATCTCGCTGCCCTGGCAGATTACTTCACTTATACCTTTCTGTAACGGCTTATCACATTCTTCCATATCTGTACAGGCCGTTCCCTTCGGGTAACGGATCGCACAGGGACCGTCAAGCTCTTCCACTGCAAACTTCAGCATCTCTTCAAGCTCTTTTCCGTTCTTCGGTGCCATAACTGTCATATTCGGAATCATGGACAGATAGGAAAGATCGAAACATCCATGATGAGTCTCACCATCTGCTCCCACAAATCCTGCTCTGTCAATGGCAAAAATCACGTGCAGATTCTGCATGCACACATCATGAAGGATCTGGTCGATCCCTCTCTGCAAAAAAGAGGAATACACCGCAAATACCGGAATAATTCCTCCAAGAGCCATTCCTGCTGCAAAAGTCACTGCATGTTCTTCCGCAATACCCACATCAAAAAAACGCTCCGGGAATTTCTGCCTGAACTGGTTCAGGCCGGTTCCATCCGGCATGGCTGCTGTAACAGCCACTACTTTGGGATTCTTTTCCGCCACGGAACATATCGCTCTGGAAAAGCAGTCTGTATACGTAAGTGCTTTTTTCTCAGCAAGAGGCTTACCGCTTCGGATCTCAAAAGGCCCGGTACCATGAAAACGCTCCGGATGAGAGGATGCCGGCTCATAACCTCTTCCCTTCTCTGTAAGCACATGAACAATAACAGGTCCCTCCACTCTCTTGGCTTCATTAAAAAGCTTCATCATCTGACGCATATTATGTCCATCTACAGGTCCCAGATAAGTCAGTCCCATATTCTCAAAAAGCATTCCGGGAATGATCAGCTGCTTGATGCTGCTCTTAGTCCTGCGGACAGTATCTACCACTGCCGTTCCCACATGCGGAATTTTCTTCAGTGTCTTGGTGACTCCGATCTTCATCCCTGTGTAAGTCTCAGCTGTGCGCAGAGCACTTAAATATGTGGCCATTCCACCTACATTCTTGGAAATAGACATATTATTGTCATTGATGATGATAATAAAATTCGTCTTCAGCTCTGCGGCATTATTCAGGGCTTCATAAGCCATTCCGCCTGTGAGCGCACCATCTCCGATCACAGAAACAACCGTGTATTTTTCTCCCAGAAGATCTCTTGCACGGACATATCCCAGTCCTGCGGAAATAGAATTAGAGCTGTGTCCTGTATCAAAGGAATCACAGTCACTCTCATTTCTCTTTGGGAAACCGCTTAATCCACCTTCTTTACGCAGCTTCTTGAAGCCGTCTTTCCTGCCTGTAAGGATCTTGTGTGTGTAGGCCTGGTGTCCTACATCCCAAATCAGCTTATCCTGGGGAAAATCAAGCACATTGTGCAAAGCAAGCGTCAGTTCTACCACACCCAGATTGGACGCCAGATGCCCGCCTGTCTCACTTACTGTCTGGATCAAAAAGCTCCTGATTTCCTCGGCAAGACGGGGAAAATCTTCCAATGAAACTTTATGAATATCATTTGGCTTTTTTATTTTTTCCAGAATCATTCGTATCCTTCCTTCGTTCTTTCTATTTCCTGCGGCTTACCAGACTCTCAACAAGAAGATCAAGAAATTCATTCTCCCTGTCAAGACTGTTCAGCAGTTCTACCGCATGGTCAGAAAGTTCTTTTACCTTGCCGGCTGCTGCCTGAATTCCCATAAGACTCACGTATGTTACCTTATTATTCTTCTCATCGCTGTGGATCGGTTTCCCCAGTTCCTCCTGGGTGCTGGTCACATCCAGGATGTCATCCTGAATCTGGAAAGCCAGTCCGATGTCCTCTGCAGCCTGCTCCACGATCCTGATCTCTTCCTCTGATGCACCTGCAAGTACTGCACCTGTCATCATGGAAGCTTCGATCAGTGCGGAAGTCTTGTTTTTATATATATAATTCAGCATTTCACGTTTCAGAGGCTTGCCGTCATTCTCCACATCCACACTCTGTCCGCCAAGCATTCCGTTTATACCGGTCTTATCTGCCATGATCTTCATGGCAGATATCACACGTTCTTTGTCTTCTGTAAGATCAAAGGCCATAAGCATAACTTCATAGGCTCTGTTCAGAAGTGCCACGCCGCTTAATACACCCATGGCTTCCCCATATACCTTATGAGTCGTCAGTCTGCCCCGCCTGTAATCATCATTATCCAGTGCCGGAAGATCATCATGGACCAGAGAATGTGTATGTATCATCTCCATGGCAGCCATGAAAGGTTCGCAGAGTTCCCCCTCTCCCCCGAAAAGCCGATACATTTCCCGGATCAGGATCGGCCGGAGTCTCTTTCCGCCTGCTGTCATACTGTAATTCATGGCCTCTGCCATAGTCTTCGCAAAACCGCCTTCCTCCGGAAGATATTTTCGGAGAGTGCTTTCTGCTTCTTCCGTTCTTTTTTTCAGTTCATCTTTAAAATTCACGAAATGTCCCATCCTCATTCATCTGAAGCATCTTTTTTTCTACGGTATCAAGTCTTCCGCTTAAATCCTTAAGAAGCTCCATTCCCTGTCTGTAGAGACGGAAAGATTCTTCCAGAGGTGTATCCCGATCCTCCAGCTTCTGCGCCAGAATATCAAGCTCGCCAAAGGTCTCTTCTATGGATTTCGCTTCTTTCTTTTCTTCTGTCTCTGCCATTATCGTTCTTCCCTTCTGATACTGTCCGCAACTGCTTCTATGGTTCCGTCTGTCACCGCAATGGAAAGACGGTCACCCTTTTTTACCTGGCTGATCTTCGTCACAGCATGTCCGTTCGGCGCGGACACAAAAGCATAGCCTCCATTCAGCTTTTTAAGTGGAGAAAGCCCCTCAAAACGCTGAATCCATACTGCAAGCTCATGACGTTTCTCTGTAAGCCTGCATTCCATAGATGAGCGCAGACGTTCCTCAAGATCTGCTGCATACTGCCGTTTCTCGCGGAGCATGGACTCCGGGCTCAGATATTTAAGCTTCGTTTCATATGCAGTAAGCCTTGCGGCAAAAAGTTCAACCTTGCTGTTCATTCCACGCTGCAGCCGCTCTCTGTATATACGCAAGCTCTCCATCACACTGCGGAAATCATCCACTGCAAGCTCTGCTGCTGCCGAAGGTGTGGGGGCTCTTAAGTCTGCCACAAAATCCGCAATGGTAAAATCTGTCTCATGTCCCACTGCTGAGATCACCGGTGTCCTACACTCAAAAATAGCACGGGCCACAATCTCCTCATTGAAAGCCCAGAGATCCTCAATGGAACCGCCTCCACGGCCAACAATGATCACATCTACCCCTGCATCATCCAGCATCCGGATTCCTTTTACAATGCTCTCAGCTGCTCCTTCTCCCTGGACAAGTGCCGGGTAAAGAATGATCTGCAGATAGGGATTCCTCCGTCCTGCAATGTTGCGGATATCCTGCACTGCCGCACCTGTAGGTGCTGTCACCACACCGAGAGTCCTGATAAAATGAGGGATTGGCTGCTTATACTCCTGCGCAAACATCCCCATATCCTCAAGCTCCTGTTTCAGAGTCAAATATTTCTCATAAAGGGCACCTGCTCCCTCCAGTGTGATCTCTTTCGCATAGAGCTGATAGCGGCCATCTCTCTCATAAACATCCACAGTTCCTCCAACAACCACCTTGTCGCCATCCTTCATGCGGAAAGCCAGACCGCGGCGGTGCCCTGCAAACATCACGCAGCTCAATGTTCCTGTCTCATCTTTCAGGGAAAAATAGATATGCCCGCTCGTGTGATATTTGCAGTTGGATACTTCTCCTTTCACATAAACCTTCCGGAGAAAATAATCCTGGGTAAACATATTCCCGACGTAATGATTTATCTGGCCGACAGAATAGACATTTTTCATGCGTTCTGCTCAGATACTTCTGCTGCCTTCTCTTCTGCGTCAGCAGACTTCTCTTCAGGTTTCTTCTCTTCTTTCTCAGATGCGATCTTACCAAGAACTCCGTTTACAAAGGAGCCGGAAGCATCACCGCCAAATCTTTTGGCAAGTTCTACAGCCTCATTGATAGCTACTCCCGTAGGCACATCAGCATCATACTCCATCTCATACACTGCAAGACGAAGTGCCGCAAGATCCACCCGGCTCATACGTTTGGTCTTCCAGCCGCGGCTTGCACCATTCAAAAGAGCATCGATCTCTTCCAAATGCTCTTTCACATGAGCGTATTTCTTCTTCATATACTCCTGGTCCTGCTCTGAAAGCTCACCAAGACCTTCAAAATAAAGAGAGAGCTGTTCTGTCATCTCTTCCTCCGAATTAAACTCTGTCATAAACATAAGTTTAAATACATGTTCTCTCTGTTCTCTTCTTCTCATAATTTCCTCCTAAGACGGAAAAAAGGAAAGGTTTACTTTCCTTTTTCGTTCTCCATATCCACGCTGGCAATATGAATGTTCACATCTGCAACCTCAAGTCCTGTCATATTCTCAATAGCGGTCTTAACCTTCTCCTGAACCTTCTTGCTTGTCTCAAGAATGTTTCTTCCATATTCGATGTTCAGTGAAAGATCTACAGTGACAACTCCTTCCAGAATTGTTACCCTTACTCCCTTGGACAGGTTCTTCTTACCAAGCTTGCTTACCAGCTCGTTGGTAATGTTTCCTGCCATGGAAGCAACGCCATCCACGTCTGTTGCTGCAAGTCCTGCAACGATCGCAACCACTTCATCTGCAATATGAACTTCACCGATTCCGCCCAGATCCTGTATCTTATATGTTGTTCTTTTTTCTGCCATGGGAAACCCTCCTACGGATATAATTTTTTGTTCGTAATTTTCTATTATTATACCAAAAAAAACTATGAAATAAAAGGGCTTATTTACTGAATTCTGTCAGTACCAGATCCGGATTTCGGTCTTCTACCATACCAACACTCCATGCGTTGATAAAGAGAAGCAGCGGATTTCCTTTCAGATCTGTAACTCTCTTCATGTCAGAAGTTCCCACAATCTTGTCCACCTTAACCGCTTCCTTGTTTGCAATCCAGCGGATGTGCTCATACGGAAGAGGCTCCAGACGGATATCTACATTATATTCATTCTCCAGACGGTATTTCAGAACATCAAACTGCAGTACGCCGACAACACCCACTATGATTTCTTCCATACCTGTATTGAACTCCTGGAAAATCTGGATCGCACCTTCCTGCGCAATCTGGTTGATACCTTTAACAAATTGCTTTCTTTTCATGGTATCGATCTGACGCACGCGGGCAAAATGCTCTGGTGCAAAAGTCGGGATTCCTTCAAACGCAAATTTTTTTCCAGGTGCGCAGATGGTATCTCCGATGGAAAAGATACCCGGATCAAACACACCGATAATATCTCCTGCATAAGCCTCATCTACAACGTGGCGGGATTCTGCCATCATCTGCTGTGGCTGGAGAAGACGCATCTTCTTGTCGCCCTGCACATGATAAACTTCCCTGGTGGCATCGAATTTTCCGGAACAGATACGCATAAATGCAATACGGTCTCTGTGAGCTTTGTTCATGTTTGCCTGGATCTTAAATACAAATGCTGAAAAATCATCACTCATCGGATCGATTGGTCCGCAGTCTGCTGTTCTCGGAAGCGGTGATGTGGTCATCTTAAGGAAATGCTCCAGGAATGTCTCCACACCAAAGTTTGTAAGAGCTGAACCGAAGAATACAGGTGTCAGCTGTCCTTTGCTGACTTCTTCCTGTGAAAACTCGGCACTGGCACCATCCAGAAGTTCGATCTCCTCCATCAGCTGTTCTTTCTGCTCAGGATCCATAACCTCATCTGCATGAGGATCATCAATATCGATCTCCTCGATCACTCCTTCTTTGGTACCTTTCTGTGTATCTGAGAAAGTGAGGATCTTTCTTGTATTACGGTCAAAAACACCTCGGAACTTCTTACCGGAACCGATAGGCCAGTTGATCGGACATGTCGCAATGCCAAGCTCTTTCTCGATCTCATCCAGAAGATCAAAAGTATCGTTGGCATCTCTGTCCATTTTGTTAATAAAAGTAAATATCGGGATATGTCTCATTACACAGACCTTGAAAAGCTTTCGGGTCTGTGCCTCGACACCTTTTGATCCGTCGATAACCATAACTGCAGAATCTGCTGCCATCAGGGTTCGGTAGGTATCCTCGGAGAAATCCTGATGTCCCGGTGTGTCCAGAATGTTGATGCAATATCCGTCATAGTGAAACTGAAGTACAGATGAGGTAACGGAAATACCTCTCTCCTTCTCGATCTCCATCCAGTCGGACACTGCATGGCGGGCCGTAGCCTTACCCTTAACGCTTCCGGCCAGGTTGATGGCCCCTCCATACAGCAGGAATTTTTCTGTTAATGTTGTCTTACCGGCATCCGGATGGGAGATGATGGCAAAAGTTCTTCTTTTTTCTATTTCTTTCGTATACTTCGACACGTGAGCCTCCTGTATATTCTCTTATAACTCTTATTTTTATATAACCTTTCCTATTCTAGTATAGACAAGGCTTTGCTGTCAAGGCAATTCAATCGTAAATTCCCTCTGTATCAATGGTGGAACCATCCTGCACGTCAGCTGATGTCTCAGTGTCTTCTGCTGGTGTGGTATCGCTTTCTGCTGCCGCAGCTGATGTATCTGAAGCATCAGATGCCGTCGTAGCTGCAGTATCTTCTGTATTTTTGCTCTGACTTAATGGTGTGATCACAATACTCTCTGCTGCCACACCTGTTTTCCTCTTCACAATGTCCTCGATCTGGGCACGACTGGCATCCTCAAGATCAGCATCGGGCACTACCACATCTGCGGTTTCTCCTGTAAGGTTCACGATCACATTCTCGAAACCTTTTGCTTCCAGAAGAAGTTCTGCTGCAGCCTCCTTTTCTGTAAGTTCTGTCATGGACACCATGGTATTGATCGCATTCTGTTTTTCCTCATCACTGATATCTTTGTTGCTGATGATGGACTGCAGGTCCGTTTTGTTCTGTGAGCGTACCTGTTCCCTGCTCACTTTCGCCTGTGCTGCAAAATCCGATGCACCCGTAAGTACGGCCTCACCTGGAGATGCAGTATCCATCACCTCCGACTGGGATGTGCCATCTGCCCCGTTCTCATCCAGAAGGGCTGTTTCATCTGTCAGATCATAGTTTACGTCGTCCAGGATACTGCTGCTGTCCGTGCTTGCCTCCTTATCCTTAAATCCCAGATTTACGTCTGCGAAATTCAGATATCCGGCCACTGCAATGAGAATGGCCAGAGAGGTGATGATTACCTGGTTTTTCTTCATGATCTTTTTCACTTCTACTCTCCTCATTTCATCTTCATCACTCTAATTTTATTAGCTTCAATTTGAAATAATGCCATAATTGCCTGCTGAATATCCTGAACAACCACAGCACTGCCTGCTCCTTCTGCCGAAACCAGTACTCCGGTTACAGATATCTGACCATTCATGGAAAAACTGTTGTCATTTCCTTCATCACCGGTCATGATGATCACTTCCACTTTTCCCACTCCTTCCACACCGGAAAGAAGCTCCTCCAGGCGGCTTTCCAGTCTGGTTTTTTCTGTACTTTGTGTCTGGATGGTTTTATTTGTTTTCCGGGATACCGGAAGTCCTGCCACCAGAAGAAGAATTCCCAAAAGCAACAGGATTCCCCACTCCTTCCACCCCATTTCCAGAATCCAGGATCTGATACTGGGTTTCTTCCAGTCCGCAGATTCTTTCGAGTCCATTTTTTACCGCCTCCTTCTGGGATTCTGTAATTGCTGCCTTAAGATTTATTTTTACCAGGAGCTTTTTTTCTGCTGTGATCTCTGCTTCCACACCTGATATTTTTTCCGAAAAAATCCCTGCATCGGAAAGGAGCCTGCGGATCTGTTTTTCCAGTTCTTTTTTATATGCTTCTCTGAGAAATGTTTTCCGGATCCCTTCTGCCTCATTTTCCATCCTTGCCTGTTCCTCTTCCCCGTAATACTTCTGAAACCCGTTCAGAAGCTCACTGCTTTTTCCCACAAGTGCAAAAACAGGCGTACAGATCATAAGTGCCAGAAGAAGTCCCATAAACAGCCGGATATATTGCTCATACCTTTTATCCGGCAGAATATGAAGAACTGTCGTTGTCAACACGTGAAAAAAAGCCAGATTTTTCATCCACTGATAAATCTCTGTCCTCATTTTCATCCCCCTCCTGCCATAAGGATCAGAAACGTCAGCATACAAAGCACTTCCGCAGTAAACAGTATCCTCATCAGAAGTGCACAGCCCTCTCCCATAGTACTGAATGCCTCTACCAGCCTTTTGTCAGATATCGGCTGCGACACTGCCGCAAGGAAACGATAGATAACAGAAAGAAGTCCGTAGTGGATCACAGGTCCGGCTCCCACAGCCACGATCACAAGAAGCAGAGCCACCCCAAGACTGTTCCTTACCAGCACTGCTGTTGTCATAACCAGCTCTGTCACCGCATTAACTGCATTTCCGACACCAGGGAGGGCTCCTGCTGTTTTTCCGATGGCACTTCTTTTGAGGGAATCCATCACCGGTGTTACCAGTCCCCTCACAATCTGCAGGCCTGCCACCATTCCCAGCAGCGTACGAAGCCCCCAGGAGATCAACGTCTCAATAAGCTCTGCCATTTTTCCCAGCATCTCTTCCCTTGAAAGATGATTCACAAATTTCAGAAGAATGTAGAGACTGACCCCAGGAAGCAGCACACTCTCCAAAAGCCACTGGATCAGCCACACCAGAAGCAATACTCCCTGATAAAAAACGGCTGCGGTAGATGCGCCGGAAGCTGCTGCCACAGCCATAAAGTACACTGGCGAAAGTTCTTTCATAAACTCTGTGATCCATCCAAGCACCTGCATCAGAGATTCGCTCTGACTGGAAAAACGGTTCATCAGAAGGGTGAATGTAAGAAGATACACCACATAAAAACTGATCTCACCGATCTGCCCATTGTCAAATACCCCCGCAAATCCGGAGAAAACTGCTGCGAACAGCAAAAGGAGGAGAATTTTCACAAGAAGACCTTTTTCCTGTTCCAGTCCGGAAAAAAAGAGACTGTGCAGAAATTCCCGCACACTCTCCTCTGAAAGCACGTCCTCTCCTGACAGCAGCCTGTGAAAAGCATCTGTAACAGAAAAACTGTTCTCACCCAGCATAGCATCCACCATATCCTGCAGCCTGGTAAGTTCCAGCTGATCAGTGATCTGGATTTCTGCTGCACTGGCATCACCTGATGAAACAGCTTCTGATATATCGGCTGCCTGTATTGTCTCTGCACGAACTGCCTGCGCAGACTCTCCACATGCACTGATCCCCCAAAGAAACAGGATCACCCAGACACAGATCATACTCTTTCTTGTCCTCATGCAAGAAAGCCCTGTATGGTATCCAACAAAGCCAGGAGAACTGGCATACAAAGAACCATCACAGACAATCTGCAGAACAGCTCTATCTGTGCCCCTGTAGAAGCATATCCGGCATCCTTGCATATTCCAGATGAAAATTGTCCAATATATGTGATTCCGATCATTTTCAGAAGAGTAGTAATATAGCTTCCGTCTACCGGCAAGTTCTCCCTTAACCGCTCCAGCGAATCAAAAAGATAACCAATCTTTCCCACTGCAAGCCCCAGGATCACAAGACCGATTCCCATGGTGATCAGACTCACATATTCCGGTGCTCTGTCTTTCAGAAAAATTCCGAGAAGCACGCCTCCTACTCCCAGAACAGAGATTCTTAAAATATCCATGGTCTTCCCTTTCCCCTACAGAACAAAAAGCCTCTGAATATTCTCAAAAAGCTGATAAATATACGGCACGATCCAGAACAGCACGATCAAAAGCCCCGAAAGGCTTACCAGAAACGCCTGTTCCTCCCTTCCGCTGTGCTTCAGGATCTGGGAAAGAACAGAGACCAGGATTCCCACTGCTCCGATCTTAAATATGATACTGACCTCCAAACGACCCCTCCCTCACACAAGCAATACCGCCAGAAGCAATCCGCCAAAAACCCCTAATCCCCGGTACAATTTCTTTTTTCCGGAAGCCTCCTTTTTCAGATTTCCGATCTCCACTTCCAGATTTTTCTCATACA
Organism: Blautia schinkii; assembly: GCF_013304825.1. GTDB lineage: Bacteria > Bacillota > Clostridia > Lachnospirales > Lachnospiraceae > Blautia_A > Blautia_A schinkii_B. The sequence continues at coordinate 65,114 of NZ_JAAWUO010000015.1, read as the reverse complement.
GGGAAAGCTGACGCAGCTGCATCTCCCGGTCCAGATATCCCAGATATTTTCCGATAGAAAAAAAAGCGTCCTTTTCCCCATGGGTAAGGCAGCTTTTTTTCAGGGATGCTTCTGCGCATTCCCTGCATATCTGTGAGAGTTTTTCTCCGTTTCCCGCTTTCATCCTGTTTGCGGCATTTATGAGAAATTCTCTGTATTTTCCATTCATTCTTCCGGCTGTGCCGCAAAAAGCATCCGGCAAGGAGGCATTCCCACTGCTGATCTCCCCTTTCAGGCAGATCACCATTTGAAGAAGCATCTCCAATGTGCATATCCTCTCTGAAAGTCGCAGGCTTTCTGAAAATCCCAGGCCCGTTCCTGCAGCTATGATCAGAAGACACCCTACAATTCTGAACATAGGCAATTTCCGTCCCCATCATAAATTCCTTCCACAACTCCCGCACGGTCACGTTTCCCCAGAAAAATATATCTCTGAAATACCCGCGCGTCCCACAGTTTCCGGAAAAACGGCTGGCTTAAAGTCTCTTCCATGGAATCTCCATGGGCTGTGGCGATCAGTCGGCAGCCGCAGTGGATCACAGACTCCACAGCTTTGAAATCCTCTTCTTTTCCAAGCTCATCTACAGCCACCACTACCGGCGACATAGAACGGATCAGCATCTGCATGCCTTCTGCTTTCGGACATCCATCCAGGATATCAGTGCGCATTCCCAGATCATTCTGGGGAATTCCCTGGTAGCAGCCTGCAAGCTCACTGCGCTCGTCCACTACGCCTACTGTAACCCCGGAAATATTTCCCCAGCCATTACTCATCTGCCGGATGATATCCCGAAGAAGGGTAGTCTTTCCGCATCTTGGCGGTGAAACGATCAATGTGTGCATGATCTGTTCTTTTGTCTGGATATAAGGCATTACTTTCTCTGCGCAACCCCGGATCTCATGAGCCAGACGCACATTAATGCAGGAAATATACTTCATTCCTCTGATCCTGTTTCCATCCAGGATCACTTTACCGGTAACTCCTACGCGATGTCCTCCCTGAACGCTTAAAAAACCCTGCCGGATTTCATCTTCATAGGCATACAGAGAATATCCGCTGACATATTCCAGCGTCTCCTTCAGATCTTCCCTTGTCACCAGATATGGTTCTGTATCTTTCTGTCTGAGAAAACACTCCCCGCCGTCATAAGTCAGAAACAATGGCCTTCCCACCCGAAGACGTATCTCATATAATTTATCATAATCAAGGTCTGCATCCACCAGAAGCTGACGAACATTACTGGCAAACAGGTTCTGAATCTGGTTTGCTTCCATTTTTTCACCTCTTACACTTAAATATATTGCAGACGACCCTGATTTAGTACCCCTTGTCTCAGGTAATGCTTTTTTGTTTTTCCCTTATTCCGACAGAGAAAACAGGCTGTCACTTTCTTCTTCATACGCTTCCATTTTGGGAAGGCTCAGTTTCAGTACTCTATCTACAATATTCACGGAAGACACACGGTATGCATAAGCGCAGGACTCAAACATCACATAAAGGTTATCACCTTCCACTACGATCTGCTCCAGCCGTTCCGGAAAACGGTAAGTCCTGGCTGAATTTTCATTTACATACAAACGTTTATCTGACTGCTCATACACTACCAGTCTGGATGGCAGGATACCAAAAGAATGGGATATCAGAAGCTTGTCATTATAAAAGGCAATTCCCTGAACCTGTTCCGATATAGTGGAATAATCAAGCGGCACTGCCATCTCAAAATTCATGCCCAGTTCTTTATCCATGGTATTGATCAGATTTCCTTCTGCGTCAATTCCGTATCGTGCAATTACACTTTCGTTATATTTTTCAAAACAGCCTACATACAGACACCCCTCATAGAAGGTCATAAAGGAGTCTCTTACGATTCCGTAAAGGCTGACTGTCTGCTGGCTATCCACAGGCAGATGGCTCTCATCATAATCGTAGGCTTCTATTGTATCCATCTTTACGCTGACTGCCTGTGCGATTCCGTTAATATTGGAAGAATACCAAAGGAGCTTATGATCCGGATCATAGGCAAGGCCACCTACATGAGGCTGTCCAGGCAGTATCACTTCTTTAATGAAGTTATGTGTTTCCTTGTCGATCACGTAGATCACCGAATTGTGCTTCTGCGTGCTGCAATACGCACTGACCATCACATAATCTTCCGTAACAGCCAGTCCCTGAGGTGTCATGGATGTACACATAGCCTGTGTGGCACCTTTCTCTGTAAGCAGCGTCCGGGTATTCTTCAATCCCGGAATCACATAAGTTCCGTATTCTTTCTCTTTCTCGCGCCCGTCAAATGCAAAATAGGAAAATGCTTCCTTCTGGGAAAGCATCTGCATCTGTCCCCGTAATGTATACACTGCGGAAGCTCTGTTCGTTACCACTGCCTTTGTAGGCAGTTCTGTCCTGGCTCTGTAGACAAACGCATATAAAAAATAACACATAGTCAGCACAAAAACAACTGCCAGAATCTTCAATATGAAGATCCTGAAGCTGCGTTTCATCTCATTGTTCATTTCTTTTGTTTCTCTGTTCGCTATTTCAGTATGATGTCTTCATATTCAAAACGCAATTCCAGATTATCTCTGGACCAGATTGCTCCGCTGTATCCGGGCTCCATCTCCAGCATCATATAATTACCCTTGTCCATTGGAATTGTCCTTAAATCCCTGGAAAGTCCCTCACCGGTCCATTTGATATAAGCTTCTCTTAATACCCACTGGGCAAAAAAAGCTTTCTCCATATCATCAGCTTCCAGGATCTCCCGTACCATATCTGCCGGCACCATCCGTTCAAGAACTCTCTCATAATTCACTTTCCTGTGGATCTGCACGTCAATTCCTACTTCTTCTCCCGCAAACAGACACATCACATATCTTCCGGAGTGGGAGATATTATAATGCACTCTTGGAAGCAGGGTAAAAAAAGGCTTCCCGTGCTCTCCTTTTGAACGTGGCTCGTATTTAAGCTTCCTTCCAAACTCTTTCTCAAGTCCGATCTCCAGAAGCTTCTCTCCGATCATATGCTCCATGTTCTTGTTGTAATACTCATCTTTTATTTTTGTATAATATATGATTCCATTCATAATCCGGCCTCCTCAAGGAACCGGGACGGCTCCCGTTCCTTCTCATACTGCTGCCTCACATAACACAGACAAAGCTGCTTTTTTGCCCGTGTCATTCCAACGTAGAAAAGCCTCCGTTCTTCCTCAAGATGAGCCTCCAGAACAGCTTTCCGGTAGGGCATGCTGCCCTCATTGACATTCAGTATATAGACCCTGTCATATTCAAGGCCTTTTACTGCATGGAGGGTAGAAATCACTGCACCTTCCCTCTTCACATCCTGTTTCTTCGCCTGTTCTTCAATCTTTCTGGTGTATTCATCCATATAAGCCAACCATTCTTCCAGGGATTTCATTCCCCTTGCACTTTCATGGATCCGGTTCAGGGTTTCCCAGAGCTCTTCTGGTTTTATTTTACGATACCTTGCGTATTCCTGCAAGTACTCTTCATATCCCATTCCATTTCGGATGAAATTAACAGCAGCATAAGGAGCCATGGTTTTTAAGATACGAAGATGTGTCTCCATGGTTGTAATACGGTCGCACATCCAGTCTTTATCCTTATAAAACTCTTCAAGAGCACGAAAATCCACTGTTTTTTCTGTAAGGGCATCTCTGGCTATATATCGGTTAGGACGGTTCATAACCTCCAGAAAAGTACTTCTGCTCCTGTCACCCTGAGCCATTTTCAGATATGCGATCATATTCCTGCAGATCCAATGTCGGAACAGATTGGGCAGTTTCTCTTTCATGGTAAAAGGAACTCCGTATTCCATCAAAGCTGCCACAAGTCCCTCTGCTTCCTGATTAGTACGGAAAAGAAAAGCGGTATCCTCAATATTCTCCCCGTCTTCCATGCGTTTTTTCAGTGTACCGGCTACTGCCATATACTCTTCTCTGGGATTTGGAAATTCCAGCACCCTTACAGGATCTCCCACCTCATTGGGAGTGGAAAGTTTTTTTGCATAGCGGTTCTCGTTGTTATCGATCACCTTTATAGCTGTATTCAGAATATTTCCGCTGCACCGGTAATTGATATTCAAAAGTACAGTTTCCGCATTCCTGAAATCTTCCGGAAAATTCAGCATAAGCTCCGGCCGGGCACCGCGAAAATGGTAGATGGACTGGTCATCATCCCCCACTACAAACAGATTGTTCTCCGGTGCTGCAAGCATCTTCACAATATCGTACTGAAGATAGTTGATGTCCTGAAACTCATCCACAAGAATATAACGAAATTTCCTCTGCCAGGCTTCCAGGATATCTTTTCTTTTTCTGAGAAGTTCGTAGCAGCTTAAAAGCATATCATCAAAATCAAGTTTTCTGCGCTCATTAAGAACCTTACGGTATCCTTTAAAAATCTGACGGAACACTTCATCCGGACAGCAGGAGGAATAGTAATGCTCCAGAGCAATTCTGCCGCCTTTTACAACACTGATCTCTTTGGCCACATCCTCTACAAAATCACCTTCCTGGGACTGTTCAGAAGCACAATTTACCACAATTTCCCGAAGGATTGCATATTTCTCCTCTTCAGACAGGATATTTCCCCCATCCAGGCCATATGCTTGTTTCAGAATCCCGTAAAATACTCCATGGAATGTCCCAAATGTGACCGCAGTCCGACTGACACCTGTGAATTTCAGAAAACGTTCTTTCATTTCTACTGCCGCTGCCCTGGAAAAAGTCACAACAAGAATAGAGGAAGCTGGTATCTTCCCATCCTGGATCATATGTGCTGTTCTCTCTACAATGACGGAAGTTTTCCCCGAACCGGGGCCTGCCAGAACCATCATAGGTCCTGACAGGTGGGCGATTGCCCTTATTTGAGATGGATTTCGTTTCATGACCGGATCAGTTCTCGAGTTTAGCGATTGCTGCATGAATACGTTTCAGAGTTTCTTCCTTGCCGATGATCTCCATGATCTCCGTAGCGCCGGCCGGTGTCATCTGCTTGCCGGATACTGCTGTACGAAGCGGCCACATCACATAACCGTTCTTATATCCATGCTCTTTTACAAATGCACTTAAAGAAGCGAACAGCGGATCATTGGTATAATCCTCCTGAGCCTCAAGTACAGGAAGTACCTCTTTGAGGACTGCAAGAGATGTCTCCTCTGTTGTTTTCATTTTTTTATGACGGTACATTGCGCTGTCGTACTCCGGAACTGCCTCAAAGAAATCTACAAGCTCCGGGATATCCGGAAATACTTCGATTCTTGTCTGGACCATTCCTGCGATCTTCTTAAGATCAAAATTTTTCTTAAGAACTTCCTTCAGATACGGAAGCGCTCTCTCGTAAAATGCTTCCGGATCCATTTTCTTGATATACTCGCCGTTCATCCATTTCAGCTTGGCAATATCAAATACTGCCGGTGATTTATTGATATGATGGTAATCAAATGCCTCCACAAGCTCCGGAAGTGAAAAAATCTCACGGTTATCAGCAGGACTCCATCCAAGAAGTGCAACATAGTTAATCACTGCCTCAGTAACAAATCCCTGATCGATCAGATCCTCATAGGAAGAATGACCGCATCTCTTGGAAAGCTTCTGATGTGTCTCATCTGTGATCAGCGGACAGTGAACGTATGTCGGAATCTCCCATCCGAATGCTTCGTAAATACGGTTGTATTTCGGAGAAGATGAAAGATACTCATTACCTCTTACTACGTGTGTAATTCCCATAAGGTGGTCATCGATAACGTTGGCAAAGTTGTATGTCGGATATCCGTCAGATTTAATAAGGATCAGATCCTCCATCTCCTCATTGTTAACGGTGATATCTCCGTAAATTACATCATGGAATGTAGTCGTTCCTTCTGTTGGCATATTGAAGCGGATAACATGCGGCTCGCCTGCATCCAGACGACGCTGAACCTCTTCCCTGGAAAGGTGAAAGCATCTCTTATCATAGATGGAAATCTCCTTGCCGGCAACTGTACGTTTCATGCTCTCCAGTTCTTCCTTGCCGCAGAAGCAGTAATATGCATCACCCTGCTCGATCAGCTGTTTCGCATATTTCAGATACATTCCTGTTGCCTGACGCTCACTCTGTACATACGGTCCAAATCCACCGTCCTTGTCCGGTCCCTCATCATGGAGAAGGCCTGTCTTCTCAAGAGTACGGTAGATAATATCTACAGCTCCCTCAACATAACGTTCCTGGTCTGTATCTTCAATACGGAGGATAAAATCTCCGCCTTCATGTTTTGTGATCAAATAAGCATAAAGAGCTGTTCTTAAGTTACCCACGTGCATTCTGCCTGTAGGGCTCGGTGCAAATCTTGTTCTGATCTTTGTCATTTCTTTTCTCCTCGTTTTTTGTTTCTCATTATAGGTGATATTATATACCTAAATCCTTCAAAATGTCCATAGCTTTTCCGACGGAATACCCCTGGTTTCCCCGGCAGACAGAAAAATCCCCTGGAACACCATTGTTCCAGAGGATCCTTATTCCTGCATTTACCTTCAGCAGATCTTATGCTTCTACACCTTTGTTCTTGAGGTACTCGATTACATCTCCGACAGTGTTCAGATCTGTAAGCTCCTCTGCCGGGATCTCCACATTGTACTCATCCTCAAGAGCCATAACCAGCTCAAACAGGTCAAGGGAATCTGCTCCAAGATCATCCTTGAAAGAAGTCTCCGGTGTAATTGTAGATGCTTCACAATTTAACTGCTCTGCAAGCATTTCGCTCATTTTTTCTAACATGTCTTATTTTCTCCTTTAATCATTACAGATCGAATCTGTTTCCTCTTTTTGAGCAAAGTATATAGTCTGTAAATACAGTTGTCAAGAGGATTTTCCCAAAAAATGTCCATCTGGCGAAAATATTTTGATTTTAAAACTATTTTAGTCTTGAAATTTTATCTGACGGGCCACACTGAGGGCCAGTGCCATCTCCGACATCAGGAACACAATGGACGTTCCGCCATAGCTGATAAACGGCAAGGTGACGCCCGTATTGGGCATCAGATTCAGCACAACTGCAATATTTAATATTACCTGCAGTGCAATATGTATAAAAATTCCCGTAACAAGCAGTGATCCGAACAGATCCGGTGCATTCTGTGCAATAAAGAACAGTCTGTACAGAAGATATCCGAACAGAATCAGCACAAAAATCCCTCCGAAGATCCCAAGCTCTTCGCAGATGATGGAAAAGATCATATCGTTCTGTGCCTCAGGAACACTGCCAAGTTTCTGGATACTGTTTCCCAGCCCCCGGCCAAAAAATCCTCCGGAACCAATGGCATAAAGTGCCTGCAGAGTCTGATATCCTCCCTCATCGGAATATTTCTCAGGCTGGAGCCACACAAGAACTCTCATAATACGGAAACTGTCGCTGCTCTTGGTCGTCGCAACCAGAAAAAGTACACCGATCACGATCAGTACCAGACCTATCACACCAATAATAATAAACGGCCGCATATCCGGATGTGCAACAAAAACCATTCCCACTGTAATACCAAGAATGATCAAAGCTGTACTCAGATTATCCGTCAGTATATACGCAGCAAACGCAAGACCAGCACCCGGAAGTCCCAGGATCATACAGCTCTTCAAAGTCTTAACCTTACGTCCCATCTTACAGATCATATATGCCATCATAATGATGACTGCGATCTTGGCTATCTCAGCCGGCTGAAAGTTGATCGGTCCAATATACAGCCATCTGGTAGCACCATGGGATGAATGTCCAAGGGGTGTACGTACCAGCCCCATGAGGATAAGGGAAAGTACATACAAAGATGTTGTAAACGGCACCAGGATATGATAATCCAATATTTTTGAAACAACCAGTGCCACGATCAGACAGGCTGCACTGATCAGTGCCTGCTTTTTAAAATAAAACATGTCGCTGCCGTAATTTACTTCCGCCATATAGGAACTGGTGCTGTAAAGCATGACCAGACCGAAGCATACCAGAAGTACAATGACAGCAACCAGGCTGTAATCATAATAATCTGATTTTTTTTTATATTTTTTTTTGCTGTTCAGCGATTTTCCCATTCTATCACCAACGCTTTCTTAACTTGCGAAGAATTATCTGACAAGGTAAAAAAAATTCCCGGAAAGCCGCATAAATGCTGTCTTTCCGGGACGTTCCATAAATGGACCTGAGGGGAATCGAACCCCTGTCCGAAAGCCTATCCCTTAAGGCATCTCCCATCACAGTCGCTGTTTTAACATTCCCTCGGCTGCACGCCCACCGACAGGCTTACCGCTTCAGTAGCTTCATGATACATCTACCGGGGCAAAGCTTACCCGGCAAGGTTTCTCACATGGTCGACGCCAGATTCCCGATGTGTGAGTGCAACGGGACTGACGAGCAGCTTAGGCTGCTAACGCTAACTTTTCGTCTGCGTTTATATTTAGTTCCCGGTTGGTACGCAGTCCAGGAGTCTGCGGATGGCTTCCCTAACTTCAAAGCCCCCGTCGAAACCAGTACAAGCCCTTGTATAAAAAAGACTTCTGATGACTTCATTCTCTTCAAGTCATCTCTGGTGGACAGACGAACTCTAAGCCAGTTGTTTTTTGACTGGATTTAATTATACCAGAATGTTTTTTCGTGTCAAGGATATTTGCAAAAAAGGTTCCGGGCTGTGCACGGTTTTTCTTACCCTCACAGCCTGGAACCCAAGTCTGAAACTGTCAGCCTTATATGCTCTGCATCATATTCATTCGCCGTCTTTTACTTTCAGACAGATGATATGCTTCTCTTTGTCATATCCGTTAATACGGACCTTCATTCCCTCTTTTGTCTCTTCGCACTGTACATTAAGCGTTGAGTCCAGTGTCTCTGCACTTCCTTTTACGCCCGGAATCAGCACTGTATTCTCTTCCTTGGAAAGTCCCTCTATAAATACATAAAGATCTTTTTCTTTTGCTGTAAAGAACAGCTGTACACCATCTCCTGCTGTTTCCGGAAGATGTGCGGAACAACTGGTATCATAAATACCTTCTCCGTTAATCTCCAGCCATTTTCCAAGCGCAAGAAGACGTTTTTCCTGCTCAGCCGGAATAGTTCCGTCTGGTTTCGGACCGATATTGAGAAGCAGGTTTCCGTTATCAGATACTGTTGCAACCAAAAGATGAATCAGATCCGGAACACTGATCAGCTGATCGTCTCCTTCATTTTCATTGTATCCGAAAGAAAGTCCCATACCTCGGCACATTTCCCACTTTTCCTTGCGATTAGCTTCGCCCTGTTTGTATTCTTTTGTGCTGAAGTCATGATACAGTCCATTAAACCGGTCATTGACTACGCCTTCCTCCACCACATTGTAATAATGTGCCAGGAAATACGGCATCATATGCTCACTCTGCTTTGGCCATCCAATATCATTCCAGAATACGGACGGATGATATTTGTCTACCAGCTCTTTCATCTGGTTATAAGAATAGTCTGCATACTCAAAAGTCGGGCAGGCATTTCCGAAATTGTCCTCTTCCTTGAAAATCGGATCATTGGCAAACTGCCAGTCGATCAGCCCTGAATAATAAAGTCCCATTTTCAGTCCTTCACTGCGCACAGCATCTGTCAGCTCTCCTGTGATATCTCTCTTCGGACCAAGCTCTTCACAGTTGAAATCTGTATATTCACTGGGATACAGGCAGAAACCATCATGATGCTTCGTTGTCAGCACAACATATTTTGCCCCTGCTTTGCGGAAAAGTTCTGCCCACTTCTGTGGCTGCCAGTTCTCAGCCTTCCACATTGGCAGGAAATCTTCATAGGAAAAATCCTTGCCGTATTTCTCAATGTGATGTTCATAAGAAGGTCCTTTTCCAACATTTATGGAATTATAATACCACTCCGCATAAGGATTGTTGCAGAACCATTCTTCATTGGTCTCCACTGCGCCAAGCTCCCATGTTCTTGGTGCGAAAGCAGGAACTGAATAGATTCCCCAGTGGATAAAGATTCCGAATTTACAGCCGTCATACCATTTCGGTACCTCATGCTCATTTACAGAATTCCATGTTCCTGTATATTTTTTTGACATTCTTCATATCCTCCTTGATATTATCAGGATCAGCCCTTTACAGCACCGGCTGTCATACCTGCGATCACCCATTTCTGTGCAAAAATGTATACCAGGATTACCGGCAAAGAAACCAGCACAACGTCTGCACATACAAGGTTCCAGCTTCTGCTGAACTGTCCGTAGAAATTGTATACAGAAAGCGGCAGCGTCCACTTGGACGAAGAGTTCAGAAGATACATCGGAATCTGAAGCTCATTCCATACCCACATAAAATTCAGAACGCCTGTTGTTGCAAGAACCGGCTTCAAAAGCGGCATGATCACTGTGCAGAACAGTCTTCCGCCTACTGCACCGTCCATAACTGCTGCCTCATCCAGTTCTTTCGGGATTCCTTTAATAAATCCACTGAACATCATTGTTGTAAACGGCATGTACAGAGAAGAATATACAAGACAGAGACCTATCCTTGATCCATAAATCCCCATTTTCTGCATCAGCTGGATCGTTGGAAGCGCAGCAAAAGGTGCAATGATTCCAAGAGTGATGATCTTATACCCGATCCTGCATCCTTTTGTATCTCTTCGCACAATGATAAAGCTTAAGAATGCAGAAAGAGAAACGATCAGTGCCACTGATATAAAGGTGATAAACACACTGTTCCCGAGAGAACGTATAAAATCTTTTTCCAGAACTGTTATATAGTTTTCCGGATGCCACTCACTTGGCAGGCTGACATTCATATAAGCAGCTTCGCCTTTGTTTTTAAAGGAAGTGAGAAGTACCATCAGCATCGGATAGATCGTCACGATGCTCACAAGCCAGAGAATGATCTCCAGTATCAGATTGATCCTAGTTTTTTTCTTATTCATATTATAACACCGTCTCCCATCTTGATGAAAACTTCTGATATACAACTGAAACAATGACCAGAAGCACTGTGAATACAAGGTTGACAGCTACAGATTGCGAATAACGTCCTGCAGACATTTCATTCATCATCAGCGTTCCGAAACTCTCAGTCGCATTTCCGGGGCCGCCGCCTGTCATAACGTAAATCAGATCGAACATTTTCAATCCATAAATCAGGCTGAACAGAATATTAACGTTTACAGTAGGCATGATCAGCGGAAGTGTGATATGGCGGAAAAGCTGCCATTCAGATGCACCGTCAAGTTTACCTGCCTCCAGATAATCAGAAGAAACTGACTGCAGACCCGCAAGTGTGATGATGATCGCATATCCCACATTTCTCCATACCTCAGCTACGCAGATAGCAAAAACTGCTGTGCCTCGTTTTCCCAGCCACTGTATATTTGCAATTCCCATAAGGTTCAGGATATTATTGATCGTACCGTGGCGTGTCTGGAATACAGCACTGAAGATAAGGCCTACAACAAGGCAGGAAAAGATAGACGGGATAAAATAAACCGTTCTCAGAGCAGTCCGTGTTTTGATCTCACGGTTCAGGATATAGGCAAATACAAAGCCCAGAAGTGTTACGGTAATGGTTTTTACGCCTGCGTAGATCAGGGTATTTACAAAGGCTACCGGCACTTTCGTACTCGTAAGAACTGACATGATATTTTCAAATCCTACAAATTTCAGATTGGTTGTTCTGGCTGCACTCCAGTTGGTAAATGCATAATAATAACCCACAGTGGACGGTACAATAAAGAAGATAAAAAATACCACAGCAGGGATCAGTGCCAGATACAACGGATATATTTTTTTTCGATTCATGAATTTCCTCCTTAAACAATTTCAGGTTTGAAGTTTTACCCTCAAACCTGAAACCATCTTTAAAACGGATGTTTATTTACTGGGCAAAAGACTCAAGTGTTGCAACTCTGTCATCATCGATCAGTTTTACACATTCTTCTACGCTGATGTCTCCGTTCATAAGCTGAAGCAGAGCCTTGCCACCTTCCTGCTGGTTGAAACCAACAATCTTCGGCTGTGCGGAAGATGCACGGATCAGTTTATCTACGCTATCTTTGTTTCCATCATACTGAGCGGAATTTACATTTGTTGTCTCCTGTTTAAATACTGCTGCTGTGGAAACACCATCAAATGCCTGGTTGTAATTCTCCGGATCTGCCATAAAGTTTACGAAATCGCTGGCTGCCTCTACATTATCACCATTTTTGTTTACAAGCATCAGGTTTACATTTCCGCCTTCATAAGTTCCCTCGTCGCAGGTTCCCATAAATACCGGCATGATTCCGAAATCATCGCCTACATAATCATAAGATTCACTGTCATAATCTGTATCAAACCAGGTATCCCAGCAGAAGAGCATTGCAGCTTCACCTGTTCCAAGAACCTCACTTGTATAATCCCATGTATCAGATGCAAAGTTCTTTCCAAAGTATCCTTTATCTGCTGCTTCTTTAAACCAGGTACACATATCTGTGAATTCCGGGATATCTGCGTAGGACATTTCTCCTGCATTCAGTTTCTCGATATATTCCGGATGCTCCTCAAGTACAGGATCCAGTGCGAACTGATAAAGGATTGGCCATGCATCAGCTGCTGCAAGGTAGATCGGCTGTACTCCGTTCTCCAGAAGTGTATCGCAGGCTGCATTGAATTCTTCCTGTGTTGTAGGCTGCTCAATTCCCAGTTCTTCGAAGATCTTTGTGTTATAGAAACAGCCGGAGTTGGATGCTTCCCAGAACGGAAGTCCGATCACTTTGTCATTGTAGGTTGCCTGCGGAAGAACTGAGTCCTGAATATCGGACACCCAGTCAGCATCGGACCAGTCTACAAAATTCTCTTCCGGATTAAAGTTTTTCAGGTTGCTGTTTCCGAAATGAATGTAAAGATCCGGGATATCACCTGTTGTAAATTTTGTCAGTGCAATGGTCTCTGCATTATCTGTATCAAGGCCCTGCTGGTCAATCTTGTTTCCGGAAGATTCCTCCCACAGAGAAATGATCTTCTGCATGTACGGTTTTGCAAGGTCATCTGCATTTCCGTAGAGTGTCAGTGTTACTCCATCTGCTGCGCTGGCTGTTACCACGCTTCCGAATACTGATACTGTCATGCACGCTGCCATAAGTGCTGCAAACATTTTTTTCTTCATTGTAAAAATTCCTCCCTTTGTATGTTTTTTCGTTCTTAATATGGTCATATTATATAAAACCGGCTCTGGAAAATCCATGGACTTTTGTTTAATCCAACATGCACTTTTTTCCTTTTTTATATTTTTCCATCTATTTGTACAATTTTTCTTGTTTCTTTTTCGCTGTTCATATAAAATAGATACAAGAAATTTTCCGGAGGAACGATCATGAAATTCCATGAATTTTCTTTTCAAAAAAAGCTGTTCATTTCCTGCATCCTGCTAAATTCCCTTCTGCTTGTCGGTTTTTCGCTGTTTTTCTATTATTATTCGGCAAATTCCCTGCGGGAGAACATGCGCAGTACATTAAGCGGCAGTACATCCATGATACAGAACAATCTGGACACCCTTCTCAATGATGCAGATAATACGCTGAAAGAGCTGCAGCTAAACACCGCACTCCTTGATACTGCCAGAAATATCCCAGAGAGCGAAAACAACTACCTGCCCACCCATATCGCAGCCAGATCTGCTTTTCAGGACCGGTTCCGTACTACTTTGATATCTTCAGACCTGGATGTATCCCTTAATTATGTCAGCAAATATTACGACCATCTGGGAATTTCTTCCCCAAACGGTACCAGTTATACAAAAAAAGCTGTTCTGGAGAACAATCCCAATCTTACCGGCGTTATGGACAGCATTAATTATGTTTTATATGTTCCTCCTCACAAGGATTACTGGAAAAACAACCGAACTGTAATTTCTGTTGTACGTTCCATGCGGGATATTTATCATCAGTACGGGCTTCTTATTGCTGATTTTGATATGGATACCCTGACCAGACAACTTCTCTCCGGTTTTGATACTCCGGAAGATTATGATATTACCATTCTGGATGATGCTGATAATCTGGTTTACACAAGTGCATCCACACTGAACCGCCGGGCTTTTCTGGCCAGCTGGCGTTCCGCTTCCGAGATTTCTCCTGACAGTGGCAGCTTTTCCTATGGAAATCTTTCTGTTTCCAGCTATCACCTTTCCGATAAGACCGGATGGACGGTGATCCTCAGTGAGAATTCTTCCATATTTGCAGCCTCCATAAAACGGCTTCTCATAATCAGCACATTGCTTTTTGTAATCATGTTCATAATTATGTCCACCTTTCTTATGGTACTGACGCGAAACCTCACACAGCCACTTCGACAGCTGACAGATAAGCTGACAGTTCTTGAGCCCGGGGAAAATATTTCTGCTATACCCGGAAGCAGCGATAATGAGATCATCTTTCTCACCAATGCGATCCAGGGATATCTTTCTGAGATTTACGACCAGAACCAGCGTCTTACAGAACAACGGAAACGGACGCTGATTGCCCACTATGACGCCATGGAAGCACAGCTGAACCCGCATTTTCTGTACAATACTCTTTCTGTCATCGGAATGACAGGGCTGGCCTCCGGAAATATGGATGTTTCCAACATGTGCACAGAACTTTCCCAGCTTCTTCGCTACTCCCTCTCCTACACAGGACAGTCCGTTATTTTGTCCCAGGAGATCGACAATGCAAGGCATTACCTCTATATTATGAAAATACGCTACGAAGACGATCTGGAATACGAATGGCAGCTTGATGATTCCCTGAATTCCATTACTGTGCCAAAGCTGATTCTTCAGCCTCTTATTGAAAACTGTTTTCAGCATGGCTTCCACCAGGCAGGCGTGGAGATTTCTCCTCCCTGGAAGATTTCCATACGTTCCCACTGTGACGACACCCGGTGGTATCTGTCAATCTCCAACAACGGAGCGCCGTTTCCTGAAGAAAAGTTTGCAGCTCTTCACCAGAAACTCTCAGGCTTCACCTTTACCGGAAACCAGGATATGGATTACGAAAACACCTTTCGCCATCAGGGCTATGGTCTGGAAAATACCATTCTCCGTTTTCATATTTATTACCGCGGCGAAGAATATTTCCATGTTTCCAGAAATGATTCTGACAACCTTACGACCGTCACCATCGGCGGCCCGTTAAAGCCTGAAAAATTATTCAGCCGGAGCACTTCCTGACAGGGAAGCCTCCGGCTTTTTTCCTTAAACTTTATTTACTCCTGATCTGATAGATCGCATCTTTCTCTGTATCAAATACGTATCTTTCTTTTTCATCTCTGATCACAGAAACTTTTATTCCATCTTTTGAGATCTCCAGTTCCTCTCTGCATCTGAGAACTGCTTTTTCCCCATGTTTCGAAAGAAGCCACCCATGAGAAAATCTGCCTTTTTCCCAGGTCATATCCACCTCAAAACCGCCTTCTGCACAAATACCTGTGATGCTTCCCTCCTGCCAGTTTTTCGGAAGAGCCGGAAGCAGGAATATCTCATCCAGATGGCTCTGCAGCAGCATCTGGGCGATTCCGCACGTACCGCCGAAATTTCCATCGATCTGGAATACCCACGGAATACCTGAAATCCGCTCAAGCGGCGGATGCAGATCAAACATATTCGGTGCTGTCAGTTGGTTGAGAAGATAATCGATATATTCCTCTGCTTTATCTCCATTCCGAAGTCTTGCATACAGATTGATCAGCCATGCACAGCTCCAGCCTGTGTGACCGCCACCAAATTCCATTCGTCTCTCCAGAGATTTCTCACATGCTTTTACCAGCTCCGGATTCTCATATTCATTAATCTGGTTTGCCGGAAACAGGGGATATAAATGAGAAAAATGTCTGTGCCCAAGTTCCCACTCCTCATAATCTTCTCTCCATTCCAACAGCTGACCGTATTTTCCAATCTTATACAAAGGGAGCTTATCAAGAGTTTCACGCACCCAGTCTTCCTGAGATGCTTTTTTCCCAAGGATCTTGTTTCCTTCCAGATAGGCATGAAAAATATCTCTCAGGATTCCGGTATCCATGGTACAGCCTGCGCAGGCACTTCCCGTTGTTCCATCTGCCTGATAATAGGTATTCTCCGGAGAAACAGACGGACAGACGATCATCTCTCCATGATCCTCGATCATAAAATCTCTGAAAAACAGTACACATTCCTCCAGAACCGGCATCATACGATCAAGAAAAGCCTGATCCATCGTATAACGGTAATGTTTCCAGATATGTGCTGCCAGCCATGCGCCGCCCATTACCCAGTATGACGCTGCCAGTGCCAGATCCTGAGGTGCAGTATCTGCCCAGATATCTGTGTTATGATGTGCCACAAAACCTCTGCATCCATACATTTCCATGGCTGTTCTTCTGCCATTTTTCACCATACGTTCCAGAAGATCAAAAAGCGGCTCATGACACATGGAAAGATTACAGATTTCTGCAGGCCAGTAATTCATTTCTGTGTTGATATTGATGGTATATTTGGAATCCCAGGTAGGCTCCAGCTTCTCACACCAGATTCCCTGAAGATTGGCAGGAAGTCCTCCCGGGCGGCTGCTCGCCATAAGAAGATATCTTCCGTATCCATAATAAAGAGCTGCCAGCCCTTTGTCTTTTTTACCTTCCCGGAGTCGTTTCAGACGCTGATCTGTTGGAAGTTCGGATAGACCTTCATCCTCTTTCAGTTTCAGAACAGAACGGTTAAACACCTTGCTGTGTTGCTCCACATGTTCTGCCAGTATCCGGCCAAAATCCTCTGCTGTGTAAGAAGCCAGCTGTTCTTTGAGGTAGCTGTATGGATCCTCGACCTTCTTTTTTCGGTAAGGGAAAGTAGTCACTCCGTTTACATAAAAAATCACCCTGGAAGCATTTTGGATCACCAGATGTTCTCCGATCACCTGCACGCTTCCGCCTTCTGACACCGCGCGAGCCTGAATGCCGAATTCACTTCCGCCCTTTCCCAGATCTCCATCAATATAAATACTATCCTCGCCGGCTTTTCCTGCACAGTTGTAAAATCGTCCCCTTGTTATCAGAACAGACATTGTAAGACCTTCTTCTCTGTCTGTAAAAAACTCCGCTGCCATCAAATCTTCTTTTTCAGAGATCAGACAACGCATTCTGTACTGTGCTCCATTATGTACAAATGAAGTACTTACAACACCTTTTTCCAGATCCAGTTCTCTTCTGTAATTTTGGATCTCACCCGCTTCGTGATCTATGCTGTAATTCACATCACACATGGTCTGATATGGCCGTTCGCTCTGAGGTGTTCCAGACAATGCAAAAAGCTCCAGTTTCTGGGCTTCCCGAATCTTTCCTGCCAGAACCAGTTTCCGGATCTCCGGGAAATACTTCGCCGCGTCCGGAT
The DNA here is from genome assembly GCF_013304825.1 of Blautia schinkii. Taxonomy (GTDB): domain Bacteria; phylum Bacillota; class Clostridia; order Lachnospirales; family Lachnospiraceae; genus Blautia_A; species Blautia_A schinkii_B. The sequence goes on along the minus strand of NZ_JAAWUO010000015.1, from coordinate 47,705 downwards.
TGATGCGGTCAAGCGGTCCTCCATAGACAATACTCTCCTCATTCATCTGGATCTGTCCGCAAAAAGGCTCTCCGGATATCATAGCCCCCAGCCTGCCATTACCAAGAGGCAATGCTTCGATCCAGCTTTTTGCTGCTTCTGTATACCATAAACAGTTCATATTCTTCCTCCCTGTTTTTTTCCTATCATATCATACCTTCTGTATACACAACATGGAAAAAAAGCGACTTTCGTATGGACTTTTTTCTTGTTTCCACGTCTATTCATGCTATAATTAAAACATATGCAAAAAATTTCTTTCACATACAAAGGAGAAATCATGATACACGTACTTATCATTGAAGATGAACCAGCCATTGCCAGAGGTCTCTCGCTTCTCATCACCAAAAACTACCCTGATTTCCAGGTTCTTGGCATCTGCAAAAACGGCAGGGACGGCCTGCAGAAAATCCTGGAGCAGAAACCGGAGCTGGTATTTACTGATATCACCATGCCTGTGATGAACGGTCTCGATATGATCGAAAAAGTTCAGAAATCCCAGTTTCATACCCGCTTTGTTATTCTTACCGGATATGCGGATTTCGAATATGCCAGAAAAGCGATCCACCTTGGTGTTTCCGATTATCTTCTCAAACCGATTGACCTTAAAACTCTGGACGATATCCTCTGTTCCTGTATGGCACAGCAGAATGCCCAGACGTGCCTGCTCCAGAAAGAATACCTGCAATGTGCACTGCATAGCGATAATCTGACCGATCCTGCCCCTGTTTTTATGAACGAAGTTTCCTGCTCCTTTATCTTCGTTTTTCAGGGTCCATTACGTTCTAACATATACAGCGAGACTATCCCGGATTCCGTTTTCGCGCCGGTCTCTCCCGGATATCTGACTCAGTTGGAAAAAGAATATCAGGTTTCGCTTTTTCTTCTCCATGGAAAACATTTCAATGAGCAGGTATATGCAGTTATCTATCCTTCCTCCAGTCAGCCGGATACGGAAGGACTTGCCAGGAGAATCCACAGTATACTGGATATATCTGATCAGCAGCCGGACTCCTGGATTAACACGATTCTGTCTCTGCAGTCTCCAGATTCCGGTTCTGTTTCCGACCTTATAAAAGATACCTATCTTTTTGCACTGTTCAAAAACAGATTTGGAGCCAGTTCTTTTCAGACATGTACCACATTATCAGATCAGAAGATCCGTGTTTCCCAGGATGTTCAGCAGCTCTGCGCAGGAATCTCTTCTCATTCTGATCAGGAAAGCCTGTACCATATGATTCATTCCCTGATTACCATACAGAACCAGCCGAATCTTTCCCAGTTTCAGATAACTGCAAACCTGAGATACTATATCTCCACTGTAATCCAGAACTGCCACAAAGACATCATTTATCCGGATGTCGCTGAAATCGTTTCCACCTGTCATTCCTACGAGGAACTGGAACGGGAACTGCAGTATGAAACTTCCAAGATCTGCGGTTTTCACAAAACCATACCTGGAGAAGAACTACCGTCTCTGGCCCGTCAGGTGCGCAATTACCTGGATAAGAATTTCACCCAGCAGATCACCACGAAATCTTTTCAGGATATTTTTGGCTATAATGAGAAATATATCTCCACACTTTTTAAATCAGAATTCGGGATTTCTCCCAGCAAATATATCAGTGAACTTCGCCTGAAAATGGCTAAAACATTAATGCAGAACAATCCGGATATCCTTACCAAAGATGTGGCTGAGATGGTAGGCTTCTCCGATGCTTTCTATTTCAGCCGGGTGTTTAAATCCCACGAAGGAATATCTCCCAGCCAGTTTCTGAAGCAGTTAAAAGACTGATAGTCAGATATAAAAAAACCCGCGTAAGCGGGTTTTTTAATGTATCGCATTATACACGGGAGAGATACTCTCCTGTTCTTGTATCGATCTTCAGTTTGTCGCCCTGGTTTACGAACAGCGGAACCTGAACCTGTGCACCTGTCTCAACAGTTGCAGGTTTGGTAGCACCCTGTGCTGTATTTCCGGCGAATCCCGGCTCTGTCTCAATAACCTCAAGCTCTACAAAGAGTGGCGGCTCGATAGCAAATACCTCGCCGTTATGAGAGCAAACCTTAACCATCTCGTTATCCTTAACGAATTTCAGAGAATCGCCAACCTGCTCCTCTGTAAGACCTACCTGGTCATATGTCTCTGTGTTCATGAAGTAGTATAAACCACCATCCTGATACAGATACTGCATATCTACACGCTCAATACGTGCTGCTGGAAATTTCTCTGTAGGACGGAAAGATTTCTCTACTACAGATCCTGTGATGATATTTTTGTATTTTGTTCTTACAAAGGCTGCGCCTTTTCCTGGTTTTACATGCTGGAATTCAACGATCTGACATACGTTTCCATCAATTTCAAGTGTGATACCATTTTTGAAATCACCTGCTGAAATCATAAATATTTCCTCCTTAATATGTGCGCTTCTTTTTCGCTATGAATTATTCTATAATACCTTTTGTCATTTTTCAACTGTTTTTTTATTTATGCCTTTAATTTTTCTTCAATTTCGGCAATTAATTCGTCAAACGGCTTCACTCCTGTGACAACTTTAATGTCTGCAAACTTCTCATAAACAGGATCTCTCTGCTTGAGGAGCTTCTTGATCTTATCCTCTTTATTCTCAGCCCCTTCCAGTGTCGGATTATTGCTTCCTTCCAGTCTCTTGATCAGAGTTGCAGCAGATCCTTTCAAATAGATGATCGTTCCCATTTCTGCAAGATACTTTTGGTTCTGCTCCTGCAGTGGCAGTCCTGCACTGACGGAGATTACCTTTCTCTCACTGTCTGTAGAAAGTTCTTTTACTGCCATTGTCTCAAGTGCACGGTAAAACGGTTCTCCGAAACGTTCAAATACCTCCTTTACTGACATGTTCATTTTTTTCACGATCAGTCTGTCCACGTCAATAAACGGAAGTCCCAGGTCCTTCGCCAGTCTCTTTCCAACTCGTGTCTTTCCTGAACCCATAAAGCCGATAATTACAATATGGTTCATGAATTCTTTCCCTCCTCTTTCTGGTAAAAATGTAATACTATTTTCTCCAGATAGCGCTTGAGCACGATCTGGATCTCTTCTTTTGGATGAATGGGCTTCACAAGGATCGTCCGGATCCCGGCCCTCTTCGCTCCATAAATGTCCGTAAACAGCTGATCCCCTACAAAGATAGTCCTGTCAGGATCTGTTCCGATCACCCGGCAGGCCTTTCTGTAGTTCTTCACAGCCGGTTTATGGGCATTTTCTATAAAATTCCCCTCCACAGCACGGGCAAAAGGCTCCACTCTCGGTTTCTGATTATTGGATACAAAACAATACTGAAATCCTATCTTACGAAGCCTCTCAAACAGTTTCTTTGTACGTTCATCTGCCGGTGCGCCATGTGGAACAATTGTATTGTCTATATCAAAAAGAAGCCCTCTGTATCCCTCTTTATAAAGTTTCTCATAATTGATCACATATGCAGAATCCAGATATTCATCTGGAAAAAAGCTTCTGAACATCTATTACACCTCAGTTTTCTCTCGTCATTTCGTAATAATGCCAGTTTTTTTATCGCTCTGCAAGAGGAACGTATGTCGCTTCCGGAAGAACATTCTTGTATGCAGGACGGATGATCTTATCCACATTGATAAGCTCTTCCATACGGTGTGCACTCCATCCTACGATACGTGCAATGGCAAACATCGGTGTATACAGCTCCAGCGGCAGATCCAGCATGCTGTAAACAAATCCGCTGTAAAAATCCACGTTTGCGCTGACACCCTTGTAGATCTTGCGTTCCTCTGCGATAACCTGCGGTGCAAGGCGCTCCACTGCTTCATACAGCTGATAATCCTTCATCCTGCCTTTTTCTCTGGCAAGCTGCTCCACATAGCCTTTAAATACCTCTGCACGGGGATCGGAAACAGAATAGATCGCATGGCCCATACCATAGATAAGGCCTCTCTTGTCAAAAGCTTCTTTGTGAAGAAGTTTCTGAAGATAATCGCGAATCTCGTCTTCATCACTGTAATCATGAACATGCTTGCGCATATCGTTAAACATCTTCACAACCTTGATATTGGCACCGCCATGCTTCGGTCCTTTTAAGGAACCAAGTGCTGCTGCAATGGCTGAATACGTATCTGTTCCGGAGGAAGAAACTACGTGAGTGGTAAAGGTAGAGTTGTTACCACCGCCATGCTCCATATGAAGGATCAGGGCAATATCAAGGATCTCCGCTTCCAGAGCCGTATACTTCTTATCCGGTCTTAAAAGGCGCAAGATATTCTCTGCTGTGGAAAGCTCTCTCTTAGGCTGATGGATATAAAGGCTTTTGCCCTTCTCATAATGGTTGTAGGCCTGATAAGCATAAACAGATAACAGCGGGAAAACACTGATAAGATTAATGCACTGACGAAGCACATTATCAAGCTGGATATTGTCCGGATCCTTATCATAAGAATAAAGTGTAAGGACACTTCTGGACAAAGCATTCATAATATCCCTGGACGGTGCCTTCATAATGACATCTCTCACAAAATTTCTCGGCAATGTCCTCTGATTGGCCAGAATACCGGAAAACTCATTCAGTTCTTCCTGGTTTGGCAGCTTGCCGAAAAGAAGCAGATAAGTCACTTCTTCGAAGCCGAACCGTCTGTCATTGATAAATCCCTTGGTCAGATCCTTGATATCATATCCTCTGTAGGAAAGCTTGCCAGCACAGGGAACTTCCTTTCCATCTACGATCTTCGTTGCCTGTACATTGGAGATCTGGGTCAGTCCTGCAAGAACACCCTTTCCATTAAGGTCACGCAAGCCTCGTTTGACATCATATTTACCATAAAGGGATAAATCCAGTTTATCATTCTCCAGACAGATCTGGGTCAGTTTCTCAATCTCAGGTGTCACTTTCATGTTAAATCTGCTCATTAATAAATTCCCCTTTCGCTTTCTGTTTATTGCTGTTCGATAGCGGTCCCTCCTCATTCCCCTCTCAAGCAATTCTTATGCTGCTGTTCACTCCATGGGCATGAATGGCAGCATTTCTGGTCTTATTCCACATATCCCGGCATAACCGGCCGGGATATTTCATAAATGATTATAACATTTTTTTCGCTATTGGTCTATGATGAAAATTCTATTGATGATCACCTCTGCTTATATGTAGCAAAGAACTCTTTCATCTTCTTCATGGCCTTGTCCAGCTGGCGAATATCCGGCAGATATACAATACGGAAATGATCCGGCTGATGCCAGTTGAAGCCTTTTCCCGGAACGATAAGAACCTGTTTATCATGCAGGAAATCCAGTGCAAACTGTTCATCATTGAAGATATTGAATTTTTCTGTATCGATCTTCGGGAAGATATAGAATGCCGCACGTGGCTTCACTGCTGAAATTCCCGGAATATCATTAAGAGCCTTGTAAATAAAATCTCTCTGCTCATACACACGTCCGCCCGGCTGGATATATTCATTGACGCTCTGATATCCACCCAGTGCAGTCTGTACGATAGACTGTGCCGGAACATTGGAACACAGACGCATGGAAGAAAGCATGTTGATTCCCTCAATATAACCTTTTGCCTTATTCTTTGCACCACTTAGGATCATCCAGCCGATACGGAATCCCGCAATCATATGGGACTTGGACAGTCCGGAAAAAGTAACACAGAATACATCCGGTGCAAGAGATGCAATAGATGTATGTTTATATCCATCCATAACAAGACGGTCATAGATCTCATCAGAAAAGATGATCAGTTCATGTTCTCTTGCAATATCTGCGATCTGCTCCAGGATCTCCTTCGGATATACTGCACCTGTAGGATTATTCGGGTTAATGATAACGATCGCCTTGGTCCTTGGTGTGATCTTGCTCTTGATATCCTCAATATCCGGATACCAGTCAGACTGTTCATCACAGATATAATGAACTACATTTCCGCCTGCCAGTGTTGCAGTAGCTGTCCACAACGGATAATCGGGCGCCGGGATCAGGATCTCATCCCCGTTATCAAGCAGTGCCTGCATACAAAGGTTGATCAGCTCACTGACACCATTTCCTGTATAAATATCATTAATGGTAACTCCCGGGATCCCGCGAAGCTGTGCATACTGCATGATCGCCTTCCTTGCGGAAAAAATACCCTTGGAATCAGAATATCCCTGGGACGTACGTACATTGCTCAGCATATCAAGAATGACTTCCTGCGGTGCAGAAAATCCAAAAGGATACGGATTACCTATATTAAGCTTCAGGATCTCCATTCCGTCCTCTTCCATTCTGGCCGCCTCATCTACAACCGGTCCTCGCACGTCATACAGTACGTTGTCAAGCTTTGATGATTTCCCGAATGTTCTCATAAAAACCACTCCTTTACCTATTTTCACTATTATTTTAACTTTTTGTGTTCATAGTCAAAAAATATTTATTTCTATATCTTCTCACATTTGCTCCCTCAACGCAAGAAATAAAAATTTAAAAAATTTTATTTTAGCACTTCCCTTTTTTAGCATGTTAATGTATAATAGCACTCGAATTTATATTTCAAACACAATTCAATACGTGATGAGGAGGAAACAACTATGTCTTACACAGAAGAAGTTTATGAAAGAGTTGTAGCACAGAATCCTGGCGAGCCAGAATTCCATCAGGCAGTTAAGGAAGTTCTTGACTCCCTTAAAGTCGTAATTGACAAAAATGAGGAAGAGTATCGTAAGCTTTCCATTCTTGAGCGTCTTGTAGAGCCAGAGAGAATCATCTCTTTCAAAGTACCGTGGATCGATGACAACGGAACTGTACAGGTTAACAAAGGATACCGTGTCCAGTTCAACAGTGCGATCGGACCATACAAGGGCGGCTTAAGATTCCATCCTTCTGTAAATCAGGGTATCCTGAAATTCCTTGGTTTTGAGCAGACCTTCAAAAACTCTCTTACAGGTCTTCCGATCGGCGGCGGAAAAGGTGGCTCCAACTTCGATCCTAAGGGTAAATCTGACAGAGAGGTTATGGCATTCTGCCAGAGCTTTATGACAGAACTTTGCAAATATATCGGTGCAGACACAGATGTACCGGCTGGTGATATCGGTGTTGGCGGACGTGAGATCGGATATCTCTTCGGACAGTACAAGAGAATCCGCGGACTCTATGAGGGTGTACTCACAGGTAAAGGTCTCTCCTTCGGCGGTTCTCTGATTCGTACAGAGGCTACCGGCTATGGTGTTGTATACATGCTCAATGAGATTGCTAAGGCTCACAATGATTCTGTAGAAGGAAAAACAATTGTTGTAACAGGTTCCGGTAATGTAGCTATCTACGCTGTTGAGAAAGCCACACAGCTTGGTGCCAAGGTTGTTGCAATGAACGACTCCAACGGATACATCTATGATCCGAACGGAATCAACCTCGACGTTGTAAAAGACATCAAAGAAGTTAAACGTGGACGTATCAAAGAGTACGCTGACCGTGTTGAGGGTGCTACCTACACAGAGGGACTTGGCATCTGGAACATCAAGTGTGATATCTATCTTCCATGTGCTACACAGAATGAGCTTGGCCTTGACGGAGCTAAAACACTTGTTGCAAACGGCTGCAAATATGTAGTTGAGGGTGCTAACATGCCTACTACTCTTGATGCAACAACATACCTTCAGGAGAACGGCGTTCTCTTCATGCCTGGTAAAGCCGCAAACGCTGGCGGTGTTGCCACATCTGCACTGGAGATGAGCCAGAACTCCATGAGACTTTCCTGGACAAGAGAAGAAGTTGATGAGAAGCTTCACAACATCATGATCGACATTTTCCATAAAGCTGATGACGCCGCTAAACGTTACGGCATGGAAGACAACTATGTTGTAGGCGCTAACATCGCCGGATTCGAGAAAGTTGTCGACGCTATGAAAGCTCAGGGTATTGTTTAATCTTCAAGTTTCCTGAATCTTTAACGTAAGATCTTATAGCAGGATCGCAGAGGAATTTTTTCTCTGCGGTCCTGTTTTTATAAAAAAATCCGACCATCCGCAGACAGCCGGTTCTCTTTTTTCTGATATCCTTAAGTCTCTCCACTGCTTATCGCTTATTACAGCCATGGGGGACTTCCCTGATTTATTAATCGATCAGTTAATCAGCTTCTTCAGCTCATCCATAAATGTGCTGACATCCTTAAATTCCCTGTACACAGATGCAAAACGCACATAGGCAACTGCATCCAGATCCTTCAGATGTTCCATAACGATCTCTCCGATCTTGGTGCTGCTGATCTCACGATCCTCGGAACGAAAAATATCTCCCTCTATGGAGTCAATCATCTCCTCCACTCTCTCAATGGGGATCGGCCTCTTATAGCAGGCACGCAAAACCCCGTCCTGGATCTTGGAACGCTTATAGCTCTCACGGTTCTGATCCTTCTTGATCACAGTCAGTGGAATCGTCTCCACTTTCTCATATGTAGTAAATCTTTTCCCACAGGCATCACAGAGACGACGGCGGCGGATAGAATTGGTATCTTCCACAGGTCTGGAATCTACAACTCTTGTATTATCCTGGTTACAGAACGGACATCTCACAGAACTCTCCCCTTTCAGGATCCATATTTTCATTACTAAACTTGTTTTTATTATAAAATAAATTTATATAATGTGTCAATAATTGGACTTGCATAAATTTTACCTATTTTCCATAAAATCATACCAGGTGATGAATTTTATGCGTATCTGCGAACTGAAACAGAAAGAAGTAATCAATATCCACACCTGTCGGAGCCTTGGCTGTCCCATTGATGTGGAGTTCTGCTGCGAAACTGCCCGGCTGAAAGCTCTGATCATGCCGGAGCCTGGGAAATTCTGCTGGTGTTTTTCCAGGGAAAGCGAGTGTATCATCCCCTGGGATTGCATCCGTCAGATTGGAGAAGATATCATCCTTGTAGACTTTCGGAATGAAAAAAGGCTCTCCGGAGAATAAAAGATTCTTCTTTTGTCAAGGCTGTTTATTTTTTATATTTTTGTAAAAAAAGTATATTTCCCCTGCCCTCTGAGAATCATCTTAATGTACTGACAAGACAAGGAGGATTCTAAGATGGCACTAAATAAAGTTGAAATCTGCGGAGTAAATACCTCAACCCTTCCGGTCCTTAAGCAGGAAGAAAAAGAGGAGCTCTTCAAAAGAATCAAAGCTGGTGATAACGAAGCCAGAGAATTGTACATCAAAGGTAATCTGCGGCTTGTTTTAAGCGTGATCCGCCGTTTTCAGAACAGCAGTGAAAATCCGGATGACCTTTTTCAGATCGGCTGCATCGGCCTTATCAAAGCTATTGACAATTTCGACACTACCCTTCAGGTAAAGTTCTCAACGTACGCTGTTCCTATGATCATCGGGGAGATCCGCCGGTATCTCAGGGACAACAACAGCATACGGGTCAGCCGCTCTCTGCGGGATATCGCCTATAAAACCATTTATACCAGGGAAAATTATATGCGCCAGCACTTAAAAGAGCCTACGATTGCAGAGATTGCCCAGGAGATTGGCATTGACAAAGAGATGATCGTCTACGCCATGGATGCGATTCAGAGCCCTGTGAGCCTTTTTGAGCCTGTGTATTCCGAAGGCGGGGACACCCTGTATGTGATGGACCAGATCAGTGACAAAAAGAACCGGGAGGAACACTGGATCGAGGATATTTCCCTCAGGGATGCCATTTCTCGTCTTGGTGAACGGGAACGGCACATCATTGACCTTCGCTTCTACGAGGGAAAAACCCAGATGGAAGTCGCTGAAGAGATCGGCATCTCCCAGGCCCAGGTCAGCCGCCTGGAAAAAAATGCGCTGCGTTGTATGCGGAATTATCTAAGGAATTAGATTTCACTACCAGTTTCCCAAAGCAGTAAAATGCGACAAGATGTATATTCTCCCATACATCTTGCCGCATTCTGTTTCGTCTCAAATCAGCTGTCATTTCGGGGTTCTATCAGCCGCAAAATATCGCTAAAGGCCATCCGTTCAAATCCTTATTCATCGATCCAACACACTATTTCAACGCCTTCTCAATCTCCTCTATCACAATACGAAGAGCCTTCAGTCTTGCATACTTTTTATCTACGGACTCAAGGATATGCCATGGTGCATATGTTGTACTTGTTTTCTGCAGCATCTCATCCACTGCAACCTCATACTGATCCCACTTCTCGCGGTTTCTCCAGTCCTCATCTGTGATCTTCCAGCGTTTCTCCGGATTATTCTGCCTGTCATTAAATCTGGCAAGCTGGGTATCCTTATCAATCTGCACCCAGAATTTCACGATCACTGCTCCCCAGTCTGAAAGTTCTTTCTCGAATTCATTGATTTCATTATATGCACGCCGCCAGTCATTCTCACTGCAAAACCCTTCCAGTCTCTCAACCATCACCCTGCCGTACCAGGTTCTGTCAAAAATAGCGATATGGCCATTTTTCGGAAGCCTTGTCCAGAAACGCCACAGATAATGACGGGCCTTCTCATGCGGCTCCGGGCTTGCGATCGGATGCACCTCAAAACCGCGAGGATCAAGCGCCTCTGTGATCCGCTTGATATTGCCTCCCTTGCCTGCTGCATCCCATCCTTCATAGGTAATGATCACAGGAACTCTCTTTCTGTACAGACGGTTGTGAAGACTTCCAAGCTTCGCCTGCAGTTCCTTAAGCTCTGCCTTGTACTGCTCCTCTTCCACTTCTTTTCCTTCAAGCGGGATCTCATTGAGCTTTGGCATCTCCACCAGTGGAAAAACATTCTGCAGGATCGGAACCGAATGTTTGCTGTTTTCCATAGCGATCTCAATATTGCCGATCATCGTCTCCAGTACCTGCAGCTCTGCCCATTTCCGGTCACTGGCATCTATGATATACCATGGCGCAGAGGAAGTATTGGTATCTCTCATATACTGATCAAAAATTTTTCTGCATTTTTTATAATGATCATTTTGCCAGAGATCATATTCATTCACTCTCCAACGTGTATCCTTGCTCCCCAGGAGATATTCCATTCGTTTCTCCTGTTCTTTACGGTCGATCTGCATAAAAAATTTCAGGAGAACATATCCGTTATCAGTCAGCTGACGCTCAAATCTGCGAATACTGTCGATCCGCTTCACATAACTGTCACCTTTCAGTTTCTTGTCCATACGGTCGCGGCAGGTCTGGTCCATCCATCCGGAATCCAGAAATGTGAATTTTCCATTTTCCGGAATTTCCTTGAAATACCGGTAAAGAAACGGTCTCCTTAAATCTTCCTCTGTTGGAGCCGACATGGTAGCAACTTTGAAAAAACGCGGATCAATATTCTTGATGACCTTGCTTATGGTACTTCCTTTTCCGGAAGCTCCCCATCCCTCAAACAGAACGATCACCGGGATCTTATGCTCCTTAAGAGCCATCTGCAGTTCATATAATCTCGCTCTTGCAGTACTGAGCCGTGCCTTGACATCTTCTTTTTCCGGAATCTGCTCCGGGTTCCAGTTTTTTAACATCTACATCGTCCTTCCTGAAATTATTTGAATATTTATATTATATCACATTCATTTCTGTTTTACGATGAATTCCTCCTTGATTTAACGTAATTTTGCAAATTCAACATTTTACACTATAATAAATCTTCTCAAAAAAATCTGAAAACACAGCTCAGACTATTGACATTTTTCCCACTGATACATACAATAAATGCGCCTATTGTTATTTTTTTAACTTCATTGAAAACAGTAGAACAAAGCCGTGCCAAACAGCAAAAAAGCAAGGAGAACATCATGAAACTCACAGAAGAACTTCTGAATAAAATGGAACAGAAAAAAGAACTTTACGGGGACGGCATCATCATGCCTGACGGAGATTACCGCCTGATCCAGGACGGACACTTAAAAACCCTTATGTCCCTTTTGCCATATACAGAAAATGAACTCTGGAAGATGATTCCGGAAGATGATTCCGCCCTCTTCTGGCTGGTGGAAAAAACAGGCTGCGTCCTAACAGATGTAAACTCTACGATTGGAATGAAAATGACCCCCGAACAGCAGAATACTTTCGAGGCACTCTCCTGCCGGGGGATCATTTCCGGTGAATATTATGATCTTACAAAACAGCGCGAAAAGACGCATGCACGTCAGTCATCATAACCTTCCAGGAAGGAATGTTTCACACCATCTTTTTTATAAGCGATCACAGTATGAAGATTAACATTCTCCACACTCCGGAAAATATTACTCTCAACATGTGGATTAACTTTCTTTAACTCTGCGATCAGATTCTTGATCTCCATGCGCTTGGAAACACTGGTACCGTCTGTACGGCATGTTGTACATGTATCTGTAAACTTACATGCACACTGGATAAAATGAAGATCATTATAATCTCTCCAGTGCTTGATATCAGCTTCCCTGATCAGATACATGGGACGGATCAGCTGCATTCCTTCGAAATTGGTACTGTGAAGTTTCGGCATCATCGTCTGAACCTGCGCTCCGTAAAGCATTCCCATAAGAATGGTCTCGATCACATCATCGTAGTGATGCCCAAGTGCTATCTTGTTGCATCCCAGTTCTTTCGCCTTGCTGTAAAGATATCCTCTTCTCATGCGGGCACAGAGATAACAAGGAGATTTCTCAATATTGTAGACAGCATCAAAGATCTCTGTCTCAAAAACCGTGATCGGGATTCCCAGGAGCTTTGCATTATGCTCGATTATGGCACGGTTCGCTTCATTATAACCAGGATCCATCACAAGGAATACCAGTTCAAACGGAAACTTGTTGTGACGTTTTAATTCCTGGAAGAGTTTTGCCATAAGCATGGAATCCTTGCCGCCTGAGATACAAACAGCAATCTTGTCTCCCGGCTTCACCAGCTCATAATCATTGATTCCTCTGGCAAATCTGGAAAACAACTGCTTGTGGAATTTCTTACGGATACTCAGCTCAATATCCTTTCTGCGCTGTTCCAGTGCTTCTTCTTCACTCAGATCACTATCCTCTTTATTGGACATATCTTTCTGCATCTGCTCAAAAAGCCATCCTGTATAACCGCCCTTTAAACTGAGTGCAGGAATACCTTTTTCCCGAAGCATCTGCGCTCCCTCCTGGCTGAAAAGTCCTCTCGTGCAGTAAAGAACAGGAATTTTTTCTCCCTTCAGCTCTTCTGCCCTCTCTTTAAGATCCGGTTCCGGGACAGAAATAGCTCCCGGGATCATTCCGTATTCAATAGTTACTTTATCGCGGGTATCAACCAGAAGATATTTCTCCCTCTCTTTTTCTACCTGGTCGTAAGAAATCTCCAGTGTTTCTTCACTCATGCTGTTTTTATTCCTTTCCTTACAGCTCCTCTCTGATCGTGCCGTCACGTGCGATGATAACTACCTGCCACGGGATCATCTTTCCGCTTCTCTGCATGGCGCGGATCACTGCTTTCTCAATGCCTCCGCAACAGGGAACTTCCATACGAACGATGCAGATACTGCGGATGGAATTATTCCGTATGATTTCCGTAAGCTTGTCTGCATAATCTCCCTCATCAAGTTTAGGGCATCCGATCAGTGTTACATGATCTTTTATGAATCTCTCATGAAATCCTGCGTAAGCATATGCTGTGCAGTCTGCCGCGATCAGAAGCTGTGCATTTTCAAAATATGGTGCATTTACAGGAACTAATTTAATCTGCACTGGCCACTGGCCAAGGCAGCTCTGCTGTCCCATATCAGGGGCTGTGTCTGTTCTCTGTTTCTCCGATAAAGCCGGCTGTTCCTGTTTCGGTTTCAGGCTTCTTGCCATACTTCCAGGGCATACATGTGCAGCCAGGCCTCCGGAAGTTTTCTCTTTTTTAAGCTTCATTCTCTGTTCTACCGCTTCCATATCATAGTCTGCTGCTTCACGCTCTATGATACGGATCGCATCTGCAGGGCAGACCGGAAGGCAGTCTCCCAACCCGTCGCAGTAATCATCCCGAATCAGTTTTGCCTTGCCATCTGTCATGGCAATGGCTCCTTCATGGCAGGCAGCTGCACAGGCTCCGCAGCCGTTACATTTCTCTTCATTAATGTGCACGATCTTTCTTATCATAATATCATCTCTCCCTGATTTCCATATGTGTTATAACTGTTATCTGTTTTACAGCTATATCATATAAAAACCAGCGAAAATATTCGGTAACATACGTTACGCTCAGAGATAAAATTCAAGTTTTTCCTGATCTTTCACAAGGATCTGCCGCCTGGATAATTCCAGGATTCCTTCTTCCTGCATCTTTCCCAGTTCCCTTGAAAGAGATGGTCTGGTGATATTCAGATGATCTGCCATCTCTTCTCTGGACAGGCTCATATGGATCACGCCTTCACTATCCTGGCACTCCACAAGAAAACGGACAATCCTCTCCCGCAAAGTACCGCTTCCCAGAATCCGAAGCTTCTGGTTCATATTGTAAGCCTTCTCTGCAAAAACCTCAAGAAGATTTTCACGGAGTTTTCTGCTCAAAACATCCCCTTTTTCTCTAAAAATCTGATTATCCAGTATCAGTACCTGTGTCTTCTCTGCTGCTTCCACATACATATCATAAGAGGATTTTTCCATAAAGGCATATACTTCCCCGAACAGAACCCCTGGCATTTCCAGCTGTGTCAGAAGGATCCTCTTTCCGGAAAAAGTCTCCTTTGCAATGATCACGCTGCCGTCAAGCAGAACATATACTGCTTCGGGTCGGTCTGTTTCCTGAAAAACCCGTTCTCCCCTGGAAAAAGATCTCACTGTTCCTTCTTTTACCAGCAGTCTTTCCATCTCACCTTCTTCAAGGTTCCTGCACAGCCGGCTTCTTTTTAAAACACCCAGGAGTTCTTTTTTCTCTTTGTCATTCATATTTTCACCTCGCCCTAATACAAGCTTTTACCATATTTCTATATTATCTGTCAACTTTGCCTGACGCAACCTGTACTTTTTTCAGAAAATAAGTTATAATATTTTTTGTGACTATCCGGCAGGTCATCTTCTGCCATATATATATTACCAAGGAGGATACCGGAAATGAAAACAAAGAATCAGACTCTGCTTTCTGAGAATACACTGACTTCCCGGCCAACAGATATTATCGCGGGATTTCCTGTGCGTCCCGGTCTTTTTGAATTAAATGGTGCTACTCCTCTTTCCAATGGAGTTAACTTCACTGCACATACCCGTCATGGTACATCCTGTGAACTACTTCTTTTCCACTCCGGTGAAGAGGAGCCTTTCGCAATTCTTCCGTTTCCTAACGCCTGTCGTATCGGTGATGTCTACTCCATGATCGTCATGGGGCTGGACATTGAAGACCTGGAATACGGATACCGTGTTGACGGTCCTTATGAACCGGAAAAAGGCCATATCTTTGATAAGACAAAAGTTCTTCTTGACCCTTATGCCAAGGCTGTTGCAGGTCAGCGCGAATGGGGCCAGCAAAAGATCGGAAGCTACCACGCCCGCGTTGTACGTGAAACTTTTGACTGGGAAGACATGCCCCAATCCACACGTAAGATCAGCGATCTTATCATCTACGAGCTTCATGTCCGTGGATTTACACAGGACTCCTCTTCCGGTGTTACTCACCCCGGAACCTTCGCAGGCCTCCGGGAAAAGATTCCTTATCTGAAAGAGCTGGGAATCAACGCTGTGGAGCTCATGCCGATCTTCGAGTTCGATGAAAACATGAATGCCCGTACTGTGAATGGCAGACGTCTCCTGGAATACTGGGGATACAATTCCGTCAATTTCTTTTCCCCGAACACCAGCTACGCTTCCAAGGCTGAGCATAACTGCGAGGGAACTGAGCTGAAAGAACTGATCCGTGAGCTCCATGAGAACGGGATCGAGGTGATCCTGGACGTTGTATTTAACCACACAGCCGAAGGCAACGAGCTTGGAAAAACATTCTGTTTTAAAGGATTTGACAATAAAGTTTATTATATGCTCACACCTGAGGGAAATTACTATAATTTCAGCGGCTGCGGAAATACATTAAACTGCAACCACCCCATCGTCCGTCAGATGATCCTGGAATGTTTACGCTACTGGACTATCAACTACCGTGTAGATGGCTTCCGTTTTGACCTTGCCAGCATCCTCGGAAGACATGAGGATGGATCTCCTCTTAACAATCCGCCTCTTCTGGAGCTTCTTGCTTATGACCCGGTTCTTCGAAACGTCAAGCTGATCGCAGAAGCCTGGGATGCCGGCGGACTGTATCAGGTCGGTTCTTTCCCTGCCAGCCGCAGATGGGCTGAGTGGAACGGCCGTTACCGCGACTGTCTCCGCTCCTTCCTGAAAGGTGATTTCTGGAATGCCTGGGATGCAGCCTGGAGTATTTCCGGTTCCGGTGACCTTTACGGCGGATTCTATTCTGACCATAACGATAATTACGCAGGCTACAATTCCTGTGTCAATTTCCTTACTTGCCACGACGGTTTTACCATGTATGATCTTTATTCCTACAATGAGAAGCACAACGAAGCAAACGGATGGAACAATACAGATGGTTCCAACGACAACCGCAGCTGGAACTGCGGAGAGGAAGGTGATTCCACCAATCCGGAAGTCCTATCCCTTCGTTTCCGCATGATCCGAAATGCCTGTGCCGTACTGATGTCAAGCCGTGGAACACCTATGTTCCTTGCAGGTGATGAATTCGGAAATACCAAACGCGGAAATAACAACACTTACTGCCAGGATAATGAAACTTCCTGGATCAACTGGAACCTTCTGGAGAAAAATCATAATCTTTTTGAATTTTTCAAATATATGATCCAGTTCCGAAAAGATCACCCGGTTATCTCCCGCAAGCTTCCAAACGCTGTCTGCGGCATGGAGAACATCCACACTCACAATATCGATGCAAGAGATGTAACCATTCCAAGAGATGCCCATACATTTGCCGTAAGTTTTGCAGGCTATGATAAAGCAAAAGGTGCTGATGATCTGATCTACATTGCCATCAATGCTTACTGGGAAGATGTGACTATCACTCTTCCTGATCTGGCCCGTCCCGGCGCATGGTATCTCTGCGTCAATACCTTCGGCGACGGCAACGGCCGTTATTTCTACGAAGAAGATCAGGCACCGCGCATTGAACATGAATTCTGCATGCGCCCAAGATCCGTTGCCATCTTCACAGGACGTAATTATTAAAGGAGATTTTTAAATGGAATTAAAAAACAGAACTCTGTCCAATTTCGCAGAGCTTGTACAGACAGGTGAATGCAAAAAATTCCGCGGACGGCTTAAAGTCGGCGTTGACCTTGGTACAGCCAACACTGTCCTTGCAGTTGTTGACCGCAACAACCGTCCTGTTGCCGGAGCTTCCGCACCTTCCCATGCAATCCGGGACGGCGTGATCGTAAACTATTACGAATCTGTTCAGCTTGTAACGAAACTCAAACAGGAGCTTGAGGAAAAGCTTGACACAGAACTCCTTTACGGAGCTGCTGCCATCCCGCCCGGAGTTTCCGAAGGAAGCACCAAGAGCATCGGCTATGTCCTGGAAGGAGCAGGACTGGAAGTTACAAAGATCGTCGATGAACCAACTGCTGCAGCTGCTGTGTTAAAAATCACAGACGGAGCCGTTGTAGACGTGGGCGGCGGCACAACCGGCATCAGCATCCTGAAAGACGGAAAAGTAATCTACACAGATGACGAAGCTACAGGCGGAAGCCACATGACCATGACTGTAGCCGGTCATTATAAGATTCCTTACGAAGAAGCAGAAGTTCTTAAAACAACACCTGAAAAAGAAGAAGAAATCTTTCCGGTGATCAAAGCCACAGTAGAAAAAATGGCAGTCATCACAGAAAAATTCCTGCAGGGCTACCAGGTTCCTGCTGTTTACGTTGTAGGCGGCTCCTGCATGTTCAAGGAATTCACAACTGTATTCGAAAAGAAACTGAAGCTTCCTGTATACAGACCTGTACATCCTCTTCTTGTCACACCACTTGGCATCGCATATCACTGCGAACTTCCGAAAGCCTAAAAAAAGTCAAATAAAAAACAGGTATCTGCTCCGAAACCGGTTATCGAATCCATTCCCTGGCAGATGCCTGTTTATTTATTCTATTTTCTGTTCAACATATTTTTTATCACTCAAAAATGCCCCTGAAATATTTCATTTCATCTTCGTGGTCTGTTTCTCCGGTTGCCCAGCAAAACAACGGTTTCTATAGAATCTGTGACAGGAAACATATCTACGGGCTGGATCTTCTTTACCTGATAATCTCTTTTTGTAAGGTATACAAGATCTCTTGCCAGGGTCTCCGGGTTACAGGATACGTAAACAATCTTATCCGGTGAAAGGCTTAATAAAGAGTGCAGGAATTTGCGGTCACTGCCTGCACGGGGTGGATCCATAAGAACAACGTCAACCTTCTCCCCTTCCGCTGCCATTCCTTCCATAAACCAGCCTGCATCTCCCGGAACAAAGCGAACATTACGGATTCTGTTCTCTCTTGCATTCATTCTGGCATCACGGATAGCATCCCGGTTCAGTTCCACACCGATCACATCCCTTGCATCTCTGGATGCAATGATTCCGATGGTTCCCGTTCCGCAGTAAGCATCGATCACGCGCTCTTTCCCTGTCATGCCGGCAAACTCCATGGCTTTTCCATAAAGAACTTCTGTCTGCACAGGATTTACCTGATAGAAGGAAGACGGAGAAATGCGGAAGGTCAATCCCATAAGACGGTCTTTGATAAATCCGGGACCATAGAGTACGATATTTCGTTCTCCAAGAACCATACTGGTCTGTCTATCATTTACATTCAAAACAACTGTGGTGATCTCCGGATGTTCTTTTCTTAAAGCTTTCACAAAATTATTCTTGGATGGAAAGATCGGGGAAACTGTTACCAGTACCACCATGATCTCCCCTGTGGAAAAGCCTCTTCTCACAAGCACATGACGGAGGAGTCCGTATCCGGTATCCTCGTCATAAGTCTTGATCTTAAAGGATCTCAGCATGCCGCGGATCGTACGGATGATCTCCTGACTCTTTTTGTCCTCGATCATACAGTCATCCACAGAAACAATCCGGTGGCTCTTCTCCTCATAAATTCCGGAGATAACATTGCCCTTTCTGTCACGTCCAAAAGCTGCGTGAACTTTGTTTCTATAATAATAGGGATCCTCCATACCAATGATTGGCTCAACTTTGCCGAATTTCTTCAGAAGTCCTTCTGTATATCTCTGTTTTTTGCGAAGCTGTTCTTCATACGGTACGCCCTGATAACGGCAGCCACCGCACTTTTTCGCAACTGAACAGACCTGTTCTTTCTGTTCCATGATTCTCTCTCCTCTTTCGCGGGCACAAAAAAGATGTTCCCAGTATTTTCACTGAGAACATCTTAACAGACCTTGTCTTTTTTTACAAGGTTTCGTGAGAAATCCTTTATTTCTGATACTGCTCGTTAAATACAAGAATATGTCGCTTCACATTTTCATAGGTTCCCTGTACCATTGCCTCATTAAGGTCAAAGAAATTATGCTTGTCTGTGGAAGCCATATATTTCTTCACATGAGCAGTCAGGCTGTTAAAACTTGCTGTTGCAATATTCACCTTGCGGATTCCAAGGGAGATCGCTCTCTGGAAATCTTTGTCTGTGATACCACTTCCGCCATGAAGCACCAGCGGGATATCTACTTTTTCATGAATTTTCTCAAGAACATCAAAAGCAAGTGTCGGTGCTACCGGATAATTACCATGTGCATTACCGATGGCAACTGCAAGTGCATCAATGCCTGTCTCTCTTGCATAAACAACTGCATCGTCCGGATCTGTGCAGCGAATTCCATGATCACAGCTTCCATCTTCACTTCCACCTACCAGGCCAAGCTCTGCCTCTACAGTTGCACCATACTTCTGCGCCTTCTCCACAACAGTCTTCACTTTTGCAATATTTTCCTCAAAAGGAAGCGTGGAAGCATCCAGCATTACAGAAGTAAATCCAAGCTCCAGAGCCTTATCAACGGTCTCAAAAGTAAGACCGTGATCCAGGTGGACAGCCACATCCACCTTAGCCTCTTTTGCAGCCTGTACCATCATCGGTCCCATCAGATGAAGAGGGGAATTCTTAAGACGAACCTCCGCGATCTGAAGGATGATCGGTGTTTCCAGCTCCTCAGCAGCACGGATCGCACCTTTCACCATTTCCATATTACCAACGCTGAAAGCACCACATCCAATATTTTTCTCCTCGGCACGCTTCAGCAGATCTTTCATTTTTACAAGTGCCATGACGATCCTCCTGTCCTGTTTATCGTACACTGTTTACAGAAAAAGCGGTGTCCACGCACTTATGGCCGATACCGCTTTTTCCGTTTGATTTTTATTTATTACTTACAGTCCTGTTTTTTCTGCGATGAATTTTCTTGCACGGATCGCATATTCAAGCGGATTAGCCTTAGCCGGATCCTGCTCTGCCTCTACGACCATGTACCCTTCGTATCCTGCATCTTCAAGAACCTTAAAAATCGGATCGTAATTGATGCATCCATCTCCAGGAATTGTGAAAGCACCAGCTCTTACACCAGCAAGAAAACTCATGTTCTCTTTCTTAACCTGCTCAACAACTTCCGGACGGATATCTTTCAGATGTACATGTTTGATTCTGTGTACATATTTCTTTACAACTTCCAGAGGATCTTCTCCACAGTATGTAAAATGGCCTGTATCAAAAAGAAGGCTTACGTATTCAGGATCTGTATTCTCCATCATACGGTCAACTTCCTCAAGGCTCTGTACGACAGTTCCCATATGATGATGGAAGGTCAGTGCAATACCATACTCTTCCTTTGCAATCTTGCCAAGCTTGTTCATGCCTGTGCAGAATGTATCCCACTCTTCATCATTCATTACATATTTATGACCAAAGATCGGGGTATCCAGCTGACCCTGAACGCTGTGGCTCTGCTCGGAAGCACCGATTACCTTCGCTCCCATAGCTTTCAGAAATGTAAGCTGTGCACGGAACTCTTTCTCTACCTCCTCAAATGGTTTTGTGATAAGGAAGCTTGAGAACCACTGGTTGCAGATCTCAACACCACGAAGCTCAAGCGCTTTCTTAAGGACTTCCGGATCTTTCGGATATTTGTTTCCAACCTCGGAGCCTGTAAATCCTGCAAGTGCCATCTCACTGACGCACTGCTCAAAAGTATTCTCCTTGCCAAGATCAGGCATATCATCATTGGTCCATGCAATTGGTGCAATTCCAAGTTTTACTTTATTCTTATCAAACATCAGTCAATTCTCCTTTATTATCTCGATTATTCCATAATCTCGGAAATTTTAACAGGTCTGTGCTCCTCGCTTGATTTCTTGGCAGCAAGTCCCATTAATACCGGTTTCAGTCCATCGTATACATTGAGTGGTGTCTCTTTGTCATTTACGATAGCATCAATAAATGCTGCAACTTCTTTACCGTAAGCATCCATGTATCTCTCAAGGAAGAAGAACATTGGTTTCTCACCGGTAACGCCCTCTGCATTGCTGATCACTGTAGAAGACTGGCTGTCGTTGGAGATTGCAGCCATTCCGTCAGAACCGAATACTTCTGCTCTCTGATCGTATCCATAGGAAGCTCTTCTGCAGTTATCAATTACTGCGATCGCTCCGTTCTCCATCTGAAGTGTGATAACAGCTGTATCAACATCGCCTGCTTCGCCGATAGCCGGATCAACAAGGTTCGCGCTCTGTACATAAACCTCTGTTGCATCGCAGCCTGCAAGGTAACGAACCATATCGAAATCATGGATTGTCATATCCAGGAACATTCCTCCGGAAACTTTAACATAGTCAATGCTTGGCGGCTCAGGATCGCGGGATGTGATCTTGATGATCTCCGGTTTACCAACCTTACCAGCTGCAACAGCCTGCTGAAGAGACTCAAAGTTGTGATCAAATCTTCTGTTGAAACCTACCTGATATTTCAGGTTTGTACCTTCAAGCGCATTGATAACTTCTTTGATCTTAGCGATATCATGATCGATCGGTTTTTCGCAGAATACATGTTTTCCGGCTTTGATCGCTTCAACAGAGATCGGAGAATGTGTATCTGTAGAAGAACAGATCAGCACTGCGGAAATCTCCGGGTCATCGATAATCTCCTTGTAATCTTTCGTTGTGTGCTCAACGCCCATGCTCTTAGCCCATGCAGCTGTCTCGTCATTTAAAAACGGATCTGCCACTGTCTTGATCACTGCATCCGGTACTCTTGTTGTGATACTGGTGATGTGAACTCTTCCAATTCTTCCTGCTCCGATAATACCAACTTTAATCATTTTTTGATCTCCTTTTGATTTATTTTCCCAATGTGTTCTCTTTGCGTGTCCGAACACGCTCTTTATGTTTAATATAATATCATCGCATACCATAAATCGCAAGACCTAATATTGAACAATATTACCATCTTTTTTCTATTAAAAATGACGAGAACTATTTTTAGCCAAAATATGTAATATTTTTAGGTTTAGTTTGCCATAATATATCCAATACATATTCATTTTTCTTTCACACAGAAATAACTGCACATATAAAAAAGAGACGCCATATTCAGCGTCTCCTCTCCGGAATCGTATACTCATTTCTTATATATATTTCCGTAAACAGCTTCTCCCGATCCGGTTTCTCTCCATTGAAAAGTAGCCGGAACAGGATCATCACAGGTTCATATCCCTGGATCCTGGCATCCTGTCCAATAAGGAAATGAATAAAACCTTCTCTCATCAGTTCATAGTTCCGTCCCATAAAATCATTGGCTATCATTTTTATCTGTCCCGTCTTTCCTGCCTCTGCAATGGCCTGACAGACACCTTCTTCACCATGAGATGTGAGATATATTCCTTCAAGATCCGGAACGTCTTTAAATATTTTCTCTGCAACCTCTTTTGCCAGGGCATTTTCCTCAAAACAATATTCCGGCCCGATGATTTTGATCCCCGGATATTTCTTCTTTATCTCAGACTGGAAGCCTGCCACACGACTGCTGAGAGAAGTATTGGTGCTGTAGCCGGAGATAATTGCAACTCTGCCTTTTCCCCCGGTAAGCTCTCCCATAAGACCTGCAGCCGCACGACCGCACTGCACACCATTCTGACCCACAAAACACAGCCGCTTCGTATCCTCCACATCTGAGGTAAAAGTCACCACAGGAATATGGTACTCTTCCACAAACCGATTGATTTCATTCTTCACCTCTTCGGCTTCAAGAGGAACCATTGCAATGCCGCTGACTTCTTTCTGCCGCATTTTTTCCATGGCAAGAAGAACATCCTTCGCACTTTGATGCTCAATGGTATGAATTAGCACCGTGCCTCCCAGATTATCAACTTCCGCTCCGGCCTCCTTGATGCCCTTCATAACTTCTTTCATAAAAGGAGTCTCTGCCCCCTGAAGGATCACGCCGATCTTGATATTATTCCTGCTCATAGACAGCGCACGTCCCAGCTGATTGGGTTTATACCCCATCTCCTCTGCGATCTGCCGTACCCTTTCTGCCACTTCCGGCCTGATCCTTCCTCTGTTATTCAGCGCTCTGTCAACTGTTCCTCTGGAAACACCTGCAGCCTCTGCAATCTGTCTTATGGTTACACCCATGGTCTTGTTCCTCGTCTTTCTGTAAAGCGGACTTTCGTATTCCTTTTTGTCTCATGCTTTCGCCCCACTGATACGCCTTATGATACCTCTGAGCCTTTCCGGTACTCTGCCGGGCTCATCCCTGTGATCTTCTTAAATGTTTTGGAAAAATAATGATAATCTCCAAAGCCGGAACGCAAAGCTACATCCTTCACCTTGCAGTTGGTTCCGGAAAGAAGTTTCTTCGCACAGTCAATGCGAAGTTCCTGTACATAATTAGAAAAACCGATCTTCATTTCCTGCTTGAAAAGATAACTTAAATATGCAGGATTCACCTCTGCCGCATCTGCTACATCCTGAAGGCTGATCGGCTCTTCGTAGTGCTCCCGGATAAACTCAAGTGCTTTTTTCACAGCAGAAGAAATCCCTTCCGGAACTTTCTCTGCACCTCCCGCAAAAAGTTCTGCAATGCAGGAGCTTCCTTTTTCTGCCAGTTCCTCAATATCTTCAATCTCATCATACCAGATGGAGTCTCTTTCGATTCCTGCTGTCTGATTCATTTTTTTTAACCACTGCACAAGAATCCTTCCGTCTGTATATCGCTTACGACAATCTGTAAGAACCTGCTCCCACAGTTCTTCGGCTTTCTTCCGCTCATTACCCGCCTTCATGGAAAGCATATTGCCGGCAAGTTTCTCTGCACTTTCCGGCAGAACACTGTCAACTTTTTTACAGCCTTCAAAATAGAGAATATCTTTTTTCTCATAAAAACGGATCTTCATCATCTCCCTGGCCTGTTGGTAAGCTTGGCGGATTCCTTCTTCTCCCATACACACACTGCTGACGCTGATCCCAAATTCACAGAGATCTTCCTGACAGTGACGGTAACAGGAGGCAGCCGCTTCTGTCAGTCTCTGCTGCATCACTGATGTCCTGCAGTCTTCTGAGAGATCCAGAAAGCAACAGAAGATTCCTGCGCCAAGATAGATCACCTCAGACGCTTCATTCTCCGTTCCCAGAAGTTCTTCTGTCCGTTCCAGAAGCCTGTGCCGGAAATTGTGGGAATACTGTTCGACCTCAAGAGAGGTCCACTGCCGTTCCCTCTCTGCCCATTTTTCCATAAACATGCAGATCACAGCACTGTTAAAAAATTTTCCCGTGATCCCGGCTTCCACACGTTTCTCCTCACGGGCCTGTCCTTTCAGCGTCCCAGAGATCAGTCCGTTGAAAAAATAGTATTTCAGCGCATGGCTGCCAAACCGGATCAGTTTCCTTGTCTGAGCCTGCTCCTGACTTTTTCTTCTGCGTTTCTCAATCAAACGAGCAGATTTTTCCAGAGTTTCGTAGAGGCTGTCCTCGTCCAGACTGTTCTTAAGCACATATTCATCTGCGCCAAGACGCATGGCTTCTTTTACATATTCAAAATCATCGTGGCAGCTGAGCACGATAATGTAGACCTCCCTGTTTTCTTCCCTGATTCTTCTGATCAGCTCTATTCCATCCATTACCGGCATGGAAAGATCTGTCACAAGCACATCTACCTTTTCTTTCCGAAGGAAGTTGTAAGCTTCTTCACCATCCTCCGCATCGTCCACAATCTCATATCCTGCTTTTTCCCAGGAATCCAGTGTCTTAAGATAGCTTCTCACAAGAAAATCATCGTCTGCCACAAGTGTTCTGTACATCAGTTTCTCCTCCTTTCTTCCGGTATATCGTAGATCGCAGGCAGAAAAACAGTAACTGTTGTACCTTCACTGCTGCTGTCGTATTTCATTCCGCCTTTCTCTCCATAATAAAGCTTCAGACGCTCTTTTACATTGGGGACTCCCACTGCGGAAAGTCCGTTTGTTTTTTTTGTATGGCTGTCAAAAAGATTTCGGATCTGCTCCCGGGTCATTCCCCGTCCGTTATCTGCCACAACAAGAGTCAGTTTTCCACTCTCCACATTTCCGCTGATCCAGATCTTTCCCTTCTGCCTCTTGATATCAATCCCATGGAGAAGCGCATTCTCCACAAGCGGCTGGAGGATCAGCCTTGGAATATAACAGCTGTATGCTTCCTCGGAAATATTATACTCCACCTGGAAACTTCCCTGATAGCGAAAATCCTGAAGATGGATATAATTTTTCAGAATGTGGATCTCATCTGCCACAGAAAGAAAGCTTCCCTTTTTATTGATACTTGCCTGAAGAAGTTCCACAAAATCCCCGATCAGTCCTGCCAGTTCCTTCTCACCTTTTAAAAATGCGGCAAATTTAATGGAGTTCAGAGTATTATACATAAAATGCGGCGTGATCTGATACTGCAAAGCCTCCAACTCCGCATCTTTTTTCTGCTGTTCTTCCTCGATCACTTTTGCTATCAGATCTTCAATATAGTCTAACATATGATTGAACTCTTTTCCAAGAGTTCCGATCTCATCTGAAGTCACCACTTCTGTACGGAGACTTAAATCTCCTTCACCAACTTTTTCCACTGTACTGGTCATGGACTTCAGCGGTCCGCATACAACTCTGGAAAGCCACAGTGCCAGCAGCACTGCCGTCACAAAAAATGCACCAAAAATTCCAATCAAAAAAAGTCTCATTTCAGAAAGTCCACTGAGCACTTCTTTTTTCGGCACTTCCAGATACAGTCCACAACTGGAAAATCCTCCTCTGCTGAAAAATGAGATCACACCATTCTCTTCGAAATATCCGTTTCCATCTGGAACATCATGATCTGTAATCTCCGGAAATGTTTTTCCGAGATCACTGTAATCCCCGGAGGTGATGATCTCATTATTTCTGTCTACAAGCAGGATCGTCGTGATCTTTTCATCATTCACGGATTCCAGATATTCATAATAAATGGTTCTTTCCTTGATATCTGCTGCCACATATCCAAGCACATTTCCGTTATCATCTTCTACTTTCTGGACCACAGAAAGAAAACTGTCTCCTTCGTGGATCAGTGATTCCACAACAATAGGGAAGGAATTTTCAGCCTGCTCTTCTTCCAGCTTCTGAATATCTTTTTTGGCAAGCCCCTGCTTGTTCACCGGAAATTCTTCTGATGTCACTGCCATTTTTTCCCCCGGGAAAACGAAATACAGAGAATTGATATCTTTATATTCCCGGCTGTGATTCCGAAGAAGCTCTGCCACAGTCTCCAGATTGTCCTCATTCTTCGTGCTGATATAAGACCTGACATTTTCCCGGAGGACTTCATCCCAGGCTGCTCTCGTATCTACATAGTATATCTCTTTCAGGGATTCGTCCAGATCTTTCACTGTCTGCTGCATCCGGCCGTAGAGGATTCCGGAATAGTTTTCTTCGATCATTCCTGCTGCCCTTAAATAAAATACCACTGTGATGGAACATGCTGTAAACATGGTAACTGCCAGGATCGCCAGCATGATCTTTCCCCGGATGCTTTTTAGCATATGACTCCTCCCTTCTGTAAAGCGGATATTCGTATTCCACTGTTATCTATAAACGCAGGAAACAGCAGGAGTGTTTTACCCCTGCCGGATTTCCCTTTTCGATTGAATATATGCTTACAAGTCGATTATAACTGACCATGTGCCTCACGTTCTGTAAGTTCTTTCATGATTGCCGGATACATTTTATCAAGCTTGTATCCGAAAAGTGTTACGATGATCACTGCCGCAATGAGGATCGGTCCGAATTTATAAAGAGAAACGATCATCTCAAGTGCTGTCTCCGGCTGTGCGGAAATTCCAGTGGAAGAACTTACATATCCTGAACTGCTTAACAGACCTGTGATCACTGCTGATGCAAGGCCTGCACCAACTTTTGTTCCAATAGAACCACCTGCAAAAATCAGACTCTCCTGACGGATGTGATGTTTCCACTGTCCAAACTCAACTACATCACCAACCATACTGAATACAACTGCGTTCAGTGGTGCAAGTCCGATAGCACGTGTTACACAGCTCATAACCATGAATCCGAAGCTATATGGGTTCAGGAAGAACAGAATCTGGCCTCCAAGTGCGATAAATCCACCGACAAATGCGATGTTTCTTTTTCCGAATTTTTTAATTAACGGTGAGCAAACGAAGATTCCCGCTACCAGAACCAGTGTCTCTGTAAGATACAGCGCACTGTACATCCATGTATCATTGTTGAAGATATATTTACAGTAGTACGGAAGAATGGTTCCTGTAATAGTAAAGGATACACTCTGTACTGTCCACAGAAGCATTACTGACCAGAAATACTGGTTTGTAAAAAGTGCTTTCAGCATTGTAGGAACCGGAAGTTTCTCGTCTTTCTTTCTTGCCTCGATCTGCACTTTCTCTTCACATTTGAAGAAGCAGAGAATAAGAAGAACCAACGCAAGTACTGCCCATACGCTCATAACCTTGATCCATGCAGCCTGATCGTTTCCGACAAGTTTTACAAGAGGAAGCGTGCAGGTTGCTGCGATGATCCTTCCCAGAGGGGAAAGTCCCATTCGCATAACGCTGAGTTTATCTCTCTCAGATGACTCGCGGATCATCATTGTAGAAAGGCTTCCATATGGAAGATTTATTGCCGTATAGCATATGGTTGTACAGAAATTATAAGTTACAAACAGATACAGAAACTGAATCATTCCAGTTGTATGTGGTACTGTGAAAAGCAGTATTGCTGAAAGTGCGAACGGAACGCTCATCCATAAAAGCCAGGGTCTTGATTTACCCCATTTGGAGTTGGTCCTCTCTACAATTACTCCCATTACCAGATCTGAAAATCCGTCAAAACATCTGGACAGCAGCATGACAAGTCCGACTGTCGCTGCGCTGATTCCTACATAATCTGTGTAAAACAGTGTCAGCAGTGTTCCGATCATTCCGAACACGATATTGCATCCTACATCTCCTCCAGCATAACACAGCCTCGTTGATACCGAAAGTTTTTTCTTCTCCATCTTAATAATCCCGCCCTTTCATTTTCTTTTCATTTTTGTTTTCGTTTCCGATTTCCTTTTGATGATTATATTTTATCGAAAATCAGGGATTATCAAAGTATGATAAATTTTAGTTTTTTCGGTATTATTTTTACCTATCTGTTAAATATATGCCAAAGTTATTTTATTTCTGTTTTTTCTGTGTTCTATTTTTATATTATGTGTTTTATTTTTGGCAAAATCCTTTCAGCTTCATATCTGTACATTTTAAGAGGAAGAATATTTGTCTTCTTTTATGTATGCATCAATATTTTCTGCAGTAAGCACCTGCGAATCCAGGATCTCATCCTCTCCTGTTCCTTCTCCCTGCAGATCTTTTACAATATAACGGATCGTCTCGTAACCGATCGTATAGCCGGACTGCGCTCCAAGCGCTACGATCTGTCCATCCTGAACAGCTTTCAGCGCATCCTCCTGGGCATCTACGGAAACAATTGAGATTCCTATCCCTTCCACAGCTTCTGAAAGTCCCAGAGCTGTCACTGCACTGGTCGTCATGATTCCGTCAATATCCGGGTATTTCGCAAGGATCTTATCCACATCCTTCTGGGATACACGCATATTGCTATAGCCGTTCCTCACCATCTCTATATTTATCCCAGTCTCTTTTTCCATATATTTTTCGAATCCGGCGACACGCATCCTGTGTCCGGCTTGCTGGAAGTCTCCGGCGATCACGCCGATGTTTCCCTCGTGGTTCAGTGCCTCGGCAAGCTTTTCCCCAAGCTCATAGCCCAGTTTTTCATTGTCGATTCCGATATAGGGCACATCAGAATCTTGCATTGGGGTATCACAGGCATATACAGAGATTCCTTTTTCTCTGGCTTCCTTCACATATGTCTCACTGTCATAAGAATTTATGGGAGAAACTGCAAGTGCCTGAATATCTGTTTTCAGAAGATCTCTGATCATGTTTTTCTGGACATTCTCCTCTGTTTCGGCATCAGGAGAAAGAATCACCACATTCACATTGTATTTTTCTGCCGCATCCTCCATTCCGTCACAGACTGACAGCCAGTATTCACTGCTTTTTGATTTTGTAACAACACCAATGGTTACCTCTTCTTCTGTGTTTTTTGCTGACTGCCCGCAGCCGGAAAGACTTAAAAGACCTGAAACTGCCACCAGCATACAGATGTGTTTTTTTCTCACAGGCAATCTGCCTCCTTTCTTCTGCGGCTGCCCTTGTTCTTCCAACCGGAAAAAAGACTCCGGAGCCTTTTTCTCCGGTCCGGAGTCTTTTCTTAACTGGCAATATGGGTTTACATGCACATTTTACCAGAGTTTTCTGTAGATTTCTTTTACTTCTTCTTCTGTTACATCACGCATGGTATTCTGCGGACTTCCACTGTCCATAGCATCATGTGCCATTTTATCAATGACATTGAAAAATTCTTCTTTGTTGATTCCAAACTGCTCCAGAGTTGGGGTATCCAGCTCTTTTACAAGTGCTTCTACTGCTTTCAGGAATTTCTCAGCAGCCTCCTGATCGGAATCGGATGCGTCAGCTACTCCGATATCGCGGCCAAGAGCTCCAAATCTGTCATATGCTCCAGGAAGTGCAAATGTAAGACACTCTTTGAGAAGCATTGCATTGGAAAGTCCGTGTGCTACATGGAACAGTGCTCCGATCGGACGGCTCATTCCGTGGATAATGGTAACAGATGCATTGTTGAATGCGATTCCAGCCTCAAGAGCTGCTACAGACATCTGTACGCGGGCTTCTTCATTCTTTCCGTCTTTGTATGCAATCGGAAGGTATTTGAAGATTCTCTTTACTGCAGATACCGCAAAAGTATCAGAAAGTGTCTGTGCTTTTCTGGATGTATAAGCCTCTACACTGTGGCAGAGCGCATCAAGACCTGTTGCTGCTGTGATCTTAGGCGGTGCTGTCATGGTAAACTGCGGGTCAATAATGGCAAGATCCGGCATGAGAACTTTGCCTTTGAGAAGCATTTTGATATCTTTCTTTGTGTCTGTGATGATAGTAAACTGAGTTGCCTCAGATCCTGTTCCTGCAGTTGTTGGAATCGCAGCCATAGGCGGCATTTTTACATCGATCACTTTTCCCATGTAATCAGAGATATTTCCACCATTTACTACCAGAGAGCCTATGGCTTTCATGGAGTCGATCGGGCTTCCTCCTCCCAGTGCTACCAGGAAATCACAGTTCTCATCTTTATAAAGCTTCAGTCCTTTTTCGATCATGGTATCTGTCGGTTCACCGGAAATCTCAGAATAAATGCTGTATTCGATTCCCTGATTTGTCAGAGCTTTCTCAACTTTTGCACAGTTTCCCAGGTCGATCATTACTTTATCGGTCACGATCAGGGCTTTTTTACCAAGGAGCTTCAGTGCGCTCTCCGCCATATCCAGTGCTCCGGAACCGGAAATAATTTCTCCAGGTACAATAAATTCTCTTGCCATTGTCAAAATCTCCCTTCTATGCAATCACTGCTGTATCTTATCAGCAGCTTCTTAATCAGTCACTACAATTTCTTTCATAATAGCAGCAGGTTCGCTGCTGTCCGTTTTTGAGGACAGCAACGATTTCTCCTCGTTCTGCTGCCGGTTATTTACATATCAGTATTCTGATTCTCCGATTTCTTAAAACTCAGCATCATGAAGCCAGGTATATCTCTCATCCTCACAGCGATCTGTCTGCAGCCATGGATTTCCATCAATGTGACGGATCATCCAGCATGTGTACATCTGATATCCAGGTGCAACTGCCTGCGGATGAAGCTCTCCTCCTGGAATTGCGGAAAAGCTCTCGTCAGTGCTCTTGAACACCTGATCTCCCACAAAGCTTGCTCCGAATCCTTCCGGATGGTCAAATTTGAAGAAGTATGTCTCCGGCTGCGGATGTCTGTGTGGCAGATATCCGGACCAGTTTCCTCTGTCATTGAGAACCTCACCAAGTACCATATTGGATTCCGGTGAAATGTCATGATCAAAGATGGTATTCACTCTTCTCTTTGCCACGTTTCCGAATTTACCTACGCTGGAATATCCCCACGGAGCATCTTCCGGTTTGTAGAGTTTCGCACCAAAATCTTTCTCATTCTTTGTACACTGGACAAGGATCTGTGACTCTGCATTTGCCACAACTGTGATCTCAGTTCCTGTACATCCGTGAACACACCATGGTCCCTCTGTGAATACATCCTTTCTGGTTGCTGCAGCTTCGTTTCCGTTCCATTTATAGGTAATATTTCCGGAGAGAAGGAGAACTGCTGTCTCCTCACCCTCTCTAAAAAATGTTTTTGTCTCTCCTGCTTTCATACGGTAAACACGGATGTCCATCATCATGGCCTTGTACTCATTATCGTATGTTGTAAGAATCTTTTCGCCTTTTTCGTCATATTCCGGATAACCAAATACTTTACTCATTTTCTTACCTCCCAGATTAGTACAGTCTTGCCTCTTCGCGGCCTTTCATAACTCCCTCGCAGGCCTTTCTTACACTTTCCTTCTCAGATGTTGTTGCAATTCCTACATCCCACCAGGACTCATATCCGTCTGTCATGGTCTTAGGAATAACTTTGAGATCAAAGAGGCATGCAAGTTCCTGTTTCTTAGCATCTTCCAGAGCGTCAACAAGCTCCTGGATGGTGCGGCAGGTGTATGTCTTCAGGCCATAGCCTTCGCCGATCTTTGCATAATCTACAGGAATCAGGTCTCCTGTCGGTTTCTTGCCATCTGTGTAACGGAACTCTGTTGCAAGGCTTCCGATTCCATGGTTCATCTCAAGGTTGTTGATACAGCCGAATCCGCAGTTATCAAATACCATGATATTGACCTTCTGCCTCTCCTGCATGATAGTCATAATCTCGCTGTGGAGCATCTGGAAGCTGGAGTCACCAACTACGCAATATACTTCATTATCCGGCTCTGCGAATTTCACACCAAGGGTAGCAGCAACCTCATATCCCATGCAGGAATATCCGTACTCTGCATGATATCCGCCACGTTTGTCTGTTCTCCACATACGCTGCATACAGCTTGGAAGAGAACCGCCTGCTGTTATAATGGTTGCATTTTTATCAATTGTTCTGTTGATCGCTGCAAGTGCTGCTGTCTGTGTGATTTTTCCGTTTGTAAGTTTTACATACTCCGGAATTGTACGAGGATCTCTTGCCTTAATTAACGGCTCAAAATCATCTCCTGTGTACTCGATGCTTCCCAGACGCTCCATCTCTTTATCCCATGCAGCTTTTGCTTTCTCAATCTCGTCTGTATATGCGGATTTATATCCTCTTGCACGAAGTTTCTCTGCAAGTGCCTCTACAGTAGCTTTTGCATCGCCCACTGCTTTTACTGCATCCATCTTGTATGCGTGGAATCTGCAGTTGTTGATGCTTACAAACTGAACATCTTCGTTCTGGAACAGATGCTTGGAGCTTGTTGTAAAGTCAGACATTCTGGAACCGATAGAGATTACCACATCTGCGTCTTTACCGATGATGTTGGAAGCGTAGGTACCTGTTACACCGATACCACCAAGGCAGTATGGATTGCCGGACTGGCAGGCACTCTTTCCAGCCTGTGTCTCGCCGAACGGGATCTTAAACTCCTCACAGAATTTCTCAACAGTTTCTCCAGCCTCTGAGTAACGGACACCGCCGCCTACAACGATAAGAGGTTTTTTAGCTCCTGCAATGATCTCAGCTACATCCTCAAGCTCTTCGTCTACTGCAACCGGTCTTGTGATCCTGTGTACTCTCTTCTTGAAGAAGTACTCCGGGAAGTCAAAGGATTCACCCTCAACATCCTGACAAAGTGCAATACAGCATGCGCCTGTTTCAGCCGGATCTGTAAGAACTCTCATTGCGTTGATAAGAGCTGTCATGACCATCTCCGGTCTTGTGATTCTGTCCCAGTATTTGCAGACTGGCTTGAA
The DNA here is from genome assembly GCF_013304825.1 of Blautia schinkii. Lineage (GTDB taxonomy): Bacteria > Bacillota > Clostridia > Lachnospirales > Lachnospiraceae > Blautia_A > Blautia_A schinkii_B. The sequence goes on along the minus strand of NZ_JAAWUO010000015.1, from coordinate 14,233 downwards.
TGCATCGTTTGTGCTGATGGCAAGGCTGCTGCTCTGCTCCAGCTGCTGAAGAACCGGATCAGGCTGGCGGGATGCAAAAGTATCTGCCGGGAACACAAGAAGCGGAATGTTGTTTACTGTCGCTGTCGCACATGCTGTTACCATGTTTGCTGCTCCAGGTCCGATGGAAGATGCACAAGCGATAATTTTCTTACGGTTGCTCTGTTTTGCAAAAGCGGTTGCAACGTGGCACATGCCCTGCTCGTTTCTTCCCTGAAGAACTTTTAACTGGCCAGGATTGGTATCCAGTGCCTCTCCAAGTCCTACAGCAATGCCGTGTCCGAAGATCGTGAAAAAGCCTTCTACAAATTTTGTCTCCACTCCGTCCATGGAAACGTACTGATTATCCAGAAATTTTACAATTGCCTGTGCAGTTGTCATTCTTACTGTCTTTGCCATTTTTTCCACTCCTTTTCTTTATACTCTTGCGATCATTTCGCCGAATTTTTCTTTTTCATCTTTAATGAATGCGTGAACCTCATCCGGTCCCGGAAGGGAATCGGAGCAGTTGTTACTCTTAACCATCATGGATGCCTCTGCGGAACCGAACTCCAGGCAGTCAATGATCTCCCAGCCCTGGTACAGTCCATACAGGAATCCGGAGCCATATCCGTCTCCGCCGCCGAAGCCTTTTCTTGCATCAACCGGGAAAGGCTTAATGCTGAACTTCTGTCCGTCAACTGTGTATGCTGTGGAACCCTTCATACCGTGTTTGATGACAACGATCTTTGCATTTTTTGCCTGCCAGTAAGCTGCACTCTCCTCGTCAGTCATGCCCTCTTTGATCAGCTTCTCTGTAAGATCAAACTCTTCTCTGGAGCCCATGATAATGTCTGCTTCTTTTGCTACGATGGAATAGTAGATGGAAATCTCATCTGCGTTCTTCCAGTTGTATTCTCTGTAATCGATATCAAAGATGATCTTTGTGTTTACTTTCTTTGCAAGCATAACTGCTTTGATCGCTGCTTCTCTGGACGGACTCTCCGCAAGAGCAGTTCCGGAGATGAGAATCGCTTTTGCATTTTTGATGTAGTCCTCGTGGATGTCGTCTACATGAAGCTGCAGGTCTGCGATACGGTTACGGTACATGAGGATGCTGCTTTCCTTCGGAGAAAGCATCTCTGTAAAGGTAAGTCCCAGTTTCTCTCCGTTTGTACATTTGGTGATCTGTGAGGTATCGATTCCTCTCTCATTAAAATAATCTACAACATACTCACCGAACTGATCATCAGAAACCTTTCCGATGAATCCTGCTTTCATGCCATGTTTGGTAACACCTACAGCGATGTTTGCAGGAGAGCCTCCTACGAATTTCTCAAACATATGTACCTTCTTCAGGGGCTTGAACTCTTCTTTCACCTGGTCGTTATAAGCAGGGTTGAAATCAATGGCAACTCTTCCAAGGAGTACCAGGTCCATTGGTCTGGATTCATCAAATTCGATATACTTCATGATCTTACCTCCGTTTTGTTTGATGATTGTTTTTTACTTACTTGCGTGCTTTATTTTGTTATGCGTGCTTTCTTGCGTGTTTCCTTATGATGTTAATATAGCATTCTTTTTAAAATTGAGCAAGTACTTCTTTGTATTTTCTTCGTTTTCTGTTATTCTGTACAATTTTATGGGTTTTATTTTGGTAAAAGTAGATATTGTTGATATGTGCTTTTGCGTGTTTTAAATTACAGCACGCCAGTAGCACGCATTTCAGGCATATACCTAAAGCCCCCTGTTTCTATTGCGAATATCCGTTTAACTATAATAATTTCTGTGAGTGCTATAATCCCCATGATTCCCCGCTCTTTTAAAGCGCAAAAAAAGCCTGCAGTTTTTATTCTGCAGACTTTTTCCTATTTTTCCTACGTGATCTTTCACTTAATGCAACTTATAATCACAGATTATATTTGGTTTTGATCTTGATATCTGTAAAAAGATATTCTCTCTCCGGTTCCTGACCTTTTGTCAGGATATCCGCCAGGATCCTTGGCGGTTCGTAGCCCTGGACATATCCATTCTGGTCGATCAGGAAATCAACAGAATCATTTTTTAAGGCGCGTTCATTCTTCGGTGTCTGGTCATAGATCACAACATAAGGCCTGCGATCCAGTCTTAGCTTTTCAAAAGCTTTCCCAACACCTGCCTGGCCGCCGGATACCACCAGGATCCCGCTGATCCCTGATGTGCTCATCATGGAATTCTCTATAATATGCTCCACTTCAGATGCCTCATCGAAGCTTCCGTGAACACCTGCAATCTCCAGATGCGGAAAAGCTTTCTTAACTTCTTCTACAAAACCATCCACACGCTGGTTATCAACATGGTTGCTGAAATATCCGGTGATAATAAGAATCTTGCCGCTGCCTCTTGTAAGCATTCCCAGAAGACCTGCTGCTGTACGGCCACTCTTGCGGTTATCCATCCCCACAAAACATGCTCTTCTAGTTCCAACAATATCAGAGTTGAAAGTTACTACCGGAATATTTTTCTCTTCAATAAGAGAATTCAGCTTCTCGCGGACAGCCTCACTGTCCACAGGCATCACTGCAAGGCCTCGAATCCCTTCTTTTTCCAGCTCTTCAATCGCCTGAAGCTGTTCTTCCTCATCAACAGACAACCCTTCTTTCAGGATCAGCTGGATTCCTTTCTCCTTAAGCTCCTGAGCGGCTTTCTCAATGCCTCTGTTCACTTCCTGCATAAAGGAAGATCTTGCCAGCTGAGTGACAACTCCAATCTTTACCTGCTGATCTTTCGCTGTTCTGGAACGTTTCCGTTCTTTCTGCACATAGCCCATCTCTTCTGCCAGCCGGCAAATATTCTCTGCTACCTCCGGATTGATCCGTCCTCTGTGGTTCAATGCCCTGTCTACGGTTCCTCTGGAAACCCCTGCCCGTTCTGCAATCTGCTGTATCGTTACCGCCATAAATCATTCTCCTGCTTCCGCCTTACTGCATCACTGCCTTTTTATCTGCAATGATTGTTCTATATACATTTATATAGTTTTTTTGAAAATGTGTCAATAGAAAAAAACGCTATCCGCAAACAGCCATATGATAAGCTTCCCTGTAAGAAACTCCTGTTTTTTTACAGAGTTTTTTTACGCTTTCATATTCCGGATAAATATATTCCTGGCCATCAAAGATGCATACTTTTACTTCTACGTCTCCCAGTGGTGTTACAACTGTTCTCTTTTCTCTTTTCAGGACAGTGCGCTCCATCTTCTGACGGCGTATCCCAATGGTTGTGGTCTCTTTGAAAATGATCCTCTCCATCCCGGAAACCTGATCTTCCTTACAGATAACTGTGAGAAGCCATGCCGGACGGTTTTTCTTCATAAATACAGGCATGTAATTAGCTTCTCTGGCTCCTGCCTCATAAAGAAGCTCCATCACATAGCCGAGAGTTTCTCCTGTGCAGTCATCAATATTTGATTCCAGCTTGATAATCGTATCGGATTCTGTATCTGAAAACTTCTGTATCTCTGTATTCTTCTCTGCTTCCCGGATCAGCATGGCACGGAGGATGCCCGGGCATTCATACTGGCGCTTGCCTGCTCCGATACCGATCTTTTCCACTGTAAAATCTTCCGGAAGCTTCTCTGATGTAAGAAATGCTGCCACAATGGCTGCACCGGTAGGTGTCACCAGTTCGCCCTGAACTGGCGTGATATGCAGCTTCAGATGATGGGCACTTACAATATTGCTTACTGCCGGAACAGGCACCGGAAGGATTCCGTGCTGACAGCGGATGGTTCCGCTTCCCTCGCAAAGTCTCGGAATGATCACTTCCTCCACGTCCAGATCATCCATACACACCGCCACGAAAAGAATATCCACAATGGAATCCACTGCACCTACCTCATGGAAATGCACCTGATCTGCCGGTACATTATGGGCTTTCGCTTCTGCTGTGGCAAGGATGGTAAAGATTTTTTTCGCATAAGATCTGGCACGGTCTGTCATGTCTGCATGATCAATAATAGCCATGATCTCGTTAAGTCCGCGGTGCTCATGGTGATGATGTCCGTGATGGGAATGTGATTCTGCTGCATGTGCATGAGTATCATGGTTTTCATGCTCATGGACATACCCTGTTGTCTCATGATGATGGTTTGCCCTGCAGGCATGTGCTTCTTCATGTTCACGGCTATGCTCTCCATGCTCGTGTCCATGCAGATATCCCATATCATGATCATGATTCTCATGTTCTTTATCCAGCACTACATCAAAATCACAGGCATCGATCCCGGATTTCACCACACGGCTGATCTTAATATCGAAACCTTTTACAGGAAGACTCTTTAAAGCTTTCTTAAGTTTCTCCCTGCTTGCACCCAGGTCAAGAAGCGCGGCAACTGCCATATCTCCGCTGATTCCGGAAGTACATTCCAGATATAATTTATTTTTCATCTATTTTCCCTCCGCAAGTCTGTTGATCTGTGTTGCAAGATATCCTGCACCATATCCATTATCAATGTTTACTACTGCAATTCCATTGGCACAGGAATTAATCATGGTCAAAAGTGCCGAAAGTCCGTGGAAGCTGGCTCCATATCCTACAGATGTAGGAACTGCGATCACCGGGCGTTTCACAAGACCACCTATCACACTGGCCAGTGCTCCTTCCATTCCGGCAATTGCAACAACACAGTTTGCATTCCGGATCGTATCCAGCCTGGAAAAAAGCCTGTGCATGCCACTGACTCCCACATCATAGATCCGCTCCACATGAGTTCCGAAATACTCTGCTGTCTGGGCAGCTTCCTCGGCAACAGAAATATCTGCAGTTCCTGCTGTACAAACTGCCACTTTTCCGATACGTTTCCTTTCCTTCTCGATCTTCAGTATCCCGGAAACAGGATCATAGACAACCTGGGGAAGAACACTTTTCACCAGCTCATACTGATGCTGGGATGCCCTGGTGCCAAAGACCTCCCCATCCTCTTTATAAAGCTTCTGATAAATGTTCAGAAGATGTTCGTCTGCTTTTCTCGCACAGTAAACTACTTCTGCAAAACCGGTACGCTCTTTCCTTGTGGTATCCAGTTTCGCATAATCCATTTCTTCGTATCCTTCTTTTTTCAGAAGGTTTTCTGCATGCTCCACAGAGAGCTGTCCGTTTTTTACTTCTTCAAGAATCTGCTGTAAAGTCATTATTTTTCCTCCCTGTTCTTTCACGATATCATAACACAATAGCCAGACCTTTGCATAAACTTCTGCAAATTGTCTGGCTATCTGCCTGTCGGGCATTCCTGCCCTTTTGTTTAATTTCGATCACTCAATCATTTTCTCATATTTTTCTGAAACTTCATCAATATCACCGTATGCGATCAGTTTTCCCTTTTCCAGGATCATCGCCTTATTGCACAGGCGCTGTACCTGCTGCAGGGAATGTGATACAAATAAAACAGTCACACCTTTATCAAACATACTGAGAACTTTTTTTTCACTCTTTTTCCTGAATTTGGCATCTCCTACGGAAAGTACCTCATCCAGAATCAGGATGTCCGGTGATATCAGCGTTGCAATGGAAAATCCAAGTCTCGCCTTCATACCGGAAGAATAGTTCTTGATCGGTACATCAATAAATTCCTTCAGCTCTGAAAACTCAACGATCTCATCAAATTTCTCTTCAATAAACTTTTTGGAATATCCAAGCATTGCTCCATAAAGGTAAATATTCTCACGACCTGTATATTGTGGATCAAATCCTGCCCCAAGTTCAAGAAGCGGTACCAGTCTTCCATTCCTGATAACCTTGCCTTCAGTAGGCTTGAATACACCTGCGATTACTTTAAGCAGAGTACTTTTTCCAGCTCCGTTCAGTCCCAGGATTCCAACACGGTCTCCCTTCTGGACTTCAAAATTCACATTCTGAAGAGCCCAGAATTCATTATATTTAATTTCTTTTTTTATGAATTTAATCAGATAATCTTTCAGGTTATCAACCTTTTCCTTGCTGAGATTAAATTTCATACTCACATTGTCTACTACAACTGCCGGTTTTCCCATTTTTCTCTCCTGTAGATCCGCAATTATATATAAAGTATAAATTCATCCTGCTTCTTTTTGAAACAGATCATTCCGATCAGAATCGACACTACACTAAATCCCAGTGCATATGCAAAATAATGCATATTCATCATCTCGCCAAACATAGCGGAACGAAAAATGCTGATTGTACAATACAGAGGATTGAATTTCAGTATCCATGAAAATCCACTTTTTAAGAGTTTAGACGGATAGTAGAAAATCGCACATGTATACATAATAATCATCAACGCTACTGACCATAAATATTCCATGTCTCTGAAAAAGACACCGATAGTAGAAAGTATCATTCCAAATCCATATGAAAGCAGCAGCAGCAATATCAGTGCAACTGGTATCTGCAGCATGTAAATAGTAGGCTGTATTCCTAATACAACACTGACGATAGCTAACACAATCAATGAAATCAAAAAGATCACATAATTATAAAGTACACTTGACAACGGGTAAATATACTTAGGCACATAAACTTTTTTGATCATTCCCGCATTTGCCCTGACTGATTTCAGAGCCCGTGTTGTGGAACTTGAAAAATAGCTGTACATCAGACGTCCGGTAAGGATATATACAGGGAATGTCTTATCCTTATTTCCAAACAGAGTACCAAACACGATCGTCAGTACCATCATGGTAAGCAATGGCTCCAAAAGGGACCAGACGATACCAAGATAGGAACGTCTGTACTTCAGTTTGATTCCTTTTTTTACAAGTTCTTTCAAAAGAAACCTGTAATGCAGAAAAGTATTTACGTATTCTTTCATAGCATCTCCAATATTCAATTTTATATTTTTTCACGCGGCTGTAAAACATAATATACCATTTTTACAAATCTGGCAACCTTATTTTTGCCAAAAAAAGATGCGCCAAAGCGCACCTTTTTCAAAAATATGTTATTCTTTGCAGCTTTCTGAATTATCGCTTAATATTGAAGGCCTGGAATCCCGGATATACAGCTGCCTCACCAAGCTCTTCCTCTATGCGGAGAAGCTGATTATATTTAGCAACACGCTCGCTTCTGGACGGTGCTCCTGTCTTAATCTGGCAGGTATTCAGTGCTACTGCAAGATCTGCGATAGTTGTATCTTCTGTCTCGCCGGAACGGTGGGAAGAAATTGCTGTGTAGCCTGCCTTGTGTGCCATCTTGATTGCTTCCAATGTCTCAGATACAGAACCGATCTGATTCAGTTTGATCAGAATAGAGTTTCCGCAGCCAAGGCTGATACCTTTTTCAAGACGCTCTGTATTTGTAACGAACAGGTCATCACCTACAAGCTGCACTTTTCCGCCGAGCTCTTTTGTCATGATCTGCCATCCTTCCCAGTCTTCCTCATCAAGACCATCCTCGATGGAGTAAATCGGGTATTTCTCGATCAGGTTCTTCCAGTGCTCAACAAGCTGGGCTGAGGTAAATTTCTTTCCGCATTTCGGAAGAACATACTCGCCCTTCTGGCTTCCCTTCCACTCACTGGATGCAGCATCCATTGCAAGAACGAAATCTTTTCCCGGCTCATATCCTGCTTTCTTTATTGCCTCAAGAATGTACTCGATGGCTTCCTCATCACTTCCAAGATCTGGCGCAAAACCACCTTCATCACCAACGCTTGTTGCAAGACCTTTCTCTTTGAGAAGTGCTGCAAGTGCATGGAAAACCTCTGTACACCAGCGAAGTCCTTCCTTGAAGCTTGGTGCTCCTGCAGGCATGATCATGAACTCCTGAACATCTACAGTGTTTGCAGCATGTGCACCGCCGTTTAAGATATTCATCATCGGAACAGGAAGTCTGTTTCCGTTCACGCCGCCAAGGAATCTGTAAAGCGAAATGTCAAGGGATATTGCTGCTGCACGTGCACATGCGATAGATACAGCAAGAATGGCATTTGCGCCAAGTTTGGATTTATCTTTTGTTCCATCTGCCTTGATCATGGCAGCGTCTACAGCATAAATATCAGATGCGTCCATTCCTGTCAACGCATTGTTGATAACTGTATTGATATTTTCAACAGCTTTGGAAACACCTTTTCCTCCGAAACGGCTCTTATCCTGATCTCTCAGCTCAAGTGCCTCGAATTCTCCTGTGGACGCTCCGCTCGGTGCTGCTCCTCTTCCGATAGTTCCATCTGCCAGATATACTTCCGCCTCTACGGTCGGATTTCCTCTTGAATCAATGATCTCTCTTCCAATGACTTTCTCGATCTCTAAATATTCCATTTGATATTTATCCTCCTGTCCGGCCTTTTCGCCCTGTCCGCAAATACTGCCCGGCCGTTATTGTCAAGGGATACGGCCCGCCACAATTATTCACGCAATAGTTAGAACCTGCTAACCAGTTATAAGTTTATCAAATCTAACTCTCGCAGTCAAGAGGAGTTATTGTCTGTTTTTTCTCATTTACGTCCTTTAGTATTATCAGAATATTTAAAGAAATCGTGTAAATTTTACGTATTGACAACTCTTTCCCTGTTATGATAATATAATCGCCGATGTCAGGCAGTATATGCCGGCCACTTTATTGCTTACCTGTAACCAAATATAATTTGGTTAAAAATCGAATATGGTTTATGACAAAAATCCTGTCATATATTGGAAACGCACATTCTCCTGAATGATTAACGAACAACACATGCTCTAAGGTTTACATTATTATTTAATCATTTTAAAGGAGGATTTTTTATGCCAAAAAACAAATTCCAGGAAGTTATTTTTACTATTATCATGGTATTTTTCATGGTTTATGCCATGATCTGCTACAACATTGTACTGAACACAGGTGCAATGACAAATCAGGTTTTCCTTTCCGCTTTTCATGAACTGACATTTATGGGACCGATTGCATTTGTTCTTGATTTCTTTATTGTATCCAAGCTTGCTTTTGCCTGCGCAAGCCGCATGGTAGATTTCCGCAGCTGCCATCCGTTCAGCATGATCCTTGCGATTTCCGTTGCTTCTGTTGCTTTCATGTGTCCGATGATGAGCTTTTTTGCAACACTTTTCTTTAAGCATGCAGGAAATCAGTTTATCGCCGTCTGGCTGCAGACAACTTTTATGAACTTCCCGGTAGCATTTTTCTGGCAGCTGATCTACGCCGGCCCGATCGTACGCTTCATCTTCAGACATATCTTTCCTGAGAAAGAAAATGCAAAAGAAGCTACATTGAATATGTAATTACAATATAAAGAAACAGAAATCAGCACAATGTTATGGAATGATTCGTTCCGCAGCAATGTGCTGATTTCTTTTATCAATAGTTTTCTTCTCTGATCTCCCTAAAATAAGAAACGCAGACAAAAGGATCCGCGTGAAAGTTTTTCTTCAGTCAATGATATCATTCTGAAAACGTGAAAGATGCTCATAGGGAAGGATCATCCTTCCGCGGAAAAGCCCGCAGCCATCATTGATCAGGCTGTTGTTCACTGCACCGAACATATTCACATCCAGCTTTGCAAGATCCAGTCCAAGAAGCTTCATGCCCCTCTCATAGGCCTCATCAAAATAGATGCATTCCCCTTCCGGAATCGCATCTCTTCTTCTGCGTTCACTTTCCTGTTTTTTCTCGTAGCTTAAATGGTTGGCAGAACCGATCTCCGCCACATCGTCCATATCCTTTGTGCGAAGCTGCACCTCCATGTAGCTTCTGGAACTGTTATCATAAAATGTAATATGTAAAGACTGATAATCATCCTCTTTATTATGACAGACATAGTCTCTGTAATAAGGTTTTGCATCCTCGCTGAGCAATGGAGAAGTACTTTCCTGAACGCCTCTGGCAGGCTCCGCGGTAAATCCTCTCTCCTCCAGAAATCCAGGAAGCACGTTCGCGATCTCATAAAGATAATGGAGTTCCTCATCCTGTGCATTCTCTCCATTTTTCAGGTGACATCTCGGCATTGCAATAACAATCCTGTATGCAATGAAATCCCGAAAGCAACTTAACCGTTCTTTGATCTGGGATACAGACGGATATTTCCCGTGATCTTTATAATAATCATAAATATATTCCACAACATATCCGTTGAATTTCTCCTCTGCACGGATCAGTGATTTGATCCTGCCTTTGAATGTAAATGCAAGAAACGGATACTCTCCGGCCATATATTTATAAAATTCCCGGATCTTTTGAGACTGGGCTGTAAGGAAATCATTATGCTCCAGAAGTTCCTGAATCTGAATCAGAAAATTACAGTGCACCAGATCAATCTCATTGTGCTTTTCTTTTGCTTCTGCTCTCAGATTCCGGATATATCTTTTCAGTATCCGAAGAAGTGTATCTCCGGAATACAGGTAATCATTTAATGTTATCATTTGTGTTTCTCTTTTCCTTTTATTCTGATTTTCTTTTGCAGGATCACATATTCACAACAACTTTCTCAACCAGTTTCCGGAAATATATTGCCACACGGTCTGCTGTCTCCTGCACTTCTTCATGATTCAGTGCCTCTTTCGAAATTCCTGCTGCCATATTAGTGATACAGGAAATTCCACAGACTTCCATTCCCATATGGCGTGCAGCCATAGCCTCGCATGCTGTACTCATTCCAACAGCATCTCCGCCCCACCTCTGAGCAAGCCTGATCTCTGCCGGAGTCTCATAGTTAGGGCCTGTAAACTGCACGTAAACGCCTTCCTGGAGTTTGATTCCGCATTCTGCCGCACATTTGCGGATCACGTCCTGAAGACGGCGGCTGTATACTTCACTCATATCCGGAAATCTTGTTCCCAGTTCATCAATATTGGGTCCGATGAGAGGACTTGGAACTCCTGTTGTGATATGATCTGTGATCAGCATAAAATCGCCGGGATGAAAAGATGGATTTGCACCTCCGGCCGCATTGGTAAGAAGAAGTTTTTTTGCCCCAAGCAGCCCCATCAGACGTATCGGAAGAACTACGTCAGACATTGGATATCCTTCATAATAATGAACACGACCCTGCATGATCACAACCGGCGTTTTCTCTACATAGCCGAATACAAAGCATCCTTTGTGCCCTTCTACTGTAGATACCGGAAATCCCTCAATATCTGTATATTTAATGATCTGTTCGATCTGGATCCGCTCTGCAAAATCACCAAGTCCAGATCCAAGAACCAGTGCGATTTCCGGTTTGAAATCTGTTTTCTTTCTTACACTTTCCAGACATGTCATTAATTTCTGATACATAGTTTCCGCTTCCTTTCTTAATTTAGCCTCTCCTTTTTCTTCTGCCCTTATGATACCATGCTGCCTGTTTTTTTACAATCCGGATATGGGAAACAGGCTCTGTTTTCCATTTAAGAAAAGCAGAGCCTGTCCTGGGATTTATCATGTTTATTTCAGGGATTCCGTTAGTTGGTTACATCTGTTTAAAAATGAATGGATTCACTCCAGTCATCAGCATCAAAAGCAATATTGCTTCGGATATCATCTTCATCATGAATGCATCCGTTCTTAGCCTCTGATGCAAGCTCATCTGCCTCAACATCCTCTTCACTTGAGAACGGTGTCTGTACAAAATTGCTGCCAAGAATCTTAAGAGGTGCCCACCAGTTGGTAGTTTTCAACTGCCCCGGGGCAACATCTCTTCTTCTCTCTTTGATAAAATAGCCTTCATCCTCAAGAGTTGCACTGAGCACTGCCATATCCTTGTAAAAATCATCTCCGACATACTCAAATGTCATCAGAATGAATTCCTCCAGCTCATAGAAAAACTGATTGCGGATTCCATGCTGCCACATAAATTTACGTGTCTTCTCTGATGGATTCAGCTGTTTCTCAAGGAATGCTTTTCTCTCTTCCGGTACAACATAAATAACCTCTTCTACCCTTCTCATATTCAGTCTACCTCCAAATATTATATTTTCTCGCACGTTTTTGATGCACTCAATATAGCATTTTTATCTCCGCATTGCTATGCACTTTTTTGATGAAAATGTTCAAATATTTCACCTTTTGATATTTTACAGTACAGCACATCTCATACTATCTGAAATATAACATTTATCGGTTTCTATGAAAAAATATACCCCATCTCATTCCATTTCGCATTTCCGAGAACAGAAGCAGAAGTTCCCATATATTGAAATCCCATCCTCTCATACATTCCAATTTTACCATCCACACAGGTAAGGATTGCTCTCTTTCTTCCCCTTGCCTGCTCCCTGGCGAGATAGCGCATCATTAGTTCTCTGGCAAGTCCCTGTCCACGGTATTCCGGAAGAACTCCCAGTCCAAGGAGCATATTGTTCTTACCATTCGGTGTGCTCAGATCTGCATCTGTGAAGAATTTATCCTGAAAAACTTCCTCATCTGTTGCAAGGCCCGTAAGATATCCTGCCAGTTTTCCTGTTTCCCGGTCTTCTGCCACAAGAAACAGCTCCGGGATTTTTTCCACCCGGTCTATAATATCCTCTCTGCTTATCGCCTCTGCCGGAGGAAAACAGATCTGCTCGAGTTCTGCCACCTGCTCTGCTTCCTCCCTGCGTATGGAACGAAATTCATATTTCTCTGATAAATTCATAATCCTTCTCCTTTGTTTTTTCCTCATCCTTATACAGGATAACATTTTTTCGGAGAAAAGCCTATCTTTTATTGTAAACTCTTATCTCAGAATCTCATCAATGGTTGAAACAGTGCTGAAAGATCCTTTATTTCTGGAAATGATCTCTTTCACTTTCTGCAGCTCAAAATAATTCACATAACAGATCAGCGTTTTGTTTTCCCCTGCGATCACCCCTGAAGAATTGATAATGGTACAGGTTTTGTTCAGTTCTTCCCTGATATCGTGGATAATGGCATCCGGATCTTTTGTGATGATCGTTACCTGTTTCAATGCCTCGAAATGATCAGTGAAATGATCGATAATGGAAGTTGCCACAATATACACAAGAAGACTTAACAGTGCAGAATCCCGGTCAAGAAGAACGAACACAGCTCCGTATACACAGGCATTGAATGCAATTAATATGTAGGAAATACTGTAATCCTTGCCGGAATGATTGTAGATTTTTTTTACAATAATATTAGCAAAGATCTCAGAGCCGTCAATACAGCCGCCATTTCGAAGGATCAGGGAAAGTCCCACGCCAAGGATCGCACCGCCGAAAGCCACTGCAATAAAATGCTCCGTATTAAGTTCAAAGGGAATTTTTTCAAAGTACGACAGGCCTATAGTATAGACAACAAAACCCACGAATGTTTTCGCAAAGAAGTATTTGCCGATCAGAATGATCCCGGCAACAAGAAACGGAAGAAAAACAAGTAATACACACAGTGACAGATTATACCCGGTCAGCTTGCTTATGATAATGGCGATTCCGGCAGTTCCATAATCAATGGCATCATTGGGAAGCAGGATACAGGCAACCGAAAAGCTGGCCAATATCGCCCCTATGATGATCATCAGATACGAAAACACTGTCTTGATTTTTTTGTTCATAAAGGCCTCCTCTTTGTAAGCAAAATTGTTTGTCAACAGTAACAAAAAAGCTGTTATAATAGACTTTTTCTATTGTAACAGCTTCGTTTTCCCTCTTTTGGAATGGGTTTATTATATTATGTTTTCTTTTTCCTGTCAATGCCACCTTAACTCTGGTATACGCCCTTCCAGTTTGCAAAAATATCGGCAGAATCCTTCAGAAAATCATAGGATATCTGGATCTCATCATCAGCAAGTGTCCTGTCACTTTCCAGGATCGGCCAGGGATTGCAGCCGCCTGCGCTTTCCCCTACCTGATCCATGGTAAAAGAGGTTCCGCAGTTCTGGCAGACCAGTTTATCACCTTCTTGTTTGTAATAACCATTTCCGGAATCATAGCAGACCTGACAGGTGTTAAACGCAGTATGGATCGTTCCATCAGAAGTCTTCACTGCGATCACTTCCATCTCTGTACCATCTACGTTTAGAGGATAAAAAGCCGCATTTTCCGTCAGTTCAGAAACCGATATGGTCAAACTCTCACCGGAGCTGATGCTGACTTCCTGATTTTCATTTTCACCTGCTGTGGAAGCTTCTTCTGCAATGTTTGTCTCTTCTTTTCCTGCACTTCCGCAGCCTGCAAATACTGTCATCGCTGCAAGAAACGCCATACCTGTTGCTATAATTTTTTTCATCTTCATTATTTACGTCGAGTAGACTTTGTCTCGACTTTTTCACATCCTTTCACCATATATTGTTTTG
>NZ_JAAWUO010000014.1 GCF_013304825.1 Blautia schinkii | reverse complement strand
CTCAACATGTACTTATATGATTTTATAATTTATATTTAACTGTTAATAACCTCCTGTTTAAAATATGCTGCCCTCATTTTATATGAAATAACAAGGTTTTGCAATGCTCATTAACATTTGCAAAGTACGGAGTTTGTTATTTCAGCCGTATTTTTCTTGACATTTCCTACAGAAAAAAGCATTATGAAATAGAACGGAAAATCACCGGAAAACCCGGAATCATATAGAAAAGAAAGGATGGGAAACATTATGAGCAAAGTATATATTTTTTTCGCGGACGGTTTTGAGGATATTGAAGGATTGACAGTAGTTGATCTGATGCGGAGAGCCGGAATCGATATCCAGACAGTATCTGTTAAAGAAACAAAAGAGATCAGAACCTCCCACGGAATCAATATTCTCACAGACAGGACTTTCGGAGAGTGCGATTTCTCTGACGCAGATATACTGGTAATTCCGGGGGGAATGCCGGGAACAAAATATCTCGAAGAATATAAACCGCTTACTGATCTTCTCACGGATTTTTACCAGAAAGGCGGTAAGATAGCAGCTATCTGTGCAGCACCAGGAGTATTTGAGAGACTTGGTTTCCTCAAGGGAAGAAATGCAACATCCTATCCATCCGTAATGGAACAGCTTACAAGCGCAAATACGTCTCTGGAGGCGGTTGTTGTTGACGGCAATGTAACAACAAGCAGAGGACTCGGAACAGCAATCGATTTCAGTCTTTCCCTGATCCGTCAGCTGGAAGGAAGTGCAAAAGCAGAGGAAATTGCAGAATCTGTGGTATATTCCACAAAAAAAATCTATTAAAAGAGACGGTTCCTGTATGAACGCATAATAATAAGGGCAGATGTACAGGCACGATACCGAGATTTATACAGAAAACCGTGAATTTACAGCAATATAAGAGCTATATAAGTCGAAAAAAATACTGGCGTTTTTATAGTGATTATGCTATACTACAGAAATGACTGTAAATATTTAAAATGCGAGTGTTAACTATTTATATAAGGTATTTACTCGATAGAATTAAGGAGGAACAAGAAACATGAGTTTACAGGTGGAGAAAATGGAGAAAAACATGGCGAAACTTACAATTGAAGTTTCCGCTGAGGATCTTGACAAGGCAATGCAGAACGCATATCAGAAAGCGAAAGGAAGAATTTCCATTCCAGGATTCCGTAAAGGAAAAGCTCCAAGAAAAATGATCGAGCAGATGTACGGAAAGGGAGTATTCCTTGAGGACGCTGCTAACGCTCTGATTCCTGAGCATTACAGCAAAGCACTTGCTGAGTGTGATCTTGAGATCGTTTCCCAGCCTAAGATCGATGTAACACAGGTTGAGCCTGGCAAACCATTTATCTTTACAGCAGAAGTAGCTACCAAACCAGAGGTAACTCTTGGCGACTATAAAGGACTTGAGGTTCCGAAGTCTGAGACAGAGGTAACAGACGAGGAAGTTGAGGCAGAGCTTAAGAAAGAGCAGGAGAAGAACTCCAGAACGATCACAGTTGAGGATCGTGCTGCAGAGAACGGCGATACAGCAACAATTGACTTCGAGGGATTCGTAGACGGAGAAGCATTTGAGGGCGGTAAAGGAACAGACTACCCGCTGACACTTGGTTCCAACACATTTATCCCGGGATTCGAGGAGCAGCTTGTTGGTGCTAAGACAGGTGACCACGTAGAGGTTAAGGTTACATTCCCGGAGGAGTATCAGGCTAAAGAACTTGCCGGTAAAGAAGCAGTATTCCAGTGCGATGTTAAGAAGATCGAAGCAAAAGAGCTTCCGGAGCTTGACGATGACTTCGCTAAGGATGTATCTGAGTTTGATACACTTGCTGAGTACAAAGAAGACGTTAAGAAGAACCTGACAGAGAAGAAAGCAGAAGATGCACGTCGTGCAAAAGAAGACGCAGCAGTAGATAAAGTGATCGAGAATGCCCAGATGGATATTCCGGAGGCAATGATCGAGACACAGACACGTCAGATGCTTGACGATTTTGCAAGAAGAATGCAGTCTCAGGGTCTTTCCATGGAGCAGTACTTCCAGTTCACAGGACAGAGCGTTGAAAAGATGATGGAAGACATGAAGCCACAGGCTCTTAAGAGAATCCAGACAAGACTTGTTCTTGAGAAGATCGCTGAGGTAGAGAACATCCAGCCAACAGAGGATGAGGTAAATGAAGAAATCTCCAAGATGGCAGAGATGTACAAGATGGAAGCAGACAAATTAAAAGATCTCATCGGTGAGAACGAGATGGAGCAGATGAAGAAAGATATGGCTGTTCAGAAAGCTGTTACATTAGTTGCCGATGCAGCTGTAGAGGCGTAATAAACCTCGGAAATGGAGGGCAAAATGAGTTTAGTACCTTACGTCATTGAGCAGACCAGCAGAGGAGAAAGAAGTTACGATATTTATTCAAGACTTCTTAAGGACCGAATCATTTTCCTTGGAGAAGAGGTAAACGATGTCAGTGCGAACCTGATCGTTGCACAGCTTCTCTTCCTGGAAGCTGAAGATCCATCCAAGGATATCCAGCTTTATATCAACAGCCCGGGCGGTTCTGTAACTGCCGGAATGGCAATCTACGATACAATGCAGTATATCAAGTGCGATGTATCTACAATCTGCCTTGGAATGGCAGCCAGCATGGGAGCTTTTCTCCTGTCCTCCGGTGCCAAAGGCAAAAGATATGCACTTCCGAATTCAACGATCATGATTCACCAGCCTTCAGGCGGTGCACAGGGGCAGGCTACTGAGATCCAGATTGTAGCTGACCAGATCGCAAAAACTAAAAAGAAGCTGAACGAAATTCTTTCTATGAATACCGGACAGCCTCTTGAGATTGTGGAACGGGATACTGACCGTGACAACTATATGACAGCTGAAGAAGCTAAGGCATATGGTCTTATCGATGGTGTTGTGATCCACAAATAATGCGTAAGAAAAGACTCCTGTAAAAACACAGGAGTCTTATCTTGCTTTAAAAAGAAATTTCAAATGTCTGCGAGAGACGGACATTTACGCTTAGAAAGGAAACAAAATCATATGGCAGATAAAGTAAGAGAAGGAAAGGTAAGATGCTCCTTTTGCCATAAGACCGAAGATCAGGTACGTAAGCTGATCGCAGGTCCGGATGGAGCATATATTTGTGATGAATGTATCGGTATCTGTTCCGAGATCATGGAAGAAGAGTTCAGCATGTATGATCGCGAAGATGATTATGGAACAGGAATCAATCTTCTGAAACCGGAAGAGATCCACAGCATTCTGGATGAATATGTTATTGGACAGGACGATGCCAAAAAAGCACTTTCTGTAGCTGTTTACAATCATTACAAGAGAATTCTTGCTTCCAGAAACCTGGATGTTGAGCTTCAGAAGAGTAATATCCTGATGCTTGGCCCGACAGGTTCCGGTAAGACACTTCTTGCACAGACACTGGCAAGACTTCTGAATGTTCCTTTTGCCATCGCAGATGCCACCACTCTCACAGAGGCAGGCTATGTTGGTGAGGACGTTGAGAATATTCTTCTGAAGATCATCCAGGCAGCAGATTACGACATTGAACGTGCACAGTACGGAATCATCTACATCGATGAAATCGACAAGATCACAAGAAAATCCGAGAACACATCTATCACAAGAGATGTGTCCGGTGAGGGCGTACAGCAGGCACTCCTGAAGATTCTTGAGGGAACTGTTGCAAGCGTACCGCCGCAGGGAGGAAGAAAACATCCGCATCAGGAGTTTATTCAGATCGATACAACGAACATTCTGTTCATCTGCGGAGGAGCTTTTGACGGACTGGAGAAGATCATCGAGTCCAGGCAGGATACCAAATCTATCGGTTTCGGTGCAGAGGTTTCCGAGAAGGAAGAGCGCAATGTAGGTGAAATTCTGAAGGAAGTTATGCCGGAAGACTTTATTAAATTCGGTCTGATTCCTGAGTTTATCGGGCGAGTTCCGGTTGTTGTGACATTGGATTCCCTTGATGAGGATGCGCTGATCCGTATTTTGAAAGAGCCTAAGAACTCCCTTACCAAGCAGTATGACAAGCTTTTTGAGCTGGATGGCGTGGAGCTTGAGTTCCAGGACGAGGCACTTGAGAGCGTTGCGCGAAAATCTCTTGAGAGAAAAACAGGTGCCAGAGGACTTCGTTCCATTATGGAGCATACTCTGATGGATTTGATGTACAGGACACCATCGGATGATACAATCCGTAAATGTATCATCACAAAAGAGGCAGTGGAGGGAACCGGAGAAGCGGAGATCATCCACGGGGAGGCCCCGGCTCCTGCGAAGAAGGCAGGACACAAAACATCCCGTTCAAGAAAGAAAGGCAAGCCGGTAACAGCTTGATGAAGGGAATGACATAAATGACAAATCAGGTCGATATAATGCCAATGATTGCTCTGCGCGGAACTACGGTTCTGCCGGAGATGATCGTACACTTTGATGTGAGCAGAGAGAGATCAATCCGTGCAGTGGAAGCAGCAATGCTCCATGACCAGAAGGTTTTTCTTCTGACACAGAAAGACCCGGAGGTTGAGACACCAGGGCTTGATGATTTGTATCAGGTAGGAACCATTGCCTATATTAAGCAGGTGGTGAAGCTTCCGCAGGATCTCTACCGTGTTCTGGTAGAAGGACAGGAACGGGCAGAGGTTTTAAGCCTGGAACAGGAAGAACCATACCTGAAAGCAGAATGCGAGGTTGTCACAGCCCAGGAGGAGAATTATCCGGAACCTGTAAAAGATGCTATGCTCCGCAGTATCCGGGAGCTTTTCCAGAAATACTGCAGAGAGAGTGGCAAAATAAGCAGAGATCTGGTAAATCAGATCATGACCATTGAGGATGTGCAGGAGACCATCGATCAGATCGCAGTGAATCTTCCGATGTCCTATCAGAATAAACAGAAGCTTCTTGAGGCTGTATCTCTCAATGACCGCTATGAGATCCTGGGTGCACTTCTTGGCAGTGAGATTGAAGTGATTCATATCACAAAAGATCTACAGCGCAAGGTGAAATCTCATATCGACAAGAATCAGAGGGAGTACATTCTCCGTGAGCAGCTTAAGACGATCCGTGAGGAGCTTGGCGAAGATAATACAGCTGATGATGTTGAGGAATTCCGCAAACAGCTGAAAGAACTTAACGCTTCCGACGAAGTAAAAGAGAAGATATCCAAGGAAATCGGCCGTTTCAGGGGAATGGCAGCCAGTGCGGCAGAGGCTACAGTGCAGAGGGGATATCTTGAGACAGTTCTTGCTCTTCCGTGGGATAAAAAATCCGAGGATTCCGAGGATCTTGAGAATGCGTGGAGAATCCTTGAGGAAGGTCATTACGGACTGAAAGATGTAAAAGAACGTATCATGGAATTCCTTGCAGTGCGTAAGCTGACACATAAGGGCAAGAGTCCGATCCTCTGTCTTGTAGGCCCTCCGGGAACCGGTAAGACTTCCATTGCCCGTTCTGTTGCAGAGGCCATGAATAAGAAATATGTACGTATCTGTCTTGGCGGTGTTCGTGATGAGGCTGAGATTCGTGGTCACAGAAAGACTTATGTGGGTGCCATGCCGGGAAGGATCACTGTTGCGCTGAAAGAAGCAGGTGTCAGCAATCCGCTGATGCTCCTTGACGAGATCGACAAGACAAGCAGCGACTACAAGGGAGATACTTCCGCGGCACTTCTGGAGGTTCTTGATCCGGAGCAGAACAGTAAGTTCAATGATCACTATGTGGAGATTCCCCAGGATCTTTCGGAGGTACTGTTTATTGCCACTGCAAATGATGTTCAGGGAATCCCGAGACCACTTCTTGACAGAATGGAACTGATAGAGATCTCCGGATACACAGAGAATGAGAAGGAACATATTGCAAGAGAGCATCTGATTCCGAAACAGATGGAAATCAACGGAATCCCGAAAGGAAAACTGGTGATCCAGCCGGCTGCACTTGGCAAGCTGATCAACAGCTATACAAAAGAAGCCGGAGTCCGTTCTCTTGAGAGAAATATCGGCCGCATCTGCCGCAAGACTGCGAGAGCTCTTATGGAAGAAGGCAAAGATAAGGTGGTTGTAACATCCAGAAATATTTCCAGATTCCTTGGAAAAGAGAGATATGATTATCTTATGGCCAATGAAAAAAATGAGATTGGAATCGCCCGTGGCCTTGCATGGACACAGGTTGGTGGTGATACTCTTCAGATCGAAGTCAATGTTATGCCGGGCAAAGGTGAGCTGCTTCTTACAGGACAGCTTGGAGATGTAATGAAGGAATCTGCACAGGCAGGTATCAGTTACATCCGTTCCGTTGCAGATGAGTATGGAATTGATGCAGAATTTTTCCAGAAAAAAGATATCCATGTACATATCCCGGAAGGTGCTGTTCCAAAAGATGGCCCGTCCGCAGGTATTACCATGGCAACAGCTATGTTTTCCGCTATTATCGGGAAACCGGTACGCGCAGACCTTGCCATGACAGGTGAGATTACTTTAAGAGGCCGTGTGCTTCCGATTGGCGGACTGAAAGAAAAGCTGCTTGCAGCCAAATATGCGAAAATAAAAGAAGTCCTCGTTCCGGCGAAAAACCGTCCGGATATTGAAGAGATGGACAAAGAGATCCTACAGGGACTTAACATTCAGTTTGTGGATAACATGAAAGAAGTTCTTGATGAAGCTCTTGCATAAACAAAACAAGAAAAAACCCTGCCTTGATTTTCAGGACAGGGCTTTTAACAGAAAAGGGAGGAACAACAAATGGTAATCAAAAACGTATCGCTGGACATTGTATGCGGAATCACAAGCAAGATCCCGGACACAGGAAGACCGGAGGTAGCTTTTGCGGGAAAATCAAATGTAGGGAAATCCTCCCTGATCAATGGTCTGATGAACCGCAAGGCTCTGGCCAGAACCAGTGCACAGCCGGGAAAAACACAGACGATTAATTTTTATAATATCAACGAAGCAATGTATCTTGTGGACCTGCCAGGCTACGGCTACGCTAAAGTTTCCGCAGCTGAGAAGGAAAAATGGGGAAAGATGATCGAGGGCTATCTTCACGAGTCAAAGGAGCTCCGGGCAGTCTTTCTTCTGGTGGATATCCGCCATAAACCATCTGCCAATGACAAGCAGATGTATGATTGGATCTGCCATAACGGATATGAGCCGGTGATCATCGCGACCAAGCTTGACAAGCTGAAGCGCAGCCAGGTGGCAAAGAGCCTGAAGGAGATCCGCACAGGACTGGGACTTCCGAAAGATGGAAAGATCCTTCCGTTTTCTGCGGAGACAAAGCAGGGAAGAGACGAGATATGGGCACTGATCGATGAGTTGACTGGATTAGCAGAACCGGCAGCTACAGAGGATTGAGGAGAACAAAAAGATGGGAATTATCAAGGCGCTCAAGCTGGGATTTGACTATCAGAGATATGACGATGACGGCAATGTGGTAGACATGCAGCGTGCAGTCAATGATGTAAACCTGGACATTGAAGCCGGGGAATTTGTGGCAGTACTGGGACATAACGGCTCCGGAAAATCTACACTGGCGAAACATATGAATGCACTTTTGATTCCGACAGAAGGAACCATGCTGGTAGACGGTATTGACACAGCCAGGGAAACAAAACTCTGGAAAGTGCGCCAGAAAGCAGGAATGGTGTTTCAGAACCCGGATAATCAGATCATAGGAACTGTAGTAGAAGAGGATGTAGGATTCGGTCCTGAGAACATGGGCATTCCCACAGACGATATCTGGAAACGTGTAGATGACAGCCTGGAAAAAGTTGGCATGACAGCTTATCGTTATCAGTCCCCAAACAAGCTTTCCGGAGGACAGAAGCAGAGAGTGGCTATTGCAGGCGTGATGGCCATGCGTCCCAGATGCATCATTCTGGATGAGCCTACAGCCATGCTGGACCCCAACGGGCGAAAAGAAGTTCTGGAGGCAGTGCGGGAATTGAATCGCAAGGAAAAAGTTACAGTCATTCTGATCACGCATTACATGGAGGAAGTGATCCATGCTGACCGTGTTTATGTCATGGACAGCGGAAATGTTGTGATGCAGGGAAATCCTAAAGAGATTTTTTCCCAGGTGGATACCCTCAAAGCGTATGGACTGGATGTACCACAGGTAACACTTCTTGCATATGAACTGAAGAAATCCGGCGTGGATGTTCCGGATGGAATACTGACTACAGAGGAGCTGGTGAGCGCATTATGTCAATCGAATTAAAAAATGTAACCTATACCTACAGCCCAGGGACAGCCTATGAGAGCCATGCGCTGCAGGATGTCAGCCTTGTGATCCCGGACGGTCAGTTTATCGGGATCATCGGACACACAGGAAGCGGAAAATCTACATTGATCCAGCATCTGAATGCGCTGGTACAGCCAACATCCGGCCAGGTTCTGTACAATGGAGAAGATGTGTGGGCAGAAAAATATGACAGAAAGCAGCTTCGGAGCGAAGTTGGACTGGTGTTCCAGTATCCGGAACATCAGCTTTTTGAGAACGATGTGATTTCCGATGTGTGCTTTGGACCTATGAATCAGGGACTTTCCAGAGAAGAGGCGGAGAAAGAAGCGAAGCAGGCACTGACACAGGTTGGAGTAAAAGAATCCAATTTCAAGAAATCACCCTTTGAGCTTTCCGGAGGCCAGAAAAAAAGAGTAGCTATTGCAGGGGTTCTTGCCATGAACCCGAAGATCCTGATCCTGGACGAGCCCACAGCAGGCCTTGATCCGAAGGGACGTGATGATATTCTGGATCAGATCGCAGAGCTTCATAAAGTGAGGGGAATCACTATTGTCCTGGTGTCCCACAGCATGGAGGATATTGCCAAATATGTGGAGCGTCTCATTGTTATGAATCATGGAGAAGCGGTATTTGACGATGAGCCGAAGAAAGTTTTTTCCCATTATAAAGAACTGGAAACTATGGGACTCGCCGCACCGCAGATTACCTATATTATGCATGCGCTGAAGGAACATGGGCTGAATGTGGATGCAGATGCCACAACAGTGGAGGAAGCCAGAGACAGCATCCTTGCCGCACTTACGCAGGCGAACTCTCCATTACTGAACAAAGGAGGGGCGGAAAAATGATCAGAGATATTACCATTGGCCAGTATTATCCGGCCAAATCCGTTCTTCACAGACTGGACCCACGGACCAAATTTCTGGGAACTCTGGGATTTCTGATCTCTGTGTTCCTGTTCCATACATTTCTCGGATATGCGGTGGCAACAGCATTTCTGGTAGCCATGATCGCAATATCCAAGGTTCCGGTGAAATTCATGTTCAAGGGTCTGAAGGCTATCGTTATGATCCTTCTGATCACGGTTGTGTTCAATATCATCCTGACGCCTGGCGAAGTGCTGTGGCGTTTCGGAATCATCAAGGTTACAAGGGAAGGCCTTGTTCTTGCAGGAAGAATGGCAATCCGTCTTGTTTACCTTGTGATCGGATCTTCCATCATGACATTGACTACCACGCCGAATCAGCTGACAGATGGTCTGGAGAGATTGCTCCGTCCGCTGAACAAGATCCGGGTGCCGGTACATGAGATCGCCATGATGATGTCCATTGCCCTTCGCTTTATCCCGATCCTTCTGGAGGAGACGGATAAGATCATGAAAGCGCAGATTGCCAGGGGTGCAGATTTCGAAAATGGAAATCTGATCCAGAAGGCAAAAAACATGGTTCCCCTTCTTGTACCGTTGTTTATTTCTGCTTTTCGACGTGCCAATGATCTGGCCATGGCAATGGAAGCAAGATGTTACCATGGCGGAGATCACAGGACTCAGATGAAACCGCTGCATTATGAGAAGAGAGATTACATTGCATTTGTGATCCTTGCGGCATATCTTGCAGTTGGTGTGGTGTTCCGTGCAGTGGGACTGTAACCGGGCCAGGCAGATTTTTGTAAAAATGCGAAGGTTATGAACAGTTCAGCCATGGATCACAAGCAGTGACAGGAACTGCCTGAAGCAGGAGGTATATTATTTTATGAAACGAGTAGGACTTGTAGTAGCTTACGATGGAACCAATTATTCCGGCTGGCAGACACAGCCAAACGGAACGACTATCCAGGGTGTCTTAAATGATACCTTAAGTGAGCTGCTTGGAGAAAAGATAGAGACCATCGGTGCCAGCCGTACAGATGCAGGAGTGCACGCTCTTGGGAATGTGGCGGTTTTTGATACCGAATCCAGGATCCCCGGGGAAAAATTTTCCTATGCACTGAACCAGAGACTTCCGGAGGATATCCGTATCCAGCTTTCTGAGGAGGTGGAGCCTGATTTTCATCCCCGCTACTGTGACAGTGAAAAAACATATGAATACCGTATCCTGAACCGAAAATTTCCGGTTCCAACAGAGCGGCTGTATTCCTATTTTTATCATTACAAGCTGGACGTGGATAAGATGAAGGAGGCAACTTCCTATCTGATCGGACGACATGATTTCGCAAGCTTCTGCGGTTCCGGTGCACAGGTGAAGACAACCATCCGTACAGTAACTTCCATGGATGTATGGAGGGACGGAGATATGGTGACGATCCGCATTTCAGGAACTGGATTTCTTTACAATATGGTGCGTATCATTTCTGGTACTCTGATCGAGATCGGGAACGGACAGTACCCGCCGGAACGTATGGATAAGATCTTGAAAGCCTGCGACCGTGGGGCAGCAGGCCCCACAGCACCGGCTCAGGGGCTGACATTGATGGGAATTGAATTTTTCTGAAAACAGGAATTTTGTTGAAAATTACAAGAAAAAACAGTTGACAGGCAAGGTGCCTTATAATATAATAACTCAATGTGACGTAGTGCGAAGATGCTTGAGCCAATAGCCCCGGCGACGGCATTTTATCAGCGGTTTCGGACATTTCCGCGATTTATTTTGCACCCGCGTTTCCATTTACTTTTTTTCGCGGAAGTACCGCGGTTTGAGAAACATTATCGTTGATAAATAACAGGAGGTAGGACCATGCAGACTTATATGGCTAATCCGGATAAAATCGAAAGAAAATGGTATGTAGTTGACGCAGAGGGTTGCACTCTGGGACGTCTGGCTTCCGGTGTTGCAAGTGTTTTAAGAGGAAAGAACAAACCTCAGTTTACACCGCACGTTGACACAGGAGATTATGTAATCGTTGTAAACGCTGATAAGATCAAAGTTACAGGCAAGAAGCTTGAGCAGAAGATTTATTATAACCACTCCGACTATGTTGGTGGAATGAAAGAAACCACATTAAAAGAAATGTTAGCAAAGAAACCTGAGAAGGTTATCGAGCTCGCAGTTAAGGGAATGCTTCCGAAAGGACCTCTTGGAAGAGCTATGAACAAGAAACTTTTCGTATACGCAGGACCAGAGCACAAACATGAGGCTCAGAAGCCTGAAGTTTTAACATTTTAATAGGAGGTAGAAAACATTGGCTAGCGCAAAATTCTACGGAACAGGAAGAAGAAAGAAATCAATCGCGAGAGTTTACCTGGTACCTGGAACAGGTAAAATCACTATCAATAAAAGAGACATCGATGAGTACTTCGGTCTTGAGACTCTGAAAGTTATCGTTCGTCAGCCACTCACTTTAACAGAGACAGAGGGTAAATTCGATGTGATCGTTAACGTTCACGGCGGTGGATACACAGGACAGGCTGGAGCAATCCGTCATGGTCTTTCCAGAGCACTCCTCGAGGCAGATAAAGACTACAGACCAGCTCTTAAAGCAGCAGGATTCCTTACACGTGATCCACGTATGAAAGAGCGTAAGAAATACGGTCTCAAAGCAGCTCGTCGCGCTCCGCAGTTCAGCAAGCGATAATCGACTGCTCAGACTATATCAAAATAGTTCAAAAACCCCGGAAAATCAAGGTTTTCCGGGGTTTTCTTATACCTAAATGGGCTGATATAGTTTGACCCCATTTGACCTAACGAGAGCCGTTTTCCCCCAATTTTTAGTGGTTCACCAGATTTTTCGCTGGAGAGTTTGGCATAATCTGATCAAAATGGAAGTATCCCTGGTAAATGCCATGAGTCGTAAGACTATCTTGCGGCAATATCTGGACACGCTGAAGGGGCAATATTCCCATATCCTCATCGACTGCCAGCCCTCCCTGGGTATGCTCACAGTCAATGCGCTGGCCGCTGCGAACAGGATCATCATTCCCGTTCAGGCGGAGTATCTGTCCGCCAAAGGGCTGGAACAGCTCCTCTCCACGTAAACAAGGTAAAGCGGCAGATCAACCCCAAGCTCCAGATCGACGGTATCCTGCTGACGATGGTGGATAGCCGAACCAACTTTGCCAAAGAGATTTCCGCGCTCCTGCGGGAGACCTATGGCAGCAAGATTAAAGTATTCGTCACAGAGATCCCCCATTCTGTCCGGGCAAAGGAAATCAGTGCAGAGGGAAACAATGCAGAGGGAAACAATGCAGGAGATCAGATGTTATGTGAAAGACTGGCTGGAAAAACAGGGAAACTGTTAAAAAATATCCATTATAATTATAAGTCAAAGAATATGAATAGTGTTTATCTATTACTGCTTCGAAACTTCCCAGGGGTGGTATTATAATACTTATGAAAAAGTTCACAAAAATAACTGCTATTTGAAAACCCGCAGGTATATGCTATCTCAGTAACAGACATTGTAGTATTTTGAAGAAGAAAAACAGATTTTTCCAAACGATAGCGATTTAGATATACCATTGGGGAAGTATTCAAATATTTCTGAAAAAGGGAAGTACATTTTGTCTTGCAGCAATTTCCTGAGGATGAAATATCTTTAAGCATAATTTTGTGGGGATAATTTTTCTGCACATATCCGATCATTGTAGTAAGAGCCAGAGTATCCTCTGTATCTTTATCATAATCTGGGAAATAATTCATATTTTCAGCAAGGAGTCGAAAAATATGAACGGTTTTTTCCAGCGTAATAAATGGCTGTAGTTCATCCACATTTTTTTTGTAAAGCATTTCAAGGTCACGAAGAATAGAATTCTGCCACAGGATAGACGGATTCAGTGGTTGATAGGGAAAATGAATATTCTGTATCAGGGGATTTAGACATTTTTCCACAAAATAAGTATTTGCAGAAAGCAACTGCGGAGATAACAGAATACAGATAAAGAGACATTCTGTATGAGTATCGGAATAGCCATAATGAAAGCAGCGGCTGTTTACAAAAATTCCTTCACCTGCTTGCAAAGAAATCTTCTGACCATTCACATCATAAAACATCTGTCCCTCTAAAATCAGAATAAATTCCAGATCGTCATGCCAATGACTGACTGCACGAAAATCAGGATAGCGTGAAAGCTGTCCCTTTTTTATATATGCAGGAAAGTCTGGATTGTTATAGGCAACATTTTCAGATGCATCTGAATTTAAAACAATGCTTGGACATACTTCCATCAAAATAATCTCCTTTTCGAACGTTTGTTATATTATTATGGCTGATTATGGTATAAAAATCAATAAAATTGGTTTATTTTTATATTGTGCACAGAAAGGAAAAATTGTAGATGGGAAACGAATTCACAAATAAGATTTTGAAACTTGCTCTGCCCATTACAGCACAACAATTTATGTTAGCACTTGTAAGTGCATGCGATGCTTTTATGTTGGGAGGATTAAATCAGAACTCTCTGTCAGCAGTTTCGCTGGCTTCGCAGATCACCTTTGTTTTCAATTTGATTTTAACAGCACTTACAATAGGGGAAAATATGTTTGTTGCACAGTATTATGGAAAAAGAGATTTTGATGGATTACGGACATCAGCAGGACTTGTATTAAGATATGTATTCATAATTTCCATTCTCTTTCTGCTTGCAACATTCTTTATTCCTGAAACGCTCATGCGACTGTTTACAAACGATACTATACTGATTGATTATGGTATTAAGTATTTGAAAGTGATTGGATTATCCTATATCTTTTCAGGAGTTCTGCAGGTTTTGCAGGGAATCTTGAAAAATTGTGGTTATGCAGGTAGATGTACCATAATAAGTGCAGTTGTTGTCTGTGTTAATATTATACTGAATGTTATTCTGATTTACGGATACATGGGCTTTCCAAGAATGGAGATTGCAGGTGCGGCACTGGCTACTGTCATTGCAAATGGACTTGGTCTGGCTATTGCGATTTATATTTTGCACCTGAAAAAGGAATTTTGGATTGGAGTAAAAGACATAAAAAACAGGGAAGTCCATATAACGAGGAAATTCTGGAAACATGTTTATCCGGTACTTTTTAATGAACTTGCCTGGGGCGGTGGATTTACGATGTATTCTGTCATACTTGGACATCTTGGTTCCGATGCTATCGCAGCCAATTCTATTGCAAATATAACCAAGAACCTTTTAATCTGTGGTTGTACCGGCTTTGGATATGGTGGAAGTATTATTGTTGGAAATCTGCTTGGTAAAGGGAACTTATCTGAAGCAAAGAAAAACGGAAATATTTTATGCAAAACTTCGGTATTTTTGGGCGTGGTGACGGCTGGAGTGATTTTTCTTGCGACACCTGTAATCCTGCATTTTACGAATCTGACTGATATAGCAACAGGATATTTAAAGAATATGCTGTTTATAAGCAGCTATTATGTAATAGGAAAATCAATCAATTCTATGACAATAGGTGGTATTTTTCCTGCAGGGGGAGATACAAAATTTGGATTAATATGTGATGTGGTTACCATGTGGTGCTTTGCAGTTCCACTGGGATGTATCGCAGCATTTGTATTTAAATTGCCGGTAATGATGGTGTATTTTGTCCTAAATCTGGATGAACTGGTAAAACTTCCGGCAGTATTTAAACATTATAAACAATATAAATGGTTAAAAAATTTAACAGAAATGGAGAATTAAATTATGAATATGAAAAAAAGAAGAGATATGCAGCTTGCTTACATTTCAGATGAAGCGGTTATGGAAGAACAGAGGATAGGTAGAAAAATCCTGCAAAAACTTAATTTTGCAGATCGGTCGGATTTTGATGGGATTGCAGAAATAGTAAAAGAACTTTTGGGAAAATCGGAAGGTGCATGGATTAACCCACCTTTTTACTGCGATTATGGTTCGCATATAGAAGTAGGTAAAAATTTCTTTGCAAATTATAACTGTACAATTATAGATGTGGCAAAGGTAAAAATCGGTGATAACTGTCAGATGGCACCCAATGTATCTATTTATACAGCAGGACATCCAATTTATCCAGATACGCGCAATTCTGCTTTTGAATACGGAAAAGAGGTTACCATCGGGGATAATGTATGGTTGGGAGGAAATACAGTAGTGTGTCCTGGAGTACATATTGGAGACAATGTGGTAATTGGTGCAGGAAGTGTTGTAACAAAAGACATTCCGGATTGGTCCATTGCAGCCGGAAATCCATGTCGTGTGATTAGAAAAATAACAGATGAGGACAGGAGAAAATTGTTTCACAATGAAGAAATTGATGATGAAGCATGGGATATGATATGTGCACAGGCGGAAAAATAATATGATCATGAGAGAACGGATTGCAGCCGGATAATAAAGTCCCGTTTCTTTAGCCGTCTGTTTTTTTGTCCATGCCATCAACTTGTCTTCATCGCCATCGAACTGTTCCAGAAGAGCATTGTATTTCCCAAGTTTTTTATAAATACATGAAGATGATTTTTAATTATTCAACTGTCAAACTCCCGGGTTGTATCAGGATTATCGAAAAAAAAGGAAAAAAAGTATACTCTTTTTTTGACATTTTTATATTTTTTTGATACTATATCATCATGCAGACCTCTCATAGGCATAAACCTGTGGGAGGTTTTTTACACATGAAATTTAAGGAGGATTAACGGATGAGAGAAGCAAAAAAATCCGGTCACAGCCATCAGCGGGGACGTTTTTCAGGGAAGATCGGTTATGTGCTGGCAGTGGCCGGATCAGCTGTTGGTTTGGGAAACATCTGGCGTTTTCCGTACCTGGCAGCGAAATATGGAGGAGGAATGTTCCTGCTGGTTTATATTCTTCTGACAGTGTCATTTGGATATGTTCTGATCATGTCCGAGACAGCACTTGGACGAATGACGAGAAAGAGTCCGGTAGGAGCGTTTGAACATTTTGGAAAGAGTGCACCGTTTAAGATTGGCGGCTGGCTGAATGCAGTAATCCCTATGCTGATCGTGCCGTATTACAGTACCATCGGCGGATGGGTCATTAAATATCTGGTGGAATATTTCAGAGGGAATGTTCAGAAGGTTTCTGAAGAAGGTTACTTTGGAAGCTTTATTGCGGATTCCTGGCAGGTAGAGATATGGTTTATTGTATTTGCTGTTCTGGTGTTTGCAATCATTCTTGGAGGAGTCAGAAACGGTGTGGAACGTATGTCCAAGATCATGATGCCGCTTCTGGTGGTTCTGGCAGTGATCGTGGCAGTATATTCTATCACACGTCCGGGGGCAATGACCGGTGTGAAATATTTCCTGATTCCAAATTTTGAAAATTTTTCCTGGATGACAGTAGTTGCAGCCATGGGACAGATGTTCTATTCTCTGTCTATTGCTATGGGAATCCTGTACACATATGGTTCTTATATGAATAAAAAGATGGATGTGGAGCAGGCAACCACCCAAGTAGAGATCTTTGATACGGGTATTGCGATCCTTGCAGGCCTGATGATCATTCCGGCAGTATTTGCTTTTTCCGGCGGAAATCCTGAGACACTGCAGGCGGGTCCATCCCTGATGTTTATTACATTGCCGAAGATTTTTGCAACCATGGGCGTTGGAACTGGAGCAGGAATCCTGTTTTTCCTTCTTGTTCTTCTGGCTGCACTGACCAGTGCGGTATCTCTTATGGAAACCAGCGTATCCACTTTTATGGATGAACTTCACTGGGGCAGGGCAAAATGCTGTATCATTATGGCTGTGATCATGCTTGTATTCGGAAGTGCATCCTCTATGGGATACGGAATTCTGGATTTTCTGAAGATCTTCGGAATGAATTTCCTGGATTTCTTTGACTTTATGACAAACTCCGTGATGATGCCGCTGGCAGCACTTGCAACCTGCTTCCTGGTGACACGTGTTGTTGGATATGACAGGATCGCAGCAGAGATCGAGCAGTCATCCAGATTCCGCAGAAAAGGACTGTATAAGTTTTTTATCAGATATCTGGCACCTGTTTGTCTGATCATTGTACTGTTAAGCTCTATTGCCAATGTGCTGGGAATTATCAGTATGTAAAAAAATATTAAGAGATAGAAAAAGATCAGGAGGGAATGAATACTGAATGAAATCATTCTCATCTGATCTTTTCCATAGTTTACGCTGCTGAAACAACAGCAATGGAAATATAGTCATACCTATTTTCATGCTAAAACAGGTGGCAGATTTGGCTTTACATCATGGGTTGGTATCAAGTATAATACATTGAACGCAGACTAAATATCACAATAAAATTACGATAAAGGAATATAACAGATGAGTATTTTAAACGTTGAACATCTCACTCACGGATTTGGAGACAGAGCGATTTTTGAGGATGTATCTTTCCGGCTCCTAAAGGGAGAACATATCGGACTTGTCGGTGCCAACGGTGAGGGAAAGTCCACATTTATGAGTATTGTAACCGGAAAACTGATGCCGGATGAAGGTAAGGTAGAATGGGCAAAAAATGTCCACGCAGGCTATCTGGATCAGCATGCAGTCCTGGAAAAAGGTATGACCATCGGGCAGGTGCTGAAATCTGCCTTTGATCCTCTTCTGAAAAAAGAAGAGCGCATGAACGAGATCTGCGACAAACTGGGAACAGCAGATCCTGATGAGATGGATTCTCTGATGGAAGAGCTTGGAACTATCCAGGATGAACTGACGCTTCATGATTTTTATGCCATTGATGCGAAAGTGGAGGAGGTTGCCAGAGCACTGGGACTTCTTGACCTGGGCCTGGACCGTGATGTTACGGACTTAAGTGGTGGCCAGAGAACCAAGGTACTTCTTGCGAAACTTCTTCTGGAGAAACCGGATATCCTTCTTCTGGACGAGCCCACAAACTATCTGGATGAAGAACATATTGCATGGCTGAAAAGATATCTCCTGGATTATGAGAATGCTTTTATCCTGATCTCCCATGATATTCCGTTCCTGAATTCAGTAGTCAATATTATCTACCACATGGAGAACCAGGAACTGAACCGATATGTAGGAGATTACGACCACTTCCAGGAAGTTTACGCAGTAAAAAAAGCTCAGCTGGAGGCTGCCTATCGTAAACAGCAGCAGGAAATCAGTGAGCTGAAAGATTTTGTAGCCAGAAACAAGGCACGTGTTTCCACAAGAAACATGGCCATGTCACGTCAGAAGAAACTGGATAAAATGGATGTGATCGAGCTGGCAGCAGAGAAGCCGAAGCCGGAGTTTAATTTCCGTTACGGACGCACACCGGGAAAAATGCTTTTTGAGACACATGACCTTGTGATCGGATATGATGAACCACTCTCCAAACCGCTGAATTTTACAATGGAACGCGGCCAGAAGAGTGCTCTGGTAGGAACTAACGGTATTGGTAAGACTACACTTCTTCGAAGTCTTCTCGGACTGATCAAGCCGATTTCCGGAAATGTGGAACAGGGCGAGAATCTTGAGATTGGATATTTTGAGCAGGAAGTTAAGGGTGAGAATCGAACTACCTGCATCGAAGAACTCTGGCAGGAATTTCCGTCATTTTCCCAGTATGAAGTACGTTCCGCACTGGCAAAATGCGGCCTGACGACCAAGCATATTGAGAGCCAGGTACGGGTTTTAAGCGGTGGTGAGCAGGCAAAGGTGCGTCTCTGCAAGCTGGTGAACCGTGACACCAACATTCTTCTTTTGGATGAGCCTACCAATCATCTGGATGTAGATGCAAAAGACGAGCTGAAAAAAGCTCTCCGGGAGTATCGTGGAAGTATTCTTCTTATCTGCCACGAGCCGGAATTTTATCAGGATGTGGTAAATGAAGTCTGGGATATGAGCAAGTGGACAACCAAGATATTCTGATAATGGATATAGATATATGGCAGAAAAGACAGATATAATTCGAAAAGTACAATAAATGAGACATAAAAGATGACAGCATAAGGGCAGCAGAGTCTGCCGGACAGAAATACAGAGGATGAATAAATGGAAGAAACACAACTGAAAAAATTCGGCATTGTGATGGAAGGCGGCGGGATGCGCGGTCTTTATACAGCCGGAGTGATCGATGTGCTGATGGAGAATGATATTTACGCAGACAGTGCAGTAGGCGTATCGGCAGGAGCTGTTTTTGGCTGCAATTACAAGTCAGAACAGATCGGAAGAGTTCGTCGTTACAATAAAAAATACTGTAAGGACAAGCGGCTTGCAAGTATCCGCAACTGGATCACAACAGGTGATATCTACAGCAAGGAGTTCGGATACAACGAACTTCCATGGAAACTGGATATTTTTGACAGGGGAACTTATAAGGATAATCCTATGAAATTTACGGTGGTATGTACGGATATCAACACAGGAAAACCGGTATATCACCAGTGTCCCAACGGAGATGTGGAGGATATTGAGTGGATGCGTGCCTCAGCGTCTATTCCGGTTGTTTCCCGCCCTGTAAAACTTGGGGGAAAGCAGCTGCTGGATGGAGGTGTGTCTGATCCGATTCCGGTTGAATGGATGCTGAAACAGGGCTATGAGAAGAACATAGTGGTACTTACAAGAGACATCAATTACCGGAAAACAGCCAACCCCAGGATGATGATGTTTCTGAAAGCTGTCTTACATAAATATCCGGCGTTACTAGAAGATCTGGAGAAACGCCATATTCATTATAATGAAACTCTGGAGAAACTAGGCTCTCTGGAAAAAGCAGGCCGTGTCCATATCATCCGCCCAAGCCAGCCTGTCAAAGCAGCCATGATCGAGAGGGATGCAGACAATCTGGAGCGGATCTACCAGATGGGAAGAAGTGATATGGAGAAAGATCTGGAACAGCTGAGAGCATACCTGCACTGATATGGAACCGAGGCCGGGATAAATTTTTCCGTGTTTCAGGCAGGCGGAATACCAGGCAGTGGAGTAAAGTATCGTCAGATACAGGAAACAGGATTCGACTTATACCCCTTTCTATGTTATGATAGTAGATATCACTATAAGACAGGAAAGGGGTATTTTCATGGGGGAAAAACCTCAGAACATAAAACAAAAGAAACATATCAGTCTGGGTGTGCTGGCCCACGTAGATGCAGGAAAGACGACTTTATCGGAAGGCCTGCTTTTTAAATGCGGACGTATCCGCAGGATCGGGCGTGTGGATCACAAAGACGCTTATCTGGATACCTATGAGCTGGAGCGGGAACGAGGAATTACGATTTTTTCCAAGCAGGCAGTTTTTTCCATGGGAGATATGGAAGTGACTCTTCTGGATACACCGGGACATGTGGATTTTTCCGCAGAGATGGAGCGTACGCTGCAGGTGCTGGATTATGCGATCCTGGTGATCAACGGAGCGGACGGCGTGCAGGGACATACGCAGACTCTGTGGAGACTGCTGACACAGTATAAGATCCCCACATTTCTCTTTGTAAACAAGATGGACCAGGAAGGAACAGACAGGGAGGCACTTCTTGAAGAATTAAAGAAGAAATTAAGCGGAAACTGTGTGGATTTCAGTGGAGAACTGGAATGCTCCGGTGCAGAAGAAGCCGGGAAAAAAGAAGCGCCGGTTGATAACTCCGGGGAATCTCCGGTAGCTGAAGGAACGCAGCTGAAAGATGATGCCAGTGGGGCAGAAAAAGCTCATATGTCCGAAGAGAAGAACGATTCTGACGAGATCAACGGAACCGATGAATTTCTGGAGAATATCGCCATGTGTGATGAAGAACTGCTGGAAACATTTCTGGAAACCGGTACTATCCGGAAGAAAGACGCAGCGAAGCTGATCCTGGAGAGAAAGCTTTTTCCATGCTTCTTCGGTTCTGCCCTGAAAATGGAGGGTGTGGATGCATTTATCCACGGAATGGAAAGCTATATGGAAACACCGGTTTATCCGGATAAATTTGGAGCAAAGGTTTTCAAAATCGCAAGAGACGATCAGGGCAACCGACTTACTTATATGAAGATCACAGGTGGAAGCTTGAAAGTAAAAGAAACGCTTACCAATGCCGGAGGTAAAGGAATTCCGGAAGATGAGAGGTGGGAGGAAAAGATTGATCAGATCAGGATATATTCCGGTGCAAAGTTTGATATGATAAAAGAAGCAGAGGCAGGAACAGTCTGTGCTGTTACCGGACTTACCCGGACTTATCCGGGCGAGGGACTTGGGGCAGAAGCGGAATCCAGCATGCCGGTTCTGGAACCTGTTCTGAATTATCATATCATCCTTCCGGAAGGCTGTGATGCCCACAAGATGCTGAAAAGCCTGAAAGAACTGGAGGAGGAAGAACCGCAGCTTCATATCATGTGGGATAAACAGCTGGGAGAGATCCACGCCATGCTCATGGGCGAAGTTCAGATCGAGATCCTGAAGCATCTGATCTGGGATCGTTTTCATGTGGCTGTGGAGTTTGGAACAGGAAATATTGTATATAAAGAAACCATCGCTGCACCTGTGGAAGGGGTGGGACATTTTGAGCCGCTGCGGCATTATGCAGAGGTACATCTTCTTCTGGAACCAGGAGAACGGGGAAGCGGACTTCAGTTTTTTACAGCTGCAAGTGAAGATCAGCTTGACCGCAACTGGCAACGTCTGATCCTGACCCATCTGGAAGAAAAAGAGCATCTGGGTGTTCTCACCGGTTCTCCGATCACAGATATGCAGATCACGCTTCTTACAGGCCGTGCTCATCAGAAGCATACAGAAGGCGGAGATTTCCGTCAGGCTACTTACCGTGCAGTCCGACAGGGACTTAAAAAAGCGCAGACTGTACTGCTGGAGCCATACTACAGCTTCCGGCTGGAGCTTCCGGCAGAGAATGTGGGAAAAGCCATGACGGATATCCAGCGTATGCAGGGAAGCTTCCAGGGACCGGAGACAGAGGGTGAGATGGCTGTGATTACAGGAAGTGCGTCTGTGGCAAAAATGCGCGACTATCAGAGTCAGGTAATCTCCTACACAAGAGGCCGCGGACGCCTTACCTGCACTTTAAAAGGCTATGAACCATGCCAGGATCAGGAAACTATCGCAGAAGAGATCGGCTATGATTCCGAGAGGGATCTGGATAATCCTACAGGTTCCGTATTCTGTGCTCATGGAGCTGGCTTTGTGGTTCCATGGTATGAGGTGGAGGAGTATATGCACCTGGAAGGCACAGAGATCCAGGAATGGGATGATGTATATGATGATTCAGAAGAGGGAGTCGGAAATGGTGCAAGAAGTGCATCAGCAGGACAAGGCAGAGGTTCTGACAGTACGATTTCTGGGATTGGAAATAAATCCCGTGGAAAATACACTTCCATGTACGGCAGCTATGAGGAAGAAAAAGAGCTGAAAGCGATCTTTGAGAAAACTTTCGGCCCTGTGAAATCGAAGAAATATAATAATAACAGCCGAAGCTTCGGAAATCTGGAAAGCAGCAGCTTTTCTGATTATGCAGGCAGCAGTGCAGGATCCCCTGCAGGTTCATCAGGTATCGGACTTCCGGAAAAGTCCGGCCACGGTGCCTGGAAAAACAGCAGTCCGGCGATCCACAGAGACGACTATCTGCTGGTAGACGGATGCAATATTATTTTTGCATGGGAGGACTTAAGAGACCTTGCACAGGCAGACTTTCATGCGGCACAGTCCAAGTTAATGGATATATTAAGCGATTATCAGGGAATCAAGGGCTGTATTTTAATTCTGGTATTTGATGCCTACCGTGTGGAAGGGCATCCGGAGGAAACGTTCCGGTATCACAACATTCACGTTGTCTACACAAAAGAAGCAGAGACAGCGGACCAGTATATTGAGCGCACTGTCCATAAAATCGGACGGAAACATAATGTAACAGTAGCAACCTCTGACGGCCTGGAACAGATCATCATCATGGGCCAGGGCGCAGCCAGGATCTCGGCCCGGGGATTTAAAGAAGAAATCGAGTCTGCGAAAAAGCAGCTTCGTGAAGACTGGAACGAGCGCAGGGATAACACAAAGAACTATCTGTTTGACAACATGACACCGGAACTGAGATCTCATATGGAGGATATCCGGCTGGGAAGAAAGAAAAAAGAAGAAATATAATATTTATCGTTCACAGACTGCACATCTTCGAGAAAGGTGTGCAGTTTTTATATTTTCGGAAAAATCTATCAAAGACGCTGTAAAAACTGCACAAAACACATATGCACACTGTTATGAGCATATTTCACAAAAATAAAAAAACTTTTTGAATTCTTTTGCAAATAAATGGGAAAAGTAGTAAAATAAGGATAGAATCCTCAGTGAGAAACTCCTTGTCCGGATCTTATGCCTGACAGGGAGTTTTCATTAGAGCACAATAGACGCCACGGAAATAAAAGCAAAAAATATGAAAGGATGTGGAAAAATGTTTGAAACAGGCGAATATGTTGTGTATGGCCGTACCGGAATCTGCAAGGTGACAGGAGTTACCACAATGAAGATGGACGGTGCCTCCGGTGAGAGACTTTATTATGTGTTAAGGCCGGGAGGGGAGACAGAAGGGAAGATCTTTACACCGGTGGAAGGCGGCAAGCAGGTGCTTCGTGGAATTATCACGAAGGAAGAGGCAGAGAAGCTGATCAATGAGATCCCTTTGATAGAAACACTGAGTATTGAGAACGAGAAATTCCGGGAAGACAGCTACAAGAAATGTATCCGAACCTGTGAATGCAGAGATCTGCTCCGGATCATCAAGACGATCTATATTCGTAAACAGACCAGATTATCCCATGGCAAAAAAACAACCGCTACAGATGAACGGTATCTGAAAATGGCAGAGGATCACCTCTATTCTGAATTTTCCATGTTACTGGATATTCCCAAAGATCATATGGCAGACTATATTAAACAGCGTATAAAACAACAGAGAGAAGAAACAGAACAAGCCTGCGCTGTTTGACAAAGCAGAGTGTATCTGCTAAGGTATCTCTGGTAAATAAATAGTACTCCGGCACCGGGATATATCTGTGTGGATATCAGAGAAGGTGACGGAATAAAGTACAGAAAAGGAGATGCCGTGAATTATGAGAGAACAGCTTACCCGCAAGGATGTTGAAAAAATAGAGCAGGAGATCGAACACCGCAAGCTGGTCGTACGAAAGGAAGCCATTGAGGCTGTCAAGGAAGCGCGTGCCCAGGGAGACTTAAGTGAGAACTTCGAATATTATGCAGCCAAGAAACATAAGAACCAGAACGAGAGCCGTATCCGTTATCTGGAGAGAATGCTGAAAACAGCGAGCATTGTATCCGATAATTCCAGGGCTGATGAAGTAGGAATGGATGATATCGTAGAGGTACTTTTTGAGGAGGACAATGAGGTAGAAAAGTATAAGCTTGTCACTTCCATCAGGGGAAATTCCATGGAGAACCGCATCAGTATTGAATCCCCTATCGGCAAAGCTTTAAGAGGACACAGAGTTGGCGACCGTGTTGAGGTAAAGGTCAACGATGATTACAGCTATTATCTTGTGATCAGATCGATTGATAAGACAGGATCCGAGGATGAGGAAATCCGTGGATTCTGATACATGTGATTTGTGGGATATATGATCAGAAATGAAAATAACGAAAAATATAATAAGACAGTTGATCTTTATAAGGGTAATATCTCCCGGACAGGATCAACTGTTTTATTTTTTTACACAGATTTTACATTCAGGTGGGGAAAACTTTACAAAGGACAGTTATCATGAAAAACGTCGAAATGAGAAATAGGAAATCAAACATATCAAAAAAGAGAAAGTGAAGGAGAGAATCATGGACTTTTTCAGCGTACTGGCATTGCTTGGAGGCCTTGCCATTTTCCTTTATGGAATGAACTTAATGGGAGACGGGCTTGCGAAAGTAGCAGGAGGAAAACTTGAGCGTATTCTTGAAACCCTTACATCCAGTCCGATCAGAGCCGTTCTTCTGGGAATGGGCGTAACTGCAGTGATCCAGTCATCATCTGCAACAACGGTTATGGTAGTTGGTTTTGTAAATTCAGGACTCATGAAACTTTCCCAGGTAGTGGGAATCATTATGGGAGCGAACATCGGAACAACAGTTACCTCCTGGATCTTAAGCCTTACCGGAATCCAGAGCGATAACTTTATCATCCGTCTTTTTAAACCGACATCATTTTCACCGGTGCTGGCTCTGATCGGTGTGGTCCTGATCATGTTTACAAAGAGCCAGAAGAAGAAAGACGTAGGAACGATTTTTGTAGGATTTGCAATCCTGATGTATGGAATGAGTGCCATGAGCGGAGCAGTAGAGCCGTTGGCAGATGTACCGGAATTCACAGGAATGCTTGTGAAATTTTCCAACCCGCTGCTTGGTGTTGTTGCCGGTGCAGTGCTTACAGCGATCATTCAGTCATCATCCGCATCCGTCGGTATCCTGCAGGCACTTTGTCTTACAGGAATGGTACCGTTCAGTGCAGCACTCCCTATTATTATGGGACAGAATATCGGTACCTGTATCACGGCGATTCTTTCAGCCATCGGAGCTAACACAAATGCGAAGCGTGCGGCAATGATTCATCTGTACTTTAACCTGATTGGAACGATTCTTTTTATGGCAGTGTTCTATACCGTCAATGCAGCTGTACATTTCTCGTTCATGTCACAGGCTGCAACACCGGCAGGAATCGCAATTCTGCACAGTGCATTCAATGTAAGTGCAACACTGGTACTGCTTCCGTTTGGAAAAGCACTGGAGAAACTTGCCTGTCTTACGATCAGAGACAAAAAGGAGGAGGAAGCAGCAGATCCGGATTTCATGATCCTGGAAAGCCGTTTTCTGGAGAAGCCGGCTTTTGCTGTTGAGCAGAGCAGAAATGCAGCAAAAAAAATGGCAGAGGATTCCCATAAAACATTATTTACAGCTCTTGATCTTCTGA
This sequence comes from Blautia schinkii, assembly GCF_013304825.1. Lineage (GTDB taxonomy): Bacteria > Bacillota > Clostridia > Lachnospirales > Lachnospiraceae > Blautia_A > Blautia_A schinkii_B. Next base: position 94,315 of record NZ_JAAWUO010000014.1, on the reverse strand, counting down.
AGCATTTCAGTGCAGAAGGAAAGAAGGAGGTAGAGGAATCAGAGAAAAAAGTAGACCGCTACGAGGATGAACTTGGAACTTATCTTGTAAAGCTGAACCAGAAGGATCTGTCAGTTCATGACAGCCACAGTATTTCCATCATGCTCCACTGTATCGGAGATTTCGAGAGAATTTCCGATCACGGCGTGAATATTATGGAATCCGCCCAGGAGCTTCATGAGAAAGGCCTTAAATTCTCAGAAAAAGCCCTCGAGGAGCTTCGTGTCATGGAACATGCTGTAGAGGATATCGTGGACATTGCATATAAGGTCTATGAGAATCAGGATGTACAGCTTGCACGTGAGATTGAACCGCTGGAAGAGGTGATCGATGAGCTGAGCAAAGAACTGAAATACAGACATGTTCAGAGACTTCGTGCCGGAGAGTGTACCATTGAGATGGGATTCATCCTTTCAGATGTGACTACCAGCCTGGAGAGGGTGGCTGACCATTGTTCCAACATTGGTGTCTGTGTAACTCAGGTACATGCAGATCTGTTTGATACACATCAGCATCTGAAACAGATCAAGCACAGTACAGATGCAAGCTTCTACCATGAACTGGAAGCAATCCGCGGACAGTACCAGCTGCCTCCGTTAACTGTTGAGGCAGAGACTGCGCAGGCTTAAAAATAAATAAGTAAAAATGAGCATATGCCCTGGTTATCCGCGATGACGCAGATACCAGGGCTTGTGCAGTAAAAAGAAAATCGTTATACTGAAAACAAAAATTCAACAAATATCGGGCAGATGAGTATCTTCTGCTCCGGAAAATGAAAACGAACAGAGAGGTGTTGGTAAATGATCTACTGTGTGGAAGATGAGCGCAATATCAGAGAGCTTCTTGTTTATACACTGGAGACAACCGGGTTTGAGGCAGAAGGATTTGAGACCGGGGCAGAACTTGATGCGGCTATGAGAAAGAGCCTGCCGGAGCTGATTCTTTTGGATATCATGCTCCCGGGCGAGGATGGATATAATATTTTGAAACGATTGAAAAGTGATACCAGGACAAGGGATATCCCGGTGATCATGGTAACAGCGAAGGAAGCGGAATTTGACAAGGTAAAAGGTCTGGAGGGCGGAGCTGACGATTATATTACAAAACCATTTGGAATGATGGAATTCGTGGCCAGAGTTAAGGCTGTTTTGCGCCGCTGTGCAAGACAGAGCGAGGAAAGAGAGCTTCACTGCAAGGGGCTGCGTGTAAATGTGTCCCGCCACGAGGTCAGCTACCAGGGGGAGGAGAAGGAACTCACCAGAAAAGAATTTGAACTTCTTGAGTATCTTCTGGAAAACAAAGGTCTTGTCATGTCAAGAAATCAGATCCTCTGCCATGTATGGGGATATGATTTTGACGGGGAAACAAGGACTGTAGATGTCCACGTACGTACCCTTCGCCAGAAGCTGGGTGAAGCGGGAAACCTTATTGAAACTGTGCGCGGAGTCGGCTACAGGATAGGAGATCATCTATGAAAAAAAAGATCCTGAATCATACAAGTGTAATGATCGTTCTGGCTGTCCTTGTAACATTTCTGGCTGCAAGCGTGGTGACATACAGTAAATTCAACACTTATATGCAGCGTGGAGTGAGAGAGGAAACCAGGTATATCTGTTTTGGGATGGAAGAGTACGGAGAAGCTTTTCTTACGAAAAAACTGGGAACAGTATCTACAAGCCGTGTGACGCTCATAGGAAAAGACGGAACTGTTCTCTTTGATTCTGAAGCGTCACCGGAGAAACTGGAGAATCACAGTAATCGTCCGGAATTTATCCAGGCAGAAAAAGAAGGACAAAGTGAAAGTATCCGCTACTCGGAGACTTTTGCAAAAAAGACTTTTTATTATGCGGTAAAACTGAATGACGGAAACGTGCTTCGTGTAGGAAAAACCATAGATTCCGTATATTCCACCTGGATATCAAGCCTGCTTGTTCTGGGGATTTTGATGCTTCTTGTACTGGTCCTGGAGTTTATTTTTGCACAGAGGCAGACAAAGGATCTTATCAGACCTATCAATGATCTGGACCTGGAACATCCGCTGAACAATGTGTGCTATGAAGAACTGAGGCCGCTTCTTGTGCGGGTGGATGAACAGAATCGCCAGATCAGGCAGCAGGTAAAAGAACTGAAAGAGGCAGAACAGATCCGGAAGGAATTTTCCGCAAATGTTTCCCATGAGCTGAAAACACCGCTGATGTCCATTTCCGGCTATGCAGAACTCATGATGAATGGAATGGTTCCTTCGGAACATGTACAGGAATTTTCCGGAAGAATCTATCATGAGGCAGTGCGGTTATCCAATCTTGTGGCAGATATCATCCAGCTTTCCAGACTGGATGAGAGCAACAGCGAGGTTCCTTTTGAAGAAGTGGATCTTTATGAACTGGCAGAGGATGTGGAAAGCAATCTGAAGCATCCGGCAGAAAAGAAAAATATCTCCCTGGAGCTGGCCGGAAATTCTGAGAAGATCCAGGGCGTGCGACACGTTCTTTATGAGATGTTTTTCAATATTGCAGATAATGCAGTGCGCTACACAGAAAATGATGGACATGTTCGCATTATGGTAGGAAACCGTAAAGGACATCCGTTCTACTGTGTTGTGGATGACGGGATCGGAATCCCGAAGAGTGAACAGGGCAGGATCTTTGAGCGTTTTTACAGAGTAGATAAGAGCCATTCCAGACAGACTGGCGGAACAGGACTTGGTCTGTCCATAGTAAAACATGGTGCGACGCTTCATCATGCGCAGATCCATGTGGAAAGCGAGCAGGGACAGGGAACGAGAATGGAGATTGTTTTTCCGGAGAAAGTGGGAAAATAACGGATAGGATTCCGTGATGAATTGTAGTATAATAAAGCATAAGGTTCGTAAAGCCGGTTGGATGAGGATCTGACCGGCTTTATGAATGCAGATCGGGAGATACCCGGAGAATAACAGGAGGAATAAGATTATGAAAGAGCCGGTTCTGGTAGTAATGGCAGCAGGAATGGGAAGCCGATACGGTGGTCTTAAGCAGATCGACCCGGTAGATCAGGAAGGCCATATTATCATGGATTTTTCCATTTATGACGCTGTACGCGCAGGCTTTAAGAAAGTTATCTTTATTATAAAGAAAGGAAATGAGCAGGATTTCCGTGATGCCATTGGTGATCGTTTAAGCGATAAGGTGGAGATCGTTTATGTGCATCAGGATCTGAATAACATTCCGGAGGGATTCAAAGTTCCGGAAGGACGTGTGAAGCCATGGGGAACAGGACACGCAGTATTAAGCTGCCTGAATGAGATAGGCGGACCGTTTGTTGTAATTAATGCAGATGATTATTACGGAACTCACGCATTTAAAATGGCGTATGATTTCCTGATCCAGGCAGAAGAAGATAGTGCTCCGGCTCAGTATATGATGGTTGGATACCGTCTGGAGAACACACTGACAGATAATGGTTATGTATCCCGCGGTGTCTGCGAGACAGACGAGAACGGATATCTTGCAGATATCAATGAGAGAACTCACATTGAAAAACGTGACGGCGGAGCAGCTTACACAGAGGACGATGGAAAAACATGGACAGCACTTCCTGTTGACGCACCGGTATCCATGAATATGTGGGGCTTCACCGGCGGATTCATGAAAGAGCTGGAAGCGCGATTTCCTGTATTCCTTGAGAAAAACATTCCGGTCAATCCGCTGAAGTGCGAGTACTTCCTTCCGTTTGTAGTAGATGAACTTCTTAAAGAAAAGAAAGCTACAGTAAAAGTGCTTACCACACAGGATAAATGGTACGGCGTAACTTATAAAGAGGATAAGCCGGTAGTTGTGGCTGCGATTCAGAGCCTGAAGGATCAGGGCCTTTATCCTCAGGGACTGTGGGACTAAGTGATTTTCACAGATCTGAGAGGAAGTCATGTACGAAACCTGGTTTTCTGCTATTGTGGAAAACAGGCAGCAGTGTTAAAATAAACACGAACTCTATAAACCTAATCTGAGGAGGAGAAAAACTATGGCAATTTTAGTAACAGGTGGAGCAGGATACATTGGAAGTCATACAGTTGTAGAGCTGCAGAACGCAGGATATGATGTTGTAGTAGTTGACAATTTGGCTAATTCCAGTGAGAAGGCTCTTGACAGAGTATCCAAGATCACAGGTAAGCCGGTGAAATTTTATAAGGCAGACATTCTGGATCGTGAAGCAATGAATAAGGTTTTTGACAGCGAGAAGATCGATTCCTGTATTCATTTTGCAGGACTGAAAGCAGTAGGTGAATCTGTTGCCAAGCCATGGGAGTACTACGAGAACAATATCGCAGGAACCCTGACACTTGTGGACGTGATGAGAAAACATAATGTAAAGAATATTATTTTCTCTTCCTCAGCAACTGTATACGGCGATCCGGCTATGATCCCGATCACAGAGGAGTGCCCGAAGGGACAGTGCACTAATCCATACGGCTGGACAAAATCCATGCTGGAGCAGATCCTGACAGATATCCAGAAAGCAGATCCGGAATGGAACGTAGTACTTCTTCGTTACTTCAATCCGATTGGTGCTCATAAGAGCGGAACGATCGGTGAGAACCCGAACGGAATCCCGAACAACCTGATGCCGTATATCACACAGGTTGCAGTAGGAAAGCTGAAAGAGCTTGGCGTGTTCGGAAATGACTACGACACACCGGACGGAACAGGTGTCCGTGACTACATCCACGTAGTAGACCTTGCCAAAGGACATGTAAAAGCTCTCAGGAAACTTGAGGATAACTCCGGCTTAAGCATCTACAACCTGGGAACAGGTAAAGGCTACAGTGTTCTTGACATCGTTAAGAACTTCGAGGCAGCTACAGGTGTTAAGATCCCATACGTGATCAAACCACGCCGCCCAGGTGACATCGCAACCTGCTACTCCGATGCAACTAAGGCAGAGAAAGAACTCGGCTGGAAAGCAGAGAACGGAATTCGCGAAATGTGTGCAGATTCCTGGAAATGGCAGAGCCAGAACCCGAATGGATATGAGGAATAATTAATTACATAGAGAGATGAAAAAAAGCAGGCAGCTCTGAGGAGGTGCCTGCTTTTTGTAACCAGAATTCTGACTGTTAATAATATAATTTTTCCATATATTTCTGCTTTTGTTTCATGCTGCTGTGGACATAGATATCCATGGTGATCTTAACGGAAGAATGTCCCAGGATTTCAGACAAAGTTTTGCTGTCAAATCCCATCTCTGTGCACCTTGTTGCAAAAGCATGCCTCAGAGAATGGATATTGATATTGGGAATCTCGCATTGTTCCAGAAGACGTTGAAATTTTCGCTGTATACTTCTTGGCTCCATGCATTTTGTACTGGAACCTGTAAGCAAATATGCATCTGGCATGGACGCGATCGGCTCCAGTTTGGCCAATAAAAAATCAGGGATTGGAATATCCCTGAGAGATGAGGTGGATTTAGGAGAACCTATCATTAAAATTGTTTTCGGGGTTTCATCAGACTCACCTGTGTAGTCAAGGTTTTTTACTCGTGAGATCGTGCGCCTTATATGAAGAATTTTTTTATTGAAATCAATATCTGACCATCGGATTCCGCTGAGTTCGCCAACGCGGATTCCTGTATAGATACATAACAGAATGCCCATGGAAAATGCGGATGTATCTGTTGAGAGAACAGAAATCAGTTTTGCCAGATTTTCCTGAGAAATAAGATTAAAAGATCTGTCTGCTATTTTGGGATATCGAAATTCAAGCTGTGACATACTAAGATATCCCAGTTTTTCGCCATATCGAAGAATACTGTGGAACAGGATCAGGAGATTTTTGATCGTACGTGGAGAAAGTCCTTCCTGTTTCATTTTTTCAGAAAAAGCATATATGGAACCAGATGAAATATACTTTACCGGAACATTTCCAAATTCAGGAATAATATGCGTTTCTATCAGAGTTTCGTAGCAGGCATATGTGCTGACTTTTACTGTGTAACGGATGGAAAGCAGCCATTCCTGGCTGAGAGTGTGGAATATATATCGATTTCCGGATAACTTTTGAGGATTATTTTGGCATAAAACAGCAATTTTTTTCTTTTTGACAGCATCATATGTATGTCCATACAGATATCCATATTGAATACGTCCGTTTTTATCACGGCATTTCTCGTATCGTGCCTCCCATCTTCCGTCTTTTCTTTTTCTGATATTTTCCCCTTTTCTCGGCATAATCGTAGTCTCCTTTTCGCACTATTATAGCAAAAGTCTGACCACTTTTGTGACCACGAATAGTTGAAAAACATAGAATATTTACTCAAAATTTGCAGAACACTTGCCAGATATGCAGTACAGGTGTTAGAATAGCATCATCAAGTAATAAGGAGAAAAAACGAAATGTACGATTATCTTATCGTAGGTGCCGGTTTGTACGGCGCTGTCTTTGCTCATGAGGCGAAGAAGGCGGGCAAGTCTGTTCTTGTAATCGATAAACGCCCGAACATTGCTGGAAATGTATATACAGAGAAGGTTGAAGGAATCAACGTTCATAAGTATGGTGCACATATTTTCCACACAAATAATAAGAAAGTATGGAGTTATATTACACAGTTTGCTGAGTTCAACCGTTTTACAAACAGCCCGGTTGCCAATTATCATGGGGAGCTGTACAGCCTTCCGTTCAATATGTACACATTTAATAAGATGTGGGGTGTTGTAACACCGGAGGAGGCTGCTGCGAAGATCGAGGAGCAGCGTAAGGATGCTGGTATCACAGAGCCGAAGAACCTTGAAGAGCAGGCTATCAGCCTTGTTGGTACAGATATCTATGAGAAACTGATCAAGGGATATACAGAGAAGCAGTGGGGACGTCCGTGCACAGAGCTTCCTTCCTTTATTATCAAGAGACTTCCGGTTCGTTTGACTTTTGATAACAATTATTTCAATGCACTTTATCAGGGAATCCCGGTTGGCGGTTATACGAAGATGGTTGCCAATCTTCTGGATGGCATCGAGGTACGCCTTAATGAGGATTATCTTGCGAAGAAGGCTGAGTATGATGTAATGGCAGATAAAGTTATCTATACAGGTGCCATTGATGCATACTTTGATTATAAGCTTGGTACACTGGAGTATCGTTCTGTACGTTTTGAGAATGAGACTCTTGATAAACCGAATTTCCAGGGTAATGCAGCTGTGAATTACACAGATGTGGAGACACCGTGGACACGTATCATCGAGCACAAGTGGTTTGAGTTTGGTAAAGATGAGGACGGCAATGATCTGCCGAAAACTGTGATCAGCCGTGAGTACAGCTCAGAGTGGAAGCCTGGTGATGAGCCGTATTACCCGGTTAATGATGAGAAGAATGGACAGCTTTATGCACAGTACAGGGAACTTGCTGAGAAAGAGAATAAAGTGATCTTCGGCGGCCGTCTTGGCGAGTATAAGTATTACGACATGGATGCAGTTATCGCATCAGCACTGGATATGTGCGAGAAAGAACTTGCTTAATTATTAACAGATCCAAAAGACATAACAAATGATAAAATCCTCTTATATTTCAGATCGTGTAAGGAAATATAGGGGGATTTTGTCTATAGGGAGATTTCGCCGGAAACTGGAAGGGGAGAAAGACAGAATGAGGAAAGGAACAAGGATATTGCTGGCCGGACTGCTGATGCTGTCCATGAGTACATCTGTTTACGCGGATAAATCTGTTAAGAGAGAATTGCCGCAGGAGAGCACGGATTATTATATGACTGTGGATTCGGGAGGAATCGGAGTGGATATCTATCCTGAAACCAGTGATAAAAGTGAAAAAATTAATAATAAAACGGTGGAAGATGGAACGGTTTTGCATATTGAAGGTGAGACTGAGAAGAATGGGGAGACCTGGGGATATGCAGAATATAACGGCACACATGGTTATGTGCCGTTGGATGAACTGAGGCCGTCTACAGAAAATGAACTGAAAGCATCCGAAGTGGGAAATGGCACAGATTCTATCTCAGAGAAAGATGCTACGGAAACTTCAGCTGCATCCTCAGACTCCACAATAAAAGAAACCACAGAAGAGGAAGCAGAACCTACAGATTCAAAGCCTGTAAATGGTATAACAGCAAAGTCCTTTAAAGAGGACAGAACCTGGTACGGGAATCCTTTTGTCTGGATCGGAGCTGCGACAGTACTTGCAGTGCTTGGAATTTTAGGGTATCATTTGAGAAAACATTGATAAGATACCAGAAAACAGTTCAGATACATAAGAGAAACAGGAGGCTTATATGTGAAGCGATTACAGCTGATCAGAAAAAAATTACTTCCATTATTTATAAGTGCAGCAGTTGCTGGATGTCAGATTTCAGTGGCAGCTGCAGATTTCAGTGATACGTTGGCTGTCAGTGAAAACGGACAGGAAGATGATGTGCAGTGTCAGGCTGGAAATATAGATGATATATCCGGAGATAGTATATCCGGGAGCAGCTCATCGTCTGAAAATATAAGTGAAACAGGAGATAATACTTCAGAGATTTTCGGGACATCAGAAGATATTTCGGATACAGATGGTTTGGGTGCAGACATTTCAGATACAGACAGTTCAGATACAGAAACACTCTCACAGATTTCCGAAGAAGATAAAGCAGAGGATGAAAGAGAGAATACTGGGGAAACAATAAATACTGAGAACCTGGCAGATTCTCAAAACGAACTGTTCGGTGACGGAAACAGTGAAGCAGATATCACTGACGATGGAATAGATTATATCAAGGGGCGGCCCCTGACAGAGGAGGAAGAGAAGGAGCAGCTGGCTCCTTTTGATACACTGACATCTTATTCTACAGCTGTGGAGATCGGCAATGATACAGATGAGATTCCGATGGGAAGGGCTGTTGCTTATCCTTCTTACTATAATGCAGCAGAGCAGGGATATGTAACTCCAGTTAAAGACCAGGATCCGTATGGAATGTGCTGGGCATTCGGCATGGCGTCTCTTCTGGAAACCTCACTTCTGGCGCAGGGCCTTGGGACATATGATCTGTCTGAGGAACATTTAGCGTACTTTTTTGCAAACAGAAGCAATGACCCTCTGGGAAATACTGCCGGCGATGTAAATCATCATTATGGAACGGATGATTATGGAAATATTGATTATCATGAGGGTGGAAACGATCTTCTTGCATCAATGTTTCTCAGTACATGGTCTGGAATGACTACGGAAGATGAGGTGCCGCTGGCTACTGATGCTACCCATACCCAGAAAACCGGGGTTCTGCCGTCAAGATCAAGCGAGTATCACGCAGCAGCATATCTGAAAAATGCTTGTTTTTCGGATTATTCGGTTTCTGCCATGAAGAAGCTTCTTACAGCCAACCATTCTGTAACTGTTATGTATAATGCCCAGAATAAATACTATAACGCCAGTACAGGTGCTTATTCTTATCCGACGCGAACAAAGAGTGTGAACCATGTGGTAACAGTTGTTGGCTGGGATGATGATTACAAGGCTGCAAATTTCAGGTCTGCATCAAAAGTAACCTCTGACGGTGCATGGATCGTCAAGAACAGTTGGGGAACAGACTGGGGAAAAGATGGTTATTTTTATATGTCTTATGGGGATAAATCTGTCTGCGAGCTGGTAGCAGCAACGGCGACGGATCAGCCGGAATACTCCAATAACTATTTTTATGACGGAACTTCTGGTCTTGGTTCGATCAGCCTGTATTCAGGGGAAAAGCTTGCCAGCGTTTTTAAGGCAACTGCAGGCAAAGGAAAGGCAGAGACTCTGGGCGAGGTAACGCTTGCGTCCATGACTGCAAACAGTTCATTTACTGTGCAGATATATACCAATCTGAAGAAGGCCAGTGACCCTACAAGCGGAACGCCGGCTTATTCGAAACCAGTTTCCTGTAAACAGACAATGGCGGGGATTCAGACATTTAAGGTTCCGGAGGTGCTGATAAGCCAGAACAGTCTGTACTCTGTTGTGGTGACGAATGCGGCAAATAAAACTGCGAAATATTATGTGGAGGCCAGTGTGGATTACGGATGGTGCAGCTTTTCAGCTTCGATCCCGTCTGGACAGAGTTATATTTATCGCAGTTCCGGTAAAAAATGGTCGGATACCAAAAATTTCGGGCCAGCTATCACGCCACGTATCAAGGTTCATACAAAGACTCTGGACAGTGCGGCAAGGATGAGCTTATCATCCTCTTCCCTGTGCCTGTATGTAGGAGAGAAACGGACACTGAAAGCATTTGCCACAAGAAAAGAGATGACTTCCCAGGGAATCACCTGGGTGAGTTCTGATACGAATGTGGCGGCAGTCAGCAAGAGTGGTGTGATCACAGCGAAACATCCGGGAACTGCAATGATATCCTGTTACGGAAATGGTGCGAAAGGAATCAAGGCATCCTGTAAGATCATCGTGAAGCTGAAAAAAACTACAGGGATAAAAGTAGCGGGCAGAGCCTACAACAGGATAAGGATCGCCTGGTCAGCGGTGCCAGGCTGCAACCGCTATGTCATCTACCGTTCTGAAAATGGTGGAAAAGAAACAAAGCTCACTTCAGTAAAATCTGATATAAACAACTGGCTGGATACATCTGCAAAAACAGGAAGAACTTATACATACCGCGTTCGGGCTGCCTATGTATGCAGCGGTAAGACAACCGTATATGGAGCTCTTTCAGACAAAGTATCTGCAAAAGCAGAGCTGGGAAAAGTTACAGCAGTGGCAGAAGCAAGAAGCGGTCCATGCAATGTAGTTTCCTGGAACAGAGTTTCCGGAGCCGGCAGATACAGGATCTATAGAAAAACAGCAAGTGGCAGTTTTCAATGTATAAAGGAGGTAGAGAATACCCGGAATACCTATCATGATTTTGATATTCAGGGAATTACTTCGTACACATATGCAGTCAGGGCGTGTTGTCTTGTTGATGGAAAAAAAGTTTTCAGCAGCTATGTTCCGGGAGAGGAGATTCTTTCCTATCCTTCACAGCAGAAAATATCAAAAATTGTCAGAACTGCCTGCGGGCTCAGGATCTGTTGGAAAAAACAGGCGAAAGCAGACTGCTATCAGATTTACCGAAAGACAAAGAACACCTCCTGGAAAAAGATCGGAACAGTTTCCGGAGGGAAAATTTCCTCTTTTGAGGATAAGACAGCAAAAAAGGGAACAACTTATTATTACGCAGTGCGTGCCGGTGTAAAAATATCCACAGGCAAGGTGCTGTGCGGAAGCTACGCAGCCAAATCTGCGAAGCGATGAGTGCCATATAAAAAGAAAACTCCCGGTTTCATTCCTGATAAAAATTATCAGACAATGAAACCGGGAGTTTTTGGTTGAATATGTGTATGTATATATCAGGCAGTTACGTAAGAAGATCAGTCGTTGTTGATAACAACACCTTTCTGAAGCATTATATTTGCATAAAGAGCTTTCTCACCTGTGGAGATGATGCAGTAAGCTGTCTTAGCTTCATCATAGAATGCGAAACGCTCGATATTTCCAATTGCTTTTTCGCCACGCTCGTCATGTTTGGACACGATTTCTTTGTATGTATCCCAGATCGGTGTCTCAACATCATCGCCAGGCATTACTTCCATCAGGTTTACCGGATGCTCTACATAAGTATCAAGCGGGAACAGCTTCAGGATCGCATCAAGGATCTCCGGAACACCGTGTCCGTCGCAGCGGATGGTGATAGCGTTCTTTCCCATGGATTCTACAGGAAAGTTGCCGTCTGCGATTACAAGACGGTCACTGTGACCCATCTCGCATAATACTTTCAGTAATTCTGGTGATAAGATTTCTGGAATTCCTTTTAACATAGTTCATATCCTCCTAAGATAAATTGATCATTTACAGCATTGCAGAAATTATTGCATCAGGTCAGGCTTAAGATTCAGCTGCTCAGAGAATAATTTATGCAGTTGCCATATCTGCCGGTCATATCAGACGTTCCTGCCCGGCCACAGGTTTTTATATCTTTTATAGATTAATCTAACGGTATTTTATCTTCTTTTCAAGGCAATATTTTCCTTTAAATGATGAATATTTTATGGTTGACAGAAACGTTTCGGAGAGCTATGATAAACTCAAACAGAAACGTTTCGGTTTATGGACCGACAATAGATATTATTTAGAAAATAAACACAATATTCCAAGGAGGAAAAAGATTATGCCACTGGTTACATCGAAAGAAATGCTGTTAAAAGCACAGAAAGGCGGATACGCAGTAGGAGCATTCAATGCAGAGAATATGGAGATGGTGAAAGCAATCATCCAGGCTGCTGAGGAGCTGAAAGCTCCGGTTATGATCCAGACGACACCATCTACGGTTAAATATGGTACTGTTGAGACCTATGCAGCGATCGTTGCAGCTGAGGCTGCCAAGGCTTCTGTTCCGGTTTGCCTTCATCTTGACCATGGCAGCAGTTTTGAGCTGGCTATGCAGGCAATGCATGCAGGTTACACATCTGTTATGATCGACGGTTCCAAACTGGATTTTGAGGACAATATTAAAGAGACAAAGAGAGTTGCTGATGTAGCTGCTGCCCTGAACATTCCGTGTGAGGCTGAACTTGGTAAAGTCGGCGGTAAGGAAGATGATCTTGAGGCAGAGGCAGACACCAACACAGATCCGCAGGAAGCAAAAGAATTCGTAGAGCGCACAGGTGTTACTTCCCTTGCAGTTGCAATTGGAACAGCACACGGTTTTTATGTAGGAACTCCGGTTCTTGATAAAGAACGTTTAAGCGAGATCCGTGAAGTTGTTGATATCCCACTTGTTCTTCACGGAGCATCCGGTCTCAGTGATGAGGATGTAAGCGACTGTGTAAAACGTGGTATCTGCAAGGTAAACTTTGCAACAGAGCTTCGTGCGGCATATTCCAAGGCGGTTAAGGAGACATTCGCAGAGAATGAGAACACCATCGATCCGAAAGCATACGGAAAAAAAGCAATCCAGGCTGTAAAAGAGCTTGTTGAGGCTCGTATGAAAGTCTGCGGCTGCGACGGAAAGGCAGAATAAGTATTGCGGTAAAATGCAGATAATGAGGTGATAAGTATGGCAGCGACCATGAAAGATATCGCCAGGCGGACGGGACTTGGGCTTGCAACGATTTCTTCCTATTTTAATGGGGGAAACGTAAGAGAAAAAAACAGAGTAAAGATCGAGGAAGCCATCGAGGAGCTGCACTACGAGGTAAATGAGGTGGCCAGAGGACTTAAGACCAATGCCACCAAAACCATCGGCGTGGTGATTCCGGAGCTTAACAATACCTTTTGTGCGGAGATTATCACAGAGATGGAGGATGTCCTGAGAAGTCATGGATATGCGACCATTGTCTGTGACTGCCGTACAGATAAGAAGCTGGAGCGGGACGCAGTGGAATTCTTAAGCCGGAAACGTGTGGATGGCATTATCAACATGCCGGTGGACACAGAAGGCAATCACCTGAAAAAATTTCAGAAAACCGGGAAACCGATCGTGCTCATTGACCGTAAGATCCAGGAGATTTCCTGTGACAGTGTTCTTGTGGACAATGAGAAGGCGGCAGAAGATGCCATGAGAGTTTTTTTTCAGGCAGGACACCGCAAAATCGGGATCATCGGCGGCCCGGAGGAGATATCCACAGCGCAGGAACGTCTCCAGGGCTACAGAAGCGCATATGAAAAAGAGAATCTTCCGGTACAGGAATCTCTGATCTATCACGGCGACTATACCATTCAGGGTGGCGTGAACGGTCTGGAGAAACTTGTGGCGGACAATCCGGATATGACAGCTGTATTTGTCACCAACTATGAGATGACCATGGGGGCGGTGATCGGTGTCAATGAGCTGGCACTTAAAATTCCGGAGCAGCTTTCTATGATCGGGTTCGATAACCTGCAGTTTGCAAGGGCATGTAATCCCAAGCTGACTATCGTTGCTCAGCCTACACCAAGTATTGCAAGAGAGGTGGCCGGCATTATGCTGAAACGACTGGAAGAGGGAGATGCTGGAAATACGGAGCGGATTGCGGAGAAGCTTGACGCAGAGATTATTATGGGGAAATCTGTGCGTGCTATATAAGGAGAAGGAGAAATCACAATGAAACCATATTTACTTGGTATTGATATTGGTACCAGTGCCTGTAAGGTTGCGATCTTTGAGAAATCCGGAAACGTAGTGGCAGCAGCCAACGGCGACTATCCGGTATATTATCCGAGGGAAGGCTGGGCTGAACAGAATCCGGAGGAATGGTGGAGCGCAGTCTGCAGTGCAGTAAAAAAAGCTATCCGGAAAGCAGGTATTGTACCGGATGAGATCGCAGGCATCGGTATTGACGGACAGAGCTGGTCAGCGATTGCCATGGATAAAGATGGTAATGTTCTGACCAACACACCGATCTGGATGGATACAAGAGCACAGTCCATCTGTGACAGGCTGAATGAGGAGATCGGAGCAGATAAGATTTTTGAAGTATCCGGCAATTCACTGCAGCCGTCTTATACAACAGCGAAGATCCTCTGGTATAAAGAAAATATGCCGGAGGTTTATGAAAAGATAGACAAGATTCTGCAGTCCAACAGCTTTATTGCATATAAGCTGACGGGTGTTATGAGTCAGGATGTTTCACAGGGATACGGTCTGCACTGCTTTGATATGCGAAGAGCTGTATGGGATGAGGATATGTGCAGAAGGCTTGGAATTCCCATGGGATTTCTTCCTGAGATCTGCGAGTGCGACCATATAGTAGGAACTGTCACAGAGAAGGCAGCAGAGGAAGCAGGACTTGCAGCAGGAATACCGGTTGTTGCGGGTGGTCTGGATGCAGCATGCGGAACACTGGGGGCTGGAGTTATCCATCCTGGTGAGACACAGGAGCAGGGCGGACAGGCTGGTGGAATGAGCATCTGCATGGATGAGTACAAGGCAGATCCAAGACTGATCCTTGGATATCATGTTGTTCCGGGTCAGTGGCTCCTTCAGGGCGGCACAACCGGCGGCGGTGGTGTGATGCGCTGGTTTGAGCGTGAGTTTGCAGATTATGAGCGCATGATGACAGGCGCGGGAAAAGGTTCTTCCCTGAATCAGCTTAATGAGATTGCAGAAAAAATCGCTCCAGGCAGTGACGGTGTTGTATTCCTTCCATATATGTCCGGTGAGCGTTCACCGATCTGGAATCCAAATGCAAAAGGCGTTTTCTATGGACTGGATTTTGCAAAGACCAAGGGCCATATGGTACGCGCCTGCATGGAAGGTGTGGCACTTTCCCTGAAGCATAATCTTGAGGTTGCAAAAGAAGCAGGGGCAGAAGTTGAAGTACTCCGGGCAATGGGAGGATCAGCCAACTCTCTACTCTGGACACAGATCAAATCCGACATCACCGGCAAACCGATCGTAGTGCCGTCATCCGACACAGCTACAACACTTGGTGCAGCGATTCTGGCAGGCATTGGTGTTGGAATGTATAAAGATTATGATGAGGCTATCAGCCTTACTGTAAAAGAAACAAGAAGACATGAACCGAACCCTGAAAACAGGGTTGTTTATGATAAAACCTATAAAACCTATTTAAATCTCTATAAATCTCTTGAACCTATGATGAGAAATGAGGAGGAAAAGTAATCATGAAAGCAGCAGTAGTAGTAGCAAATGAAGATGTTCAGTATCAGGAAGTGGAAGAACCTAAGGTAACTCCTGGCCATGTTAAGATCAAAGTAAGATATTCCGGAATCTGCGGATCAGATATCCCGCGTGTATTAAACCACGGCGTACATTTTTATCCGATCGTACTTGGACATGAGTTCTCCGGTGATGTTGTGGAAGTCGGAGAAGGTGTTACAAAGGTAAAAGTCGGAGACCGTGTATCCGGTGCACCGCTTCTTCCATGTATGAAATGTGACGACTGCCAGAAAGGTAATTACTCCCTCTGCAAACATTACAGCTTCATCGGTTCCAGAGAGCAGGGAGCAAATGCAGATTATGTAGTAGTTCCGGAGAAAAATGCCGTACCATTTGCAGACAATGTTCCATATGAGCAGGGCGCAATGTTTGAACCTGCAACAGTAGCTATCCACGGTGTATTCCAGAATGATTATCACGGCGGCGAGTATGTGGCGATCCTTGGCGGCGGAACAGTTGGTATGTTCACCATGCAGTGGACAAAGATCTTCGGCTCCAAGAAAGTCGTAGTTTTTGATATCAGTGATGAGAGACTTGCTCTTGCAAAACGTCTCGGTGCAGATGAAGTGATCAACACGAAAGAAGAAGGATATATGGAAAAAGCCATGGCCATCACAGGCGGCAAGGGATACGGCTTCGTATTTGAGACAGCTGGACAGGTTCCGACCATGCACATGGCGTTCGAGCTTGCGGCAAACAAAGCACATGTATGCTTCATCGGTACTCCTCATGAGAACCTTACTTTCACACCGAAGCAGTGGGAAAATATGAACCGTAAAGAATTCAAGCTTACCGGTTCCTGGATGTCCTACAGTGCACCGTATCCGGGACGAGAGTGGGATCTGACAGCTCATTATTTTGCAACAGGGCAGCTGAAATTTGATCCGGGCTTCATCTATAAGAAAATTCCGATGAGCCAGGCTCAGGAGGCCTTCCAGCTGTTCAAGACACCGGGCCTTGTAAAAGGAAAGATCCTTCTTTCCAATGAGGAAGACTGATATGATCCTGACAGTAACCTTAAACGCTGCCATTGACAAGCGTTATGTAGTGGATGATTTTAAAGTGGGCGAAGTAAACCGTGTGCGTGAATGTACCTATGTTCCCGGCGGAAAGGGACTGAATGTTTCCAAGCCGGCGTCTATTTACGGTGCTGAAGTGGTTGCCACAGGGTTTGTGGGCGGCCACGCAGGCAACTATATTGAAGATGCCCTGAAACCTTTTGGTATCAGGAGTGCTTTTTACCATGTTGATGCAGAGAGCCGTTCCTGTATCAATATCTGGGATGAAGTGAATCACGTACAGACAGAATTTCTGGAGCCGGGATTTACTCTTACAGAGACAGATTTTGAGGGATTTGAGAAAAAATTCCGCGATCTTGTAAAAGACGCCTCCGTTGTGGCAATGTCCGGAAGCGTACCGAAGGGGCTTGACGGAACTGCATATCAGCGTCTTGTGAAGATTGTTAAAGATGCAGGAAAGCCGGTGATTCTGGATACCAGCGGCAAACTTCTGGAAGAAGGAATCAAAGCTGCTCCGACACTGATCAAGCCGAATATTGATGAGATCCGTATGCTTACAGGCAAGCACTGCGACGATATCAATGATATCATAGAGGCTGCGAAAGCCATCCACGCAGGCGGTGTGGAGATCGTAGCGGTTTCTCTTGGCGCAGACGGTTCCCTGGCAGTTGGTGATGAAGGAATTTTCCGTGCTGTTGTCCCGAAGATCGATGCAGTGAATACTGTAGGATGTGGCGATTCCATGATTGCAGGCTTTGCACTGGGATTAAGCGAAGGACTTTCCCTGGAGGAGACCTTGCGCAGAGCCAGCGCAATCTCAGCAGCTGCAGCCATGCGCGAGGAGACAGGCTTCTTTGTAATGGAAGATATGGAAGCACTTCTTCCGAAGATTGAGATCAAGCGTTTATAAGATCAGCTTATAATAAGAAAATTTTTCATAAAAAGGAGATGTAAAAATGGCAGAAGTTATCAATCCGGCAATCGTGCCGAAAGTGACACTTCCATCCGGCGAGCAGGTTCCATGTGTCGGAATGGGAACATTCGGTTCTGACCGTGTATCCGCAGAGGATGTATCCGCAGCTGTTGCAGGTGCGATCCGCAGCGGCTACCGTATGTTTGACTGTGCTGCATGCTACGGAAACGAGCATGAGATCGGCCAGGTGTTCAAAGATGCTTTTGACGAAGGTGTTGTAGAGCGTAAAGATCTCTTCATCATGACAAAGGTATGGAATGACATGCACAGAAGAGTAGAGGAAGCATGTGACAAGAGCATCAGGGATCTTCAGTGTGATTATGTAGATATGTACTATATCCACTGGCCATTTCCGAACTATCATGCACCGGGATGTGATGTAGACTCCAGAAATCCTGATTCCAAGCCGTTCAGTGTTGAGGAGTTTATGGACACTTACCGCCAGTGCGAGGCACTGGTAGAAAAAGGAAAGATCCGTTATATCGGTATTTCCAATATGACCATTCCGAAGCTTGAGGCTGTTCTTCCTTTGATGAAGATCAAACCTGCAACCTGTGAGCTTGAGCTTCATGTATGCTTCCAGCAGCAGGAGCTTTACGATTATCTGGTAGCTCACAACATTCAGCCTGTAGGCTATATGCCGATCGGTTCCCCGCGCAGACCTGAGAGAGATATCTGTCCTGAAGATGTTGCTGATCTGGAAGTACCGGAGATGCAGACAATTGCAAAAGCACACGGTGTTCATCCGGCTCTGATCGCTCTGAAATGGGCTCATCAGAGAGGCGAGATCTCCATACCGTTTTCTGTTCACAACTATGCAAGCAACCTGAAATGTGTGACAGAGGATCCGCTTACAGAGGAAGAGATGGCAACCATTGCTACTCTGGAAAAAGGCAACCGTCTTGTAAAAGGCCAGGTATTCCTGTGGCATGGTGCAAATGACTGGCATGACCTCTGGGATGAAGATGGCGTGATCGTAAAATAATAAAATTCTGTGTGAGATATCACAGTACAAAGGCCTCATGTTCGATATATTGAACATGGGGCCTTTGTTACTGTTCGCTCTGTGACCAGCAACGAGCTTTTTTCACCGTGTAAAATGGACTAAGAAACTCTGTTGTAAATTATCACCAAACATGTTACCATGTAGGAGGTATAAACAGTTATTGTTCACATAGAAAGCAGTGATTTTTAACAAAATAATGGCAGAAATGGTGAGAGGAGACTGCCGGGGGGATGTATAAAAAGAGCAGCAGAAACTGATCAGAGGGGGATGACAGAGATTATGTATCGTATTTTACTGGTAGATGATGAAATACTTGTTCGCGATGCGATCCGGGAGAACATTGACTGGAAAGCAATGGACTGTGAGCTGGTAGGAGACTGTGATAACGGAAAAGCAGCAGCGGAATTTGTACAGACACATCCGGTGGATATCGTGCTTACGGATATTCTTATGCCATATATGGATGGTATGGAACTGAGCCGTTTTCTCCATGACAATTACCCGGATATCGTGATCGTGATCTTCAGCGGATTCGGAGAATTTGAGTATGCGAAGAAGGCAATCCAGTACGATGTAAGTGAATATATGCTGAAGCCGGTGACAGCAATGGAACTCAGAAATGTCATCGAAAAAATGAAAGAGAAGGTGGATCAGCGAAGAAAAGAAAAAGAAAAGCTGGAACGTCTGACACAGACTTCCGAGAATTATCAGAAAAACGCCATTGTGATCCGTTCCAGAGCACTGCAGGGCTTTGTGGATAATATCAAGACACGGCAGGAAAGCCTGGAAGAGCTTGCAGCACTGGGAATCGACCTTGAGGCAGCTTGCTATCGTGTGGCTGTTTTTGAACTGGATCTGTATTCGGACAGCAGTCAGCTTACTGCGGAGAAACGTCAGGAGAGTGCACTGATGTCTTTTGTTCTTTTTAATATCAGTGATGAGATCATCAGTGAAGAAAAAGCAGGAGTGGCATATCAGGCCGGAAATAACAAGGTCGGTGCTCTTTTCATGGGAAACCGGACCAGAGAATTTGACCAGAAGATCATGGAGATCTGCAGGACGATCCAGGATAAGCTGAAGGAGCTGATGTCACTGGATATTTCTATCGGTGTGGGATGCTGGGCCAGAACCCAGCAGGAGCTCCAGTTATCCCATGAGCTTGCGGAGAAAGCTATTGAATACCGTTATCTTCTTGGCGGAAACCTTCTTATCAGTATGGAAGAACGTCCGGAGGAGAATAGTCTTTCCATCAAAAACCATGTGGAGAAGCTGGTAGCTGCTCTGAAAGCAGGAAAAAAGGAAAACTCAGAGCATGTCCTGGAACAGATTTCTTCTGAAATCAAGGAAGCGCGTGTGGATAAGAGCCGTGCCTGCGTATATCTTCAGCAGATCATCCGCGCGGCAGATGAGACATGTGAGGATGTGGTTCCGGACAGCAGGCTTTTTTCAAAAAGAGATGCACTTCTGCAGCAGGTTACAGAGCAGAATTCTTTTGACAGTGCCTTTGCACTGGTAAGGAATCATGTCGGAGAAATTTTCCGGAAACTCTCCGATGCAAACAGCTCCAGCGGACAGCGGCAGGCCAGACTTGCCCTGGATTACATACAGAAGAATTATATGGATCCGGATTTAAGCCTGAACAGCATCTGTTCTTATCTGAATATCAGCACCAGCTATTTCAGTACGATCTTTAAGGAGCTTACAGGAGAGACTTTTACAGAGGTTCTGATCCGTACCCGTATGGAGAAGGCGAAGGAGCTTCTGGAGAATACAACTATGAAGAATTATGAAATTGCCGAGAAAGTCGGATTTGCAGACCCTCATTATTTTGGAATTTCCTTCAAAAAAATGACCGGCTGCACGCCGACAGAATATGCGAGGGAGAAACGTAAATGAGAGATATCCGGTTTGCTGCAAGGATCATAGGAAAATTCAAAAGCATCCAGAGCGCGATCTTTGCGGTAGTGACGGTGCTGCTTTTAAGTGCGGTGCTGGTCATAACAGGTGTTTCTATGAGGTATACCCGGAATTCTATTTTTGAAAATTCCTCTGTTTACACACAGAATATCGTACAGCAGATGAATCAGAATATTGATTCCTATATTGATTATATGGAAAATATTGCCTATATGATCTCCAGCAATGAGGATGTACAGCAATATCTTTTTGGTGACAATGTGGACGATGGAACAAGAGAACGTCTGATCAATCAGTTTAAGACTATACTGGACGGGCGAAGTGATATCAGAAATCTTGGGATCATTGGAATTAATGGCCGTAAGCTGATCAATGATGGCAAGCAGTCTGTGAACCCGGATCTGAAGCTTTCCACCCAGGAATGGTATCTGGAAGCTTTACAGAAGCCGGAAGGACCGCTTCTTACATCTTCCCATGTACAGCACATTATCAGCGGAGATCGTCCGTGGGTAATTACCTTAAGCCGGGGGATCCGCAATTTTTCCAACCAAGGTGAAAAAGAGGGCGTTTTTTTTATTGACCTGAATTACAGCGCCATTAGTGAGCTCTGTGATCAGAATACCATTGGAAAAAAAGGATACGCATTCATTCTGGATGAAAGCGGAAATATTGTATACCATCCCCAGCAGCAGCAGCTTTATAATGAACTGCAGACCGAAAATATCGACCTGATTGTGAATTCAAAAGAAGATACGGTGCGTACCGGAAAGGGAAACAGAGGAAAGCTGTATTCCATTTCCAGATCTAATAAAACAGGATGGACTGTTGTGGGCTGCATGAGTGTCAGTGAGCTCCTGCGCAAAAGCAATCAGGCACAGAGCATTTATGTGCTTATTTCCGCATTTCTGATGATCGTGGCGCTGCTTTTTTCCAGCTTTCTGGCTAAGAGTCTTACTTATCCCCTTCAGCGTCTCAGGGATTCCATGTCCAGGGTACAGGAGGGGCATTTTGACGGAGCGGATGTGGAGATTGATTCGGAGAATGAGATCGGAAGTCTGACGAAATCTTTTAATGTGATGACACATCGGATACAGGATCTGATGGAACAGAATGTGAAGGAACAGGAAGCAAAGAGAAAAAGTGAGCTGAAGGCTCTTCAGTCTCAGATTAATCCGCATTTTCTCTATAATACTCTGGATTCGATCATCTGGATGGCAGAAGGCAGAAAATACGAGGAGGTTGTCCTGATGACAGCATCTCTGGCACGTCTTTTGCGGCAGAGTATCAGCAATGAGGATGAAGTGGTTCCTCTTGCAAGGGAAGTGGAGTATGCAAAGGGGTACCTTACGATCCAGAAGATGCGTTACAAGGACAAGCTGGAATTTGAGATCAATGTAGAACCTTCTATATTAAATATCCCGCTGATCAAGCTGGTTCTCCAGCCGATCATTGAAAATGCCATCTATCATGGCCTGAAATATAAAGAGAGCAAGGGGCTTTTGCAGGTAAAAGGGTTTATGAAGGATGGAAATGCAGTTCTTCAGGTGATCGACAACGGAGTAGGTATGGATGAGGAAACACTGGCACATATTTATGATAAGCATAAGGTGAATTATCATTCCAATGGCGTGGGGGTTTATAATGTACAGAAACGTCTGCAGCTTTATTATGGAGAAAGTTACGGGATCACCTATGAAAGTGAAAAAGGTGTCGGAACAACTGCCACGATCACCATTCCGGGAATGCAGGAGGAATCAATATGAAAAAACACAGAAAACTCCTGACCTTTGGAGTAGTCATCTGCCTTGCAGCAGGACTTGTGGCCGGAATCTTCTATTATAAACAGACAGAGGAAGAGAGAAATTTATCACTGATCTATATTCCGAAGGTTGTGGATGGTAGCAATGATTTCTGGACTTCCCTGATCCAGGGAGCGGAGATGGCCGCAAAAGAATATAATGCAGATATCCGCGTATGGGCACCTGAGGAAGAGAATGATGTGGATGGTCAGAATAAGCTGCTCAAAAGGGCGATAGAAGAAAAACCGGATGCGATCCTGATCTCTCCATCCAGCTTTACTGAATCGGACCAGCTTTTGAAGAGGGCAAAGGAACAGGGAATACATATTGCATTTATTGATTCCTATACCCAGGAAGCTGTCCAGGATCTCACTGTTGCGACCGATAATCTGGAAGCAGGGCAGCTTCTTGGCAGATTTGCAAAGGAGCTTGTGGGGGAGGATGACCAGATCGCAGTCGTTTCACATGTAAAAGGTGTATCTACGGCAGTTGAAAGAGAAAAAGGATTCCGTACAGGACTTGGCAGTCTGAAGGAGAATATCGTAGATGTGGTATACTGTGATTCTCAGTATGACAAGTCCTATGAACTCACAAAAGAACTGATGAAAAAATATCCGGACCTCAAGATGATTGCGGGAATGAATGAATATTCCTCTGTAGGTGCTGCAAGGGCAGTTAAAGCGGCAAAAGCAGAGAATCGGATCAGGGTAGTGGGAGTAGACAGCTCACAGGAGGCTGTTCAGCTGATGGAACACGGAGTATTCCAGGGGATCGTTGTGCAGAAAGCATTTAAAATGGGGTATGTAGGTGTTCGGGAAACCATTAAGATGCTGCGAGGTGAAGAGTATAAAAAGAATATTAATTCCGGCTGCCAGCTGGTAACCCCGGATAACATGTATACCAGTGAGATCGAAAAACTGCTTTTTCCGTTTAATACGTTAAAAACACATGGCGATCTTACACCGTAAATAGTCATAAATACACAAAGAAAAAGGTTAAATATTTACCGTACAGTAAATATTTAACCTTTTTTTGCAAGATATTCTATTACAATTATTGACTTTTGACGGTATTATAATAACCAAGAAAACACAAGATACGTGCAAAACGTGAGGAGGGTAAAAATTGGAAAACTTAAAACAAAATCCAATCGTTAAGAAGCTCGGATTGAACAGAATACTTCTTGTCTGTGTTCTGATTCTCATGTTCCTGGTTTTTAAAGTAGTTCTTGGAAACAAGTTTCCGGCTGTTGATAGTATCAGATCTACTTTGAACTATGTGTACTTCCTGGGCTTTTTGTCACTTGGCGTTACATTCGTAATCGCTACAGGAGGAATTGATTTCTCCATCGGACCTGTAATGTTCTGCTGTGCACTGGTATCCGGTTACTGCATGACATCCTACAAGGTTCCGTGTGCAGTTGCCATGATCCTTTGCATTCTGATCGGTCTCTGCTTTGGTATTTTCAATGGCTGGATGGTTTCTTACATGTCAGTACCACCATTCATTATTTCCATGGCATCCATGAACATTGCAAAAGGTATTGCTTCTGTATTCACAAAAACACAGTCAGTAAGCTGGCCGGCAGCCAGTGAGGCAAACGGCTGGTTCCGTAATATCGTTTCCGTAAACGGTTTCCCTGTAGGAATCATTATCTTCCTGGGAATGGCAGTTATCTGCGGTATCGTTCTTTACAACACAAAACAAGGACGTTACATCCTCTGCCTTGGTTCCAACAAAGAGGCTGTCCGTCTTTCCGGTGTTAACACAAAGAAATGGGAAATGCTTGCTTATGTGATCTGCGGATTCCTGGTAGGTATTGCAGCACTCTTCTTTGTAGCTACATACACAACTGTTCAGCCTGGCTATGGCGATCAGTACAACAACGAGGCTATTGCAGGCTGCGTTATGGGTGGTACATCCATGGTTGGTGGACTTGCTTCCATCGGCGGTACTGTAATCGGCGTATTCATCATCTCTCTTCTTCAGCAGGGCATCATGGCATTTGGTCTTGGTAAAGGACAGCAGATGATCATCACAGGTATCATTGTTATCGTTGCAGTTTATATCGACGTTTCTGCAAGACGCAGAAAGAACTGATCTTAGAGGGAGGATGCGACAATGGGTGAAGTTATTTTAACTATGAAGGACATTGATAAGTCCTTTCCTGGAGTTCATGCTCTGGATCACGTTAATTTCGAAGTAAAACGCGGCGAAGTACATGCACTTATGGGAGAAAACGGTGCCGGTAAATCAACACTGATGAAGGTTCTTACCGGTATTTATCAGAAGGATTCAGGTTCCATCGTTTACAAAGGAAAGGAAACAGAATTTCACAATACACGTGAGGCACAGGATGCCGGCGTTGTAATCGTACATCAGGAGCTGAACATGGTAGGTGATCTTACTGTTGCTCAGAACATCTTCATCGGACGTGAGCCGAAGAAGGGTTTCCGCATTGATGACAAAAAGATGATCGAGGATTCCAAAAAGCTTTTTCAGGATCTGAACATTGAGATCAATCCGAAAGAAAAGATGAAAAACCTGACAGTCGGAAAACAGCAGATGTGTGAGATCGCAAAAGCAATTTCCCATAAAGCTGAGGTTATCATTTTTGATGAGCCTTCCGCAGCACTGACAGAGAAAGAGATCGCGGACCTGTTCGAGATCATCCGTGACCTTCGTAAGAAGAATCTTGGTATCGTATATATCTCTCACCGTATGGATGAGATCAAGACCATCACAGACCGTGTAACCGTTATGCGAGATGGTGGATATGTAGGAACTCTGATCACAAAAGACAGTACAAAAGAAGATATCATCAACATGATGGTTGGTCGTGTTATTTATGAAGATCCGAAACAGCAGAGTGCAGTTCCGGCAGATGCACCGGTAGTTCTTAAGGTTGAACATCTGAACGCAGGAAAGATGGTTCAAGATGTAAGCTTTGAACTGAAGAAAGGTGAGATCCTTGGTTTCTCAGGACTAATGGGGGCAGGACGTACCGAGACAGCCAGAGCACTGTTCGGAGCAGACCCGAAACAGAGTGGTAAGATCTCTGTTATGGGTAAAGATGGACAGCTTCACGAAGTTACCATCAACAGCCCGCAGGATGCTGTTAAATACGGTATCGGTTATCTGTCAGAGGACAGAAGAAGATACGGCTGTGTTGTACAGAAATCTGTAACAGAGAATACAACACTGGCAACAATGGAAGAGTTTACCAATGGTATCTTTATCAACAAAGCAAAAGAGAAAAAAGTTGCTGAGAAATATGTAAACGAACTTGCAACAAAGACACCTACAACAGATCAGCTGGTAGTAAACCTTTCCGGTGGTAACCAGCAGAAGGTTGTTATTGCTAAATGGCTGACACGAGACAGCGATATCCTTATTTTCGATGAGCCGACAAGAGGTATCGATGTTGGTGCCAAGAACGAAATCTACAAATTAATGAACAGACTGGCAGCAGAAGGCAAATCCATTATCATGATTTCTTCTGAGATGACGGAAGTTCTCCGAATGAGTGACCGTATCATCATCATGTGTGAGGGTAAAGTTACCGGATGTATTGATATCTCCGAGGCAACCCAGGAAAACATCATGGACAAGGCCACACGGAATATCGATTAAGGAGGAAAGTCATGACTAAGAAGAAAAAAAGTATTTTAAGTGATCAGAGATTTATTGTTTTGCTCGTTATCATTGTCCTGTGTGCAATATTCTCAGGCTTGAGTAAAGAATTCAGACAGTACACCACGATCCTGAGTATGCTGGATTTCTCATATTACGATCTTCTTATGGCGATCGGAGTTACATTCCCGCTTATCACTGGTGGTGTTGACCTGTCAATCGGAACTGGTATGGTAGCATACGCACTGATCGCCGGAACACTGATCAGAAACAACAATTGCCCGGTAGCTCTGGCAATGCTGATCTGTATTGTTCTTGGTATCGCAGTTGGTGCACTGAACGGTGTACTGATCGGTGTTATGAACCTGCCGCCATTTTTGGCAACACTTTGTACCTGTATGATCACCCGTGGTGCCGGATCTCTCTGCAGTGCGACACCTTGGCCGGGACTTACACAGGACGGTGGATGGTTCCACACAATCTTTAAAGTAACCGTTGGTACAGGAAGAAGTGCTTCACGTTATCCGCTCGGTTTCCTGTGGATGATCATTCTGGTTCTTCTTATGGAGTACATCCTGAACCACACCAAATTCGGTCGTTACACAATTGCAATCGGTTCCAACAAAGAGGCAGCAGCCCTTTCCGGAATCAATACAAAGTTCTATCACGTAATGGTATACGTTGTCTGCGGTCTGTTTACAGGTCTTGCAGCAATCGCATACGCAGCAGTAACACCTACTGTACAGCCTGGTACTGGTGCCGGACTTGAGATGGATGCTATCGGTGGTGTATTCGTTGGTGGTGTAGCAGCTACCGGTGGATATGGTTCCGTGATCGGTACATTCGTTGGTATCTTCGTCATCATGCTTCTGAAAACAGGTCTTCCATATATCGGCCTGCAGGCAAACTGGCAGCAGATCATCACTGGTATCGTTCTGATCGTAGCCGTTCTGATCGATATCTTGAAAGAGAAAAAAGCAGCACATTGATATTAAGAAGTGTGTATAATAAGTAAGGGTGCTGTTTACAGAGAAATGTGAACAGCACCCGATAATCAAAGATGTGAAACGCCAAGGGGTAGCAACGGCGTATGAACATAAAAAACTATATAATATATTTTAAGGAGGAAATATTATATGAAAGCAAAAAAGGTTATGGCATTAATGCTCTGTGCAGCAATGGTAACAAGCATGAGCGCAACAGCAGCTTTTGCAGCTGAGGAGAAAGAAGATGCAGCAACAGAGGAATCCGCAGATTCCACAGCAGCTGAGGATCCTACCGCACAGTTCGACGGACTGAAAGCAAACGAAGCTTATGAGTTCCCGATGATGGTTAAATCTTTCCAGTCTACATACTGGGATGCAGCTCAGGAAGGTATGAAGAAAGCATCTGAGGAGCTGGGCGTTACTTATAAAGCACAGGGACCGAACAGTGAGTCCGATATCGCTGACCAGGTTAACATGATCAACACAGCTATCGGCTCCAATCCTGTTGGATTAGGACTTGCAGCTTGCGATACATCTTCTGTTCAGGATGCTCTTAAGACATGTGCAGAAAAAGGTATCCCGGTTGTAACTTTCGATACAGGTATCGCTGATGCTCCGGAAGGATCTGTAGTATGCGAGGTTTGTACAGACAACGCACAGGCTGGTGCAGTAGCAGCTGAGAATATGTACAACTCCATTAAAGACGTTGTTAAAGATGCTGACGGACAGGTTATCATCGGTGAGGTTAACCAGGATGCAACAGCTCAGAACATTCAGCAGCGTGGTACTGGATTCATCAACAAGATGATCGAGCTTCTTCAGGCTGATGGCAAGACAGTTGCAGTAAGCGGTAACGAGTTCTATGTAAACGCAGCAGAGGGTGCTGACGCAGACGCTAAAGACGCTGACGTTGTTATCCAGGTAGCTGTTCCGGCACAGACAACTGTAGAGCTCTGCTCCACAGAGGCACAGGCAATCCTTTCCCAGGAGAACTGTATCGCAGTATTCGGTTCCAACCAGGTTTCTGCAGAGGGTGTTCTTGCAGCAAATGCTAACCTTAACGTTCTTGGTTCTGACCCGGCAAACGGTGATGTAGTTGGTGTTGGTTTCGATGCTGGTTCTATCATCAAAGCAGCTGTTAAAGATGGCACATTCATTGGTGCTGTTACACAGTCTCCTCTTATGATGGGATACTATGCAATCTACGCTCTGACAGCAGCAGCAAACGGCCAGGAGCTTCAGGATGTTCCTACAGACGGTTACTGGTATGATGCAACAAATATGGAAGACGAGGATATCGCTCCTAACCTTTATGATTAATCAAATCATATAATTGATAAGATCGTGAAGTTATAATGAACGCGGATGGCGTTCACGGACGTATGAAATAAGAGATCCGCTGGCTGATTCAGTCAGCGGATTTTTTAAACAAATAATGTAGTAGTTCATAAATAATCGCTGTATTATTGGCAAATAAAGACACTTTTTTTGACAAAAGAGGTTCTTATCACCGGAAGGATCCTGATGTATGATAAATACAACATCAGATATGAAAGTGATCAGAAGCTTACATATTGAGGAGGATTTAAAAATGGCAACATATTATTTAGCAGTAGATATCGGAGCATCCAGCGGACGTCACATTCTGGGACATATGGAAAACGGAAAAATGATCCTGGAAGAAATCTATCGTTTTGAGAACGGTATGGTTAAGAAAGACGGAGAACTCTGCTGGGAGTTTGACCGCCTTTTCAACGAGATTGTAAACGGTCTTAAGAAATGTAAAGAAATCGGCAAGATTCCGGTAAGCATGGGTGTTGACACATGGGGCGTTGACTTTGTACTTCTTGACAAAGATGACAACGTTCTCGGAAACACAGTAGGCTACCGTGATCATCGTACAGAGGGAATGGACGAGGAAGTTTACAAGACAATTTCCCTGAAAGATCTGTATGCAAGAACCGGTATCCAGAAAGCAATCTTCAACACAGTATATCAGCTGATGGCAGTTAAGAAGAAACATCCGGAGTATCTGGAGCAGGCCGAGACACTTCTTCATGTACCGGATTACTTCCATTTCCTTCTTACAGGAGAGAAGACCTGTGAGTACACTGAGGCAACAACAGGACAGCTTGTATGCCCGACAACAAAAGACTGGGATTACGAGCTGATCGACATGCTGGGATATCCGAAGAAGATCTTCCAGAAGCTGATCATGCCTGGTACAAGCATCGGACATTTAACAGACGCAGTAAAAGAGGCAGTTGGATTTGACCTTGAGGTTGTAGCACCGGCTACCCACGATACAGGCTCAGCAGTACTTGCCGTTCCTGCAAATGATGACGATTTCATCTACATCAGCTCAGGAACATGGTCTCTGATGGGAATCGAGAGAAAAGAAGCAGACTGCTCAGAGAAGAGCTGTGAGATGAACTTTACAAACGAGGGTGGATATGCAGGACGTTTCCGCTACCTGAAGAACATTATGGGTCTCTGGATGATCCAGTCCGTACGTCATGAGTTTGATGATGCATACAGCTTTGCTCAGATCTGCGAGATGGCTGAGGAGGCAAAAGATTTCCCGTCAAGAGTAGACGCAAACGATGAGTGTTTCCTTTCTCCTGAGAATATGACAAAAGAGGTTCAGGATTACTGTCGCAGAACAGGACAGAAGGTTCCGGAAACTCTTGGTGAGATCGCAACTGTTATCTACACAAGCCTTGCAGAGTGCTATGCAAAAATAGCCAAAGAGCTTGAGGAGATGACAGGAAGAACCTACAGCCGTATCCATATCGTAGGCGGTGGTTCCAATGCAGGATACTTAAATGAGCTGACTGCAAAAGCTACAAAGAAAGAAATCCATGCAGGCCCTGGTGAGGCTACTGCAATCGGTAATATCACAGCACAGATGCTGAAGGCCGAGGAGTTCAAAACTATCGAGGAGGCTCGTACAACCATCCATGAGTCCTTCGGTATCAAAGTATACAAAGCATAAATAATTGGAGGTTTTATTATGTTAGTTAACACAAAGGCAAAAGTTGGTGTATTTTCAATTGCTTTAGGCGCATATCTTCCGCAGTTTCCGTCACTGGTGCCGGAATTTGAGGCACAGTACGACGCATTCAAGAAAACGATCCCGGATACAGTAGAGATCGTTGACGGCGGAATGGTGACAACAAAAGAGCAGGCAATGGTGGCAGGAGATAAGTTCCGTGCAGCAGATGTTGATCTTGTATTTCTTCAGATGCTGACATATGCTACATCCTACAACATGCTTCCTGCGATCCGTGATCTGGATGTTCCGGTTGTTCTTGTAAACGTTCAGAAGATCAAAGCGCTGGATTATGAGCACACTGACATTGCCTCCTGGCTGGGTGAAGGCTATGCATGCGGTGCTGTAGGCGAGGCAGTTGCTGACCTTGAGAGAGCAGGCAAGAGACATGCGGTTATCACAGGCGTTGTAGAAGGCGGAGATCCTGCAGTTCAGGCTGAGATCGAAGACTGGTGCAAGGCTGCTCAGGTAAGAAGAAGATTCCGTGAGACTAACATTGCACAGATCGGAAGACCATATCCGGGTATGATGGATCTGTATATTGATGAGACAAACCTCTATAACAGAATGTTCCTCTACACAAAACAGTTCGACTGGGAGAAGATGTGGGCGATCGCTGATGATATCACAGACGAGGAAGCAATCCGTGCAAAGGCACAGGATATCCTTGATACATTCGATATTGAGGGCGGCGGCACAATCGAGAAAGTATGGGATATGGCTAAATACGTTGTTGCTTTTGAGAAATGGGTAAAAGACGAGCATCTTGGAATGATCGCTTCCCATTACGATGGATTTGCACAGGGTAAAGCAGGTGTCCTTGACAGTATGCTGATCCCGGCATTCTCCATGCTGATCAAACAGGGTACTGCATGTGCTGTAGAGGGTGACATGAAGGTTGCCATGGCAATGAGTATCTTAAAGACAATTTCCGGTACAGGTCAGCTTTCTGAGATGTACTCCATTGACTTCAATGATGATATCTGCATCATCGGACATTCCGGAAGCGGCGACGCTGACATCTCTGACAAGAAGCCAACCATGAAGATCGTAAAAGTATTCCATGGCAAAACAGGTGGCGGATATTTGACACAGTTCTATCCGTACACAGGTCCGGTGACCTACCTTGCAATCACTCAGGATAAAGACGGAAACTTCAAATTCGTTGTAGCTGAGGGCGTAAACGAGGAAGGACCAATCCTTTCCTTCGGTGATACAAACATGAGAACACGCTTCACATGCGGAGCAAGAGAGTTTGTTAACCGTTGGAGTGAGGCTGGCCCGACACATCATATGGCAGCTGCTACAGGAAGACACATCGATACGATCCTGAAGGTTGCAAAAATCTTTAACGTACCGGTAGATATCGTGACAAGATAAATTCTTTCTTATATATTCAACCTAAAACATATTCAAAAAAGGAGACTGCGCGGAGCGGTCTCCTTTTTCATTGGAAAAATAAAAAATCTGCCGGAAATGCAGCTGGCAGATTCGGCAGATCAAAGCTTTGAATTTTTATTTTTTATGCATAAGTGTATGCTCCATGGAAAGCTCATTATGCAGCTGAATGGAAGACCAGTGCTGAGTTACAGGTGTGAGCATGGCCTTCAGTGCAACAGAGGGAATCTGGTTTTCACGGAAAAAAGCAAGAAAATCATCCATCTGTTCACTGGAAAAATCCTTCAGTACGATCATTTCATCGGTGAAATTGCTTCCCAGATTAAACCGGGAAGAGGGCTGAAATCCCGGAATCTCAAAAAGATATCCCAGTGGATGAAGAAATTCGGGTGCTGTGATGATTCGTGTCTTAACCTTCTGTCGGTTCAGATAGCGGCGGATTTGGCGAAGACGTTCAGGATCATTAAAATTATATAAAAGTGCAGCTGGCTGTGTATTCATATAATGTCATACCTCATTTCTGAATATAGATTTTTCTGGAACGTTTTGTATTTTAAAGGACAGGAAAAGTATCTATATAAAAAGTCTGTAAATTACTTTTCGCGATGTGCAGGGAAACGGATCTCAACCTCCGTCCCCTCTCCAGGCTTGCTGGAATAAGTAAGTCCGTAATCATTTCCGTAAAGGATCTGAAGTCTCCGGTGCGTATTATAAACAGCAATATTTGTGCCTCCGGACTGGCTGTTTCCGTTTCCGGAGAGAATAGTGGAAAGGATCTCAGGTGGAATTCCAACACCATCATCAGAAACAAGAAGAACAACATCTTCATTTTCCATCCATCCTGTAATTACGATCGTACCGGACTTGGATTCTTTTTCCAGGATTCCGTGAAGAATGGAATTCTCCACAACGGGCTGAAGAGTCAGCTTCGGGATCTGGTATTCTGAAAGCTCATCCGGGATATCTGTGATCAGCTCAATGCTGTCATGGTAGCGCATATTCTGGAGTTGCACGTAGATGGTTACATGCTCCAGCTCCCTTGCAATGGTAGAGATTCCTTTTTGGCGGCTCAGGGTCAGCTTATAAAAACGGGAAAGACTCTGCACAGCGTGACTGATCTCATCAGTCTGTCCCTGCAGTGCCATCCAGTTGATCATATCCATGGTGTTATAAAGAAAATGTGGATTGATCTGTGCCTGGAGGGAGTTAAATTCCGCGATCCGGAGATCTTCGGCGGCCTTTGCCTGCGTTTTCATCAGCTCATCCATTTTTCGGGTCATATAGTTGTAGGTGTCAATCAGATCACCGATCTCATCATGGGCAGAAGGGCTGTCCATGGGAGTAGGCGGGCCGTGGCGGACGGTCTGCATCTGCCGGATCACAGAAGAGAGTCTTCCGGTAATGGAATGAGCCAGCACGTTGGCAAAAATAAGTGCCAGAACCAGAAAAACGGCGTAGATAAGCGCAATCTGGATCATCAGCCGGTTGCTCGCATGGATCAGCGGTGGTGAAGGCAGGACCGTTACCATAAACCAGTCCGTATTGGAAATACTGTAAAAACCGGCATAAACCTTTGTGTCCAGAATGTTCCGCTCAATGAAGTTATTGGAAGACATAAAGGAAGCCTTGATGGTGTCGTAATCCAGCTGGTAGATTCCGGATAATGACGGATCTGAGGTGGCAACAATGGCATCACGTTCGTTTACAATATATGAAACACTTCCTTCCAGAGATAGATTGTCGGAAAGAATGGAGGTAAGCTTGTCATCGGAATAATACACTGCAAGATAAGCCTTATAGGCAGTGGAGTGATAATAAAGGCTTAAAGGGCAGATATATGCCATATCACCATAATTCTTTTTTTCCCTGGAGCCTAGATAAAAGGAAGGACAGAACATTTCCTGGGCGTTCCGGTTTCCCTGAAAGATACCGTACCAGTAGGTACCTTTCGCCTGACTTAAGGGAGCAAGGATATTCTCAGTGTTGGGATAAGTATCCAGTTCTTTCAGATCATCAGGAAAATCTACATAGATCCGTACATCGGTAACAATGGAATCTGTGGTCAGACGCTGAAGGGCATTTTTAAAATCAATGGCATGGTTGGAGGTGGCAAGCTCTTCTGCTGAATCGCTGACCGGCATATAAAAAAGCTCCTGAAAAAAATTCTGTCCTGTAATATTCCGGGTGGTTGCAAGAATCGTCTCCATAGTCCGTTCGATCAGAGGGGCAGTTTTTGCGGAGGCGTCCTGTTCCTGCCGGATGGTATTGGAAACCACCATGCTATAAAGTCTTCCATAAAAAAGAAAGACAGTAAGAAATGCAGGAACTACCACAATGCTGATCAGGGCAATGGTGAATTTGGTCTGCAGGCTTAGATTCAGGTAGCCGTTTTTGAAACGGCGCCAGAGGGCCCTCATGACATTTTCTCCCGGTATTCAGAAGGGGAAAAGCCGGAGTATTTTTTGAAGCTTTTTCCGAAGTAATTGCCATCCGTATAGCCTACCTTGGAAGAAATCTCGGAAATCTTGTATCTGGGATCGGAAAGCAGCTGCTTGGCCTTTTCCATCCGGTACTCCGTCAGATATTGATTGAGAGTCTGTCCGGTCTCACTTTTGAAAAAGGTGCATACATAAGAGGTGGAAAGGTATACATGTCCGCTGATATCTTTTACGGAAAGAGTATCGTTCATGTAGTTCCGGCTGATGTAATCCTTGATCATAAAGATCGTGGAATTTTCCGGCTGGGAATTTTTGGAATCTTCAAAATACCGGGCGGTTTTTTCTTTCAGAGCTTTGTGAAGCTCTTCGTAGGTAAAGGCGTTGTTCAGAGTATCCACGATCAGGTCCTGTTTTTCATGAAGCTCCGATCCTACCTGATTTTTTTTACGGGAAGCTGAAAGTGCATTAAACAGCTGGTAATAAAGATCACGGATCTGATTAGGAATAAATGTGTGATTGCAGCTGTAATACCGGAAAAGCTCTTCAAGAAACTGAGCACAGTGTTCTTCCTCGCCGGCCAGGAGATAGTTGGAAAAGGTATTTTCCGGTGACTGCAGGGAGTCCGGAACCGGCCCTTTTGAAGGTAGCTGGGTTATGATATTTTCTGTGAGAAATGTTTTTTCCGGAAAGAAAAAGCAGTTCTGCAGAAGAATCACGGCGGAAGCATAGGATTGATAAACCCTGGAAATATCTGTTACGGTAGTTCCGGCTGCGATCAGATGCTTTCCGCAGCTGTCATACTGTCTGGAAATATAGCTTCCTACTGCGGAAAGTGTTGCCGGGGAAAGAGCATTTGTTCCATATATATGGTGAACCAGATACTGAACTCTTTTTTCCACAAAAAGACATTTCAGATGATAATGTTCCAGAAAACGGGAAATGTCAGTCAGGAGATCTTCCAGGAAAATACCGGAGGCTTCCACAGATTCATTAAGCTTCACAATTACAGAAGTAAAATTCATACCGGGTTCAAGAAGCTCCGGCTGTTCCAGCTCCAGACAGAGATCTGCGATCCTGGTGCTGCCGGAAGGGGGAAGCGTCAGCTGCTGTGCCAGCCGGGTAGCGATTTCCTGGGAATGGATCGCTTCGCCACGATGGGAGCGGAGCTTTTGCTTGTAAAGAGTTTCTGCTTCAAGAACTGCAGCCCGTACTTCTTCGGGATGCAGAGGTTTTTCGATGTAATTGACGGCTTTTAATTTGATGGCAGCTTTCAGATACTCTTTGTCAGAATATCCGCTCATAAAGATAGGGATACTGTCCGGCAGGAATTTCTCCAGTCGTTCCAGCATGGCAATGCCTGTCATCCGCGGCATCCGAACATCGCAGAGAATGATCTCAGGTTTATACAGTCTGGCCATTTCCAGTCCATTCACACCATCGTCTGCCTGAAGGATCTCGGTAATTCCCAGAGAATCCCAGTCAATAGATGAGATCAATCCGGTACGAGTAAGTTCTTCGTCATCAACGATCAGTAATTTCATATACAATTCTCCAATCGAGCATAGCTTCATAGCTTTGTAAATCGGACGTTTAAAGTTCTGTTTATATTCACAGAAAACTGTAACGTCAACGTTACTATTATAGCATAAAGTATATAGAAATACGAGAATGTGGCAATGGTTTATGAGTAATATTTTACAGGGAAAAGAAGAATATTTTACCCTTATCCAAAAATATTCCCATTATCAACCTGTGGGCCGGATGATAGAATATAATCAGATTAAGGGAAAGGGAGGAGAAAGAGCCGTGTCAGAATATGTTCTTGAATTAAAAGGTATTACGAAGATATTCCCCGGTGTCAAAGCTCTGAATAATGTACAGTTCCAGCTCAAGCCTGGCGAGGTTCACGCGCTGATGGGTGAGAATGGTGCTGGTAAATCTACGTTTATCAAGGTTATTACCGGAGTACATAAAGCAGAAGAGGGTGAGATGTTCCTGAATGGACAGAAGGTTGACTTCAAAGGTCCGAAGGATGCCCAGGAGGCAGGTATTGCAGCCGTATATCAGCATCCGACATCATATCCGCACCTTACAGTTGCAGAAAATATTTTTATGGGTCATGAGATCATCAAACATCATATGATCCAGTGGAAAGAGATGAACCAGGAGGCGAACAAGTACTTAGGTGAGCTGGATGCAGATTTCGATGCAACAGCAGAGATGGGTACACTTTCCGTTGCACAGCAGCAGATGGTTGAGATCGCCAAGGCACTTTCCACAAATGCAAAGATCATCATTCTGGATGAGCCGACAGCAGCACTTACCAGAAACGAGTCTGAGAAGCTTTATACACTGGTTGACAAGCTGAAAGAGAATGGCGTTTCCATTATCTTTATTTCCCACCGTTTTGAGGATATGTACCGTTTGGCTTCCAGAGTTACCGTATTCCGTGATTCACAGTATATCGGAACCTACGATGTAAACGGAATCACAAACGCAGATCTGATCAAAGCAATGGTTGGACGTGAGATCAATGATCTGTTCCCGAAGCCGGAGGTTGAGCTGGGAGATGAGATGCTTCGTATCGAACATCTTTCCAGAACAGGATTTTTCAAGGATGTTTCCTTCAATGTACGTGCAGGCGAGATCGTAGGTCTTACCGGTCTGGTTGGTGCAGGACGTACAGAGGTTATGGAAGCTGTCAGCGGAATCACCCGTCCGGACGAAGGAAAGGTTTTCCTTGAGGGAAAAGAGGTTTATATCAAGACTCCTTCCGAAGCAATGGAAAAAGGTATCATCCTTCTTCCTGAGGACAGACAGAAGCAGGGTCTGGTCATGAGCTGGGGACTTGGAAGAAACGTAACACTTCCGATCATCAGCAAATATGCAAAATCCGGATTCAATGATGAGAAGGCAGAAAGAGAGCTTTCCAAGAAGCTTCTTGAGGAAGTAGATACCAAGGCTGTTGATATCTTCCAGCCGGCAAGCTCACTGTCCGGTGGTAACCAGCAGAAGGTTGTTGTTGCCAAGGCGCTTGCTCAGGAAATGAAGGTCGTTATCATGGATGAGCCGACAAAGGGTGTTGATGTTGGTGCGAAAGCCGAGATTTATGCGATCATGGGAGATCTTGCGAAGAAGGGCTATGCTATCATCCTTATCTCTTCCGAGATGCCTGAGATCCTTGGAATGTCTGACCGTATTATCGTTATGTGCAACGGCCGTAAGACAGGTGAACTGAATAGAGGAGAGGCTACACAGGAAGGAATCCTTGAGCTGTCCATGGAAAAGAGCACCGGAAAGGGGACTAAATAATGGAAAAGAAATCTGTCATCAAGAAGATTACAGGCTCCCGAGAGGCTCTGCTGGCAATTATCGTGATCGTGCTGTTTGCAGTTGTCACAGTGATCAGTCCGTCATTCCTTACGCCGAAGTCCCTCATGGA
Source organism: Blautia schinkii (assembly GCF_013304825.1). Lineage (GTDB taxonomy): Bacteria > Bacillota > Clostridia > Lachnospirales > Lachnospiraceae > Blautia_A > Blautia_A schinkii_B. The sequence goes on along the minus strand of NZ_JAAWUO010000014.1, from coordinate 56,971 downwards.
GATGCTGAAAAATAATGCAGTAACAATGGTAATGTCACTTGGTATGTTATGTGTCATGCTGGTAGGCGGAATCGATATTTCCATTATGTCAACCTTGGCACTTTCCGGTATGTCAATCGGTATGCTGCTGAAATACGGACATATCACAAGCACATTACTTGCTTTCATCATTGCAATGGCAATCGGTATTGCCTGCGGACTTGTTGTAGGCCTTGTGATCTCAAGAGCAAACGTACCGCCAATCATTGCAACCATGGGCTTTATGTACATCTACAGAGCAATGGGTTATCTTGTTTCCCACGGTGGTGAGTGGGCAAGTGCCGCAGCTCTTGGTGAGTTTAAAAATTTTGCAACAACCAACTTCCTTGGAATCAACAAGGTTATCTGGGTAATTATCGTATGCTATGTGGTATTCTTCTTCTTTATGAAATGGACAAGAACAGGACGAAGAATCTATGCAGTAGGAAGTAATGCAAGTGCAGCTCAGGTTTCCGGTATCAATGCGAAGAATATCAACCTTCTTGTATATGTGATCATGGGATTCCTCGCAGGTCTTGGCGGAGCACTTCAGGTATCTGTTTATGCTTCTGCAATGCCTGATATGCAGTACGGCGGTGAGATGGATGTTATCGCAGCCTGTGTTATCGGTGGTGTAAGCATGAGTGGTGGACGTGGAACAGTAGTTGGTGCGTTCCTTGGTTCCATTATCCTTGCAACGATCGCAAAAGCTCTTCCGCTTGTAGGTATCAGTTCCCTGTGGCAGAATATGATCAAGGGTGTTATCATCCTGGTAGTAGTTGTGATCAATGTTATCCTGCAGAGAATCGCAGACAAAAACGCATTAAAGGGAAGGGAGATGTAAATCATGGCTGGAAAATCTGGAAGAAGTATTAACAATGTGCCGGAAAATCCGATGAAACACATCATATTCAGTTGGGAAGGCATCCTGGTCGTTCTCTTTATCCTGGTAAATATTTTCTGCGCATCATTTTCTGAGTTTTATAATCTGAAGAGTGTCCTTCGTCAGATGCCGGTTTACCTTGCAGAGGTATTCATGATGTTCCCGATGGCGTACATCCTGGTATTAGGCGAAATTGATATTTCAGTAGGTGCGATCGTGTGTCTCTCCGCAACATTAAGCTGCATGGTCTGCAACACAAACGCTCCGTTTATTGTAGTAGCACTTACAGCACTGGTTGTTGGCGGCCTCTGCGGTGCGGTTAACGGATTTATCCTTACCCGCTTCAAAGAGCTTCCTCCAATGATCGTAACACTGGCAACACAGATCATCTTCCGTGGTATTGCTGAGGTAACACTTGGAGCCGGCGGAAGTATCGCGATCACAAACACAGACGGTTTCCGTGCTATCGGTGGAAAAGTAGGAAATGTTCCATACATTCTTTTCCTGGTACTGATCCTTGGTGTGATCTTCGCAATTTTCCTTGGAAAGAGCACATTCGGACGTCGTACCTACGCGATCGGAACAAACCGTGTGGCAGCTTATTATGCAGGCGTTCATGTAGAGAAGATCCGTTTCATCATCTACACAGTTATGGGACTTATGTCCGGACTTTGTGCACTGTTCCTGGTATCATCTTCTTACGGTGCAAACACAACAACCGGTAACGGATTTGAGATGGATGCCATCGCAATGGCAGTATTCGGAGGTATCTCCTCTACAGGTGGTAAAGGTAATCTGGCCGGCGGTATCATTTCCGCATTCATCATCGTATGTTTACGAGTTGGTCTTGGACAGAAGAACGTAAATGCACAGGTAATCCTTCTCATTATTGGTGTACTTCTGGTAGCAGCAGTAGCTCTCCCGAATATCATCGGCGATGTGAAAAAAGCAGTAGCAATGAAGAAAAACTAAATATTACTTTTGAAACCCAATACGATTGTTAGCTGCCTCCAGTGGTGTAGCGGAGGCAGCAGCATATAAAAAAATTATATTTTTATAGGGAGGAACAACAATGAAAAAAAAGGTAATTAGCGCAATCCTTTGTGGAGCAATGGTTCTTGGTACAGTTTGCCCGGTTCTCGCAGCAGATGACAAATCCGAAGATACTAAGACAGAAGCAGCTGGAAATTCCGCAGAAGGCAAAAAGATCGCTCTGGTTGGTAAAGCAGCCGGCAACGCATTCTTCGAGATCGCAGCTAAATCTTTCCAGGAGACAGTAGAGGCTGAAGGCGGCGAAGTTCAGGTCGTTTATCCTGAGACAGCTACAGCTGATGCACAGATCAAGGTTCTTGACAACCTGATTTCCCAGGACTTTGATGCAATCTGTATTTCCGCTAACGATGTTAACGCTCTTCAGGCTAAGCTTGAGGAAGCTATGGATGAGGGAATCAAAGTATCTTCCTTCGACTCCGCTCCGAACAAAGACAGCCGTGAGATTTTCGTAAACCAGGCTGGTACAAAAGAAGTTGCTCAGGCACTTATGGATGCAGTTCTTGATATTTCCGGTGGTGAGGGACAGTTTGCTATCCTTTCCGCTACATCTCAGTCCGCTAACCAGAATGCATGGATTGATGCAATGAAGACCATCATGGAAGGCGATGACAAATACAGCAAGCTTGAGCTTGTAGATGTTGTATACGGTGATGATGAGCCGCAGAAATCCACAGACCAGACAGCAGCTCTTCTTCAGAACTACAAAGATCTGAAAGTTATCTGCGCACCTACAACAGTTGGTATCGCAGCAGCAGCTAAATATCTTCAGGATAACGGATCTTCCTGCAAGCTGACAGGACTTGGACTTCCATCTGAGATGCAGGAGTACACAGGTGATGATGATTCTCATTCCTGCCCATACTTCTATCTGTGGGATATGCAGGGCCTTGGAAAACTCAGTGCTTACACAACAATCTCTCTGATCAACGGTGACATCACAGGTGCTAAAGATGACAAGTTCACAGCTGGTGACCTTGGGGACTACACAGTAACAGATGCTGATGACGGCGGTACAGAAGTTGTTCTTGGCGCACCTCTGAAATTCGATACAAGCAACATCGAGGAGATGGCTAAACTGTACTAATCAATCCTCAGATTGACTGTATAATCATATGATAAATCCTTTCAGAACAGGCGGAGTCTTCGGACTCCGCCTTGTTTCGTATATTTGGATTTCGTGTATAGAAGGTTTCCGAAAAAATCTCAGCCTTCTGATTCTGGTTGTACTCTTATGGCTGCAGTGTTAAAATGAGGACAGCAGAACAGAAAACCATGAACAGATGAAGGAGCAAAATACATGCAGCAGGCATTACTGGATCAGCTGAGAAAAATTACAGATGAAGAGAGGAGAATCCTGGACGGAGAGGCAGAGGTGGACAAAGATCTCTATACATCCGGCCGGGATTTTACTGTGGACAGTCGCAAGATGCTCAAGGAAGGCAGACTGATTGCAGTGCGTACTCACACCCGGTTCGTATATTTTCCGGCGCACAGGCATAATTTTGTGGAGGTGCTGTATGTGTGCGAGGGCTCCCTCACTAATATCATCGATGGAAAAAGGGTCGTAGTGAATAAAGGTGAGCTGCTTTTTCTCAATCAGTTTACGAAGCATGAGATCCTGAAAGCGGGTCAGAATGATATTGCAATCAATTTTATGGTGCTTCCGGAGTTTTTTGACGTAGCCTATTCCATGACAGGCAATGACAATATGCTGGCAGATTTTCTGGTGAATGTTCTCCGCCAGGATGAGGAGAGAGGAGAGTATCTGCACTTTAAAGTTGCAGAGGTGCTGCAGATTCAGAATCTTCTGGAAAACATCATCTATTCCCTTGTAAATGGTGAGGAGAACCGGGAACGGATCAATCAGACCACAATGGGCCTGATCTTTATGTATCTGGTGGAATCTGTGCAGTATGTAGAGATGAGACTTCCCAATCAGTATGAAAATATGATCTCCATGACAACGCTGGATTACATTGAGCAGAAATACCGGACAGCTACCTTGACTGAGCTGTGCAGCCGTCTTCACCTGCCTATGCATGTTTTAAGCAAAATGATCAAGAAAACGACAGGATTTAATTTCAAGGAGCTGCTTCAGAGAAAGAGACTGAATAAAGCTGTAGAGCTGATGTGTGAAACAGATCTGCCTGTCAGCGATATCATTGCAGCCGTAGGCTATGAAAATAACAGTTATTTTCATCGGGTGTTTAAGGAACATTATCACATGACACCGCGGGCATTCAGGGTAAAAAACAGTGAGAAAGAACAGGTGAGGCTGTAATAGCCTCACCTGTTTTAAATATCATGGAACTGTCCGATCTTGTTTTTGATCCGCTGCATTTCGTTATCCATATCGATCACAGCGCGGGCGCAGTTCAGCAGCTCATTGCTGACCTCTTCATAACCGTCCATTTCTTCAATATTCTGTTTGTAACGCAGCTGATGTTCCAGAGTAGCCCAGAAATCCATTCCATTGGTACGGATCTGAATCTCCGCACGCATGGGAGTTTTTCCCTTGGAGAAGAACACAGGAATCTCCACGATCATGTGATAGCTGCGGTAGCCGTTTGGTTTTGGATTTTTGATATAGTCCTTTACCTGAATGACGGTAATGTCATCCTGTTTGGTGATCAGGTCTGCAATGGTGTAGATATCATCGATAAAGGCACAGACAACACGGATGCCGGCCACATCATTCAGCTGATTTTGAATATTCTCCGCAGTAAACTCATAGCCGAGTTTTTTGAGCTTTTTGTAAATACTTTCCGGCTTTTTGATCCTTGTCTTGATGAAGGAGATCGGGTTACGTTTATATTCCAGTGAGAATTCGTCGTTGAGGACTTCCAGCTTGGTGCGTACCTCACGGACAGTACAGCGGTACATCATCATCAAATCATTGAATCTTGCGGAATTTTTGATAAAAACCTGTGGATCAGGTGTGTCCAGCCAGGTGTTTTTGTTATTTTCAGCCATGGTATTTTTACGATAGGCTCCTTTCTTTTGTGATTTTTATGACAAATTTACTAACATAATTATAGGACAAAATGACATTTTTTTCAACTTTTGTATTGACATATCAGAAAAGCTATGCTATTTTATATAAAAAATTTAATCGAGTAAACCATTAAACCGTTGAAGCGGAGATAAAGATATTCATGCGCGCACAGAGAGTCCGGGAGGGTGAGAGCCGGATCGAGAGGCAGTTTATCAAATGGACCGCTGAGGGCACAGGGAAAGGTGTTGTAGATACCGAGTATTCTGTGACGTGAAGGCATACGTCAGTTGCCGGGAATATGAAGGTATTCCGCCAAGTGCACGGATCGAACCGTGAATCAGGGTGGCACCGCGGGTGATTTTGAATTTGACGCTCGTCCCTGGCAGAACTGGATTCTGCCGGAGACGGGCGATTTTTGTATGTAAATTTTCCGTTATGTTCTGTTTCCTTCCGGCAGGTGAGATGATAAGAACTCAGGAGGGCCTGTATATGTATCCAACATTAGAACAACTTAAAACTATTGCACAGTCAGGCGAATACCGGCGCATCCCCGTATGCAGAGAACTGTATTCCGACCGCTACACACCGGTAGAAGTGATGAGGACCTTACGCACAGCCAGCAGACATTGTTATCTTCTGGAAAGTGCCAGCCAGACAGAGGTATGGGGGCGGTATTCTTTCCTGGGATATGAGCCATCCATGGAGATCACCTGTACAGACGGAAAGCTTCAGATCCGCAGGATCCATGAGAACGGAACTGAAGAGAAAACCGTACAGCAGGTGAAGCATCCGGGAGATGCCATCCGAAAGATCCTGAAAGAATATAAAAGCCCGGTGCTGGAGGATATGCCTACTTTCACCGGCGGTCTGGTAGGATATTTTTCATACGACTACATCAAGTACAGCGAGCCGAAGCTGAATCTTACAGATGAGACAGAACAGGATTTCCGTGATATGGACCTGATGCTTTTTGACCAGGTAATTGCATTTGACCATTACAGACAAAAGGTGCTTCTCATTACAGGAGTGATGACAGATGATCTGGAAAACTCCTACCAGAAAGCGGAAGCGAAATTAAAAGAGATGGCAGATCTGATCCGCAATGGAAAGCAGGATGAATTTCCGTCACTGAAGCTGAAATCTTCCATTGAACCCCAGTTTCCGAAAGCAAAATACTGTGAGATGGTTGAGAAAGCGAAACATTACATCCACGAAGGAGATATTTTCCAGGTGGTGCTCTCCAATCCGATGAGAGCGAAAGCGGAGGGAAGTCTTTTTGATACATACCGTGTTCTCAGGGCTACCAATCCTTCACCGTATATGTTTTATTTTTCCAGTGATGATATTGAGATTGCAGGAGCTTCCCCGGAAACACTTGCCAGGCTTGCAGGAACAGAATTAAGTACCTTCCCGCTGGCAGGAACAAGACCAAGAGGCAAGACAAAAGAAGAAGACCTGGCACTGGAAAAAGGACTCCTGGCTGATGAGAAGGAACGTGCGGAGCACAACATGCTGGTGGATCTTGGTCGAAATGATATCGGAAAGATCAGTAAGATCGGTACCGTGAACGTAGAAAAATATATGTGCATTGAGCGTTTTTCCCATGTTATGCATATCGGTTCCACAGTCACTGGCCAGATCCGGGACGATAAAGACGCTGTAGATGGAGTAGATGCCATTCTTCCGGCAGGAACACTTTCCGGAGCACCGAAATTCCGTGCCTGCCAGATCATCCAGGAACTGGAACAGAGCAAGCGAGGCATTTACGGCGGAGCTATCGGATATCTGGATTTTGCCGGAAACCTGGATACATGTATTGCCATCCGTCTGGTTTATAAAAAGAACGGCGAGATCTGCATCCGGTCAGGAGCCGGAATCGTGGCAGACAGTGTTCCGGAAAGTGAATTTCAGGAATGCTGCAATAAGGCAAGAGCCGTTGTACAGGCAATTGAAACTGCACAGGAGGGACTGGAATGATAGTACTGATCGATAATTATGATAGCTTTTCCTATAATGTTTACCAGCTGATCGGTTCTGTGGAGCTGGATATCAGGGTAGTAAGAAACGATGAAGTGACCATCAAAGAGCTGGAGGCCATGAAGCCGGAAGCACTGATCCTTTCCCCTGGTCCGGGAAGACCGGAGGATGCAGGAATCTGTATTGAATCCATAAAATATTTCAAAGACAAGCTGCCGGTCCTGGGTATCTGCCTTGGACATCAGTCCATCTGTGAAGCCTTTGGAGGGACAGTATCCTATGCAAAAGAGCTGATGCATGGAAAGCAGAAAGAAATACATAAAGTTGGAAAGAGCCGGATGTTTGAAGGACTTCCGGAAACTTTTCCGGCAGCCAGATATCACTCACTGGCAGCAATCCGGGATACCTTACCAGAAGAGCTCATTGTCACGGCAGAGTCTGAGGATGGCGAGGTCATGGCACTGGAACATAAAGAATATCCGATCTTCGGATTACAGTTCCATCCGGAATCAGTTATGACACCAGATGGAAAAACAATGATCGAGAACTTTATAAAAGTTGTCAGAGAAAGATAAGACAGAGAACGGCAATCCATAAAAGACAGAATCGTTACAGAACAGGAGGAAACAAAAATGATCAAAGAAGCAATCATCAAGCTTTCAAAAAAAGAAGATCTTACATATGACGAAGCAGAAGCCGTAATGAATGAGATCATGGACGGTGCGGCAACACCGGTACAGATGGCATCCTACCTTACTGCACTTTCTCTGAAAGGAGAGACTATTGATGAGATCACTGCATCTGCAGCAGGTATGAGAGCACACTGTATCAAGCTTCTCCACGATATGGATGTTCTGGAGATCGTAGGAACCGGTGGTGACGGAGCAAACTCCTTTAACATTTCCACAACCTCTTCTCTTGTGATCGCAGCAGGCGGCGTTCCGGTAGCAAAACACGGAAACCGTGCAGCATCCTCCAAGAGCGGCGCAGCAGATGTTCTGGAAGCACTTGGCGTAAAGATCACCATTCCGCCGGAAAAGAGTGCAGAGCTCCTGAAAAAGATCAATATCTGCTTCCTTTTCGCACAGAATTATCACATTGCAATGAAATATGTGGCACCGATCCGTAAAGAGCTTGGAATCCGTACTGTATTTAACATTCTCGGACCATTAAGCAACCCGGCTGGCGCAAATATGGAGCTGATGGGAGTCTTTGACCAGTCTTTGGTAGAGCCGCTTGCACAGGTTATGATGAAACTTGGCGTTAATCGCGGAATGGTAGTTTTCGGACAGGATAAGCTGGATGAGATTTCCATGAGTGCACCGACTTCTGTGTGTGAGATCAAGGACGGATGGTTCCAGTCCTATGAGATCACACCGGAGCAGTTCGGCTACACACGCTGCAGCAAAGAAGAACTGGCAGGTGGCACACCGGCAGAGAACGCAGAGATCACAAAAGCTATTGTAAACGGAACCGAAAAAGGAGCGAAGCGTCAGGCTGTGTGCATGAACGCAGGCGCAGCACTTTATATCGCAGGAAAAGCGAAGACTATAGAAGATGGCGTGAAGATGGCTGAAAACCTGATCGACAGTGGTGCTGCTGTAGCTAAACTTGAGGAATTCATCAAATTAAGTAACGAGATTTAAAGATAATAGCGTCAGGAGAGAAACAAAGAATGAGCGAAAAAAACATTCTGGAAGAAATCGCAGAAAAAACAAGAGAACGTATCCGGAAGGAAAAACTTCAGTTCCCTCTGGATCAGCTGAAAGCCCTGGCTGAAAAAGCACCGCAGCAGCCATCCTTTCTGGAAGCACTGAAAAAAACGGGTATGTCTTACATCTGCGAAGTAAAAAAAGCTTCCCCGTCCAAAGGACTGATCGCACCGGATTTTCCATATCTGGAAATCGCGAAAGAATACGAGGCAGCAGGTGCATCTGCAATTTCCTGTCTCACGGAGCCATTTTACTTTATGGGAAGTGACGCTTATCTCCGTGAGATCACAGAAACGGTGGATATCCCGGTACTCCGAAAGGATTTTACGGTGGATAAGTATATGATCTATCAGGCAAAAGCATTCGGCGCATCGGCAGTGCTTCTGATTTGCGCCATCTTAAATGATCAGGAACTCCTGGAATACAGGGAGCTGGCAGAAGCTCTGGGAATGGATGCACTGGTGGAAACCCACGACGAGGAAGAAGTAGCAAGAGCATTAAAAGCAGGTGCAAAGATCGTCGGAGTCAATAACCGTGATCTGAAAACCTTTAATGTTGATATGAATAACAGCATCCGTCTGAGAAATCTGGCACCGGATAATGTAGTGTTCGTTTCAGAAAGCGGAATCAAAAACGCAGGAGATATCGCTATTCTGGAAAGAAACCGGGTAGGGGCAGTCCTGATCGGTGAGACCCTGATGCGAAGCGCGGATAAGAAAGCGGCACTGGAAAAGCTGAATGGCGGAGCACTTGTATAAAGGTCAAACGAAAGAATAGAGCAAATAAGTAACAGAGCTGATCAACAGCAAACAGTAACGAAACAGGAAGGTGCAGGGTCAGACAGAAAGGGCAGGATTGGCTGAATATGAGAGAACAACAGTTGAAACATGGGAGCAGAACCAGAATCAAGATCTGCGGTCTCACCCGCCCGGAAGACATCCAGGCAGTGAACCAGGCCAAACCGGACTTCTGTGGATTCATTGTAGAATTCCCGAAAAGCAGGAGAAACGTCACAGTGGACCGGCTGAAGACTCTTCGGAAAGAACTGGATGAGAGTATTTTGCCGGTAGGCGTATTCGTCAATGCACCGGTGGAGCTTCCCGCACAGCTTTTAAACGAAGGAACCATTGCACTGGCACAGCTTCACGGACAGGAAGACGAGAATTATATAAGACAGCTTAAGACCATGACAGACCAGCTTCTGATAAAGGCTTTTTCCATAAAAACAGAAGCAGATATAAAGAAAGCGATCTGTTCGGAAGCAGACTATATTCTTCTGGATCAGGGCGCAGGAGGAACAGGAGAAACTTTCGACTGGAGTCTGGTACCGGCGATCAAACGTCCCTGGTTTCTGGCCGGAGGCCTGGGCTGTGACAATCTGGAAACAGCCATACATCTGTTTCATCCCTGGGCAGTAGATTTAAGCAGTAGCGTGGAAACCGACGGTCACAAAGACCCGAATAAAATATTAAAAGCGGTACAGACCGTGAGGAACATAAAGGAGGAAATATAACATGTCAAAAGGAAGATTCGGCATCCATGGCGGACAGTACATCCCGGAAACACTGATGAACGCCGTTCTGGAGCTTGAGGAAGCATACAACCATTACAAAAACGACCCGGAATTCAACCGTGAGCTCACAGAGCTTCTAAATGAATATGCAGGAAGACCATCCCGTCTTTACTATGCGGCACATATGACCGAGGACCTTGGCGGAGCAAAGATCTATCTGAAAAGAGAAGACTTAAACCACACAGGAGCCCACAAGATCAATAACGTTCTGGGACAGGTACTTCTTGCAAAAAAAATGGGCAAGACGCGTGTCATCGCAGAGACAGGAGCCGGCCAGCATGGTGTTGCAACCGCAACAGCAGCAGCTTTAATGGGTATGGAGTGCGAGGTTTTCATGGGAAAAGAAGACACGGAACGTCAGGCTCTGAACGTATATAAAATGCGTCTCCTCGGAGCAAAAGTCCATGCAGTTACAAGTGGAACAGCAACCTTAAAAGATGCTGTTTCCGAGACAATGCGTGAGTGGACAAACCGTATCTCAGATACCCACTATGTACTGGGATCTGTTATGGGACCACATCCGTTCCCGACCATCGTCCGTGATTTCCAGGCAGTGATCTCCAAGGAGATTAAAGAGCAGATGCTGGAAAAAGAGGGCAGACTTCCGGATGTTGTTCTGGCCTGCGTAGGCGGCGGCTCCAATGCCATCGGAACCTTCTATAATTTCATTGAGGATAAAGATGTTCGTCTTATCGGCTGTGAGGCAGCAGGACGTGGCGTGAATACAGCCGAGACAGCAGCAACCATTGCAACAGGCCACCTTGGAATCTTCCACGGCATGAAATCCTATTTCTGCCAGGATGAATACGGTCAGATCGCACCGGTATACTCTATTTCCGCAGGTCTGGATTACCCGGGAGTAGGACCGGAGCATGCACACCTTTATGATATCGGAAGAGCAGAATACGTGCCTGTAACAGACGACGAGGCAGTAGATGCTTTTGAGTATCTTTCCAGAACAGAAGGAATCATCCCTGCGATCGAAAGTGCTCACGCAGTGGCCTATGCGAAAAAGATCGCACCGACACTTGGAAAAGACAAGATCATGGTAGTTACCATTTCAGGACGTGGAGATAAGGACTGTGCGGCGATCGCCCGCTACAGAGGGGAGGATATTCATGAATAAGAGAATTACAGAAGCATTTGCAAACGGAAAAGCATTTATTCCTTTTTTAACCTGTGGAGATCCGTCTCTGGAGATAACAGAACAGCTGGTTTATGCAATGGAGGAAGCCGGAGCAGATCTGATCGAGCTTGGAATCCCGTTCTCTGATCCCACAGCAGAAGGGCCTGTGATCCAGGAGGCCAATGTCCGCGCACTTGCAGGCGGCGTGACTACAGATAAAGTTTTTGCAATGGTAGAAAAAATCCGTAAAAACACAAAAATCCCAATGGTATTCATGACCTACGCAAACGTAGTATTTTCCTACGGAACAGAGCGTTTCATCAAGCGTGCAGCAGAAGCTGGAATGGACGGACTGATCCTTCCGGATGTTCCTTTTGAGGAAAAAGAAGAGTTCGACGTTGTGTGCAAACAGTACGGTCTTGACCTGATCTCCCTGATCGCACCGACCTCCCATGAGAGAATCGCCATGATCGCCAAAGAAGCAGAAGGCTTTGTTTACTGCGTATCTTCCCTTGGAGTAACAGGAATGCGTACCAACATTACCACAGATATCGGAGCCATGGTGAAGCTGGTAAAAGCCCAGAAAGACATCCCATGTGCAGTAGGATTCGGAATCTCCACCCCGGAGCAGGCAAAAAAGATGGCTGACCAGTCCGACGGAGCCATTGTAGGATCTGCCATTGTAAAGCTTTGCGGAGCTTACGGCAAGGATTGTGTGCCGAAAGTTAAGGATTATGTGAAAGAGATGAAGGATGCAATTCGTGGTCTAGAGTGAGAAAATTCGGAAAATATTTCTGGAATAGTATAATTTAATAAAAAAGTACAATTTGTCATGATATTACAAAAAAATATGAAAAATGTTCTCTGATTTTGTGAAAAAATCAAATTGCAGGTTAGGAAATGCTATGCTATAATGCAGTTACTTTCTTGAAAGACATAAAAATGAATGAACAGTAATCAGAGAATATGCAACGGAGCATCAGCCTAAGGCTGGTGCTCTTTTTACGTATAAGATCAGCGTTAAGGTTTTCTGGGACAGATCAGGGAGGTGAAACTGTGAAAGAAGAGGAAATCCTGAGTGCAGGAATTGATATCGGAACATCCACCACGCAGTTGGTTTTCAGCCGCATGCTCTTGCAGAATACAGGCGGATTCGGCAGAATCCCGCAGATCAAAGTGATATCGAAGGATGTGTTCTACAGAAGCAAGGTATATTTCACACCGCTTCTGTCCAGAGATGAGATCGACGGAGAAAAGGTTCATGATATTATCGACGGAGAATATAAAAAAGCAGGGATCAAGGCTTCAGATCTCAGTACAGGAGCAGTGATTATTACAGGTGAATCCTCCAGAAAGAAAAATGCGGAAGATGTGGTAAAAGCTATCTCAGGAATTGCAGGAGATTTCGTAGTTGCTACGGCTGGTGCAGATCTGGAATCTGTTCTTGCGGGAAAAGGCTCAGGTGCAGCACAGCTTTCAAAGGATACCGGAAGTATTGTGGCGAATCTGGACATCGGAGGCGGAACCAGTAACATCTGTTTTTTTGAAAACGGACATATGCTTGACACCGCATGTCTGGATATCGGCGGAAGGCTGGTACAGATACAGGATGGGTTTCTTACATATGTGGCACCGAAGATCCGGTGGCTGGCAGATAAAATGAAACTTGACATCAGAGAAGGAAAGCGAGCTGAAGAAAGAGGCTTACGAACTCTGACAGATGCCATGGCAGAGATCCTGGCACAGTCAGTAGGCATAAATGGAATATCCGAAACACAGCAGGATCTTCTGGAACATATGAAAGCCAATCATCTGATCAGCTGCCGGAAGAAACCGGAGATCCTTACTTTTTCAGGAGGCGTAGCAGCATGTTTCGGGGAAGAGGAAGATGTTTTCCGATATGGAGATATCGGTATACTCCTGGCTCAGGCCATCAGGAAAAATCCTTCATTTCAGAGTGCGGACGTGAGAAATGCCAGAGAGACCATGCGGGCTACAGTGATCGGAGCCGGAAATTACAGCATGGATATTTCAGGCAGTACCATTGAATATACGGCAGATCTTTTTCCAATGAAAAATATCCCGGTAGTCCGGCCGTTGCTGGAAAGACCGGAGGATATCCCGGATCTGGACAAAAACATTTACAGAGAGATGCAGCTTTACATGGAAAAACAGTCAGAAGACCGCCAGACAGCCATATCCATGAAAGGTCTGAAATGCCCGTCTTTTAAACAGGTACAGGAGATCGCGGAGAAGATCGTTTCCCAGTATGAAAAAGAATGCAGGGAAAAGCAGCCGCTGATCGTAGTGTTTGAAGAAGACATCGGAAAAGCAGTAGGTCAGGCTCTGGGGCACAGGCTGAAGGGAAAGCGGGATATTATCTGTATTGACGGGATCCACTGTGAAAGTGGAGACTTCATTGATCTGGGAGAGCCGGTAGCATCAGGAACTGTAATTCCGGCAGTTGTAAAAACTTTAATATTTAACGGGTAGGTGTTGAGAATGATATTAAAAACAGTAATGCTGGGTCAGACATATGAATTTAAAGATGTAAAAGAACTTCTTGCGAAAGCAAGCGAGAAAAAATCGGGTGATGAACTTGCCGGTGTATGTGCCGGAAGTACGTTGGAGCGAATTGCAGCAAAAGAAGTTCTTGGACAGTTGACAGTGGCAGATATCCGGAATCATCCTTCTGTCCCGTATGAAGAAGATGCAGTAACAAGGATCATCCAGGACGATATTGATGAGCAAGTATATGCGGAAATCAAGGGAAAAACCATCCAGGAAATGAGGGAGTGGATCTTAAGTGACAGCACAACAAGTGAAATGATCCTGCGGGCGTCCAGAGGAATGACAAGTGAAGTGATCGCCGGAATTTCCAAGATCATGGGAAATATGGATATGATCCTTGCAGGAAGCAAGCTTCATATCACAGCTACCTGCAACACAACCATTGGAGGTGAAAATGTTCTGGCAGCAAGACTTCAGCCAAACCACCCGGTAGATGATGCAGAGGGCGTTGCGGCAAGTACTCTGGAAGGTTTAAGCTACGGTTCCGGTGATGCAGTGATCGGTCTGAATCCGGCAATTGATACCGTGGACAGCACACTGGCCATCTGGAAAGTACTTGGAGATATACGTGATAAATATGAGATTCCGACTCAGACATGTGTTCTTTCCCATGTGACAACCCAGATGGAGGCATTACGATCCGGACAGGGAAGTGCAGATCTCTGTTTCCAGTCCATTGCAGGATCAGAAGCAGCATTGTCCGCATTTGGAGTGACGACTTTCATGCTGGAAGAAGCAGACGCACTTTTTAAAGACAGAGGCCATGCAAAAGGACCGAATGTAATGTATTTTGAGACAGGACAGGGTTCAGAGCTTTCCTCTTCCGCAGCTTTCGGAGCAGATCAGCAGACAATGGAATGCAGGTGCTACGGTCTGGCAAGACATTACCATCCATTTCTGATCAATACAGTAGTAGGTTTCATGGGACCGGAATACATCTATGACACCAAGCAGCTGACAAGGGCAGCATTGGAAGATGTGTTCTGCGGACATCTCCACGGGCTTCCCATGGGATGTGATGTCTGCTATACAAACCACATGCCAACAGACCAGAACGATTCGGAGACGATCCTTACGCTTCTTGGAACAGCAGGTGTCCATTATGTAATGGGACTTCCGCAGGCAGATGATATTATGCTGATGTATCAGTCTACCAGTTATCACGACGTGGCAAGTGTACGCCAGCTTCTGAAAAAACAGCCCATTCCGGAATTCAGGGAATGGTTGGAAAAAAGAGGATTCTGGGAAAACGGTCATCTGGGAAAAAATGCCGGAGACCCGTCCATGTTTTTTGATATGAGATAGAATAAACAGGAGGTGCAGGATATGAGCAGTGCAGCAGGATGTTTAAGAGATATTACAGCAACAGATATTATGGATTACATGCAGGTAGATCATCCCCATAATCTCAAGGAAATGTGGAAAATGAAACATGCCACTCCTGCAAGAATTGGAATCGGCCATTGCGGTCCAAGATATACAACAGAAGCACAGCTTCGTTTTCTGGCTTCTCATGCAGCTGCCAATGATGCAGTATTCAATGAAGTACCCGAGGAAGTTGTAAAAGAACTGGGAGTTTTTGAAGTACGTACAAAATGTTCTGACAAGCACGAGATGCTGCTGCGGCCTGACTGGGGAAGGATTTTTCTTCCGGATGCCCGGAAAAAGATCTCCGAAAACTGTGTACATAATCCAAAAGTCCAGATTTATTTTGGTGACGGACTCTGTTCACCATCTATCGCAGCCAATATCCCGGATCTTTTTCCTACCATAAAAATGGGTCTGGAAGACAGAGGTATCACAGTGGGAACACCATTTTTTGTACGGTACTGCAGAGTTAATACCGCAAGGACGATAGGGCCTCTTCTGGGAGCAGAAGTTACCTGTGTTTTAATTGGAGAACGGCCCGGACTTCTCACTTCAGAAAGCATGTCAGCTTACATTGCCTATCATGCAAGGCCGGATATGCTGGAATCGGAATACACAGTTGTTTCCAACATCAGCAGGCACGGAGTGCCGCCGGTAGAGGCGGCAGCACATATCGTTGATCTGATCACACAGATCCTTGAAAAAAAGAAAAGCGGCGTTGAATTTTCAAACGCAGAGTAACGGTTGCAAAGGAGCACGGAATGAAAAAAATCCGGGCTCCTTTTCTTCATATAAAAAGACTTTATTATTGAAGCACGAGGGAACAAAGGAGGAGCAACATTATGGAAAAAAACGAAACACAGTTAGTCCGGGCCCTGGGCCTGAAAGAATCTATCAGCATGACCATCGGAACGGTTGTCGGTGTAGGACTTTTTACATGCGGATCAGCTCAGATCGGACACGTAGGATCATGGATCATCGTGATCACATTTCTGGCACTTCTGATCTCAGTCTGGCCATGCCTGATTTACGGTGAGATGTCAGCTGCACTGCCTTGTGCAGGAGGAACTTACAACTATGCAAAACGTGGCCTGAACCGTGTATGGGCTAACCTTGCAGGTTGGCATTACATCATTTCCGTTGTTGGTATCGGAGCTGGTGAGACACTTGCATTTTCCAACTATTTCAAGATACTGTTCGGACAGTTTGGAATCAACCTGGAAGGCGTGGATTCTCGTATCATTGCCATTATCCTGGTACTGTTTTTTCTGGTACTGAACTTTAAGGGAATTGAGATGTCAGGCAAAGCTCAGACAGGATTTATCTTCTTTTTCTGGGGCTGTGCCATTGCATGGTTCCTGTACATGATTCCGAAGATCCATCTGGAATATTTCGGAGGCATTGCAATGGATTCCCTGCCGCCATTCAAAGAAATGATGTACATTTTCGGTCTTGTATGGTGGTGCTACACAGGTTTTGAAACCTGCGTATCCATGGGAGCCGAGACAAAATATCCGCAGTATACACTGCCGCGAGCATTAAAAATTTCCGTATTTCTTGTATTTGTGTGCAACGCACTGTTCCAGTGGTTTCTTGTAGGTCTTGTACCGCATAACTATTATCATCTGCTTGCAGTTGCTGATGCACCTTATGCAGAAGGCTTGAAAGCAGCCGGACTTGTCGGTTTTCCGATCATTCTTCTTTGCATCGGTATTGCATTTGGCGGCGACCTTTCCACCATTAACCCTGGAATTGCAGCACCGGCCAGATACATTTACACAATGGCTGAAGATAAATCATTGCCGTCATTCCTCTGCAAAGTACATCCAAAATACAAAACACCGTACATGGCAGTTCTTGTTGTAGGTATCATCAACATTATCCTGATTGCAACAGGATCCATCAACTATATTGCATCCGTATCACTGATCTCACTGGCGCTTTGCTACATCATCGGCTGTCTGGCTTATCTGGGACTTAAGAAACACTGCCCGGATATGAAACGTCCATATGTAGCTCCAGGCGGAAAATTTGGCTGTATTTTTACCATTGTGATCTACGCATTTATGCTGATCTTTGCAGACAAAGTAGCTCTTATCACATCAGGAGTCGTAACAGTCGCAGCAATCATTTACTGGGCGATCTTTACAAGAAAACATGAAAATAAGATACCAAGCATTGAAGAAGAAATCGGAACCATCGAAGAGCCATCACCAGAAGAAAAAGCCAAAATGGACAAAGAATATAATATCTGGAAAATTGCTACTGTAATTGCAACTGTTATAGCACTTGGAATCTATATAATACCGATCATTTTCTGATAAGGTTGGGAAATATTATCCTTTTCAGAAAGGGAAAACTATGTTACGCTGTATGTGAATCAGATAGAAAATAGCATCTGATTACATAACAAGATCAAAGGTGACGAAACCTGTGGGTACCGAGGATACAATCACCAAAGATCACACAGAGAAGCCGATCAACGGGCCCCTACTTCCGGAGAATATCTTACCGGATTTTACAGTAATGATCGGCTGATACCAGTCATAACGGTAGTCGTATATTTCGGAACGGACTCTTGGACAGCTCCAAGAAGTCTTCAGGAACAGGCTTTGCTTACCGCACAGTCAATGTTGGAAAATCCAAGATTTTCTACAGAAGATATTTCCAAGTTCTCGGGATTACCGATTGAGGAAGTATTGAAATTACAGAAAAAATAATTTAAAGGACACAAAAAGAATGCTGCCCCGTTATCAAGCAGATGACGGAGCCTGGGATGGATATACCAGACATAGTTATCATTACGATCCGGAAGGCCAGGCGAAGGGCTGGCATACGGGCGTTTATGGAACTTATGGTTATGGGATGGCTCATCAGATACAGAAGAAAGTAAACTTCCGCACAGGAAGCGGTAATTAAAAAAAAGCCAGGGGACAGTATTTTCAGGTACTGTACTCTGGCAGTTTTTATATGAAAGAACATAGTTACCGCATAAACATTCTAACCATTGTTTCATAGATCTTCCGATATTTCTGATACCGCATAGGCAGATCAATCCATGTTTTCTTATCTACAATACTCTTGTAATGGGAGAAAGTCCGGAAACCGTCGATTCCGTGGTAGGAACCCATGCCACTTTCTCCGAAGCCACCGAAGCCCATATTGCTGGTTGCGAGATGAATGAGAACATCATTGATGCAGCCGCCGCCGAAACCGCACCGGGAAGTTACTTCCCGGGCGTTTTTTTCGTCGCTGGTGAAGATGTAGAGAGCCAGGGGATGGGGCATGGAGTTGATCCTGGTGACAGCACTTCCTAGAGAGTCGTAGGTGAGGACAGGGAGTACCGGGCCGAAGATCTCCTGCTGCATGACCGGATCATCGAAGGTTACATTATCCAGGATCGTTGGTTCGATCTGGAGGGTTTTACGGTCGGAGCTGCCGCCGCACACTGTTTTGGACGGGTCAATGAGGCTGTTGATACGGTCGAAATGCTTTTCATTGATGATCTTTCCATAGTCCCGGTTTTTGAGCGGTTCTTTTCCATATTGACGAGTAATCTGTCTGCGGAGTTCTGCAACCAGGGCATCTTTGATCTCCGGATCACAGTAGATATAGTCCGGTGCTACGCAGGTCTGTCCGCAGTTCAGGAACTTGCCGAATACGATACGTTTTGCTGCAAGGCGGAGATTAGCGGTTTTATCCACGATGCAGGGGCTTTTTCCGCCGAGCTCCAGAGTAACTGGGGTAAGGTATTCAGAAGCCTTTCGCATAACATCTTTTCCTACAGCCTGGCTTCCTGTAAAGAAGATGTAATCAAAATGCAGGCTGAGAAGATGGGTGTTTTCCGCGCGTCCGCCTGTGACAGTAGCAACATATTTTTCATCAAAGCATTCGTGGATCAGAAGGCGGATCACTTCGCTTGTAGCCGGTGAGTAAGCACTTGGTTTCAGAATGGCAGTGTTTCCGGCTGCAATGGCATCGACCAGAGGCTCGATTGTGAGAAGGAACGGATAGTTCCATGGACTCATGATAAGGACCACGCCATATGGGGATGGTTTGCGGAAACTGCGGGAGTGGAACTGTGCCAGAGGAGTGGGAACGGTCTGTTCTTTTGCATAGGAGCGGATGTTTTTCAGCATATGTGTGATCTCAGAAAGCACGAGACCGGTTTCGCACATGTAGCTCTCGAAATTGCTTTTTCCAAGATCTTTTTTCAGAGCAGCGTGAATCTGATGCTCGTGTTTTCGGATGGAGGCACGAAGACGTTTCAGGGCGCTGATACGAAAATCAAGATTTAAAGTTGCGCCGGAGTAGAAGTACTGGCGTTGTTTATCTAAAAGCCGGGTGATCTGTTCTTTTTCCATGGATTGAAGCTCCTTTCTGAAAATGTTGTGTGAGTTGATACTCAGGAATTACTGACTGGCGGCATCAGGCGATAATATAATGTCTCAAGTTCACCGGCATCCATCAGCACAGGAACCGGGTACAGCGGATTGGCTTCTTTGTCTGCATAATGAGCAAGTTCCGGGATATCTGTTTCCTGGATCTCAGGGATGTGATCACCGATACCGAAGCGTTTTTTCATATCTTTTACAGCATCAATAAACATCTGTGCAGCAGTTTTATCATCCTCATGTTTGTCGCAGAGACCTGCAGTTACAGCCAGGTTGCGGAGCTTGTGAGTGATGGAATCTCCGTATGTTTCCAGCACCATAGGCAGGATCACTGCATTGGCAAGTCCGTGTGGAACATTATATTTTCCACCAAGGGAATGTGCAATTGCGTGGACATATCCAACGTAAGATTTGGTGAAGGCGCAGCCTGCGAAATAGGAAGCGCGGAGCATATTTCGTCTTGCTTCAATATTATTGCCGTCTGTGTAGGCGGTATCTAGGTTTTCGAAGATCAGTCTGACAGCATCCAGGGCATTTTTTCTTGTGCCTGGCGTGGTGGAGTTGCCGATGTACGCTTCCACTGCATGGGTCAGGGCATCCATTCCGGTTGTAGCTGTGATAAACGGTGGAAGGCTTAAGGTAACCTTTGGATCAAGGACTGCGTAGCGTGGGATCAGCGGAAAATCGTTGATGGCATATTTGTGCCGGGTCTGTGCATCTGTGATCACGGCTGCAAGTGTTGTTTCACTTCCGGTTCCGGCAGTTGTAGGAATAGCGATGAGAAGAGGAAGCTTTTTGTGGATTTTCAGGATTCCCTTCATCTGAGCAAGAGACTGATGCGGTTTGGCAATGCGGGCTGCTGTGGCTTTGGCACAGTCCATACTGGAACCGCCGCCAAAACCAATGATCGCCTGGCAGTCATTATCCAGATACATGTGAAGAGCGTCGTCTACATTGACGGTTGTTGGATTGGCAACGGTTTTGTCGTAGATATGATAAGAGATGCAACTTCGCTTCAGCGTCTGTTCCAGACGCTCCGTAAGGCCAAGGCTTCGGATCCCTGCATCTGTGATGATAAGTACATTATTATAATCTCTTTTTTCCAGAACTTCCGGGATTCCTTTGACACTTCCGATGATCTTCGGATTGCGGTAAGGAAGCAGTGGAAGGGCGAATTTAAAGATGTTCTGAAAAATCCGGCAGTAAGCTTTTTTCAATGGATTCATAGCAGTTTTCATTCCTTTTAAAGTCAAATTATTTTATACTAAATATTATATATAGCAGTTGGAAGGGGAAAAGTCAAGATTGCTGTTTGTGGAAGTGCATTGCGAGGCGTGTTGCTGAGAACGGAGTAACAGTAACGTCATAAAAAAGAAAACGGAAAAATATAATATTGTCATGGCTGCAAATATCCTTTACACTAAGAGAAATAAACGGATTATTATGCCAGTACAGTGGAATGAGAATATCCGCTGGACAGATATTGATCACGGAGGAAATCATGCCAGAAACAGACACATCCGAAAAAAATCCTCTTCACGTATCTGAAGTGGATGATAACCTAAAAGAATTAAGTCCTCACGGTTCCTTTGAACTGCCGGTGGAAACCTATACGGGAAACTGCGAGATCTTTCATGCACTGTATGACCACTGGCACAGTGAGATGGAGATCATGTATATTGAAAAAGGCAGCGGTTTTGCCAGACTGAACAGGGAAAGTATCCGTCTGAAAAAAGGGGACATCCTGATCGTGAACTGTGGAGTTCTCCACAGTATGAGAACCGATCTTAAGAAGCCTCTTTATTATAAGAGCGTAGTTTTCAGCTTGGGATTCCTTGCAGGTCAGCCGGGAGATATCTGCCAGGAATGTGTGGTATCACCATTAATAGAAAACAAGGCAGAATTCTGTCATCATATAGAAGAAGGAGATTCCGGCTATGAGAAGCTTCGGGAAATTTTTCAGGAGATCCATGACTGTCATACGGAGAAAGAGCCATATTTTTATGTGAAGCTGAAAATGTTGTTCTTTGATTTCTTTTATGAGATGCTGACAAAGCATTATATTATCCCGGTAAGTACAGAACAGAATAAAAGTCTTGCAGCAGTAAAGGAAGTGCTGGATCATATCAGCCTTCACTATCAGGAGAATCTTACCGTTTCAGAGCTTTCCGGACTTTCCAATTACAGTGAGTATTATTTTATGAAGCTTTTCCGCCAGTATACGGGAAAAACCCTGGTGGAATACATCAATGACTTCCGTATGGAGAAGGCGAAGTACCTTCTGACACATTCCGATGCACCTGTGACGGAGATAGCCATGCAGGTGGGATTTAATAGTACAAGCTATTTTATCAAGAAATTTCAGCAGTCCAATAAAGTTTCGCCGCATAAGTACAGGAAGAGTATGAGACAGATATGAGAAAGCTCACGCAGCAGTCGCACATGTCCCGGTTACATTTCTATGCAGAGCTGCAGTAAAAAGGGAAAAACAGTCTGACAAATATCTTGCATATCATGACAGGATTGTTATATTTTTGAAAGGAAATGCGTGATATCCTAATATCATCAAAAACAAAGCAAACAACCTTGTAAAAACATATTTCATCCCATCAAGATCCATGAAAGGAGATCAAAAAATGGAAACATTAAGCAAAGTATTTGAAGACAAATATAACAAAAATGTAAAAGATTGTACAAACGAGGAAATCTATCACGGACTTCTCTCCTGGACAAAAGAGCAGCTGAAGGGTCGCGGTTATCAGGACGGAAAAAAGAAAATTTATTATATTTCCGCAGAGTTTCTCATCGGTAAACTGCTCTCCAACAACCTGATCAATCTGGGTGTTTATGATGAAGTTTCAAAATATCTTAAAGAGAACGGTAAAGAGCTTTCCATGATCGAGGAGATCGAGCCGGAGCCATCTCTTGGAAACGGTGGACTTGGCCGACTGGCAGCCTGCTTCCTGGATTCCATCGCAACCTTAGGTCTTCCGGGTGAAGGAATCGGCCTTAATTATCACCTTGGACTTTTTAAACAGGAGTTTAAAGATCATCTTCAGTTTGAGACACCGAACCCGTGGATCGAGCCGGAGAGCTGGCTTACAGATGCAGGAATTTCCTACTATGTACCGTTTAAGGGATTTATGCTGAAATCCACACTGTATGATATTGATGTAGCAGGATATGAGAACAAAGCGATCAAGCTTCGTCTTTTTGATATTGATATTGCAGATGAGAGCATTGTAGGCGAGGGAATCTCCTTTGATAAGAAGGATCTGCTCCACAACCTGACACTGTTCCTGTATCCGGATGACAGTGATGACGCAGGAAGAAAGCTTCGTATTTATCAGCAGTATTTCATGGTAAGCAATGCAGCACAGCTGATCTTGGATGAGGCAACAGCAAAAGGCTGCAATCTTCATGACCTTGCTGATTACGCAGTGATTCAGATCAATGATACACATCCGAGTATGGTAATTCCGGAGCTGATCCGTCTTCTTACAGAGCGCGGAATCGAATTTGAGGAGGCTTGTGAGATTGTATCTCATGTGTGCGCTTATACCAACCATACCATCCTTGCAGAGGCACTTGAGAAATGGCCGATCTCCTATCTTGAGGAGGTTGTTCCGCATCTGATGCCGATCATCCGCAAACTGGACGAGCGTATCAAAGCAAAATATCCGCAGGAGAATCTTGCAATCATTGATAAGAACGACCTGGTTCACATGGCACATATGGACATTCATTACGGATTTTCCATCAACGGTGTTGCATCCCTTCATACAGATATACTGAAGGAAACAGAGCTTCATCAGTTCTATGAGATCTATCCGGATAAATTTAATAATAAGACAAATGGAATCACCTTCCGCAGATGGCTTCTTCACTGCAACCATCCGCTGACAGAGTACATCACATCCATGCTCGGTGACGGCTTCCGCAAAGATTCTTTTGAGCTTGACAAGATGCTTGACTTCAAAGGAAACCAGGATGTTCTTGCAAATATCCTGAAGATCAAACAGGATGCAAAGAAGAGATGTGCAGAGTTTATTAAAGCCAACACAGGCGAGGAAATCAATACTCACAGTGTTTATGATATCCAGATCAAACGTCTTCATGAGTACAAACGTCAGCAGCTGAATGCACTTTACATTATTGACCGTTATCTGAAGATCAAAGCAGGCGAGAAGCCGCAGCGCCCGGTAACTTTCATTTTCGGCGCAAAAGCAGCTCCTGCATACGTTATCGCAAAGGACATTATCCACCTGATCCTCTGCTTACAGGAACTTATCAACAATGATCCGGAAGTTTCTCCATATATGAAGGTTGTTATGGTGGAAAACTACAATGTAAGTGCAGCAGAGAAGCTGATTCCGGCCTGCGATATCTCCGAGCAGATTTCTCTTGCATCCAAAGAAGCCAGCGGAACCGGAAACATGAAATTTATGCTTAACGGTGCTGTGACACTTGGTACTATGGATGGTGCAAATGTGGAGATCAGCCAGCTGGTAGGTAAGGATAATATCTATATCTTCGGTGAGTCCAGTGAGCAGGTTATCAATCACTATGAGAAAGCAGATTACTGTGCAAAAGATTTCTACGACAAAGACGAGCGTATCCGCCACGCAGTAGATTTCATCATTGGAAATGAACTTCTTGCTATCGGAAGTGAGGAGCATTTAAGAAGACTGCATCACGAGATCGTAAGCAAAGACTGGTTCATGACTCTTCTTGACTTCGAGGATTATGCAAAGGTGAAAGATCAGGCACTGTGCGATTATGAGGACAGAACCGCATGGGCAGAGAAGATGCTTGTAAACATCGCAAAAGCAGGATACTTTTCTTCAGACAGAACTATCGAGGAGTACAACAGAGATATCTGGCATCTGACAGCGGAGAAATAATATCATAGCAGTCAGAATAAAAGAAACACCGACGTTCAGTTGAATTTACAGCAGAACGTCGGTGCTTTTTTGTGTCCAGAAATATTACAATGGAGAAGTTTTTATGGAATTATTTCAGGCCCTTCCGTGCTTAAACGCCATCATCATTTCCTTGGTAAGGCTGATATTATCGCCCTCATCCGGGATGTCTTCCCGATTGAACCAGGAGGCCATGGAGAGTTCATTGTGGTCTACAGTGAGGGTGTCATCGCCGTCTAGGTCACAGTAGAAGCCGAACAGGAGAGTGCCGGAAAAAGACCATGGCTGGCTCTTGTAGTAGCGGAGATTTTTGACCTTTATGCCGATCTCTTCCATAACTTCACGGTGAACGGTCTCTTCGATGGTCTCGCCAATCTCGGCAAAACCTGCGATCATGGCGTAGCGGGTGTGATTTCGGCCCTCATATTTGGAGAGGATCAGCTTGTCGCCGTTGGTAACGCCTACGATTACAGCAGGGGAAAGTACCGGATATTCTCCGTTTCCGCAGGAAGGACAGATCATTTTGCGCTCTGTCTTATCGTGTACCATTGGCTGGCCGCAGCAGCCGCAGAAACGACGCTTGCTGTACCACTGAAAGAGCTGATATCCGGTGATTCCTGCGAAAGCCAGATACTGTGGCTCTGCTGTGCGGAGAACTCTTGTGATTTCAAACTGATAACCAGGAAGGAGACTGGTGTCAAGATCCGGGATCAGATAAAAATGCTCTTCGTCAACGGAGAAGAGATAGATATAATTCTCATATAGGTTTTCAACTTTTCCTTCCAGCTCTCCAAAGCTTGGAAGAGTCATAGTCTCGCCATCTTTTTTCATAAGGATCTTTCCTTCTTCATAGGCGAGGATGTGGCTTCCTTTATCCGGGGCCACAGGCTTGTATTCGTTGTGATAGGTATGTGGTGCGATATCCTGGATCATGATCGATAATTCCTTTCCGAATTTATTGTTTTACAACGTTTGCTGAGAAGTTTTGCCATATAAAATACAGCACGCTTTCTACAGTATAAGCTTACCTTAAGAAAAAGGCAACTGTCCTTTTGGTGACCAGTAATAACAAAAAAGTTGTATGAGTCAGAAAATCAGTGTAAGATAAATGTATTATATTGTGCAGAAGATGTTAAAGGTCTGAGAAGTTTTCTGTACAGAAGGAGAAGATCATGACAACAACAGAAAAGCCGGGACTGACCCGGGATGCCATTAAATATCTGGCAATTTTTACTATGCTTTTGAACCATATCGCCAATGTATTGTTACCGGAAAACACGATACTCTGGGAAGTACTGGTTGATATCGGCTACTTCACAGCCATTACCATGTGCTATTTCCTTGTGGAAGGTTTTTACTATACACATTCCCGGAGAAAATATGGCGAGAGACTTCTGATCTTTGCAGGAATCTCCCAGGTTCCCTATATGATGGCATTTGATTTTTCACAGCTGAATATGATATTTACACTGTTTATCTGCTTCATGATCCTGGTGATACAGGATAAGATGATGGCAAGTAAGTGGAGGATTCCGCTTACACTCATTCTGCTGGTTCTGTCCGTTTATTCGGACTGGGCGATCCTGGCACCAGTTTTTACAATCTGGTTTCATGCAGCATGGGGAAACAGAAAGAAAATGGTTCAGGCTTATGGAATCGGAGCAGTGCTTTTTGCTGCGTTTAATTACGCGTCTTATGCCGAAACTTTGCCGGCTGCACAGGCATTGCTTCATGCATTGCTTTCAGCAATTGGAATCATAGTATCAGGAATTATCATTATCTGCTTCTATAATGGAAAAAAATCTGAAAAAGCACCGAAGTTTTCCAAGTGGTTTTTCTATATTTTCTATCCGGCACATCTGCTGATCTTAAGTTTGATCAAAATGTGGATCTTGTAAAAGATGCTGAAAAAATGTATCAGACAGATTGCTGAAAATAAAAAAGTATATCAGTAAAACATAGTAAGTCTGTAAGAAAATAAGAAAATTAAAGAAAAACTCTTGAAATCAAAAAAATTATCTGCTATGATAACTCCCATGACAAAGGCGTCTGGAAATTAAGTTTCCAGGCGCTTTTTGCGTTGCAGAAATAAATGAGGGAATCGAGGAGGAATGATTATGAATGCAGGAGATACTGGTTTTATGCTGATCTGTACGGCCTTTGTGTTCTTTATGACACCGGGGCTGGCATTTTTCTATGGAGGACTTGTCCGGAGAAAAAATGTTGTTAATACTATGATGGCCTGTGCTGCGATCATGGGTCTGTCTGTTGTGATGTGGACATTGTTTGGTTATTCACTTGCCTTTGGTGGAAACCACGGTGGGATTATCGGTGACTTCCGGTGGTTTGCCATGAACGGTGTCGGCTGGGAGCCGGGACCTTATGCAGATACCATTCCGCATCTGGTATTTGCAGCGTTCCAGATGATGTTTGCCATGATCACACCGGCACTGATCACAGGCGCTGTTGTTGGAAGAATGCGTTTTAAAGCACTGTTTCTTTTTGTTGCAATCTGGTCTGTGATCGTGTATTATCCTATGGCACATATGGTCTGGGGAGACGGCGGATTTCTGGCAGCTATCGGTTCAGTGGATTTTGCAGGAGGAAATGTAGTACATATCAGCTCCGGCGTCAGTGCACTTGTACTGGCCATTTATCTTAAACAGAGACGTGGCTACGCAAAAGCAACCTACCGCACCCATAATATTCCATTTGTTTTCCTGGGTGCAGCCATGCTGTGGTTTGGCTGGTTCGGATTTAACGCAGGAAGTGCACTGAAGGCAGACGGACTTGCAGCACATGCCTTTATGACCAGTAGCATTTCTTCTGCCTGCGCATTGCTGACCTGGATGCTGATTGAGGTGATCCGTGAGGGAAAACCGACACTGGTTGGTGCATCCACAGGTCTTGTTATCGGACTGGTAGCCATTACACCGGGAGCTGGATTCGTGCCGGTATGGGCATCCTTTATCATTGGAATTCTGGTAAGCCCGATCTGTTATTTTACAGTGATCCTTCTGAAACAGAAGCTGAAGATCGACGATGCGCTGGATGCTTTTGGCTGTCATGGTATAGGTGGTATCTGGGGTGGAATCGCAACCGGACTTTTCGGAAAATCTTCGATCAATTCCGCTGCAAAATGGGACGGCCTTGTATTTGGAGATTACCGTCTGTTTCTGGCACAGGTTTTAAGTATTGTGATCACCATTGCTGTTGCCATTGTGGGAACACTGATCTGTATTGGAATCGTGCGTATTTTTACACCGCTTCGTGTAGATCCGAAGGAAGAACTGGTTGGTCTGGACGCATCCCAGCATGGAGAGAATGCATATCCGTCATTCAATGGATTTGACTGATAAGAGTCCATTTCCTGTTAATGTGAATGATGGTGTTAAAGAGGAGATTATAGTATGTTGATTAAAATAGAAGCAATCGTAAGAGAAGAAAAAATGGAAGATGTCAAAGCAGCGTTAAATGACATCCAGGTAAACGGATTTACAGTAACCCAGATCATGGGCTGCGGAACACAGCGCGGCTATACAGAATATGTCCGTGGTTCTAAAATCGATGTATTTCTGAAACCGAAGATCAAGTTTGAGATCGTAGTATCATCAGAAGACTGGGAGATTAAAGTTATTGATGCCATTCAGAAAGCAGCATTCACCGGTGATCCGGGCGATGGTAAGATATTCAGCTACGAGATCCGAAATGCTGTCCGAATCCGAACCGGTGAGACCGGATATGATGCACTGCAGTCGGAGTTCCTGTAAAATAATAAAGATGTAAAAAAGATCCTTCTGGAAAAACTGAGATATTCAGATTTTCAGAAGGATTTTTTGCAGATAATTAACAATAGTCTTACTTTGATTTGATGTAAACTTCTGCAGTTACATATAAGATAGAAAGGTACACAATAGATCAGTTAGAAAGTAAAATTAAAACATACGGAAAAACTATGTCAAAAAAGAAATCAAAGAAGATCAGAAAAGAGCAGGCTCAGGAATTCAGTTCAGCAGAACCGGAACATCCTGAACTGGCGGCAGAAAAAACAGCAGCCATTGACAGCTGCATCAAAGATTCGGACTATTGCGATGGATTACTGGTCTGTGTTAGAATATGAGTTGTATTAT
Source organism: Blautia schinkii (assembly GCF_013304825.1). Lineage (GTDB taxonomy): Bacteria > Bacillota > Clostridia > Lachnospirales > Lachnospiraceae > Blautia_A > Blautia_A schinkii_B. Next base: position 28,249 of record NZ_JAAWUO010000014.1, on the reverse strand, counting down.
AAAAAAAGAGACAATGCGGAAATTGAAGCGGAATTAAAAAAATATGCAGAAGAAATTGCAAATCTGGATCATAGAATGCTGGAACTACGAAATAAAATTGAAAAAATCTGAATAAACAGCGAATGTGAGATCAGAATGCCTGTTATAAAAAAGAAAACGGAGAATTCCCTAAAAAAGAAGTTCAGGAATTCTCCGTTTTGTTGTTTGAGTCATTTCAGTCGGGGCCCTGTTTATTATGGGTTATACTCTGCTCATCAGCTGCAAAGATGACATTTCTCACAGGCAGATGGTGTGGCTGCACAGCCGCCAAGAGCAGTCTCACGAAGCTCTGCAGGAAGCTTTTTTCCCACGGCGTACATGGTATCGATCATCTCATCCAGAGGGATAAACTGAGTGATACCTGCCAGTGACATTTCCGCTGCGATCAGGGCATTGGAAATACCGGCTGCGTTACGGTTCTGGCACGGATATTCCACCAGGCCTCCTACGGGATCACATACAAGTCCGAGCATGTTCATAAGAACTGTGGAAGCAGCGTAAGTGCATTGTAAGGGCGTACCGCCAAGAAGCTCTACAGCAGCGGAAGCAGCCATGGCAGAAGCAATTCCAACCTCAGCCTGGCATCCGCCGACAGCACCGGCCACAGTGGCATTGCGCATAGCAAGATAGCCGATGGCACCTGCATTAAAAAGAGCCTGGCGGATTTTTTCATCGGAAAAGCCGTAGACCTCCTGAAGAGCAAGCATCAGTCCTGGAACGATCCCGGCACTGCCGGCAGTAGGAGAGGCAACGATAAGTCCCATGGAAGCGTTAGTCTCCAGAGTTGCCATAGCGTAGGTGATACCTTTTCCAAGGACATTTCCGCACAGACTTTTTCCCTGGTCATGAAATTCGCAGAGCCTTCGGGCTTCACCGCCGATCAGTCCCCCCATAGATATCACCGGATCTTTGATGGGGGAAAAAGCAGCGTCCTTCATGATCTCCAGAACACGGTTCATGCGCTGGTTCACGATTTCAGCAGTGGTTTCACCAAGCAGGATCTCACGCTGGCGCATTACTTCGGAAATCGGAAGATTTTTTTCCCGGCAGAGAGCAAGGAGTTCCTTTGCATTTTTGAAATCCATAAAACACATCCTCCTTTTTCCTACATCTGAACAACCATGACATCATGGATGTTGGCATTCCGGTGAATGCTTTCTACGATATCTTCAGGGAGATGACCATCGGATTCTACGATCGTATACGCTGTAGTTCCCTTGGATTCTCGGAAAAGACGCATGAAAGCAATGTTAATGTTACGTTCACTTAAGCATCTGGTGATGTAGGCCACAACACCGGGGGTATCCTGATGGATCACGATGATCGCGCTGTATTCGCCTGTGAAATCCACTTTTACGTGGTTGATCTCAACAATGCGGACCTTGCCGCCACCCAGCGATTCACCGCGGACAGTCATTTCCTGTCTCTGGTCATTGACCATATGGATATCCACAGTGTTAGGATGTACATCCGTTTCTGATTCATTAGGAGTAAAGGAAAAGTCGATACCTCTGTCTCTTGCAATGTCAAAAGAATTCCGGATGCGCATATCATCAGTAGAAAAGCCCATGATCCCTCCAAGAAGGGCACGGTCAGTGCCGTGTCCCTTGTACGTTCTGGCAAAAGATCCGTAGAGGGTGAACTCCACTTTTTTCAGGGGCGGCATGATCATTTTCTGAGCAAGGAAAGCGATCCGGGCAGCTCCTGCGGTATGAGAACTGGAAGGGCCGATCATGTTCGGACCCATAACGTCAAATACACTGATAAAAGACATTTTACTTAAATCTCCTGTGGTGTTTTTGCAATAAATTTCTTATAAATAGTGTCAACGATCACGCCGATAGCATTGTCACCGGATACATTGCAGGCTGTTCCAAAGGAATCCTGTGTGATATAAAGGGCAACCATGATCGCACAGATTGCACCGTCCGGATCACCGGCTTCAGCTCCGAATACCATGTAAAGGAATGGAAGAGCAGTCATGATGGAACCGCCAGGAGCACCCGGGGAAGCAACCATGGCAACACCAAGAGTCATGATAAATGGAACAACAGTACCAAGACTGATCGGCAGCTGGTTCATAAGACAAACAGCAGTTGCGCAGGCTGTGATGGTGATCATGGAACCTGCCATATGGATGTTTGCACAGAGCGGTACTACGAAGTTGCGGATCTGCTCGCACACGCCGTCATTCTTTGCACATTCTAGGTTGACCGGGATGGTAGCTGCGGAAGACTGTGTTCCCAGAGCAGTGGTGTATCCCGGAATCTGATTTTTGATCAAAGTGAAAGGATTTTTCTTGCTTACTGTACCTGCGACCAGGAACTGGATGGTAATGCAGATCAGGTGCATGATGATAACAACAAGGAATACCTTCCAGAGGATGCTTAAGATCGCGAAGGTTTTTCCGGAGATCGTCATATCTGTAAATGTTCCGCAGATATAAAGCGGAAGCAGCGGAATGATGATCGTATGAAGAACTTTGTCAATGATCTTGGAAAAGTCGCTCATTCCGTTATAAAGGCTGTTTCCCATTTCTTTTCCACGCATGGAAGAGAGACAGAGCCCCATAACAAAGGCAAGGGCAACAGCAGAAAGAGTATCCATGACAGGCTCCAGTGTAATAGAGAAAAACGGTGTCAGGGATGAGTCGGCAGTAGCTGCGATCTGATCCAGTGCACCTTCACTCATAAAGTGAGGGAACAGATTGGATGATACCAGGTAAGAAGCAGATCCTGCGATCAGAGTGGAACCATAGGCCAGAGCCACTGTGATCAGAAGGAGCTTACCAGCACCCTGTGAAAGATCTGCAATACCCATAGTTACATAGGCAAGGATCATCAGAGGGATCACGAATTTCAAAAATGTGCTGAAAAATCCGGAAAGGGTTACAACAAAGCGACAGAAGCCTTCTGGAAGAAACTGGCCGAATAGGATACCTACGATAATGGCAATGATCAGCTTCGGCACAAGCCCGATCTTAATTTTTTTCTTTTCCATTTGGATTCTTTCCTCCTGAGTATGAAAGTATGCAGTTACTATTTAATGCAGGATATTGCCAGTGAATAGTAACATTGTGTGTCGCTGTCACACGGACAGCGAGAATTAGTAAAGTTGCACAAAAATACGATTGACGTCTTCGTGATTATATTGTAACATTGATATAATAATAAGGCAAATTCATAGATTTCATTATCATGTTGAAATAATTTCATAGAAAAAAGGTGAAAAATCATGGAAATCCGTCAGCTAGAGACATTCGTACATGTAGCACAGCTTCAGAGCTTTTCCAGGGCAGCAGAAGTCCTCGGATACTCTCAGTCAGCCATCACTGTCCAGATCCGTCTTCTTGAAAATGAACTGGAAACCCGTCTTTTTGACAGAACCGGCAAGCGTGTTGTGCTTACTTCTTCAGGAAAAGAATTCCTGGATCATGCCAACCGGATCTTATATGACATAAACAGAGCGCGAAAATCAATGAACGACGATACGGAATTGAAGAACCCGCTGCATATCGGAACCATCGAGTCACTGTGTACAGCCAAGCTTCCCTCTGTTCTTACCAAATATCGAAGACTTCATCCGAAAGTTAGTCTCCAGGTAACGATTGATACGCCAGAGCAGCTGATCAGGATGATGGAGCATAATGGACTGGATCTTATTTACATACTGGACACTCCGAGATGGGATCAGAACTGGATCAAAGTAATGGAGAAGGCAGAACCCGTGGTGTTCGTGGCATCTGCAGATTCGGACTTTGCAGGAAAAACTCTGAAACTTAACGATATCCTGGAGGAGCCTTTTTTTCTCACAGAGAGGAATGCCAATTACCGGCAGGCCCTGGATCAGCAGCTGGCACTTAAGAAGCAGGCCCTGTCACCGGTGCTGGAGATCAGCGACACTGCCTTTATCATCCGTATGCTGGAAAAAAATCACGGACTTTCCTTCCTTCCCTATCTGGCTGTGGAGCGGGATATCAGGAAAGGACGTATCGCTCTTCTTCATGTGGAAGATGTGGAGATATCCATGTACCGGCAGATCTTTTACCATAAGAATAAGTTTAAGACAAGAGAGATGGAAGAATTTATCAGACTTGCGGCAGAGTGATCTGCCGCATTTTCTGTACGGTTTTACGGGTGAGGTATATGACATGGGGAGTGAACAGTAAGTTATTGTTCACTGGCAATATTCCGCGAGGTGTTTTTGGTGAGCGAAGGTCACAGAAATTCCAGTGCTGTATCTTGTAAAGCAGATAAAAATGTGGCACTATAGATGGTATAAAAAATCAGAGGAGTGATCAACATGGATTTTACAGAAGAAGCGAAGGTACTGGGCTTTTCCGATGCAGCAGTAATGGATACAGATAATCTGGTTTTTATGCCGGAGTACCGTGTTTTCTGTGAGGAGAATGCCTGCGGTAATTATGACAAGAACCCTGCATGTCCGCCGGAGAGCGGAACTGTGGAAGAGATGAAGGCACGTGCCCTTAAATATGAAAAAACACTGGTGCTTCAGACCACCCAGGACAGCCTTATGGATTATAAGAAGGCGAAGCTTTTTCACAACAAACTTACCGAAAAGCTTTCAGAAAAAATGAAAGAAGCAGGAAAAACAGACATTCTTATCATGAGTGCAGGTCCGTACAAACATAATTCCTGTATGTCTGCCTATTGCGTAAATGCCCAGAAAATGGCAGATGCGGTAAACATGCTATGTTGGACAGATGACGGAAAGATCCGATATTTTTCCCAGATCCTTTTCCATGAATAACAGATTTTCTGAGTAAAGTACTACGGTGGTTACTGTTCACTTTTTTCACTAAAGAACTGGACATAATAAACAAATTAGAGTAAAATTTGTGTTATATGTACGTGCATAACGCATAAAAATGCTGGCTGTGAAATAAACAGTAACGATAAAAGTCCGGGGGTGGATCGGAAAAATGAAGAAAAAGATCCGGATTGAAAAAGTAAGCACCTGGAGCACGGTGATTGCTTTTTTTCTCACATTTATATTTCTGGGAATTGCTGTGTGGAGCTGGGGGGAATTCAATACCATCAAGACAGCGACAGAACAGTATATTACCTGCGAGGATGCGACCAAACAGATGCAGGAGGGGTCTGATTATCTGACGGAGCAGGTACGGCTGTATACCATGACAGGTGAGAAGCAGTACATGGATAATTATTTTAAAGAGAAGGAAACCGGTAAAAAAAGAGAAGCTTCCCTGGAGTCCATAAAAAAAGAATTTGGCGAAACAGAAATGTATTATGTGATCCAGGCGGCGTATAAGAACTCTGAAGAATTAATGAACATTGAATATAAGGCTATGCGTCTGGTAGTGGAAAACACCGGACTTTCCAGGAAGGCATGGCCGCAGGAAATTCAGGATATCAAACTGTCATATCCAGAAAGCGATCTTTCTGCTACCGGTAAGATGTGTACAGCCCAGCTGCTTGTAAGTAACAACAGTTATCAGGCTGCCAAAGAACGGATTACCAACAAATGTCAGGAATGTAAATCACTTCTTGCAGACACTACCAGAAATGTTCAGGGAAAATCTATTCGTATTTCCAAAGAAATCGTGAAGAAACTGGAAGGCTGTATGGCAGTTCTGGTTGCCTTGATCGTGATCATCAGCGTAATAATACGAAAACTGATAGTAAAGCCTCTTCTCAGCTACAACCAGAGTATTAAGAATGGTGAAATTTTTCCTGTGATCGGTGCAGCGGAATTACAGAATCTGGCAGAAACCTATAACACCATGTACAGGGATATTCAGGAGACGCAGAAACTGATCCGGCATGAAGCTGAGAATGATGCTCTGACAGAACTTCTGAACAGAAGATATTTTGACAAGATCATCAGGATATATGATGAAGGCAAGAGCTCTTTTGCCCTTCTTCTGAACCCGGAGGACGATCTTCCACCGGTTTCCCTGAGTGTGGGAGCAGCATTTGCAGACAGAGAGAATCCGGGAGAAAGTATTTTCAAAGATGCGGACAAGGCTCTCTATTATGTGAAAGAGCATGGACGGAACGGCTGCAGTTTTTACTGATAACAGGCGGGGAGAAAGGTATGGGAGAGAATGAGTTTATTAGACGGATGTGACATGGAGGAGCTTCTGAGAGAGTCCAGACTGGGATTCTGGAAGATCGAATTTGAAGAGAAAGAGGGGGTAACTCCACGTTTTTATGCGGATTCTGTTACAGATGAACTGATGGGGATTTCAGCAGATATGACTCCGGAGGAGCGTTTTCTGTTCCACAGAGCACATATTCATCAGGATGATATGGAAATGTTCCTGGAATATTCTGATAAACTTTCAGAGGAGCGTACAGAGATCGTTTACCGTTATATTCATCCGATAAGTGGCGAAATGTATGTCCGCTGCAGCGGAAAAAGAGATTTTGCGGAAAAAGACAGAGTCTGTATTATAGGATTCCATCAGGATATTTCCCGGACTGTCCGGATGGAAAAAGAAAAGATGGCAGAGAAACGGCTGGCAGAACAGAATTATACGCTGCGTAAGGAACATCTTCTTCAGAGAGATTACTATAAAGATCTTCTGGACGTGCAGAACTGTGGGCTGATGGCATATACCTTTCCGGGACATAGGCTGATACATATGAATGCAGAGGCACTGAGGATTTATGGATATACAGATATTGCAGAAGTACAGTCCAAACTGGGGCCGATCATAAGGGGAGTATATTATCCGGATCCCGGCACTATTGACAAGCTGAAAGCACTTCGGAATGTAGATGATAATGTGGAATATGAATGCATTATCAATAAAGATACAGAGAAGGAATGTCATTCAATGGCAAAAACCCAGATCTTTACAACACCGGACGGTGAACGGGCTATTGTCACCACATTTCTGGATGTATCCAGAATGGTCATGCTGAAAGATGCACTGAAACAGGCAGAAGAGGGAAACCGTGCAAAAACGGCTTTTCTTTTTAATATGTCTCATGATCTCAGAACACCTATGAATGCCATTATTGGTTTTTCAGAGCTGATGAAACGTCACTGGGATAACAGAGAACTGGCGGAGAATTATCTCTATAAGCTGAAAGAGTCCAGTAACTATCTTCTTGAGATCATCAACAATGTTCTGGAGACAGCGAGAATCGAGAGCGGAAAGGAATCGCTGCAGGAATCTGACTGCAATATCAGAAGCCTTTATGAAGATCTTAAGATTATCACAGAAGGCACCCTGGAGAAAAAACATCTGAAATTCGAAAAAAATCTGAGGATCACTCATGAGAATGTAATCGGTGACCCCCTGAAACTGAAAGAGATATTTGTAAACATATTGGGGAATGCAGTGAAGTATACTCCGGAATATGGAAAAGTTGTGATGACCATTACAGAGATCGAGCCGGAAAAAGAGGGCTGTGCAACATTTCGAACAGTGATTGGAGATTCAGGCATCGGTATGAAACAGGAATATCTGGAACATATTTTTGAACCCTTTTCCAGAGAAAAAACATCTTCGGAATCCGGTGTCATCGGAACCGGGCTTGGTCTTTCCATTGTAAAATCTCTTGTGGAAATGATGAATGGAAGGATTTCTGTTGAAAGCGAAGAAGGCAAAGGAACAAGATTTACAGTTGTTCTTTCACATCCTGTAGCCCAAATTAAGGAACAGGAAGAAGAAAAAATGCAAAATACAGAAGTTACCTGTGCAGAAGAGCTGAAAGGAAAAAGAATCCTGGTGGCAGAAGACAATGCACTGAATGCAGAGATCATTCTGACCATTCTGAAAGATTACGGCATAGAGGCAGAGCTTGCCGGTGATGGAGATATTGTCATAGATATGCTGAAGAGAAATCAGGCAGATTATTATGATATGATCCTTATGGATATCCAGATGCCACATATGGATGGATATGAGGCAACGAAGGTAATCCGCAGACTTGAAGACAGGAGGGCAGAGATTCCCATTGTGGCCATGACAGCCAATGCTTTTGAGGAAGACCGTAAAGCTGCATTTGCGGCAGGAATGAACGGTCACGTTGCGAAACCGATTGAGATATCCCGGCTTCTGGAAACTATGGCAGAACTTCTGAACTGAAAAAACTTTTGAATAAAAAGCACGCGTATATACACGCGTGCTTTTTTGCACTCTAAAGGCGAAAATTGTAAATAATATACAAAGAAATATACTGCGAATTAGATAAAAATGCGAAAAAAAGGAAAAAAGAAAAATAACATTGCATAATTAAAATGCGTGTGATATTATACACAAAACAAGATAAACACGCAATAAGCACGCATGTATAACAAAATGCACGCGATTTTGCTGTTCGAAGGAGGTTATTATGACTGGAAAGTTGAAGAGACAGCGTTTGCTTACTATGATTTTCGGGGCTTTTGCAATCTTTTTCACTGGATATCCTCATGTATGGTCTATTTACCAGCCCTATGTGATGGAGCAGGCAGGCTGGAGCCAGGGACAGGCATCCATGTGCTTTTATCTGGCACTGAGCACCTTTGTATTCGGAAATATCGTAGGCGGAAGGATGCAGAACCGCTTTAAGGAAAAGACGATTGTATGGATCGGAGGCGGGATCTTTGCGGCAGGAATCCTGGCATCCGCATTTCTGATCGTTCCCACACCGCTTCCTATGTATCTGTCCTATGGCGTGATGCAGGGATTTGGACAGGGAATGATCTACACGGTGATCCTGGCAACAGTGCAGAGATGGTTCCCGGACCGTACCGGATTTGCTTCCGGTGTTGTGGTAACTGCCAACGGACTTTGCGGATTTTTCCTGGCGCCGCTGAGTCGAAAGCTGCTGGAGGCAGAGGGCGTGCAGAAAACCTTTCTGATCATTGGGGCAGCCATCGCAGTTTCCTGGATCCTGTGCGGCATCTTTTTTCAGGCACCCGATAAGAGTCTGGTGAACGCAGGTGGCTCTGCGGCAAAGTCCGGGACACAGGATGTGAAGCAGTATACATCCGGAGAGATGATGCGTACAAGAAATTTTTATCTTCTTCTTGCGACCATGTTCTTTGGACTGATTTCTTATTTTATGGTTTCACCGGTATCCCAGACCTACCAGATCGACCTTGGGATTCCGTCTGCAGTGGCAGTAAGTGCAGTTATGCTTGGCTCCATTGTTAATGCGGGAGCAAGACTGGTGCTTCCGACACTTGCAGATAAAGCAGGCAGGATTGTCTGCATCAAAGGCGTGCTGATCGTGGCAGTGATCGCTATGGGAGTTCTTGCTGTATCAAGATCCCTGGCAGTAACGGTTGCTGTTGTGCTGATGTACGGCTGCTACGGCGGCATCATGAGAAGCTTTCCGTCTCTGACAAGCTCTATTTTCGGAATGAAACACACCGGGGAAAATTACGGATTCGTCATGTTCGGCATCGTATTTGCAACCTTTGGTGCACCGGCGATTTCTGGTCTGGTGAGCAGCAATGGCTATGAGATGAACGTGGTATTTGGAATAGGAGCTGTTTTTGCAGTGATCGCATTTGTATGCCTGACTTTGCTTGGACGGAATCTTGTGCAGGAAAGAAAACAGACGGACATATCTGAGAAAGAAAAATGTGAGCCGTCTCTGGAAAACTGAATATTTTGCACAGTTGGATGGGGCTGAAAGCTTCAGCATTGTGAGTTGCCGGAATCAGATATTTCTGATAGGATAACTGAAGGATGAGAAAATCAGATATTGTTGTTGCCTGTTTATGGAAGAGAGTGTGTGAAATACTGCAAAAATAAGGAGTTGATGCATATGATCACCTGTCAGGATATACTGGAGCTGCAGCTGGACGGAGTGGAGCTGATCGCCGGGGAAAAAGGTCTCGCAAGACCTGTCACATGGACCTATATGGTGCAGACCCGGCCTTTTGAGGAGCATATGAACCAGGGAAATTTTGCCCTGTGTGTGGTAGACTATGTCCGGTTTGACCTGGAAGAAGCAGGGAAAGCCATGGAAGAACTATATGGGCTTGGAATCTCAGGCTTTGGGATTTCTATCACCGATGACAAAGAACCCGTTCCGAAGGAGATGATCGACAAAGCTAATGAATTGAAGCTTCCGCTGTTTTACATCCGGTGGAAGGGAGCTTCTTTTGTGGATATTGCCCAGAGTGTGGGAAAGATCATCCTGGAATATGAAATGCAGAACAGGCGGATGGGAGATTATCTTTATAATCTTCTGTTTGGCTATGATGTTAATGACCGTTATATCGAAAAAATCTCCCAGCAGTTCGGGATCAACTTTACAACACCCTGCAGAGTAGGGATCATTGTGGCTGACCGGAAATACGGCATCAATCTGGAGCAGGATGAGCATATCTACGAGTATTATGCCAATTATCTGAACCAGGAAGTCATGGCAATGGAGGGAAATCCCATGTTCCTCCGGTTTCTCAACAAATTTGTCCTTCTTTTTGAGGCAAAAAAAGACAAAAGCATTGAACATGAGCTGGAGAAGGTTCTGCAGAAGATCGATGCCAGTCCGCAGTTTCACGGAACAATCCGAAGCACCTGTATCCTGGGCGGCATCTACACCAATCCGGCAGACTTCGGCACCAGCTATCAGGAGGCAAAGCGTCTGATCCCCAAAAAAGACATACTTCCAAATCCCAAGCACAAGAAAGTTTTAAGTGCAACAGCCATGGGAATTTATCAGTATCTGTTCAACAATGACAACCATGATGAGATCCTGAATTACTGCAATGAACGGCTGGGAAAGCTGGAGGAATATGATCATGCCAACGGAACGTTTCTCCTAGATACCCTGCTTGCCTATTACATGAACGGGTTCAGCATCGGAAAAACGGCGAAGGAGCTTTTTATTCACAGAAATTCCCTGCAGTACCGGCTGAATAAGATCCAGGAGCTGATAGATTTTGAGCTGGATGACTATATGGAATATCTGGATATGATAAACTGTATCCTGATCAAGCAGCTGATGTTTTCCTGAAGAACAGGTTCATATATTTACAGGACTGTGCAAAATGAACAGTTAATTTGTGCAAAATAAAAGTTGACGAAAAGCTTCTCCTGAGTATAATGAAGTCTATCAAACAACAAAGGCGTTGAAGGAAATGAAGAATTTCTTTCAGCGCCCTTTTTGTTTACAGGCGAAAACGTTCAGGTTGACCAGCTAAATATGTTTTGTGCCAGCTATGTAGAAGAGGAGGAAACAAATATGAAAAAAAATCTTTTAGGCAAAATGGTGATCACAGGTATTATTTCCGTAGCAATGTTAGCATCTACAGCAGCTTCCACATGGGCAGCAGACAAATCAGATAAGGATGTGTTAAGGGTTGGCATGGAATGTGCATATGCACCGTTCAACTGGACCCAGGATACAGATACAACCCCGGACGGAAGCAAGGCAGAACCTATTTACGGCAGTGATTATTACGCATATGGCTACGATGTGGCAGTAGCTCAGAAGCTTGCAGATCAGCTTGGAATGAAGCTGGAGATCCACAAGGTTGAATGGTCCTCCATCGGAATCTCCATGGATGCCGGCGATTATGACTGTATCATCGCAGGCATGGGAAAAACGGCAGAAAGAGAAAAATCATATGCATTTACAGAACCATATTATTACAGAGATAACTGTATCGTGGTAAAGGCAGGAGGCAAATATGACGATGTCAAAGGTCTTTCCGATCTTGCAGGAACAGGCTGCAAGGTTACCACACAGCTTGGAACCGGATGGGTACCGCTTCTGGATCAGATCGACGGTGCAGAGCAGTCCGGAAACTATGAGACAACATCAGAGTGCTTTATGGCAATCTCCAACGGAGTTGCAGATGTCTGCGTTGTAGATGTTCCTACAGCAGAATCAGCAGCACTGACAAACAAGGATCTGAAGATCATCAACCTGGATGAGAAGGACACCTTTAAAAATGATGATGAAATGGTCAATGTCTGCATCGCAACAAGAAAAGATGATACAGAGCTGAGAGATAAGCTGCAGGGTGCCATGGATGATATTGGCTGGGATGACAAGGAAAAAATGGATGAGCTTATGGATACCGTCCTGACACAGCAGCCGGCAGCAAACTAATCAAAGCGGGGTGGAGATATGTTAGGTTTTTCAATTACAGATCCGTCCAATTCCCTGGAATGGATGATCTTTCTGGCAAAAAAATATTCCGGTATGTTTCTGGAAGGAACCTGGCTGACTCTCTATATAGCTGTAGCAGGAACCATTCTTGGTTTCCTGCTGGGCTATATCATCGGTATCATCCAGGATATCCGTATCAATGAAGGCGACAGCATTCTGAAAAAAGGAATTTTTAAAATTTTAAAGGCAATCTGCAGGATCTATGTGGAGGTTTTCAGAGACACACCTATGATCGTTCAGGCGATGGTCCTGTATTATGGTATCCGTCAGGCAAATGTGAATATTACACCATTGTTTGCAGGTGTTATGGTAACGGTACTGAACACCGGAGCCTACATGGCAGAAACTGTCAGAGCCGGCATCGGTTCCATTGATATGGGGCAGAGGGAAGGCGCCTGGGCCATGGGAATGTCACCTATGAAGACCATGATCTACGTGGTACTTCCGCAGGCTTTCAAAAATATCATCCCTGAGATGGCAAATACATTTCTTACAAATCTGAAAATGACTTCCGTTCTGAATGTTATAGCAGTTCAGGAGCTGTTTATGGCAGCAAAGACTGTAGGCGGAAATTATTATAAATATTTTGAATCCTATCTTGTTATTGCAGTGATCTATTTTGTACTCTGCTTTGTATTCAACCGTCTGTTTACATTCCTTGAAAAGAAGATGAAGAAAACAGAGAACTACGCACTGGCAGTGGAATATATGGAAAATCCGTAAGGAGGGAAAAATAATGGGTGATGCAATCATATCCGTTGAGGAATTAAGTAAAGCATTTGGACAGCATGAAGTACTGCGAAAAATTGACTTCAACGTGGAGCCGGGCGAGATCATCTGTATTGTTGGTTCCTCCGGTTCCGGAAAATCCACTCTGCTTCGCTGTATCAACAAGCTGGAAACCCAGACCAGCGGAAAGATACGCTATCATGGAAAAGAGATCGGAGCAGTACAGAAGGAGATCAATGATTATAGGTCAAAGGTCGGCATGGTATTTCAGTCCTTTAATCTCTTTAACAACATGACTGTTCTTCAGAACTGTATGCTCTGTACAAGAAAAGTCCTTCATCTGTCAAAGGAAGAAGCCTTTGACAGGGCGATCACACATCTGAAGCAGGTAGGAATGGCACCGTTTATCAATGCAAATCCAACACAGCTTTCTGGTGGACAGAAGCAGAGGGTTGCCATTGCAAGATCGCTTTGCATGAATCCTGAGGTCCTGCTTTTTGATGAACCTACATCAGCACTGGACCCGGAGATGGTAGGAGAGGTTTTAAATGTTATGAAGGAGCTGGCGACCACAGGCCTTACTATGATCATTGTGACTCATGAGATGGCATTTGCCAGAGATGTTTCCACCAGGACGATTTTTATGGATCAGGGTTACATTGTGGAGGATGCACCTCCGGCGGAGCTGTTTAAAAATCCTAAAAATGCCCGTACCAGAGAATTTTTGAGCCGTTATCTGGCAGGATAGGAGGAGTATAAAATGGAAAATTTTATTGTAACCTTTGCCAGAGGTTTTGGAACCGGCGGAAAGGAAATCGCCTCCATGCTGGCAAAAGACCTTGGGATCCACTGTTATGAAAATCGTATCCTGACACTGGCAAGCCAGATGAGCGGACTGGATGAAAAGCTTTTCCTGGATATCAATGAGCGTATCCGCAGTAACGGAGGATTTACAGGATTTCTTAAAGGGCTGCCCAGATCCAGGCAGTACATTGCGAGAAACGAGAAATTTGTTTCCGATGACCGGTTGTTTGAGTATCAGTCACAGATCATCAGAAATCTGGCAGATCAGGAATCCTGCGTGATCGTCGGTAAATGCGCGGATTATGTCTTAAAGGGCAGAAAAAATGTGGTAAGTATCTATATCGAAGCGCCGCGTGCCTTTTGTCTGGAGCGGACCATGCAGAGGATGAAGGTATCCGCAGATGTGGCAGCAGCTACCATTGAGAACACAGATAAGTACAGGGCGGATTATTATAAATATTATACAAAAGGAAATTACTGGACCAATCCCGTCAATTACGATATGACGCTGAACAGTGAAAAAGTCGGAATTGCAGGATGTGTAAAGATGATCGAAGAATATCTGGTGATGAAGGGTCTGATCACACGGGAACAGATCTTATCAGAACAGATCACAAAAGGGGAGGAAAAGAAATGAAGCTGGAAGAAACAGGACTGACATTTGAGGATATCAAGGAAAAAGTAAATAAATACATGATCGAGACCTATGAGAGAATGGATTTTCTGGCAGAAAGTGCAAAAGACCAGTATATCTACAATGAGAAGGGCGAAAAATATCTGGATTTTTATGCAGGTATCGCAGTAAACTCCGCAGGAAGCTGCAATGAGAAGGTAGTAAAAGCGGTTGTAGACCAGGCACAGACACTGATGCATACCTTCAATTATCCTTATACCATTCCACAGGCACTTCTTGCGGAAAAAGTCTGCACTACCATCGGAATGGACAAGATCTTTTTCCAGAATTCCGGTACAGAGGCAAATGAGGCCATGATCAAAATGGCCAGAAAATACGGAATCGAAAAATACGGTCCCAACCGTTACCATATTGTAACTGCAAAAATGGGCTTCCACGGAAGAACCTTTGGTGCCATGTCCGCAACCGGACAGCCGGGAAACGGATGCCAGGTAGGCTTCGGACCTATGACCTACGGATTTTCCTATGCCCCCTATAATGACCTTGAAGCTTTCAAGGATGCCTGCACAGAGAACACCATAGCCATCATGGTAGAACCGGTACAGGGCGAGGGCGGTGTCCATCCGGCAACGATGGAATTTATGAAGGGACTTCGGGAATTTTGTGATGAGAACGATATGCTCCTTCTTATTGATGAGGTTCAGACAGGCTGGTGCAGAACCGGTAAGGTGATGAGCTATATGCATTACGGGATCAAACCGGATATCGTGTCCATGGCAAAGGCTCTTGGAGGAGGTATGCCGATCGGCGCGATCTGCGCTACAGAGGAAGTGGCAAAAGCTTTCACACCTGGTTCCCACGGAACAACCTTCGGCGGACATCCGGTTTCCTGTGCTGCGGCACTTGCAGAGGTTGGGGAACTTCTTGACAGAGACCTGGCTGGCAATGCGGTAAAGATGGGTACTTATTTTATGGAAAAACTTGCAAAGATCCCTCATGTAAAAGAGGTTCGTGGTCAGGGCCTTCTGGTAGGCGTGGAATTTGATGATGCTATTTACGGTGTGGATGTAAAGCATGGCTGTCTGGACAGCCATCTTCTGATCACTGCAATCGGAGTACATACCATCCGTATGGTACCGCCGCTGATCATTACAGAGGAGGACTGTGATCAGGCGGCTGCCATCATTGAAGAGACAGTAAAAGCACTTTCAGAATAAGCGGAGGAGATGGACAGCATGAAAAGATTTACATTTTCCGTACCGCAGAATATTCTTTTTGGTGAGGGTGTATTAAAGGAGCTTCCCGGGGCAGCCGGGAAGCTTGGAGGAAAACATGGCTTTATCATTTCCGGTCCCACACTGAACAGACTTGGCGTAGTGGGGCAGTGTGAAGAAATCCTTACACAGGCCGGCATTGCAGTCAGCACCTTCTGTGATACAGAAGGAAATCCATCTGTGGAGACTGTGGAACGTGCAGCAGAAGCGTTCCGGGCAAGTGGAGCGGACTTTATTGTTGCACTTGGCGGCGGTTCCCCTATGGATGTGGCAAAAGCTGTCGGTGTTGTGGCAAAATATGGCGGCAGCATCACGGAATATGAAGGGGCAGACAAGGTGCCGGGGGCGATCATCCCGCTGATCGCCATTCCTACAACAGCAGGAACCGGATCTGAGGTGACTGCCTTTTCCGTCATCACGGATCATAAGAGAAATTATAAGCTGACCGTATTTTCTTATGAGCTGATCCCGGCATACGCGCTGCTGGATCCGACACTTCTTACATCTGTTCCGGCATCTGTGGCAGCTGCCTGTGGGGTGGATGCGCTGATCCATGCAGAGGAAGCATACGTTTCTCTGGATGCCTCTCCTTTTTCCGAGGCCATGAGCGAAAAGGCAATGGAACTCATTGGGCGGAGCATCCGGACTTACGTGGCAGACCGCAGTAATAGGGAAGCAGCTTCCGACATGCTGGCAGGCTCTCTTTTTGCAGGGATGGCTTTTTCCTGGGCAAGGCTTGGAAACATCCATGCCATGAGCCATCCGGTCAGTGCCTTTTATAATGTGCCTCACGGCGTGGCAAACGGGATCCTGTTCCCTTACGTTGTGAAATATAATGAAGAAGCAGCCTTTGAAAAATACCGGAAGATCTACAACGATATTTCCACGGAAAAGAAAAGCGCAGAGGAATTTTCCAAAGGAATGCTGGAGCAGGCGGTACGGGAGCTGAATAAACAGCTGGAAATTCCCGCAAAATTATCGGACGTGGGAGTAACCAGAGAGCATTTTTCCCAGATGACAGAGGATGCCATGAAAAGCGGAAACATTGCAGTAAATCCCCGGAAAACAGGCAGCGAGGATATTCTGGCGATTTATGAAGAAGCGTTATAAATGAGCTCCGGAAAGGCAAAGATAGCTGAAATATAAAAACAGAGACCAGAAGTTTCCAAAATTCTGGTCTCTGTTTTTTGTGTGCCCAAAAGAAGCAAAACATAAAAATCTCCCCGGAAAAAAGAAAAATATCCGTATTATCCGGACCAGGATCTTCTGGTATGATGGTATCAGGAAAAGTTTAGGCTGATGGGAGGAGAAACTTTATGGAATATATATTTAAGCAGGCAAAGCCTGTGTGGGGAACGGATCTGAAGACCAGATATAATCAGTTTCTGGGATTTTATGCGGAACTCAAAGAGCACAGAAAGATCAGGATCGCCATTGCGGCAAGAAGTAGCTATCGTTTATTTGTGAATGGGAAATTATATGCCTGTGGGCCGGCACGATGTGCAGATCATTATTGCAGAGTGGATGTACTTAATATCGAGGGCAGTCAGACAGAGGGAGGAGCGGAAAAAAGTTCTGTTGCTGTGGAAATAGCGGCGTTTGATAAAATGGGTAAATACTGCAATGATAATACACTGGAAAAAGGAATTTTTATTGCAGAGATAGAAGATGAGAATGGGAATGTTCTTGCAGCCACAGGAAAAAACGGAGAATTTTTATATCAGGAGCTTGCTTACAGAAGATCAAATGTGGAAACCATGAGCCATTCCAGAGGAATCCTTGAGTGGTATGATCTGAAGCCGGACAGCTATGCCTGGATCCGGGGAAAAGGGAACTGGCAGACACCACAGGAGGTTTCGGAAAAGATCACTTTTCTGGAAAGAAGAGCGCCCTATGCTACGCTGAATTCAATCAGGATCAGTCATTTTATGGGAATCTATGATATGATAGATACAAAAAATGCAGGAGAAGGCTTTGTGCTTCAATTAGCAAGAACCTTTAACCGGGAATGGTATGAACAGCTGCCGGAAGAAAATCAGTTTCTGCAAAAATTGCGGGGACTTGAGGAAAGAGCTTTCAGCGGAAGCTTCAGGCTGAAACAGGATCTTCAGATAAAGCCGGAGACAGGCATAGTCAGCGCGGTGTTTGAACATCCGGTTTCGGAACTGGGATTTGTGGAATTTGATGTCAAAGTTGAAAAAGAGACGATCCTGGATCTGATCAATACGGATCATTTAAGTTACGAAGGCGAACTGAAGGCCAATACCTATGTGACAAGATATAATCTGAAACCGGGCAGTTATCATCTGATCACCTTTGAACCGAAGCTGGTAAGATATCTCCGTTTTCTTTTCCATACAGAAGGAGAGATCCGGCTTGGATGGCCATCTGTTCTGGATGACAGTTATCCGGATCCGGGCATCTGCAGTTTCTTTACAAATGACGGTGATCTGAACCGGATCTATGAAGGCGCAAAACGTACTTTGCGGCTCAGTACACTGGATATTTTTATGGACTGTCCTCAGAGAGAACGAGGCGGCTGGCTTTGTGATTCTACGTTTTCAGCAGAGGCTGCATGGCAGCTGTTTGGAAGCCTCGGAACGGAAAAAGATTTCCTGGAGAATTTTCTGCTGACAGAAAATATGTGGAAGGGATTTTTTCCGGAAGTTTATCCCGGAAGTAAAAAAGATAAAACAGATCCCGGAATCATAAACTGGTCTTACTGGCTTGCCATAGAACTTTGTGACTACTATCAACGTTCCGGAGACCGGGCATTTCTGGAAAAGTTCCGGTGCAGAATAGAAGAATTCGTTAATGGAATGTTATCTCTCAGGGGAAAAACAGGTCTTATAGAAACAGAAAAGGGAGAATTTGTGGACTGGTCTCTGGCAAACCGGGATTTTGCCCTGAAACCCATCAGTATTGCAAATAATTGCCTGGCAGTAAAAGTTCTGGAAAGACTGGGAGAGATCTACGGGCAGCCTTCATGGAAAAAAGCTGCGCAGGATATGCGGGCGATCATAGAAAGGCTGGATGATACGGCAGGTATCTTTGGCGGAGGCGGAGACGGAGCAATCGTGGAAGACGGGAAACTGAAGCGAAACGATTGTCCTTCGGAAGGTGGACGCAGTCTGGAGATCTACAGTGGTTTTCACAGAAACGACAGGATCTATCTCCGGCAGTTTATAAAGACTATGGGCCCCTGTCCGGAATTTCCGGCAAATCCCAATATTGCAGGTTCCAATCTTTTTATTGGATTAATGATACGATTTGCCGTACTGTCGGAACTGGGAGAAACAGAAGAACTGATCCGGGAGCTGAAGCAGGTATATCTGGAGGAACTTAAAGTCGGCTCAGGAACATTTTTTGAAAATATCAATGCAATATCAGGATGCCACGGATTTAACGGAATGGCCGGAGCATTACTGAAAAAAAACATATTGGGATTAGACCAGCCGTCTGAACTGGAAAAGAAGATTCTTTTTGCGCCTCATCCCTGCGGTCTGAGATGGGCAGAGGGAACTTCTCTGTGCAGCGACGGAATGATATTCTGCAAATGGCAGGCAGATTATGAGGAACATGAGCTGAGGATCATCCTGCAGCTGCCACAGGAATGGAAAGCAGAGTTTGTAAGACCTTTTGAGCTTTCCGGGTGGAAAGTCCTGTTAAATGGACATATGGCAGAAATATAAAAAAACATGTGGGCAAGGGAAGGAGCTGTTATGAATAAATTTCATTTTCGAACGATCCGGGGAAGGATGACAGTAAGCTTTGTAGCAGTTTTTCTTATCATTATAGCGTTTATGGGATGCAGTATATATATTTTTACAGGAAGACTCCTGGAAAAAAAGAATGAGCAGTCCTATATAAAGATCCTGGATGCAACCGATGAAGTATTGAATGATAAGGTAACTTCTTATGCTGGCGTATCACGTATGATCCTTGGAGATGAAAAAGTTCAGAAAATCCTGCAGACAAAAGATTCCGGTGTTGGAAGGATCATGGAGCCCTCTCGCTGGTATGGCCTGGAAGCGATAGGAAGTACGTATATTTATAATCTGCAGGATCTGGTCGGAATTTATATTTTTGACAATGATGGAAAATTTTATTATCAGGAGCCGGGAAAAACAAGTTCAGAGGCAGAGCTGGATGCAGATTATGAAAAAATCTCTTCCGCAGACTGGTATCATCAGGCAGAAGAAGCAGCGGGAAAAGAGATCATGTACGGTTATGATGTTTTGGGAAATTCGGAGAATATTATTTCCTGTGTAAAAATACTGAATAAACTGAATACATCTGACAAGATCGGACTTCTGATACTTCAGATCAACAAAAACACCATGCGGAATGTGATCGGCCAGTTTCCCACAGATGGTGATATCTATGTTCTGAAGAATCAGGAACGGATCGTTTATCAGAATGGATATCAGGAGAAGCTGTTTCAGGAAAAACTGGAAGAGATCCTGAAAAATTCGGAAAACAAATATCTGATCACAACGCTGGAATCCGCTCAGGATGACTGGACTCTGATCCATGCAGTTCCCAGGAACTCCGTTTTCCGGGAGGCAGGACAGATGCGGACGATCATTCTCATCGTTGCGGTAGCTGCTGTTATCTTTACGGTAATTCTTTGCGTGACAGAAGCAAGAATGATCACAAAGCCATTGCTGAAGCTAAAAGAGGATATTGCCAGAGTGGGAAGGGGAAAAAGATCTTTTTACCATTCTTACGGGAATGATGAGGTAGGAGTGATCGGTACGGAATTTCAGAATATGGTTATGAAGGAACTGAAACTAAAAGAACAGATATCGAAAGAGGAGCTGTTAAGAAAGGATTCTCAGCTTCAGCTTTTGCAGTCACAGATAAATCCCCATTTTCTGTATAATACATTGGATACGCTGTATTGGATGGCACTGGAAGAAGGAGCAGAGCAGGTGGCAGATCTGACCCAGGCCTTGTCCGAAATCTTCAAGATCAGCTTAAGTGAGGGTGTGGAATTTATTTCCGTGGGAGATGAGATCCGATTTATAGAAGATTACCTGCATATTCAGAATGTCAGATTTGAGAACAAATTTCTGGTAAAGATCCTGGTTGATGAGGAAATCATGGATATGCATATTATCAAACAGATCCTGCAGCCTTTTGTAGAAAACGCAATATATCACGGTCTGGAGCCGAAGATAGGAAAAGGCTGTATCACCATAACAGGAAAAACACAGGAAGATCATCTGATATTTACCGTGGAGGATGACGGCGTGGGCCTTCCGGACGGAGTTGATGTAATGCAGGGATACGCAGTGTCCAATGTATATCAGAGAATACGGCTTCACTATGGAGAAAAGGCGGATATTCAATTTGAAAGCTGTCCTGGTGAAGGAACGACTGTGAAACTTATTTTGCCTGTGGAGGAGGTAAAGAATGTTAAAGATCGCGTTGATCGATGATGAAAAGATCGTGCTCAGGGGGATTGCGGCTCTGACGAAAAAAGAGCCTGGTTTTGAACTGGTGGGAACTGCAGAAAATGGAATTGATGGACTGCAGATGATCCTGGAAACAAAACCGGACATTGTTATGACAGATATCCGAATGCCGGGAATGAGCGGACTTGAGATGATAAAAAAAGCGAAAAAAGAAGTTCCGGAAAGTATCTATATTGTCTTCAGCGGATTTAACGAATTTAAATACGTTAAGGAAGCCATTGGTCTGGGAGTGATCGATTACCTGGAAAAACCGGTTACCGTTCCGAAACTGCGGGAGGTTTTGAAAAAAGCAGGGGATCTTTATAACTACCAGAAAAACTATCAGGAAATGACCAGAAATCTGGAAAAGGCGGACAGGGTCTATGTGGAAAAATTTTTGCGGGATCTGTATGAGAATCCGCAAAAAGAAGAAGAGATCCTGCAGATGATCATGGAGAAAGACGGAAAATTCCGGAATATCCATTCCGTTTGTGTTGCTAAGGTATGTGAGACACAGCGACAGGAAATTGATGATTACAGAGAGATCATTCATAAGATGACCTTTGAAATGATAGAAGGGAATCCGGTAGAGGTATATTCTTTTTATGAAAAAGAATGTCTGATGATCGTATATTTTAATTTTGGTGCCATGGAATTTCCTTTCCGGGAAAAGCTGAAAAAAAAGAAAAAAGAGATAGAGGACAGGGAGGATCTGTTTACGGTGGGATTCAGCCGCACGCATAGAGAAATCTATGAAATCAGTAAAGCTTTCGAGGAGGCAGGCAGTGCCTTGCAATATGCCAGATATCTGGAGATGGAAGAAGCGGTCTGTATTGATGAAGTGGAATATTCAGAACCTCTTCCGGGAGAGCTGAATCAGGACCAAGAATCCCTGGAATTTAATTTCCGCATGGGGCAGTATGAGGAATGTAGAAGGCAGATACAAACCTATATCGGATATTTGAAGAGCATGGATCTGATTCCGGAACTTTTTGTTCGGAAATGTCGGGAATTATTATATCTGCTTCAGAGAATGTTTAATGAAGCAGGAACAGAAAAAGAACAGTATCTGGATATTGATTATCAGGAACTACAGCAGCAGATATCAGAAAGTAAGATCGCGGAATGGACACTGGAACAGACAGAGCTTATTTTTTCCAAAGCAGAAAAATCCAGAGAGGATGATTCCTGCTGGGCTGTGAGAGAGGTTAAGAATTACGTGGAGCATCATTATGCCCAGGGAATCTCCCTGGATGAAGCGGCAGAAAATGTTCATATGAGTAAGACCTATCTCAGTATGCTGTTTAAAAAAGAAGAAGGAATCACATACATCAAATATCTGACAAAGATCCGAATGGAAAAGGCCATGGAATTCCTGCAGAAGGGATATAAAGCAAAAGAAGTCTGTGAAATGGTAGGATATCATGATTATAAGTATTTCAGTACACAGTTTAAAAAGAGTACGGGAATGACGCTGGATAATTATAAAAAATCCCTATAAGCATAAAAAATCCCCCAGGAATCATAAAATCCTCCGGATTTTGGGGAAAGAGTTTTTTCGGTACAATATAATCAGCTTAAGAAATAGCGGAGTGATAAAAAGGAAAAATCAGGAGGATGAACTATGAAGCTGAAAAAAGTTACAGGAAGTCTGATCGCTGCAGCGGCAGCAGTTGCACTTATGGCAGGAGGAACCGTACCGGTATCCGCAGCAAAAAAAGACGCCGGAAAAGAAAAAACCGTGCATTTTCTTACCGCATGGAATGAAGATAAGGATACCACGGCAGTAGTTAAACAGCTGACAGAGGAATATAATGCCACGAATCCGGAAACACCGATCAATCTGGAGATTGAGGTAGTAGCACAGTCAGATATGAACCAGAAGCTTTCCGTACTGGCTGCAAGCAATGATCTGCCGGATCTCTTTGTTACAGGAACACAGGAGTACATCGAAAAATATGTAGATCAGGGAATCCTGAAAAATATTGATGATGTGATCGCTGAGCAGGGGGTTACGTCTATTTCTGATGAAGACAGACAGGCAATCCTGAACCTGACCAAGCTGGATGCTATGTACGTAATGCCTACGAACAAAAACATTGAAGGTATCTGGTATAACAAACAGATCTTTAAAGATAACGGACTAGATGTGCCGAAAACCATGGACGAATTTATGGATGTATGCGCAAAACTCAGTGACGCAGGAATCCAGCCAATGGCAGTGGCTGGAAAAGAACAGTGGCCGCTTACAAGACTGATCGGAGCCTATGCAACGCAGGCAGGTGGAAATGATCTACTTGTAAAAGCAAATGCCGGAGAGGTTTCCTGGAAGGATGATGCATTCCTTGAAGCTTACAAATGGATCGCTGAAATGGGCGAAAAAGGATATATGGGCGAAGGTATGACAACCGTTGATTCCGATACACAGAATTCTCTGTTTACTTCCGGTATGGCAGCAATGTGCTATAATGGCTCCTGGTTTACAGAAAGCCTTAGCAGTGACCAGAATACTCTTGGAGAAAATGTGGGATTTTTTGCCTTTCCTACTGTTAAAGATGGAAAAGGAACTGCAAACACCTATACAACTTCCTACGGAATGTACATGTGTGTAAAAAATGATTCCTATGATGATGCTATGGGTGCATGGCTTGGATACATAATGAAAAACTTTGGAAACAAAGGAATGGAACTTCACAACTGGATCACACCATATGCAACAACAGAAGATTTTGATATGGGTTACTTTACAAAGCTTCTCTCCGATGCAACAGAGTCTGAAGGTGCAGCTTCCGTATGGCCGGAATATGCAATGCCTACCAGTGTGCAGGATGTAGAATATCAGGGCGCACAGATGGTAGCTCTTGGCCAGATGAGTCCGGAAGATTACGGAACATCAATTGATGATGCATGGGCCATGGTACAGTAACAATTATAAAAAAAGAAGGCTGGCGAAAACAGCCAGCTTTCTTTTTTGGGCCTTTTTTCAGGAAAAAGGGAGGAAAGAATGAATAAAGTACTGGGAAATAAAAAAGCGATCGCGTTATTTATATTACCGGCAGTGATCTTGTTTACCTGTCTGGTATTCATTCCGTTGATCTGGTCATTTGTGTATACATTTTTCAGCGGCCAGCCGGGACTGGATTTTAAATTTGCCGGAATGAAAAACTATGCCAGGATCTTTGCAGACAAGACTCTGTGGGTCACAGTGAAAAATAATCTTCTCTATGTGGTAGTTGTCGGTGGAGCACAGATCATTCTTGGATTTCTGATCGCAATGCTGATCAATTTCGGAGTAAAGAAGCATCAGAATCTGGTGAGAACTCTTTTATTTGTTCCGGTTGTACTTCCAGGTGTTGCAGTGGCACAGATGTTTATTAAAATCTATGCGATTACGCCACAGTATGGTCTGCTGAACAGCTTTTTTTCAGCAGTGGGATTGGACAGTCTGGTAAAAGGCTGGATCGGTGATCCGAAGACAGCCATGCTTGCATTGATCATCATGGATATCTGGAAAGCGGTAGGTATGTACATTCTGGTTTTCTATTCGGGAATCATCGAGCTTCCGGAGGATTCTGTGGAAGCGGCGCGAATTGACGGAGCAACAACATGGCAGATTATTACAAAGATTCAGATTCCGCAGCTGAAGCCGGTTTTCAGAATGGCGATTGTTATCTGTATCACGGCATGCTTTAAGGTTTACGATTCTCCGGTTGCTTTAACAGGCGGTGGTCCGGGAACGACAACCATGATGCCATCTATGTATATGTACAATACGGCATTTAATTATGCACAGTTTGGCTATGGAAGTGTTCTGGCAGTGATCATTCTGATCGAATGTGCGATCTTTACCTTTGTGGTGGGACGCATTTTTAAGACAAAAGACGGAGAGTGAGGAGGAAAGTGATGAAAGATAGCAGACATATTGTATCAAGGAGTATCAGCATGATACTGATCGCTGTTTTGCTCATTGCTGCGATCTATCCGGTTTTGTGGCTGATCTTGTGTACTTTTAAAACCCAGACAGAGTTTACGATGAATTCCGCATTTTCGCTGCCCAAGTCCTTTAATTTTGAAAATTATATAAAAGCATGGAATACCGGAAATATGGGAACATCCTTTGTAAACAGTATCATCTGTACAGCAGGTTCCATGCTGCTGATTGTGATCACGGCAGTGCCGTTATCCTTTGCTCTGGCAAAAATGAAATGGAAACACAGATCAAACATCAATGGTTACATCCTTATTGGAATGATGGTTCCGATACAGGTAGCGCTGATCCCTTTATTTACGATCTATAATAAGATTGGATTTACTAACAGCAGAATTGGTCTGATCCTGATCTACACGGCATATTCCCTGCCGCTTTCGGTTACACTTCTGACAGGATTCTTTGAATCTGTGCCAAATGAAATGATAGAAGCGGCGGTTATTGACGGATGCAGTATTTATCAGGTTGTAGGAAAAATCGTATTTCCGCTTATGACAAATTCCATTATGACAGTTCTTACCTTACAGTTTATGTCTTCCTGGAATGACCTGATCTTTTCCCAGACCATGATCTCGAAAACAGAAATGCAGACCATTCCCACAGCGCTGATCATGTTCAACGGTTCTTACGGACAGGTTGACTGGGGGCCTTTGTTTGCGGCAATGGCTATTGCAGTGGTTCCGACACTGGTACTGTATATGTTCCTGAGCAAATTTATGATCCGAGGTCTCACTGCGGGTGCGATCAAAGGATAAATCATACTTTTAGAACGTACAGGAGTAAAAAGCTATGAAAAGCTTTTTGCTCCTGTTTTGGTATAAAAAGAAAATAGGGCAGCAGTGGGGTCTGTTATCTGGGAGAGGTGTAGTGTATAATAGGGAAAGATGCGTTTGAGAAGATTTGTTTTATGAAAAAATAAAGGATGGGATACAGAATGGACTTTCGAATACTGAGATATTTTCTGGCTGTTGCCAGGGAGCAGAGTTTTACAAAAGCAGCAGAGCAGCTGCATATCACACAGCCTACCCTTTCCAGACAGCTGGCAGCTCTGGAGGAGGAACTGGGAGTGAAGCTTCTGGTGCGGTCCGGAAGAAATATCACATTAACAGATCAGGGAATCTTTTTTAAGAGGCGGGCCCAGGAGCTTCTTGATCTGGAAGAACGTAAAGAGAAGAGCTGAAAGGTGAAGATGAGCTTATGGAAGGTACGGTCACAGTAGGCTGCGGAGAGTTTACGGCAGTGGAGGTACTGGCAGAATTCTGCAGGCAGTACAGGGAAAAATATCCGCTGGTTCAGATCGCCATCCATACAGCAACTGCGGATATCACCTATGAAATGATGAACAAAGGTCTTGTGGATGTTGGACTGTTTATGGAACCGGTAAATACGGAAGGACTGGAATATATCCGGATCACAGACAGTGATCACTGGGTAGTAGGACTGCGGCCGGATGATCCTCTTGTGAAAAAGGATTTCATAGAAAAAGAGGATCTTATTGACAAGCCGCTGATCCTGCCGGAGCGTACAGGGGCCAGGAGTCTCCTTGCCAACTGGTTCGGAAAGGATTTCCACAGGCTTCATGTGGCATACACCAGTAATTTGGGAACCAATGCGGGGATCCTGGCATCCAAGGGTGCCGGTTATCCGGTTTCCCTGGAAGGGGCAGGACGTTACTGGCGGGAGGATCTTCTTATCCAGAAAAGACTGTATCCGGAGAGCACTTCCAATACGGTGGTAGCCTGGAGAAGAAACATCCCCAACTCCCCTGTGGTGAATAAATTTATTGAAGAGATCAAGGCGTTTGATGGATGGAAGAACTGAGAGGGAATCCGTTGGATTTACAGAAAAATGGTTTCATGGTATCATAGTTTCAGAAAGAAAAGGATACTGTGAAGCCATTTTTTTAAGAGGGAGAGAAGCTGAATGGGAAGTTATCTGAATCCGGGCGGTGGAATGTTTAAAGCCTGTCTGCGGTCAAAAATCTATGTGGATAAAAGCGGGCTGATCGCAAAAACAAATGAAGTACTGGGAACAGAGCAGCGTTTTGTCTGCGTGAGCAGACCGAGACGATTTGGAAAATCCATGGCTGCCAATATGCTGGCTGCATATTATGGCAGAGGGGAAGATAGTGCAGAACTGTTTTCTGCTCTCAGAATCCATACAGACAAAAGCTTCCGGGAACATCTGAATCAATATGATGTGATCCGGATCAATATGCAGGAATTTTTAAGCGCTGCACCGGATATGGATGAGATGCTGAAGCTTCTTCAGAAGCGTATTCTCAGAGAGCTGAAGATGCAGTATCCGGATTATATCGACAGTGATTATCTGGTCTTTGCCATGCAGGATGTTTTTGCATATACCAGACATCCTTTTGTCATTCTGATCGATGAATGGGATTGTATATTCCGTGAATTTAAACAGAATATGGAAGCACAGAAAAAATATCTGGATTTTCTGCGTGTATGGCTGAAAGATCAGGAATATGTGGCATTAGCTTATATGACCGGAATCCTTCCGGTAAAAAAATATGGTTCCCATTCTGCATTAAATATGTTTACGGAATATTCCATGATCAATCCAAGAGAAATGGCAGAGTTTTTTGGATTTACAGAAGAGGAAGTAAAGGAACTTTGCAGCCGGTATAAACGGAATTTTCAGGAGGCACAGGCATGGTATGATGGATATGAGCTGGTTGCTATAGAAGAGGGAAGAAAGAAGACATATTCCATGTACAGCCCGAAATCTGTGGTGGATGCCATGTTAAGTGGAATTTTTGACAATTACTGGAATCAGACAGAAACCTATGAAGCACTGAAAATTTATATCCGTATGAATTATGATGGCCTGAAAGATGCAGTGATAAGAATGCTGGCAG
The DNA here is from genome assembly GCF_013304825.1 of Blautia schinkii. GTDB lineage: Bacteria > Bacillota > Clostridia > Lachnospirales > Lachnospiraceae > Blautia_A > Blautia_A schinkii_B. The sequence continues at coordinate 331 of NZ_JAAWUO010000014.1, read as the reverse complement.
GCGATAAGGTGCAGATCAATACAGGGACTTTTTCCAACGATATGACAACGTTTCAGGGAAAGGATGATGTACTGACACTTCTGGTACATCTGGGCTACTTAAGCTATCACTGGCCGGACAAAACTGTGGCGATTCCAAATAAAGAAGTGTCGCAGGAGTATGATATAAGCAACTAAATATATTGTAAAAAGGTATTAAATGTGTTTAAATATACTTATGGAGGTATATTGTGAACACATCAAATATCACAAATTATAAACCAAAAGATTTTGCTGGATTATTAGGTGTTTCTGTAAAAACGCTTCAGAGATGGGACAGAGAGGGAATCTTA
>NZ_JAAWUO010000013.1 GCF_013304825.1 Blautia schinkii | reverse complement strand
CAAAACAATATATGGTGAAAGGATGTGAAAAAGTCGAGACAAAGTCTACTCGACGAGAATTATGCGAGCAAAAGAAGAATTACCGGAATGCCCAGTTGCAACAGCAGTATCTCTTATCGGAGGAAAATGGAAACTGCTGATTTTGCGTAACTTGAAAGAGCGTCCATGGAGATTCAATGAGCTACAACGAAGTATAGATGGTATTTCACAAAAGGTTTTGACAGATAGTTTAAGACAAATGATGAGTGATGGGCTGGCATATCGCCACGATTATCATGAGCAGCCACCGAGAGTTGAATACGGCTTAACGGAACTCGGAACAAAAATGCTTCCAATTGTTAATTCACTTGCTGACTTTGGTAACTACTATAAATCAATTATTGAACAAAATTAAGGACGTTAGTATTTGAAAAACTCGAACAATTCAAGTTTGGAGAATTGAAAAAAACGGAATTTACCTATTAAGACATATAAACTCTTGACAATAAAGCTCCTATATAGTATGTTTTTGATAAACTACTATATAGGAGATTTTGTATGGAAATGAATGGAGGATTTCTTGTCACCAAAATAAAACAGCTTGGAGACCGGATTTTTGAGAAGATTCTCAATGAAAAGAATATTGATGCGTTTAATGGAGCCCAGGGACGTATTCTTTATGTGTTGTGGCAGGAGGATGGTATCTCAATCAGGTCACTCTCGACTAAATGCGGATTAGCGATAACATCTCTTACTACGATGCTGGAAAGAATGGAAAATCAAGGGCTGATAAGCCGTGTTCAGTCTGAAACGGACAAAAGGAAAACACTCCTGTTTCTGACTGAGAAAGCACATACCTTAAAGGGCGAGTACGATTCTGTATCTGATGAGATGGGCAGTATTTACTACAAAGGTTTTTCAGAGGAAGAAATTACCCGGTTTGAGGAATGCCTCGACCGCATCAGAAAGAATCTTGAGGAGTGGCAGAAGTCATGAGTATTTGTATCAAAGATCAGATTCAGAACATGAATATCGTCATTGGCTGCACAGTGGGGTGTACATATTGCTATGCCCGCAACAACGTGAAACGCTGGCATATGATTGATGATTTCGCTGACCCTGAATTCTTTTCGGGTAAGCTCAAGATGATGGAAAAGAAACGTCCGCAGAACTTTCTTCTTACCGGCATGAGCGATCTCTCAGGATGGAAGCCGGAATGGAGAGACGAGGTATTTGCAAAGATCCGTGAAAATCCACAGCATCAGTTCCTGTTCCTTACCAAGCGACCTGATTTGCTGGATTTTGATACCGATCTGGAAAACGCATGGTTTGGCGTTACGGTGACGAGGAAAGCAGAACTGTGGCGTATCGACGCCCTTCGGAAAAACGTCAGAGCAAAACATTACCATGTTACCTTTGAGCCGTTATTCGATGATCCCGGCACAGTTGACCTTTCCGGAATCAATTGGATCGTTGTCGGCACCATGACCGGAGCTCAGAGCAGGAAGATTCATACGGAGCCGGAATGGGCATGGTCTCTGACGGACCAGGCACATAAGCTCGGCATTCCGGTGTTTATGAAGGAAGACCTTGTCCCTATCATAGGGGATGAAAATATGATTCAGGAAATGCCGGAAGAATTTAATAAAGTGTTAGAGGTACAGAAATCATGGAAGAAGTAATAAATGGAATCCTCATTCGTGAGGTGGAAACAAAGAACATCATGACTAAGTCCAGTCTGCCGGTAGGCGGTTACTCGGTCAATCCCTATGTGGGCTGTACACATGCCTGCAAGTATTGCTATGCTTCTTTTATGAAGCGCTTTACCGGGCACAAGGAGGAATGGGGCACTTTCCTTGATGTGAAGCATTGGCCGGAAATTAAAAATCCGAAGAAATATGCCGGACAGCGGGTGGTCATCGGTTCTGTGACAGATGGCTACAATCCACAGGAGGAGCAATTCGGGAATACCAGAAAACTTTTAGAACAGCTGATCGGCAGTGACGCAGATATTCTGATCTGCACAAAGTCGGATCTTGTGGTACGGGATATTGATCTGCTGAAGAAGCTTGGACGTGTAACCGTTTCATGGTCGATCAACACACTAGATGAAAATTTCAAGAACGATATGGATTCTGCTTCGAGCATTGAGCACCGTATCGCTGCTATGAAGCAGGTATATGAGGCAGGTATCCGTACAGTCTGTTTTGTATCCCCGGTATTCCCCGGTATCACGGATTTTGAAGCAATCTTTGAGCGGGTAAAGGATCAGTGCGATCTGTTCTGGCTCGAAAATCTCAATCTTCGAGGCGGTTTCAAAAAGACAATTATGGATTATATCGCCGGAAAATATCCTGATCTTGTACCACTTTACGACGAGATCTATAACAAGCATAACCGCAGCTACTTTGAGGCACTTGAAGTAAAAGCTGAGAAAATGGCTAAGAAGTATGATTGTGCCTTTGTGGATAATGAAATGCCTTATGGCAGAGTCCCGCAGGGGCATCCGGTGATCGTAGATTATTTCTATCATGAGGAAATCCGTGGGACAGAGAATACCGGAAAAAGAAATCGCTAACTTCGAGTTTGCAGGGATGACAATCGGCTCAGTATGATATTTAATTAAATATTGCAATGAAAAGATCATTTACCGTAAACAAGCAGTAGATGGTCTTTTTTGTATCTTTTTGTGAACAAGTAGAGATTTATAGCTGGTAATATGTGTTTTATCATAATCCGTGAAATAAGATGGGTTAATTCTTCGATTTACATATTTTTTAAGGTGTTCCGGTATGGTATTATGATACTTATAAAGAACCAATTATATCTGTTGGAGAGAGCGGTGAAAAGTTATGAAGTTATTGTTTAAACAAAGGCTGTTTTCATGGTTTGACAGCTATGATATCTATGATGAAGCAGGCAACACTGTTTATGTAGTAAAAGGCCAGTTGTCCTGGGGACATAAACTTGTAATTTATGATGCCTATGGAAATGAAGTAGGAATGGTTGTTCAGAAAGTACTTACTTTTCTTCCTAAATTTGAAATTTATAAAAACGGCAGTTATATCGGATGCCTGAGCAAAGAATTCTCATTCCTGACGCCACATTATAATATTGATTACAATGGATGGCATATTGATGGAACCATTATGGAATGGGACTATAGCATTCTTAATCAAAGCGGTTATTCAATTGCACGGGTTAGTAAAGAACTGTTTCATATGACTGATACATATGTTATTGATGTGCAGAATCCCGGAAATGCGTTGGATGCGCTGATGTTTGTACTGGCAATCGATGCAGAAAAATGTTCCAGGAATTAGATAGTTGATCTTGTTGTCGAAGATATTCGGAGATTGGGAGGTAGCATGGGATTATTCAAAAAGAAAATCGTGAAAAAAACATATGACAGAGAACATATGAAACCAGTTATTCGTGCAAGCATTTGTACTGGAGAAGAAGTAGCAGGGTTCAAAGACATACGGACCGGAAAAATCGAAGAAATCATGCTGATCAGATCTCCGGAGGAGCTAGAAAAATTCAAAGAGATATATGAGATAACAGAGGAAATTGCAAAAGAATATTAGACATCTTCTGGGTCGTGGATGAACGCCAGGTATTCGTCTGTAAGCTTATAGGGAAAAAGGAGTTATTTTATAAAGGTGATGAAAATTACTTACATTAACCACAGTGGATTTTTAATTGAAACTAAAGATTGCTACTATATTTTTGACTATTATAAGGGTGAATTACCACTTCTTGACAAGAAAAAAGAAGTAATTGTTTTTTGCAGTCATTTTCATAAGGATCATTTTAATCCTGTGATTTTTGAGATCCTTGATGATATGGGCATGACATATCAGGCAATTTTGGCGAAAGATATACGCAAAAGAAAACACTTGTCAGATATGAAGATCACATATGTTTATCATGATCAGACTTATAATCTGGATAATGGCACCCAAGTCGATACATTGCTATCTAACGATAGTGGTGTAGCATTTATTGTCAAAACAAAGGAAGGCACCATTTATCATGCCGGTGACTTAAATGACTGGTATTGGGATGGTGAGCCAAAAGCTGATAACCAGAGACTTACTTCAGCATATCGTGCGGAGATCAGGAAAATCAAGGGTATGCATTTTGATGCTGCATTTGTCCCTTTAGATCCGAGACAGGGAAATCACTATGCCGACGGGATCCTGTATTTCCTTAAAAATGTAGATTGCAATGTCATTTTTCCAATGCATTACTGGAATGATGCCAATGTAATTAAGCGGTTTATTACGGAATATCCGCAATATAAATCACGTATTAAAAACACAGAATGTGCAAAAGGAGAAGAATTATGAAGTTTAAGATGATTCACGAAAACTACAATGTATCAGACCTGGACCGATCTATTAAATTTTACAACGAGGCCCTTGATCTGCACGAAGTGAGAAGAAAGACTACCGATGATTTTATCATTGTGTATTTGAGCAATGATGTAAGTGATTTTGAGTTGGAACTTACCTGGCTTAAAGATCATCCACAGCCATATAATCTGGGTGAATGCGAATTCCACCTGGCATTCCAGGCAGAGGATTACGAGGCAGCGCATAAGAAGCATGAAGAGATGGGATGCATTTGTTTCGAAAATGAAACAATGGGAATCTATTTCATTATAGATCCAGATGGATACTGGCTTGAGATACTGCCGTAAAGCTGGTGTATATTGGGAATTTTAAAATCACCTTCAGACTATAAAAAAATAGTCTGAAGGTGATTTTTTCAAATATCTTTAAATGTTGTTTCTCTTTGGAAGTGATTGTTTGTTGTTTACGTGAGAATGTATTTTATGCTTATTTTCCAAATGTATTACTGGATTTAGCAGCAGCTTTAGCTGCCATGGTGTTGGTGGACTCAAACAAGGAAGTTGTCGGTGCGACCGGACACATCAGTACCCGTCCTGTTCCGCGGTAAACATTTACCAGACCCTCTCCGCTAACTGCAGATCCGACAAGTGTTTTTGTAGATCTTTCTACGGTAAATTCAAGATTTGATGACCAGCATACAGCAAGGTTTCCATCGATTTTCAGTTCATCATTTTCCAATATGACTTCAATCAATTCATCTTCGGGAACATTAGACTCCAGTGCAGCTACACCATTTCCTTGCAAACTCAGATTAAACAGGCCTTCGCTACCTAATACTGCTGATGAAAGGTTCTTTCTGGCTACAACTTTACTTTTTACATTTGCATCACAAGCCAGGAACATGCCATCTTCAATTGTCATTCCGGCCGAACCCCATTTTCCAATGTCTGCAAGAATAATGTATTTATATGTTGGTTCCAGTACCAGACAGCCTTCGCCAACATATTCCGGTTTAACTGCGGTTTCTTTTGTAACCGCACCCTTGAGTGCTTTTCCAAGGAAATCTCCGATACCTTTTACACCAGATGTGGCTTGTACATTACCACCCATCCACTGCATGGAACCAGCCTGGATAATAGCTGAATGGTCTTTATCAATATCAATAACAACCTGTCTTCTTCTGACATTCATTTTACTCATAAAATACTCATTCATTGCATTCATAGGTGAAACGCTGGCATCCTGCACATATTCAAGCACATGGAAGTTTCCGATGCTTTTTGCATATTTTCTGTTTTCATTTTGTAAATTTTCAATTCGCATATTAATACTGACTCCTTTACCTTTAATAATAATTCATAGTGTTACTCGGATATGTTTATTATAATAGAAACAACATAGATAGATATATACTTTGTATAGAGAATTATAAAGACAGAATTCTCAAAATTCGAGAAATATAAAGATGCAATTCCTCATGGTGGATGTGTATTGTGAAAAATAAATTTGTTATAGTGACAATATCAACAAAAAAGCAGAATGTAAATGGGGTGATCAGATGGAAGCAGCACAGAGAATTCGATTAATCCGGATAATAGAAAAGATGGAGAAAAATCCGACGTTCAGTAATAAACTTGGTATAAAGAACACATCTGAATATTTAGCAGAAAAAGAACAGAAAAAATGAAAGACACATGTCAGAAGGAGTAAAAAATGTTATCGTTATTATTTACAATTTGTATAATTTGGTTTGTTGGAAAATTTTTTATATTTGGATTAAAAGCGTCCTGGGGAATTATGAAACTACTTTGTACAGTTATTTTCTTTCCGGTGATATTGATTGGTATGGTTATAGGTGGACTGATGTACATTGCTTTTCCATTATTGATTATTGGTGGCATTATAGCATTGGTGACGTCACATTTATAATCGATCAGGAGGAAGAAAACAGAAAGTATCGTCAATTAATTACAGCGTATGTAAAGGAAAAGGCAATGAGTCAGAAATGGTTCATTGCCTTTCTTGGCGTTATGGATTATTTCAATTTTTCTCTCTCGGCATTTAGGAGCTCAAGATTAAGCCCCTGTTCTCCGGCGGTCTTATCCACCCAAAGATTCAAAGAGTCTATGGCTAAAGAAATTTCATCAAGTTTTTTACTGATATAAGCAAAATCTTTCATTTCATCATCGCTGATCTTACCGTCACGGGCAATCTGGATCAGACGACCAGTAAGAGGATTGATTTCATTCAAACTGGCAATTGTCTCCAAAATGATATTTGACAGATCAGTCATTTCTACTTCTGGAACATAACGATGGCCGATCTCGCATTTGTGAGAGCAATAATAATTGCAAAGCTCTGGTCTTTTATAGGCATCTGCCATCTGGAGGATATCATAAGGCGTAGGTTCTTGTGTTTCATATTCAAATTTTTCAATTTTTGAATCAGAGACAGCATCCATTTTTTCGCTGGCCTCTGCTCTTGTAAGTCCTGCCGCTTCTCGGCAAAGCTGGTAAATTGTTTTGTTTTCCCTGGTGGATTGCTTACCCATGAGAATTTCCTCCCCGTATATCGCTAAACATGGGGATTATCAATATTTAAGTCCTCATGCAAGACGTGTATTTCTCGTATAGAGTTTATTATACTTGAATTATCAATTAACAACAAGCTCAATAATAAACATGAAGTCAAAAAGAGTGAAAGAGGAAAGAGAGGGTACAGAATGAACACTATGAACAAACAGGAAATCAACGAATTTATTGAAAAAATGGAAGAGGTAGGTGATGTTTGGACGGAAGAGCAGGTAAATGATGTGTATGGTGACAGTAGCTTTGAGGAGGCATTAGCTGATAGACAATCCAGTCTTGACCATATGTCCGACATCATAAGTAAAGTTATCGACAAATAATAAAAGAAAAAATCAATAGTATTTGTAAGGCGTCAGTGGAGTATTCCACTGGCGTTTTTGTTTTTTTTATCTTTTTTCATTTCTCCCAAAACTTTCCCAAACTTTTTTGTATTTAGAAGTTGAGAAGGCTACAGATCAAAAATTCGGATCGAAAAGCCGACTCAAGACTTTGAAAATTGAATGAGCTTGCCAGTCCGCCGGAGTCCTGCCAGATAGGATTCCGGATAAGTTCAAGGACAATCGGTCCGAGGATGAAGAGAAACAGAGGTTTGCATTGAAACATTGCTACGGCGATGGCTTTCTGAGCAAAGCGGCGAATTAATAATGATACTTCCGAATGATGTCGGCCAGGAGGAGTGAGGATCCTGGAGACCATACACGATATGGTTGAGGCTGCCTGCGATGGCGCTAACGGACTGGGTGTTCCCTGAGATGGGATACACGTGTGAACAAGACAAACGAGCACTGTATGAAAAAAAGATTGCCCCGGTATATTCCGGGGTAACTGACAATAGAAGTCGTGTGGCAGAGGGGAACTTCTGCCATACCCTTGTGTTGCCAGTAAAAATAAGTGGCAAACGGAAAGGGGATAAACAGATGAAGCCATATTTAAAAGCAGAAGAAATCCGAAAAGAGATCAGAGAACAGTTACCGGTGATTGATGAGGAAACCTTCAGAGAGCATTATTGTTCAGAATGTATGTATTATGCAGGCAGAATTAACAAAAAGGCCCGTTGCATGGAAAAGATGTGATTCTGGTATTTCCGGAGGAGAGCAGAAAGAGCATAATCTTCCACCGGTTGTGTTTCACAGCCTTCGCCATACAAGTGTCACTTATAAGCTGAAGTTAAATGGCGGAGATATCAAGGCTGTACAGGGAGATTCCGGTCATTCACAGATCAATATGGTTACGGATGTGTATTCTCATATTATTGATGACGACCGCAGGAAGAATGCAGAGCTCTTTGAAGAAGCTTTTTACGAGAAAAAAGATCTGGATCCGAGTATGCATGCCCATGCTGCCGGCAAGACTGTTGAACTTCCAACGGATGTTGATGCGGAATTATTAGCCAAGGTTCTTTCCAATCCGGAAATGGCAGCACTTTTATCTACCTTGGCTAAATCCTTGGAGAAAAAATAGAGAGATTTCTGTATAATAAACACCAGTTTACAACTTTATAAATGATAGACTTGTTGATGAATCAGCTGTTTTAAGGCCTTTGTCATGGCACAGTAACTGATGTTAATCAGATTGACCAGCATTTCAATCCCTTTGCAGCTTCGCACCATATAGTTACAAAAAGGCCAGAACGTTTTCTGTTCATAGTAGCTTGTTTCAATATTCCAGCGTAACGAATATAGCAACAGTGGAATGTATTTCATACGGTCACTTCCGGTCTGGTTCAATGGTGCTTTTTTCTGCCATGCACAGAAAATCTGCAGATCTTCCGGGAAAATGGTATTGAAAAACAGTCGTTTTGTACCATGTTCTTTTTCTGTGGCAGTGACATAGGCAAGGACTTCCCTATTGCCAAAGATCTTAGCGAGAACCCGGCGGACACCGGTATAATAATCACCAATCTTTTCATTGGAAAACGTAAAATCTGTTTCAATAGAAAGATGTATCATACATGACAGAATCAATCCTTGCATTGCCAATCAGATCCAGATTCGGATATTCATCAACGATGGATACCAGATTCTGTTTTGTGTACCAGCTGTCACAAAGGATGATGATATGATCTTTGATGTGAAATTCAGGCATAACCTGCCGGATCATGGAGGCTGCCAGTTCCAGTTTAGATTCTTTTTTTTCTGGATGTTTCTGTGATATACTTATACGCGGTCGTATCAGACCGGAAAGGAAATATTATGTTACAAAAATTATATGTTTTTTTCAGGAAAGAAACCGTTTTGTCAATTGCAGTGATCCTGGCGCTTCTTTCTATGTTCTGGGTCAGACCGGATAAGGCTTATTTTACTTATATCGATTTCAGGACTCTCGGGCTCCTCTTCTGTTTGATGGCAATTGTAGCTGGTTTGAAGGCTGTTGGTGTTTTTGATATACTCGCCAAAAAATTGCTGATGGGAACATCGGGAACTGTGGGTGTGATCAGGCTGTTGGTACTCTTATGTTTCTTCCTGTCAATGGTGATCACCAATGATGTGGCATTGATTACTTTTGTTCCTCTTGCACTGATCATTGTGCATAAACTGCCAAAGGAACTGGGCAATTACTGGCTTCTTAAAATAGTAGCCATGCAGACAATCGCTGCTAATCTCGGAAGCATGCTCACACCAATCGGAAATCCGCAGAACCTTTATCTATATGCCAGAGCAGGGATGTCCGCGGCAGAATTAATAACCCTGATGCTTCCCTATTCCGCCACAGCACTTATCCTTCTTCTGATATGGATACATGTAGCCGCTGCCAGAGCACCTCACGTATGCGGTTCTGAAAAAGATAAAACTCTTTTGGGATTCTCTGACAGAAAAGAACTTAACATGGAATACCTGGCCGCTTACCTGATCTTATTTACAATCTGCCTGCTCACTGTTGCACGTATCATTCCATACCAGATTCCTCTTGTATTGGTTCTTATATATATGCTGCTAAGAAACAGGGAAAATATAAGCAGGGTGGATTACTCCCTGCTTGCCACCTTTATCGCATTATTTATTTTTATCGGCAACCTTGGAAGGATTCCGCAATTCAGCAGTTTTCTGGAAAGAATCATGGCAGGAAGGGAAACACTTACTGCTGTTCTTGCCAGTCAGATTATGAGCAATGTTCCCGCTGCGCTTCTTTTATCCGGCTTTACAGATAATTACCGGGCTTTAATTGTCGGAACCAATATTGGAGGTCTCGGCACTCTGATTGCATCCATGGCAAGCCTGATAAGTTTCAAATATATTGCAAAAGAAAACAGGAATCTGAGAGGGAAGTATTTGGGAATATTCACAGCCTCCAATATTATATTCATGATATTCATGTTAATATTGTATTTTTTTCTTAGATAAAGGTTTTCCCGGAATTACAAAAGCTATAGCAATTCTTTCTTCGCAAAAAATTCTCCGCGGCACTCTCCCATCCTGGAAGAAAAGCTGCGGAGAAATAAATATATTTTCGGTGCCAATACAAAGATCATTAATCTTTACACCACTTTACAACTTTTTCATAAAAAATATCGTACAGGGCTTTCTGATGTATAATGAGTTTGCTCCAACAGCAGATACTTTGTTTTTACTCGTTTTATCAATACTAACATTGGAATCTGTACATTCCATTCGATTTTTATATCAGCACTTTTTGTCTGGGATTACCACAAAATCCCTCAATACCTTTTACCACGCATGTTCCTATGCAAAAGTTGATTATTCCCACTTTATGAATATCACAGCTAAAGTTGCTTTGAGAATGATACCGGATTCACTGGCAACACAGCCGATATTTCTTTGTGTGGATGATACCATGGTAGCAAAGGCCGGAACTCGGTTTGAGAATGTTTCAAAACTCTTTGACCATGCCGCACATAATGGTTCCAATTATCTGAATGGACACTGCTTTGTAAGTATTATGCTTTGCATACCTGTATGGAAGAATGACAGGATGAAATATATTCCGCTGTTTTTGTACTCGTTCCGGTGGAATATTGAAACAAGCTACTATGAGCAGAAAACCTTCTGGTTACTTTGCTGTTATATGGTACGAAGCTGCAAAGGTATTGAAATGCTGGTAAATCTGATCAATATCTGTTATTGTGCAATGAAGATCTTACCCTATCAGGATGAGCAGTTTTCCGAATACCGTACAAAAAGTGTACAGGAGTTTCGTTTTGAATTAAGTCAGGGCATTCGCAGCCAGATATTTTTGACCAATTTCGTTAGAAACATCGAAACACATATAAAATCAAATGTTATCATAAAGGCTTTAAAACAGCTGATTCGTCAGCAAGTCTATTAATTATAAAGTTGTAAACTGGTGTAATAAACAGAATCAAAAAAATTCGTCTAAAGAGAATAAGATATAAAAACAGAATATAAAGCGTAAGAGCATGTAGAATCTATCTATGTGCTCTATTTTTTATATTTTTTCAAGAAAAGGGACTAACAGTCCGGCAGAAAGGAAATGGAAGCGATATTGCTTGGGTATAAAAGATGGACTGAGCCTAAAAAGTACGGTAAAATCAGTATTAGAAATGAAGCTCTGAAATCGGGAGCTGATGGAGGATAATCGTTATGATCAGAAAGATGCAGAATACAGATATTAATAGAGTTGCTGACATATGGTTAAAGACCAATTTAAAAGCACATGATTTTATTCCTGAGCAATATTGGACAAGTAATTATGAATTAGTGAAAGAAATGATGTCACAAGCGGAAGTCTATGTGTATGAAGATAATAAAATGATTCAGGGATTTGTAGGACTAAGTAACGAATACATTGAAGGGATTTTTGTTTCTAATGAAATGCAGTCATGTGGTATAGGTAAACTTTTATTAGACTATATCAAGAATAAAAAAATTAGGTTACGATTAAACGTATACCAGAAGAATGCCAGAGCCATCTCTTTTTACCAAAGAGAAGGGTTCGATATTCAATGTGAAGGATTAGATGATGCTACTGGTGAAAAAGAATACATAATGTTGTGGCAACAGAAATAGAAAGCGGATTTTGGGGGAGAATTTTATATGGAGTTACACTGCAGCCAAGGGTGGGATTTCAGCATTAACTCATGCGTTGGCAGTCAGTCTTGCAGGAAGAGTACGAGTCAATTCAATCTCTCCGGGATGGATAGATACTGACTTTATCGAATATACAGGAGCAGATGCAGTGCAGCAGCCGGTTCATCGTGTCGGAAATCCTATGGATATTGCCAATATGGTACTGTTTCTTTGCTCTGAAAAAGCAGGCTTTATCACAGGTGAAAACATCTGTATTGATGGTGGCATGACAAAACAAATGATTTACCATGGTGATTGCGGTTGGAGATTTGACATGAAGATTTAAAAAGCAGAATATGAAGATATATAATGCAATATCAGAAATAAAATTACGGAAACAGGTATATAAAACATAAAAATTGGAAATATCTGCTGGAGAAATCTAAGTCAATCTCCAGTGTAGTCAAAGATAAAATCTGGAGAATTAGACTTTTCATGAAAGATAAAAATCGTTATAATTAGAATACGTGTAAGGGACAGAATTTGCTTGAATATACATCAATAATGGTGCGTAAACAGTTATATATTACTAAAGGATAAAACGCGCAGATTTCAAAAGTGAGTAAAATCAATTATAGAGATGGATATTGATAAACAATATATTAAGAACAGAGAGGTCGTGATAGGATGTTAAAAATATGGTACTATGCCAATATCGAATACATGAAAGATGCACCTTCGTATTTTGATAATGTATATGAAGATGAATGGATTGAAGATAGTTTTGTAAAAGAAATGATTCAGGATGTGGATCATTGCACAGTTATCAGTTCACATGTTATTGACAGTCCTATACTGGGAGCCATAACGCCACGCGAATTGTCTGGTGGTGTGAAAGTTTTGATTCTTATGTTGAAGGATGATTCTTTTATTTACAACATGTCTAATTGTGGAGATAACTGCGCAAAATGGATTTTAAAGATTGCAGAGAAAAAGGATCTGACAGTATATTTGCAACATATAATGCGGTTTGAAGGTGAATTTAAAATTCAAATTATGAATACAGGGAAGATTGTATGCAATTCTGCAGAATATGTAGAAGGATTATTGGAAGCAGAGGAGATGGAAGATGAAAGGAAGTTACTGGTTTAAGGCTAAGAGTAAAAAAGTATTATTTGAATTTTCCATTAGAAGAAATATTACCATTATAAAAGGTGACAGTGCAACAGGAAAGACTACTCTTTTACGTATTTTATATGAATACTTGAGAATTGGAAGGCAGTCAGGATATGCTGTTTCTACAAATGCATCATATTATGTATATATTCGAGATGAAGTGGGACGTGATTGGAAGGATGCATTATATCCGTTAAAAAATACAGTTATTTTTATTGAAGAAAATAATGAATTTGTATTTACAAAGGAATTTGCCAGTTATGTAAAAGAATCTGGAAATTATTTTGTTTTTGTAACTCGTGCACCATTGAAGATGCTGCCTTATAGCATTCACGAAATTTATGAAATTATTACGGATGGAAAGCGTACAGATATAAAAGAATCTTATCATGAATTCAAAGAAATATATAGCAATTATCCTATTATAGAAAATAACAAAATTCAGAATGTTGTTACAGAGGATAGTAATTCAGGATATCAGTTCTGGATGCACGCATTTAAGAATAGTAATGTTACCAGTTCTAATGGAAATGGGAATCTCATTAAATGTGTAAAAGAACTGGGATTAGGAGATACATTGGTAATAGCTGATGGGGCTGCTTTTGGCTCCTTAATTGAAACTTGCATAAGTTCATTTCAGATACAAACAGAACGAAGAATTTCATTATGGCTTCCAGAATCATTTGAATATTTGATTTTGAAATCTGGTATTCTTAAGTCCGAAAAATTAATTCAGATTTTAGATAATATTCCTGAATATGTCGAATGTGAAAAATATGAAAGTTGGGAAAAGTTTTTTACAGAGATTTTGATTACGTTGACTGCGGATGGCGTTGAGAAGTATTCTAAGAACATACTGAATAGTTACTATTTGCAAGATTGGGTAGTTGATAAGATAAAAGAACAATTGCCTATAGAAGTTATAAACAAATAGGTGCCAACTTGCCTACCAACTCAGTACTTATGTAAGTTGTCTGCTGAGCGCTTACGAAATAGCCAGGCATCAGCGTTATAGACCAAATAGTATTCCATTGACGTAAAATTTATATACACAACGCCTCAGTTTTGCTGTATAATATAGAAGTAGACCATTTATAACAGATGAAAATTTAATAGAGTTACCAATTCCGCGAAAGTACGGAGTCGGTAGCCTATAGATTGATTGGCGCAGGATTTGAGCGCCGTCTACACAGTGACTGGCAATCCGGTACTGAGAACTTTATTAGCTCATGCCAACAAAATGCCAACATTTATGCCTGAAACGGGAGCTTTCAAGGACGATATAAAAGCTGACAGCGAAGTGCCCACGAGAGCTAAGAAAGCCCGTAAATCAGGGGTTTTCAAAGACAGTATAAAACATAAATAGTCCCAGAGGAAGATGCCGAGTGCCTTGCTCCTAAGCTCTAGCTGTGGGTTCGATTCCCGCAGGGGATGCTTTAATGGACTAAAGTGGAAATGGATAGCAGGTAATGCTGGACCATCTCCACTTTTTTTCTTGGTCAAAAACTTCTGTTAACTAAATTCGCTGATCTGTTAGCAAGTTGCTAACGGAATCCGGTACCCTGCTAACATCACTTAAAATAGGGGAAAGATTTGGAGTTCGATTTGCTAACGCCCACAAAAGGGAAAGCTATGCTAATCGTTGGGGAAAGCCTGGGTTCGTTAGAGTCCAAAATGGAAATGAAAAATAACATATCCGGATCATTCCGGGAGCAGATATGAAGCTCGTTTGGGTTAAATTATGAAAAATCAACCTGACTGGTAAGTTCATCTGCAAGAAACGACGCTTTTTCACGGAGAATCGTAAGCGCTTAAATCTTGGGTAGCTTTACTGTCTACGTTTTTAAACTCATAATGATAGTAAATAGATTTTTACTACACTCCGCTTGATAGGAGATAGAAATTTACTACATTTGGAGGTTTCATTATGAGTAAGAAACGTGCCCCAGGGCGTTCCCTGGACGAATGGATGGAACTGGTAACCGAATGCAGACAAAGTGGCCCGACAGATGCTGCATGGTGTAATGAGCATGGGATATCTCCCAGCTGTTTTTACAATGCAGTTACCCGTCTCCGCAAAAAAGCCTGTCAGATACCGGATCCAGTTGGAAAAGCCAGCACTCTTGACCTTACATCCCATAAACAGGATGTAGTCCAGATTGCTATAGAACCGGAGTCTTCTCCAGCAGGACTGATCCCAGATAATGGGAACAGACCTATGCACCTTGCTACGAGTTTTATTTTCATAGCAAGGTGCTCCGGCTACTGAAAAGTAGTCGGGGATTTTTCTATCATACCTAAAAATTAAGCGCTTACATTGGAAGAGAGTTTCTGCAGTTGATTGAAACAACGGATATGCAGAAAGTGTATAAGATGCCGATCCTGTACGGTTTCTATAACGAGGGAGACGTACGGCTGGCTGTTACAGATGCTGAGGTAGTGGAGAGCTGGAAAAAGTTCTTTGATCGAGGAACGAACTGGAAGGATTTTCCAAAAGTAACCTCATACGAAGAGTATCGGAAGATAACAGACAAACAGCATTTAAGCAAAGCCAAAAGTATGCCGATTAAGTTTTTAAAAGCTTCGGGTAAAGGATTTTTTATAGATAGGGACGGCTATGCACTGGGAATACGAGATGAATTGGCAGATGTAATTAAAGTTGATGCATTTAAGAAGCAGATGAAAGATATTATTGAGTATCGTACGATGGAATATTATCGGAGAAGGTATGTAGAAAACTGATTCTTAATATTATCTCCAGAGGAATTGAGTTATGATGTACACAGTAAAACGAATCGATGAAGACCTGAATTTTGGTTGTGAAGAACGACCGGATGATGCACCAGTCATGGCAATAGTGACTCTTGTGGATTCTTCAGGAAAAGAAGTGACAGTAAAAGCGGAGGACGCCAGGCTCTATGAGCGTAATATCAATGAAGGAGACAAAGTTTGTCTCGATGTAAATAATAAATTGGAAAAAGTAGAATGAAAGCTACAGGGAGAAAAAATGGTAAAGCAAATTGTAAGAGACATTTTCTTTTTAGGCCAGCCATCTGAACCAGCCACGAAAGCAGATATTCAGGTTGGGAAGGATCTGCAGGACACACTGCAGGCGAACCGGGAGCGATGCGTTGGTATGGCTGCCAATATGATTGGTGTAAAGAAGAATATCATCATTGTGAATATGGGATTCATGGATGTTGTGATGTTCAATCCGGTGATTGTTTCAAAGCGTGATATGTATGAGACAGAAGAAGGCTGTCTGTCTCTGGATGGTGTTCGTAAGACGACCAGATACCAGGAAATTGAAGTAGAATATTATGACTTCAACTGGAAAAAACAGCGCCAGAAATTGTCAGGATGGACAGCACAGATTTGCCAGCATGAAATTGATCATTTGTCTGGAAAGATTATTTAACCGCATGCGGATTGCGAATATTCGCTTGACTCAAAGCGGATTGTGAGGTGACGGATATGCTGAAAAACGTACTGATCGTGGTGGATGATATAGAAAAATCCATAGAGTTTTATAAGGACTTATTTGGACTGCAAGTGATTCTTAAGAATGAAGGTAATGTGATCTTATCGGAGGGACTTGTTTTGCAGGACGCCGACGTATGGGGGAAAACATTGAATGAAACTTCTACGCCATTCAATAACATGATGGAACTGTATTTCGAGGACTTTGATATAGATGGATTGCTTGCGAAATATGAATCTGGTAAGTATTTCGTTCGATATGCCACAGAACTGACAGAACTTGCAGGTGGGCAGATGCTTGTAAGACTCTATGATCCCAGTGGTAATCTTATTGAGGTTCGTACGCCATTTAGTTGCAATTAAAGGAGAAAATATGCAGATTTTTGTTGATGCAGATGCCTGTCCGGTAGTTGGTATTGTAGAAAAAGTTGCAAAAGAGCATAGTGTCCCGGTAACGTTGTTGTGTGATACCAATCATGTGTTAGCATCTGATTACAGTGAAGTGATCGTAGTTGGAGCCGGAGCAGATGCAGTGGATTATAAACTGATCAGCATTTGCCATAAAGGCGATATTGTTGTATCACAGGATTATGGAGTTGCGGCAATGGCACTTGGAAAGGGCGCATATGCGATTCATCAATCCGGGAAATGGTATACCAATGAGAATATTGACCAGATGCTTATGGAGCGTCACTTAAATAAGAAAGCACGAAGGGCATCCGGAAAGAATCACTTAAAAGGCCCAAGAAAACGAACATCGGAGGATGATGAGCATTTCAGAGAATCCTTCGAGAAAATGATACATATGGCGATGGATAAGGAGAACTGATTTGAATATACAGATTTTTGGGACAAAGAAGTGCAATGATACAAAGAAAGCAGAACGTTTCTTTAAGGAACGTGGGATCAAGTTTCAGTTTATTGATATGAAAGAAAAGGGCATGAGTAAGGGCGAATTTAATTCAGTTGCTCAGGCAAATGGTGGACTGGAAAATATGATCAACTGGGAGGGCAAGGATAAAGATCTGCTTGCGCTCATTAAGTACATTGCAGAGGAAGATAAACTTGAGAAGGTACTGGAAAACCCGCAGGTAATTAAGACACCGGTGGTTCGTAATGGAAAACAATCCACTCTTGGATATCAGCCGGATATCTGGAAGACGTGGAAGTAAGAGTGCCGGTAGATTTTTGACCAGGATAAAACAAATGATTCAACTGAAAGGCAAGGTACGTGGTGGAGCCATGCAAGATATCCTGAGCGAGAGACACCTAAAAATTTCAACATTCCGGAGACGGAAACCCGGCGTCCAGCCTTTTTGGCAGCTTCCGTCTTCTCAGACACTTCAAGATAAATGGCTTCCGTCATTTTCCCAGAATGTTGATTGCTTTTTTTAACACATCAAGTGCATCTTGGGCATCACGTAATTCACGTCTGAGACGGGCAATTTCCTTCTGCTCATACAGCATGATGAAAATGTACTTCTTCTGCGGACGAAAAACGTGATGTCAACCCTGACATCTGAAAGCGTAAATCACCGTAAATATATGTTCATGAGCTGTAAGGAACGTCTGATGAAGTATCTTTTAGAGTCCTACGCATGTAAAAAAGAAATAAATACTTGCATATTGCGGCTGAACAAGACACAGATGGAGCTGTCCGACAGAGTTGGATTCAATGTGAGAAGTGTTCAGAGAAGTATTGCAGCCTTGGAAAAAGAGAATCTGATCACCCTGGAAAGCGGAAAGATTACCGTATCTCAAGAACAGTTCGTGAAAATGAGGGAATATTTGGAAGAGTAGGAAGGAGACAAAAACCATGAAGAAATATAAGAGAATATTTACTATTGTAATAGACTCTTTTGGGGCAGGAGAAATGCCGGATGCGGCTCAGTATGGGGATGAAGGAACAGATACTATGGGACATATTTCCCAGAATGTAGATGAATTTACGATTCCAAACCTTCAGAAACTTGGAATTGCAAATCTTCATCCGTTGAAACAGGTTGCAGCAGTGGAACGACCAATGGGTTATTATACATTTTTAGAAGAAGCCAGTACCGGAAAAGACACTATGACAGGACACTGGGAAATGATGGGACTTCACATCACAAAACCGTTTAAGACTTTTACTGAGACCGGATTTCCAAAAGAGCTGATCGATGAGCTTGAGAAGAGAACGGGACATAAAGTAATTGGAAACAAGAGCTCCAGTGGAACAGAGATCCTTGATGAACTGGCTGAGGAAGAAATCGCTACCGGTCATATGATCGTTTACACATCTGCTGATTCTGTATTACAGATCTGCGGAAACGAGGAGACATTCGGACTGGATGAACTGTATCGCTGCTGTGAGATCGCTCGTGATATCACTATGAGGGATGAGTGGAAAGTCGGACGTGTTATTGCAAGACCTTACCTTGGCAAGAAAAAAGGTGAGTTCAAACGTACCAGCAACCGCCATGATTATGCACTGAAGCCCTACGGGAAAACTGCGCTTAATGCATTGAAGGATGCAGGTTATGATGTGATCTCCGTTGGAAAGATTTTTGATATTTTTGACGGTGAGGGACTGACAGAGTCCAATAAGTCAAAAAGCTCTGTTCATGGAATGGAGCAGACAATTGACATTGCAAAAAGAGAATTTGAGGGGCTTTGTTTTGTAAATCTTGTAGATTTCGATGCTCTTTGGGGACATCGACGCAATGTAAAGGGATATGCAGAGGAACTTGAAAGATTTGATGTAAAACTTGGTGAACTTCTTGATGAACTTCGTGAGGATGACCTTCTGATCATTACAGCTGACCACGGAAATGATCCGACACATACAGGAACTGATCACACAAGAGAAAAAGTACCATTTTTTGCTTATTCCCCATCTATGGAGGGATATGGAAAGCTGGAAGATCAGAATACTTTTGCAGTAATTGGTGCAACAATCGCAGATAATTTTGAGGTTAAGATGCCAGAAGGAACAATTGGAAGTTCTCTTCTGAGTGAACTGAAGTAAAAGGAACGGGAAAGAGGAAACTGGTATGAAACCCTTATTAAATGTGGTTGGGATTTTGTGAAGAAAACGGTGTGTATGTAAAAGAACTATAAAAATACATTAGGTAATCGATATAAAATGATTCGTGCGAACCAATAACTAAAAGACAGGTCTAGATACATTGAAATGATTTCAGTGTGTCCAGACCTGTTTTTTTTACAGCTTCAGGTAGTTCAGATGCAATACAGATTTTTCTCTTTCTGAGAATGGATTTCATTTTTGACCACATTTTTTCAATAGGGTTTAAATCCAGGCTGTTTTATGTTTACTTTATACAGTACTATTTCTGATTGCACTGATTTTTTCGATATAGAAGAAACAGCATAAATAATAGAATTACCGGAAAAATAAGTCCGCATCCCATGCCAATCCGAATATTATTTCCAGCATTTTGAGTAATACGACCAACGATTCCAGGTCCAATACTGCCGCCTAAATCTCCCGCCATGGCAAGAAGAGAGAACATAGCCGTTCCGCCTGTTGGAAAAGTTTTTGAGGAAATACTGATTGTTCCAGGCCACATGATTCCAACTGAAAATCCACATGCAATACAACCGATAAGTCCGATAATCGGGCTGGATGACAAAGCGGCAAGTAGATAACAGACAACGCATAATATGCCTGAACCACTCATAAACTTCATTAAATCTAACTGTTCTCCATATTTACCAAAAATTATACGGCTGATTCCCATTGTTACTGCAAACATACATGGACCTGTTAAATCTCCTAGGGCTTTTGATAATCCAAGTGCTGATTCTGCATAAGCAGATGCCCATTGAGCCATTGCAAGTTCAGAAGCTCCGGAACAGATCATCAGACATATTGCAACCCAGAAAAATGGTTTGGAAAACAGATTCTTAATTCTCATTCCAGAACCATTGTCAACCAGAGATTCAATGGGACAGGTTATGAAGTTATAAGTATTAACTGCAGGAATGATTGCCCATATTACAGCGAGCCATTTCCAGTTGTCTATTCCAAATATCAGGAAAAATAAGCTGGAAATCAAAATTGTCCCAACAGCTCCCCAACAGTAAAACGAATGGAGCAGACTCATAGTTGCTTCTTTGTTTTCAAACGGACAGGCCTCGATAATAGGGCTACAAAGTACTTCTATTAAACCGCTTCCGATGGCATAAATAATAACACTACATATAATTCCAATAAAAGGATCAGGTAAAAAATCAGGTAAAAATGCCAGTCCAAGCAGACCCAGTGCAGAAAATATTTCTGATGCAATAATGCACACACGATATCCGATATGATCTACGAATTTGGCACAGAACAGGTCAACCAGAAGCTGTGTGAAAAAGAAGAAAGTGGATATCAGAGCAATGTTACCGAGAGAAATATGGTAGTCACTGTGAAATTTCAAAAAAAGAAGCGGTGCGAAGTTTGCCGCAATAGCCTGTGTGATAAAGCCCATATAACAGGCAATTTTTGTCTTATGGTAGTCAGTTTTTTTAATAGCATTCATTTTTTATTTTCCACTCCGAATGTTTTTAACAGTTTTATGTTCGATAGAAAGATGCTCATAACAACATTTTGCCTAGTGACTGTCATCTGCCATTACCATTACAGAAGCAGAATCATAGGTCTCTTTAAAATCATGAGATACTTTTACTTTAAGGATAAAGTCGCCTTCAATGCTGATCTCACTTTCATTCATCCATTTAAAAATCATAAGAATACCTCTTTCCTTTTTTTTACTTGATTATATAGCAAATATTAGATATATACATTGAATTAAATTGTAGAAATACTGTATAATATCGTAAAAGAAAGAATGTGATATGAAGATGGATTATAATAAAACATATAATAAGATACTTACAGACGAGGAGTTCATGGAAATTAAACAGCATGGAAGCAGTGCTTATCCATTCCAGTATTATTATGATAATCTGGAATTGTTTGATTTTCATTGTATTGAATGGCACTGGCACAGGGAATTTGAGTTTTTATATGTCGAGTCTGGACAAGTTACATGTGGGATAGGCGAAAAAAAGATTATATTGTCAGAAGGAGAAGCGATTTTTATCAATTCTAAAATATTACATCAGTTTTATGCATCATCTGATGGTGTTATTCCTAATTTTGTATGTATGCCCGAATTTATTGCGCCAGAGAACAGTTTGATCTATAAAAAATATATTTTACCAATCATTTCATCGAATATATCCTTTCAATGTTTTCGAATTAATGAATCATGGCAGGTAAAAATTATACAAATTATGATAAAAATAATGGAAATACAGGAGAATGAGAAAATAAGAGAGCTTGCTACTTTGGCATTGTTGCAGAATTTATGGCTGATTTTTTATGAAAATGTAAAGTTATCTGGTAAAGAAGAGGTGCAAACAGTTGATGAGGCTGCACAGAAAAGAGTACAGTTAATGATGCAATATATACATGAAAATTATAATCATGGGTTGTCGCTGGATGAAATAGCTTCACATATAGGAGTAAGCAAAAGTACAGCACTTAATTTGTTTCGACGATTTTTACATACTACGCCGGTTGATTATCTGATAGGATATCGTTTACAGGCAGCTTCCTGGTTATTGAAAAATACGAATAAAAAAGTAAAAACAATTGCTTATGAAAGCGGATTCCGTAATGTGGATTATTTTTGTAGATTGTTTAAAAGGCGTTATCATTTAACACCATCAGAATATCGTTGCATATGCTTAAAATAGTATAATTTATGAATAATAAAAAGATTCTGCATATGAAGGAATTCGTCAAATTCTTGTAGATAAGGAGACGGGAGTTAATTACCTTTGTTGGACATCCGGAAATGGAGCCGGTATTACACTTCTTCTGGATTCTGAAGAGTTTGATAAGAGTTTTACTTACAAAGAGAAACTCAAGCTCCCAGGATAACTTTTCTAAAAGGAAATTAATCTGATGATGGTGGGGAGATTTACTTCTCCCCGCTTGAAATCGACAAATTTATAACCAGGAAGTCGCTGGGGAATAGATATGGAAGTAAGATCTGGTTGATTTTTATGGAATCAGTGCACAGATGAAGACTTTTATTGACCGTACTTATCCAATCTGGCAGCATCTTGGTAAAAAAGAGGTTTACTATATTATATCGGCTGGTCTGGGTGAGGACATTATTTAAAGTAAGGGGATGTGTTGATTTGCTATCCGGTACCGGCGTTAATTTATACAGGTGATATTATGAAAATTACTTACATTAATCACAGTGGATTTTTACTTGAAACAAGAGACTGCTACTATATTTTTGATTATTACAAGGGTGAATTACCGAATCTTGACAAGGAAAAAGAAGTGATCGTCTTTTGCAGTCACTTCCATAAGGATCATTTTAACCCACAAATCTTTGGGATCCTTGATGATATGGGTATGACTTATCAGGCAGTTCTGGCGAATGATATACGAAAAAGGAACCATTTGTCGGGTATGAAGATCACATATGTTTATCATGATCAAACTTATAATCTGGATAATGGAACCCAAGTCGATACATTACTATCCAACGATAGTGGTGTTGCATTTATTGTTAAAACAAAGGAAGGCATCATTTACCATGCCGGTGACTTAAACGACTGGTATTGGGATGGTGAGTCGAAAACTGATAATCAGAGACTTACTTCAGCATATCGTGCGGAGATCAGGAAAATCAAGGGTATGTATTTTGACGCTGCATTTGTTCCACTGGATCCGAGACAGGGAGATCACTATGCCGACGGGATCCTGTATTTTCTTAAAAATGTAGATTGCAATGTCATTTTTCCAATGCATTACTGGAATGATGCCAATGTAATTAAGCGGTTTATTACTGAATATCCGCAATATAAGTCACGCATTAGAAACACAGAATGTACAAAACTAATTTTGATGAAAGGAAGAATAAGTGAAATTATGAAACCTGTGGGGGAATATGATAATGTCAAAAGATGAGTATTTAATCACAGATGCGCCTCTTAAAGCGCTGACGTTTTTTGCAATGCCAATGATTCTGGGCAGTTTTTTTCAGCAAATATATAATATGGCTGACTCCATCATCGTTGGTCAGTTTGTTGGCTCCTCCGCACTTGCGGCTGTCGGTGCCTGTGCAGCACTGACCAACGTTTTCATTTGTGTGGCACTGGGCGCCGGGGTCGGTGCAGGTGTGCTCGTGAGCCGCTATTTCGGTGCCAGGGAGTATGGAAAAATGAAAACCATCGTGTCAACATCCTTGTTTAGCTTTTTAATTCTAAGCATAGTCCTTGGTGTTTTCGGCTTTTGCTTTTCCCACTGGATGATGAGTGTGTTGCAAACCCCTGGAGATATACTGAATGATGCAGTGTTATATCTGCGGGTATATTTCGTGGGATTTCCTTTTTTGTTTATGTATAACATTCTTTCCAATATGTTTACTTCCATAGGCGAATCAAAAATCCCACTGGGGCTTTTGATATTTTCGTCAATCTTAAATATTTTTATGGACCTTTGGATGGTGGCCGGACTTGGTCTCGGCGTGTTTGGCGCAGCTCTTGCGACTCTTATAGCACAGGGAATTTCTGCGGTGTTTTCACTCTTGCTTTTCCTTAGCAGGATGCGTCGATATAAAAGTCACTTTGACTGGTTTGACAGGCAGGAGTTACATTCCATGCTTCAAATTGCTGTACCATCGGTTCTTCAGCAGTCTACAGTGTCCATCGGTATGATGATCGTACAGGCAGTTGTAAATCCCTTCGGTACACAGGCACTCGCGGGGTATGCTGCGACGATGCGGGTAGAGAATGTTTTTTCATTGATTTTTGTATCGATTGGCAATGCGGTTTCCCCATATGTTTCCCAGAATCTTGGTGCAAAGAAAATTGAACGGATCAAAAAAGGATATCACGCAGCACTGGTGTTAGATATATGTTTTGCAGTTCTTGCTTTTATAGTCATTGAAACATTACATACTCAGATTTCCTCGCTATTTCTTGGTAAAGATGGAACTGCCTTGGCTTACCAGGTATCCGAGGGTTATATGAGATGGCTCGGTTACTTCTTCATCTTTATGGGAATCAAAATGGCAACAGATGGGGTCCTTCGTGGTCTCGGAATCATGCGCCCGTTCCTCATTGCAAACATGGTGAACCTGGCGATTCGCCTGTCTGTTGCTTTGATCTGTGCACCGCGTTTTGGCATTGTATTTGTCTGGCTCGCTGTACCAGCTGGTTGGTTTGCGAACTTTTTAATATCCTATGTGGCTCTCAGAAGATCATGGCCGCCTGTTGAAGTGGTGTCACAATTGCCAGGGACACCTGGCTTGAAAAACTGATGGCATAACAATATGATGCTATGCTATAATAAAGTGAACGATTTGAAATATAAATTCAGAAATTCAGAAATTCGGGAAGAAAATGGCAAATGGAGAAACTTGGAATTAGGCAGAAAACCAAAAATCATTTTGGATTTTCAGGCGGGGGAAAAGAGTATGGATGATTTCAAAAAACTCACAGAGCAGCTTTTGAAAATATATATTAACGCTGATTCAGCAAATGATCTGGGTATCGAAAATTACTTTGACGAAAATATCAGTCTGATTGGAACCGGGAAACATGAACTTTACAGGAATCTGCAGGAGTTTTTAGAATCATTTAAATTGGATGTAAAACGGAGAGATAAAATCAGAATTGAAGTGCGAAATTTACATCAGGAAGAAGAAAGACTTGATGATGACCATGTTCTTGCATATGGGACAGTAGATTTTGTGGGTCTGTTTAAGGATGGTTCAAGCTGTTTTGAAATGGAGACAAGATTTACGATTATCTATAAGCGGGCGAATGGGAAATGGCTGGTTCAGCATCTGCATCAATCAGTACCAGATCTGGAACAGATGGACGGTGAAGAGTTTCCTCTCACATTGGGAAAGCAGGTCAAAAAAACTCGGCAGGCACTTCAGGGATTGGGCACTGCCTATTATCACATCTCAAGGCTGAATTTAAAAACAAAGAAGGTTGAACTTGTCAAAAGATCTCGAAAAATGGATTTGGATATAAAAGATAATATTGCAGATTGGGATCCTCAGTTTAAGATTATTGAAGGTGTGATAGCAGAACCGTTTGTACAGAAGTATATAGATTTTTTTGATTTACAAACCATGGCGGCACGGCTCCATAATAAAGAATCTATGTCTTCCGAATTCAAAAAAAAGGATGGAGCATGGTTTCTTTCCATGGTTGTTCCTCAGAGCTATGATAAAAATGGAAAGGTTACATCAGTTCTGATTGCAAATCGAGATGTGACAGAAGAAAAACTGCGGGAATTAAGACAAGAGGAAGAATTGCGGGAAGCTAAATTAAAAGCAGAATGTGCAAATAAAGCAAAATCATCATTCCTGTTCAATATGTCTCATGACATCAGGACTCCTATGAATGCAATTATTGGTTATGCAGATCTGGCATCCAGACATTTGAAAGAAACAGAAAAACTTGGCAGATATCTTGAAACAATACAAATATGCGGAGAAAGACTTTTGTCGTTACTCAGTAATGTTCTGGATCTTGCAAGGATTGAAAATAATAAGATCGAAATGGAATATGATGTTTCGGATGTCCATGAAAACTTTGAAAATTGTGTCGCTATGTTCCAACAGCTGGCAGAAAGTAAAAATCAGACAATCTCTCTGACGGAACAAATTATGTATCCGTATGTATATATGGATGCACCACACTTATCAGAAATCTGTTTCAACATTATAAGCAATGCTATAAAGTATACAAATACAGGAGGTACGATATCCTGTGATGTTGTACAGAAATCCTGTGAAAAAGATGACTGGTGCAATATGATCATCACCATTACCGATAATGGAATTGGTATGTCTGAAGATTTTCAAAAGCACATTTTTGAAATTTTTGAAAGAGAACGTAACTCTACAGTCAGTCATATTGAGGGCAGCGGCATCGGAATGGGTATTACGAAAAAGCTTGTAGATCTCATGGATGGCACAATAGAAGTGAAAAGCAAGCAGGGTGAGGGATCCATATTTACAGTGACTGTTCCTTGCAGAAAAGCGTCAAAAGAAGATTCTATGATGAAGAAAAAAAGTAATCTGCGTAATAAGAATTGCCTGAACGGCGTTCGGATTTTATTAGTCGAAGATAATGAGATCAACGCAGAAATCGCAACGGAGCTATTGACGGAAGAAGGCTGTATTGTTGAGACTGCAAATGATGGTGTTGCATGCATTGACATGATTGAAAAGGCTGATGCTGATTATTACAAGATGATCCTTATGGATATTCAGATGCCGGTTATGAATGGATATGATGCCACATTAGCCATTCGAAAGATGAAGGATACTAAAAAAGCCGGGATTCCAATTATTGCGATGACTGCCAATGCCTTCGCGGAAGATACACAAAAGATTCTTTCTGTTGGAATGAATGCTCATATTGCAAAGCCTGTTGATATGAATATTCTTGTTCCAACAATGATGAAATATTTATAAAGAACATAAAGAAACAACATACCGCTAAGGCTCTTATGAAATGGTAGAAGCCCCCACTATTTTGTGGGGGCTTTGAAAAATTTATTTATTATGCTTCACCAGTGCTTTGAGGTCTTCTTCCGGTGTGGTAATAGGTGCAATACCATAATTTTCTACCAGAAAATTCAAAATATTAGGAGAAAGGAATGCCGGAAGAGAAGGACCAAGACGGATATTTTTGATACCCAGATGCAGGAGGGTTAACAGGATACAGACTGCTTTCTGTTCATACCAGGAGAGTACGAAGGAAAGCGGAAGCTCATTTACAGAACATCCAAATGCATCTGCAAGTGCCACAGCAACCTGGATCGCACCATAAGCATCATTACACTGTCCCATATCCATCAGTCGTGGCAGACCACCGATCTCTCCCAGATCGAGATCATTGAAACGGAATTTTCCACATGCCAGGGTGAGGACAATACTGTCAGAAGGTGTCTGCTTCACAAATTCCGTATAATAGTTTCGACCTGGCTTGGCACCGTCACAGCCGGCAACCAGGAAGAAATGGCGGATCGCGCCTGATTTTACAGCTTCTACCACAGTACCTGCATGGGACAGGATAGCTGCATGACCAAAACCGGTTGTCACTTTTTTACCACCGTTGATACCGGAGAACATCTGATCTTCTTTGTAACCACCCAGCTCCAGTGCTTTTTCAATAAGCGGTGTGAAATCTTTCTTCTCGTCAATATGGACAGCTCCTGGGAAGGCAACTACTTCTGTTGTAAATACTCTGTCAGCGTAGCTGCTTTTTGGAGGCATCAGACAGTTGGTAGTGTAGAGGATCGGGGCCGGAAGATGGTCAAATTCTTTCTGCTGATTCTGCCATGCAGTTCCGAAATTGCCTTTCAGGTGAGAGTATTTCTTTAAGAATGGATAGGCATGGGCAGGGAGCATTTCACCATGTGTATAGATATTGATTCCTTTTCCCTCAGTCTGTTCAAGCAAAAGCTGCAAATCTTTCAGATCATGTCCGGTCACGACAATAAAAGGCCCTTTTTCTACTGTAAGTGTAACATCAGTTGGCTCTGGTGTTCCATAGGTTTCTGTATTTGCCTTATCAAGAAGTGCCATGCACTTCAGATTGATCTCTCCTGTTTTGAGTACTGTGGAAAGCAGTGCTTCTGTGCTTTCTTCATAACCGATCTTAGATAATGCCTCGCAGAAGAACTGATTCACTTCGGCATCTTCATAATTCAGAACATTTGCATGATAGGCATAGGCAGCCATTCCGCGGATACCAAAGAGAATAAGAGATTTCAAGGAGCGGATATCTTCATTGGCATTCCACAGCTGCTGAAGATCATATTCCTTTGTTCTGCAGTCAGGAGCCAGCCTTTCTTTTTCAGCTCTGACTTTTTGTATCATATTTTCGATTGCTGCATTGTCAAAACTTACATTTGTAACTGTAGTAAACAGTCCTTCGATTATGATCTGTCCGGTCCTTTTTGAAATAGTTTCCGTGCTGTCGGCAGCTTTAGCCAGACTGATCAACGCACCTGTCAGTTCGTCCTGTAATTTCGCTGTATCTGCTTTTTTTCCGCAGACACCGGCATTTCCTGTACAGCCGGTACATCCGACTGTCTGTTCACACTGAAAACAAAACATTTTTTTATCCATTATTGTATTCTCCTTTTATTCTGTGATTTTTCCGAAGGATCTTTCTTATTATTTTATCCTCGGCCAGTAGTATTTATCCTTGGTTTCTGTTAGGAGTATAGTATAATAATTACAACGTGTATGTTTGATTTCCAACAGGAGGATTAATTTTGAAAAAATATTTATCCATTCTAAGAACGAGCCCTTTCTTTAAAGGTCTTACTGATAATGAGATATTATCCATACTGCATTGTGTAAATGCAGCAACGATCTCCAGAAAACGGGATTCTTATATTTTCAGAGCCGGAGACTCTACTGAAGTAATGGGACTTGTGGTGTCAGGCTGTGTTCTTGTTATTCAGGAAGACCTGTGGGGACATCGGAATATTCTGTCAAAATGTCATGCAGGAGATTTTTTTGGTGAACCATATGCAGCAAGTCCGGGAGCTGTTCTGAATGTCAGTGTGGTAGCAGACGAGGATTGTGAGATTATTTTATTAAATGTTCAAAGGCTTCTGGTTTCCTGCCCAACAGTATGTGACCATCATCAGAAGCTGATCCGTAACCTGGTCGGGGTCCTGGCAAATAAGATCCTGATCCTCAACGATAAGATCACACATGTTGGCAAGCGAACGACAAGGGATAAGCTGCTGTCCTATCTGTCGGCAGTATCCATCAGACAGGCATCGTTATCCTTTGACATTCCTTTTGACCGGCAGCAGCTGGCAGATTATCTTTGCATTGACCGTGCGGCAATGTCTTCGGAGATATCAAAGCTGCAAAAAGAAGGGCTTATAAAAACAAACAGAAACCATTTTGAGCTGACTGTCTGTAATGATACGGATTCAGGAATAAAAATGTGATATACATCACGGAAAACGATAAACTTTTTCATTATAATACAAAAGGAAAGCGAGACAAGAGTAGTTTATTATCAGAAACTGCAAAAGCTATACCAGTGAGGTTGATACAATGGGACAGATAACACTCAGGGAACTGGAGAAGATGGATTTTTTTAAAGAAATACCAAAGGATATTCTGCAGAACCTGCTTAATGAAAGTAAAGTTGTTTCTTATAAGAAAAAAGAAGTGATTTTTCATTCACGCAGCAGAACCAAAACAGTATATTTTGTGTATTCCGGCGAAGTGATGCTTTATAATCTGACCAAGCATGGAAATCGAAAGGTGATTTTTATCCTGGGAAAAGGACGGCTTTTAAATCAGAGCATTGTAAGCAAAAAGCCGAATGCACTTTTTTGTGAGGCTGCCTGTCCGGTGCAGGTGATAGAAATTGCAGAAAAACAGTTTCTTCAGCTTATGGAACAGAGCCATGCTTTGACAAGATCTGTTCTGAGAGAGTATGAGAGAAATCTCTGGCGAATGGGGCACCAGCTAAAGAATACGACCGGAAACATGCAGATGGAGCGAAAAATAGCTGCAAAATTATGGAAGCTCGGTCGTGATTTTGGCGTAGATACGGAAGACGGGGTGATGATAGATATTGATCTTACCATTACCCTGATGGCTGATCTGGTTGGTGCACCAAGGGAAAATGTATCTCGTGCCTGTAAGGTTCTTACGGACAGAGGTCTGATCTGTTATGGCAATAAGCGATTTATTCTGATAGATTTTGATGGTCTTGCAAAATTTTATAAAATGTGATTATGAGAAAGGGGTATCTGATGGGAAAACGAGTCAGCAGTGATGAGATGCAGAATATTTTTAAAATTTTGCAGAAATCCTATGATGTGTATGGACCGAAAATTTACCAGGGGACAGGATGCTTTTCAGATACAGATGTAGTTCGTTATGGTCTGCTGAACAGCTGGGAAGAGATTGTCTGGAATCAGAAGTCGGATTACAGCTTTAAGGAGGTACTGCTTCCGATTTCTGAGACGATTCTTTATTTTACGGAGAATGAGATGAAAACAGCAGACGGAGCAGCAAGACAGCGGTTGATTTTCTTAAAAAGCTGTGATTTTCATGCCCTGAAACGCCTGGACGACATGTATTTGAAAAATGGTGCAGAGGATTATTATTACAGAAGAATGCGGGAAAATACAGTTTTTGCTGTGATGGGGTGTAAGGAATCCGGAAAAAATTGTTTTTGCGTAAGTATGGGAACGAATCGTTGTGAAGAATATGATATGTATATTTTTCAGGATGAAAATGGATGTTACATGGAGCTGAAATGCAGAGAACTGGAAGAATTATTATGGGATTATGGACAGAATGTTCAGGAGAAACCGATTTTTGTGGAAAATAATGAGGTTCATGTAGAGGTTCCGGAAAAACTTCCAAATATAATTCACCAGGATTCCATGTGGCAGGAATATGGCAGTCGATGTATTGGCTGTGGACGCTGTAATTTTGTCTGTCCTACGTGTACCTGTTTTACTATGCAGGATATTTTTTATAAAGATAATCCAAAGGCCGGAGAGCGTCGTCGTGTATGGGCTTCCTGCCAGGTAGATGGATATTCTGATATTGCCGGAGGACACAGCTTCCGCCAAAGTCAGGGTGAAAGAATGCGTTTTAAGGTATTACATAAAATTTCAGATCATAAGAAAAGATTCGGATATCATATGTGCGTCGGCTGCGGACGTTGTGAAAATGTCTGTCCGGAGTATATTTCCTATATTGCATGTCTTCAGAAACTGAAAGAAAAGGAGGGAAAGTGAGATGACGAATGAATATATTCCTTTCTTATCTAAGATAAAAGAAATCGTGAAGCATACAGAGACAGAATATACATTCCGTATGACATATGTGGGTGAAGTAAGACCGGGACAGTTTTTTGAAGTTTCTATTCCTAAATATGGTGAGGCACCGATTTCTGTCAGTGGCATAGGAGAAGATTATGTCGACCTGACCATACGTAAGGTTGGTAAGGTGACCGGAGAGATTTTTGAATTGAATGAGGGAAGCAGTTTTTTTATGCGTGGCCCGTATGGAAATGGTTTTGAGAAGGAGAATTATCAGGGAAAAGAACTGATCGTGGTAGCTGGTGGAACAGGAGTATCTCCTGTGAGAGGAGTGATCAGTTACTTCGGTGAGCATCCGGATGAAGTGAAAAAATTACACACGATCCTTGGGTTTAAATCGCCGTCAGATATTTTGTTCCGTGAGGATCTGAAGATCTGGGAACAGCAGATGGAGCTGATCCTGACAGTGGATTCCGCTGATGACGATTCTTATAGGACAGGACTTGTTACAAAATATATTCCGGAACTTGAGCTTGATAATATCCATGAGACTGCAGCTATTGTTGTCGGACCACCGGTCATGATGAAATTTGCAGTAGCAGAGCTTTTAAAGCTGGGAATGAAGGAAGAACAGATCTGGATATCTCAGGAGAGAAAAATGTGCTGTGGACTTGGTAAATGCGGACATTGTCGAATGAATGATACATATATTTGTCTGGATGGTCCGGTATTCTGTTATTCAGAAGGCAAAAAACTGTTTGATTAGGGGGGAGGAAATTGTAATGGATATCAATACAAAGAAACTGAAGAAAAATGCCTTCCGTGTATCAAAGGTCCGTGGGCTTACGGCTTCCAGAGTGCGTGTTCCGGGAGGGTGCTGTAATGCAGATGTTATGCAGCAGGTGGTGGATATTGCCAGAAAATATGGAAACGGACAGATCCATGTTACCACCCGTCAGGGATTCGAAATTGAAGGAATCCATATGGAAGATATGGATAAAGTTAATGAGATGCTTCAACCGATCATTGATAATCTTCAGATCAATCAAAATGAGGCAGGTACCGGGTATTCAGCATCAGGAACCAGAAATGTCTGTGCATGTATCGGAAACAGAGTCTGTCCTTTTGGAAATTATAATACAGCAGCTTTTGCGAAGAGAATCGAAAAGGCTATATTTCCTAATGATCTTCATTTTAAAATTGCACTTACAGGTTGTGCCAATGACTGTATCAAAGCAAGAATGCACGATTTTGGAATTATTGGTATGACAGAGCCACAATATGACCCTGATCGTTGTGTATCCTGTGGCGCCTGTGTAAAAGGCTGTGATAAGCTTTCGGTGGATGCGTTAAAGATGGATAATTACAGAATCGTGCGCAATGAAGAAAAATGCGTAGGCTGTGGAGTATGTGTGACAAAATGTCCGACCAGAGCATGGACCAGAAGCGAAAAGAAATATTATCGTCTGACACTTATGGGACGAACAGGAAAGAAAAATCCACGCCTGGGAGAAGATTTTTTGATCTGGGCAGATGAAGACACCATCATCAAAGTTATCCTGAACACCTATAAATTTGTAAAAAAATATATTGATCCAAGTGCGCCTGGTGGCAAGGAACATGTGGGATATATTATTGACCGTGTAGGGTTTGCAGAATATAAAAGGTGGGCATTGGATGGTGTAGTGCTTCCGAAGGAAACGATAGTGAAAGATAATATTTACTGGAGCGGAATACATTACAGATAATTATAAATAAGATAATTCCAATATAAGGAATTTTGCAAAAGAAGGTTGAACGGAAAAAAATTGCCTGTCTAAAATGATGCTATTGTTATAAGCTTTCTTAAGTGATATACCGAATATACACAGGGAAAGAAACCATGTGAAATTACAGTTTTGTTTTCACATGGTTTCTTTTATATACAGAGGTTAGTTTACACTAACAGAAGAGGGCGGATTGCTTTTGCAACCGTCGATTTTTCTTTACCAGGAATCCACACGATGGTATTATGGTATGTATAAAGAACCTATAAAATCAGTTGTTGAGAAACAGGGAGGATAAAAATGATCATTAGAAAAGCAGAAGAAAAAGATATTCCGAGAATCCTGGAATTGTTAGGGCAGGTGCTGCAGATTCATGCAGATATAAGGCCTGATATTTTTATTCCAGCCACAACAAAATATAAGACAGACGAATTAGCAGAGCTTCTGAAAAACGAAGAAAAGCCAATATATGTTGCAGCAGATGAGGCTGATGTTTGTGTGGGATATGCATTCTGTCAATTACAGGAGCAGCCTTTTTCAAACAATATGGTGCCGTTTAAGTCTCTTTTTATAGATGATCTGTGTGTCGATCAGGAGGCACGAGGTCAGCATATTGGGGAAAGCCTGTTTGAATATGTAAAAAACGAAGCAAAGCAGCTGGGATGCTATGAAGTAACATTGAATGTATGGGCAGGTAATATTTCAGCAGAAAAATTTTATGAGAAAATGGGAATGCGGACAAAAGAAAGGCAGCTGGAATATATATTATAAGGCGGTTCGCTTGTTCAGGGAAAATTTGTTTCATAAAGTGCGGCATCTGCATAGCACATGAGCTGTGAACGGCTGGATGCAAATGGGATCATGTTAGGGAGAATACTGAAAAAACCTCGCGGTTTTGTAAGGTATATGATATACTGTTCTCTATAAGTAAATAGCTTATAGGAATTCACTGAGGACCTGAGTAGTGCTGCAAAACCGGTCCTGGACAGATGAGAATTTCCTTCCACTCAATGACAGGATGGAGCTGTATTTTGAGGACTTCGATATGGACGGATTGCCTGCGAAAGATGAGTCAGTCAGGCATTTTGTCAGATATGCCACAGGATTATAAATTCTAAGAACTAAGGAAGAACTGTTGTATGTTAAATAAAAAAGATTTCTTGAAATATGCATCAAAATTAGCATTTCCGATCATGATTCAAAATCTGATCGGAACACTGGTAAATGTTGCTGATACCGTAATGCTGGGATATGTAAGCCAGACTGCCATGTCGGCTTCGTCCCTTGCCAACCAGTATACATTTATTCTTTTCTGTTTATATTACGGCATGGCCACAGGTACCTCGGTTTTATGTGCCCAGTACTGGGGAAAGGGGGATAAAAAGACAGTAGAAAAGATTCTCGGCCTGGCAGAGAGAATCTCGCTGATCGTTTCTCTTGTATTTTTCGTTATCTCCTTTTCCATGCCGACTACGATTATGAAGATTTTCACAAACAGTCCGGATACTATTGCTGCCGGCAGTGAATATTTGAAGGTAATCTCATTTTCCTTTATGTTTATGGGATTCTCTCAGGTTTTTATGAGTGCTCTTCGAAGTGTCGGAAAAATAATGATACCTTCTGTTACATACATTGTATCTCTTTGTGTCAATGTGCTTTGTAATGCCTCCTTTATCTTTGGATTGTTTGGACTTCCAAAGCTTGGCGTTACAGGTGTTGCTCTTGGTACTGTTATTGCCAGAATCGCAGAGGTATTGATTTGTCTCATCTATTCATTAAACAGCTCCGATGTCAGATTCCGGATAAAATATTTCTTTGCAAAATCTGGTATTCTGTTTCGGGACTTTATGAAAATTGCCTCTCCGGCTGTAATAAATGATGTTGTCTGGAGCTTTGCCAGCTCAGCATTTGCAGCGATTCTTGGCCACATTGGTGATGATATGGTTGCCGCAAATGCCGTTGCTGTTATGGTGGTAAACATTGGTGCTATCGCCTGTCGCGGCTTTGCCAACGCTACTACCATTATTATCAGCCAGGAGCTTGGTAAAGACCATAAGGATACAGCAAGAGAATATGGGAAACGTATGCTGATAATAACAATTATTGTAAGTCTGATCGGATGTGCCATTATTTTGGCAGTCCGTCCTATGATACTTGATTTCTACCGGGATAAACTGACAGAGACAGCCATTTATTATCTTGGCATTTTTATAGTTATGACCACCTGGCGTCTTGTGGGAGAGGGTATCAATACCTGTCTTATATGCGGCTGTTTCAGAGGCGGTGGTGATTCCAGGTTTGGAATGATCGTGGATTCCATATTTATGTGGCTTGTTGCAGTTCCTCTTACTTTCCTTGCAGCATATGTTTTAAAACTGCCGCCTGTCTGGGTATATTTTATAATGACTCTGGATGAGTTCGAAAAAATGCCTGTGGTATTCATCCACTATTTCAGAAATAAGTGGCTTACGAACATTACCAGAGATTTTGACTGATCATGTGGCTGCAGCTATCAGAACTGTATAGATCAACGGAGACTTACCGGACGATGAGAGAAGAAATACTTGGAATTTTAATAAAATTTAAAGGGATATATTGACGTGGTAAACTTATGGTATTATTCTTATCAAAGAAAATAAAATAATAAAGAGCAAAACGGTTGAAAAGCCGTGACGCAAAGCCAAATGGGACTAAAGTCAGAGAAATTGACCATGTCAGCCGGTTGCCACTGTTTTTATATGAATAAAGATGTGATAAAGAGAAATGCCAGCATTTTTTATGCTATATAAATATGTGATGATTTAGAAAAAACATAGCAAGGGCACCTGCAGACTTATCTGACAGGTGCCTTTTTTTCGTGGCTGGAATTAATGAAAAGCAGAATGGATCAGGATAGCAATAGCATAAGATGGGGGAGAATTTCTAAGAAATGAGTTGTATAAGGAACTATGAAGATAAAATATATTCTTCAAACATGACAGCACTTGGAGATAATGTATTTGAGGCACTTCAGAAAACAATAGTAAATAATGGTGGAGTAGGCACGATCACGGGCTATTTTGATTCAGAGCTGACTATTTTGTCAGTAAGTGAACTGTTGTTATATAATATTGGTTATACATATGAGTCTTTTATGAAGCAGACAAAAGGTTCCCTTAAGAATCTTTTTTACGGTGAAAATGTCAGCTTTCTGGATGAAGAACGTTTCCCCTTTATCAAAGGGAGAGGAGAAGGGCGGATTCTTACAGCAGACGGATCTCCGATCAATGTGTATCTTTATAAGGAGAATACAACAGATAAGAATGGTCAGGAAATCTGGGCGATGTCTGTACAGGTTAACTGGGAATATGAGAATCTGACCCTGATAAACGGAGCAATCTGTTCCGGACACTGGTATTTTGATTGTGACGAAAACGGCAAAATCGTTGATGTAAGCTGGAGTCATGCTTTTCGAAGAATGCTGGGCTATCAAGATATTCTGGATTTTCCGAATAAACTTGATTCCTGGTCAGAGCTTTTGCACCCGCAGGATAAAGAAAGGGTGATGAATCAGCTTTATTCAGCGATTGCAGATAGGACCAATCAGATAAAATATAATGTAGAATACCGTCTCAGAATGAAGGATAACAGATATCAGTGGTTTCGTGCATCAGCAGAAGTGATACGCCGCGTGGATGGTACGGCCAACAGGATTGCGGGAATTTTTGTTAATATCGATACAGAGAAAAAAAGAATTATACAGGAACAGAAGTTAGCTGCCCTTCACCGTGCTTTTACAAAGTCGAATTTATGCGAATATTATGTAAATCTGGAAAAAAATTCTTTTGATACCTTTAAGGTGGAAGCTTCTTTGATGACTGCATTTGAAAAAAGCCATACCTGGGATGAACTTATCAGTCATTTTGTAGAATATTATGTTATAGATGAGAACAAAAAGGCAGTAACAGATTTCTATAATCGTTCTTATATCGCAGAAAAATTAAAGGGTCTGGAGACGGAGCTGAGTTTGGAATGCCGTATCATACTGAACGGAAAAGAACGCTGGGTACGCAATGTGATCATGCGTGGTGAAATAGAAGATTCTGAATATGCCATGATTTTCCTCAGAGATATTACAGAGGCAAAGGAAGAAAATATAAAGCTGCAAAAAATGGCTTCTGATAATGCTAACAAGGAACAGCTGATCCAGAGTATGGTGCGTCTGGTTGACCGTTTTGCTGTCTGTGATCTGAAAAATGACAGGTACAGATTTTATAATCTGAAGGGGCAGATGATCTATAAACCGCTGGGCAGATACAGTGAGTTTCAGGAGCAGCTTCTTGTAAATTATAAAACTATGAAACCACTGGAACCAATGGATATGCTGCTTTCACCGGAAAATATCTGTAAAAATCTGACCGGAGAAAATGATATTTATAAATTTGAATATTGTTCCCGAAATGAAGATGTTTATAAAATCGCTTCCTTTATCCCATTGGAATGGGAGGCTGAAAAGCCGGTAAAGGTATTGTGGGTTTCCATGGATGTATCTCAGGAGAAAAAGGCAGAGATTGAATCTCACAAAGCTCTGAAGGATGCATACAAGGCAGCAGAAAATGCCAGCCGTGCGAAGTCAGAGTTCCTTTCTAATATGTCTCATGATATCCGGACTCCGATGAATGCCATTGTCGGACTGACTGCGATCGCAGGTGCGAATATTGATAATAAGGCCAGAGTGATGGAATGTCTGTGTAAGATCACGAAATCAAGCCGCCATTTGCTGGGGCTGGTAAATGAAGTACTGGATATGGCACGCATTGAAAGCGGAAGGATGTCACTGTCAGAGGAAGATTTCAGTCTGCCTGAACTGGTAGATAATCTTGTTACACTTACAAAACCGAGTATAGACGAGCATAAGCATGCTCTGGAAGTGCATGTCAGACACATTGAACATGAGGCTGTTTGCGGTGACAGTCTGAAAATCCAGCAGCTGTTTGTAAACCTGTTGAGTAATGCTATCAAATATACTCCGGATGGAGGAAATATTACGTTTTCCATTGAGGAAATACCAAATGGATTTTCGGAGCTTGGCTGTTATGAGTTTATCATCGAGGATAACGGGATCGGTATGTCACCTGAATTTCAGAAGATCATGTTTGAGCCCTTCAGCCGTGCAGACGATCAGAGAACTACCAGGATTCAGGGAACAGGTCTTGGTATGGCAATTACCAGAAATATTGTGAATCTGATGAATGGCAGCATCAAGGTTGACAGTGCACTGAACCGGGGAACAAAGATAACAGTAACTATTTTTCTGAAGCTTCAGGAAAGTGAAAAAGAGCAGGAAAAGGAACTGGCCGAACTTCCGGTTCTGGTTGTGGATGATGATAAAATCTGTTGTGAAAGTACAGTGGCAACTTTGAGTGAAATAGGAATTGCCGGTGAATGGGTGCTTTCCGGGAAAGAAGCGGTACAAAGATGTTATGAGCACCACGAAAAAAAAGAAGATTATTTTGCCATAATCCTGGACTGGAAGATGCCGGAGATGGATGGAATTGAAACCGCCCGCCAGATCAGAAAACGTATTGGAAGTGATATTACGATCATTCTCCTGTCTTCTTTTGAATTCAGTGAGATTGAGGAGGAGGCAAAGGCAGCAGGTGTAGATGCTTTTATAGCAAAACCGCTGTTTCGATCCAGGCTGACTGCTACACTGAGACGATTTGTTTCAGAAAAAAAAGAAAAGACAGCAAGGGATTATCTGGAAAGCGCAGATTACAGCGGAAAACGAATTTTACTGGTGGAAGATAATGAATTAAACAGAGAAATTACTTCTGAGATTCTGCAGATGACAGGTGTTGAAGTCGAATATGCCGAAAATGGAAAGATCGCAGTGGAAAAGGTTCTGAATGCTCCTGCAAACAGGTATGATCTTGCATTTATGGATATTCAGATGCCCGTTATGAACGGCTATGAGGCAACAGCTGCTATCCGTGGGTTATCGGGTGAACGAGGACAGCTGCCGATTGTTGCCATGACTGCAAACGCCTTTGCTGAAGATGTACAGATGGCAAAAAATGCAGGAATGAATGGGCATATCGCGAAACCACTGGATGTAAAGAAGCTGAGCGAAATTTTGAAAAAATGGCTGTAAATTATTATATAAAATATCGGAGCTGCTGAC
Source organism: Blautia schinkii (assembly GCF_013304825.1). GTDB lineage: Bacteria > Bacillota > Clostridia > Lachnospirales > Lachnospiraceae > Blautia_A > Blautia_A schinkii_B. The sequence continues at coordinate 86,843 of NZ_JAAWUO010000013.1, read as the reverse complement.
AGGCAGAAAACGAAATAAAGTACTTGATTTTGATAGCGTGCTTGCTACCGATGACGGAATTGCAGTCATTGCGGTTAAATATGCAAAGCATGATTTCTGTGCATCGCGAAGCGCGTTGCTGGTCACGGAGTGAATAGTAACTGTTGTTGAGAAAACAGGAAAAAGAGTTTCACAGTTCTGATGGAACAGCATACGTGCATGTGGTACAATAAAAATAAAGACGAACAGTTTTGTCAGATGAATACAGATAAGTGTATAACAAAGAGGTTATGAACAGGATATAGATGCTTATTTTGCTGTAGGAAGGTGGGATTATAGTTGTATGAACATACAGATTTTTGGAACAAAGAAGAGTTTTGACAGTAAGAAAGCAGAACGTTATTTCAAGGAACGGGGAATTAAATATCAGTTTGTGGATATGAAGGAAAAAGGCCTGAGCAAAGGTGAATTTAACCGAATCAAGTAAGTCCCTGCTTCAATTGCGAGGAGCAATAAGCAGTGGGTGGGACTTACTTGTATCAGGAGGGGTACAAGCCCCTCCTGATAAACTGCGGAGCAGTTATTCGGTTATGAGCAAGTAGCGAAAGCGGATTGCGAATATCCGATTGACTTCTGTATGCCAGGCTGTGGGCGGTTATGAGAAACTGATCGATGAGAACTGCAAGGATAAAGATCTGCTGGCACTGATCAAATATATTGCAGAGGAAGACCGTGCAGAAAAAATTCTTGAAAATCAGAAAGTGCTGAAACTTCCCATCGTCAGAAACGGAAAACAGGCCACGGTGGGATATCAGCCGGATGTATGGAAAAACTGGAAGTAAGGAAAGCGAGGAAAAGAAAATGAGTAAAATCGTAAATATTACATCAAAAGAGGATAAAGAGCAGAAGCTGCAGGATATTGCAAATTCCCTGCAGGAATTGAAAGAAGTTATGGCAGAGGTGATCGAGGCCTACGAAGAAGAAAATGCAGATAACAGAAAAATGGATACACTGACAGAAGCACTGGATGCGTTGGAGGATGCTTACGATGCAGTTAGTGATGTGATGCTGGACGAGCTGTAAAGAAACAGAGAGAAGATATAAGCTGCAGAGCGGTTATCCGGTGTGCTTTGTGGTGTATGGAAGTAATAAGCTGGAAGAGCGTATGCAGCTACGGCTGGAAGTGATAAAAAGTTTGCGGAGGAAAGTTCCGGGACAGAATTTGCTGCCGCAGAAATCCTGCAAAGAGTGTCATGATGGAATGTCTGGTTGACCAATAGAAAAGATGTTGGAATGATTTTCAGGAGGTAAGAACATGGGAGCTTTGATCGAGACAGTAATGGGCGATATTACAAAGGTTACAGATGTTGAAGCGATTGTTAATGCTGCGAACAACAGTCTTCTTGGCGGAGGTGGTGTAGACGGCGCAATTCACCATGCAGCAGGACCGGAATTGCTGAAAGAGTGTGCAGGCCTGCATGGATGTAAAACAGGTCAGGCGAAGCTTACAGGGGCTTACAGGCTGCCATGTAAATACGTGATCCATACAGTGGGGCCAATCTGGCATGGAGGAGACAGTGGAGAACCGGAAGATTTGAGAAATGCCTATCATAATTCTCTACAGGTGGCATCAGATCATGGAATCCGCAGGATCGCATTTCCGTCCATATCCACAGGAGTATATCACTATCCTTTAGAAAAAGCAGCCCGTATTGCTGTAAAAACAGTAAAAGAATTCTGTGAAGCAAATCCCGGCCAGTTTGATGTTGTACGATTTGTTCTGTTCAATGAGAGAACGTTGAAAGCATATGAGGATGTTTTATCTGCCTGATGAAAGCTTGTCTGAATACAAATGAATGTCTTACTGAAAATGTTTTGCTGAAGTGGACAGGATGGAGGAACTTTAATAGTGAAATGTAAAGTGCTGAGGATAGAAGAAGATATCGATTTTGGCTGTGAAGAACGGCAGCCAGGGGCAGAACTTATGTCGGTAGTTCTTCTGGAAAATGAGGATGGACAGGAGATCAGTCTGCGGCACAACGACAGGCTGCTGTATGAGGGAGATATTAATGAAGGTGATACGGTCATGCTGGATGAGAACCGTGAATTAAAAAAAGTGTAATTGTAATATCTGACCGCTATGTGTTTCACGTGAAACATATGGCGGCTTTTATATACGCTTTTATAGTGAAAACGATTGCAAAAAAAGCTCAGTACACATTCTTGACAGTCACAGACAGAAAAAGTAAAGTATAACGTGAAAATAAAAGAAAGGAAATCCATCTGAGGTATGAAGAAAAAAGCATTTAAAGCAGCTTTGCCATACACTCTGCCTATTTGTGTGGGGTTTCTGTTTCTGGGCATGTCCTATGGTTTTATGATGCGAAGCAAGGGCTTTTCTTTTGTATATCCGTTGTGCATGAGCTTTTTTATTTACGCAGGATCTATGGAGTTTGTTACGGCGAATCTACTTTTATCAGCGTTTAATCCGGTATATGCGTTCTTTCTTACGTTAATGGTAAATGCGAGACATCTGTTCTATGGTATTTCCATGCTGGAAAAGTACAAAAATACAGGCTGGAAGAAGTTTTATCTTATCTTTGGCATGTGTGATGAGTCATTTACTGTTAACTGTACTGTAGACCCGCCGGAAGATGTGGACAGAGGCTGGTTTATGTTTTTTGTTAATGCACTGAATCAGTTTTACTGGGTGACTGGAGCGACAGCAGGGGCACTTCTGGGGTATGTGATCCATTTCAATACAACTGGTATTGAATTCGTTATGACTGCATTGTTTGTGGTTATGTTCATCAATCAATGGGAAGAAGCAAAGGATCATAAGTCGGCACTGGTAGGAGTGGCATGCTCGGTGATATGCCTGATGATTTTCGGAAGTGATAATTTTATACTTCCGGCTATGGCATCTATTATTCTGTGTTTTGTGGGAATGAAAAAACATGATGAGAATAAAAGAAAAGAGAGACTGGGAAAGGCTGAGAAGACGATATCATAGCAATAAAGCAGACTGCATGACGAAAGGAAATATAAAATGACAATAACACAACAGATTGTAACTATCGCAGTGGTCGTTCTGGGTACGATGACAACACGTTTTCTGCCGTTTCTTATCTTTCCGGAAGGAAAAGAACCGCCTGCAGTGATCACATATCTCGGCACTGTGTTGCCGTATGCAGTGATCGGACTGCTGGTAGTGTACTGTATGAAGGATGTTCCGGGAAGCGGCCATTATGGTGTTCCGGAGCTGATCACAATTGTATTTATTGCAATACTGCATAAGTGGAAGAGGAGTACGCTGCTTAGTATTGGGGGTGGAACTGTGCTGTATATGCTGCTTGTACAGATGGTATTTTAACCGAATCAAGTAAGTCCCCTGCTTCAATTGCGAGGAGCAATAAGCAGTGGGTGGAGACTTACCTTTATCGGGATAAGCAAGCAGTGGATGTGGATGATTTTATCGGATGCCTGACAGAAATCAATCAATAGTCTTTTGCCTGACTGTGAAAAACAGTCAGCAGAGGACTTTTTTTATGCGTTAAGTGCATTTCGGCATAAATTCTATGGGAAAACAATGATGTCCGTAATATACGCACAAATGTATTTCTTTCTTGCTGCAAAAATATTGAAATATAAGGGGTGAAATCTCAAAAATGGATGTATCTCGGGAGCTTATGGGAGTAATTCTTATAGTTTATAGTCCCTCTTTTATATATTCTCTCTATGAATCAGCCGGTTTTTCTGCCTTAATCTGTGATTGTCTGTTATGGAAATAACGAAAATGAGTATCTTTTGAGCTGATATTGAATGAAAAACAACAACATAATATGCGAAATTTTAAACAAAAATCAGCTAATACAAGACTTCCTAATGTAAATTAAAAAAGGATAGAAAGTGTGAATAAATTAACATGTATTTTTAAACAACATACTCAAGATATAACCATGACATATTGACAAAAATTAAAATAAATGATAATATGTGACCATAACAAAGAAAAACGACACAATATAAATATAACCATGAAACAAAATCAAAAAATGAAAGGGGTATTGTTAAAAATGGCTGAAATTAAAAAAATGGGTTACTGTGTAAACGGTGAGTGGAAAGAGTCCAAAGCAGAGAAATATATGGATGTAACAGATTCCAGTACAGGCGAGGTGATTGCACAGGTTCCCTGCTGTACACCAGATGAGGTGGAGGAGGCGATTGCATCTGCACAGGCTGCATATCCGGAATGGTCAGCACTTTCACTGGCTAAGAGACAGCAGTACATGTTTAAATGGAGAGATATCCTTTATGCACATAAAGAAGAGCTTTCCGTGCTTTGTGCGAAAGAACTCGGAAAGAATATTAAAGAAGCAAGAGGAGATGTTCAGAAAGCGATCGAGCCTACAGAAGAGGCCTGTGCACTTCCGACCATGATCCAGGGTGATGCTGCAATGCAGGTAACAACAGGCTATGATACAGCTACATATCGTAAACCACTTGGAGTAACTGCTGGTATTGTTCCGATGAACTTCCCTGCAATGATCCCCTGGGGCTGGATGGTTCCGCTTTCCATCGCATGCGGAAATACAGTCGTACTGAAAGCGAGCTCCCAGACACCGCTTACATCTATGAGAATCATGGAGCTCTTTTACAAAGAAGGTGGATTCCCGAAGGGAGTTGTAAACCTTGTAACCTGCAGCCGTGTAGAGGCCGATATCCTTCTTACAGATGAGAGGGTAAAAGCTGTCACATTCGTAGGAACAACAGGTGTTGGTAAACAGGTATATTCCAAAGCAGCAGCTCATGGTAAACGTGTTCAGGCTCAGTGTGAAGCTAAGAACCATGCACTTGTTCTTGAGGACTGTAACCTTGAGGCAACTGTAAATGCTATCATCAACTCTACATATGGATGTGCCGGTATGAGATGTATGGCTCTTCCGGTTGTATGCGTACAGGAGAGTATCGCAGACGAGTTCGTTGCACTTCTTAAGAAGAAAGCAGAAGCTATGAAACTTGGATGTGCTTACGATGAAGATACAGACCTTGGCCCGGTTGTAAACGCCGGACATAAAGAGAAAATCTGCAGCTGGATCCAGAAAGGTATTGATGAGGGTGCAGAGCTTGTTCTTGACGGACGTAATGTAGTAGTTCCGGGATATGAGAACGGATTCTTTGTAGGGCCGACAATCCTTGATCATGTAACATCGGAAATGACAGTAGGAAACCGAGAGATCTTCGGACCTGTTACATGTATCAAACGTGTGAAAGATTATGAAGAGGGAATCAGGGTCATGAATGCTAACCCGTTTGCAAATGGTTCCTGTATCTTTACACAGAGCGGATACTACAGCCGTAAATTTGCTATGGAAACAGACGGCGGTATGGTAGGAATCAACGTTGGTATTCCGGTTCCGACAGCATACTTCCCATTCTCCGGAAATAAAGATTCTTTCTTCGGTGATCTTCATGTTCTCGGAAGAGATGGATATCGTTTCTTCACAAGAGCAAAAACAGTTACAACTCACTGGTTCGACGAGGCTGCCGGAAAGAGAAAAGTCGGCACATGGGAAGGAAGTACTGAGGCATAATACAGACCTCGTGAATAAATCTATGTTAATACAGAGCGGATTATAAAGATCCGCTCACAAGATAAAATCCTCTGATGAAATAAGCATATTCAAAAATAATGCACCTGCTGAATTCTTGGCAGGTGCATTATTTTTTGATAAAAGCTGATCAGTCGATAGTCATAACCCGGATTCCGTGATCCTGACAGAAGCTGTCGTATTCTTCGGGCAGGGTCTGGTCTGTAACAATACCATCCAGTTTTTCCATTGGAGAGTAAGTCATAAGTGAGATCCGGCCGAATTTGGAATGGTCGGCAAGAAGGATCAGGCTGTTGGCATTCTCTGCAATGGCTTTCTTGGTGATGTATTCTTCTGCACTGGCATTGGTGAGACCGCTCTTTATAGTAACGCCTGTACAGGCCATAAATGCCATGGAAATGTTGTAAGTCTTCAGATAATCATTGATATCCGGGCCTGTGAAGGACAGAGTTTTACGATTCAGTCTTCCGGGAACGGAGATGATATCCAGGTTAGGATAAGATGCTGCTTTGTTGAAGATAAGAAGACTGTTTGTAAGGATGGTGCAATGTTTGTCTGCAATATAATCGACCAGGTTCAGGCAGGTTGTGCCGGTATCAATATAGATGGTGTCGTCTTCAGCCACAAGCTCTGCGGCGCGGCGGCAGATTTCTTTCTTTTCTTCAGGGAAACGGCCGCCCCGTTCTTCGTAGGACAGAAGAGGAAGTGTCTGAGGGGTCTCAAGTGCGGCAACACCGCCGTATACCTTCATAATACTGCCACGTTTCAGAAGGATATCGACATCTCTTCTGATGGTGTTTTTTGATACGTTGAATGTTTCACATAATGTATCAAGAGAAGCGTTCTTGTGTTCCAACACATATTCTTCGATCATATCAAGTCGCTGTGATTTCATAGAGGTCTGCCTTCTTTCTGTTGGTTAAGTCTTGGTTATATTTTATCATAAAAAAAGGTGGAGATAAAGTGCTTTTATGCGAACATACCAGTTTTTTTGACTGCGAAATGAAGAATCAGAAAATCAGTGACATATGTTACGAAAAAACGGCTTGACGAAAAATTTTTTTGAATGTAATATGAAAACGGTTTTCAAATTCAAATTTTAACCGAATCAAGTAAGTCCCCTGCTTCAATTGCGAGGAGCAATAAGCAGTGGGTGGGACTTACTTGTATCAGGAGGGGTACAAGCCCCTCCTGATAAACTGCGGAGCAGTTATTCGGTTATGAGCAAGTAGCGAAAGCGGATTGCGAATATCCGATTGACGATTGAGTGATTATAGTACTCCCGGAAATTACTGCATCAGGTTCAGCTGTGCAGAACATGAATTGTCGGAATTGCTATAGTTGAAAGAGAGTGGCAGATATATGGAAGAAAAAATTAAATACAGTACCAGGCAGCAGAAATTGATTCTGGAATGTCTGCAGGAGCATGGAGATATTTTTTATACGATTGATCAGTTTATGGATATTCTTCGCGGAAAGGATATCCATATAGGAAGGACGACGGTGTACAGGGGGCTTGAGCGGCTGCAGAAAGAAGGTGCGGTGCTGAAGGTTCCGTCTGTGGAAGGAGCAGCGGCTCAGTACCGTTTTGTCCGGGACGAAGAGCGGAAAAATTATGGAAAGCTTGTGTGCCTGGAATGCGGACATACGATTCCGCTGCAGTGCGGCTGTATTGATCATTTCGTTGGGCATGTGCTGGATGAGCATGGGTTTGAAATCGATCAGAGCCGGACGGTATTTTATGGATATTGTGATGGATGCCGGAGGAAGAGAAGATAATGAGTTCTAACAAAAATAAGATCGGGGCGGCAGCAGTTCTGGCAGCAACGATCCTTATCGTTGGCAGTGTGGTTGGATATGGACTGCACAGAGCCGGAACTGTGGGGAAGCCTTTTTCGGATGACGGGCAGATTAAGGTTATGGCGAGTTTTTATCCCATGTACGACTTCGCGCAGAAAGTTGGCGGAGATAAGGTTGAGGTGAAAGACATGGTTCCGGCGGGAACGGAGCCTCATGACTGGGAACCTGCAGCTACGGATATCCGTAATCTTGAGGATGCGGATGTTTTTGTATATAACGGTGCAGATCTGGAGCACTGGGCTGAGGATGTGCTGGCCACGCTGGAGAATCAGGATCTGATCGCAGCTGAGGCATCGGATGGTGTGGAACTTCTGGATGGTGAGGGGGATCATGCTCATGGAGATAACGGGAAAGATCCTCATGTCTGGCTGGATCCTCTGAGGGCAAAGCAGGAGATGAAAAATATTCGAGATGCTTTTTGCCAGGCAGATCCGGAGAACCGGGATTATTATGAAGCAAACTACGAGAAGTATGCGGGGGAGTTTGATGAATTGGATCAGGAATTCCGGGAAGGGCTGGCAGATATAAAGAGCAGGGATATCATTGTGGCTCATGAAGCTTTCGGGTATCTGTGTAATGCTTATGATCTGAAGCAGCTGGCCATTGAAGGTTTGACACCGGATTCGGAACCGGATCCTGCGAAGATGCAGGAAGTGATTGAATATGCGAAAGAGTTTGATATCCATACCATTTTCTTTGAGGAGCTGGCAAGCCCCAAGGTGGCGAAAACGGTGGCAAAGGAAGTGGATGCGGTTACGGCTGTGCTGAATCCTATTGAGGGATTAAGTGAGGAGGATATTCAGGACGGAGAGGATTATTTTTCTGTGATGAGAAAGAATCTGGCAGCATTGAAGATGGCGTTAAACTAAGGGATTGATGGTCATGGCTGAACAGCTGTGCTGCATGGCATGAAATAGAAAGCAGGTGAGATGATGGGAATTTCAATAGAGAATCTTTCGTTTCATTATACTGGGACGCCTGTGCTGGATCAGGTGAATCTGGAGGTGAAGGATGGCGATTATGCGATTCTTACCGGTGAGAACGGAAGTGGAAAAAGTACATTTCTGAAGCTTCTTCTTGGTGAGCTGAAAGCTCAGGAGGGAAGTATTAAAGTAAATGGAAAAGATATCTCCGCAACATTCGGAAAGGGAGATCTGGGATATGTTCCGCAAAACAGTATCAGCAGGAACCAGAATTTTCCGGCTACTGTGGAGGAGATTATGATGACGGGAATCTATTCCTCATCATGGAGGGCGCGTTTTCGGGCGAAAAAGGAGATCCCCCGGCTGAAAGCTGTTCTTGCGGAAATGGAGATGGAAGAATACTGGAAAAGGCGGATCGGTGAGCTTTCCGGCGGGCAGCAGCAGAGAGTCATGCTGGCACGTGCACTGGTGGGAAATCCGAAAATCCTGATCCTGGATGAGCCGACAACGGGAATGGATACAGTTTCTGTGAAAACACTTGCCCGGGTTTTGAAGAAGCGTAATGAAGAACAGGGGCTTACGATCCTTATGGTGACACATGGAAACTCCAGTGAATTTAAAGGAGCCAACCGTTTTTTCAGAGCAGAAGAAGGGAGAATTGACGAGGTATGAGTATTTTACAATATGGATTTATGCAGAGGGCTTTTCTCGTGGGAATCCTTCTGGCTGTGATCACTCCCTGTATCGGAATAACGATCGTACTGAAGAGAATGTCCATGATCGGAGATGCACTTTCCCATTCGTCCCTGGCAGGAGTGGTGCTGGGACTGATCCTTGGGATAAATCCTGTGGCTGGTGCTGTGGTAATGTGTATTGTTGCGGCACTTGGGATTGAAGCCATCCGGAAAAAAATCCCGCGGTATTCGGAGGTGGCGATCTCGATCGTTATGTCTGCCGGGATCGGACTGGCAGGTGTTTTGTCCGGATTCGTGGAAAACGGTGCCAGTCTGAACAGCTTCTTATTCGGAAGTATTGTGTCTATCAGTGAGGGAGAGCTTGCACTGGTAGTTGTGATCAGTGTACTGGTTCTGGCTGCGGTACTGTTTTTTTACAGGGAGCTTTTTTATATTGGGTTTGATGAGAATGCAGCAAGGATCTCAGGGGTTTCTGTGCGGAATATTAATTTTATGTTTACGATCCTGACTGCGTTGACTGTCTCTGTTGCATCCCGTACAGTGGGAACGCTGATCGTTTCTTCCATGCTGGTCGTGCCGGTGGCCTGCGGCATGCAGATGGCAAAAAGCTATAAGGGGACACTGATCTGTGCGGTTCTTGTAGCTGTCTGCACTACCATTGCGGGACTTTTTCTTTCCTATTATGCCGGGCTGAAGCCGGGTGGAATGATCGTACTTCTTGAGGTTGCATGGTTTGTAATTGTGATGTCCGTGAAAAGTTTTAACAAATAAAACACATTTTTCCCACAAAGTAAACACAATTGGATCATATACTTTGAAGCATCAAAAGGAAACAGAGAGAACTTTTTCCAGGGAGGGACTTAATCATGAACAATAACAGAAAATTAAAAATAAAGAAACTTGTTAAAAAAGGTGCAACCATCAGCCTGTGTGCAGTGCTTGCTGGTGGTATTGGTGTCGGAGCTTACGAGGGTATTAACTATTTCTCAGGTGCACAGTCTGTACAGGCAGCAACAGATAGCTCTGAGAAGCTTACACTTATGAAATCCGAGAAGAAAGCTGATGAAGAAACAGAAGATACCAGTGATACAAAAGCTTCTGATACAAAAGGCAGTCTGGATGTATCCGATGTTGCTGAGGAAGCAATGCCTTCCGTTGTAGCGATCACAACAAAATCTGTTCAGGAGGTTCAGAATTACTACAGCATGTTCGGCTCTCAGTATGCACCGAGCCAGGAGCAGGAAGTAGAGGGAAGTGGTTCCGGTATTATCATCGGAAAAACAAAATCCGAGCTTCTGATCGCAACAAACTATCATGTAGTTGACGGAGCAGATACATTATCTGTTGCTTTTGCAGACGGCAGTGCTTATGAGGCAACTGTAAAAGGATTTGATGAAAATGAGGATCTGGCAGTTGTATCTGTTGATACAAAAGACGTTTCTGATGATACAATGGATGCTATTTCCGTTGCAAAGATCGGAAGCTCTGATGATCTGAAGATCGGTGAGCAGATTGTTGCCATTGGTAATGCACTTGGCTATGGACAGTCTGTTACTACAGGTATTGTCAGTGCAAAGAACCGTAAGATCGATTCTTCAGGTCAGGTTGAGTCGGATGATTCTTCTGATAACAGCAGCAGCCTGAATAAGGGCGTTAACCTGATCCAGACAGATGCGGCTATCAATCCTGGTAACAGTGGCGGTGCGCTTCTGAATATGGATGGTGAGGTTGTTGGTATTAACTCTTCCAAGCTTGCTTCTACTGAGGTTGAGGGTATGGGTTATGCCATTGCGATTTCTGATGTTGCAGATTCTCTTGAGAATATGATGAATGCGAAAGCCAGAGATAAGGTTGATAATCATGGTATTCTTGGAATCACAGGCAGTACAGTCAGTGATGAGGCTGTTCAGATCTATGGTATCCCGCAGGGTGTATTTGTTTCAAAGGTAACTGAGGATGGTCCTGCTGATGATGCTGGTATTACCAAGAATATGGTTATCACAGAGTTTGATGGTAAGACGATCACAAGTATTGATCAGTTGGTTGAACTGCTTCAGTATTATGAGCCGAAGGAAAAAATTGATGTGACAGTTGCTGTTCAGGATGGCAATGAGTATAAAGAGAAGACTTTTACTGTGAAGCTTGGTAAGGATGACAGTTCCGATAAGGATAGTAAGGACAGCTCTGAGGAGAGTGCGGCACAGGATAGTCAGGATTCCCAGGATGCGGATATCCAGGGTGGACAGGATGGTTCTAAGCAGGATGATGCAGATGTGTTTGCTGATGATGGTGAGGCCAGTATGTTCAGGGATTTTGAGCAGAATGGATTGTATGACTAACTGTATATAATGAGAAAGGCTCTGTGGCTGACCCGGGATCGGGTGGCTGCGGAGCCTTTTTCGGATAACCTTTTGACATTATTACTGCATGCGTAATCGGAGGAGTTCCCACCGGGAGGTTACATTGGTTTTGCGGAAGATATTCTGCAGGTGTTTCTGGAGGGTGTTTTCACGGATGCCGAGGGACTGGGCGATCTCGTCGTTGTTGCGGTACTGGAAGATCTGTTCGGCGATCTGAAGTTCTCTGGCAGTGAGATGGTTGTTGGTTTTCAGGTGGCCGAGGGTTTGCTTAAGGCTGTTGGTCTGAGGCTGCTGGTGGGCAATCTGGTAGAGGACTGCGTTTAAGTGCATGCCGATGGCCTGAAGGTAGAACATGTCTTCATTGGTGAAGGGACCGTCCTTTTCAGTGCGGAAGAGGGTGAGGACACCCAGGAGCTCCTGCTGGTAGACGCTGGCGTACTGCATGGAATCAAATATATGAAATTTGCGGTAGCAGTGGACATAGAGTGGAGAGTTAAGGCGCTGCTGATCCTCCAGGAGGTCGCTTTCACGGACAAGACGAGGCTCGCGGGAGTGGAGGAGCCAGAGGAGATGATCTTCATCGGCTACTTTCATGTATTCGTTTTCGGCTTCGATGAAGGCTTCCGGGATACAAATGGGACTGGTGAGACGGATGGTGTCGGGATCTTCGGTATTTTCATGGAGAAGGATGCTGGCGTAGCTGTAAGGGATCACCATTTTCAGGCGATGCAGAAATTTAGCCTTGATCTCGTTGAGACTGGTGCAGGAATAGAGATCGTAGATTATGTCGTTGATCATCAGGAAGGTATTTTTTTCCATGAGGGTTCTCCTTTTCTTATGCAGATTGCGAATAACACTTGACAATAAGTATACTGCTACATATACTTGAAATCAAGTAGATATAATTAAAAAGAATTAATTCAACTCCCGAAATTAAGCATTGTATCAGAAACGGAAAAAGAATAGTATATCAATATCAAAAAAGAAAAACACGAAACATATGAAACATACAATGGTGTATTTATTGCGATAGAGCAGTAAATGCGCCGTTTTTTGTTTCGGGAAAAAAGAGCTGTTTTATGCGAAGGGGCATATCCGTTGATCGGGTATGTCCTTTTTCGTTTGGCAGAAAGAAAGGGGAGAAAAAAATGAACACTGGATTGATTGCAATTTTTATTCTTCTGGTTATTATTGTTGGAGCTATCGCAACCAGAAGATGCGTGGTTTTATACAGATGCAACACTTCTTTCTTCACAGAGTGCAGGAATTGACAATATGGAGCACGCACTGACACAGCTTCCATACGTCATCATTGCAAGTGTACTTTCCGTTGTGGGATTTCTGATCTGCGGTTTCGTGATGTAGGAGGAAGGGCTTATGGGAAAATTTATTTTAAGAAGCAGAAATGTTTTTACAGGGCTTGAAGATTTCCCAAGACCGGCTGCGATTGCAGTTGAGGATAAAAAGATCCGGGCAGTTCTTCCATGGGATTACCACAGAGATAAGGATTATGCGGACTGGTCTCTTTATGATTACGGAGAAAAAATGATCATGTCATCTTTTCTGGATGCACATACACATCTTTTTTCCGGAGCCGTTGACGGAAGCAGATATGTGTGTTCAGATCTGGGAAGGGGACGTTCTCAGGCAGAATGTGTAAAGATCATAAAAGAATTTGCGGATGCACATCCGGATTATAAAAGAATTCGAGGTTCTGGATGGTTTATTACAAACTGGGGTGACGAACCACTTCCGGATAAGAGACTTCTGGATGAAGCTATTCCTGACAGACCGGTATATCTTACCTGTGCCGACTGCCACAGCATGTGGCTGAATTCCAGAGCACTGGAAGAGGCGGGGATCGATCCGGACCGGAAAATGGATAACGGTGTGAATGTAAAATTTGAGAATGGTGAGCTCAGCGGTCTTCTCCTGGAACCGGCAGCCTGCGAACCTGCACAGAAAAAATATATGGAGTTTTCAGAGGAAGAAATGCTGGAAATCCATCGGAATTTTCAGGATGTGCTGGCAGATCACGGAATTGCCGCTGCAAGCGAAATGTTTGCAGATGACTATACAGAAGATACCATGAAAAAATATGAGATTCTGAAAAAACTGGATGAGGAAGAGGGACTGAAAGCGCAGATTTTTTCCTACATGAAGCTTTTCGGATATACAGAATTTTCCAGGTATTTCAGATTTCAGAAACATTTTGATTCGCCTCATTTTCATATTGCAGGAGTGAAGGGATTTATTGATGGTGTGACAGAAACATATACGGGACTTCTGCTGGAGCCTTATACAGACAAGCCGGAAACCTGCGGCGAGGGGCTTCCGCTGTGGCCTGAGAAAAAAATGCAGAAGGAGATCATCGCAGCGAATAAGGCAGGAATACAGGTAAGGCTTCACTGTATTGCGGATGGTTCGGTGCGGATGGCACTGGATCTTTTTGAAAAGTCGGCAGAAGTGAACGGAGAGCACAGGCTTCGAAATACGATAGAGCATATCGAAAATATCCATCCAGATGATCTGGATCGTTTTGCAGAGCTGGATGTGATCCCTTCGATTCAGCCTTATCATGTAACACTTGCAGCTAATGGAAAGGTGAACCAGATCGGAGAAAAACGGGCAAGGCTTCAGTGGCCGTTCCGGACATTGGCAGAACATGGCGGCCAGCTTGCTCTTGGAACTGACTATCCAGTTGTTTCGGTAGATCCGTTTACAACGATCTATGCAGCAGTTACAAGAAGAGACGATGAGGGAAAACTTACATCGACCAACCCGTGGGAAAAAATTCCCATGGCAGATACACTGAAAGCTTACACTATTGGCGCGGCTCATGTTTATCATGTGGAGGATTCAATGGGAACGCTGGAGCCGGGAAAAATGGCGGATATCATTGTTCTGAGCGGAGATCTTTTTGATGTGGATAAGGAAGAGATCCGGGGAATGAAGGTGGAAGCGAATTATTTTGAAAGTGAAAAGATCAGATAAAGGAGGACGATTATGGAGCTTCAGAAAATGTTTATTGACGGTGAATGGGTAGAAGGCAGCACAGGAAAATCTGTTCCTACATTAAATCCTGCAAATGGTGAGGTTCTTGCCATGGTAACAGAAGGTAATGCCACGGATGTTGATAAAGCGATCGCAGCAGCAAAGAAATCTTTTTATGTGACAAGGGAATGGCGTGATATGGACAGCCAGACAAGGGCAGATGTTCTTCTTAAGATTGCAGATGCTATTGATGCAGAAAGAGATGATTTTGCGAAGCTGGACTGTATGGATCATGGAAAGCCTTTAAGAGAGGCGGAGGCAGATGTGGATGACGCCATCCATTGTTTCCGTTATTATGCCGGAATCTTAAAAATGCCTCATGGTGGTGTTTATGAAGTAAATGAGGGGTTCGGAAAAATGCATTCCTATACCGTTCATGAGCCGGTTGGTGTGTGCGGGCTGATCACTCCGTGGAACTATCCGCTCCTGATGGGCGTGTGGAAGCTGGCTCCTGCACTGGCGGCAGGAAACAGCGTTGTGTTTAAACCAAGCTCCAACTGTGTGCTTTCCTGCGTGAAGCTGTTTGGGATCTTTGAAAAGATCGGAATGCCGAAGGGCAGTGTGAACCTGATCCTGGGTCCCGGTGGAATTACAGGAAACCGTATTGCAGAGAGTAAGGATGTGGATATGGTTACTTTTACCGGAAGTACAGAGGTTGGACAGAGTATTATGCGTGCGGCAGCAGGTAATGTGAAAAAGATCGGCCTCGAGCTTGGCGGAAAATCCCCGAATGTGATCTTTGCAGATGCAGATCTGGATGGTGCAGTGGAGTGGGCTATGATCGGTGTTTTCCTGAATCAGGGAGAGGTGTGCTCTGCAGGCTCCAGAATTATCATTGAGGAAAGCATTAAGGATGAATTTGTGAAACGTCTTGCAAAGAAAGCAAATGCAATCACCATTGGAAATCCTATGGAAAATCCGGATATGGGCCCGTTGGTGTCTGAAAGCCATATGAATAAAGTTCTGGGTTACATTAAGAAGGGTGTTGAGGAAGGTGCTGTTCTTGTGTGCGGTGGTGAACGCTATACAGAGGGAGAGTGTGCGAACGGCTTTTATGTAAGACCAACCATATTTGATAACTGTACTCCTGATATGACCATTGTCCGGGAGGAGATTTTCGGACCGGTCGTGACTGTCCAGACGTTTAAAACAGAGCAGGAGGCCATTGATATGGCAAACGATACGGAGTATGGTCTGGCCGGAGCAGTATTTACCGCCGATGGTTCCAGAGCACTCAGGGTGATCAAAGAGATCCGTGCAGGTATTACCTGGGTCAACTGTTACAACCCGACATTTAACGAAGCTCCGTGGGGCGGCTACAAGAAATCCGGAATCGGCCGTGATCTTGGTGTTCAGGGACTTGAGGAATATCAGGAGATCAAACAGATCAATATCAATCTGAATCCTGGAATCGTTGGATGGTATGAACATTAAAAACATCAAATCGGGAGGAACTTTTATATGGGAAAAAGTAAATATGTAGTTACGATCACCAGGCAGTTCGGCAGCATGGGCCGTCCCATTGCAAAAAAAATGGCCGAAAAGCTTGGTATTGAATATTATTACAGGGATATCGTGGACCAGGCAGCCAGAAAACTGAATCTTCCGGTTTCTGTAGTGGATGAAGCAGAGGAGACGGCAAAAAAAGTTAAGGTAAGTCCTTTTTCCAGGATGATGTTTCCTCTTGGAAAAGGAACCAGCAATACCCAGGATAAGATTTTTGAGGCACAGCGGATTTCCTGGTAGATGCTGTTAAGAGAAAATTTCAGCTGTAGAATGTCAGAGATAGGATTTGCAGAGACGGGCAGTGAAGCGATGGATTGTTTGAACGTATGAAAAAAAACAGAAGGGATTTGGTGGATTATGCGGAAAGTTGTAGTGGCAGCTACGCAGATGGCATGCAGCTGGGACAGAGAGGCGACACTTGCGAAGGCAGAAAAACTGGTACGGGAGGCAGCTGCAAAAGAGCTGGACATTGTGATTCCGGTAAGTTTTTTTGAGCGTACGGGAAATGTGGCATTTAATTCCGTTGTGATAATTGATGCGGATGGCTGCCTGCCTGTGTTATTATAGCTGTATAAAATTTTTATAGAAAGCTTCTTTGAAATGTGGGGCTGACAGGAGGAGAAATTATGCAGGAACTGATGATCAGGCCGACGATTTACAGCTTTGATAATTGCCGGCAGTTTGCGGAGGAATTTAAGCTTGGTGAGGGAGATCTGCTGTTTACCAATAAGAGATTGTTTAAGAAATTTTTTGAGCCGCTTGGTCTTGGCTGTGATGTGATCTTCCGTGAGGATTATGGTAAGGGTGAGCCTACGGATGTGATGGCAGAGGCGATCTGGAAGGATGTGCCGAAGGATGCGAAGCGAGTGATTTCTGTTGGAGGCGGCAGTATTCTGGATCTTTCCAAGCTGTTTGCACTGGAGAATATTTCTCCGGTTACGGATCTTTATGACGGGCTTCTTCCGATCGTGAAGAATAAGGAGCTGGTGCTTGTTCCCACTACCTGTGGTACGGGTTCTGAGGTGACGAATATCTCGATCCTTGCGCTGACTACGAAGGGTACGAAGAAGGGGCTGGCTGTGGAGCAGCTTTACGGTGATTCTGCCGTGCTGATCCCGGAGCTTCTGGAGGATCTGCCGTTTCAGTTTTTTGCGACAAGTTCTATTGACGCGCTGGTTCATTCTGTGGAGTCCAGTCTTTCTCCTAAGGGAAATGAGACAACCAGAATGTTTGGATATAAGGCTATCGAGATGATCCTGAAGGGATATATGGAGATCAGGGATCATGGACAGGAAGCCAGAATTCCGCTGATGAAGGATTTCCTGATGGCTGCCAATTATGCAGGTATTGCCTTTGGTAATGCCGGGTGCGCAGCTGTTCATGCGCTGAGCTATCCTCTGGGTGCCAAGTATCACGTTGCTCATGGTGAGTCCAATTATGCAATGTTTACCGGTGTGCTCAATAATTATATGGAGATCAAGAGTGACGGAGAGATTGCACGCCTGAATAAATTTATGGCAGAAATTCTTGGATGCGATGTAGATGTTGTTTATGCAGAGCTGGAGAAGCTGCTTAATGTGATGATTCCGAAGAAGGCTCTGCATGAGTATGGTGTGACTGAGGCGGAGCTTGAGGAGTTTACGGATTCTGTGCTGGAGAACCAGGGCAGGTTGATGGCAAATAATTTCGTGGAATTGGATCGGGAGAGGGTTTATAAGATTTATCGGGAGTGCTTTTGAGTATGTTGCAGAGCAGAATGTGAAAAGCAGATTTTACAGTTGAATGATATGGATGAACCGGGCAGAGGTTTTGGAGCTGCCCGGTTCATTTTTTTGTACAAAAAATCAAACAGAAAACCGTTTGATCAGTGTAGTGGACACTTCAATCTTTACGGAATGCGGCACAGGTGTTTTGAGTTCACGGATGAGCTGTGCGGCGGCTGTCTGTCCCATGAATTTTCGTGGGACATCAATGGTGGTGAGAGCCGGATCGATAACGCGTCCTTCGGAGATATTGTCGAAGCCTGCGATGGCAATGTCTTCGGGGACTTTGTAGCCGCGAAGTTTCAAAGCTTTAATCGCTCCGATGGCAATGAGATCATTGTCCGCAAAGTACGCGCCGGCGAGAGGAGTTCCGCTGTCTATGATCTCCAGCATGTCGGAGAATGCGCCCTCAATAGATGGAGAGAGTTCGTGAATGATGGATTTTGCAGTGGACATCCCGTGTTCGCGCACCGCCCGGTGAAAACCGTGTGTCCGTTCGCGAAAGTTAGTGATTCTGTAGGAAGAGCAGAGATGTCCCGGCTGGCGGCCGCAGCGGTCGATGAGATAACCGGTGGCCAGATAAGCACCCTGCGCATTGTTGCTTAGTACGCAGCTGCAGTCAGCAGAATCGAAATAGGAATCCAGAAGAACTACAGGAACTGAAAGCTGAAGAAATTCCCTGCATACAGAAGCAGAAACTTCTGTACCAAGGAGAATAACACCTGCACACTGAGAAATGCGAAGCTCTTCAATGTATTTCTGAAGATCATCTGCTTTTTCATAAAGCTGAAAGGTTTTCAGATGATAGCCGTTTTTTCGGCACTCCTGTTCAATACCTTCTGTGAGCTCTGAGAAGATCGGCGTATAATTTAAGATTGCATTATGAGCCCGGCAGATAATGCAGTAAATATCTCCGGTCACATTTTTTTTCATGGAAAGCCGGCTGAAATCGTAGCCGGCTTTTTCTGCTTCCCGGATAACAAGAGCTCTGGTTTCTGTGCTTACGCCGGGTTTCCCGTTCAGAGCCATGGAAACGGCTGTGGCGGAGAGATTTAATCTGGCAGCAAGTTCTTTTGCTGTGATACTCATATATGTCATTCCTCCAGTCTGATAAAGTAAATATATCATCGGTATAGATTTCCCAAACTGTTTTAATTATAGAATGTTTTCCGGCCATTTACAACAATAAAGCTGGAAATAAAGTAGAAATCACTTTATTTTTTATAGAAATAAAGTAAAGATCAAGATATTATACAGATAACAAAAACGAACATAAAAAACGAATCACATATAAACAAATAAAACCGAAGACATGGATTTATGAAAGGAGTTCAAAAATGGACAAGATCAAAATTGGTTACGCACCAACCAGAAGAAGTATTTTCAGCGCACCGGATGCAGTGAAATATCGTGGACTTACTGCTAAGAGACTTGAGGAGCTTGGTGTTGATTTCGTAGATATCACAGACATTAACGATGAGGGGCTTCTCTACAACGATGAGGGACTTGAGAAGATCATTGCCAAATTCAAAAAAGAGAAGGTTGACGGACTTTTCCTTCCACACTGCAATTTTGGTACAGAGTATGAGTGTGCAAGACTTGCAAAAGCTCTTGATGTCCCGGTTCTTCTCTGGGGACCGCTGGATGAGAGACCGGAGCCGGACGGAACAAGACTTCGTGATACACAGTGCGGACTTTTTGCAACAGGTAAAGTTTTAAGAAGATTCCGCGTTCCGTTTACATACATGACAAACTGCAGACTGAATGATCCGGTATTCGAAAGAGGGATCAAAGATTTCCTTGCTGTCTGTAATGTAGTAAAAACATTCAAAAATATCCGTATCCTTCAGATTTCCACAAGACCGTTCGATTTCTGGACAACCATGTGCAACGAGGGCGAGCTTCTTGAGAAATTCAATATCCAGCTTGCACCGATCCCGATGCCGGAGCTTACTGATGAAGTAAAGAAAGCAAAAGCAGAGCAGACAGAGGTTCAGGAAGTTATGCAGTACTGCCGTGACAACATGGAGATCTGCATCAAAGAGGATGAGCTTGAGAACGTAGCAGCTCTTAAGGTTGCCATGAAACATCTGGCAGAGAAATATGGCTGCAAAGCAATCGCGATCCAGTGCTGGAATCAGCTTCAGAGCGAGCTTGGAATCATGCCATGTGCAGCAAATTCCCTGTTAAATGATGAGGGAATCCCGACTGTATGTGAGACAGATATCCACGGTGCGATCACAGCACTTATGGTAGAGGCAGCAGGTATGGGCGAGACAAGAAGCTTCTTTGCTGACTGGACAATCCGTCATCCTGATGTAGAGAACGGCGAGCTTCTTCAGCACTGCGGACCATGGCCGATCTCCATCGCAAAAGAAACTCCGAAGCTTACTTACCCGTTAGCATTCGAGCATCCGGGAAGCATCACAGCTGAGGCAAAACACGGCGATGTTTCTCTGGTACGTTTTGACGGAGACAACGGAGAGTATTCACTTCTTCTCGGAAATGCAAAAGGTATCGACGGACCGAAAGGTATGGGAACTTACCTCTGGGTTGAGGTTGAGAACATTAAACGTCTTGAGGCTAAACTGGTTGAGGGACCATACATTCATCACTGTGTCGGTATCCACAAGAATGTTGTTCCGGTACTTTACGAGGCATGTAAATATATCGGTGTAACACCGGATCTTTATGACCCGATCGAGGAAGATGTAAAGGCTTATCTCCGCGGAGAATGATAAACAGGAAACACAGCGGCACGGTTTTTTCAGGATAAAAAACGTGCCGGGCTGTGAATATGAAATATAGATTGAAAAAAGAAAGGACAGGAATCAGCATGGATTTTAGAGAATTAAGCAAACTTGCGTATGATCTCAGAAAAGACACAGTAGATATGATCGTTGCCGGCAAAGGCGGACATATCGGTGGTGATATGAGTGTTATGGAGACTCTGGTAACACTGTATTTTGACCAGATGAATATTTCCCCGGAGAATATGAATGATCCGGACAGAGACCTTTTTGTTATGAGTAAAGGACATTCTGTAGAAGCTTATTATGCAGTACTTGCAAAGAAAGGCTTCCTTGATATCAAAGAAGTAAACGAGAAATTCAGTAAATTCGGAACACAGTATATCGGACATCCGAACAACAAGCTTCCGGGAATCGAGATGAACTCCGGTTCTCTGGGACATGGACTTCCGGTTTGTGTAGGTATGGCACTTGCAGGAAAAATGAACAAGAAAGACTACCGTGTATACACAGTAATGGGTGATGGTGAGCTTGCAGAGGGTTCTGTATGGGAAGCTGCTATGGCAGGACACCAGTACAAACTGGATAATCTTTGTGCAATCGTTGACCGTAACAGACTTCAGATCTCCGGAAATACAGAGGACGTTATGGGACATGACGATCTTCATGAGAGATTCAAAAGCTTTGGATGGCATGTGATCGATGTTGCTGACGGAAACAGCATTGAGCAGCTTCATGCAGCATTTGAGGAAGCGAAACAGACAAAAGGCCAGCCGACAGTCCTGATCGCAAATACTGTTAAAGGTAAAGGCTCCGCAGTTATGGAAGATAAGGCAGCATGGCATCATCATGTACCGACTCAGGAAGAGTATGAGCAGATCATGAAAGATTTTGAAGAGAGAAAGGAGCAGCTGTAATTATGAATAAGATTCCAAACCGTAAAGCAATTTGTGACGTACTTTTAAAAGAAGCGGAAACCGATAAAGATATCGTTGTTCTCTGCAGTGACTCCAGAGGTTCTGCATCCTTAGCACCTTTTGCAGATGCATATCCGGAGCAGTTCGTTGAGATGGGAATCGCTGAGCAGGATCTTGTCAGCGTATCAGCAGGACTTGCACACTGCGGTAAAAAAGCTTTCGCAGCTTCTCCAGCATGCTTCCTTTCCACAAGAAGCTATGAGCAGTGCAAGATCGATGTTGCATACTCTAACACAAATGTAAAACTTATCGGAATCAGTGGTGGAATCAGCTATGGTGCTCTTGGAATGAGCCATCATTCCGCGCAGGATATTGCAGCTATGTCCGCAATCCCGAACATGAGAGTTTACCTTCCAAGTGACCGTTTCCAGACTGCAAAACTGGTTGAAGCACTTCTGAAAGATGAGAAACCGGCATACATCCGTGTAGGAAGAAACCCGGTCGAGGATATTTATACAGAGGATAACTGCCCGTTCGAAATGGATAAGGCAACTGTTCTTACAGAAGGAACAGACGCAGCGATCATCGCATGCGGCGAGATGGTCCGCCCGGCACTTGAGGCTGCAAAGCTTCTTGAGAAAGACGGCATCCACGCAACAGTTCTTGATATGTACTGCGTAAAACCTCTTGATAAAGAAGCAATCGTAAAAGCAGCATCCAATGCAAAAGTTGTTGTAACTGCTGAGGAGCATGCACCATTCGGCGGACTTGGTTCTATGGTAAGCCAGGTTGTTGGTGCTGAGTGCCCGCGTAAAGTTCTGAATATTGCACTTCCGGATGCACCGGTTGTAAGCGGAACCTCCCAGGAAGTATTTGATTACTACGGAATGAACGCAGAAGGAATTGCAAAAACTGTAAAAGATGCGCTGAAATAAGGTGAAAATTATGGAAAAAAAATATGTTCTTGCGGTTGATCAGAGTACCCAGGGAACGAAAGCGATCCTGTTCGATGTGAACGGTGATCTGGTCTGCAGAACAGACCTTCCTCACAGACAGCTGATCAACGAAAAAGGATGGGTTTCCCATGATCTTTCCGAGATCTACAGCAATACGATCCAGGTTGTAAAGAACCTTGTAGAGAAAGCCGGGATCCAGAAAGAAGAGATCGCGTGTCTTGGAATCAGTAATCAGAGAGAGACATCCGCAGCGTGGAGCCGCAGCACAGGCGAGCCTCTGGCACCTGCCATTGTATGGCAGTGCTCCAGAGCTTCCGAAATCTGTGAGCGTATTAAAACAAACGTGATGATCGATCCTGACCGTGAGCAGAAGAAAAACGGTGGTGTTGCAGAGATCATCCGCCAGAAGACAGGAATGCACCTTTCCCCGTATTTCCCGGCAGCGAAATTTGCATGGCTTCAGGAGAACGTAGAAGAGGTAAAACAGGCAAAAAGAGACAACGATCTCTGCCTGGGAACCATTGACACCTGGCTTCTGTTTAAACTGACAAAAGGCGAGGTTTATGCAACGGATTATTCCAATGCATCCAGAACCCAGCTTTTCAATATCCATAACCTGAAATGGGATAAAGAGATATGCACCTGGTTTGGCATTAATGCAGATATGCTTCCGGAAGTGTGCGATTCCAGCATGCAGTACGGAACAACTGATTTTGAGGGATATTTCCAGACTCCAATCCCGATCTGCGGTGTGATCGGAGATTCCCAGGGAGCACTGTTCGGACAGGGCTGTATCGAAAAGGGAATGGTCAAGGCTACATATGGGACAGGTTCCTCTGTTATGATGAACGCAGGAACAGAACCGATCATGTCAGATCTTGGTCTTGTAACTTCTCTTGCATGGGGGCTTAACGGCAAAGTTACCTATGTACTGGAAGGAAATATCAACTACACAGGCGCAGTTATCACATGGCTGAAAGACGACATGGGACTGATAACTTCTCCGGGAGAGACTCAGGAAATGTCAGAGCAGGCAAACAAAAACGATACTACATATCTGGTTCCTGCATTTTCCGGTCTGGGAGCACCTTACTGGAAATCCGATGCAAAAGCCATTATCTATGGAATGAGCAGGACAACCGGAAAGAAAGAGGTTGTAAAAGCAGCCCTGGAATCTATTGCTTATCAGATCACAGATATCGTTGAGATGATGAAGGCAGAAGATGGAATGACTGTAAAAGAGCTCTGTGTAGACGGCGGTCCTACAAGAAACCAGTATCTGATGAAGTTCCAGAGTGATATCTTAGGAACAACAGTAAGCCTTCCGAGATGTGAGGAGTCTTCCGCATTCGGAGCAGGCCTGATGGCCGGATTAAGCTGCGGACTTTATAAGATGGAGAGCATTTTTGAGGTGAAGAACCGTAATCAGTTTATTCCATCTATGAACTCGCAGGAAAGAAACCAGAAATACAGCGGCTGGAAAAACGCAGTAGAAAAAGTTCTCGTATAATTATAAAAAATTTCTCAGTATAAAAATGGGAGTTCAGGCAGCGGCATTTGCTTGACCCCATGTGTATGTCAGATTATAATAAAATAACAGGCATTTCCGGATACACTCCAGATGTATCGGAAATGACGGAAAGCCGGTCTTTGCCAGTATCATGTGCAGAGGCCGGCAAAAGTTATATTCAGAGATAAATGATCATCCATTTGCAGTGGCAGTGCAGTGGCATCCGGAGATGATGTATGATTCTTCGGAGCAGCTGAAGCTTCTTCGGGCATTTGTGGAGGCAGCAGGGAAGGAGACAGAAGCATGAATATTTGTATATATGGAGCATCCAGTGCAGAGCTGAAAAAGATTTATTATGAGAAAACAGAGGAACTGGGACGCAAGATGGGAAAACGTGGTCACGGTCTTGTTTTCGGCGGCGGAAAAGAAGGTCTGATGGGTGCGGCAGCCAGGGGCGTTGACAGAGAGAATGGTTATATTCTGGGTATTGCGCCGAGATTTTTTGACCAGCCGGGAGTTCTGTATGAGCATTGTACAGAGTTTATTTTTACTGAGAACATGAGAGAAAGAAAGCATCTGCTGGAAAGCCGATCTGATGCAACTATTGTGGTACCTGGGGGAATTGGTACTTATGAGGAGTTTTTTGAGATCCTGACATTGAAGAGTCTGGGACGGATCGACAGGCCGATCGTGCTTTATAATATTCAGGGGTATTATGACAGTATGAGGGCACTTCTGGAGTATACGGCCGGTGAGAAATTCATGTCCAGAGATGTTGTGGGTATGTGCCGGTTCATGAAAGACCCGGAGGAGATTCTGGATTATATTGAGAATTACCGGAATTATGGTGGAAAGTTATAAAGAAAATAAAGTGAAGAGGATCATAAAAAAGACGCGGCCTTTTATCGGAGGATAAAAAGGTACGCGTCTTTTTTCAGTATGATATTAGGGGATTATTATGGGTTTGTGCGTGCTTACATTTGATTACGATATTTGGGATCAGAATTCGTAATTTTTATGTCTTTTGAAGAAATCCTTAGTTTCCTTCACAACCACACCGCTCAGGGCAAGAAGAGCGATCAGGTTCGGGAATGCCATCAGGGCATTGAAGATATCTGCGATGTTCCATACAGCTGCTACAGTCATATATGGTCCGATGAATACGCAGATGATGTACAGCCAGCGGTATGTTGTAACTGCGGCTTTGTTTCTGTTGAACAGGTATTCCAGACATCTTTCACCGTAGTAATCCCATCCGAGGATTGTTGTGAATGCGAAGAATACCAGGCACAGCATCAGTGAGAAGGATGCTACAACCGGCGGGAAAGGAAGTCCTTTCTGGAATGCGGCTGTTGTGATGGCAACACCCTCAAGACCTGTGTTCCATGTTTCTGTAATGACGATGGAAAGACCTGTCATTGTACAGATAACGATAGTATCAATGAATGTACCTGTCATGGATACAAGACCCTGACGTACCGGCTCCTTTGTCTGAGCTGCAGCGGCTGCGATCGGGGCACTACCAAGACCGGACTCATTGGAGAAGATACCGCGGGCGATACCCTTCTGCATAGCTACGACCATGGTTCCCATTGCGCCACCTGCAAGTGCGCTTCCTGTGAAAGCAGATTTTACGATAGTTACGATCGCTGCAGGAACTGCAGTGATGTTTGTGATCACGATGATCAGTGCCAGTACAACATAGAGAACTGCCATAAACGGTACAACGACCTGGGATACCTTTGCGATCCTCTTGATTCCGCCGAGAACGACAAGTCCTACACATACGGTAAGTATCAGACATGCGACTACAGTTGCCCAGGAATATGTATTTCCGAAAAGTGCTACTGTGTGTGCTTTATCCGGGTCAAAGAAATTGGTAACTGCAGATGCGATACCGTTTACCTGTGTAAAGGTTCCGATACCGAAAAGTCCCACACCTGCTCCGAAAAATGCGAAGATCTTGGCAAGCCACCTCCACTGTTTTCCCATACCGTTTTCGATGTAGTAGAATGGTCCGCCGAGAACGTGGCCCTCTTTGTCAATGGTACGGTACTTGATAGCCAGAAGTCCTTCTGCGTATTTGGTTGCCATTCCGAAGAATGCGGCTACGATCATCCAGAAAAGTGCTCCTGGTCCGCCGGCTGCGATAGCAGTTGCGACACCTACGATATTTCCGGTTCCGATGGTTGCTGAAAGCGCAGTACACAGAGCTCCGAAGCTTGTGACCTCACCATCGCCGCCTTCTTCATTTTTTACCATGAATTTCAGTGCCTTTCCGAGGTGCCTTACCTGTAAAAGACCTAACCGAGAGGTTAACAGAATTCCTGTGAACAGGATCAGAATGATCAGCGGAAGTCCCCAAACGACTCCGTCAAACCATGTGATAAAGTTGTTGATTTGTGTAAACATTACTCTTTCCTCCATCCTTTTGCCTGAGAGATTTACAGCATTTTGTGTGCTGCGTACACCTTCGGCGCTCTTCCCTTTTGATTTGAAGAGACTCTCCTGAGTTTTTTTATTTTTGAATGCTGCCAGAACCTTTTGTGTGCGGTAGTGGCGGTCATTCGTTCTGTGTAGAAATACACTGTAACACAGGTTATCACATGAATTGATGGATTTCAATGGGTTTTTTAAAAAAATTGCATTTATTAGAAAAATTAATCGATATATAATCGGGATTTTGGGGTATTTATACTGACCTGATTTGCTAGATGCCTTTTCTTGTTGCTTTTTGTTGTTTCTTGGGGTTTTGTGTTTTACAGGGGTGAGGTGGTGTGATAGAATATAAGCGTTGCAGCAGGCTGGTTATTAAGGTATTATCTGGTATGGATCCTGCGCAGTGAAGGTGGATCGTGGATATCTGCCTGACAATATTTTCAGAGAGGATGAGGTAGAAGGTTTATGGGGGAGTATTTGAAGAACATTAACTGGAAGCATGTTCTGATCATGTGTATCGGAAATGTTTTTGCAGGTATGGGGATTGGAATTTTCAAGCTGGCCGGGCTTGGAACGGATCCGTTCAGTGGAATGAATATGGCGGTTGCAGATACGCTTGGTATGGCTTATGGTAACTTTCAGCTGATTGTAAATATCGTGTTATTGATCATTGAGATTGCTTTTGGCAGAAGATTCCTGGGAATTGGAACTATTGTGAATGCGGTGTGCCTGGCTTATATTACTACGTTCTTTTATAATATTTATACAGGTGTGTTTGGATTGGAGCTTGTGGCACTGCCGGTGCGTTTGGTGGCACTGTGTGTGGGTGTTGTGATCTGTTGTCTGGGCTTGTCTATGTATCAGATGCCGG
This sequence comes from Blautia schinkii, assembly GCF_013304825.1. Classification (GTDB taxonomy): domain Bacteria; phylum Bacillota; class Clostridia; order Lachnospirales; family Lachnospiraceae; genus Blautia_A; species Blautia_A schinkii_B. Next base: position 59,648 of record NZ_JAAWUO010000013.1, on the reverse strand, counting down.
ATGAGGGAGTTGCACCTTATGATAGTCTTTCCCTGATCATGACAGAGAGATGGCCGAAGATTCCTTATTTCTGGCACAGGATGTCCAATGATGTGCTTTGTGCGCTGATCTGCTATCTGACTGGCGGTGTTGTGGGTATTGGTACACTGGTGACGGCTTTTGGGCTGGGACCGGTGATCCATTTCTTTAATAGGGTTTTTACCGGGAAGCTGCTTGCCTGGGTTGATGGTGAGTGAGTTTGTAGTTGTATGGGTTGAGCTGAACTGGCTGCGGGATGTGGCTGGTTCGGCTTTTTTTGGTGAAAAGGGACGCCCGTGAGGCGTGTGCTGCCTGTCGCTGGGGCTTCGTCGGGGGCTGGCTTTTCAGGGCGGTAGGGTAGTGTGGCTGCTCGGGAGTTGGATGAGCTATCAGTGCTTAGCTGGATGCCTGGGATGACAGGTGGGGGATGTGATGAGATATAAGGAAACGATATGAAGAAGCAGACTTGTAATGCTCGTGGTTATGTAAAAAGTGCATATTGCTTTTTGACGGTATTACAGAGTTGCTATGCTGTGTTAAAATATAAACAATATTAATATAATACAGTTATATTATTCATTTTATAACTATTTATAAATGTGTTATGCTATCTTCTGATGAGAGATATATAATGAACACGGTCGTATGAAATGAGAGTGTTCATGAATAGCTGGCTGTCCGGGTTGCCGGGGCTTATGTGATGAAGGAGAGGATATTATTATGGAATTTAATCATGGCGTTTTGTTTTCAGATACATATCAGAAGAAGCTGAAGTCTCAGTTTTATTATGCAGATAAGGATCCGCAGTATGGTGCGAGACTTTTCTTTGAGAACTCTGGTGGTTCTCTGAGACTTAAGAAAGCTGTTGAGGCTAAGGCTGCTATCGAGGAGTTCCCGGATTGTCCGGAGCGTGCCCGCGGCAGAGGTTTTGATCTGGCAGATTATGTTAAGAATGGTACTAAGGAGATCCTTGAGGTTGTTTTTGGTGCAAAGAGTGGTGCTCTTATCACTGAGCTGACTGCTTCCCAGACCATGTTCCATGCAGTTGGTACGATCATGGAAGGTGTTGACTGGGGTAAGAATGCGGTTACTTCTGCTCTGGAGCATCCGTCTGCTCATGATGCGGTTGAGTATTACTGTAAAAAGACCGGCAGAGAGTTCCGTGAGGTTCCGGCTAATAAGGTAACCGGTGGTCTTGATCCGGATGAGATCATGAAGTATGTGGATAAGGATACTGTTCTTCTCAGTATTATGGCTGCTTCCAATATTTCCGGTAATATCATGGATATCAAGGAGATCGCACGTCGTGCGAAAGAGATCAACCCGGATATTTATGTTGTCAGTGATGCAGTTCAGCATGCGCCTCATGCAGTGATTGATGTTGAGGACTGGGATGTGGATGTCTGCAACTTTGCACCATATAAGTTCTTTGGTGTTCGTGGCTGCGGTTATGCTTATGTTTCTGACCGTGTTGCTGTAATGCCACATATCAAACTGACCTGCAAGGATGATAATGTATGGGCTCTTGGTACACCGGCTCCGGCTAACTTTGCGGCTATGATGGCTGTTATTGAGTATGTTTGCAGCATCGGTAAGCATTTCCTGGGAGATTCTGCACAGAAATATAATAAGCGTGAGCTTTTTGTTGAGGGTATGAATCACATTCATCTTCAGGAGAGAGCACTTCTGTACCGTATGCTGGAAGGTACCGATAAGGTTCCGGGGCTTCGTCATATTCCGGGAGTTCAGGTTTATGTTGATATGGAGGATCTTACATACAAAGATCTTATCGTTGCTATGGGTATCGAGGGGATTGAGTACGCAGAGTGTGCAAGAAGATATCTGGAGCATGGTGTTACGCTGTTCGAGCGTGTTAAGAGCAGCCCATATTCCAAACGTATCGTAGAGACTCTTGGACTTGAAGGTGCACTTCGTGTTTCCCCGCTTCACTGCCATGGAACAGATGATATTGATAAATTCCTGAAGATCACTAAGGATATTGCTGAAGGTAAATAAAACAGAATAAGTTTTTGTAAAAAATGAAACAGGAACCGCTCTTTTCTCATGTTTTGGCATGGAAGAAAAGGGTGGTTTTTTTATAAGGATATTGGGGATTTTTCAGGGCAAGTGATAATAATATGGGATAAATGATAATCATATTGAATAAATGATATTCTGTGCAGGAAATTTCTGCTAAGATAGGATTATTAAAATATACAGTGGGAGGCAGAGATGAAAGAACTTCTTTTTGGGGCGGCTTATTATGATGAATACATGCCGTACGACAGACTTGATAAAGATATAGAGATGATGAAAAAAGCGGGGATCAATACGGTGCGTATTGCGGAGTCTACGTGGAGTACCTGTGAGCCGCAGGAAGGTGTGTTTGATTTTTCTCATGTGGAGCGTGTGATGGATGCCATGGAGGAAGCAGGGATCAATGTGATCATCGGAACGCCTACGTATGCAGTGCCTGCGTGGATGGTGAAAGCTCACCCGGATGTGATTGCCACAACGAAAAAAGGCGCAGGGATCTATGGTGCAAGACAGATCATGGACATTACCAATCCGGTGTATCTTTTTTATGCAGAGCGTGTGATCCGCAAGCTGATGGAGCTCAGTGCACACAAGAAATGTGTCATAGGTTTTCAGGTGGATAATGAGACAAAATATTACGGCACAGCAGGCAAAAATGTGCAGCTGGCTTTTGTGAAATATTTAAGAGAAAAATTTCATGATGATCTGGATGCCATGAACCATGAATTCGGGCTGGATTACTGGAGCAACCGGGTCGATGCATGGGAGGATTTTCCGGATGTAAGAGGAACCATCAACGGCAGTCTGGGAGCAGAGTTTGAGAAATTCCAGAGGACTCTGGTGGATAAATTCTTAAGCTGGCAGGTTGGGATCGTCAGTGAGTATAAGAGAGAAGATCAGTTTATTACCAATAATCTGGATTTTGAATGGAGAGGTTATTCCTACGGGGTGCAGCCGGATGTGAACCATCTTCATGCATCACAGGCCCTGACTGTTGCTGCAACAGATATTTACCATCCGTCACAGGACGATCTGACAGGAGCGGAGATTGCTTTTGGCGGGGATATGATCCGCAGTCTGAAGCATGATAATTATCTGGTGATGGAAACCCAGGCGCAGGGATTTCCGTGCTGGACACCGTATAAAGGACAGCTTCGGCTCTGTGCGTACAGCCATCTGGCATCCGGGGCTAATAGTGTGATGTACTGGCACTGGCATTCTATCCATAATTCATTTGAGACATACTGGAAGGGCCTTCTCAGCCATGATTTTGCGGAGAATGATACTTACCGGGAGGCTTGTATCATTGGAAAAGAATTTCAGGAAAAAGGCAGCCATCTGGTGAATCTCAGGAAGAAAAATAAAGTGGCAGTGATGGTGAGCAACGAGGCGCTGACTGCGCTGAACTGGTTTGGTATCCAGGCGACGTCCGGGGATAATGGTGAGATCCGCTACAATGATGTGGTGCGCTGGATCTATGATGCGCTGTATCGGATGAATGTAGAGTGTGATTTTGTATGGCCGGAATCTGAGAATCTTTCTGAATATAAGGCGATTTTTGTACCTGCGCTTTATGCTGCACCTGACAGCACTTTGGAGAGACTGAATCAATATGTGAAAGACGGCGGTACTCTGGTTGTGACATTTAAGAGCGGTTTTGCCAATGAGAATGTGAAGGTCCATGCGGATGCACAGCCGCATATGCTTAAGGCTGCGCTGGGTATAAGTTATAATCAGTTCACGTTTCCAAGGGAGGTGAAGCTGTCAGGAAAACTATATGGTGCGGACTCGGCAGATGGTGAAGGAGCAAGGGCCTTTATGGAACTTCTCAAACCAGAAGGAGCAGAAGTGCTTGCAGGATATGATCATTACAACTGGAAGGATTATGCGGCTATAACCCGAAATAAATATGGTGAAGGTACTGCTTATTATCTGGGGTGTATGACAGATGATAATACTCTTTATAAAGTGATAAAAGGTGCTCTTGGAAGTGCAGGTGTTGAATTATCTGGTTACAGTTATCCGGTAATCGTACGTGAAGGAACAAATGATTTTGGAAAAACTGTCCGGTATTTCCTGAATTATTCTGCAGAGGAACAGGAAGTTACTTATAAGTACGATGATGGAGAAGATGTGATTTCCGGTGAGGAAATTAAATCTGGTGAAGAGCTGAAGATTTCTGCCTGGGATATGCGGATTGTTGAGGCATAGTAACAGTTAGCGTTTACAGGGAATATTTTGCGGGTTTTCCAGGGAGAAAGTCACAAATTGGACAGCAATTAATAATATTAGGAAAAGGGGGCGCAAGCTCCCTTTTTGTGTACATGATAGGGGTTTCTTGTGCTATACTGGAGTAAAAAAATGAAAGGGGTGTTATGGAATGGAAAAAATGAGCAGCATAATAAGGCGGGAATTCAAAAAAGGTGATGATATCCGCGATGCAGGTCTGACGGCTCCGGATGATGTGATCCGATATAAAGATATTGCTTATGGAAAAGATTCTGCCATGCAGGTACTGGATGTGTATCGTCCGAAGGATACAGAGGGAAGTCTTCCGGTGATTGTCAGCGTACATGGTGGCGGTTGGGTATATGGTGATAAAGAGCTGTATCAGTATTATTGCATGAGTCTTGCACAGAGAGGCTTTGCAGTGGTTAATTTCACTTATCGGCTGGCACCGGAGTATCAGTTTCCGGCACCTGTGGAAGATACGAACAGTGTTTTTGCATGGATTCTTGATAATAAAGATAAATATGGCATGGACGTGGAGAATCTTTTTGCAGTGGGCGATTCAGCTGGTGGACAGATCCTTTCGCTGTATGCAGATATCTGCACGAATGAGGAGTATGCAAAAGAATATGATTTCCAGGTACCTGAAGGCCTTAAGATAAAGGCTGTGGCCTTAAACTGCGGTCAGTATAACATGGAGGATACCAGTGATATGACCAGGCAGCTTATGGAGGAGTATCTTCCGGAAAAAGGAACTCCGGAAGAATTAAGAAGGATATCTTCTGATTTACATATAACAGAGAAATTCCCGCCTGCATATGTTATGACAGCAGAAGGCGACTTCCTCCGCGAACAGGCACCATATATGTATGAGAAACTGAAAGAGAAAAATGTGATCTGCGAACTTCACGAATACAGCAGCGCAGATGAGAAACTGATGCATGTTTTTCATCTTAATATGAAGTCTGAGGATGCGAAGAGATGCAATGATGATGAGTGTGAGTTTTTCAAGAAATTTATTTGATAGAATAAATCTGTAAGGAATATATATGCGGGAATGTGTTAAAGGCTTTGGAAATGTGCAGCTTAGGATTATCCGGTAAGGAAACAAAAACACCCTCATATATTACAGTACAATTAATATTGAGGGTGTTTTGTTTATGAATAGTTGTTTGTTTTATTTAAGAAAGAGTTATTTTAGCAAAATTTTCTGTATGAGAAAAGTCGATTTTGTTCACTTTTGCAACATATCCGGTTTCTGTAAGCGGGCACGCTGAGAAATATCGAGTTTCATTACCAATTGTTAATCGGGCGTTAGGATGCATATACGACCAATTTTCTGCATCGTAGTAGCAGTTATGAATATCGTCGAATCCACCGATTAATTTTGCAAAGTCGCAAAGAGCAGCTGGAGAGAGCATGGAATCCCAGTGGTAGGTAGTCCAGTATGGCTCATTTGGAGCTGCCGCTAGATCTAATATTTGTTTTCCGTCGTTTAACAGGTAATTAAACTTCATACGGAGGTATTGGCAAATGGCATCCATCTTTTCAAAAGGAGTCATTTCTTCTGTTGTAACTTTAGAAATAATATCTTTCATCCAGTTTGATTTTGCTGTATTGGAATCTTGTACATGAACAGTTGCTGTTCCGGCAACAGTATAACCATCTAAAGAAGATTCTCTGATTTCTAGTTTGGATGTACCAGATTTTGAAAATTCCCATCCTGTTACATAACCGCCTTCTACTTTCTGTAAACGGGAACTTTCATCACTTTTCAGTAAAAATGTGATGTCATCGTTAAAATCTCTCCAGTTACTTGCTCCGGAATAAGGAGAGCCGTTATCACTGGAAATAGAAATTGTGTCAGGATCAGGATTATCTGTTTTTATGTATACAATTCTGTTGTATCCGGTGTACAGATCTGATACATTTTTATCCAGATAATATAGTTCATATGAGTATTTAGGTTTTCTTGAAAGCTTTTGGCCAGAAGAAATATCGACTTGTTGTATAGCGGTCCAAGGACCTGTGATTTTTTTATTATTCTGAATTTTGTATGTACGGGTGCGAATATAATAGGTGGTGCCTTTTTTTTCATTAAAAGTTATATAAGTATATCCATATCGATATCTGTCATCATCAGCAAGATAGTTATTTGTGTGATCTTCTTTTATATGATATTTTGTTGCGAAATCTTTTTCTTTGCTGATTTGAACTTCACAACCCTCATAAGGATCTGTTATTTCAAAACTATTTGAAAAATAAACAGCAATACCATAAGAACCATAGCTGATTCGTTCTATTTCAGGAAGGGGAAGTGTAGAATCAGTACCTGTACTTGTTATAGTTACATCTCCTTTTCCTTTCTCCTCCATTTTTTGAGTTACCTGTACATTAGCCTGTATAGTTTGATCATAGCGATCTTTAAATGTGATGGTTACATTTCCTGGTTCAGAAGCATAAAAACTATAAAAATCAGAAGAGTATTTCTTATATAGCTGAATAGCATCGGTGTTTGAAATAGTCATTTCTTTAGCAGGAATAGAAGTCTGAATGGTAAAAAATCTTCCTGCATTAACAGACATACTCTCTGAACCTTCAATAAATTTAAAAACTGGTTTAGGGGTTGGAGTAGCGGTAGGTGTTGGTGTATTTGTCGGTACAGGAGTAGCGGTAGGTGTTGGTGTATTTGTCGGTATAGGAGTAGCGGTAGGTGCTGGAGTGTTTGTCGGTATAGGAGTAGCGGTAGGTGCTGGAGTGTTTGTCGGTATAGGAGTAGCGGTAGGTGCTGGAGTGTTTGTCGGTACAGAAGGTGGTGCAATTATAACTTTTTTTCTGGTTCGTCGGCTTTTTATGTGGGACCATATGGAGTAATATTTTTTTCCGTTTGTAATTATATATGTACGGACTTTAGTATAATAAACAGTGTTAAATTTTAATTTTGAGATTGACACTTTTGTTCGATTTTTAACGGTTAGTATTTTAGCATTTTTCATTTTAGAATTTGATGAATACGAAAGCTGATAATAGGTATTGGGGATAGCACTTTTTTTCCATGAAACAGACAATTCTGCGTTCTTTTTAGATGGAGTGATGCTTTGTATTTCTACGGATTTTGGATTAATTGTATAAAATTTGTGAATAGTTCCCCGGTAGGCACCGGTTCCAACAATGGTTAGTTCGTGTTTTCCGACTTTGGAAAAGTCACCTTTATATTTCAGGGCATAATCTTTTCCCTGTTTTAAAACACGATTTTTGTATTTGACGATTACTTTGGGTTTTTGCTTTTTTCCGGTGAATACAGTATTTTCTTTGGAGAGCTGAATATTTTTGCTGCTCAGAGGAAATTTGCTTGCTGCCTGAATGATATTTGTATTTTCAGGAAATATAAGAATTACCATAAGAAAAATACAAAGTAATTGTTTCATCCAGTTTCTTTTTTTGTTTTTCATACGTAGTCACTCCTTTTGTGTAGTTTTTGATTTGCAGGTATAATCAGTATACCACGAAAAACTGAAAATAGACACAACGAAGGAAAGATCTTTCAGGTTATCGAAATATATATTCCTTCCACTTGACATCTTCCGTGAGAGTATGCACAATAAAGGTATCATAGATAAACTGGATGCATGGCCGACATTTTTAAGTATGGATTCATCGGAAGTGATCGTAGAACTAATTGAGAGGTATCCGGAGTTTAGAGCCATGTACGAGCACATATATAATATATGCCGGAATGTGGAAGGAATGATGGAAATGTATTCAGAAGAATTAAAGATTCTCGATCGGAACACAGTGAAGTATATGGTGGATCAGATGCAGGAGCAGATTGATAGTCAGAAGGAACTGATCGACAACCAGAAAGAACAACTTGTAGAGAAAGAAAAAGAAATACAGGAATTAAAACGAAAACTTGCAGAGCGGAAATAAATGATAAAAACAGAGGTGACAGGAAATGAAAAATATTCTTATCGTAGTAGACATGCAAAATGACTTTATTGACGGAGCACTTGGCACAAAAGAGGCTGTTGCCATTGTGCCAAAGGTGGAGGAGAAAATCCGAAATTTTGACGGAGAAGTATTTTTTACAAGGGATACCCATGAAACGTATTATCTGGAAACCCAGGAGGGGAAAAATCTTCCGGTTAAGCACTGTATCCGTGACACAGAAGGCTGGCAGATCCGGAAAGAACTGGATGTTCTCAGGAAGACAGCTCCTGTTGATAAAGAAACCTTCGGCTCCACAGATCTTGCCGGGGAATTGACTATGATCGATGAAGATGAAGGAATTGGAAGTATTACTCTCGTGGGACTTTGCACAGATATCTGTGTGATCTCCAATGCTCTTCTGATCAAGGCATCCCTTCCGGAAGTCCCGATCTGTGTTGATGCCACATGCTGCGCAGGCGTAACACCGGAGAGTCATGAGAATGCACTGAAAGCCATGGAAGCGTGCCAGATTAAGATTATCAGATAAAAATATATCTGACGAAAAATAAATATTTTTTCAAAAAATAAAACTATCCTGAACAAATTGCAAAGTTGAGAAGCTTTGTACCTGGCAGGATAGTTTTATTTGCGTTAAGAGGCTGCGAAAAACATATTGAAATATGGAAGTGATGAACGAACAGGATACGTGGGCAGATGAGATGAGTAAAAAAGAACAGCTGAAATATACAGAATATTCTTGCATAAGATACCACATTAATGTGCGAAAGCTAAATTTTTTTGAAAAATGACAATAAAAATGTGGACAAAACCAAAAATAATGGTTAATATATACACATGCTCAAAAAACCAAATATAAAAATTATGCGAAATATATAATATAAATCCACTATTGATAAAAAATATATAGATATATTTACAAAACAACATCGGGTATATCAATACAGGAAGCAGCGGGGAAATAACGGGAGGGAGATATTATGTTGAAATTTTTTAAAGGAAAAGATAAAGGAAATTTAATTTATGCACCCTGCAGAGGAAGAGTGGTTCCCCTTGCAGAGGTTCCGGACCCGGTCTTTGCAGATAAGGTACTGGGTGACGGTTTTGCCGTGATCCCGGCAGAGGGCAGGATATATGCTCCGGCAGACGGTGAGGTGGCAATGGTATTTGATACTCTTCATGCAGTTACGCTGACAAGCACTCAGGGAGCGGAAATACTGATACATATCGGACTGGATACAGTCACACTTAAGGGTGAACCCTTTAAAGCGCACGTTGCAGCAGGTGACAAGGTTAAAAAGGGTGATCTTCTGATAGAGGCTGATCTGGACAAAATCGAGAAAGCCGGTTTAAATACAATTATCCCGGTTCTGATCTGCAACACAGATGATTACGGAAAGATAAGCCTCCAGAAGGAGGGGGATGTTTCGGCGGATGAAGCCGTCCTCAAGCTTTCATGATCATCTTCATGCAGCTGACAGGCTTATAACAGCCCGGAGATAGTAGTAATTTTCGGGGTGTTATAACCGGAGTGATCCGGTCAAATATATTTATTTTAAGGGAGGGGAAATATATGAAATTTCTTCAAAAACTGGGAAAAGCGTTAATGCTTCCAGTGGCAGTACTGCCAATCTGTGGTATCCTCATGGGTATCGGATACAGGTTATGTCCGGCAACCATGCAGGGTGGAGACATTCACGGCGCAGCCAATCTGATCGGTCTGTTTTTGGTTAAGGCAGGCGGAGCGCTGATCGACAACATGGCGATCCTTTTTGCTATCGGTGTTGGTGTCGGTATGTCAGAAAAGAATGACGGAACCGGCGGAATTGCTGCACTTGCATCCTGGCTGATGCTCACAACACTTCTTTCTACAGGATTTGTTACAACCATCATTCCATCAATCGCTGACAGTGCAACAAAAACTCTTGCATTTGACAAAATTGCGAATCCTTTTATCGGAATCCTTGCCGGTATCATCGGATCTACATGCTATAACAAATTCAAGAGCACCAAGCTTCCTGACTGGCTGTCATTCTTCAGCGGCAAGCGTTGCGTAGCGATCATCGCAGGAGTGGTTTCCATTATCGTATCTGTTGTATTACTGTTTGTATGGCCATTACTTTTCAGCGCACTTGTAGCATTAGGAAAAGCGGTTGCAGGTATGGATGTTGTTGGTGCAGGTATCTATGCATTCCTGAACCGTCTGCTGATCCCTACCGGATTACATCACGCACTGAACAATGTATTCTGGTTTGATACCATTGGACTTGGTGATCTTCAGCGCTTCTGGGCAGGTGAAACCTCTGCAGATGTATCCTGGAGCCTTGGAATGTACATGTCCGGATTCTTCCCATGTATGATGTTTGGTATTCCTGGTGCAGCACTTGCAATGGTTAAATGTGCGAAACCTGCAAAGAAAAAAATCGCGATCGGTCTTGTTGCATCTGCAGCAATCTGTGCATTTATCTGTGGTGTAACTGAGCCGTTCGAGTTTGGATTTATGTTCCTTGCTCCTGGCCTCTATGTGATCTATGCATTACTTTACGGTATCTTTACCATGATCACAGTTGCTCTTGGCTTCCGTGCAGGCTTCAGCTTCTCAGCCGGTGCGATGGATTTACTTTTCTCATCCTCACTTCCGGCAGCACAGAAGACATGGCTCATCCTTCCTCTTGGAATTGCAGCATTCATCGTATTCTATGTTGTATTCCTTTTTGCCATCAAGAAATTTGATCTGAAGACTCCGGGAAGAGAAGACGATGACGATCTTGAGGCAGAGAAGAATATCGAGCTTGCAAATGATGATTATACTGCTATTGCCGCAAAAATCCTTGAAGGCTGTGGCGGAAAAGAGAACATCACAAGTATCGATAACTGCATCACAAGACTGAGACTTGAGGTTAAGGATATTACAGCTGTAAATGATAAAGTGATCAAATCTGCAGGTGTTGCAGGCGTGATCAAACCTGGAAAAACTTCTGTACAGGTTATTATCGGAACCAAGGTTCAGTTTGTTGCAGATGCATTTTCTGAGCTTTGTAAATAATGGCTTTTTTGGAGTCAGGTATTTGTTAAAATAATTATGGGGGCAGCAGAACTGTGAAAACGGTTCTGCTGCTGTTTTTTTGTATACCTTATATTGACCGATACTTTCAAAAAGCGTACAATGTTACTTCGATAAAAAGCAATCGGTCAGTGCGTTTACAATTGCAATATTTCTACAGGGGGAATGAAGTTAATGAAATCCTGCATATTTCACAAAAAATATCTTTTAGCCGGTATATATATTATTTTTGTTCTGTTTACCTGCTGTAATTCCCGATTTTATCATACACCGCTGGCAAAAATATGTTCCGTAACAGAAAAACAGACTCTGAGCAGAGAAGGAACCAGGGGCTCAAAAGAATATTATTATACTCAGAATATTACGGCACGGATATTAAACGGTCCGCATAAAGGGGAAAAAATAACGGTCTCTAATGAATATACATCTTCTCAGGTTCAGACCAAGAAATATCATAAAGGAGACACCGTTCTTTTAAGCGGTTCAAAGGAAAGCCCCGGAAAAACGATACGTTCTGTAAAAAGGGATGGGTATCTGGCATTACTGGCAGGAGGATTATTTTTTCTTCTGATCTGCATTACAGGAAAGCAGGGATTTTACACGATCATATCACTGATACTGAATACAGTCATATTTGCGTATGGATTTCAGGCTTTTACAGAAGGGAAAAATATTTTAAATATCTGTAATGTCATCGCAGTTCTTTTTTCACTGACTACATTGATCTGCTTAAATGGAATTCACAGAAAAACATTTTCCTCAGTTCTTTCAACACTGTGTGTTCTGTTTCTGATCATGGCATTGTTTGAATTTTCTATTTATATGTACGGAGATCTGGATTATTCCAATCTGGAATACCTTGGAAGTACAGGCAATTCAGCAGATATATTCTGGGCAGATATTATGCTGACAGGACTTGGTGCAATTATGGATGTGACGGTGACGATCAGCGCAGCAGTAGGAGAGATCGTGCGGAAAAATCCATCGGTTTCTCTGAAAAGACTGATACATTCCGGTCGTGAAATCGGATATGATATTATGGGAACCATGATAAATGTACTGCTGTTTGTTCTGGCAAGCGGCATGATTCCCATGTTCATACTTAAGATGAATAATGATATAAGCTTTATAACGATCGTGAGATACCACATTCCATATGATATCTGTCGTTTTCTGATAGAAAGTATTGGAATTGTACTGGCAATACCGGTATCTGTTTTTATTGCTTCAGCGATTATGAAAATACCATCACGGAAAAGGGGTGTCAGAGAATGATCATTTTTCTTACATTGATTTTAATTTTTCTGGTGATCTTGATTGGCGGAGAGCGTGGAGCCATGTCAATTATGACACTGGCGGGGAATATTGTAATTTTGTTTTTTTCAATTATGCTGATGTCTGCCGGTTTTCCTGTACTGCTCCTGATATTGGTGGCAGGTGCAGGTGTCTGTTATATTTCTCTGTTTTATCAGAACGGAAATAATCCAAAGACGCGGGCGGCTTTTCTGGCTACACTGCTGGTAATGTTACTTTTGTTTATTCCGATTTATATTATTACATGGAGATCAGGAAGTTACGGGTTAAATGAGCTGCAGATTTCGGAAGACGATTTTATGTATTATTACAGTACGGACCTTCATATTAATATGCTTCATGTAGGAATATTTGTAACTGTTTTCAGTACTCTTGGGGCTGTTATCGATACAGCATTATCTGTAACATCTTCTGTATATGAAGTCTGGACTCATAAAAACAGTCTGACAGCGAAAGAGCTTACAGCTTCCGGCTATCAGGTTGGAAAAGAAATTATCGGTACAACGGTAAATACGCTGCTGTTTGCCTATCTTGGAGGAACTATTTTATTATTTTCATACATTCAGACACAGCAATATACCCTGGAGATCATTCTTAATTCCCAGTTCCTATTCCAGGATGTTGCAGTCATGCTATCTGGTGCGGTAGCCTGCCTTATTACAGTTCCGGTATCGATCAGATGTATTATTAGACAGATCTCATGAAGCATATCTCCACTGCACTGAAGACGGAATCCGTGGTCCCGATACAGATGTTCTTTCCTGTATTCAGCAGATGTGGGCTCTCTTTTATGAAAGCAGTTATTATATTTATGTATTTATGGGAGTGTTTTTACAGGCAGTTCCATTTCTGATCCTGGGAGTCCTTCTATCTTCGGCGCTTCAGACATATGTATCGGAAAAATGGATCGATCAAAAGATTTGAAAGTTCCGGGCAGATTTCGCTGATATCACTTACAAAGATCGCTATGGCACTGGACATAGCAGATGAACTCAGAAATCTTTTTACACAGGTACCTTATAAAGATATTCAGGAGGTCATAAATGAGACAAGATAATACATTGCAGGTATGTTATGACGAAAAGTTTGTAGGAACATTGGCTATGACAGCTGATCATAAGGCTGCATTTCAATATGGCGAAGAATGTGAGAAGATGTGGAAAACATGTTTCGACGAATGTGTTTTAATGTGGCTGCACATAACCGGGACGATCATTCAAAAAATTTCACATATCTATATGATGAATTAAATGACCAGTGGCGTCTGAGCCCGGCGTATGATCTTACTTACAGTAATACCTATTACGGAGAACATACAACAACCGTTGATGGAAATGGGCGAAATCCAGGCAGAAAGGAACTTCTGGCAGTAGGAGTTACAGCAGGTATGAAGAAGGGTAAGTGCGAAGAAATCATAGATACAATTTATGAATGTGTTGGACAGACATTGGGAGAGTATTTATAAGTGTAGCCAGAGAACGAAAAATGTGAAAATGTGAAATGTGTGAAATGTGAAGAAAGTGTGAAATTAGCACTCACCTCTTGATAATGGAAGTCGATTTTTGTCCTGTCTTGTGTATCCCGGAAGTGCCTGTTTTACAGGCTTTCCGGGGCATCAGTCATTTTGTCTGGTATTGTAAAGCAGTGTCAGATTTGTCGTAAATGTCGTAAATTTGTGGTCAAAAAATGATGAGAAATGGAGAGTGCTAATAAAATGAACGCAGGCAGCGAAGCAACTGCGTTCATGAGTAAGTAGCGAAAGCGGATTGCGAATGTCCTATTTATATAACGTATACGAATGTAAATGGATATCTAATCCCGAATCTCACCTATAAATCCGGTGAGCAGATGGAGCAACTTGGCAGGTATGGTTTTCTTCGCAGAGATTATCTGAAGAACCATCGAAATTAAACTTATCAGGTGATGCTTCTGCAGGACACCATTGGAGAGCATCTTCTGGAAGTAGATAAGGCAGTCAGAGAACGGGAAGAGGTAATTCTGAAACAGTTGGAAGAAAAAGAACCACTGCCGGATAAAGAAGCAGATCAAATGGCATGGGTAAGAGCTGCTAATCAGCACAGAGCAATTGCGAAAGAGATTATTCTCAGGAAATTAATTTATGTTTAAATGAAGGTGATAAGGTCGTGGATTGCGACCTCATTATTATATGTGAACATGAAATAGCAGTAGGCAGAATGAAAGAGTTGGGGTAAAATAAGAACATAGATTTTGGAGATTTAAAGAAATCGTTTTGAGGTATCAATCTGGAACTTCAAAATGGAAAAGTTGCGACAGTGTCGCAACAATTATCGAAAAGGAGGTTGCTTTGATGGAAAAAAAACATTCTGAAAAAGAAAAAACAAGTTTGGATTCACCGAGTCCAAAATTAAATAAAAGTATGATTGCTTACCATGAAACAGGAGATTTATTTGCTGATACATGTGAAATCGTGGAGAGTGCACAAAGTATTGCGTATGCGGCTGTCGATACAATTCTGGTTCAAAGGAACTGGTTGTTGGGAAAACGAATTGCTATAGAGTGTCTGAATGAAAATGGAAAAGCGGACTATGGCAAAAAAACTATGGAAAAGCTATCATCAGAATTAAAAGAAAAATATGGCAAAGGCTTTGACTTTAGTAGTCTTTATAAATATGTGAAATTTCATCAGGAATTTCCTCAAATTTTGGACTCACTGCGTCCAAAGTCTGGGCGTCCCTTGTCATGGACGCATTATAGAATTTTGCTTCAGGAAACATCACCAGAGGCACGAGCATGGTATGCAAAAGAGGCACAGGAGCAAGCATGGTCAGTTCGGACTTTGCAACGGAATATTTCTTCACAGTATTATTACCGCATGCTCATGTCTCAAAATACAGAACCTGTAGAAAAAGAAATGAAAGAACTAACAGCTACTTATCAGGCTGATAAGCTGGAATTTATCAAAAATCCAGTAATAGCAGAATTTCTTGGACTATCTTCTAATACAGACTTTACAGAAAGTGAATTGGAGCAGAGAATTATCACGCATATTCAAAAATTTCTCATGGAGTTGGGGAAAGGATATGCATTTGTAGCGAGACAACAGCATATTCGAACTGAAAAAGAAGATTATTACATTGATCTTGTTTTTTACAATTACATTTTGAAGTGTTTTGTATTGATTGATTTAAAAACGTCGAAAATCACACATCAGGATGTGGGACAGATGGATATGTATATTCGTATGTATGATGAAATGAAGCGAAATGAAGGGGATAATCCAACATTAGGCATTATTTTATGTTCTGATACAGACGAAGATATTGCAAAATATTCTATATTGCATGGGCACGAACAATTATTTGCATCTAAATATAAAACTTGCCTTCCATCAGAAGAACAGCTTCGAGAAGAGATTGAAATTCAGAAGAGATTTTATTATCTACAGAAAGAAGAAGACAAAGAAAATAAAGATTTATAAAATATGAGTAGAGAAAGGCGTGAGTCATAGAAATGTGGCTTGCGTCTTTTTCTTTGCCTGAAAGGAAGTGATAAGTTTGAACAAGAAGTTTTGAAGAATTATATGGAAACCAATCCAGAAGGGACAGCACAGACCTATATCTTTCTGGTGGACAATCAGGATATCGCACTTAATATTGTGATGTCAGGTTATCAGGCACTTTGTCTGGTTCAGGAAGATGACGGATATTATTTCAGTGCAGATTCCTTTATAGAAGAAATGAGAGCTATTCAGTTTACTGGAAGTTGCCAGTGTGCCTATCATTATGTGGCTTCCTGTTCAGTGAAGTGGGTAAATGATAAGTTACTGACATTTTTCAAAGACGCTGGTCTTGGTGGAAAAGCAGTCTGGCAGTTGTTCAAAGAGAAAGAGTATCTTGGCAAACTGGATAATCAGAAAGAAGTTGAGAAATTACTGGAACAGTATATTCTTCGGCTTGAGCGAAATCCAAAAGAAGAACCGAAACTGAGCCGTTTTCACTTATTTGATGCAAAAGGGAATGTGAAAGGTGTCCGGGATATGGAGATTGTAGATTACCTGGTGGAGAATGTTCAGTTTTTTGTCGTGGGAATCACACCTTATTATTATGAACACGACGTTTTCCTGGAAGACCATGATGGGGTAAGAATGAAATACCGTATCCAGAAGCTAATCCTACTTATCTTATACAAGATTGAATATAGCCGCTGCAATGCAGATAGCAGCAACGATAAGTGATACAATAATTTGTAAAATGGAAAAACTATACAATTTTTCTGGATTTTGCGTGTCATAACGCACGGTAATGGTTGTTCCAATCTGTGACGCCATTGGTACTTGTATGCAGTTTTGGGACTGATACGTTCTTCCATTCACTTTATACGAAACGGTCGCCCATTTTGAATTACGAAATTTTGAGTTTTCTGGATTTATTGTTTTGAAAGAAATAATCGTACCGACGGTTTGTGCCGTTTTGTTTCCTTTTAAAAAAAATTGAATACAGTTTATCAATCCAAAACACGATGCTATCACAGCAATGACATAAAGAAAAATAGTATCTCTATCCATAGTCTCACCTTCTTTCTTTATCACGCCAAGTCTGCTTTATCGTAAATCTTTATAGACAAAGATGCTGATATTGCTAAAATCGCAAAACCAATAAGGACAATACCGCCATAAACAAGGTATGGGGAAAACATAGAGAGGAAGTTTAAGTTTAGACTTCCTGCTCTCATAAACAGTGGCAGAATAAATGGCGAAGCCATAATAATCACCCCAAAGGCAAACTTTGTTTTTTCATATCCAAACTTATACTGTATTGGCAAATAAATACCAATAAAAACAGATACAATAAGAAACATAAATGCAAACAGCTTTATATCTGATGTTCCTAATCCGGGCATAAACAAGGTTTCAAGTTCAAAAACGATACAACAGATTGCATATATAGCCATGCAAAAAATGTATTTTGATGAAACTATTGCTTTCCGTGAAAATGGTGTGGCACATAGTAATGTCGCAGCTTTTGGAAATTGATACTCTTTTAGGGATACATATTGCAACAGCATGAAAACGCCAAAAATGACAGAAAGAATAAATCCAAAAACTCCCGTAAACTCCGGTGTCCGCCAACGCATGACAGGTGGGATAAGTGCAATAACTACAAGCATAATCAGCACATATTTTTTTACAATCAGAAAATCCTTTTTTAGTAGGGCGAACAACATCATCTTTCACCTCCGATATTTCCAAGCATAATATCCTCAATCGTCGGACGCTCAACCATAATGTTGGGAATATAAGACCGTACTTCGGATATTTGCTTTGTAATTCCTGTAAATCCAAAATCAGTTTCAGATATAGATAAAAAAAGCTTGCGAGCATCAGTTGTTAAAGCTCCGCTATCACCTTTGACTATCCGATATGTGTCAAGCAAGGTATCCTTTTCCTCTCGAAAGACGATACGCCCGTTATCAATCATAATGAGCATATCGGCAATCTTATCAAGGTCAGAGGTGATATGTGTCGAAAAGAAAACACCTTTGCCGCCATTTTCCATGTACTCAGTTAAGATTTTCAAAAGCTGCCCCCTAACTAAAGGATCAAGTCCGCTTGTCGGCTCATCCATAATCAAAAGTTCTGCGTTATGAGAAAGAGCTAAAGCAAGAGCATACTTCATTCTCATACCTTTGGAAAGGCTATTGATTTTTTGCTTCGGGTCAAGCGAAAACATATCCATGTACCGCTTAAAATCCTGTTCAGACCATGAAGTGTACGCAGATGAAATAATTACTTTCATTTCATCCAGCGAAAGTTCTTCGTAAAATCCCCCGCCGTCTAAAACTATACCAATACGGTCTTTGATTTCTCTTTCATTCTTATCCATGTCAAGACCGAAAAACTGAATTTTGCCGGATAGCTTGTTCGTCAGACCTAAAAGCGTCCGCAGCGTTGTTGTTTTACCTGCTCCATTGACACCAATAAAACCTGTGATACACCCCTCTGGCAAAGAGAATGTCACATCTTTCAAAGAAAAATCGCCATACGACTTATTTAAACCGCTGACTGTCAAAATATCGTTCATTTCAATCCTCCTCGTAAAGAATATCCATCATGGAATTAAGTTCTTCCTTACTGATTTTCAGTGATTTTGCTGTTTGTATCATATCCGCCATTTTTTGTTCTACAAGCCGTCGTTTGGAGTCGCGGAGTAATTCAAGATTGCTTGTAGATACAAATGTCCCAATTCCTACTTGACTTACAATAAAGCCCTCCTGTTCTAACTCCTCATATACCCGTCGAATTGTTAAGACGCTCACTTTCAAATCATTAGCAAAAGCTCGAATAGAGGGAAGTGCGTCCCCTTCAACCAATTCTTCTTTTAATATGGCGTCCTTAATCTGGTCTTTTATTTGTTGGTATAAGGGAGTGTCAGAAGTATTTGAGATTAGTATTTTCACAAAGCCTCTCGCCCCTTTCTTTTGATGTGATGTAAATACATATACATTATAAACAATAAGTACATTATTGTCAATATAATACTGAAAACAAACAGATAGAGAGGAATTACAGGATTTTTCTTTACTCTCTTTTGGCAAATGGGGCTTTCCGTTGTAGTAGATAACAAGGGATAAAACTTTCATAGCAAGCATAGGAAATGAGTACCCACTTCCGTATTTTGCCCTGCAAAATTGCTTGTTGGGAAGTGTCCCAAACCCTCGATACGAAAGGAGCGCTTGGATAAAATTAAATATACAGTGAATAAAAGTATTATATGGAATTGCATTGATAATTATTGGTATAATATTGGCTGCCCGGCATTTTATTGTGGCTGGAAATGGTATCGGATATTTCATTTCTGGCATATGTTAATTTTGAGGGTATTTCTAATTTGGATATGTCTAAAATGAATCTGCCGGAAACTGTACCTGCTGTGGTATAAACCATAAGCCGTTGTCGTAAAATGTGGTAAGAAAATCAGACGAATATATTTTTCCAAGAATTTGTCGTAAAAATGTGGTCAAATCAAGAAAATCGAGTGCGAAAGCAAGTGAAAAATCCCTGTGAAGCTGTGAGATACGCCATGCACAGCGCGGGAAAGAATTCCCTCGCTGTAGGGCTGTCGCCCTATATATTTCCATGAAAGGAACCTCCTTTTCAAGCAAGCTTGAAGGAGGTTCCTTTCATGGAAATATGCATGGCTTGTAGCGGTCACAAATTCTTCACAAAAAATTAGCACTCGCCTCTTGACAGTGCTAATAATACGTGTTATAGTACATACAGAACAAAGGAAGAGAGAAAAAAGAAATCTTCCGGAGAAAGTTCTTACAGAATTTTTAGATGTTTTCTGAAACAGTAAATTGAAAATGGTTGCACAGCACGCAGCGAATATAGATCAGGAGGAATGAGTTATGTTAATGCCAAGTATTTTCGGAGAAGATTTATTTGATGATTTTATGGGATATCCAACAGGCCGTCAGGCAGCTTCTAATGCTTATCCTCAGGTAAGGGATATGATGAAGACAGATATCCGTGACGTAGATGGTAATTATGAATTGGAGATCGATCTTCCGGGCTTTAAGAAGGAGGATGTGAAGATCCAGCTGAAGAATGGTTATCTGAACATTCAGGCAACCAGGGAAGAGAAGAAGGACGAGAAGGATGATAAAGGTAAATATGTTCGCAGAGAACGTTATACAGGAACCTGCAACAGAAGCTTTTATGTAGGCTCGAGCATTAAGCATGAAGATATCCATGCGAAATATGAGAACGGAATCCTTCATGTAACCTTCCCGAAGGAAGAGACCAAGAAAGAAGCAGAAGAGAAGAAATTTGTTTCTATTGATTGAGCAGCATTTACTTTGAAGACAATATCCGGAACAACCCAAACGGATAGAATATAACCCCCTTTTTTTTCCACCCCTCTGCCAATGCCCGGCAGAGGGGTTCTTTACGTTTCGGCCTGAAGTACAGAGGTGAATTCTGATTACTGTTTACTGGTAATATTCCGCGAAGCGTGTTGCTGAGAACGGAGTGAACAGTAACGAATTCTGATTAACTTTACACTACATCCTCACTCTGTTATACTTGGAACAGGTAAACAGCGGAAATTCGGCAATACTATAAAATTGGGGAAAAGTTTTTACAGAGGTGAACATATGGGAGATAGAATCAAGGTTATCATGGACTGTGATCCGGGAATTGATGACGGGATTGCGCTGGCATATGCGGCAGCGCATCAGGACGAGCTGGAACTTCTTGCAGTGACAACATTTGCAGGAAATAATACCATTGATAAAGTGACGAAGAATGCACTGGAGCTGGTAGATTTTTACGGACTGAATGTTCCGGTGGCAAGAGGCCAGGAACGTCCTCTTGTGAAAGAGGTACTTCATGCGGAAGAATTTCACGGAGAGACAGGGCTTGGCCATTGTGTGCTGCCGGAAGCAAAATCAGAGGCTGCATCAGACAATGCAGTGCTTTTTATCCGTGAGCTTCTGAACAGACTTCCGGAAGGTGAGCAGGTAGTAATGATTGAAACTGCGCCAATGACTAATCTTGCACTTCTGTTGAAGGTTTTTCCTGAAATAAAGAATAAGATTGGAAAAATTGTATTTATGGGCGGCGCAGCAAAAGGCGGAAACATCACACCGGCAGCAGAATTCAACATTTATGCAGATCCGGAAGCTGCGAAGATCGTATTCGATTCCGGTATCCCACTGGTGATGTGCGGACTGGATGCTACCCTGAAATGCAATCTTACCAGAAACCAGATCATGAAATTATGTCAGTCCGGTGATCCGACAGCCAGAGCCTGTGGAGATATGGCTGGCTATGTACTTGAAAATTCTTCCAAATATCGCTGCGTGGCAAGTATTCACGATGCAGTACCGTTTATGTATCTCCTTCATCCGGAGTTCTTTAAGACAGAAAAAGTGCTCCTGGATGTGGATTGCTCCGATGGTGCCGGACGGGGTGCCACATTATGCGATTTCCGCTGGTGGCTTCACGATGAAGAAAAAATAAAAGATATGATTCTGACAGACGCAGATACAGAGCGCTTTCAGCAGGAGCTGTTCGAAGCGATTTATTCTGTTTCTGAGTGCAGAACCGGGAAATAACCGGGATCAGACCATGAAGTAGCTGCGTTCATAAGATATAGAGGGGCAGAACACAGTGCCTGCTCTTCATAAAGATATCTGTACACACTGTCAGATAAGAGGACAGAAAACCCATGAACTATATTGTATTTGACCTGGAATGGAACCAGAATCCGGACGGAAGAAGACATCCGGACAGCCGGCTCCCTTTTGAGATCATTGAGATCGGGGCAGTAAAATTAAATGAAAAAAGAGAGATCATCGACACCTTCCAGTGCCTGATCAAGCCCAAAGTGTACCACTGGATCCACGACAGCATCCATGAGGTGATCCATGTGGATTATCATGAGCTTGAGAATGGAATCCCGTTTCCAAGAGCTATCCGAAATTTTCTGGAATGGTGCGGAGAGGAGTACCGTTTTTTTACCTGGGGAAATCAGGATGTTATGGAACTTCAGCGGAATATGAAATATTATAATCTTCTGAAACTGATGCCCGGACCGGTACATTATTATGATGTGCAGAAGCTTTTCAGTGTGAAATTCGAAGATGGGATCGCCAGACGTTCTCTGGAATATGCCATTGACTATCTTAATCTTCCAAAGAACCGGGATTTTCACCGGGCACTGGCAGATGCCAGCTATACGGCAAGGATTCTTCTGGAGATTGACGAAGCCTGCATGATCCGTCATCCATCCCTGGATGTATACCAGAATCCGAAGTCAAAAGAGAAAGAAATCTATATTTCCTATACAGATCACGACAAGTTTGTATCCAGGGAATTTGTATCAAAAGAGCGATTAATGAAAGACCGGAATATGATCAGTACAATATGTCCTGTTTGTAAATGTCCTGCAAAGCGAAAGATCCGCTGGTTCAGTACCAATAATTCCAAGGTATATTATTGTCTTGCGCTTTGCCATGAGCATGGCCCTGTTGCAGGAAAGATCCGTATCCGTAAAACAGACGAGGGAAAATATTTCGGAGTAAAAACCCTGAAAGTGAATGATACAGAAGCAGCGGATGAGATCCGCGAAAAACATGAATCTCTCCGCCGCAGGAAACTTTTAAGAAGAGGTCTGGAGAAGCAGGTCTGATACGACATTCCGTTCGTACTGCATTCCCCAGCCAACCAGATGTTTATTATAGTAGTATTTGCTTTTCAGACGCAGCGGGCCGGCAGCATTCTGGAGAACGGCCTGGCGTTTGTTAAGTTTTGATTTCCTGATGCCTTTTGGCAAAGTTACATAAACTTTAGTCTTGTAATAAAACGGATAAGTATTTCCGTTATCTTTAAGGATATATTTGTCACATGGGAGTACCTTAAATGGGACTGGATTCATGGAAACTTTCATATCCACTTTTTCAAAATTTTCAAAACCGTAATTAAAAAGTGAAGCAGTGTCGCTGTAGGCATTTGCAGCAGAAGTAGAATTCAGGATTACAGCAACCAGAGTCATATTTCCGCGTCTGCAGTAGGTGACAAGAGTATTGCCGGAAGCATCTGTGTATCCTGTTTTTCCGCCAAGGACACCCTCGTAGTAGTATTCACCGTTCTTGATCATCTTGTGGTGATTAAGAAGCTGGCGGGCTTCTGCGAATTTATTGGTGGCCGGGATCTCATAATAGCGTCTGGTACAGAACTTACGGTAAAGCGGATTCAGCCAGGCGGATTTTGCAATTCTGGCCATATCAGAAGCTGTGGTGTAATGGTTCTCATCCGGAAGGCCATTCGGATTGTTGAAGTGAGTGTTTTTACACCCAAAAAGCTTTGCACGCCAGTTCATAAGTTCTGTGAATTTTTTTACAGAGCCGGAAACCTGCTCTGCAACTGCTACAGACATTTCGTTTGCAGACTGGAGCATAACAGCCATCAGTGCCTGGTCTCTGGTAAATACTTCACCGGGAGCTGCATAAATGCTGGAATCACCTGCTGATACGCTGGCAGATGCGCTTTCGGAAACAGTGATTTTCTGTTTGTAAGGAATATTTTCACAGGCCAGAAGCGTTGTCAGGATCTTGGTAATGCTGGCAGGATAAAGCTGGGTGTCGGCATTCTTGGAATAAAGAACTGCTTCTGTATTTACATCCATAAGAACTGCTGCCTGTGCTTCGATATTTGGGCCGGTTGGCCAGCCGTCAATGGAGTCGGTATCAGCTGCCTGGTTGTAGTAACTGGAATGGGCAGGTGTGACCTGTGCAGCCTGTCCGCTCTGGCTGTCAGGAACTGGTGTTGCGGTGACAATAGGATCACCGTACTCATCATATCCATAAGCAGCAGCTGCACATGGCTGTGCGCCTGTAATCAGGATTCCCATGCAGAGGATTCCGGCAAAGATCTGGCGCAGAGATCGTTTTTTCGTAATACTCATTTTAATAGACCTTTCAATAATAGTTGTATTTTACCCGTGAGATTCTGTAGTAGTATACCACTTTCCTTCTGGAAAAACTACTTTCAGTCTGTGAAAATTCTATTAAGATAGAATGAACATACATATATAATAAGAGGAAAACCGCTGAAATCCGGCAAAAACACTTGACATATGGAATTTCCCCAACCTATAATATACAGCGTATATGAAAAAGCGAAGACGGAGACAGTAAGTCATATGGAAAGCTTTCAGCGAACCGGGGAGGGTGAGAGCCCGGGGCGAGTAAGTATGATGGAATATCACTCCTGAGCTTCAGTTCTGAAGTTGTCCGGCGCAGCCGGGAAGAGTATCTGAGATACAGATAATGATCAAGTAAGAACTGACGGATTTCCTCCGTTACAGGGAACATATATCGGCAGATACAGTAATGTCCGTCATGTGAAGACATGATACAGGAGCCTGCAGCAGAATCAATAAGAAACTGTAAAGAAAGACGCAGGAACCCGGACACAGGCCCGTATAATGTAACAGGTGGTACAGCGAATCAGACTTCGTCCTTTTACAGGATGGGGTCTTTTTTTATAAGTGCCCGAGGCATTGGCACGAACAGGTATCTGTGAAGAAGCAATCCGCTGTGGCCTCATAGATGAGGCAGCAGCCAGTAATCAGACACAGGAGGTAAATATTGTGTATCGTAAAGTTGACACGAATCTGAATTTTGTTGACCGTGAAAAAGAAGTTGAGAAATTCTGGAAAGACAACAAGATTTTCGAAAAGAGTATGGACAGCCGTAAAGAGGGCGAGACATACACATTTTATGACGGACCGCCTACCGCAAATGGTAAGCCCCACATCGGACATGTTCTGACACGAGTTATCAAGGATATGATTCCGAGATACCGTACAATGAAGGGCTACATGGTTCCGAGAAAAGCAGGCTGGGATACTCACGGACTTCCGGTTGAGCTTGAGGTTGAGAAGAAGCTTGGCCTTGACGGCAAGGAGCAGATCGAGGAGTACGGAATGGAGCCGTTCATCCAGCAGTGTAAAGAGAGCGTATGGAAATACAAGGGAATGTGGGAGGATTTCTCATCTACAGTTGGTTTCTGGGCTGACATGGAGCATCCGTATGTAACATACGACAATAACTTTATCGAGTCAGAGTGGTGGGCACTGAAAGAGATCTGGGAAAAAGGTCTTCTTTACAAAGGCTTCAAGATCGTTCCTTACTGCCCGCGTTGTGGAACTCCTCTTTCCGCACAGGAGGTTTCCCAGGGATACAAGACCGTTAAAGAGCGTTCTGCAATCGTTCGTTTTAAAGTTGTTGGTGAGGACGCATACTTCCTGGCATGGACAACAACACCGTGGACACTTCCATCCAACGTCGCACTTTGTGTAAACCCGGATGAGATCTACTGCAA
The DNA here is from genome assembly GCF_013304825.1 of Blautia schinkii. Taxonomy (GTDB): domain Bacteria; phylum Bacillota; class Clostridia; order Lachnospirales; family Lachnospiraceae; genus Blautia_A; species Blautia_A schinkii_B. Next base: position 34,167 of record NZ_JAAWUO010000013.1, on the reverse strand, counting down.
GGTAAAAGCAGCGGACGGCTACACCTACTACATGGCAGAAGCACTTCTGGATAAGGTTCTCGGCAAGCTTGCAAAGGATGATGAGCCTGCATATGAGATCCTTGAGAAATATAAAGGAACAGATCTTGAGCGTAAGGAATATGAGCCGCTTTTTGCATGCACAGGCGAGGCAGCAGCAAAACAGCGCAAAAAAGCTCATTTTGTAACCTGTGATAACTACGTTACCATGAGTGATGGTACCGGTATCGTTCATATCGCACCTGCATTTGGTGAGGATGACAGCCGTGTGGGACGTGAGTATGACCTTCCGTTCGTACAGTTCGTAGACGGACAGGGTAACATGACCAAGGAGACACCGTATGCCGGTGTATTCGTAAAAAAAGCTGACCCGATGGTTCTCACAGACCTTGACAAAGAAGGCAAGCTTTTTGATGCGCCGAAATTCGAGCATGATTATCCGCATTGCTGGAGATGTGACACACCGCTTATCTACTATGCACGTGAGTCCTGGTTTATCAAGATGACAGCAGTAAAGGATGATCTGATCCGCAACAATAATACAATTAACTGGATTCCGGAGAGCATCGGTAAGGGACGTTTCGGTGACTGGCTTGAGAACGTTCAGGACTGGGGTATTTCCAGAAACCGTTACTGGGGAACACCACTGAACATCTGGCAGTGCGAGTGCGGACATATGGAATCCGTAGGAAGCCGTCAGGATCTCTATGAGAAGAGTGGTGATGAGCGTGCCAAGACTATTGAACTTCACCGCCCATACATTGATGATATCACCATGAAGTGCCCGGACTGCGGAAAGACCATGCATCGTGTACCGGAGGTAATTGACTGCTGGTTCGATTCAGGAGCAATGCCTTTTGCACAGCATCATTATCCATTTGAGAATAAAGACCTGTTTGAACAGCAGTTCCCGGCAGACTTTATTTCAGAGGCTGTTGACCAGACAAGAGGATGGTTCTACTCCCTTCTTGCTGAGTCCACACTGCTTTTCAACAAGGCTCCGTATAAGAATGTAATCGTTCTGGGACATGTACAGGATGAGAACGGACAGAAGATGAGTAAGTCCAAGGGAAATGCAGTAGATCCGTTTGATGCACTGAACAAATACGGCGCAGATGCTATCCGCTGGTATTTCTACATCAACAGTGCTCCGTGGCTTCCAAACCGTTTCCACGGCAAGGCAGTTGTAGAAGGACAGAGAAAATTCATGAGCACTCTGTGGAACACCTACGCATTCTTCGTACTGTATGCGAACATTGACAATTTTGACGCAACTAAATATACTTTAAATTACGATAAGCTTCCGGTTATGGATAAATGGCTGCTCAGCAAGCTGAATACCATGGTGAAGACTGTCGATGAGGATCTTGGTTCCTACAAGATTCCGGAGGCTGCAAGAGCACTTCAGGAATTTGTTGACGATATGAGTAACTGGTATGTAAGAAGAAGCCGTGAGCGTTTCTGGGCAAAGGGCATGGAGCAGGATAAGATCAATGCTTACATGACACTTTACACAGCACTGGTAACTGTTGCCAAGGCTGCAGCTCCGATGATCCCGTTCATGACTGAGGATATCTACCAGAACCTTGTAAGAAGCATTGACACAGACGCTCCGGAGAGTATCCATCTCTGCGATTACCCGGAGGTAAATGAGGCATGGATCGACAAGGATCTTGAGGCAAACATGGAAGAGCTTCTTGAGATCGTTGTTCTTGGTCGTGCATGCAGAAATACTGCAAACATCAAGAACCGTCAGCCGATCGGAACCATGTATGTAAAGGCTGAGAAAGCTATGGATAAATTCTACACAGATATCATCGCAGATGAGCTCAATGTAAAAGAAGTGAAATTCGCAGATGATGTAGAGTCCTTCATTTCCTACAGCTTCAAGCCGCAGCTTCGTACAGTAGGACCGAAATACGGCAAGCTTCTGAACGGCATCCGTACCGCACTCTCCGAGATCGACGGAACCGCAGCAATGAAAGAGCTGAGAGATAATGGTGTTCTCGTTCTTGACATTGACGGAAACAGAGTCGAGCTTGCAGAGGAAGACTTATTGATCGAAACAGCCCAGAGCGAGGGCTATGTGACAGAGACAGACGGTGAGACATCCGTTGTCCTTGATACAAACCTTACACCTGAACTGATCCAGGAGGGCTTTGTCCGCGAGATCATCAGTAAGGTGCAGACCATGCGTAAAGAGGCTGGTTTCGAAGTCATGGACAAGATCATTGTCTATGCAAAAGATAACGATAAGATCATGGATATCATGAAAGCAAACCAGGATGAGATCAAACGTGAAGTACTGGCAGAAAACATTGTTCTGGGAGAAGCAGAGGGTTACACCAAAGAATGGAACATCAACAAAGAGGCTGTAACACTGGGAGTATCCAAAGTACAGGAGGAAAACTAATGATTGACAAGCAGTTTGAGAAAGAGGAATTCAAAAAAAGCGTAAAAGAAAACGTAAAATTCCTTTATCGAAAAACACTGGAAGAGGCTACACAGGAGCAGATTTTTCAGGCTGTAAGCTACACTGTGAAGGACGTTATCATTGACAACTGGCTCAAGAGCCAGAAGGCGTATGAAAAACAGGACCCGAAGATTGTATATTATATGTCCATGGAGTTCCTTATGGGCCGTGCCCTTGGAAACAATCTGATCAACCTTGGCGCATACGGCGAGGTTAAGGAGGCTCTTGAGGAGCTTGGACTTGATATTAACTGCATCGAAGACCAGGAGCCGGATCCGGCTCTTGGAAACGGTGGACTTGGAAGACTGGCAGCATGCTTCCTGGATTCTCTTGCAACTCTGAACTACTGTGCATACGGATGCGGAATCCGTTACCGTTATGGTATGTTTAAGCAGGAGATCCGTGACGGTTATCAGGTAGAGGCACCGGATAACTGGCTGAAGAACGGCTATCCTTTCGAACTCCGTCGTCCGGAGTATGCAAAAGAGGTTCATTTCGGCGGATATGTACGCGTTGAGTGGGATCCGGTGAAGAACGAGAACAAATTTATCCACGAGGGATATCAGGCAGTTAAGGCCGTTCCTTACGATATGCCGATCACAGGTTATAATAACGATGTTGTAAACACACTTCGTATCTGGGATGCAGAGCCGATCGTAGACTTCAACCTTGACTCCTTCGACAAGGGTGATTATCACAACGCAGTAGAGCAGGAGAACCTTGCACGTACTATCGTTGAGGTACTTTATCCGAATGATAACCATATGGCAGGTAAAGAGCTTCGTCTGAAACAGCAGTACTTCTTCGTATCTGCCAGCCTTCAGGCAGCGATTGCCAAATATAAGAAAACACACGATGACATCACAAAGCTTCATGAGAAGGTTGTATTCCAGATGAACGATACTCATCCGACTGTAGCTGTTGCAGAGCTGATGCGTCTTCTTATGGATCAGGAAGGTCTTGGCTGGGATCAGGCATGGGATATCACAACAAAATGCTGTGCTTACACCAACCACACTATCATGTCCGAGGCACTTGAGAAATGGCCGATCGAGCTGTTCTCCAGACTGCTTCCGCGTGTATACCAGATCATCGAGGAGATCAACCGTCGTTTCATTCTTGAGATCCAGCAGAAATATCCTGGAAACTTCGAGAAGGTTAAGAAGATGGCGATCATCTATGACGGACAGGTTAAGATGGCTCACCTTGCAATCGTTGCAGGCTACTCTGTAAACGGTGTTGCACGCCTTCATACAGAAATCCTCAAAAATCAGGAGCTGAAGGATTTCTATGAGATGATGCCTGAGAAGTTCAACAACAAGACAAACGGTATCACACAGAGACGTTTCCTTGCTCATGGAAACCCGCTTCTGGCTGACTGGGTAACAGATAAGATCGGACCGGACTGGATCACAGATCTTTCCCAGCTTTCCAAACTGAAGGTTTATGCAGACGATGAGAAAGCTCTTCAGGAGTTCATGACCATCAAGTTCAAGAACAAAGAGCGTCTTGCAAAATATATCCTGGAGCACAACGGTGTTGAGGTTGATCCGCACTCCATCTTTGATATTCAGGTTAAGAGACTTCATGAGTACAAGCGTCAGCTTCTGAACATCCTGCATGTGATCTATCTGTACAATCAGATCAAGGCACATCCGGAGATGGAGTTCTATCCGAGAACATTTATCTTTGGTGCAAAGGCTTCTGCAGCTTACGCACGTGCAAAGAAGATCATCAAGCTGATCAACTGTGTGGCAGATGTTGTAAACAATGATGCTTCCATCAACGGCAAGCTGAAGGTTGTATTCATCGAGAATTACCGTGTATCCAACGCTGAGATCATTTTTGCGGCAGCAGATGTTTCCGAGCAGATTTCCACAGCAAGTAAAGAGGCTTCCGGTACAGGTAACATGAAGTTCATGCTGAACGGTGCTCCGACACTTGGAACCATGGATGGTGCTAACGTTGAGATCGTACAGGAGGTTGGTGAGGAGAATGCATTTATCTTCGGTATGAGCTCCGACCAGATCATCAACTATGAGAATAACGGCGGTTATGATCCGGACTTCATTTACAATACAGATCCTGAGATCCGTCAGGTACTGATGCAGCTGATCAATGGAACCTTCTCCAGTGATACAGAGATGTTCCGTGACATCTACAATTCACTTCTAGACAAACGCAACATGCCGAGACCTGACCAGTACTTCATCCTTGGCGACTTCCGTTCCTATGCAGAGGCACAGAAGCGTGTTGAGGAAGCATACAAAGATGAGAAACGCTGGGCTAAGATGGCACTTCTCAATACAGCATGCAGCGGTAAGTTCACATCCGACAGAACCATCCAGGAGTATGTAGATGATATCTGGCATCTGGATAAGGTTGTTGTGAAAGAGAACTAAGATATATAAAGTAATCTGCAAAGTATTACCATAAAATAAATTTCCACACAAAAACAGGGCTCGTCAGAAGTGGTGACGGCCCTGTTTTTTGTGTGAAAATTATGCCGGATTGATGACGATCCGGTTGCGTCTGGCCAGTGCAATGGCGATATGGCAGCCTTCCGCGATGGCGCAGGCTTTATCGGCAAAGCTGATGATCCAGGCTTCCCTGTTGCGTGGAAGAGGTCCCAGAGGGAACATATGTGAGAGTATCGCATCCAGCTCTCTGTCTGTGACATCAAAGTGTGCGGCACTGTTATCTGCGGCAGCCTTCGGGTGATAAAACGCCTGATGCTCACCGGTCGGTGTCTCCGCCCTGAAGTCATAGGGACAGAAATCGTGGAGAAGTCCTGCCCTTGCGGCGGCTTTCTCGTCACATCCCAGCTTCCTGGCAATGAACCAGGAGAGGTAAGAAACATTGATACTGTGCATGAGCCGTGTGGTCCACTGGTGGTGGGTGTACAGGCTCAGCTTCAGGAACTCTCTGTTACAGAGGATGTTCTTCACAAGCTCATGATATTCCTGTGAGACCTCATCCGACACCGTGATATCCATCGGCAATCACCTTCTTTCTTTTGTTTATAATTTCATTATGACGATTATGGAGAAAAATGCAATATGGTTTATAGTTTTTTTAGAAATCAGGTGGGATAAATTTTTCAGGATGGAAAATGTCAGTGTGCAGAAGGAAGGAGAGTGCTTTTGTGTAGTCTGTTCTGTGGGAAATTATGGTATAGTAAATAAAAATGCTATAACGGTTTTATGGACAGCTATATAAGATAGGCTGAAAATAGCTGATATAGATGGTTGACATAATAAAAAGAAGAGGAGCGTAATATATATGAAACCAGAAAAACTGATCGAAGTACTTTCTGTTGCAGAACGATTGAAGGATGCAGTGCGCCACTGTTATACATCAGGCGGCAGGCGGGAGAGCGTGGCTGAACATTCCTGGCGGATCACACTGATGGCTTATTTTGTCAGCGATGAATTTCCTGAGGCTGATCTTCTGAAAATTATGAAAATGTGCCTTATCCATGATCTTGGAGAAGCTTTTACCGGGGATATCCCTGCTTTTGAAAAGACGGATAAAGATTCGAAGAAGGAGGCGGATGTACTGGGCGAATGGGTGAAAACCCTGCCGGAGCCATTCAGTAAAGAAATGTCAGAACTCTATCAGGAGATGGAAGAGCAGCAGACTCTGGAGGCCAGGATCTATAAAGCTCTGGACAAGCTGGAAGCCCTGATCCAGCACAATGAATCCGACATCAAAACATGGCTTCCTTTGGAATATGATCTGCAGATGACCTATGGAAACGAGCAGGTGAAATTCTCCGAGTATCTGACCGAATTGCGGAATCATGTGAGGGAAGACAGTGTGAGAAAGATAAAAAAGAGTAAGTAAGCTTCTTGACATATTTGGGGTATACCTTGATATGTCACCTCAATATAGAATGATATTTTGATCAGATCAGACAAGCAGCGAATTGAATTGCAGATATCTGCCTGATCTATATGTAAATTGTAAATGTTTTTCAGAAAATTCTCATTGAAAAATATATCGACAGATTTTGACGAATAAAGGAGAATATGATAGTCAGTCCTCCAATGAGTATAGTATAATTATAGTAGAAAAAACGAAAATGGGGGAATCATATGAAGAAAAAGAGGATTGCGATGCTTCTGGCTGCAGCACTTACGTTTTCACAGAGTATGGGTGCAGCCATACCGGTAGCAGCTGAGGAACTGACAGCAGATACCGGACAGGAAACTGCAGAGACAGAAGAATCAGTTCAGGAGAACGGTGGCTCGGAAATAACAGGGGAAACAGCTTCTGTGTCTGATCTGGAAGACGATGAGGAATTAAGTCTTCAGGATGATGCAGAAAATGCGGAAGAAGTAGCAGAAGAAGAAAACACATCAGAAATTGCGGAGATATCCGGGGATAACACCGAAAACCAGGAGGTCTTCAGTGACGGTTCAGAAGATGGAGAGTCTGCTACAGCAAATGAACAATATCAGCTTAATCTGATATACGAAGGTACCAGTGGGAGTCAGGACTTACTGCCGAACAGTCATGTCAGAATAAAAACCCGTCTGGTTGATACAACTGATTGGAGTGCTGTTTCCACATATGAACTGAAAGTTGCTCCGGTAACTGGTGGAAATGGTGTCAAAATGGCAGACGTATCATTAGATGGCCAGGATATTGTGCTGGATGTTTACAATAAAACCGGAGATGCCAGAATTTCTGCAACGGCATTCATAAATGGAACTGAAGTGGCTAAACGGGAATTTGGGGTTAACATCAGTGAATATGTAATATTGCCGGAAAAAACCATCAACCTTGAAGCTGGCCAGCAACTGGATATAGCAAAAGACATGAAACCACAGCTTGTCCGTTACAAAGATGGAAAAGGAGATCCGATTCCGGTAACAGGGGACAATTACAAGATCGTCATGTCACAGACAGGGCCTGGAGGCGAAGAACTTCGTGATTATGATGCAGATGGTCTGAAATGGATAGCGGTTCCGGGACAGGATCTTCCAATCCTGGAGAGAACAACAGAGAATTCTACATGGTTTGCACTTCTGGCTATGGAGAGATCAGAAAATGGGGACTGGCATTATATTACCCGACATCATTATGCGCTTGATCCTTTGATCAACAGCGATTATGACAATGGTCATAATGATGACAGCGAAGAGAAAAGTTCCTACAGCCTGATATATGATTATCAGGATACGACAGGAAACGGATCTATGCTGCCGAACAGTCAAATGACAGCTACCACTTATCTGGAGGACAAAACAAAGGATTATCAGAGGGTAGATGATTATAAACTGGAAATCCTGGAACAGTCTAAGCTGGCAGAAATTTCAGTTTCTGCAGATGGAAAAAAACTTGTTATTAAATCTGGTAATAAAACCGGTCAGGGCTGCTGTTACATATCTGTACAGATACCGGATGAAAAAGGCGGATACAGAGAAGCATTCAGAAAAGATATATGGTTCAGCGTCAGCGAGTATGTACTTTTACCAGAAAATATCACAGATGCAAATGGAAAGGTATTTATTCCTGAAGTAGGACAGCAGATAGACATTTTAAATAACATGAAGCCGCAGCTTGTCCGCTATAAAAAAGGAAAAGGAGATCCGATTCCGGTAACAGGAGATAATTACAAGATTGTGATATATTCAGAGACAGATGAAAGTACAGGCACAGTGCACCGTGATTATGATGCGGATGGCTGGAAATGGATTGATGTTCCAGGTCAGGAGCTCCCGATCCTTGAGAGAACATCAGGATATGGTACATGGTTTGCGCTTGTTGCAATGGAAAAAAGTGCAGATGGAAACTGGCACCAGATAGCAAGACGAATGTATGAACTGGATACCCTGCCTGGTTATAATGGCAACGACAGTGGAAGCTTCGGTGACAGTGGTCATGATAGTGATGATAGTGAGGAAAAAAGCTTTTATAATCTGACATACGATTTGGAAGGTACGGCAGGAAATGAAGCCATGCTACCGAACAATGAAACGACCATTGTGACAGACATACTGGATAAAACCAGTGGCCAGCATCCGGTAAAGGATTATAAGCTGGAAATCATAGAACAGTCAAAACTGGCAGAAGCTGCAGTTTCTTCGGATGGAAAGAAGCTTATAATTAAATCCAACGATAAAACCGGTGTTGGCTGCTGTTACGTAGCAGTAAAACTTCTGGATAAAACCGGTAAATATAAAGAAGCCTTCAGAAAAGATATATGGTTTGAAGTCAGCGAATTTATGCTGCTACCGGAGAATCTGACAGATAAGAATGGAAAGCTGCTTAATCCGGCTGTCGGAGAATCCATTAATCTCGCCAATTTAAAAGTAAAACTGATTCAGTATATAAACGGAAAAGGTGATCCCGTTGAGATTACAGGAAATGATATAAAAATCGTAGTGATGAGCTGGAGGGATACAGAGTCTGGTAAACTGCAATATGATTACGATGAGGAAGCATGGAATATGCAGAAAGTTTCCGGCCAGGAGCTTCCGATCATGACGAGAAGGTCCGATGATAATACAAGGCTTGCACTGTCTGCCATACGAAAAAACAAAAACGGAGAGTGGGAGCGGCTTGTAAGGAAACATTTTGAGATTGGAGAAAACAGTTCAAAACACAGTCACAGCTGGAAAGCAGTAAAAACTGTTCAGGCAACCTGTACGTCAAAAGGAAGCAGAACTGATAAATGTACTTCCTGTGATGGTGTAAGAACAGTAACACTTCCGGCAAAACATACCGTTGTAAAAGATGCAGCAGTTGCAGCGACAGTATTTAAAGCAGGAAAGACGGAAGGAAGTCATTGCAAAGTATGTGGAAAAGTGATCAGAAAACAAGCTTCAGTCGCCAAACTGAAACCGACGATTTCCCTGACTGCATCTTCCCTGAAAATGAAAGCAGGTCAGTCTACCACTGCATTTAAAGCAGCTGGACTGGCGAAAGGTGATTATGTTACAAAGGTGACATCCGGAAATACAGGAATCGTAAAAGTATCTTCTGTGACAAAGAAGGGAACTTTCAGACTGACAGCAGGTAAAAAGGCAGGAAGTACTACAGTTAAAGTTATTCTCGCAAGTAAAAAGTCAGCATCTTTCAAAGTTACCGTACAGAACGGGGCAGTAAAAACTTCGAAAATTACTGTGAGCACTAAATCAGTGACACTCAAAAAAGGAACTACTTACCGTAAACTGGCATCTTCAGTTAAAGTCACTCCTGTAACCAGTCCGGAAAAAGTTACATACACATCATCCAACAAAAAAATCGCGACAGTAACATCCGGTGGTGTAATCAAAGGTCTGAAAAAAGGAACTGCAACAATCACAATCCGAAGCGGCTCAAAGAAGACAACCTGTAAAGTTACAGTTAAATAAAAATTGTACGAAAAAGGGGGAATCACGGAAGTGATTCCCCCTTAAAAAAATCCTTATTCTATGCGGATTTCTTATTTACCGAAATATCTCTTAAGCAGACCAGCGAATGCTTTTCCGTGTCTTGCTTCGTCCTTAGCCATCTCATGTACTGTGTCATGGATTGCGTCAAGGTCAGCTGCTTTCGCACGTTTAGCAAGGTCGAATTTACCTGCTGTAGCACCGTTCTCAGCGTCTACACGCATCTGAAGGTTCTTCTCTGTGCTGTCTGTTACAACTTCGCCAAGGAGCTCTGCGAATTTAGCTGCATGCTCTGCTTCCTCGTAAGCTGCCTTCTCATAGTACATTCCAACTTCCGGATATCCTTCTCTGTGAGCTACTCTAGCCATTGCAAGATACATACCAACCTCAGAGCACTCGCCCTCGAAGTTTGCTCTCAGGTCTGCAAGGATGTCCTCGCTAACGCCCTTAGCAACGCCTACAACATGCTCAGCTGCCCATGTGAGCTCGCCTTCCTGTTTGGAAAACTTGGAAGCTGGTGCTTTACATACTGGACAGGCTTCCGGTGCCTGCTCGCCTTCGTAAACATATCCACATACATTACATACCCATTTTGCCATAGTTGTGATCTCCTTTTCTTATAAAAAGTTATTTTGATTTTATGTTTCTTTTGAATTAATAATAGTAATTATTACTGTTTTATAGTAACATGTGATCTTATTTTTGTCAAGACTGTTTTTCTTCTTTTTCGAGGCATTCCTTGCAGATTCCATAGAAGCTTGCATCTACGTCAAAGACTTTTCCGTGGATAAATTCTGCAGCTGCCTGCTCAAGAATTCCGTTAAGGCTGTCTGACTGCATATCGATCACCCGGTTGCATCTGGTACACATGAAATGTGAATGCGGTGCGACCCTTCCATCGTAGCGGTCCGCGCTTCCGAAATTGGTCAGCTTCCGGATCTCGCCGATGTCACTGAGAAGAGAAAGATTACGGTAGACAGTTCCGAGACTGATGTTGGGGTAGATCTGTCGAAGATTCTCGTATACTGTGTCTGCCGTTGGATGATCTGTTCTGGATCTCAGAAATTCCTTGATAGATTCTCTCTGACGGCTGTATTTAAGTGCTGCCATAATGTTTCCTCCATATTGGTAATAGTAATTATTACTGATATTATAATACATGACAGAGAGAGATTTGTCAAGAGATTTTGATCTGATTATCCTGAAATATTTTTATTTTATAGAAATATTCTACCCTTAATGATGGGACTTTATCAGTAAAAAATAATGAAGAGAATTTTTAAAAAAATAAGTTGACACAAACTAACTTTAGTAGTATATTTACGATAGTTAGGGAAATCTAACTAAAGCGTAAAGGAGAATGCAAATGACTTGTGCAAAATTTGAATCTGTCATAGGTTATCATTGTTCCCCTGTATTAATGGGAATGAAACCGGCGAACCTTGTTTCCTTTTCCAAGGAAAAAATGCCGGAGCTGCCGGAGATCATTTCGGATTATAAGGAGAGTCTTGAACGGGAAGGCATCCGTATGGAGATCATCTGTGGATGCAGGAAGCATTATCTTCTTCTGGTGTACCGGCCGGATATGCTGCAGGAATATCTTAAGCAGGAAGAAGCCAGGAAGCTTTTGCTCCAGGATGGTTATAATATAGATGGTTCTCTGGATGAGATGATCGCCCGTCTGAAGGAGAGATTTTTTCATAAGACGGAGTTTCCTCATGAGATCGGTCTTTTTCTGGGTTATCCTATTGAAGATGTGAAGGGCTTTCGGAAGTTCGGAGGCAGTGACTGCAAGATGTGTGGTTACTGGAAGGTTTATGATGATGTGGAGCAGGCTCGCAGGATTTTTGACAGCTATGATAAGTGCCGGGAGTTTACTGCGGCGCAGATCCGTGCGGGGTATTCGATTTTACAGGTTGTTGGTATGAAGCATCTCTGTACATCTCAGATGTGCGTATAATATAAAGTTTAAAAACAGGAGGTTTTTAAGATGAGCAAGGTAGGAATTATTTACTGGTCTTCCACAGGTAACACAGAGGCAATGGCACAGGCTGTTGAGGAAAGCGCAAAAGCAGCTGGTGCGGATGTTGAGATCATGGAAGTTGCAGATGCAGACGTAGATAAAGCTCTCTCTTATGATGTTCTGGCACTTGGCTGTCCGGCAATGGGAGATGAGGAGCTTGAGGATGGTGAGTTCGAGCCATTCTTCTCTGATCTGGAAGGCAAACTTTCCGGTAAAAAAGTTGCACTTTTCGGTTCCTATGACTGGGGCGACGGAGAGTGGATGAGAACATGGTGCGGCAGAGCAAAAGACGCAGGTGCAGAGCTTGTTGAGGATGAAGGACTCATTGTAAACAACACACCTGATGATGAAGGACTTGCAGCTTGCCGTGAACTTGGCGGAAAACTTGCATAAGATCTATTAGATTTCAAATAAATAAAAACTGAGCAGAGCATTGGATTTTCAAACACCAACACCATCCGGACAGAAGAGATAGACATCTTTTTTGTCCAGGTGGTGTTTTATTTTGAACAAAAATATCTGCTTATTACTTTGAGGAAATATAGAAGAAATGAATATTAAGACAAAAAATCCTTGTTGATTTTAATATTTACGTGTCCTAAAATAGATAAAGATGAAATAAAGCAGGAAAGAGAGGGATGCCGGATGACGCGGGAGGAAGCGGAACAGTATTTATATTATGCGATGACAATTGGTGAACAGCTTCTTTGCTGCGGAGCAGAGGTTGGACGTGTGGAAGATACCATACGGCGGATCTGCCTGGCATATGGAGCCACCCGGGCGGATGTTTTTTCTATCACATCCAGTATTGTGACGACGATTTATGGAGAAGATTTTGGAATCTGCACCCAGACGCGGCGTGTGCCGGGAATGGCCAATGACCTGGGGCGGCTGGATGACCTGAACCAGCTTTCCAGATATATCTGTGAGTATCGGCCGAAGCCGGAGGAGATCCAGAAGGGGCTGGAAAAGATCCGGGATAAACAAGGATATTCTTTTAAAACGCAGATTTTGATCTATGCTGTAATTTCGGGTTCTTTTTCCGTGTTTTTCGGAGGAGATGTCAACGATATGATCGCTTCTGCGCTGATAGGTATCGCCCTGAAGCTGTTTGAGGCTTTTGTAAAAAAGGGCGCATTAAACTCGCTGCTGACAGTGCTTCTTTGCTGCGGAGCCGGCGGAGTACTTTCCAATCTTACAGTTCTGATCGGGCTTGGACATCATGCGGATCTGATCAGTATCGGAAATATCATGCTTCTGATACCGGGAATTGCATTTACCAATTCATTACGCGATATGTTTTCAGGAGATACCATTACAGGTTTGATCCGATGTATGGAGGCACTTTTGCTGGCACTGGTCGTGGGCCTTGGTTTTACGGTGGCGAATCTGTTGTTTTAACCGAATCAGGGAAATTCTCTTGAAGGTTGCGAAAAGCAATAAGCAGTGAATGAGTAATTCACATACTGTATCAATTGCGGAGTAGCGAAACGCAGCAGATAATGGGAGCATTTGAGAGTAGTTATGATTTATTCAGGAGGAAAATATGCGGGAAATCATACAGCTGGTCGTATCCTTCACAGGATCCCTCGGCTTTGCGGCATTATTTAATATCCATGGAAAAAAACTCTGGTTTGCGGCTGTAGGAGGCTGCCTGTCCTGGGCTGTATATCTGGCAGTGGAGTTCATAACGCCAAGTCCGTATGCGTGCGGCTTCTGGTCAACAGTAGCTATTACTTTGTATGCAGAATGTATGGCAAGAATTCATAAAACGCCGGTAACTGTATTTCTGGTTTCCGCGACAATTCCGCTGATTCCGGGAGCAGCACTTTACCGGACTATGAACTGGATGTTGATGAAGGACTGGGCGAAATTCCAGAAAGATGGAATCTATACGATCCTTTTTGCAGTGAGCATGGCAGCAGGAATGACGCTGACAACTATTGCGTTCCGGATGGCGTGGCGGTGGATGTACAGGCAGAGGAGAATGTAATACAGTAACGAAATTCCCCGTTTACAAACCATCAGAAATGTGTTACGATTTTCCCATATGGAAAACTCGTGGAAGAAGAGAGTACATGTGTACACCGTACTACAGGGAAATCCCCGGAGAACTTTTTATATAAGGAGTTCCGAGACTGAGAGGGATGTGCAGGCGCAGATGGAAGATGGCTTCGGAGAGGCATTGCTGAACCGGTTTGAACGTGATAAGCGAAATGTGAATGTCCCGTTTAATGGACACCGGCAGGTGATGACAGGACCGCCTGTTATAGCGGAAAGGTATAGAAACTGCTGTACCTGATGAGGTTTTTGCCGCGAGGCAGGAACGAAAAGAAGTGGTAACACGGGTAATAACTCGTCTTCTCATATCGTTATGGTATGGGAAGACGTTTTTTTATTTTTATTATGGAGGAAAGAAAAAATGGAAAAGCAGAGATATTATATCAGCACTGCCATTGCGTACACATCCGGTAAGCCGCATATCGGAAATACTTATGAGGTAGTTCTTGCGGATGCGATCGCACGTTTTAAAAGACAGCAGGGTTATGACGTATATTTTCAGACAGGAACTGACGAGCATGGTCAGAAGATCGAGCTGAAGGCTGAGGAAGCTGGCGTTACACCGAAGGAATTCGTAGATAACGTTTCCGGCGAGATCAAACGTATATGGGATCTGATGAATACATCCTATGACAAATTCATCCGTACAACAGATAAAGACCATGAAGAGCAGGTCAAAAAAATCTTCAAAAAAATGTATGCAAAGGGTGATATCTACAAGGGTCATTATGAAGGAATGTACTGTACACCATGTGAGTCTTTCTTTACAGAGTCCCAGCTTGTAGACGGCAAATGTCCGGACTGCGGACGTCCATGCGTACCGGCTAAGGAAGAGGCATATTTCTTCAAAATGAGTAAATATGCAGACAAGCTGATCGACTACATTAACACACATCCGGATTTCATCCAGCCGGAGTCACGTAAAAACGAAATGATGAACAACTTCCTTCTTCCGGGACTTCAGGATCTCTGTGTATCCAGAACATCTTTCAAATGGGGAATCCCGGTAGATTTCGATCCGAAGCACGTAGTATATGTATGGCTGGATGCCCTGACAAACTATATCACAGGTATCGGCTATGACTGCGACGGAAACAGCAGCGATCAATTCAACAAATACTGGCCTGCAGATCTTCACCTTATCGGAAAAGATATCATCCGTTTCCATACGATTTACTGGCCGATCTTCCTGATGTCTCTGGATCTTCCGCTTCCGAAACAGGTATTCGGACATCCGTGGCTGCTTCAGGGCGATGGAAAAATGAGTAAATCCAAAGGAAATGTAATCTACGCAGATGAGCTTGTTGAGTTCTTCGGTGTAGATGCTGTCCGTTATTTCGTACTCCATGAGATGCCATTTGAGAATGACGGTGTGATCACATGGGAGCTGATGGTTGAGAGACTGAATTCTGACCTTGCAAACACACTTGGAAATCTTGTAAACCGTACTATTTCCATGTCCAACAAATATTTTAACGGAGTTGTTGAGAATAAGAATGTAACTGAGCCGGTTGATGAGGATCTTAAGAACTTCATCCTTCAGGTTCCGAAAAACGTTTCCGCAAAAATGGATAAGCTTCGTGTTGCAGATGCCATCACTGAGGTATTCTCTCTGTTCAAACGCTGCAACAAATATATCGACGAGACAATGCCATGGGCACTTGCAAAGGATGAGACAAAGCAGGATCGTCTTGCAACAGTTCTCTACAACCTGGTTGAGGGAATCTGCATCGGCGCATCTCTTCTGAAATCCTTTATGCCGCGTACAACAGAGCGTATTCTTGTACAGCTCAACGCAAACGAGAGAACTCTTGAGGAGATGGATCAGTTTGGTCTTTATCCTTCAGGAAACCGCGTAACTGACAAACCGGAGATTCTTTTTGCGAGACTTGATCTGAAAGAGGTTCTTGAGAAGGTTGCGAAGCTTCATCCGAAGAAAGAAGAGCCGAAGGAAGAGGTAGAAGAGGAGAAAACAGAGGACGTGATCGATATCGAGGCAAAGCCGGAGATCACTTTCGATGATTTTGAGAAGCTTCAGTTCCAGGTTGGTGAGATCATTGCCTGCGAGGAGGTTAAGAAATCCAGAAAACTTCTCTGCTCTCAGGTTAAGATCGGAAGCCAGGTTCGTCAGATCGTATCCGGAATCAAGGCTCACTATTCCGCAGAGGAAATGGTTGGCAAAAAGGTTATGGTCGTTACAAACCTGAAACCTGCCAAGCTTGCCGGAATTCTCAGCGAGGGTATGATCCTCTGTGCAGAGGATGCAGACGGAAATCTTTCCCTGATGGTACCGGAGAAAGAGATGCCAGCAGGTGCTGAGATCTGCTAAGTATGGGATTGAATCATTTTGATAAAAACGGCAATGCTGTTATGGTGGATGTGTCCGATAAACCGGTCACTCACCGTACAGCGACAGCTACCGGTTCCATTCAGGTAAGCCCGGAGATCATGGCTGCGGTAAAAAGCGGAAATGTGAAAAAGGGTGATGTACTTGGTGTGGCCCGTGTGGCAGGTATCATGGGGGTGAAGCGTACTTCTGAGCTGATCCCCATGTGCCATCCACTTCCCATCCAGAAGTGTTCTGTGGATTTTGAAACGGATGAGTATGCGGGAATGATCCGTGTATTTTGCACGGTAAAAACAGAGGGAAAAACAGGCGTGGAGATGGAGGCGCTGACAGGTGTTCAGGTGGCACTTCTGACTATTTATGACATGTGCAAGGCAATTGACAAGCACATGGTTATGTCTGATATCCATCTGGAAGAAAAAACAGGAGGCAAAAGCGGAGATTTCTGCTTTGAGGAAAAATGATAGACAGGTGCGGAAGAAATATTGATTATCTCAGGATTTCCGTAACTGATAGATGTAATTTGCGGTGTATTTATTGTATGCCGGAGGAGGGAGTGCAGCATGTGTCGCGCTCCCTTATTTTGCAGGAAGAGGAAATCTTGAGGATCTGCCGGGTGATGGCAGAGCTGGGTATCCGGAAGATCAAGCTTACCGGAGGGGAGCCTCTGGTTCGTTCCGGAATGCCTCAGCTTGTGGAAAAACTGAAAAATATGACGGGAATCGAGAAGGTGACTCTGACTACAAATGGTGTGCTTCTGAAGGAGCAGATGAAGGATTTTGCCCGGGCAGGGCTGGACGGATTGAATATCAGTTTGGATACGCTGGATGAGGCCTGCAGCAGGAGAATTACCCGGCGTGATGAATTGAATCGGACGCTTGAAGGGATCTCAGAGGCGTTGAAGTATCCGGAGATTTCTCTGAAGATCAACTGCGTGCCCCTTGGGATTCCGGAGCAGGATCTTTGCCGGGTGGCACTTCTTGCCAGGAATCACAGGG
The DNA here is from genome assembly GCF_013304825.1 of Blautia schinkii. Taxonomy (GTDB): domain Bacteria; phylum Bacillota; class Clostridia; order Lachnospirales; family Lachnospiraceae; genus Blautia_A; species Blautia_A schinkii_B. The sequence continues at coordinate 16,865 of NZ_JAAWUO010000013.1, read as the reverse complement.
TGCATGTGCGGTTTATTGAGATGATGCCCATTGGGATGGGAAAAGAATTTCATGGGGTGTCGGAGGAGGAGCTGTTTGGGATCCTTGGGGAAAAGCTACCACGGTTTTCGCCGTATGTCGGGGAGCCCCTTGGGAATGGACCGTGTCATTATTATGATGTGGACGGTTTTTCAGGAAAGATCGGGTTTATCAGTGCAGTGAGCCATAAGTTCTGTGGGGAGTGCAACCGGATAAGGCTGACTTCCCAGGGGTTTTTGAAAACCTGTCTGCAGTATGCAGCCGGGAGGGATCTTCGGGCAATGATCCGCAGCGGTGGTTCGGATGAGGAGCTGAAGGCGGTGATCCTGGAAGCGTTGGCGGAAAAGCCGGATGGGCATGCTTTTGGAGGCAGCCTGGAGAAACAGAAGGAAGATAAAACGGAGAAGCTTTGTATGGCTCAGATCGGAGGTTGAGTGTTGATGAAAAGAGTTGCTGTGATCACTTCCAGTGATAAGGGTTTCAGAGGAGAACGTGAGGATCTCAGCGGGCCGGCTGTGAAGGAAATCATGGAGGCGGCCGGGTATGAGGTTGTTTCTGTGGAGGTTTTGCCGGATGACCGTGGGATGCTGAGTGCACGGATGGCGGAGATTGCGGATATGGGTTTGGCTGAGCTGATTTTGACTACGGGTGGTACCGGGTTTTCCCAGAGGGATGTAACACCGGAGGCTACGGAGGATGTGATCGAGCGGCGTGTGCCGGGGATTCCGGAGGCTATGCGTGCATTTAGTCTGACGATCACAAAGAGGGCGATGTTGAGTAGAGCTACAGCTGGGATCCGGAAGGGGACGTTGATTGTTAATTTGCCGGGGAGTCCTAAGGCGGTTAGAGAGTGCCTGGAGGTTATTGTGGATTCGCTGGGGCATGGAATTGAGATTTTGACCGGCGAAACTGGAGAATGCGGACGGTAATTATACCTAGACTAACGAACGGACGCCCAACGGAGGCAGGGCCAGGACTGTGACACGCTGCGCGGCCTGTTCGGCTGCGTCGCTGGTTTGCTGCCATTCGTGCTAACTTACTACGCGCATAGCGCTCCGTTCAGACAGAGCACTCGGTGGCAGCAGCTATACTCGCCTCTCGACGGCGGCTCCGCTAACGTCACCGTACTGGCCCTGCCTCCGTTGGGCTGGTTGTTGAGAGTGGTGTAGGTTCTACCGGACATGTTGTTGGTAAGGGACGACTGTGACTGCGTGAGTCTGGTTGTTGAATTCAGTGAATTCTGAGGAATGTGTTGATAGTTGGAAATTAATATTGCTGGTGTGATATATAGGAATAAATTTTGTAGCGATGTGTAATTAATAGGAGTTTGTTATGGGAAAAGTACTTGCGGTTTGTATCAGTGAGAAGAAGGGGACGGAGAAGAGGAATGTCGGGTCTGCGGTTTTTGTGGAGGACTGGGGGCTTGAGGGGGATGCTCATGCCGGGAAGTGGCACAGGCAGGTGAGTCTTCTTTCAAATGAAAAGATAGAGGATTTTCGCGCCAGGGGCGCGGTAGTTGAGGATGGTGCTTTTGGTGAAAATCTGGTCGTGGAGGGGATTGATTTCGCGAAGCTTCCGGTTGGAACGAGATTCCGCTGTGGTGAGGTTGTACTGGAGCTGACTCAGATTGGAAAGGAGTGTCACAATGGCTGTGCTATTTTCCAGAAGATGGGAGAGTGCATTATGCCCCGTGAAGGTGTGTTTACAAGAGTGCTGAAAGGTGGAAAAGTTTCTGTCGGTGACGAGATGACTGTGGATAAAGCCATGATTTTTGATACCCATGCACATTATGATGATGAGGCTTTTGACGAGGACCGTTATGCCATGCTGGATAGTATGCAGGAGAATCGAATCGGGCATATTGTGGATGTGTGTGCTTCTGTGGAACACTTTGACCGGGTTTATGATCTGGTGGAGAAGTATCCGTTTATTTATGGTGCAGTAGGTGTACATCCGGATGATGCAGATAAAGTGGATGCGGCAGTTTTGGATGAGATCCGCAGATATTGTGATAAGGAAAAGACAGTAGCCGTAGGTGAGATCGGCCTGGATTATTACTGGCATAAGGAGAAAGAAGCGCACCTTCTTCAGCAAAAAGTCTTCCGCCAGCAGATGGATATTGCCCGTGAGAAAAAACTCCCGTTTATGATTCACAGCCGTGATGCTGCCGAGGATACGCTGAATATTGTGAGAGAATATATGAAGAATGGAATGTATGGCGGAGTTATCCATTGTTTTTCTTATAGCAAGGAAATTGCAAGGGAGTATCTGAATATGGGACTTTATTTGGGAATTGGCGGAGTGGTGACATTTAAAAATTCACGGAAGCTGAAAGAAGTGGTAGAGTACGCACCATTGAATCAAATCCTGCTTGAAACTGACTGTCCGTATATGGCACCTGTGCCGAACCGTGGAAAGAGAAATAGTTCTCTGTATTTGCCGGAGGTTGTGAAGACTGTCGCAGAGATTAAGGGAGTCAGCTGCGAGGAGGTTGTGGCTGTGACGGAGAGTAATGCGGTGAAGGTGTTGAATTTGATATAGCAGTTATATTATGAAATGAAGAAGAAGTCACTGTATGGCAGATAGAAAATCATCTGTTTACAGCGGCTCCTTTTCAAGTTAACAAGAAACTCACCCGGCAGGCGTGCCATTCTCCTGCATCTCTCAGAGCTGAAAAGAAAGCTCTTGTCAGTACCATCGGCGCGTGGGTGACACGGAAGTTTACCACCACGGGGAGTTTCTTGTTGTGGGTTCCAATATGGGACTATTATAGAAATTAGAATCATGGATTAATGATTAATAATCTAAATTCACATTCCAAAATGGATTGTATCTTTGAGTATTATAAATGATACATACATAAAATTAAAGGCGAATTTTTTAATGCAGATAAATATTTATTATTAACAATAAAAAAACAATCCATTAGAATATTAATCATTTTTGCATTGACTTTATAAGAGACCTATGCTATTTTAGAAGAAAGAAAATACCAATTAATTAACAACTTCCAGAAAGGAGGAACAAGATGAATGAACTAAGATTGGAATTTCAGTTGGAAACAACTGAGATTCCAGCAGAATTGGACATGGTTTTGGTGAGTTTTCTAAAAGCTGCTGTGGAGAATTATTCTCCGGCACTTTTTGAAAAACTCTATAATAAAAATTCGTCCATATTAAAAACTTATGTCTGGGCGACATACTTACCTGGGGCGAGATTTACACAGGAAAAAATATTACTTAATCAGAACAGATTTACTATGACATTTTCAGATGCAGACATAGGCGAACTGATTGAATTTTATAATGCGTTTGTACTTATGAAAGGCAAACCTTACCCTATGAATAAGAATTCCATGCGACTGATATCAATAAAGATACGAAACATCTCAGAAATTCAGGATACAGAACTCATTATAAAAATGAGAAGCGCACTTATTGTCCGTAAACATAATTCTACGGATAATAGTGATAAATATTACACATGTGAAGATCCGGAATTTGGAGAAATGGTGAAGGAAAATTTGAGAATTTTTCTTGAAAAATTGAATCTGGAAATGGATATCAGTGATTTTTCCATAACGCCATTGAAAGGGAAAAAAGTGGTAACAAGGACCTGGGGGCGACTTGTAGATGGAAGTATCGGGGTATATAAGATAACAGGAAATCTGGAATTGTTGAATTTATTGCGCGCTGCTGGGTTGGGAACACGTAGATCATTAGGTAAAGGCATGTGGGAAGTCATATATTAGGGGGGGTTACTAGTATGGAAAAATATGTGATCACTCTTGGTGATTTCCTGAAGAATGCTGGGATTGTAGGATTTCACTACATGCTTGAAACTGCAGGGGCAGAGGAAGGTGTTGATTTTGGCCATTCCGATGATGACCAGGCATTATGGGTCAGCATGGATTTTGCGAAAAATGCAGACTGGACGAATATGTATTTTAAAGCCTTTATCAGGTATTTTGGCCCATTTAGTACGTATCAGGGAATTAAGGATAAAATTCAAACATGTATTGAAAAAATAGAAAATGGAAACTGGGATCCAGGAAAACAGGAAAAAGATGATCTGAAATTTATCAATGAAAAGCTGCAGTCAAATAGCTATCAGGCAGGTTTTGCAAATATTAAAAAGAAAATTAAAAATTCGGAAATCTATGAGAAATTAAAGAAGAATAAACTCAGTGATAAATTGTCATCAGAAGAACTGAAAAACAGGTTAAAAGAGCTTCTGGAGTTTATAAATCAGCCAGAATGCAGTGAAACTTTTGCAATGAAGAGTATTATATATACCTATATAAATCGGTTCTGGAATGGAAAATGTTTTCTCTTGCGTCCGAATGCAAAAAAAGATATGCGAGAGGTGTTTGAAAAAGATTTTTCAGAACCATTTCGAAAGTATCTGAGTGCAGATCATAAGAAGGCAAAAGATCTCTGTATTGATTGTGGGGATCCAATAGGGCCGAAAGAAAAGGTCTCGATAGCATTCATGAATGAAGTTGGAGACGATTTTACAAGAAAACGTTCTGCATTCTGGGACTGTAAAGTGGACGCGTTTCTTTGTCCTGGTTGTGCTTTTATATATGCGCTCAGTCCGTTGGGATTCCGGTTATATGTCAATAAATTTGTTTTTGTAAATATAAATAACAGCATTGGCGCTTTGTTAGATGCGAATTCTAAAATTGGAAGAATTGATCAGGAAGGAGAAAAAACTGAGAACAAGAAATATTCTCAGTGGTTTGCGGAGACGATCAATATTTTACTAAGAGAAAAACAGCAGGAATTATCTAATGTACAGGTTATCTTACGTGGAGTGAGTGCGGATGATAGGTATAGATTAAGTATTATCCACAAAAAAATGCTGGAAATTATTTGCGAATCAAGGGTATCTGATGCTCTGACATCGCTGGCAAAATCTCCATTTACTAAAATCAAAGATAACTTTGTAAATGTACATGAAACTGTAGTTATGAATCTTTTGCAGCATCGAGACCAGTATCAGTTGTTAAATCAGCTTCTTAAAGAAAATATAAAAGAAGAATCAAAGAATTTTTATATATTCTGGGTATATGAAGTACAGTTATGGACGGAGATTGTGTTGACGTATTTAGAGCGTAAAGAAAGAAATGAGAAAGGAAGGGAGCTTTCTATGACTTGTGGAGCTATGAAAAAAAGTGGAGCGGATTTGAGAAAAGCGATTATGACTGCAAAGGGAATGACTTCCAGTGAAGGCCTGAGAGGTATTGAATATCAGTTGTTGAATGCGTTAGCCGTGAGAAATGTAAATAAATTTATGGATGTTGTAATGCGTTTGTACAGTGCGTATGGTTCTAAGAGAAATGAGGATGGACATGAACTTTTGATACCAACGGGATTTGTTCAGATGTTAAATGATAAGCAGAAATTTACGGAATATGGATATGCGTTTGTAATGGGATTAGTAGGATCTTACGAGCCTAAGAAGGAGGAAGCATGACTATGAAAAGAGAAGGTTTAACATTTACAGTAATTTTTCTGGCGGAAAGTGCAAACTATGGAGAAGGAATTGGAAATATTTCATCACTGAAAAAGATGACTAGAGGAAATTACGAAGAGTATTCTTATATTTCCAGACAGGCACTGAGATATAACATGGTGCAGCAGGCAAACTGGGATACAACGCCTGTGGATGGAAAAAGTGGAGTAGTACAGTTTGCTCCTTCTGCAACGATCGAAGATTATCCGGAGATTGATCTATTTGGATATATGAAAACAACTTCTAAAGGAGAAGATCAGAATGGTGGAGCTTCTACAAGAAGTGCAGTTGCCAGACTTAGCAATGCGATTGCACTGGAGCCATTTCAGGGAAATCTTGAGTTTTTGACTAACATGGGACTTGCTGTGAGAGGAAATCTGCAGAACGGAATTGCGCAGAGTGAGATTCATCGTTCTTATTATTCTTATACTATGTCAATAGATCTGGACAGAGTTGGTGTAGACGGCGAGATCAATATTGCAAGAGAGGATAAAGCAGAAAGAGTGAAAGTTCTCCTGGATTCTGTTCATTATTTGTACAGAGATATTAAAGGAAGAAGAGAAAATCTCAGCCCATTATTTATAATCGGAGGCAGATACAGCAGAAAAAATCCATTTTTTGAGAACAGAGTAAAAGTGGATTCAAATAAGATTAATGTAAATACATTACAGGAATTACTTGAGGATGATAATATCAGAAATTACACGTATGCAGGAATTACAGCAGGTATTTTTGATAATGAAGACAAATTAAAAGAGGTATTAAAAGCAGAATCTGTAGGCGCAGTATTTAATCATCTGAAAGAGGAAGTGGAACAGTATTATGGAGAGGGCAATCAGGATTAAATGTTTTCAGAACCTGGTAAATTATAGAAAACCTAGTAGCTTTATTATTAAAGAAACATTTCCTCTTCCGCCATATTCTACAGTTCTTGGAATGATTCATGCGGCTTGTGGTTATACAGAGTTTCATCGAATGAAGCTCTGTATACAGGGAACAAACAGCGGGACAGTATCAGAACTTTACACGAGATATTCATTTTCGGCGGGTACGAAGTATGAAGAAGGGCGGCATCAGATCTGTGTTGAAGATGGAGAAAAATATGGAATTTTCAGAGGTATTGCCAATGTTGAATTGGTTTGTGACAACGATATGGTGATACATGTAATTCCGGAAGAGGAAGATTTTGAGAAGGTATATAATTCTCTGAAATATCCACCAAGATATTTATCGTTGGGACGTTATGAAGATCTGCTGGATATTGAACGGGTGGATATTGTGAATATCCATCAGGAAGATGAAGTGGAAATAAAGAGAGATATGTATATACCGGTGAGCTATGGAATCGAGTTAGGAGACAGACGAGGAACAATATACAATCTCACAAAAGAATATGAAATTACAAAGCAGGGTCTGCGCCGTTGGAAAAAAGAAGGTGGAAGAGTAAAAGCTTATTATTGTTCAGCAAAAACGTCAATAGATGAAGGGGCATATGTGGATGATTTCGAGAAAGATGCAGCATTGATATTTTGCTGATTAGCAATGAGATTGTTCAGTAATGTAATTTGTATTTGAAACGTAGTGGATCACGGATAGGCTTATAAGGAGGCAGAGCAGTTGTTCTGCCTCCGGAAGGAGAAAGCTATGGAGTATTATGCAAAATCCAGAAAGAAGATTTTGGCTCAAGATGAGATTGATAAAATCAGAAATGAACTGGAAAATCTTATAATAAATCTTGAAGATGAATTTACAGAAATGGATCTTAGGATTATTAAAAATAATATAATTCATTTGCAGGATACGAAAGAAGAGGAACAGAAAACGTTAAAGGAACATCAGGACGACATTGTAAGATGCGCAGAGATGTTTTTTTTAGAATACGGAGAATACTTTACAGAAAGAGAAAAGTGTCTGGTTACAGAAGCCAGCAGAATACATGACTGGGGAAAAGCAAATCTGGTTTTTCAGAGATTGGTAAATCCGAATTTGATAAAAAAAATGTATCCGGATATAAAGCGGGATACACAGATTCCGCACGGATTTTTAAGCGCAGTTACCATATCAAAAAAAGAATTTAAAAGATTGTCAGAATTGTTTTCGGAAGAAGATTTTGGACCTTTTATTACAGCTGTATATCATCATCATGACAGGGATGACTGTTATGAAGGATCGGAGATTCGGAAATATGCAGAAAAATATTATTTAAAGCAAATCAAAGAATATCTTGGAAAAGATATTGACAAGTTATATTGCAGCAATTTGAATAAACTGTTATATCGTAATAATATTTATACGCCTAAATTTACAGTAGATTCTAAAATATGGAATGAGTATCTTTTGATCAAAGGGCTGCTCAATAAATTTGATTATACAGTAAGTGCAGGGTACGAAAAGGCAGAAATTGCACCAGATCTGCGGGAGAAAAAATTGAAGAAAAATATAGAAGTTTATCTTCAGAACAAAGAATTACGACCTGCACAGAAATTCATGATGGAACATAAGAATGAAAATCTGGTTATTGTAGCACCTACAGGTTCTGGAAAAACAGAGGCTGCGTTATTATGGCTTGATGGAGAAAAGGGATTTTATACATTGCCGTTAAAAGTTTCTTCTAATGCGATTTATTCTCGAATTAAAACGAATTATTCTTATAGTGATGTTGCATTATTGCATTCAGATAGTATGGCTATGTATCTGAAAGAATTTGATCAGGACGATACAGATATTGATGAAAAGTATGATCGTGCAAGAATGCTGGCACAGCCATTAACGGTTTGTACAGTTGATCAGCTTTTTAAATTTGTTTATAAGGCGTTGGGAACGGAGATTTTGGCTGCAACTTTAAAGTATTCGAAATTAATTTTGGATGAAATCCAGGCGTATGAACCAAGGGTTATCGCAACGATTATTTATGGCTTGAAGACAATACAGGAAATGGGAGGACATTTTGCTATTATTACGGCTACATTTCCTCCTGTTTTAAAGAAGTTCATGGAAAAATATGGGCTATCAGAAGGGCTGCAATATCAGTTTAAAGATTTTACAGAAAAAGAATATCAGTCAGATCAGTTTCCAAGACACAAAATCCGAATTGAAAAGTCGGAGGTAGATATTGAAGAGATATTAGAACAGGGAAGCACTAAAAAAGTTCTGGTTATTTGCAACACTGTTTCCAAAGCACAAAAAATTTATAAAGAAATGCGGGAAAGAACAGAGAATGTAGAACTTTTGCACTCTTGCTATATCAGAAGAGACAGGGCTTTTTTGGAAGAAAAAATTATGCTTTTCTCGGAAGCGGAAAAGCCGGGAATATGGATAACAACACAGATTGTAGAAGCAAGTCTGGATATAGATTTTGATATGCTTTATACGGAAATGTGTACAGCGGATAGTTTTTTGCAGAGAATGGGACGATGCAACAGAAAAGGACGATATATTCCTGAAGAACCAAATATTATTGTGTATGATAATCGAAATGGTGTGGGAAAAGATAGAGTTTATGATTCTGATATGTATGATCGTTCTTTAAGATTTCTTTACGAATATGAAAATATGTTGTTCGGTGAAGAGCTAAAAACGGTTTATATGAACAATGTTTACAATCCGGAAGAAATAACTGAAACGAGCTATTACAAAGAAATCGAAGAATGGTTGAAAAGGTTTTCGACAATTCATCCGGCAGAATATACATCAAAAGAAGCTAAAGTGAGGGATATAAAAAGTATTACTATTGTGCCGGAAGAGATTTATGATAAAAAACAGGAATTGTTTGAATATGGAATAGATTTTTTAAGAAAGCCAAATCTGAGAAAAGAAGTCAGAAGCATTATGAAAAACAGGCTTGAAGACGTAACGTTGAGCATGAGTATTTATAATAAATTTCCCGAAGCAGTAGACAGGGATGTAATTGGAAGTAAAAATGGCAGAAACATTATGAATATTCACAGAGCAGGATATAAATATGATTTTGATCCTGAAAATGGAAAAGGTGCAGGCTTGTTATTAAATGAACAACTGGAGATGGATGGTATATTTATGTAGGTGATAAAAATGGATGAGAGAATCACTGGGGTGATGATTTATTATTATTTCGTTTGTAAACGGAAGTTGTGGTATTTTTGTCATGATATCCGGATGGAGACGGAGAATGAAGATGTAATTTTGGGTAAGATTCTGGATGAGAGCAGTTATAAGAAAAAGGATAAGCATGTAAATATTGATGATATTATAAACATTGATTTTATCAGTGAGAATAAGGAACTGCATGAGGTCAAGAAGAGTAAGGCTGTGGAAGATGCAGGAATCTGGCAGGTGAAGTATTATCTTTATTATTTGCAGCGGCGAGGTGTGAATGGTCTTAAGGGAAAGATTGATTATCCGTTGCTGAAGAAGTCTGTGATCGTTGAATTATCGGAAAAGGATGTGGAAATTCTGGACAGGATTATTGCTGAGATTACGGAGATTAAACATCAGGAAATTCCACCAGCTTCTGGTAATAGGAAATTGTGCAAAAAATGTGCTTATTATGATTTGTGTACCATATAAACTTTGGATTTGTATCGGGGGAAAAGTATGAAGCAAAGTTTTTACGTTTATAATAACGGGGATTTGAAACGGAAGGATAATACACTTCAGTTTACAAATTATGATGGTGAGAAGAGGGATATTCCTATTGAGAGGATTTCGGATATTTATGTTATGTCCGAGATGTCGTTTAATACGGCGTTTATTAATTACATATCACAGTATGGGATTCCAATGCATTTTTTTAACTATTATAATTTTTATACGGGGAGTTATTATCCGAGAGAAAGTCTGTTGGCGGGTCAGCTGTTGGTGAAGCAGGTCAGTTATTATACAGATTATGAGAAAAGACTGGTTCTTGCAAGGAAGTTTATAGAGGCAGCAGCAGATAGTATTTATCGGAATCTTCGATATTATAATGGTCGGGGAAAAGATGTGTCGGAATATTTGAGAGATGTGGATTCTCTTCGTAAACAGCTGGGACGAGTGACGACGATTGAAGAGCTGATGGGAATTGAAGGTAATATCAGAAGAAGATATTATGCTGCGTGGAATGTGATCGTTAATCAGGAGATTCAGTTTGAGAAGCGTGTAATGCATCCGCCAGATAATATGATTAATTCGCTGATTTCTTTTGTTAATACGCTGATTTATACGAAAGTGCTTGGTGAGATTTATCATACGCAACTGAATCCTACAATCAGTTATTTGCATGAACCTGGAGCGAGACGGTTTTCATTAAGTTTGGATATTGCGGAAGTGTTTAAGCCGTTGATTGGTGACAGGTTGATTTTTTCGCTGTTGAATCGGAATCAGATTACGGAAGATAGTTTTACGAAGGAGTTGAATTTTTTGCATTTGAAGAAGGATGCTTCTAAATTGATTGTTTCTGAGCTTGAGAAGCGATTGAAAAAGACTGTAATGCATAAGGAACTTGGACGGCAGGTTTCTTATCAGTATTTGCTTCGGCTGGAGTGTTATAAATTAATAAAGCATCTTATTGGCGAAAAGGAATATGAAGGATTCAGGATATGGTGGTGAGTTATGTATGTGGTTTTGGTTTATGACGTGAGTCAGCAGGAAAATGGCGCAAAGAGGTGGTTGAAGATTTTTAAGATTTGTAAAAGGTATTTGACTCATATCCAGAATTCTGTTTTTGAAGGTGAACTTTCCAAGGCTCAACTGGCGCAGCTGCAGCAGGAATTGAAGTTGTATATTGACGAAGAACTGGATTCTGTGATTATTTTCAAATCACGGCAGGAGAAGTGGCTGGATAAAGAATTCTGGGGACGGAAAGATGATACGACTAGTTTTATTTTATGACTGTCGACCTATGATAAGGAAAAAATCCCGGGAGGTCGACAATGCAGGAATTTTATTGGGGAAATGCGAATTTTGTAGCTCTCTAAAGAAATTTAATTAAATTTAGAAATAATGAAATGACATGGTTGACAGAAAGTGGTAAGATTAGGTTTGTAGAATGAGCGGTTGTGAGTGATGGGTATTAATAGAAACATAGTGGAATGTAAAGACAGCTCCAGCTAGACCACCAGAGTTTCCTCCTGACCCGTATTAATAGAAACATAGTGGAATGTAAAGCGTATCTCTTGACAAGATCACGTTCTTCCCGGCACTGTATTAATAGAAACATAGTGGAATGTAAAGTGATTACTGGAATCCATTCATCAGAAATCCTTTTTGTATTAATAGAAACATAGTGGAATGTAAAGTAGTTATAATCTCCTTTTTGTATATTTACATCAATCTGTATTAATAGAAACATAGTGGAATGTAAAGAATACACCAAACGTGAACAACAGGAACTCCTTGAAGGTATTAATAGAAACATAGTGGAATGTAAAGTATGGAGGCCTGTACGTGTCCACTGTGGACGTTAAAGTATTAATAGAAACATAGTGGAATGTAAAGATCAGCAGACCGATTTTTTTTACAGCACTCCCAAGGCCGTATTAATAGAAACATAGTGGAATGTAAAGGTCTATCTGGCTAAGGAATAGTCCGATGCCTCTTCCGGTATTAATAGAAACATAGTGGAATGTAAAGGAAAGAAAAGGCAGCAAACGAGAAAAGAATCTCTGAGTATTAATAGAAACATAGTGGAATGTAAAGCCAGATATGTCCATGTTGCCCATACATCCCCCGGATTGTATTAATAGAAACATAGTGGAATGTAAAGTTGCTTCTCCTTTCTTACAAGAAGCTTCCCTGAGCAGTATTAATAGAAACATAGTGGAATGTAAAGAGGATTTCAATGACAACCTGTGACACCAGATCGCGTATTAATAGAAACATAGTGGAATGTAAAGATTAATTGTGACGCGTTACTTATTGATGAGTTTTCTGTATTAATAGAAACATAGTGGAATGTAAAGTATGAAACAGGAAAGCATTTAATGAATTGCTTTTACGTATTAATAGAAACATAGTGGAATGTAAAGACCAGTTCTGGTAATTCTTTACACATATCTTTTGCGTATTAATAGAAACATAGTGGAATGTAAAGCTACAGGTTCGATAGCTTTATTCCAACGCGCGTATAGTATTAATAGAAACATAGTGGAATGTAAAGATAAAGATTTTTGGGAGAACGGAATGGAGTTTGAAGTATTAATAGAAACATAGTGGAATGTAAAGAGCGTATATGTTACAACATACAGGTCATAACCTGCGTATTAATAGAAACATAGTGGAATGTAAAGAGATACGTTATCTATGATCTTCTGGTTGTCTTCCGGTATTAATAGAAACATAGTGGAATGTAAAGCTGGAAATCTGGAAATGACATACAAGCTGATTGATGTATTAATAGAAACATAGTGGAATGTAAAGGAGATGAACCTCAACTGCTTTTGTCTTGAGGTTGTCGTATTAATAGAAACATAGTGGAATGTAAAGAAGGTCATAATGGATGGCTTGGTCGAGGCGGCGCCGGTATTAATAGAAACATAGTGGAATGTAAAGTCAGTGCTCGTGTTTTTTCCTGCTGGCTGTGATTAGTATTAATAGAAACATAGTGGAATGTAAAGCATTGAAAGATGCCGCTTTCAGTCCGCTGCTTCTGGTATTAATAGAAACATAGTGGAATGTAAAGACCTTACACGGCAATCTCACAAGTAGTCCCTGTTCTGTATTAATAGAAACATAGTGGAATGTAAAGAGGATGGGCTACCCGTTCAGATATTAATGAGGAATTCGCGTATTAATAGAAACATAGTGGAATGTAAAGACAGGCACATGCATTCTCTGCATAGATGGTCACGTGGTATTAATAGAAACATAGTGGAATGTAAAGTTTTAAATTTGCTGTATGTGTCTAAGGCTTTCGCCGTATTAATAGAAACATAGTGGAATGTAAAGTGTTACGTTGTAAGTTCCGGCCGCAAGTCCTTCTGTATTAATAGAAACATAGTGGAATGTAAAGGCAGAAAATATTCCGCTGGCAGATGGACATCGCCCGGGTATTAATAGAAACATAGTGGAATGTAAATAAATTTTCTTTTGCAGATGCAGGTTTTGATGATTATGGTATTAATAGAAACATAGTGGAATGTAAAGTACATATAATCCTTGGGATACCGTCCTTCTCCTGACATCGTATTAATAGAACCATAATGAAATGTAAAATTTGGTGTGCAGTTCGTACAGTACCAGGCGTTTCGCAGACATTAATAGCTCCATTCTGGAATAAAATCCTCTCAGCACCTGGCTTTCGCTGCCAGCGGCTGAGAGGATAAATAATATTTTAAAAGATCTTTTAATTCTTCCGTACCAACTCCATAATCCTATCCGTAGCACAGCCATCACACGCGGACATAAATTTCTCTCTAAAGACATGAACCTGTTCCTTATCGAACCGTGTGTCAAGATTCTGAATGTAATCAATGATCTCCTCAGTTTCAGTTACGACAGGGCCGGGGGTGAGGTCATCGTAGTTGTAGTAGAAACCTCTCCAGTCGAAGTAATCTTCCAGGTCGTAGGCGTAGAAGATCATTGGGCGTTCGAAAAGGGAATATTCGAAGATCAGGGATGAGTAGTCGGAGATGCAGATATCGCTGACGCAGAGCAGTTTATCGATATCCAGATCTGTTGTTACATCCATTGCGAAATCTTTGCAGTCCTCGGGAATTTCCGGGCGTTTTTTTACGAACGGGTGGTGTTTCAGGAGAAGAATGTATTCATTTCCAAGGGCTTTTTTCATAGCCGGGATGTCGAGGCAGTCAGGGGTTTTGGCTTTTGCGACTCTTCCGCGGAAGGTAGGTGCGTACAGGATTACTTTTTTGGAACGGGCCTGGGGGAATACGGAGTAAACAGATTCCCTGGCATTTTCAATAAAATTTTTATCATAAAAAACATCTGTACGGCTGATTCCGGTTGCTACGATTTCGGTATCAGTACCTTTCAGGTTCATGGCTTCTTCGTAAGCCCAGCTGACTTCCGGACTGCTGACTGTAACGTAGGATAAGTTCCTGTAGTTGGGGAATTTTTCCTGAGTGCGGCGGTCGGCACCAAAGATCAGGTCAGCAGTGCTCATGCCGAATTTCTTAAAAGCACCGCAGGCGTGCCACACCTGAAAGATTCGGCTTCCTTTGCGCAGCGAAATACTGCTTGTGACATCGCAGGCATCATTGAGAAAGATATAATGTGCATCCGCGATATCTTTCAGCATATGCAGGCAGCGGCGGATATAAGCCGGATTATTTGATTTGATGTTCAGAAGATATTCTTCGTGGACCTCATAGCCTTCGTCTTTCATGCGTTTGTAAATAAGCTGAAAAGCATCTGTGATCTTGTCAAAACGTGCTTCAATAAAAACGACTTTATCAGGATTCATCTTTCGGGTAAGCGCGAAAAATTTATAAGTGAAGGGATAAATGACCCGAAAGATCAGAACTTTGCGGGCCATTCGATAGCACTTCTTAACTTTCGATGGCAGTGCCCGGTAGATTTTTTTTAAAACTTTTTTTAAAATCTTCTTCATGTGTTAATTCTCCCAGATCATAATGGTTTTTCCCATAATTTTGTGGATATCGATCTCAAAAGCGCGGGTGATATCCTGAATACTTCTTACATGAATCTCCGCTCCTACGATTTTTTCCAACTGATTGATCAGATCCGGATTTTGATTGTACAGTTTGATAAGACCAAGAAAATCCTCCCGGCCGCTGCGGCTGCTTCCAAAAAGACGAAGACCTTTTTCCAGGATCATGCGTGTGTTGATGGGGGCGAAATCCTCAGAGACCCCCATAATGGATATGGTTCCCTCTGGATTAATATAGTCAATGATCTGATTGATCGCTTTGGAAGAAGCGGCTCCACCCACACATTCGAAAGCATGATCCATGTGAAAATCTTCCGGAATATCTGAAATCAAATATACATCATCTGCAAAAGAAAAATCGTGAAGTTTATATTCGTTGACACCAAAAACGCAGACTTTGGTCTTAGGCAGGATAGCTTTAAGAAGAAGGGAAGTGATATATCCCAGATTTCCATCGCCCCAGACTCCGATCACATCCCTGCGGCTGTGGGAAAAGCGAAGGAATCGCTGGATCGTGTGGTAGCTGACGCTGACGATCTCTGTAAAAGCAGCTACGGACAGGTTGACATCTTCCGGCAAGGCAACAAGACGGTCAGGTTCCATGCTTACATATTCCTGCATAAAACCGTCAAAACCGCTGGCCCGAAACTGACTGCTTCTGAGATAATTTTCTGCAATGATGTCGTCCTTTTCAGTAGGAGTATTAGGAATCATTACAACAAGAGTTCCCTCTTCAAACTGGCCTGTGGGGTCGAAAGCAACCCGGCCGACTGCCTCATGGATGAGAGCCATTGGAAGCTTTTTGCGAAGGATATTTTCTGCGCGGAGACCCTGGTAATAACGTTGGTCAGCATTGCAGATAGACAGGCGGACAGGATGAACAATCACGTGAGATTTATCAAGGGTAATGTCATTAAAGACCAGTTCAAACTGACGTGGTCTGACTAAACGGTAAACAGATGTCAGCATTTATTTCCCTCCCATGATAGCTTCAGCCATGCGGATGTCGGAAGGATATGTGATTTTGATATTTGTAACATCGCCTTCCACAAGATGGACCTTTTCTCCTTTAAGAACAAGGATTTTGCAGGCATCCGTGAGAATTTCTTTTTCTGCGGAAGAAAGACCCGCATAAATATCCCGGAGTTTTTTTGCCCGGAAAGACTGCGGGGTCTGTCCCTGGTACATGGCAGAACGATCGGGAATGCTACTGATGAACTTATGATCCTGGCTTTCTACGATGGTATCTGACGCAGGGATCACAGTGTCGCAGGCACCATATTCCACGGCTGCCTGGATATTCTCCTCGATCATGCGGTGAGATACAAAGGGACGTACGGAATCATGTGTTACAATGATCGTATCGTCATCAAGTCCGAAATTCTCTTCAATGTAGCGGATTGCATTCATGATCGTCTCGTTTCTTGTTGAACCGCCCGGGATAACGATGATGTCGGAATGGTCAGGAATATATTTGCGGATGAGATCTTTTGTATGAGAGATCCATGCTTTCGGAGAAAGTACGATAATTCTGTCAAAAGCAGAATGGATCACGAATTTTTCAATGGTATGAACGATAATTGGCTTCCGGCCGATCTCCATAAACTGTTTCGGGCGTTCTGCATTGCCCATTCGTGTTCCCTGGCCGCCGGCCAGGATAATACCAAAAATATTGTTAGCCATAGATGCTTACCGTTACTGAAAACTTATAAAAAGTTATAAACTTCTATGTTTCATTCCTACTTCA
>NZ_JAAWUO010000012.1 GCF_013304825.1 Blautia schinkii | reverse complement strand
TTAATTGTTTGTTTTTCAAAAACAATTATTTGCGACAGCTCAGTTATAATACCACTGGGAGTTATGCTTGTCAACCATAAAATTCAATTTTTTTAAAATATTTCGTTTATCTCGTTTATTAAGAAAGACGCTGCCAATAAAAGCAGCGTCCTTCCACCACACTATCTCCAAATCCCCTTTCTCTTCCGGATCGTATAAAACAACTCATTCTCCATCGCCATAACCTGCTGGATCGGCACACTCTTAAACACCGGCATCTTCATCCTGGTCCTGATCCACCAGAAAGAATAAACCGCCAGAACCACAAAAGTGATCACCACAACCAGCCAGATCATATTCCGCTCCACCGGATCAGAAGAAATATTCAGGATCATATAACACGTCCCCGCAATACCAACAAGCGGAAACACCGGCCCACCAGGAACCCTGAAGCTCCTCGGCACCTTCGGCATCCGCTTTCTCAGAATCAGCACATCCACATGCGCCAGCACATAAGAAATCATCCAGAACACCGAACCCACCAGGATCAGGAACGAAATAATGGAAGAAGAATCATTACTGATCAGTGCAAAAATAAAAATCGTCACACTGACAAATACAACGCCAAACCAGGGAACCCCGTGCTTATTCGTCTTCGCAAAAATCCTCGGCATCATATTCATCTTCGCCATCCCCTGGCAGATACTCGCCAGACCATTCACCGTAGAATTCTGCGTACTCACAACTGCAAGCGCAGCCACCAAAGTCATCCAGATCTTACCTGCACTGCCAAGAAGATTTTCTCCGTAAAGCAGATGCGGAGCCGGGGAATCCATAAGCTCCTGCCATGGCGTATAATTATGAAAACCAAACACCATTATCGACTGCACACCACAGATCAGAGCAAGACCTATGATCATACCAAGAGGAACATTCCTCTTCGCATTCTTAACACTCTTGGAAACCGGGATCACATACTCCGCCCCGATAAACAGCCAGAACGCCGTAGCTGTAGCAGAAAACAGCTCCGAAGGCTTCGTGGCCATTGTATACGGCTGCGAAACCACCTGCCCTGTCCCCAGCTTAAGCATACCGATCAGTCCCATGATGATCATGGAACCAACCAGAAGAAACGCGACCAGATCCTGGATCTTTGCAAACATATCCACACCACGAAGATTTGCGATCATGATCACAATGGTCATGATCAGCGTATACGCAATACTGGGAACCGGCAGCTTGATCGTCTGCGCCATCGCATAGGAAAAAATCGAAGCCTCCACACCAGAGGACAAAATATTACAGAGCAGATAACCGCCCACCATGGAGATCAGCGTGGGAAAAGGCCCCAGACATGCCAGTGTATACTGCGCCAGGCCACCCGTCGTATTCGGCATAATGGCATTCAACTCCGAAAGCGAAGCCACCGTAGTCATATTCAAAAGACACGCAATAATCATGGAAAAAATAAACACAACACCAACCGTACCTGCACCCTGCCCCAGTGAGACCAGACAGCTGGTGGCAATGACCAACCCTACTGATATAGATACAACACTTCCCAGCCCTAATTTCTTATCTTCACTCATAATCCCAGTCACCTCCCAATAAGTCAGACGGATATTCGCGATCCGCATTCGTTTAGCAGCCCAAAACAGACAACATAGAAACAGGCGAAGTTCCGCTTTATCTGCGGACACCCTCGCCTGCCATCACGATTCTCTGCTTACCCTTTACAGAGCATCTACACCTTCATCACCCGTTCTTACACGGATCACATTATCAATATCGTAGATAAAAATTTTGCCATCGCCAATATGCCCGGTATAAAGCTCATGCTTGATCACTTCCACAATCTTATCCACCTGCTCCTTTTTTACCACAACACTGATCTGCTGTTTGGGAAGGAGCTCCATCTCGTAATTTTCATCCACCTCGTACTCACGGGTACCTTTTTCAACGCCACATCCAAGCACCTGCATAACAGTCATACCTCTGACACCGGCTTTACTAAGTGCAGATTTCAGGCTGGAAAATTTTGCAAGGCTTGTGATGACTTCTATTCTGCATAAGCTCATCTTATAATATCATCCCTTTCTGAAAAAATACATTGATCATTAACTCAGATATTCACGTCTATCTCTGCAGCATATCCATCAATATAAATGCTTTGTAATTCATTCAGAAAAGGCATCAGCCCAGCTAAGCCGATGCCTTTCCGCATAAAAAATACTCTCTGTAAAATTCTGTCTTATCTTATACATTAAGTTCTTTCTTTGTATCAGCAAGAGCCTCGTCCATTCTGGAGATAACATCCTTGATATCCTGTTCGGAGATAACAGCTGTAGGCTCGAAACGGATGGTTTTCGCATTAACAAGAGTACCGGCTGTCATGACGCGTCTTGCAAACAGACCCTTTGCAGTCTCATAACCAAGCTCACATGTATGGAACTCAACTGCAAGCATAAGACCTGTACCACGAACCTCCTGGATGATCTCAGGATATTTTTCTGCAAGGCTCTGAAGTCCTGCTTTCAGGATCTCACCTTTACTTTTGCAGACACCCGGGATATCATTTTCAAGCATATATTTGATAGTTGCGATAGCTGCTGCACAGCATACCGGGTTTCCGCCAAATGTAGGAGAGCCAAGAAGCCATGGGTTGTCGATCAGATCCTGAACCCACATCTTCGGTTTACAGATGATACCTGTGATCGGCATGATACCACCGCCGAAAGCTTTACCATATGTCATGATATCCGGTGTAACGCCCTCTGCCTCACATCTCCACATTGTGCCGGTACGTCCCATACCTGTCTGGATTTCATCAAAGATCAGCGCCACACCTGTCTCATCACAGATCTCACGAACCTCCTGAAGGTATCCTGCCGGAGGAACGATAACGCCAGCCTCGCCCTGGATCGGCTCAAGGATCACACCGGCAACCTTCTCTCCAACTGCCTGAAGGTTCTTGATCGCTTTTCTTACATCATCTGCAATACCATACTGCACATGCTGTACCTGCTGTACCATCGGAATATAAGGAGTACGGTATGTACTTTTACCACCCATGGAGATTGCGCCCATGCTCTTGCCATGGAAAGCACCTACTGTGGAAATGAACCATCTTCCGCCGGTTGCGATACGTGCAAGCTTCAGAGCCATCTCAACGGCCTCTGCACCGCCGTTTGTGAAGAAGCAGTACTGCAGGTCGCCAGGTGTGATATCTGCAAGTGCTTTTGCAAGATATCCACGAAGCGGATCAAGAAGCTCCTGAGAATGAAGTGCCTGATGATCAAGCTGCGCTTTTACGGTTTTCAGAATCTCCGGATTTCTGTGACCACAGGTGTAAATACCGAAGCCGCCAAGACAGTCGATAAATTTTTCTCCGTTCAGTCCATAGCAGTAAGCTCCTTCATCCTGCCACTCAAGAACTGCACCCTGCTCAGAGTCAGAAGAAACAGATTTACGGTATTTCAGCCAGCCCGGGCTTACATAGTTGTCAAAATGATCGATGGTATCTGCCACCATCTGTTTTTTCTCCTCTGCCGGAATATCTTTCATATCTGTGTTGATCAGTCCGATCACTCTATCAAGATCTTTGATTACCTGTTCGCTCTTTGCCATAATACATTCCCTCTCTTTCTGAAAATCATCCCGCGATCTGCCTCTGCATCCTGCGTTCATTCTGGTAAAAAAACAGGCGCATTCGCTGTATTTCTACAACAAATGCGCCTTTGCATTTCGTTTAATTGTTTTTTGAATTGCCTATATTGTACCCCGGTCAGCCAATGTGTACAATTCTTAATTTCTGGCTGTTTATGATTAGTTTCTGGTAGACATACTTGTTTTTAAGTATATCTCTTCTCAGTTTCTCTCGAAATTATCTGCAATATACTCTACGATCGGTGCAGGATCTTCCAGACTGTGCGGATGATGGTCACAGTCCGGTTTTACGATCACTTTGATCTGGCCGCCGTTTTCCTCATAATATCTGGCCAGATTGGCACCGTTTTCCTGATAAGGCACAACACTGTCAACCGCACCCGCTACCAGCATGATCCTGATCCCCGCTTTAAGAAGCTGAGGCATTTTGTCCAGAGGATTCCCCCTAAACTCCAGGGCATTCTCATCTGTGAGATGATAAACTGCCTTACACTCTTCCCATTCTTTCGAATAACGCTCACTTGCTCCATATCCTCCCGGCCAGCTCGTCACATTCATAACCGGCGCATCCAGATACAGCGTGGAGATCGTTTCAGGATTTTTCACCGTATAATTGACAGAATAAAGACCGCCCCGGCTGAAGCCGAAAAGATCTGCTTTTTTATTAAGGCCTTCTTCCTCTGTGATATACTGATAAAACATTTCCATAAGGCTTATGGATTCCGGGCATCCGTACATGTCGCTGATCATCATATATGCAATATGCCAGCCTTTTTCAAGAAGTGCTCTGTCTGCATAATCAAAAGCTCCGAAAAACTCTGCGCGCCATACCCATGGTTTTCCCGGATGCACTTCTTTCGGCATGACCAGGATACACTCATGGCCATCCAGTTTAAAATCCTTTCTCTGATATCCTTCCCATTCGGAGATCCTAACTTCTTCTGCTTTCATCCCATTACCTCCATTATTCATGCCCACACAAGCCACTGCTGCATAAGCTCTTCACAATCCACAGTTTGAAAATGCCGCCTCCCTCAAAGGAGACGGCATCCAGACATCCGCATCAGCAGACATGTTTATTCTTTTTTATTACCACTGGCACGGCTCAAAGTCTGCTGTGTTCTCAGAAGTAACAACGTCTGTTCTCAGATAGTTTACACGGTTTACATCAATGCCACAGAACCACTCGGAGATTGTACGAACTGCAAGACCAGCATCACCCTGGCAGGTCTGATAGGACATACCATAAAGTTTTCCGTCTTTTACAAGATCAAGACCCTGTTTGGAGATACCAGCTGCAACGATTACGATATCGTCACGTCCTGCTGCCTCGCAAGCCTCAGCTGCACCGATAGCCTGGTCAGAGTCATCTGCAAGAACGATAGCATTTAATTTATCGCCATATTTTGTGATCCAGTCGGATACGACCTGTTTAACCTTGGAAGCCTCGAATCCAGGAGACTGGATATCAAGTGTCTCGATGTCCGGATATTTCTCAGCAAGCTCTGTCATAGGTCCATAGCAGCGTGCATAGTAAGGAGATCCACCTACGTTATGTGTAATATAAGCAACTCCTCCTTTGCCTTCCATCTTCTCACCAAGCATATCGGCAAGTGTTCTCATCTGATACCAGTCATTCGGGCCAGTATAGGAAATGATGTAGTTCATAGCTTCTGCTTCTGGTGTTGTATTTACACAGAATGCCGGGATTCCTGCGTCTGTGATCTTCTTGAACTGCTGTGTTGCATGGTCAGCGGAAAGCGGAATCAATGCGATTGCATCCGGATGCTCGTTGATTGCCTGGTCAATGTAGCTATCCTGATTTCCCTGATCCCAGTTTGGATCATAAACAGTTACTTCCATTCCGACTGCATCACATGCTTTCTGGAAAGCCTCTGTGTAGCATGTTGTCCAGGCATGTGCACCATGAACGATCAGGATAACTTTTTTGCCTTCCTGTCCATCTGCCGGTGACTCCGGGAATTTTGCATCATTTGCCTCGTCCCAGTCAAGATACTCTTTGTAATGCCAGTGATTGGCATCTGTCTCTTCGTAATTGTCTTCACAATATGCAGCATCTCCGTCTACTTTCGGAACATCGAAGCTAAGCGGCACTTCCATCATGAGATGATCATCTGTTGTTTTTAATGTTTTCTCTGCTTCCTGCAGTTTGTCGTAAGAATCTTTTGCAGCGTCCGGAACTTCTACTGCTTCCTCTTCTGCACTCTCATCACTTGCCTCTGCCTCAGTTGCCTGGGCGTCTGTGTTCTCCTCTGCAAATGCTACAGACCCCGTACCTAACAACATAGCACCACATAACAGAACCGCCAGTCTCTTTTTCATCATGTTTTCTTCCTCCTATACCTTATATAGTTTTTATTTTATTAAAAGCTCCCTCCGCTTTTAATTTCCCCTGTTATTTTCGTTACTTATTTTGCACCTTTCATCTCTTTGAGATGTTCCAGATGAAGATTCGGACGACGTCCAAGGATCTTATCTTTATTGTATTTTGCAACTGTCTCATAGATCAGGCAAAGCACAAGTGCTGCACCGATAACCAGTACCTGAAGCTCTGTGGATTTACAGAGAGATTTCAGGAATGCGATCATCAGAAGAGAAATGTAGGTCCAGCCTACGCTTCCTTTGCCACCGTAGATATCTGTTCCGCCGATAACAGTTGCTGTAAATGCCATATAGAAAGGTGAGATTCCTTTTTCGCCCATGGTTACATTGGCTGCACCGGAATAGATTCCGTTCAATGCTCCGCCAAGTCCTGCTGCAAGTCCGGAAATGATAAATGCTGCTATTACAACACGGTCACTGTGGATACCTGCAAGCCATGCTGTCTCTGCATTGCCACCTACCATATGGATATTTCTTCCAAGTCTTGTGTAACGGAGAATTACAATTACCAGGATTACAAAAAGTGTTGTGATAATAAAGTACGTTGAGAATGGAAGAAATGGAAGCAGCTGATTATTCAGCTTTTCATTCAGATCATAATCTCTTCCGATACTCAGCTCACTTCCGTTACAGTACACATACATGATTCCTTTGAGAACCAGCTGCATACCGATACTTGCGATAAATGCGTGGATCTTCAGCTTTGTAACAAGCAGTCCCATGATCAGGCCGTTTACAACACCCATCAGAGCACCGATAAGAATGCAGATTGCCCACGGAAGCTTCTGGTTGCTGTGAAGCCCAAGTGTAAGAAGTGCCGCAAAGGTTGACATGTACATAACTGTCATATCCATATGCCCTGCAATGAGGACGATAGTAAATCCAAGTCCCAGCCAGATAACAAGACTTCCGTTACCTGTTACTGCCCGGATATTGTAGGCTGTATAGAAATTGTCCACAAACAGTCCACAGAAAAGTACGATCGCAAGTAATAAAAATGCGCGGTTTTTGTTGATCATTGCTGCATTCAGCTTAAATTTCTTCTCCATCATGCTTTACCCAACTTTCTGTTTGAATGTGTGTTTAACCATACGATGAACAGGAATACGATACCCTGGACAAGATACTTGGTGTATGTCCCAAGACCGATCCAGGAAAGAATATTGTTGAGGATACCATAAGCAAGAACACCACCGAAGGTTCCAACAATACTTCCTTTTCCACCGTTCAGGGAAACGCCGCCCAGAAGGATCGCAGTCAGAGCATCAAAATCATAACCGGTTCCGTTTTCGTAGGAAGCACATTTTCTGAGAGCTGCATAAAAGATACCAGCTGTTGCGCTGCAGAGACCATTGATCACATATGCGATAATGATCTGTTTTGTACAGTTGATTCCTGAAAATTTCGCTACCTCATAATTGGTACCGATGATCTTCAGTTTCTGTCCGAATGCTGTTTTTGTGTGAATCACCCATGAGATCACAAACATAACCAGCATAACGATTGCCATCAGGGAGATTGCTCCACCGATATAGGTTCTGGAAATCGCGTAAAACTTTTCAGCAGATGACTGCATGCTCTCTTTCGCGATATCCTCTGCGTAGAGCATTTTTCCCTGCCATACTACTCGTATGACACCGGATATCAAAAGATTTACCGCCAGTGTCCAGATGATGGCGTTGGCTCTCATCTTACCGATCATGAAACCGTTGATCAGACCGATCAGGGCACCTGCAAGAAGTCCTGCAATAATAGATCCCACAAAACCGAAGTTAATGCACTGTACTGCCATAACTCCGCCGAATGCCATTGTGATCGGCACAGACATATCGGTCATGTTTCCTGAATATGTAACGTAGAACAGTCCTGCACAGACCATACCGGTCAGGGCTACTGCTTCCAGAATAGACTGGATATTACTTTTTCCGAAGAACTGTCCTTTCGAAATGATCATTCCCAGAATGATAAGTCCTGCAACAATGATCCAGATGCCAAGCTGATTAAAGATCAGGCTGGCTTTGTTGATCTCTGTTTTTCTTGTATCTACCTTTGGAGCGGCAGTATTTCCATTTTTATTTACTTCTGACATGATACGAACTCTCCCTCCCCATTAGCTGCAATCAGTATTGAATTTTCCGTCATATCTTTTTTCCGGATCATTCCGATCGTATGTCCTTCACGTAAGATCACTGCTCTGTCTGCAAGTCCCACAACTTCCGGAAGGTCAGAAGAAAGAAGAATTACGGAATTGCCTTTTGATACATAATCCTTAACTACATTATGGATAACCTGCTTGGCATTAACATCAACACCTCGTGTAGGTTCATCCAGGATCAGGATATCAACACCAGCTGCCAGCCATTTGGCCATCAGCACCTTCTGCTGGTTTCCACCGGAGAAGCTGTTTACCAGACGGTCTCTGTCTGCCGGATAAACGCTCATCTCATTGATCTTCTCATCAATCAGTCCGTTCAGTTTCTTCTGGTTGTAGAAAATACCGTTGGAATTCCGATCGATAATACAGGAGGTCACATTATCACCAACTGTCTGGTTCAGTGCCAGACCTACGACTTTTCGATCCTCTGTCAGATATCCAAGTCCTCCGGCGATAGCTTCTCCGAAGTTCCTGAAATGCGTCTCTTTTCCATGTATATAGACTTTTCCACCATCGGCCTTATCCACACCGATCAGTGCTCTTGCGATCTCTGTTCTTCCTGCCCCGGCCAGTCCGCAGATAGCAAGTACTTCACCCTTATGAAGCTCGAAGTTTACATGATGGAAAAATCCCCAGTGTGTATAATCTTCAACCTTCAGTACAACTTCATCCTGTACCATGGATTTATGGTTCTCATAGAAATTCTTTACAGGAGTTCCTACCATCATCTCAACCAGCTTGTCCGGATTCGTATCAGCTACTGCACAGGAGCCTACCAGCTTACCATCTCGCATAACTGTAACATTGTCTGCGATCTCAAAGATCTCTGCCAGGTGATGGGAAATATAAACCACTGCAAGCCCCTCTGCCTTCAGCTGACGGATGATCTTGTAAAGGCGTTCAACCTCATCGCTGGAAAGAGCGGATGTGGGCTCATCCATAACAATAATGGATGGATTAAAACCAAGAGTTTTCGCAATCTCGACAAGCTGTGCTTCGCACTGACTGATCTCAGAAACATCCATAGTCGGATCAATATAATCCAGTCCTACTCTTGCAAGAAGTTTCTTTGACTCTTCAATTGCTTTCTTCTTATCTACAAAAATACCTTTCTTAGGAAGTCTTCCCACCAGAAGATTCTCATAAATGGAAATTCTTCTTGCAAGAGAAAGCTCCTGATATACCATTCCGATTCCTGCTTCCTTGGCCATTGTCGGGGAATGGAGAAGTTTCTTCTCTCCGTTAATGTAGATATCTCCTGTATAGTCATTAAACAAACCGTTCAGCATTTTCATCAGAGTTGATTTTCCCGCACCATTCTCTCCCATCAGAGCATGCACTTCACCTTTTTTCACACGGAAATCTACCTTATCAACAGCCAGTGTACCTGGAAAACGTTTTGAAACCTTCTGCATATCCAGAGCGTATGTCTGTCCCGTGCTGTTTACTCCACTGCTCATATTTATCTCCTTTCCCATGAATGACACCTCCGCCAATGTCAGTTCACCTTCCTGAGTAATAAGTCCGATCATTACGAAGTATTTATTAGTATAATAAGAAAAACCGATGAAAATTGAAATTCAATTTTTTCATCGGTTTAGTCTTATTTTTCACATCAGATATTGTTCATTTTTTAATCTATTACGGGGCTGAAATAGCTGTCTACATTCTCCTTTGTAAGGCTCACCACAAGGTTTTTATACCAGAGACGCAGAACCTCTCCGTCAGCTGCTCTTTTTGCACAGCTCCAGGCATATTCTGCTTCATATTCCGGCGGCTGGGTTACAATACCATAAAGCTTTCCACTCTTTACCGCTTCCATATGCTCTGTTTCATTTCCGATTCCTATCACCTGGATCTTGTCCTGTATTCCCCTTGCCTTCAGCATATCATAAACTCCCAGTGCCATATTGCTGTCATGGCAGTAAAATACATTGATATCCGGATTCTGGGAAAGAAGTCTGGATGCTGCCAGACCTGCTTTTGCCCGGGACCAGTTGGCTTCTTCAATCCCCACAACTTCAACGTCCGGATAACTGGACAGATATTCCAGAAATGTCTGTGTTCTGTAAATCTGGGGATCTGTTCCCTGAGAACCTTCGATGATTCCCACTTTTCCTTTTTTTCCATTAAGACATTCCACCACCAGCTGACCTGCCAGATCAGCCTCTTCCGACATACTTGCCCCTACATAAGTTGTAATATATTCCGCAGATACAGTATCCACTTTCATATTCAGATTGATCACAGGGATTCCGGCGTTCTTTGCCTCGCGAAGTACATTCAGATAGGATTTCGCATTAACCGGACAAAAAATGATGGCATCAACTTTTCTCCGGATAAAATCCCTCATCTGCTCTTCCTGTTTTTTTACATTCCATTCTGCATACTGGATTTCCAGCTTATAATCCGGATCTTTCTCTGCTTCTGCAACAAGAAGATTTCCAATAGCATACTGATAACTGGCCTGACTGGATGCAAGGGTGGCACCGATTATTTTTTTCTTTGTTTCCTGCTGCGTTTTTATACCGGCTGCCTCAGATCTGACTTCTGTTTTATAATGAACAGTTACTGTCGTTATTATCATCAAAATTGCCGCCGCAAAAATCAGGAGCCTTTTTTTCATATGCTTCTTATTCATATACTGCCTCCCTCATTATATGGAAGAACATAAGTCACTGTCGTTCCAACGCCTTCTTCTGATGAATAGCTCAGACCGTATTTCTTTCCAAAACGGAGCTGGATGCGTTCATTTACATTTTTGACTCCGATTCCGGAACCGCTGATATTCTCAGATTCGATCTCATCAGAAAGGATTTTCCTGCATATTTCTTCCGGTATTCCGCATCCGTCATCGCTGACTTCTATGATCAGATTCTGTTCCCGCCTGTACGCCCGGATAGTGATCTTTCCTGTTCCTCGTTTCTTTTTGATGCCATGATAAATACAGTTTTCCACTATCGGCTGCAGGATCAGCTTTATCGTCCTGCACCGTTCCACACCAGGCTCTGCTGAAATTTCATATGTAAATTTATCTGCATAACGCATACTCTGAATGATCAGATAATTTTTCACATGCTCCAGCTCCCTTTCCAGAGAGATTTCTTCATTTCCCTTGTTCAGGGATATCCGGAACAGCTTTGCCAGTGCTTCTGTCATTGCCACGATATTTGAGTCATTTGTCTCTGCCATCCATATAATGGAATCCAGCGTATTGTACAGAAAATGCGGATTGATCTGTGCCTGCAGAGCCTGAAGCTCGTACTTTCGCTTATCTTCCTGTTCTTCGATCACCTGCTCTTTCAGATTCCGGATACGGTCCATCATCTGATTAAATTTCATTGACAAATGTCCGATCTCATCGTCTGTAAGAATTTCCATACGCTGATCCATATTATCCGGATTAACCTGAACCATATATTTTTCCAGTTTTTTCAGAGGCTTTACTACTCCTGTAAGAATCCGGTTAAGCAGAAGCAGGGTTACTATAAGAGTAATTGCCACAGCCAGGATCATTACCCCACTGATCGCCATTGTTTCTGCCATCACAGACTTGTACGGAACCATACTTACCAGAGTCCACCCTGTTGTTTTCATATCGGTTCTGGTTACCAGATATTTCTCTCCTCTGTAGTTCAGCCTGAAACAGCTCTCCTTCGTTTTCCCAAGTGCTGTATTCAGCTCCTGACGGTTTTCCTTCTCATCAAAAGCGAAGCGTTCTCTTCCATTTTGCTGCTCATAAACCAGCTCGCCCTTATCATTTATAATACATATAAAATTCTCCTGTTTTTCCTGAAAAGAATTACAGATCTCCGTGATCTTATTCATATTCAGATTGATCAGGATCACACCTCGGAAGGTTCCGTTTTCATAGCTCTGGACTTCCCTGCTCAGTGAGATCACCTCATCATCTGTGTCAAAAAATGAATGTCTGTTAGGTCCTGTGATAATTGCATCCTGTGGCTTTGCCACTGCCTTCGCATACCAGTCCAGCTTGGAATAATCCAATGCGACCTTCTGATAGGTATACATAGATCTGTTCAGGAGCATTTTTTTCTTTCCAAAAATCATAATGGAGGAAATATCTGCCCTGGAAAGTAAGGTGTCACTGAATGCCTGGGAGCTCATCTCATAAGAACGCATATTTTTTCCGATTCCGCTATCCACATAATCATCTTCTTCTTTGATCACAGTTTCCAGATAATCCTGAAGATAATAATTATAATTTACATTTTTTGCAATGGAATCCACTTCCTCCAGATAGCTGTTCAGATAGGCTTCCATATTTACCAGATTTTCTTCTTCGTACTTTCCCCGTTCATTAAATGCCCTTGAATGAAAGACCATATAAAAAACAGTAACCATAATACACATGGTAACAATAATCAGCACCGCTGTCTGACTCAGGGCCCGGTTTTTCAGGCTGCTTTTCTGTTTTTTCTTCATGGCTTACTCCTTTGCCCTGAACTCGGAAGGAGACATTCCTGTATATTTTTTGAAAGAAACACTGAAATAATGAGGATTGGAAAATCCTGTTTCATAAGCAATCTCATAGGTTTTCATATCTGTTGATCGAAGCAGCTGCATGGATTTTTCCATACGGACATCTGTAAGATATTTTACAAAATTCGTTCCCGCTTCTTTCTTGAAGAGTCCGCTTAAATATCCTGTACTGACAGATGCAAATTCCGCTGCTGATGTAAGGGAAATCTCCGGATTTTTATAATTTCTCATTACATAATCCTTCACCTTGTCAATAACCTGCATTCCACTGTTTGTCTGAGCAGAATTCATTTCGTCACGGATACTGCATGCAAATCGGATCAGCTCATCCTCCATCTCTCTCAGGGAACTGTATGTTTCAAATT
Organism: Blautia schinkii; assembly: GCF_013304825.1. GTDB lineage: Bacteria > Bacillota > Clostridia > Lachnospirales > Lachnospiraceae > Blautia_A > Blautia_A schinkii_B. Next base: position 114,637 of record NZ_JAAWUO010000012.1, on the reverse strand, counting down.
TCTGGTATAATACAAATCCTCTGTTCCACATTTCATCCGGGATATCCTTAAGCCCGGCAAGTTCTCTCAAAAGCGCATTCATTGCCTCCATATAAATAACCTTGACATTTTTTCCGGAAAGGGAACCGTTCTTTCCATTGTCATGAAATACAGAACGTACTGCTCGTTCGATTTCTTCCGTATTGCCGATCATGATACTCTTAGTAAGATGGTGAAGTTCCTGCTGCGGATAATAGAAGGAACGCTCCAGATAATTCAGGTCTTCAATATCATAAACATTATTGCTTCCCAGTGAATATTTACACTCCAGTGCTTTCTTTGCATTGCGGTAGGCCTGGTTCAGTTCATCCAGGGTGGCTGCCGTTGTCCCCAGTGCACAGGTGGTTTTCAGCCGGATCGTGTTATAGATAGACTTCTGGATAATACAGAGGACATCATAAATAAGATCATGCGATTCTGCTTCAAGTGTACCGCAGCGAAACAAAATTACCACTCTGTCTTTTCCATCTTCAAAAACATAATGCTCTTTTCCCAGACATTCTTTCACAATATTCCGGGATGCAAAAAGATAAAGATCATAATCTGCCCCTGAAATATTTTCCATATCAAGATCCATGACTCCAATCTCATATGGTGCCTGGCTCATATCCAGCTGAAGGCTTTTTGCCCTCTCCAGATACAGCCTGAGATTACGGTCTGCAGAACAGACGATCTTGTTCAGTGTCTGTTCCTGAAGTACAGGCAGGCTCTGGCGAAGCTGATTCTTCATTGACTGGATATACTGTCTCTGGCTGTTCTCTATATGAAGCTTCTCGCAGATCTCCTTCATTTCCTTATAAAGGCTTTCGGCACCGATAGGCTTCAGGATATAGTTCTTCACTCCAAGTCCGACAGATTTCTGTGCATACTGAAAATCCTCATGTCCAGTGAGGATCACAACATGGATCTGCGGAAATTCCCTTGAAAGGATCTCCGTCAGCTCCAGACCATCCATAAACGGCATCACAATATCTGTCAGCACAAGATCCACATGATTTTTCCGTATGATATCCAGTGCCTCCTGTCCATCCTCCGCAAGAAAAATCTCCGAAAATCCCAGAGATTCCCAGTCTATGATCTTTTTCACCCCATTGCGGATAAGAGGTTCATCATCAGCAATCAGAAGTGTATACATTTTCTTCCCCTCCCATCTGTACATTGCCCGTGATTATATATAATTTTTGTCTGTTTTTCGTGCACTTTTTCGTTGATTATACTATATTTTCACAAAAGTTACAACTTTTCCCACAATTATTCTTGTGTATATTGCATATTACAAAAAATTATCAAACGTGGTTTTTCGTCATCTTCTGAATATTTCATGAATCGTTGGATATCCATACATGCTGAACAGGTGATCCGCCTCTTCCTGTGCTGCTTTCAGCGCCTCCTCAACAGAGATATCTCCCTGATATGTTTTTCGCAGAGCCTGACACATGATCTTCTCAATCTGCTCTACAGGAATAATCAGGCGATTCTTTCGATACGGACTGTTTCGTCTTTTTGCATACTGAAGGCTCTCCTCAGTGCTGGCCAGCCAGGGATACAGCTTCAGCAGCTCACTGTTGCGGTACGGTGTCACAACTGTTGACGCACCATTCAGTATAGTCAGATACAGATTCGTATCACTGTTGCACAGCCAGGAAAAAAATCGGCAGACAGATTCTCTGTGTGAGGAAAAAGGATTCAGTCCCAGATTCCATCCTACACTGGCAGGTGCTTTTCCCGGAACCATACCGGAAGCGATCCGACCGGATACATTCTCTTTCACCCGCCGGTTTATTCCATGGGCAAACTCTGAATATGTGATCAGCATAGCTGTCCTGCCTGTACAGAAATCATCTACTGTCTGAGTGATAGATCTGTTCATATCTTTCTCCGGTATATAATCCAGCGTATGGAGAATACTCTCAAAAGCCATTCTGTTCTCCTTCGTATGAAAGGTTGGCCTATGATAATTATCCCACAGCTTTCCGCCGCAGGCCCAGAGCCTGATCAGGATCTCCGGTGCCAGTTCTTCATCGATCGCTCCCGCAAAAGAAGCTCCGTATTCTGTAGGTGACGCAGGATTCTCCTTCCTTGTAAAAAAGGCAGCCACATCATTAAATTCCTTCCATGTTCTCGGTGCGCGAAGTGATATCAGACTCCTTTTCTGATATTCAGCCTGAAGCTCCCTGTTTTCAAACAGATCTTTTCTGTAGAAAAGAAGCTGTGTTCCTCCGCTCACCGGGATTCCGAAATACCGTCCGTTCAACTGGCAGTTTTGGAAACCTGACTGAAAAAACTGATCCTTTCTGAAGCTGTCACTTTCAATAAAGGAAGAAATATCTGCAAGACACATATTCTGAACCATATATTCCAGCCACGGAACATCATAAGTATAAAAATCATAGGTCTGCGTCAGTGTAGCGCAGGACTCCGAGATCATGGAAAGCAGCTGGTTCTGAGGTACACAGTGAAACTCTACCTGAATCCCGGTTTCCGCTTCAAAATGTCCGGTAAGAAGCTGCAGTGCCTGGATAGTCGGATTGTCCACTGCCAGAAAACGGATTTTCTCTTTGCAGGATATCCGGAAGCTCTGTTTCTGCTGCTTTTCTTTTTCCGGCAGACTCACAAGCCGGATATCCTTTTCCGAAAAATCAATCTCCTGTATAGTCTGCTCATACAGCCTTGGGTTATGGATATTCTGCAAAAGTATCCTGGCTGCCTGCTCCCCCAGAACAGTACTGTTTCTGGAGATTTTGATCACACCATCATTCTGATTGATGTTGATCCAGGATTCCTCGGAACAGCTGATCAGAACAATATCCTCCGGGGTTCGCAATCCGCAGTATTCCATGGCAGTCTGAATTCCATATGTGATCTCACGACTTGTTGACAGCAAAACCTCCGGCGGCTTCCTGGAAAAAATTTTCATAAAACTGCTGAATGCATCTTCTCTGGTAAAATTCGTCGCACATATCTTCTCCGGTGCCAAATCTTCACCCAGTGTTTCCATGGCATCTCTGCATGCCCGGACATAATTCCGCTCAGAAGAAAACTCAAGAGGACCACAGACAATACTGATATCCCGGTATCCCTGTTCCAGAACCTGTTTTGTTATGCTGTAAAAGGTATCGTAATGACGAAACCCTACATAATTACAGAACACGGAATCCGGTTCACGCTCAACAAAAACCGCCGGAATCTGATAATCCATAATGTGGTTCTGAAAAAAAGCTGTATTACCGGGCTGTGTCGTCACGATAATAAGCCCTGCTGAATTCTGGGTAATAAATTCGTCGATCTTCGTACATTCCACATCTGCGGAATCATTGGAAAACGCAATATTAATGGAATATCCATGGGACTGAAGATAAGAAGATATTCCGTCAAAGAGCCCTGAGTAAAACTGGCTCCTCATTCCCGGAAGCAGCACGCTTACCATATTGCTGGCTTTTTTTTTCAGATTTCTGGCAGAATAATTCGGAATATATTTCAGCTTCTCCACCGCGTCCATTATCTTTGTATAGGTTTCCGGACGGACTGCTTTCTTTCCGCTCAGTGCACAGGAAACGGTTGCTATGGATACACCTGCTTCCCTTGCAACGTCTTTTAATGTTATCATTTTTATGTCCCTTCAAACGCCTCTGTTTCGTCGTTTTTCTCTCTGTTTTTATCTGTTTTTCATTATAAGCACTATGAGATCCGCTTCATTTAATATGGTAAAATTCGTAGTAAAACGTTTAGATTTTTATTCCGGCAACCGTATTGAAACACGCACTTTTTTTTCACATAATGTAGTTATAAGTTGAAGCAGATGAAAAACTACAGGAGGTAAAAATATATGAAAATGACACCAAGAGAACGTGTAATGGCGTCGATCAATCATCAGAATCCAGATTCGCTTCCTATGGATCTGGGAAGCAACGTAAGCGCCGGAATCAGCGGTATGGCTTACGGGAAATTAAAAGATTATCTCGGAATCAAAACCGGACACAACCGTATTTATGATGTTGTCCAGCAGGTTGCACAGCCTGAGATCCAGGTGCTTGATATCATCGGAGCAGATGTTCTTGATGTTGGTCGTGTGTTCAACACAGAAGACTCTGACTGGTACGATGTAACTCTTTCCAACGGAGTTGCCGCACAGTGGCCAAGCTGGTTCAAGCCGAGACATAACAAGGACGGCTCCTATGAATATTTTGACTGCGAAGGCACACTTATTGCCAAGATGCCAAACGGCGGAATGTGTTTTGACCAGCAGTACTTCCCATATAAAGAAGATTATCCGGAAAACTACAATGATCTGGATAAAGAGATGGGAAAAGTTATCTGGAGTGCTATGGTTCACAGTCCATGGGATCATTCCAGCGAAAAATATTTCTGGGAAACACTTCGTGAGAGATGTCTGGTACTGAAGAACAGCACAGACCGTGCCCTGATGATAACCTGCGGATGCAACTTCTTCGAATGGGGAACTTTCCTTCGCAGAATGGAAAATTATCTCATGGATATTTATGAGGAACCGGAGCAGGTTCTTGCACTTAATGACCAGCTTCTGGAACGCCACCTTAAAAATCTGGAAAACACATGTAAGTACCTTGACGGAATCGTAGATATCGTCCGCTTCGGTGATGACCTTGGAATGAACAACAACATGTTCATGTCCCTGGAAAAATACCGCACCTTATTCAAGCCGTATCATACCAAGATCAATGAGTATGTACATAAACACAGCAGCATGAAGACTTTCCTTCATTCCTGTGGTTCCATTTTCCCGGTGATCGGTGATCTGGCAGAAGCCGGCTTCGATATTCTTAATCCGGTTCAGACTTCTGCAGCTAACATGGATCCTGCGAAGCTGAAACAGGAATACGGCAAGGATATCACCTTCTGGGGTGGCGGCTGCAACACCAGGAAAATTCTGAACATGGGAACCGAAAAAGAGGTTTACGATTATTGCAGACGCATGATCGATATCTTCTTCCAGGATGGTGGATTCGTATTCAACCAGGAGCACAACATCCTCGGCGATGTTCCTCCTCAGAATATCATGGCTATGTATAAAGCTGTTGAGGATGCCAGAAGATAAAGTACAGACAATATGTTTCTGAAACCCCAAAAGGGATGCCGCATGAACAGAATCTCTGAATTCTGTTCCATACGGTATCCCTGATGGCATAGGTTTATCATAAGCGGTTGGATTATTCAGTTATGCTCCGATCAGCTGATTTGCCAGTGTTGCAGCACTTGCAGCATCCTCGGAATATCCGTCTGCGCCGATCTCGTCTGCGAATTCCTGAGTGATCGGTGCTCCGCCGACCATAACCTTGATATTGCTTCTGAAATCAGATTTGTTCAGTGCATCTACAGCATCACGAAGTGCAGGCATTGTTGTTGTAAGAAGAGCGGAAAGAGCGATGATCTTTGTATCCGGGTTCTCTCTGTAGCACTCGATGATCTTGTCATTGGAAACGTCAACACCAAGGTCGATAACCTCGAAGCCTGCACTCTCGATCATCATGGCAACAAGGTTTTTACCGATATCATGAAGGTCTCCTGCTACTGTTGCAATGATAAGTTTACCCTTTACGCCTGTAGCTCCGGATGCAAGATGCGGTTTCAGAACCTCAACACCTTTTTTCATGGCTCTTGCTGCTACCAGCATCTCAGGTACAAAGATCTCATTATTTTTGAACTTCTCACCTACAACAGCCATGGCATCGATCATACCTTTATTTAAGATCTCCTGTGGATCGCAGCCTTCATCAAGAGCTTCCTGCACTGCTTTTCCTACCAGTTTCGCTTTACCGATTTCTACTAATTTTGCAACTTCTTCGATTTTTGACATTGTTCTACCTCCAAATATTATGTATATTCATTATTTGCTACGGACAGGCTGATAATTTTTCGCACTCATCTCAGCTTTTATCGTATTTTTTATGGGATTCGTTTGCAGAGTCCTCCGCAGGCTCTGCAAACCTGAAGGGATCCTGATTATTTTTTTACAGGTCCAATAAGACCCTCTCTGTATGCTCCGATGTACTCCATACAGTAGTCATCTTCTCCAAGAAGAGCTTCTGTTGCATAAATAAGGCCAAGCATGTCTCTGTTTGTCGGATCAAGGATTCCACTGTCCAGTCCGGCATTCATAGCCAGTACCATAAATCCAAGGTTGATCAGCTTACGAACCGGCAGGTTGAAAGAAATATTGCTGATCGCTGCTGTAATGTGAATGGACGGATACTGCTCACGAACAGAAGTGATAACTTCGATATTTGTCTCAATTCCGTTCTCAGATGTACAAAGCATCTCTACCAGCGGATCAATGTGGATCCTGGATGGAGCGATTCCGTACTCTTTGGCTTTTGCCATGATCTTATCAAATACGCGAAGTCTGTCTGCTGCATTTTTCGGGATTCCGGTATCATCACTGAGAAGAGCGATAACTTCCCAGCCTTTATTTTCTTCCTGTGCCATAACAGGGAAAATCTTGTCGATCTTGTCGCCCTCGCCGGATACAGAATTGAAAAGTCCCGGACGTTTACAGAATTTATAAGCCTGAATCAGTACATCAGCACTTGGACTATCCACAGAAATCGGAAGGTCTGTTACTTCCTGAATACAGTCGATCATCCATTTCAGTGTTTCAACTTCCTCTTCCTCCGGAACAGATGCACAGCAATCGATAAATGTTGCTCCGGCCTCTGCCTGTTTTCTTGCACGGTCTTTGATAAACTCCGCATCTCTTTTTGCAATAGCCTCTGCAACAGAAGGAATGGAACCGTTGATTTTTTCTCCAATAATAATCATATTTTTCTTCCTCCCTATTCGTAGATCTTGGTTGCTTCGTCAAACAGCGCCTTGATATTGCTTGGCGGAACATCCGGCTGTAATCCCTCATGGCTTGGTGATACGATAAGGCCTGTCGGGAAGTAGGTACGAAGCTCTTTAACCTTTGCAGCTACCTGCTCCGGTGTTCCGTTCGGAAGAAGATCCTGTGTATCAACACCGCCGCAGAAAGAAATCTTTCCGTCGAATTTATCTTTCAGGTTTGCAGGATCCATACCTGCTGCAAGTGCCTGGATCGGATGGATAACATCAACGCCAGCCTCAATGAGAAGCGGGATAGCTTCAACAATAGATCCGCAGGAATGATATACAACCTTTACGCCATAGCTGTGTGCCAGATCGATAAGTTTCTTTGCTCCGGGAATAACGAACTCGCTGATAAGAGCCGGGCTGATCATCAGGCCTCTCTGACTTCCTACATCATCACCGATGAGGATTGCCTGTACTTTACCTTTTGTTGCCTCAAGGAAAATCTTAAGAGCTTTCAGATAAAAATCTACAATATGATCATCTACATAATGTACCATCTCAGGCTCTGCAACCATGTTCATAAGGCATGTCTGCATTCCGAATGCAGCACAGGTATCCTGGAAGTGGCAGGCCCAGAGCATACCCATAACTACTTTATCATCCGGTGCCTCATCAACAAGACGGCGGCACTCTTCCGGATCGATATAAAGCTCCGGATCCGGCCATGGGAAATTCACTGCCTCCACATCTTCAAGATCCTCACACTGTGCAAAGCATCCGTCTGCTGTCAGTGTTCTGTGCTCTGTATCTACATTGCTTCCGTTCATATACCAGTCAAATGCCGCGAAAATTGCGGAGCATGTCGGGGATTTGTACGGGATCTCTACTGCGTAGAAGTCATCTCCGCATACTTTTTTCAGTTCTTTGATATTGTCTACATGGTAGTAATCGCAAAGTGCAGGAACTGCCTCCGGTGTCGGATCACCCAGCCAGCAGGCCGGTCTGTCTACCGGTTTTCTTTCTACAGTTGCGATAAATCTTTCTCTACTGTTCATGTTTCTTTTCCTCCATATCTATTGCTTTTGCTTATTAGTTAAGGTGATAAATTTCTTCCATATCTGACCAGAATTCGCCCTCTGCTCTGTCAGGAAGGGGTGACATCAGCGGTTTTACAACATCCCACCATCTTTGTGTTGCCGGATCTGCTGCCATCTTTGCCATATCTGCATCGAAATCTTCGCCTTCGTACTCAAAATATGTAAAAAGATATTCTCCTCTGCTGTAGATAGAATAATTTTTCAGGCCGCATTCTTTGATCATTTCATTTACGCCCGGCATTGGATTTGCATGCCATTTTTTATATTCGGCAAGCTTTTCCGGTTTTACCTTGATCATCTGACCAAATCTTTTTTTCATACTTTCACCCTTTCCCTGCTGCTTCCAGTTTACAGTTCTTACATTCCGTTCTTTATGAAAATCATTATAAAAAAAGCCGGTAAAAATATAAATTCAATATTTTCATCGGTTTAGTCCTTTTTTTCATGTAAAAAATCTGAACATGTAAAAAATACACCTATAGCAATTCCAGAAATTAATAAAGTCAATCGGATATTCGCAATCCGCTTTCGCTACTTGCTCATAACCGAATAACTGCTCCGCAGTTTATCAGGAGGGGCTTGTACCCCTCCTGATACAAGTAAGTCCCACCCACTGCTTATTGCTCCTCGCAATTGAAGCAGGGGACTTACTTGATTCGGTTAAAAAGAAGTTGGACAGAGCATGATGCAGTGATTTCCGGAAGTGCTGTAATCTGATTAATGTAACTATTGAATAAAAACATGAATGTATTATACTGGAATCATACTCAGACAATGGGAAAATCAAAAAATTTACAGGGAGGTTTTTTATCATGGAATACAGACGTTTTGGAAACACGATCTATCTTCGACTTGATCCGAAGGAAGAGATCCTGGAGGAGATCGGCAAGGTTGCAGAGAAAGAGAACATCCGCCTTGCACAGGTCACAGGCCTTGGTGCCATCAATGATTTCACTGCAGGTGTATACAACACCGTAACAAAGGAATACCACTCTATCCAGTTTCAGGGAGCTTATGAGATTGTTTCTCTTACCGGTACCGTTACCCGTAAAGACGGTGACGTTTATCTTCATCTCCATATCGCGGCCGGTGACGAAAAAGGCCTTGTACACGGCGGCCATCTGAACCGTGCCATCATCAGTGCTACCGCCGAGATCCAGATCCAGGTGATCGACGGAGAAATCGGTCGTGAGTTCAACGAAGAGATCGGTCTGAATCTGTTTAAATTCTGATTTTGCCAGACGGAGTTCAGCTACAGTCTACTGCTTTACAGTTTTAGATTTCATCACACATAAAAAGGGTGAGACTACACAGCGTAATGCTGTCAGCTCACCCTTTTCTTATTCCGAAAAGCTATACCGACAAATCACCACATCTCCCTGAGCCAACCTTCCTACATATACATTGACAAATTTCTCCGTTATGATATACTTTGATGATAAAACTATTTTATATTAAAATCATTTAAAGAACGCAAATGAATGTGAGGATCTGATCATTATGAAGAATTTTAAAATCGGTGATAAACTTACGAGATTTCCCCTGATCCAGGGTGGAATGGGTGTCGGCATCAGCCTTGGCCGGCTGGCAGGCACCGTTGCAAAGGAAGGCGGAATCGGAATCATTTCCACCGCTCAGATCGGCTACCGCGAAAAGGATTTCGACCGGAATACCGAAGAAGCCAACCAGCGGGCTATCCTGTCCGAGATGAAAAAAGCACGCAGGATTTCTCCTGACGGTATCATTGGCTACAACATCATGGTTGCACTGAAAGAGTATGCATCTCATGTAAAGGCAGCTGTCCAGGCCGGTGCTGACCTGATCATCTCCGGTGCAGGACTTCCTACAGAGCTCCCTGCTCTTGTCAGCGGAAGCAAAACAAAGATCGCCCCCATTGTCTCAACGGACAAATCTGCAAAGATTATCCTGAAATACTGGGAAAGAAAGTACAAACGCACTGCAGATCTTGTGGTGATCGAAGGTCCCCAGGCAGGCGGTCATCTGGGCTTCCACAAGGAAGAGCTGGATTCCTATACACCGGAAGCCTACGACAATGAGATCCGAAAGATCGTCCAGACTGTAAAAAGCTATGCCGCAAAATTCGGCACGGAAATCCCTGTAGTAGCTGCCGGCGGCATCGCCACGCACGAGGATGTAAAGCATGTCCTTGATCTTGGTGTGGACGGCGTTCAGGTCGCCACCCGCTTTATCCCAACGGAAGAATGTGACGCAGACATCCGGCTGAAAGAATCCCTGATCCACGCCGCAAAGGACGACATTGCCATTGTAAAAAGCCCGGTAGGTATGCCGGGACGTGCCATTATGAATCCCTTCATGCAGCACGTCATGGCCGGTGAAAAAATCCCACACAGCCCATGCCACCGCTGCCTTGCCAAATGTTCCCCCGGCGAGATCCCTTACTGCATTACAGACAAGCTGATCGCCGCCGTAAAGGGCGACGTGGAAAACGGCCTGCTGTTCTGCGGAGCAAAGGCCTATATGGCAGATAAGATCGAAACCGTGCACGATGTGATCGCTGATCTGTTTGGCACAGAATCAGAATGCATCCGGCTGTCATAAAGATAAGCCTACGCTGTCAGGCACACTAAACAAAAAGCCCCTGCTTTCATTGCTTTTCGCAGTAAAAACAGGGACTTTTTGTTTTTCTACCGGTTATCGATCTTTTCCGGGTACATGTCATGCTCTGCAAGGCGTTTCCAGGCAATCTCCTCCCATCTGGTTCCGGCCTTTCCATAATTGCAGTAGGGATCAATGGAAATGCCGCCTCTCGGAGTAAATTTTCCCCAGACCTCAATGTATTTCGGGTCCATAAGACGGATCAGATCCTTCATAATGATGTTCACGCAATCCTCATGAAAATCTCCGTGATTGCGGAAGCTGAAAAGATACAGCTTCAGAGATTTGCTCTCCACCATTTTTTCACCGGGTACGTAGGATATCGTGATCGTCGCGAAATCCGGCTGTCCGGTAATGGGACAAAGGCTTGTAAATTCCGGGCAGTTAAATTTTACAAAGTAATCGTTGTCCGGGTGCTTGTTCAAAAATGTTTCCAGTACCTCCGGAGCATAATTGTCCGGATATTTTACTTTCTGATTTCCGAGAAGGGTGATCCCTTCTTTTTCCAGGTTTTTTCTGCTCATATTTTTTTCCTTTCTATGGTCAAACGGATATTTATGATCCGATCTATCTGTCAAGTGCCGGATCCTTCACTCCATTGAGCCGGAATGCCTCTGCTCTGTCAATACAGGTTCCACACACACCGCAGGGCTTTTCGCCGCCTTCGTAACAGCTCCAGGTCAGTTCATAAGGAACATTCAGCTCCAGGCCGGTTTTTACGACCTCTGCCTTTGTGCAGCTGACAAAAGGCGCCTCAACCTTCAGCTGGCCGCCGCTTCCCTGATAGATCGCCTCGTTGATCGCATTGTGAAACGCACTGCTGCAGTCCGGATATGCATTTCCGGCTGCATCATCCGCATGTGCTCCGTAATAGATCACACTGCAGTTTTTTGACAGCGCAATACTTGCTGCCGAGGAAAGAAATAATCCGTTCCGGAACGGCACATAGGTTGAAACCGGTGAGCCATCGGTTTCCTTCAGCTGCTCTGCATAGCTTTCGTGCGGGATCTCTCTGTCTGAATGCTTCAGCAGCGAGCAGTCACTGTACCGGAAGATCGGCTCCAGATCCAGATAAAGATGCTCCACTCCGTAATATTCTGCTGTTTTTCTGGCAGCCTCGATTTCTTTTGTGTGCTTCTGTCCGTAAGCTACTGTTAATGCAATTACATTCTCTTTTCCATATTTGTTTACGGCAAGCCCCAGGCAGGTGGTGGAATCCACACCGCCGCTTGCAAGTACAAGTGCTTTCATAGCGTTCTCCTTTTCTGCGGTATTTCTTGTTATATTGTGATATGTTTTCCTGTCATACTCCCCGTTTCTGCGGGTCCCAGATCACCTTATGAAGCTGGATCTGAAGCTTTACATCGTTGAGCTTTTTTTCCATAAGGAAATCCACGATCTCCACCGGCTGGATCCTGCCGAAAACAGGGCTGAAATAAACTGCCGTTTTTCCGACCAGCCTGTACTTTTCCAGGATTTCCAGAGCTTTTTCCATATCTCTGCGGCTGCTGACCACGAATTTCAGCGTATCCTCACTGCCCAGAAGCTCCAGATTGGAAAGGAGCATCTCTTTTTCCATGCCGCTGTCCGGTGCTTTATAATCCATGGTAAAGGACGGACGTTTTTTTAATATATGATAAGGCTTCAGATCTACGCTTCCATTGGTCTCAATCTCCACCCGCCGGAATGGATCCTCCAGGATTGCCTCGATCAGCTCCTCCATGCCTTTCCGTAAAAGTGGTTCCCCGCCTGTAAGTGTCACATTTTTTACGCCTGTTTCACGGATCCAGGAAAGGAGCTCTTCTTCTGTCAGCCTTTCACTCTCACATCCCGGCTCATTTGCCCAGCTGGTATCACAATAGCTGCACTGAAGATTGCAGCCCTTAAACCGGATAAAAGCGGCAAGCTCTCCTGCCCGTCTGCCCTCTCCGTTGATGCTGACAAATTTCTCTACAACCTGATAGGTACTCATAGCCATACCGCCTCCGTTTCTTCTTCCGTTTCCCGGTAAGCTGCACAGTTATTTGGTGTTTCGTAAACAACAGCTCTTTTTACAGGATAGCCCTTTTCTTCCATTTTCCTGAAAAAATATTCTGAAAAATTCTCTGCTGTAGGGCGAAAGGGAACCTTCACCAGATGAAAGCCTTCCTCATCCAGTGCTTCCAGCGTTTTCGGACGTAATGTATTTTCTTCATAGATCAGCGTGTGATCCATGGAATCTGCCAGCTCCCGAAGATCCTTTTTCAGATCTCCGAAGTCTACCAGCATCCCTCGCCCCTGACCGTTTTTCTCCAGCTTCCGGCTTTCGATCTCAATCTCCACATGCCAGCGATGACCATGGATGTTGGAACATTTGCCGGTGTAACCGGACAGAAAGTGTGCCGAATCGAAATCTGCTTCTGTTTTTAACTGATACATAAATTTTTCCTCCTTCTGGATCTGTCACACCACCCGGATATTTCCATAAATAAAAAAAGCCGGGATTCCCGGCCTTGATCCAGTTAAAGTAAAAAAAGGGCAGACCCGCCACGAGTCTGCCCTGATTCTCACATCTTCTTCAGCCCTGGTTTTATTTATAGACAGGATGGTACAAACGAACTGTCTTATATTAATTTGTATGGTATTTCCGGAGATACTGCATCAAACGATAAATCGGACCAGATCATCCGCGTTCGCTGCTCACTCATGAGCGCAGTCGCTCCGCAACGATCTATGGGAACTTTCAGCTCCGGAATTACGGTAAATTTTCTGCAGAATTATCTTCTTCCGCAGCACTTCTTATATTTCTTACCGCTTCCGCACGGACACGGATCGTTGGGATAGATTTTTCTTGCAGATGCCGGCTGCATCGGCATTGCTGTCGGCACAAAGCTGTTCGGCATTGCAGTGTGCGGCTTGCCTGTGGCAAACGGCCATACTGCTCCTGAGATCTCATTCGGTGTGTAACCGCGGAATTCCAGCATTCTTGTGTTATTGTTTGCCTCCATGATCAGCTTTGTAAATTTCTCAAGCTGCTCATCGTTAAACTGGATCCCCTTCTGGTTCAGGTTTTCCATGATCGCTGACATTCTGCCATCCATGGAGCATTCTTTGTAAATAAAGAACAGTACCTGATCCTTCACTGCATCGGAAACCTTTATCTCATCCAGCAGGAATCTGCCCAGTCTCTGGTAAGAAGCAGATTTTGTTGGATACCCGTTTTCGGAATAATCCAGGATCTCATCTACAGACGGAATATAGAATTTCCGTCCACCCTGACGTCTCTCGATATCCTTGTAAATGTTATTGACCAGTGCGGATTTCAGAATCAGCTGATCCTCCGCAAGCTCACAGATACAGGCCTTCTCCGGAATGGTATGATACAGCTCGATGAATCTGTCATATCCGATGTCAAAGCCTTTTCTCTGCTTAAACATCTCATATACGGTCTTTGCCGGTGCAGATACATACAGATAGCTTACCATAATAAGGCAATCCTTCAACCAGTTTACCTGGCTGCGAAGTGTCTGGAACTCCGGTGTATTGATCTGATCGTAAACAGCTACAACCTCTGCCGGAACTTCTGCGTAATCATCACTGTAGGAAACAAGGTAGCCCATATCGTTCAGCCATTCTAATGTATTCCACTCATCCTCTGCAACATGGAAGCATTTTCTCTGAATAGCCGCCTCAAAAGCCAGTACCTCCTGATCGTCTGCTACGAGGAAGCTTGCTTTCATAACCTCCGGTTTAAGAACCTCTGCGGCAACCTTTGCGGCGATCTCTTCCTGATCCATTCCCTTGCAGTGAAGTCCAAGCTCACCTGCAATGCTGAGAAGGTCTTCTTTACGATAGGACATGAGGAAATCTTTTACTGTAGGATTTCTTCTGCTGCCTGTGGCTGCCTCATCTGCTTTTGCAGCTCTGGCTGCTGCCTCTACTGCCGCTACTGTTGCAGCAATGTCTTCAGATGCTTTGGCTGTTTCCACCTCAGTTTCAACTGCTACAGTGCATCCCAGCTCTGGTGCCTCTGTCCAGTACGGATCATCCTCACCCTTTACTTCTTTTATAATAGAAGGAGCTTCTGCTGTTCCCTCGTCTTTCTTCTCAATATCAACTCTGTATTCCGGAGTTTCCTTATCCGCACCATACTGACGGAAGGTAAACCATTTCTCGGAATCCATAAGCTCTGCAGTCTCTGTCTCGCCTGCATTTAATAATGTGAAATTATTCTTCGCTTCTCCGTCACCGTTCTCACGGATCTGTACTTTTTTCTGAAAAAATTCAATCTCATATAGGCTGCCTGCCGGATACTGAACCAGTTTTTCAAGCATGGCTGCCATATTTGCAAATGTAACGTCAGCCGCAACAGTACAACGTCTCCATACCGGCGGTTTCGTTCCTTTTCTTGTGATTTTTAACTGATAAAACATTCCTGTGTTCCTCTCCTGTAAATATATGCCGGATCAGGAGATACGAATAACTCCTGATCCGGCGTAAGCAACTTCCCCTATGTTATACAAAAATAGAGAAATTGTCAATATTTGAGAGGCTTCTACAACACAATATCATATTTCTCAACCTGGATCACAGCATTTCCGTCACTGTGAAACAGGATCTCATCTGCTTCCACTGGTGTTGGGATCACGGTAGTCGCAGTTTTGCTTCCATCATTGATAAAAAGCTCTATGGAGCTTCGATCCAGGATAAAACGCAGCTTCAGATTTTGTCTGTCATCTGTGATCTGGAGCTTTCTTGTACATATAACATCACGCTGCACCCCGCTCCAGGTTCTGTCGATTTCCAGTATCTGTCTTTTTCGATCATAGGTAAAGACCGTTGTATATTCTTCATTGCGTGCAAGCTCAATCCGGAACTCATTGTACACATCCAATGCTTCCTGATTTGGATTTCCGGAGTTCCTGCTTCCATCCATGATGCCATCTGCGTTCTGCAGTTCCACAGTCAGATCGATCATTCGGCCACGGACGCCTTCAAGGCTTAAGCTCTCACCCACTTTTACATTCTCATAACAGCAACGGTTTTTCCGATAATTCTCAATTTCCCGGACCGGCTTCTGCCAGATCTTTCCGTCACGATATTCCAGCTCTCTCGGAAGAGTCATCATTCCCTGCCATCTCTGCTTTTCCTTGATCACACAGCTATCCCAGGATTTCATCCAGGCGATCATCACTCTTCTTCCATCTGGAAGAAGGGTTGTCTGCGGCGCATAAAAATCAAGTCCGTAGTCCAGACTTACCGGTGCGTCTTTTTCAAATGTATGTTTTTCGCTGTCATAATCTCCCGTAAAATATAGGGAATTATGTCCATTATGAAACTCATACCCTTTTGCCCGCATATGCTGCGGAGAACAGATCAGCACATGTTTATCCCCAAGCGGAAAGAAATCGGGGCATTCCCACATAACACCGATTTCTCCTGTGGAGTTCTCCGCAAGAATTGTTTCAAATTTCCATTCTTTCAGATCTTTACTGGAAAACAGAACTACCTGTCCAGGAATTTCTTCGCTGCGGCATCCTACGAGCATATGGTATGTTCCGTTATCTTCCCATACCTTCGGATCACGGAAATCAACTCTGCTGCATTTCTCCGGAAGCATATCCCCGGTGACTACCGGATTTTTCTCTGCCTTTACATAATCTTTTCCGTCACCCCAGGCAAGGCACTGATTCTGCCGGACTTCTTCTTTTCCATCCGGCAGCTTTTCTGTTGTAACTCCTGTGTAGATCAAAGCCTGTTTTCCATCCGCTTCAATAGCACTTCCGGAAAAGCATCCCTCTCGATCATATTCCTGATCCGGTGCAAGCGCTGTAGGAAGCTGCTCCCATCTGATCATATCCTCCGTCACACTGTGGCCCCAGTGCATAGGGCCCCAGTCACGGCTGTAAGGATGATACTGGTAAAAAAGATGTACCTTTCCTTTAAAAACAGAAAATCCATTGGGATCATTGATCCAGCCAACCGGTGCAGATACATGAAAGGCCGGTTTCTCTTCCTGCGGGATATTTTTTGCTTCCTCTATTTCATAAAGACGTGCTTTTTCAAGTTTTTCACTCATACTCTGCTCTCTCTTTCCTTTTTATGTTTCTGACCGGTATCTTTTTCTGTTTTTATTTCTCTGTCTCACTAAGAGACTTCTGATACTGGTCAAAATATTTCTGTTTGATTGCCAGATAATCAGACAGTCCATACTGCTCCATCTTTTTCAGATAGGAATCCCATTCTTTATCGATGCCGCCATTCAGGATCCAGTCTGCTTTTTTCTGTTCCGCATACTTCTTGATATCCGTGTCATACTGAGATACTTTATTGGTATCATCAATACTCATAAATACATTCGGATACACATATTTACTGTTCATATCCTTAAGATATGTTTCGTGCATATTGTCGAGACGCCATTTTGCATCTGCCGGCTCTGTTACATATACATCGTAATACTCGTTAAGTATTGCCAACGGTCCGTTTACAGACTGTGCTTCACGAACCTCTACCGGAGATGCATCTCCCAGATCCATATGTTTCAGCATCTGACCACCTTCTGCATTCTCGGACATCTCAAAGATATTAAATGAATCTTTTTCCCCGTAAGTACCCCAGTTATTCTGCGGAGACTGGATCGGTTCATACATCTGATCGATCCATGCTGCTGCCAGTGCCGTATTTCGACAGCTTGTAGTCAGAACGCAGCGTCCTCTGTCAAAGCCACTGGTTTCACTGTTATTCTGTCTTGTGATATTTACAAGACCATCCGGACCGGCCAGCGCCGGGAGCATTACATAATCTTCATTGTTATCAATATTTGCAATATCCCAGGTGAAACACAGACCATATCTGTGGTTCTTACCTTTTGCAACATAAGTTGACCATTCCTGGGTAAAAGCCTCCGGATCCACCAGCTTTTCTTCTACCAGCTGATGGAGCCACTGAATACCTTCTTTATAGCCTTCCTGTACAGTTGTATAAATAACGGTTCCATCATCTTTCACTGCAAAATGATCACCGGTGTCACCATATCCTTCTCCGAATCCGTTGATGAGAATTGCAGGATCCTGATCACCATTATTGATGATAAAGGACATCGGGATCACACCACCCTCAATGTTGAATTTCTTTTCCAGTTTATCTGCATTGTCGCGGAAAGCGATCAGAACCTGTTCCAGTTCCTCAGTTGTAGTCGGAACGTCCAGCTTCAGATAATCCAGCCATTTTTTATTAATGTAGGGAATATCTCCAATTGCCTGAATGGCTTCTTTCCCCGCACCAAGCTGCTCGATCCATGGGAAAGAATAAATATGTCCGTCCGGTGCTGTACACATTGTTCTGTATTCCGGGTATTTTTCAAATACAGCCTTAAGATTCGGCATGTATTTATCAATGAGATTTTCTACCGGAATAATGATTCCCTGTTTGGCATAACGAAGAAGATCATAATCACTCATCCCTGCGTTAAAAAGTCCATCCGGAAGATTTCCGAACTGTGCCAGCGCCAGATTTTTTTTGTCATCAAACTGATCCGATACAAAACAGGTCCAGTCAATGTGGACATTGGTCTGCTTTTCCAGTCTTTCAAAGATCGTTCTTTCATTAGGTTCCTGTGTAGATGTTGCAGGTGCACTGGTAATAAAAGACAGCTCTGCTTTTTCTTTCAGAGGAAAGGACACATCTTCCACCGGGGTATCCGGATCTGTTTCTGCTTTCATGTGTTCTTTTCCATTTCCACATCCGGCACTGCATACCATTATAATTGCAGAAAGCCCGATTGCCAATAATGCCTTCATTCTTTTTTTCATCATTATCAACCTCCTGTCATCAGCCTTTTACAGAACCAACCATAATGCCCTGGTCAAAATATTTCTGGAAGAATGGATACATGATCAGAAGCGGTAAACTTGATACAATGATCGTAGCATATTTCAGAAGTTCCGCTACCTTTGCCATCTGTGCAGTACTCTGGATATCTGCGATCATTCCGGGCTGCGGTGTATTCTGTACAAGGATGGAACGAAGTACCAGCTGCAATGGCTGCAGTTTCGCATCATTCAAATAAATCATAGCGTCAAAATAACTGTTCCACATTCCTACAAAGGACCACAGTGCAAGCACTGCGATGATCGGTTTGCATACCGGCATCATAATCTTGAAAAAATGCTCGATTTCCGTGGCACCGTCAATGGCAGATGCCTCTCTGAGTTCCTTGGGGATAGACTGATAATAGGTTCTGGCAAGGATCATGTTCCAGACATTAAACGCACCCGGAAGCAGGATTGCCCAGATTGTATTTACCAGATGCAACTGATTGATCAGGATAAAAGTCGGGATCATTCCTCCACCGAAAAACATGGTAATGAGAAAAATAACATTGAAGAAATTTCTTCCCACAAATTCTTTCTTGGACATTGGATATGCTGCCAGCAGAGTTACCAGAACTGAAATAATGGTAAACACCAGGGAATAAAAAAATGAGTTTGCAAAGCCTCTCCAGATCATATTATTTTCAAGAACTCTGCGGTACGCATCGATCGTCCACTTCCGCACATCAAAGCTGATCCCCTGGCTGTTCAGCACATTCGGATCCATAAAGGATGCGATCACAACATATAAAAGCGGAACCAGAATGGAAAGTACAAATGCACCCAGAAGTACGTATCCGATTCCTAAAATGGCTTTGTCAGATGCCGAATATTTCTTTTTCTTTGCTTTTGCCATAACAGCACCTCCTATAATCCCTCTCCGTCATTCAGTTTCTTGACTACCCAGTTTACAAAGATCAAAAGAATTACATTGATCACTGAATTAAACAGCCCCACTGCTGTAGAATATCCATAGTCTCCATTCAGAAGACCGATTCTGTATACATAAGTAGAAAGAATCTCAGATGCAGGAAGGTTCATATCTGTCTGCAGTGCATATGCTTTTTCAAAACCAATGCTCATAATATTTCCGGCCTGAAGAATAAACTGGATCACAATGATGTTTTTAATAGCCGGAAGCTGTACATACCAGATCTGCTGCAGAATATTTGCTCCATCCACCACTGCTGCCTCTTCCAGATCCTTACTTGCATTGGCAAGTGCTGCTGTATACATAATGGATGCCCATCCGGCTGTCTGCCAGATTCCGCTGGCTATGTAAATGGTACGAAATGCTGCCGGCATGGTCATCCAGTTGGCATCAGAACCGATCAGTTTATTCAGCGGACCTACCGGTGAAAGAAACATACGAACCATACCACAGAGTACGATAACGGAAATAAAATTCGGCGCATAGATCAGAAGCTGAATTTTTTTCCTGATCCCGGCTCTCCGGATCTGATTCAGAAGAAGTGCCAGGATGATTGGAATCGGAAATCCCCACAGTAGTCCGTAAATACTCAGTTTCAGAGTGTTCACAAGATAATTCATAAAATCCGGTGATGCCAGAAATCTCCGGAAGTATTCCAGTCCTACCCATTTGCTTCCAAATACACCATCAATGACATTGTAGTCCTCAAAAGCGATCAGTACGCCACCCATGGGCACGTATTTGAAGATGATCGTCAGAAGAAGTGCAGGCAACAGAAAAAACACATACAGCTGCCAGTTCTTTTTCACATATTGAAGCTTTTCTGCAGCAGTTCTTTTTCCTGCCGGGACAGCTTTCGCAGAACCTTTTTTCATTCTCTTTTCCTCCCTTTTTGTTCTTTCGTTCTTATTTAGTAACCGGTAAAGTAACCGGTTACTTTATAATTTGATACTACTATATGCCATAGCTTCTGTCAACCTTTTTTGTTAATTTATTTAAGAAAAGTTACCGGTAACTTAACTGGTTATTTTTTTATTGCTATTTAACGTCTGTATTGTTATACTTAATTACATCAATCCAATTATCCTGTACGGTCTGCAGATTTCTCTTATATGATCACATCTGCATTCCGTATCATAACTTTCTGCTGTTAAAAGGAGACTATTTTTTTATGGCTAAAAAACAGGTAACATTTGCCGATATTGCAGAATACACTGGTTTTTCCAAGACTACGATCTCCAGATATTTCAATCATCCGGATTCTCTGACCCTGGAAAATCAGGAAAAGATCGCAAAAGCCCTTGATGAGCTCGGCTACAGAAAAAACAAGCTTGCCAGGGTTCTTGCCAATGGAAAAAGCGAATTTGTAGGGATCATTGTCCCGAACCTTTATCTTCATTATTATTCCGAAATGCTGACACAGCTTCTTCGAAGTTACTCCGATTATCATTACAAATTTCTGGTTTTTGTCAGTGATGGCGGCCCGGAGAAAGAAATGCAGTATCTGGACGAGCTGATGGCTTATAAGATTGAAGGACTTATTGTTCTCAGCCATACTCTTTCCTCTGAAAAACTGGCTTCCTATAATATTCCTGTGATCGCCATTGAACGTGAAGCAGAACATATATGCAGCGTTACAACAGACAATTACATGGGCAGCATGCAGGCTACTTCTCTGCTGATACGTAATCAGTGTGATGTACTAATCCACATCAATGTCCATGTACCTGAGAATATTCCGGCTTATGACCGTATCCGTGCCTTTGAGGAAACATGCCGGGAATATCATGTTCCTTATGAACTGAACCTTAATGTTTCCGGTGATTCCTATCAGGAGCTTTTTGAACAGATGCGTGTGATCTTTCAGGATATTGACAGTAAATATTCCGGTCAGAAAAAAGGCATATTTTTATCCAATGATACTTACGCAAATATATTTCTCAATCTGATCTTCCAGAAATACAACTGTCTGCCGGATGAATATCAGATCATCGGATTCGATAATTCACCCATTGCTGCGGAGTCCATCATCCCGATCACTACTATTGGACAGCAGATTGATGTGATCGCACAGACTACCATGGAACTGCTTGTGGAACAGATGAACGAAATGAAGAAAAGAAAACCGGCACCGCTTCAAAAACCGATCCACAAAAAGATCACTCCTGTTCTGATACGACGGCAGACAACAGGAGACTGAAAATACTTACAACATTTTTCCATATTCCATAACAACCCGTATATTCATGTACTGGAAACTTCATGCTATAATTCTGTGGAAAAATGTCAGATAACCATTACCGCCGGGAAATATTTTACAGGTTTCCCGACATCTATAAATATCTATTCAGGGAGGAAATCATGAAAAAAGATCAGGAAATTTTTCAGGAACGTTTAAACCATCATCACGACGAGCTTCGATGGCTGTACACAGAGCTTTATCACAATGACGATATGTTTGCAGAGCTCTGCGACCAGATGTACCAGTATTTTACAGCACGCCGCCGCGCGCTCAAAAACCGCGACCTGGAAAGAGAAAAAAATCCGGACTGGTTCCGCCAGAAGGATATGCTTGGCATGATGCTCTATATTGACAATTTTGCCGGCAACATCAAGGGAGTTTCTGCCAAGCTTCCATATCTTAAGGAATGCAACGTGAACTGCCTGCATCTGATGCCGTTTCTGGACACTCCGAAGGGCCGTTCCGACGGTGGTTACGCAGTAGCCGACTTCCGCAAAGTCCGCCCGGACCTTGGTACTATGAAGGACCTGGCTGCCCTTGCAGATAAATGCCACAAAAACGGAATGAACCTGTGTATGGATTTTGTTATGAACCACACCTCCGAGGATCATGAGTGGGCCAAAAAAGCACGCCAGGGTGACGGCGAATATATGAGCCGTTACTTCTTCTACAACAACCGTGAGATCCCGGACGAGTACGAAAAGACCGTACCACAGGTATTCCCGACCACTGCTCCGGGGAACTTTACCTGGCTTCCGGATATCGGTCACTATGTCATGACTACCTTTTATCCGTACCAGTGGGATCTGAATTACGGCAATCCCCGTGTTTTCAATGAGATGATGTACAACTTCCTCTTCCTTGCAAACCAGGGAATGGACGTGATCCGTATCGATGCGGTTCCGTATATCTGGAAGGAACTGGGAACTCCCTGCCGTAACCTGAAGCAGGTGCATACGATCGTTCGTATGATGCGTATGATCGCCGAGATCGTCTGCCCAAGTGTTGTACTTCTGGGTGAGGTCGTTATGGAGCCGGAGAAGGTTGTTCCCTATTTCGGAACCGTAGAGAAGCCGGAATGCCATATGCTTTACAATGTAACAACCATGGCTACAACCTGGAACAGCATTGCCACTCGTGATATCCGCCTTCTGAAAAAACAGATGGATATTGTAAACAGCCTTCCGAAGCAGTACACCTTCCTGAATTATCTCCGCTGCCATGACGATATCGGCTGGGGACTTGATTTCGCCACCCTGAAAGAATGGGACATGGATGAGCCATCCCATAAGCGTTACCTGAATGATTTCTTTACAGGAAAGCATCCGGGAAGCGACAGCCGCGGAGAGCTCTATAATGATGACCCGGTAACTCAGGATGCCCGCTTCTGCGGAACTACTGCTTCCATGTGCGGGATCGAGGCTGCTCTTTTTGAAAAAGATGACGAGAAGCTGAAAAGGGGTATCCGCGAGGATTTGATGCTTCACGCATATATGCTTACCCAGTCCGGAATCCCGATGCTTTACAGCTCCGATGAAATCGGACGTC
Source organism: Blautia schinkii (assembly GCF_013304825.1). Lineage (GTDB taxonomy): Bacteria > Bacillota > Clostridia > Lachnospirales > Lachnospiraceae > Blautia_A > Blautia_A schinkii_B. The sequence goes on along the minus strand of NZ_JAAWUO010000012.1, from coordinate 91,486 downwards.
TCAATGATTATTCCTATAAAGAGGATCCGGATAAGGCTGCAGATTCCCGCTATATCCACCGTGGTGCTTTCCAGTGGGAGCTTGCCGGAAAAAGAAACTCAAAATCCTCCGTTGAGGGACAGATCTTCCAGACTCTTAGCCGCATGGAGCAGATCCGCAGCCAGGAATCTGTTTTTGATAAGGACTGTGATGTGTATACATATGATGTTCATGATGACAGTATTCTCTGTATCCTCCGTCAGAAGGGAGATGACCGCTTTATCGGAATCTTCAACTTCAGCGACAGTGAAAAAACTGCCTGGATGCAGGAGGAGGGAACTTTCCGCGATCTGATCACCGGACAGACACTGGAACTTAAGGACGTAGTACTTCCAGCCTATGGATTTATGTGGTGTAAGAGGATATAATGATCCTGTGGCAATTTCCAGGATCATGAAATCACGGACTTACCTTTAATTTGTTATTCAAGTAAATAAAAAAGACGCGGACTTACGGATCGCTATATTTCGTTCATTAACAACTCAGTAAATGAACGAACATATCAATCCGGGTCCACGTCTTTTTATTATGTTATATCTTTATTTTTTATAAGCTGTTCTGACATTCAGAAATTACTTGCAGAGCTCCTCTGCCATTGCATCGATCTCTGCCACATTCTCATCGCTGAGAGAGGACATGATCTTTACATTGTTCTCAAGCCATGTGATATTTTTGCTCTTCTCGAACATTCCTTTCATGACTTTGGCTGCTGTCGGTGCCCAGCTTCCGTTCTCAATGAGGCCGATGGTGCGGTTCTGGTAATTACGTTCTGTCAGGTTCTCGATGAATGTACGCATAAACGGGAATGCTTCTCCGTTGTATGTAATGCTGGCCAGTACCAGCTTGCCGTAGCGGAAAGCATCCCCCACTGCCTCTGCCATGTCTTCTCTTGCAAGATCGCAGACAACAACCTTCGGGCAGCCCTTTTCCTCCAGCTTCTGTGCAAGAAGCTCTGCTGCTTTCTTTGTATGTCCGTATACAGATGTGTAGGCGATCATTACACCTTCACTCTCTACTTTATAAGAAGACCAGATATCATATTTCTCCAGATAATGTCCAAGATTCTCGGTAAGAACCGGTCCGTGGAGCGGGCAGATAGTCTGGATATCCAGAGTTGCTGCTGCTTTGAGAAGCTTCTGTACCTGCGGGCCATATTTTCCGACGATTCCGATATAATAACGGCGTGCTTCGTAGTCCCAATCCTCTTCTACATCAAGAGCTCCGAATTTGCCGAAGCCGTCTGCTGAAAACAGAACCTTGTCTGTGCTATCATATGTAACCATAACCTCCGGCCAGTGAACCATCGGTGCAAATACGAAAGTAAGGACATGTTTTCCAAGTGTCAGGGTGTCACCATTTGCTACAATATGTTTCTTTCCTTCCAGATTCATTCCACGAAAGAAATTCTCCATCATAGTGAAGGTTTTTGTGTTGGCAACAACAGTTGTATCCGGGTATGCTTTCATGAAATTCTCAATGTTTGCGGCATGGTCCGGCTCCATATGCTGAACTACAAGATAATCCGGTTTCGCGCCATCCAGAATTTCTGCTACTTTTCCAAGCCATTCTTCTGTGAAGCCGGCATCTACAGTGTCCATAACTGCGATTTTCTCATCTTTGATCACATAGGAGTTGTAGGACATTCCGTTTGGCACTACATACTGTCCCTCGAACAGATCTACCTGATGGTCATTTACACCTACATAGTAAATATCATTTCCGATTTTCATTGTATTGAGTTCCTCCTTAGTCTGCTGTATTTTATATTTCCAATATTTCTGAAAATACTTTCTTATTGCTCTCATTTATTATATCATTGTTCGTACTGAAATCAATGTAGAATCTATAAATAAAAACAAACCTCTGCGCCTGGCGAAAGAGCCATTTTCCCCTCTTTACAAACCTATTTCAACATAGTATTGTATACCTTGGATGAAGGAATTTTTTATAATTTTTTATGAGGTAAGCTATGTGTGAAAATGAAAAAAAGAATACGCATTCCATAGAGATGACCTCCGGCTCTCTCTGGAAAAATCTCCTCCTTTTCAGCCTTCCCCTGATGGGGTCCCAGGTGTTGGAGGTTCTTTTTAACTTAAGTGATGTTGCGGTTGTGGGGCGATTTGCAGATTACATGGCACTTGGAGCTGTGGGTTCCACAACTCTGCTGGTCACTTTATTTACCGGAATCCTGATCGGAATGGGCGCAGGAGTCAATGTTCGTGTAGCCCACGAGCTTGGTGCCGAAAACAGAAAAGGTACCGAAGAAACGATCCATACATCTCTTCTTCTCTGTGCCATCGCAGGACTTCTGGTCTGTGTCGTCTGTCTTCTGTTTTCCGGACAGATGCTGTCCATGATGAATACGAAACCGGAGCTGATGGATCAGGCTGTTTTATATATGAAGATTTATGCTCTGGGTATGCCGGCCATGGCCGTATACAATTTCGGTAACGGCGTATTAAGTGCCCGCGGAGATACGAAAAGACCACTGATCTATCTTTCCATTGCCGGAGTGATCAATGTTCTTCTGAACCTGTTTTTCGTTATCGTCTGTCATATGGCTGCCGCAGGTGTGGCAACTGCCAGTGCGATCGCCCTGTATATATCCGCAGCTCTGGTAATGATCCACCTCCTCCGGAGAAAAGATGAATGCAGGGTATCCCTGCGTAAGCTCCGTCTTCACCCGAAGGCCTGTAAAGCAGTACTGCTTCTTGGCATTCCCACAGGTTTGCAGAACGGAATTTTTGCCATTGCAAATCTGTTCGTACAGGCCGGCGTCAACTCCTTCGATGCAATCACGGTTTCCGGAAATGCCGCCGCTGCAAATGCAGACTCTCTGGTCTACAACGTCATGTTTGCTTTCTATACTGCATGCGCAAGCTTCATCGGTCAGAACTGGGGTGCCGGAAATAAAAAACGTATGCTGAAGACTTATGGGATCAGCCTTACATATGCCTTCATCGCAGGCGCGATCCTTGGTGGGCTGCTTCTTGTTTTCGGTCCGCAGTTTCTGTCACTGTTTGCCACAGAACCGGCCGTCATAGATGCAGGCATGGAGAGGATCCGGATCATGGGCTTCAGCTACGCCTTCAGCTGTTTTATGGATTGCAGTATCGCCGCTTCCCGTGGCATCGGAAAAAGTATCCCACCGACCATCATCATCATTCTGGGATCCTGTGTATTCCGTGTTATCTGGTTCTATACGGTGTTCGCACACTTCCAGACCATTTCCTCACTTTATCTTCTGTATATTTTCTCATGGGGAATTACTGGCTTTGCGGAAGTTCTGTTCTTTGCTGTAAGCTTCCGGAAAATTCGGACCTGAAACTTCAAATATATAGCGCCAGACGAAGCATTGATCTGGTGCTTTTTTATATCTTCCTCGCGTTTTATGTACATTTGTCTTTACAAGACGGACATAATTGTATATAATTATCTTATTGTGCTTTTACGTGATGCAGTAGTACCGGCTTATAATGATCTGTCTTTTACATCGGATCATTGCTTTGCGGCTCAGCATTTTCCAGCACACTCACACAATAGGAAAGAGGAAACTAGTTATGAAAAACCTGATTCAAAAATGGAACAGCATCAACCTGATCAAGCGTATCATATGTGGTCTGATCATTGGTATCATTCTCGGACTTGCGATCCCTCAGGCATCTGTGATCTCCATTCTCGGTGATCTGTTCGTCGGTGCTCTCCGTGGAATTGCCCCGCTTCTGGTGTTCTTCCTGGTAATGAGCTCTCTGTGCCACATGGGAAAAGGCCAGAAAACAAACATGAAATTCGTTGTTGTACTTTATCTTCTGGGAAATGTACTCTCAGCACTGGCAGCTGTGATTTCCAGTCGCCTGTTTCCGATCATGCTGACTTTCTCCGAAAATACAAATACTTCCGACGTCACTCCGCCAAGCGGTGTTGCAGAGGTCCTCAAAAATCTTCTGATGAACATTGTTTCCAACCCGGTTGACGCACTTGTAAATGCAAACTACATCGGTATCCTTGCATGGGCAATCATCTTCGGTATCGCGCTGAAGGCTGCAAGCGAAACTACCAAGACTGTCATCGAAAACATTTCCGATGCAACCTCCACAGCAGTAAGATGGATCATTAGCCTTGCTCCATTTGGTATCATGGGTCTGATCTTCACAACCATCTCCGAGCAGGGACTTGGCGTTCTTTTAAGCTATGGCCGTCTGATCTGTGTACTGGTGGGAACCATGTTCTTTGTTGCACTGGTGATCAACCCGATCGTTACCTTCATCTGCACACGCCAGAATCCGTATCCGCTGGTTCTGCGCTGCCTGAAGGACAGTGGTATCACAGCTTTCTTTACAAGAAGCTCTGCTGCCAACATTCCGGTAAACATGGAGCTCTGCAAGGATCTGGGACTTGATGAGGATACATACTCCATCTCCATCCCTCTTGGTGCAACCATCAACATGGGTGGTGCAGCGATCACCATTTCCATCATGGCTCTGGCTGCTGCACATACACTTGGTATCAGCGTAGACTTCCCAACCGCTCTTATCCTCTGCATCCTTGCTGCTGCAAGTGCGGCTGGTGCTTCCGGAGTTGCCGGCGGTTCTCTTCTTCTGATCCCGATGGCCTGCAGCCTTTTCGGAATCCCAAATGATGTTGCCATGCAGGTTGTTGGTGTTGGCTTTATCGTAGGCGTTATCCAGGATTCCTGTGAGACAGCACTGAACTCTTCCACAGACGTACTTTACACAGCATGCGCCTGCAGGATCAGAAAGAATAAATGATCACACTTATAAACCGTCAGTCGGATATTCATGATCCGCACTCGGTTAAAAAAGAGCAGATATTCCGCATTTGGAAAATCTGCTCCTTTTTTGTCTTAACCTTCAGTTCCTGCAATATCCGCCCCATATAAAAATATCCGTAATCGGTAAATAAAACATTCCTACATCTGAAAAAGCTTCCAGCTCTCTCCCATCTGCACAGCCAGATATACGATCTCAAAGATCACAGCTACAGATCCAAGCTTAAAAAGCAGGGAATCCACAAAGCCTCCTGCCTTACAGAAATCCAGTGCAATGCCTCCCGGCAGCGGATACAGGATCCGTACCCGTTTCCGGTTAAAGCAGTCCAGTACCAGATGTGATGTAAATCCAACCACAAAGTAAAAGACCAGCTTCATTGACACCATGGATATGGCCGCACTCAAAATAGCCATAGCCATGATCGAATGCATAAATGACCGGTGTGGCTGATTTTTTCCAAAGGCACAGACTGCAATAAAAAGAATAACTCCCATGGCAACCGGCGCCATAGACTGGTTATTGCGGATCTTTTCCCAGATGGAAAAATCATAAAAATAATTCAATGCGATCTCTGCTGCCACAAGCAGAACCGCGACCAGCGTGATCCGGTCCGCATCCTTATGGGATTTGGAGGTTCCCACATCAATATCGCTGATCAGTGCTCCAAGCATTCCTGTTCCTGCCGCAAGTATCATCCCGTGAACTGTGGACGGCTGCGTTACGGCCAGTACCGTTCCAAGTCCCACTGCTGCGTGTGTTTTTCCTGTCATAATTCTCCCCTTATTGAAAAAATCTGACGCATCCAAAGCAGATATTTCCCTCCGCTTCCCTGCATCCTTATAAACGAATAAGGCAGCTGTCAGCCTCCCCTTTACTGACAGCTGCCTCTACGAAACAGCATTATATCACACAAAAAAACACTATTCTATCTAAATTCTTCGCACTCTCTTACACGTCCCGTTTAAACGGAATATACCTCACAAACGTACCAGTTAATCGGACCAGTTCATACGTCCGTAGCGAAGCGCAATACCATGGATCTCTTTCTGAAGCTTCACATTCAGCTCCCTTTTGCGGATCCTCCATTTCCAGTTCTTTCCTACTGTGGAAGGCTGATTCATTCTGCTGCTGTTATCCAGTCCCATGTAATCTTGCATGGGGATCACGCAGAGCTTTGCGCTGCTTCTCATAACCAGGCTGATAAAGCATTTATACAGATCCTTGTCCGGTGTACAACTGTCACAGAGATAATCTCTGGCAAGCTTACGCTCTTTTGCAGTAATGCTCTTCCACCATCCGGCAATGGTCTCATTATCATGAGTTCCTGTGTATGCTACACTGTTCTCCGGATAGTTATGCGGAAGATAATCATTGGCACATCCGGAATCTCTGGAATCAAAAGCGAACTCCAGAACCTTCATTCCCGGAAATCCGCTGTCATGGACAAGCTGACGAACAGAATCTGTCACATAACCAAGATCCTCGGCAATAACCTGCTTCCATCCAAGAGCCTGCTCTACCTTGCGGAACAGATCGATCCCAGGACCTTTTTCCCAGTGACCGCTAATAGCATTTTCCGCACCGTACGGAATGGAAAAATACTCATCAAAGCCACGGAAATGGTCGATCCTTACCACATCATAAAGGCGGAATACATAGCTCAGTCTGGAGATCCACCACTGATATCCTGTATTTCTGTGGTAATCCCAGCGATACAGTGGATTTCCCCAGAGCTGTCCTGTTGCTGAAAATCCGTCCGGCGGACATCCGGCTACAGCCACCGGTACATTCTCCTCATCCAGCTGGAAAAGCTCCGGATGAGCCCAGGTATCCGCACTGTCCATAGCTACATAGATCGGGATATCTCCGATGATCTGGATACCTTTTTCGTTGGCATATTTTTTCAGTTTCATCCACTGTTCATAGAATTTAAACTGCATATACTGCTGGAATTCAATATCAAAATATAATTCTCTGCGATAGTAATCCATGGCATTTGCCCAGCGAAGGCGGATATCCTCTGCCCATTTTGTCCACTCAACACCGCCGAACTGATCCTTTACTGCCATAAAAAGTGCATAGTCGGAAAGCCACCAGCTGTTTTCTGCAACAAATTTCTGATAATCCGGATTCTCGCTGATGTTACTGTTTTCATAGGCTTTGCGGAGAAGCTTGTAACGGCCTTTGTAGATTTTCTCATAGTCTACACTGTCTGCTCTTCTTCCCCAGCTGACCTTATCACAGTCCTCCTTTGTAAGGACTCCTTCTTCCACCAGTGCCTTCAGGCTGATAAAATACGGATTTCCCGCAAAAGTGGAGAAGGACTGATACGGAGAATCTCCGTAACTAGTAGGTCCCAGCGGAAGGATCTGCCAGTAGCTCTGCCCAGCCTCCTTCAGCCAATCCACAAAATCATAGGCACTCTTTGAAAAACAGCCGATGCCGTACTCTGACGGCAGGCTTGTGATCGGCATCAGAATGCCGGCTGCTCTTTTATCCATATCTTTTCTCTCCTTATGTTGAGCCCTGCATCTCAGAGCATCTTATCTATTATCCTCTCACGGATGCATATTCATATAATTTACGCAACCGTTTGCGTAAATTATACGTCCATTTTGCATGAAGTGCAATGCATTTTTGTCTTTTCTACCTTTCTTACAATTTTTACATCATGATTTTGTGCAGTTTTTCATCATGCCAAGCAGAAATCTGTCTGCATCTCACTACCTGATTCTCTGTGCATCTGTTTTTACGCAATTTCATGCAATTTTCTATGCAATATGTTTGACAGTATCCTTGTTATGAACTACAATATATCTATCAAACTGAGATATAAAAAAGCCAGATCAGATGCATACTTCCGCTTTGATCCGGCATATCCGTAAGGAGGCAAATTTATGGCAGTAACCATCAAGGATGTGGCAGCTCTGGCCGGGGTGTCCCCGTCCACCGTTTCCAGAACCTGCAAAAACAATCCATCTATCAGTGAAGAAACCAAGGAACGTGTACGCAGAGCCATGGCAGAGCTTGGCTATGAGCCGAATTTCCAGGCCAGCAACCTGGCAGCACAGATTTCCCGCTCCATCGGTATCATCCTGCCTCCGTCCCCAAAGGAGACATACGAAAATTCCTTTTACCTTGAGACGATCCGGGGAATCAGCCACTACTGTAACGCACATCAGTATATCAGCACCATTGTTACCGGTCAGAATGAAGAAGAAATCCTGACTGCGGTACGTTCCATGTCCAGAAGCGGTAAGGTTGACGGATTTATTGTTCTTTATTCCCGTGTGAATGATCCTGTTATTGATTTTCTTTTCAATGAGGGACTTCTCTATATCCTGATCGGAAAACCGGCACAATACACCAATCATACGATCTACATCGATAATGACAACCTTCTGGCCGGACAGGAGGCAACAGAATATCTTTATGCTCTGGGCCACCGGAAGATCGCTTATCTGGGTGTAGATAATTCTCTGGTCTTTTCCGCAGACCGTAAAACCGGCTACATGACTGCGCTGATCAGTCACGGATTAACCGTACAGCCCGAATACTGTATAGAGGTTCCGGCAGCTTCCCAGGATGAGTTTCAGGAGCTTCGAAAGCTGCTTTTAAGCGAAAATCGTCCTACAGCTGTGCTTGTCAGTGATGATATTCTGGCGCTTTCCCTGGAGCGGATCTGTATGGAAGCAGATATTTCCATACCGGAGGATCTGTCCATTCTTTCCTTTAACAACTCACTTTTTGCCAGACTGACTTCGCCTCAGCTGACCTCTATTGATATCAATTCCGGACAGCTTGGAATGGAAGCAGCTACACAGATGATCAGTCATATCGAAAATCCGAGCCTTCCGGCCACAAAGATCATTGTGCCTCATCAGCTGATCGAGAGGGACAGCTGCCGGAAGATCTGATCTGCTTTCAAACAAAAAACAGGTATCTTCTCTGCTGACTGTATATTGACTACCACTTATCGATCTGACATTGGTGGTCGATCTACCGCCCGGCAAAAAGATACCTGTTTTTCATTTTTATAGTGTTTTTTTATAATTCTTTCTCATAACACCAGTACATATGTCCCCAGAGTTCACACTCTCCCACATTCTCAAAATTCAGCTTATCATAAGAGCGGAGTGCTTTTACATTGTCCTTCGCAACAAGGAGATGTACGGCTTGATAGCCCCGCTTCTTCAATTCTTCCATCACACCCTCAAGAAGCTTCCTAGCAATTCCCTGGTTCTGGAATTCCCGGCATACTCCCACCCGGGAGACCTCCGCTGACGGCACCATTGTTTCTGACCAGCATGTGAGCCATTCCACATTTGGATCATCATCAATGGAGATCACACCTGCGATATTTCCTGCATCGTCCCGCATACAAAACAGCGCATCTCTGGAAAGATCAAATTCCACTTCTTTTTCTGAAGGATAATCTTCTGTCCACACACAATAGGGCGTCCCCAGCAATGAACGATACAGCTTCAGAACTGTATCTGCTTCTTCTCTTTTTACACGCTCGAAATTCATTTTTTATCTTTTCTCCTCACACTATCTTAGCAATTTGATATTCACAGCTTTCAGTCCTGGATTTCTTCTGAAAATATATTCTGCCCGGATCCCGGTTTTCGTGAATATTTATATTCTTCCATCAATAATAACACTTTTCACTGCACCCATGTGGAAACAATATCCTTTTTATCATACATTGAAACGCTGTTTCATTTTCTGCAACGTCCAAAATTTCCAGCGCTTTTCGCAGGTTCCGGATATCTTTTTCCATATAATCCACATAATTCCCCCGGCCAACCAGCTTCAGATGCGTGATCCCTGCCTTCTTCAGCTGATACAGTGCACACAGGCCACAGCCTGTCTCGCCGCAGAGATATCCGGATTCATCATATGCTTCCGGAGCTGGTTCCTGCTCCCAGGCCTGCTCCTGAAGAGCCTTTATTTTTTCCGGAACAGCCTCACCATTCCGTACAGTTCCCAGCCAATAGGGCACCCTGCAAAGATATCCCATCTCATCACAGTGAAGAGAATTACAGAATGCTCCCGTAAACTGGCACATTTCATTCAGCACAAAGGCCTCGAACTCCATTCCCTCCTCCGGCCGGATCCCGGCCTGTTTCTCCACCTCTCTCTGAGATGCAATAACAGACTGCATATCCCGGAACGTGTTTTTCCGATGAAAGATCAATCTCTTCAGAGGAAAGCGCCGGAACATCTTCAGCATTTCGCTGTTCACTTCCCCTGTCTCTCCGCTGAGATGGATCTCGCAGGAAAGTCCCCTGTTTTTCAGATAAACAAGAAGCGCCGGATCTGCAATGATATAGCTTCGAAATCCTATTTTCATGCACTTCTCTATGATATCTCCGATCTCCGGATACTGTTCCGGCAGATAATATAGGGAATTGAAGGTGAGATGTACCGGCTTTTTATATTTTTTTACCATCCGGGAAAGGATCTCCAGCTCACTGTATGCACCAAGCTGAACATTACAGCAGAGAACCTCCCTACGATTTAACGGCATTACTGTGCCGTATTTTTCCGCCCAGAAAAATGGTACATAACCACAGAAAAATTCATCTGCGCCTGCCTGCACAAAACGTTCATATTCATCTATGGAGCCTAACCCGGCTGTTATTTTCATACTGTTATCCATGTCCTGTTCCTTTTTTCTGCAATATATTTTTGTCAAACAGATATTCGCGATCCACCTTCGCAGCCTGCCCATCACCTGTCATATATTAACAACAATACGATCCGGCTTTGTGCCTTTTATATTTTTCCACATTTCCGTTGACTCCGGAAGTGTTTTATCCACACCAAACAGGGAGTTATACCGCCCTGCCATGTGTAAATGTTCCGGATAAAGCAGTGCGTATTTTTCACAAAATTTCGGACAGTGCTCCGCAAGCTGCTGTGTACCACGATCCCCGGTAGTGCACAAAGCATACAATGGACAGTACTGAGAAGTGTTTGTCTGATAAAAAGGCAGATGCAGACTGTTTTTTCCCGGCGGAAGCTCCTGCGGATATCCGCAGGATTCCCATTCGTATCTGTGGATATGAAATTCTTCTGCCAGGAAATCCCGGTAAAACCTGGCATTCAGACTGTTCTGCTGAAATAATGAGGTATCACCGGATTTATATTTCATTCGCGGATCCTTTTTTCGTTTATTGAGCAATGTCCCCAGAACAGGACGCAGGCGAGATGTTTTTCCACAGAGCATTTCCACCATGGCCCAGTCATTGACTACGATTTCCACATTCACTCCATGAATACAGCACCAGTTATCCACTTTTTCCAGAAACTTTCCCACAGACAAAAGCATAAATTCCCGGATATAAGAAAATACCAGTGCGATCTCCAATCCCTCCGAATACATTTTATCCATAATAGAAAAAAGCTGCTCTTCTGTCGGAAACAGGTTATGGCAGAACTGATTTCCAATATAAAATCTGTCCGGTGTCCGGCCTGCAAAATAACTGTGAGTAAGGTAATTCTTCTGCCAGTAAGACGCCAGAAAGGCCTGCAGCGGCTGGCGCAGATATTCTTCATACAGGGAAGTGCAGTTTAATTCCAGGGCAAACTCTGCGTTATCCAAAAGCCTTAGTTCTTCTGTATCCATTGTATTCTGTGGATTTCCGGAAGCCTTTTCACTTTCTCTGAAAAACCACCGCTTCTTCTGTTCTTCCAGACTCCTGCAGTGCATCTCATCCAGCTCTGCAGGATAACCGGTCAGTGATTTCGCCAGCTCTCCATCGTCTCCATCCAGCTTCAGACAGATATATCTGTTGTACTCTCCGGCCAGACGCCGAACCTCCTGTACATAGTCCTTCTGTTCCACTCTCACAGAATATTCCCTGTAAAAATATTTTCCGGTTTCCTTTTCAGATGGCTGTTGATCCTGCAGGCATTGCTCCTCTGCTGCACTCATCCCAAACCTCCGGATCTCCACTCTCCTGTACCCGGCTTTTTTCATATCGTAAAAACAGATCAGAAATTGCTCCGGTTCCGGGCATTCCTCTGCCAGGCGAAACCGAAATCCATCTTCACCCAGCTCTGTGATCCGGATTTCTTTACTGTCCATAAAACCGGACAATAATCCAAATGGTATCATAGCGATCCTCATCAGGAAAGTTTCCTCCCTTCAGGTAAAAAAGGGAGATGCCATATGCTCCCATACAGCACCTCCCACTGTTCCTGCTTATTTCACTTCTACTAATTCGATTCTGAAATTCAGCTCTTTACCTGCCATCTCATGATTGGCATCGAAAGTAATGGTTTTTTCATCTTTTGCGTTAACTTTAACCGGGAACGGCTGACCATACTGATTGGAGAGGTATACCTGCTGTCCTACAGTAAGATCCTCAGCGCCCGGAAGCTGTTCGATCTCAAGTGTAAAAATCGCATCCGGATTCGGCATACCGTAAGCTTCCTCAGGCATCAGATGAACATCTATCACCTGGCCAACCTCCATGTTTGCAACTGCCGCATCAAAGCCTTTGATCATCTGGCCTGCTCCGCAGATGAATTCCAGTGGCTCGCCACGGTCGTAAGAAGAATCGAACTGTGTTCCGTCGTTAAAGGTTCCTCTGTAATGTGTACGACAGGTTTTTCCGACATTAGGACCTGTGATAGATGGCTGGGAACCACATCCGCCGCCACAGCCTCCGCAGGAGTGTCCGTCTTCATGACCGCCGCAGGAGTGTCCATCCTCATGGCTTCCGCAGGAATGTCCATCTTCATGATGGTGATGATCACAGTTCACACCTGTGGATACCAGCTCGCCCTTCAGATAAGCATCCACAGCTGCATCTACGTCCCCCTGTGCTCCGGAACATAACTCAACACCAGCCTCAGCAAGTGCTGCCTGAGCACCGCCGCCGATTCCGCCACAGATCAGAACGCTGATTCCCTGATCTGCAAGAAGTCCGGCAAGTGCACCATGTCCGGTGCCATTGGAGCTGATAACTTCACTGGAAATAACCTTGTTATCCTCCACCTCATATACCTTGAAAAACTCCGTTTTTCCAAAATGCTGGAAAATATTTCCGTTGTCGTATGTTGCTGCAATTTTCATTTGTAAAACCCTCCATTAATCAGATATGTATTGTATTAGTATATCGTGCAGGCAGGATAAAAGCAAGGTTTAAGTTCTCTGCCGGCTCTTGCTGTCATTCAATGAATCCAGTATAATAGAAGAATCTGTAAAAATAAACGATTTTTTGAATAAGAAGGTTTGAACTAAAATGAAATCATACGAAGAATTACTTTCAGATATTGAAGAAGACATGGAGCTCATGGGTTCCTCACACATTGTTTATTCCATGGAAGAGGACGGCGTTGTTACCGATTATGATTATCTTCCATCCGATTCCTGTACGATCTCCATTACCTTAAAGGAGCTTCAGGAAAAGCTTCAGCTGCAGATGCTCTATACAAAAGTTTCCGCTCATACAGCTGGAGCCGATAAAAATGCCCCGAAATTAGCTATTGTTTTTCCGGGCATCGGATACACTGCCGACAAGCCGCTTCTGTACTATACCAGCCGCCTTGCCAGCAAGCACGGCTACCAGATCCGCACTGTATCCTATGACAACCTTCCGGAAAATGTCAAAGGAGATCAGACAAAAATGAAACAGGCCTTTGACCTTGCCCTGGAACAGACAGAACGCTCCTTAAGCAGCATCGACTGGAATTCCTATGGCAGCATTCTGTTTATTTCCAAAAGCATTGGTACAGTCATCTCCTCTGCCTATGCTTCCCGACACGATCTGACTGTAAAAAGCATCCTGTTTACACCTCTTGCAGAGACCTTTTCCTTCCCACTTGCCGGAAGCATCGCCTTCCACGGCACCGCAGATCCCTGGGCCGAAACCGATTCCATCCGGGAACTGGCAGCGCAGAAAGAAGTACCTATCTTTCTCACCCAAAACGCCAACCATTCTCTGGAAACCGGGGATGTACTGACGGATATCTTTATTCTAAAAACTACAATGGAGCGGGTCCAGCGTTTTATCTAACGCCGGCCCGCTCGTTTTTTCTCAGGAAAGATCTCCCCAGCTTTTATATATTCCATCATACGGATCTGCTACCGCATCCTTTCTTATGACTTTTGTTTCCGGAAGTCCTGCCTCATAAGACTTCTTTATATTTCCGTATAATGATCATATAACTTACGAATAATAAAACAGCTGCGCTGCTCCACGCACAGATCTCTGCATAGTATATTCCATCTTCGCCGATCAGTTTTGGCAGCAGCAGCGCAACACTGACGCGCATGATAAATTCTGCAATGCCGCTGGCAAGCGGAATCAAAGTATTACCCAGGCCCTGGATAGCGGAACGATACACATACAGCAGATACAGCACCCACAAAAAGACAGCCATAATAAACAAATACTTATATGCTATATCCAATACCTGTCGGGTCTGATCCGGTTCACCGGATACAAACAGGGACAGTACATTACGTCCAAACAACACCATCATACCAGAAATGAAAGCCGAAGTGAGCACTGCCATATAAGTGCCGCTGCGCACACCTTTTCGAATCCTCTGGTATTTTTTTGCACCAAGATTCTGGCCCACATAGGTTGTAATGGCGTATCCATATGAAACGGCAGCCATCTCCAAAACTCCATACAGCTTGTTCGCTGCCGTAAATCCGGCTACAAACAGAAAACCAAATCCATTGATCACATACTGTACCACAAGTCCTCCCACGGAGATGATCACATTCTGTATTGCAAGAGGAACTCCCAGTTCCAAAAGTCGCAGGCTCATAGAGGGCTGCCTGTAAAAATCCTTCTTTTCCAGGCGGATATCCGGGATTTTACGTAATACGATCAAACAGTATAAGGCTGAAAATCCCTGTGCGATAACGGTCGCCACTGCTGCTCCGGCTATACCCCAGCCAAAAACCGCCACAAATAACAGATCCAGTCCCACATTGATCACTGCTGCCACTGTCATTGCGATCAACGGAGATCTGCTGTTTCCAAGTGCCCGAAGGATCGCTGCAAATATATTATAAGCAGCTATGATCGGAATTCCTGCAAAAATCAGCCGCAAATATAGCATTGTCAGATCAATGACATTATCCGGTGTCTGTAAGAATAAAAGAACATGATAAACTGTACCTTCACTTACTGCGAGTACGACCACAGACAGTAATGCTGTCATGATATAGCTTTTCGCCACTGCACATTTCAGATTTTCCTTTTCCCTTGCTCCATAATACTGAGATACAAGAATAGAAAAACCCTGTGTGATACCTGTCATGATCCCCAACACCAGCCATACCAGCCAATCACCGGCACCTACTGCCGCCAGTGCCTTAACTCCTACCACTTGTCCGACGATCATGGTGTCTGCCATTGTATAAAACTGCTGAAAAATATTTCCAAGCATCATTGGTATGGCAAAAGTTATGATCAGTTTTCCGGGAGATCCGGCAGTCATATCTTTTTCATTGGTTCCCATAAGATTCTCCTTTTCTTTTCATCCTTGTCCGCTATTTTACAAGGGACTCTTACGAAACACAATCCTATTTTTTCACAAAGTTTTTCTCATATTTTTGGTAGCTATTGCATCCATATAATCATTATTTTTAATGGAGCATTTTTGCCACGCCTAGCTTAAAACTCTTTCTTCTTCATAGCACTCATACTATACTTATACGAAACAAACCATATAAGCAGACTAAGCACAATAAGGGCAATCGCGATTTCAAAATCCCCTATTCCCCCTATCATATGCAGAATACTTTCTTTTAATCCCAGGTTAGTCTTCACAAAAGATCTAATTGTATAACAAATCGCAAAAATAATTAAAATTGCGATTGGCAGCACAATTCGCCCTTTCTCTCCTTCGAACCTTATCCTGATCGCGATCATAATTCCCGCAATTGCCTGAAACACAAAAAATGTGATCAACTCCATTGCCAGCATTTCCAGATCAAACACCTCTTCAGGATTTATGAGTACCATAATTCCTGCACAGATCATTCCAATGCACCATCCACATGCTGTCATGATAAAGGAAAAAATATATTTTTCTCTGACATATATTTTTTTATTTACGGGTAAAGAAAATAAATATGTGTAACCATGGCCATTTTCATCATAACTGATCGTATTACCTGAATATATCGCCAGAACAGATGGGATATACATTGCAATGAAAGCAGCTGCCGTTTTTCCTGTAAGTATAAAAAACAATGCTACAAACACTAACACCAAAAAAAGATTACCACCCTGTCGAAAAAACAATCGAAAATCCTTTTCCAAAAGCCCTCTGATTCCTTTCATCATCTTTCGCCCCCTGTCAACATCAGGATCACCTGATCGAGTGATCCGCTCTCTACTACGATTTCCGGATAATTTTCTATATAATACTGCTTCTCGTTCGTCAGACAGGCAACTCCAAAAAACTCTTTTTTCTCTTTCAAAAGATACCTTTTATCCACTGCCTGATATTGTTCCTCACTGACCTTCAACACTGCATATTTTTCAAGAATCGTATCCATCGCTTCATGAAGTATGATCTTTCCTTTATGTATCACATAAATGTCATCACACAGATGTTCTAAGTCCGAAGAAATATGTGAGCTGATCAGGATACTTCTCTCCGGCTCTTCTTCCATATACGCTCTTAAAATATCCAGCATCCTTTCCCTCGCTCCGACATCAAGCCCTGCTGTCGGCTCATCCAGCATCAGGAATTCTGCCTGATGTGTCAATGCAATGATCAGATTCAGCTTTGCTTTCATTCCTGTTGAGTACTCTTTTATAAATTTATCCAACGGAATCTGATATTCTTCACACATCTGATGAAATTTTTCTGCTTCAAACTTTGGATATAATTTGGCAAGGACTGCCTCAACATCTTTCCCTTTCAAGTATCCACTGAATCCGGCTTCTGCCAGGACAACTCCCAGCTCTTCTTTCTCTTTTTCACTTAACTCTTCCGGTATTTTTCCCAGGATCTTTATCTCACCGGCATCATAAGAAATGAGTCCGAGCACTGCCTTGAACAAAGTACTCTTACCGGCTCCGTTCTCTCCAACCAGACCGGTGATTCTTCCTTTATCTACATTTAACGAACAGTCTAACTGAAATTCACCGTAGCTTTTCTTTACTCCTTTGATCTCTAACATAATCATTCATCCTCCATGATGAGTTCAAACAACGAACGGATCTCTTCCTCCTTCATTCCGCAGCGCCTTCCCTTCTGAATCGCTTCTTCCAGATCCGCCTCAACCTCTTTCCTGCGCTCTTCTTCCATCAGCTGTGTATTCGAAGCCGCTACATACGTTCCTTTTCCATGAACTGTGACTGTCATGCCCTCTGCTTCCAGATTGTCATATGCTTTCTTCACAGTAAGTGCACTGATCTTCAGTTCTTTTGCCATTGTTCTCACGGACGGCAATATATCATTTTCTTTTAATTCTCCGGAGATGATCTGCGCCTTGATCTGCTCCATGATCTGCTCATAAATTGGTACCATCGATGTATTATTGATTATAAGCTTCATATGTTTCCTCCTCTTGTAAACAGTATATAACAGTATAATACTGTTGTCAACTGTTATATACTGTTTTGCAGTAGTTGACTGCCGGGATTCTGTCATCTGCCATCAGAAGGTATGGGAAGTCTTAGTCATTTACTTTTCATGATCATTAATTTTTATTTGTTACGCAAAATGTATTGACTTTATAGACCGATTAGTCTATTTTGTAAATAACTACAACAAAAATATTCTTGGAGGGATATATGACAAAAGCTCTCACTAATTATGATAAAACAAAAATTTCAATGGCACATGTTTTCCTGCAATATGATCAGGCTACAATGATACATAAATATTCATTAGATTACAATTCTGACTGGTTATATATTACTTTTATTAACCGTACCTATCGTATTAACCGAAAAACGGGAAGTGTTCAGTGGTCAGATAATGATTTTGAAACAGTTCATGAAGCCAATCATAATGAAGCAATGACTATTTATGATGTTTTATGTTATTCAAAGGATAGATGCCATCTGTCACATGAATTTGTAAATATAAACAGCCTTTCCTCTGTCCGAACAGGAAATCTCTCACCGAACAGAGGATTTTTTCAGAATACCGCTGACTTTTTTAACGGAAAAACCATTGAATTGCGTAATGCCTGTATATCACTTTCCGGAAAAGAACTGGAAAAAGGAGATGTTGCTTTTAAATTAAATCTTTTTCCTTTTTTGCCGATTATCATTCGTTTCTGGGAAGCTGATGACGAGTTCCCGGCAAGTCTTCAAATTCTTGCAGATAGGAATACTTTAGATTACATGCATTATGAAACGCTTATGTTTGCACTTACACATCTGTTTTCCAGACTGAAGGAGGAAATGCGAATTGAAAAAGGGTGAAGAATCCAGACAACGCCTGATCGAGTGTGCTGCTGAATTATTTTGGAAAAATGGGTATTCTGCTACTGGAATCAGCGAAATCCTCAAACAAACAGACCTTCCAAAAGGATCTTTTTATTTTTATTTCAAAAGCAAGGATGACCTGGCAACAGCGGTAGCGGAATACTATCAAAAAATCTTACTGGAACAATTTCAAAATAGTTCTCAGGGAAATGACTGGGAAAGTTTTATTGAAGAAATCTTTGATTTTTTATCTGAAAGGACAAATGGACAAACATTTGCAGGCTGCCCGTATGCGGTGATGGGTATGGAAACAGCACTTAGCAAGCCTGCAGTTGCATCTGTATTTATGGAAAGACTGAAAAAATTTGAGCAGATTTTTCAGGAAGTATTGTTATACTCCGGATTGTCTCCAGATCATGCAAAAATTCTTTCTCAGCGCATGCTTTCTATCTATCAGGGATATTTTCTTCTTGGACGAATCAGCGCCGATACTTCTTATTTGAAAAATGCAAGAAAAAATATGATTGAAATGTACCGGGAATACCGGGCATTTCATGGAATCTGAGAGGAACTTATATGAGTACGGTAATTCGGGCTTGTAACTGCCCAGTCGCAGTAACGGCTTTCACTCCGTATTATTCAATTTCGTCAGTCCAATGCTATAAAGCTCTGCACCCTCTTGATAGCGCACAAATTTCTTTGCTATTTTCTTTGTTTTCTCTACATCTTTACGTGCATATCCCATACACGGCACCTCCTTTTTTACATGAAAAAAGCAGCTAACCTATTTTTCATAGACTAACTGCGCGTGTTTTAGTTCCATATTCTGTTTTAATTTACTGAAACGTCTTCTGTTTGATTTAACTGTTTATGAACATCACGTCCACCATACATAATTCGCACTACATATACCGCTTCAGTTTCATCATCTGTTTTGTAAAATACCAGATAATTATCCACCGGAAAGAATCGAAGTCCTCTGCTGTGCCACGGTTCTTCCTCATAGAGCCGATTTCTGTTCGGCATAGTATCCAGCATCCGCTCTGTCTGTCCTGCAGCATTCTCTGGAGCTAACAGTTCCTCTGAAATATATCTGAAAATATTTCGCAGATCTTTCTTTGCTCCTGCTGTATACATCACTTTATATTTCATATACCAAATTCCCGTTTCATTTCTGCTTCAACTTCATCTGCTGAATACACTCTGCCAGCCTTAATATCTTCCATGCCTTTTTCTATTTCTGCATTGAACTGTTCCTTTGTCAGAGAACCATATGCCACAGGCTCCTCATAAGCTGGAAGTTTCATTTCAAAAGGAATTCCTCTCTGGAGCACAATCTGTCTCAGAAACATTCCTACTGCATTGGACATTGGAATTCCAAGTCGATCAAGCACCTGCTCTGCCTGTTCTTTTATTTCAGGTTCGACACGTGCAAATACATTTGCTGTTCTTGCCATAGATATCGCCTCCTCTTTTTTCTTCATTATATCTTGTTTGATTGCAAGTTGCATGCGATTCGCAATCTGTTTTCGTAATTTCATACACCGGCAGACGGCAGGTGGCAGATAAGGTATCTATAAAAATCTGTATTTGCTTCAATGACTCTGCCACCTGTCATTCTTTTAATCGAATACTGTTCTCCTGCTTTTCATTTACTTGGTAATATGAAGTTTTGGCTTTATCTTGTAGTTTGCGAATATCCGTATAAATAGAAAAAGCCCTTTGAGAAAGGGATTTCTCCTCTCTCAAAGGGCAAGTTGGCACAACTGGAAGTTATCTATTTCTCCTCTTCGTTAAGACCTAGTTCATTACATATTACTTGCTATCCCTGATACCTTATTCTTTCTACCAGCGTTTCCTTTTTCAGATTACTGCTTAAAACGCAGGAAAGTACAATCTGCAACAGACCGACCAAAAAAATCATAATAAAAATTGGTACGATTGGAACATGATAGATATTCATTCCAAATATTCCATTATGTTTTGCATAGGAAAAAAGTGCATAGCCGAGCGGCAGACCAATAATCAAAGCTACGCATATGGTACCAACCGTAAACATCAGTCCCTGTAACTGCAGGCATAAATTTAATTGTTTATTTGTCATACCCACAGCCTGTAATATACCATATTCCTGCTTTTTTGTCGTAATATTCATGATCATGGTATTCGCCATATTCATAAACCCGATGAGTCCTACAATAGCCATAAACAGATAACAGCCAAGCTTCATCATGCTGCTTGCAAATTCGGCAGATTGTAACTGCGCATGATAAGTATCCATTTTTATATGCGAAGTATTAGAAATCAAAGTATTCAGACTTTGTTCTACAGATGCCACATCTTTTTTATCACAGTCCACCCACAGATAGCCATAGGCTGTTCCTCTCGGATTCATGGAACGGTATACACCTTCCGGAATGACAAGATAAGTGTCCGCGCTTACAAAGGATCCTGCAATCTTTCCCTGATAGGTATAGGTTTCACTTCCATTCTCAAAGTCAAATGCAATGGATTCACCCGGAGCATATCCATCTTGTTCCATCCACATCAACCAACCAAAGAAAATTTCACCATTCTTTACCGCCTGATCATAGTCCATAGAGCCAATATCCCCTTCTTGGCGCATAAAATCAAAATCATTTTTACTCACAATATCAGCCGGAAATCTTGTTCCGTTCAGATTTACAGAGACAATCTCTCTCGTCATGACATCTGTCACTCCTGGAATGCTTTTGATTTCTTCAATCATTGAATCATTCAATGGATTATCCGTCAGAATCGTATCCAGATTATTCTCCGGATATCTTTCATCGTACTCAGCAGAATAGTCAAGCTGCAGTTCAAATTGTCCATGATTAACGGAAAGACGTGCTTCATGCTCCGTGTCAATATTTCCCACATAATTAGAGATAATCACAAACAATACGCAAGAAAAACCCATTGTGAGGATAGTACCAATAGTTCTTTTGGGATTACCCGTTACATTTGCCATTGCCATAGAAAACACGGTGACATTTTTTCTGCCATTTCGTTTTCCTTTTTTTTGTGTTTCTGCATTTTCTAAATACCGTGTTGCTTCGATAGGTGAAATCCGTGAAACAATTTTCATTGGTTTACGCAGTGCCAAAGCAACGGTAAGAAATGATACGAAAATACAGAGAAGCATAACAGGCAGGGAAAACAGAGGCACCTGCTGATTTTGAACTCCCATAGAGCCAGTTCCGGTTGATACAAGGTTCCCCTGTTCTACCAGCCAGTTAAAACCGCATTTTGCAATCAGAAAGCCAAAAAGCAATCCAACTGGTATTGAAAAAAATGTCAAAAAAATGCCCTCTCTGAAGATCAGTTGTTTCATCTGCTTTTTTGTCGCTCCCAGAGCCTTGATTTTTCCATACTCCTGTATTTTGTTGGCAATACCGACCTGAAAAATATTATAAATGACCACAACAGAGAAAAGTACAATTGCAAGAATCAAAACCCCGCATACCGCAATCGTTTCATAACTCGGCTGCAAGACCCATTGCAAATAGAGATCATTGACTATAACGTTTTTTTCTTCGATCCCACAAGCTGCTGCAATCTGCTTCATAACCGAATCAATATTATTCATAGATACATTTGCAGAATCATTTAAAGTAAAATAAATATTATACTGTCTGTCATTCTCTGCGACGTGCTCATCATAAAACTCCTGTGACCCGAAAGCAACATAAGATGCCTCGATGGTATACTCATCCCGATCATATAGGATTCCGCTGACAACAAATTCTTCCGGCTTATATTCTGACTGCATCCCTGCGCGGTAATCCAGTGTAACCGTATCTCCGATCTTTACATCACCATATCCCATTGCACGAAAAAATGCTCTTCCTGCGGCAATTTCCTGCATTTTTTCCGGATACTTTCCTTCCTTCAACTCATATTCTTTATTATAAGGAAGCATTTTTCTTGCAGTCTCATCCATGCAGACAAACCCGCCTTTTTCATTGCCTTTTATGATACCTTCGGTGCACATAGTGCCTGTAGCATCTATTTCCGCACGGCGGTTTACTTCTTTTAACTGCGATCCGTCTGCGGAAACAAACAGACCATAATTGCTTCCATATGATCCTGCCGCCTGACTTTTCTGTAAATGAATTACCCCATTTCCCACAGTACTGATGATAACAAGCAGCATCGTGGTCAGACAGATTGCCATCATGATCAGTATACTTCTTGTCCTGTTCCTTTTGTCATTGCTATATGCAATCCTGCTTATTGTCTTCATCTGAAATCCACCACCTGTCCGTCCTCAATCACCAGAATACGGTCAGCGACCTGTGCAATTTCGTCATCATGGGTAATCATTACAATTGTCTGTCCATATTTTTTTGCTGTCATCTTAAGCAGAGCGATTACCTCATCACTGGTCTTAGAATCAAGATTTCCTGTCGGCTCATCTGCAAATATAATTTCCGGACGATTCACCAGTGCTCTTGCAATTGCTACTCTCTGCTGCTGTCCTCCGGATAACTGATTTGGCAGATTATAAATCCGGTTTTCAATCCCCAGAGTTGCAATAATATCATTTACATACGCTTCATCCACTTTTCTTCCATCCAGCCCCAGTGGCAGTACAATATTTTCCCAGACATTAACAGATGAAACCAGATTAAATGCCTGAAAAACAAATCCGATTTTTCTTCTGCGGAAAACAGCAAGGGCATCTTCCTTCATCCTGTATAAATCTTTCCCTGCTAAAGTAACACTGCCTTTTGTCGGGGTGTCTAGCCCTCCAAGCATATGAAGTAATGTACTTTTACCGGAACCTGACTTTCCAACAATTGCGACAAATTCTCCCTGCTCAATCTGAATGTCCACCTGATTGACCGCTTTGACCTGATTCTCACCTGCGCCATAAAACTTACAAAGCTGCTTGGTTTCTAATATCACACTCATGTGTTGCCTCCTTTTCAATTCTGTAAAGCGTACCTTTTCAGCACGCTTTCTTTGCCTGTTTATATATTTGGTCATTTTTCAACCTACATCCAAATTGTATCAGGATAATCTTTCATTTCACTTTCAAAAAACGAGCAGAAATCTTACAGAATTGTAAGATTTCTGCTCACTTAAAATTTAACCAACATATGGTAATTGAATCACAAACGTGCTTCCTTTTTTCTTTTTGCCGGAGGTTACCATGATTGTACCTGCGTGTTTTTCGATAATTTCTCTCGATAGAAAAAGTCCGATTCCTGTACCACTCTTTTCCATAACCTCCTTGGAACTTCCTCTGTAAAATCGTTGAAAAATTTTGTGATACTCATTCTGCGGAATACCAATTCCCTGATCCTCAATTTCCATTCTTACAAGATAGTTTCTTTTTTGTAACCGGATAAATATTTTTGAACCACACGGACTGTACTTGACCGCATTATCCAGAACGTTGATCACAGCTTCACCAAGCCACCTTTTATCCTGCATAATCGTGCATGTTTCCAGCTCTTTTTCATAGTCAAAAACGAATTCAATTTCTTTCTCATCCGCTTTAGGATAAGTGCGGTTCACAGCAGATATGACAGTATCCATAAGCGGAAGTTTTTTCTTATTAATCTGAATCAGTCCAGTTTCCATCTTGGATATTTCAAGAAGCGACTGCAATAATGTCTCCAGTCCATCCAGAGCACTCCGACAACGGATACGAAACTCCTCCTGTTCTGTGGCACTTAAGTCATTCTGCATCAGCACACTAAAACATGTATCCAAAGCTGCAACCGGTGTCTTTAACTGGTGAGAAATATCAGAAACCATTTCTTTCGTGTTCTCCTTTTCTGCCCTTGCTTCTTCCTTTATCAACTGAATATGATGTCCGATTGCTTCAAGCTGGTCATTCAATTTTTCCAGTTCTGCATGATTTTCCGTTTTCAGTAAATCATCAAATTTATTTTCACGGAATCTGATCAGAATTCCTTCCAACTGGTCTAAAATTTTCTGATGACACGCATCTTCTTTTTTCTTCCAATAAAGTAAAAAAGTCAAAAGAAGCACGCATATCACAGTGCTTACAGCACCGGTCACCATAACCTGATGCCGGAATTGCGAATAAAATGCATTCCCTTTATTCCCCCAGTATCCATATTGCTCCAATAATCGCCTTCCCTGTTCGTTAGTTTCAATATCCTTATCCTTAAGCAATTCCGAAACAGCATCCAGCCCGGAAAATTCTTCCTTTGCAGCAATCTCTGTCATAAGATTCATTTTATATTTATAATCTTCATAAAACACATACGTGGTAAAGCAATTTAATATTGCAAACAATAATATGACAGGTAATACCAAGGAGAGCACTACTGTAATCTTCTTGCAATATCTCTTTGTCACCGCCTTACCTCCTGATTCCATATATACCCAAGACCTCTGATATTCTTTATATAGACCGGTGCAGCCGGATTGTCTTCGATTTTCTCACGGAGTCTTCTGATATTGACAGCGATTGTATTTTCATCCACAAAATCCCCTTCCAGATCAAACACATTTTCCAATATTTGTGTTTTTGAAAGAATCTGTTTCGGATTCTGAAGAAAAAAAGTCAGCATTTTCAACTCCGTTTTTGTCAGACTGATTTCACGACTCTTTATCAGGACTTTCATTTCTCCTGCGATAAATACGATATCTCCCGAAATCATCTTTCCGGCTTCCGTTTTCTCCTGTCTGCGGCGGAAATGTGCTTCTATTTTCAAAAGAAGTACCGAAAGACTAAACGGCTTTGTAATATAATCATCTGCCCCTGCTTCATATCCCATGACCTGATCCATCTCCTGATCTAGTGCTGTAAGACAAATAATGTATGTATTATAATTGCATCTCATCCACCTTACAAATTCCAGTCCATTCCCATCCGGAAGATTCACATCACAAATGGTAACATCCACATTATTATCACTTGCAATTCTTTTCGCTTTTTTCACTGATTCTGCTGAAAAAACCTCATATCCGGATTTTTTCAGTGAAAATGTAATTCCACGATTTAAATTTTCATCATCTTCAACCACGAGTATACCTGGCATAGCATATGCACCTCTCTTTATTAACTATTTTTCCTCTTCGTTACATATTTGTTCTGCCTCAATATCCTCGGTAGTGACTTTCCCTGTAATATCCCTATAGGCTTCTTTTATTCCATTTTTGACCGCCCACTTAATTATAAAATATAATGCAAGTAAGACGATTAGTGCTGTGCCAAAACTAATTCCTAATTCTTCAAACATTTCATTACCTCTGTCAATTCCTATTTATATTTCTGTTTGTTTTAAAAATGGGCAACTCCGATTGGAATTGCCCACTCATTGCACTAATTATGCGATTTTTTCTTGCTTGCACTTAATTTTGCATCAAATGATGTAAGTTTGATGTAAATCGCTGTTTTTTCAGTTTTTTATCAAATGAAGTACGTCCCGTCTATTCGGTAAAACGGTACATCTTTACATCATCTTAATAGAGCTTTGCACCAGCCGGAATATGGTTATCAACCATCAGAAGATGAAGTTTTTCTTCGCCCTCTTCCTCATGGATTGCACTGAGAAGCATTCCACAGGATTCAATTCCCATCATGGCTCTCGGCGGCAGGTTAGTGATAGCGATAAGCGTCTTTCCAACCAGTTCTTCTGGTTCGTAATAAGCGTGAATACCGCTTAAAATCGTACGATCTGTGCCTGTTCCGTCATCCAGAGTAAACTGTAACAGCTTCTTGGATTTCTTAACTGCTTCACAAGCTTTTACCTTTACAGCTCTGAAATCTGACTTGCTGAAAGTATCGAAATCAACAAATTCCTCAAATAAAGGCTCTACCTTTACCTTGGAGAAGTCGATAACTTCTTCTTTCTCCGGTACTGCTGTGTCAAACACAACAATACTTAGCAAGTATAACATATTTGCCACAGTATGAATAGGTATATTTTTCAATCTTCGAAGAGTTCAATCGCAGGACTCTTTTCTAAAAAATATCCATATTTTTTGATAATTTCTCAATTACTGATTTGGTAACATCTGGATTTGCCTCTGCATATATGTTCATGGTAGTCGATACATCAGCATGTCCCATTATCTCTTGAATTACTTTGATGTTGGTTTCATTCTCGCAAAATCTTGATGCAAACGTATGTCTGAAGATATGGCAGGAGAATCTTGGAATCATAACAGGTTCTCTCTTCTCCTTTTTAGCAGCCACCTCTTCTTCTGAATTATGTGTATCCACAATTCTTTTGATTGCCCGGTTTACTGCTGATGGGTTATGTGGCATCCCAAATCGGTTGGTAAATACAAAATTGGTCATTCCATCCACATTCTCAACACAAAAGCCTTCCTGCTTCTGTCTCTCATATTCTTCCTGAAGCACATCATATACCTGCTGCATCATAGGTATTCTACGATTACCAGCTTCCGTCTTTGGCAAAGATACTCTAAACTCACATTTATATGAATCATCCGCTCTCTGGTAATAGGTTAAGCTATGATTGATATCAATGATTCGATTTTCCAAATCAATATCATCCCAGCGTATCCCAATTGCTTCTCCTATTCTGCATCCAGTTCCTAACAAAAATACAAAGAATGGATACCAGTGATAAAAGAACGGATTCTTTGCTACATACTCCATGAATTTTCTCTGCTGATCCACAGTCAACGCTCGCCTTGTTTTTCTGGCACCACCATTACGCTTTTTTACTTCACAGTATGCTCCGTCTACCGGATTCTTCCTTATGATATCATCTCTGACAGCAAGTTGAAATGTAGGTCTTAGTACTGTGTTAATTGTCTCAAGCGTATTAATCTGTAATCCCTGATTATTAATCAAGTCTGTATAAAAGAACAACACGTCTGAGTATTTCACATCTCTTACTTTCTTCTTGCCAAATGTATCACGAATAAAATGATTCCATGTATACAAATAATTACTGTAAGTAGTGCTGCGCAATTCTGTTTTAGTTGATATGTACCTGTCAAACAAAAAGTTCACATCAGCCTTTCCTGCGACATAGACATGAAGGCAGGGAAAAAGCTATGGATTATATTAATCTGCTCCACGCATCCGGAATGTATGAAAAGCAGACTGCTAAGATAATTCCATTCCGAAGCATTGATATTTTTGAAAATGCTGTATCAGCCGGAACCGGTAACTTCCTTGTAGACGGACCGAAAGAGACTGTATGTATAGATGAATCTATCTTACCGGAAGATACTACTTTCGGTGTCCGTATTAGTGGTGACAGTATGGAACCTGAATTCCACGATGGTCAGATTGCATGGGTATTACAGCAGGAATCTGTTGCTAATGGAGAAATCGGCATCTTCGCTCTAAACGGAGAAGCCTATATTAAAAAATTGCAAAACGATACAGACGGAATCTTCCTTATCTCGCTTAATGAAAAGTATGCACCTATCAAGGTTAGTGAAAATGACCGCTTAGACATATTTGGAAAAGTTCTTGGAAAATCTGATGCTTCTGCTATTACAGGACATTACCGATAAAATTGCAAGTCCTTTTTATCGGACACATCATTTTGCATAATTGACAATAAGAAAATTCTATAGAACTGAAAGAAGGGATTTTTATGGCGGTTACCAATAATATCCGAGAAATCCGAGAACAGCGTGGCATTTACCAAGATGACCTTGCCGCTGCTATCGGATTCAGCACCAAAACTGTCGGCAGGATAGAACGTGGGGACAGCACCCCATCTGCCGAGTTTATGCTACGGATTTCTAAATACTTTAATTTATTGGTGGAAGATGTCTTCCATGTAGAAGATTGAGCTGGGTAGATGCCACCCAGCTCTTTTTATGTTTGAATCGTCAACCTTCAATTCGATTATGTTTTCATCTCCAAACACATTTTTTCATCCAATGCAATGTTATATTAAATGAAAAAATCATTTGATATCATAACAAAAGTTATATTATTCTCTTCTTATATGTGCATATAATCCCAACTATAATGATAGTTATGTAATAAAGAATAGTACGAGCATTTTTAATTTTATCAGCTATCATAATTCTGTATGCCTCCTTCTTCCATGAGATTACAGCAAACGTAGTAGTAATGTCTATCAAAAGGCTTTTACATATTAGATAAAAGCATGTAAAATTTCTTTTACATAGCTTAATTGCGGTCTATTTAGCTTGTTTCTTGACTACTCAGGAAAAATATTTCTACCCTCGCCCCACCTGTATTTTCAGAATTTGAAAGTTTAATACCTCCACCATATTTTTCAGCCACAGTTTTTGCAAAAAATAGTCCCATCCCATAATGGGCTTCGCCATTTCTACTTGTGTCATCCATAAAAAACTGCTCTGTGCCATGCAATAATGCTTCTTTTGTAAATCCTGATCCGCTATCCTCCACAATGAATGTCAGCCGGCCATCCTGCTCCTTTGCGTCAATATAAATGATTCCATTTTCTTTTGTATGCTCCACTGCATTCTGAATCATATTCATTACGGCCCGGAACATTGGATCATAAGCAATCGTTACCTTTTTATCACTTTGTCCCGCCTTCCAATCTATTTTCTGGTGATAGATTTCTACCAGTCCGAGTGCCTGTTCCTTTATATCTGCGAAAAAATCTTCTAACCTCACCGTTGTATAGGTAACATCACTGCAATTCCATGATTTTGTGACATCTATCAACTGTTTTACATAACTTTGTATCTGTGTTGTGCCGTTCAAAACATAAGTGATATTATTCTTCTGTTCTGTGGTCAGTTCAGTCTCTGAAAGTAGTTCTGCATTTCCCCGTACAATCGTAAGAGGTGTTTTAATATCATGCGCCAAAGCAGACATCTGTTTTTTCTTTTCCTGCTCTGTTTTCCACTGCTTTTCTAAAGATTCTCGCAATGCATCTCGCATATCATCGATTGCCGATAAACAGTCATCAAACTCTTTGATACCGGAACAGGATGTCTCATATTCCAGATTTTGATCCTTTATTTGTCTGATTGCGTCTAATACAGGCTGCATCTGCTTTTTGATTCTTTTTCCAAAACGTATGGACGGAATGATGATAATCGCTACCGCTCCAATCACTGACATAATACTCATCACATTCTGTGGTCCTATAAAATGCTCCCTCAAAAAAGCTGAATGATATTGAGGTGTCAGGCGATATTGCAATACAACATATTCATTTTCCCTTACAATTACTTTATAAAAATATTTCCCGGATGCGTTTCCGTACTTTGCAACATTCCATGCTATCTGTTCGTATTGTTCTGACAGATCTCCACCTATTTTCTCTCCATTCTCTGAAAAGATTACATAATCACAAAGTGCAGGAATCATCTCAGCAGTTACTTTATCCGCACGTAAAATCGTATCATATGCTTCATTAATCTTTTGCTCTGCATAATTCGCCGGATAGATACAACCCACACTAATCAAAAGGTACAGCAGCAGCCAAGCAACAATCACCAAACCTACTAATGATCCAAGCATGACTAGTACATATCTCATAAAAATCCAGCTGAGTGCATTGCTTCTCTTTACTCTTCCCATTTATATCCAATCCCCCAGACTGTTTTTATCGGTGTATAATCATAATCCGCAAATTTTGCTCTTATATTTTTGATATGCGTGATAATGGTACTGTCATTACTCTCACTGTCAAAACCAAAGACCTCTTCTAAAATCTGTTCTTTCGAGAAAACCTGTCCCCTGTTTTTAGCCAGGAATTCACAAATTTCGTACTCCGCTTTCGTAAGAGGAAGTTCCTTATCATCAACCAATAGTTTCTTTTGAGATATTTGAATACAGACCCTCCCCAAAACCATCCGGACAGAATGTTCCCTGTGCTCTCTTCTAAGATGTGCATGAATCCTTGCCCGAAGTTCCATCACTCCAAATGGTTTTGAAATATAATCATCTGCTCCCAACGAAAGTCCGTTCACCAGACTTTTTTCCTCCGTTTTTGCGGTAAGAAACAAAATCGGACAATCCACAAGTGCCCTGATTCTTTTGCATAATTCAAAGCCGTCCATTCCAGGCATCATAATGTCAAGTAAAATCAGGTCATAACGATGTAATTCTTCCATATTAAGTTTCAGCGGATTACTTACTTTGGTAACCAGATGTCCATCCTTATTCAAAATGCTTTCTATCATTTCCAGAATTGCCGGTTCATCATCAACTGCCAGTATTTTTGCCATAGTTTCCCTCGATTCTATTCCGATATTCTGTTTCCTTCCCAGTGGTTTACCCACCAAAAATAGTATACCATACTAATCCCTATAAATATTAAGCAACCTGGTATGAATGACAACCATTCACCTACACTAGTTTCTCCCAATACAGATTGCAGATAAGTATATGGTACTCTACCCGTCCAGCAGACAAATACATATTTCCACACATAATCTCCAAGTCCGGTAAGCATCAATGCACTAATTAGTCCTGATATAATCCCTGCTCCAATGGATACCCCTTTTCCAAACTGAAAAGCCAGAATCAGCTGCCACAGATAAAGTGGAACACTGCTTCCCCACAGCAGCAATGCTGCAAATATACATCCTTTCATGATTTCGATATCGCTTGATGCGATTCTTCCAAATCCAATTCCGAATATGATTGCTGTCAATAGGATAGAGCACAGACACAAAACCAGTAGCATCAACAGTTTCGATAAAAATGCTGCAGGTTTATCCGGTAAAGACAACAGATTTTGAAAATCACCTGCATTTTGTTCCTGTTCCATCACACTTGCTGTAAAAATTCCAATAAGTACCGGAAGTCCTGCTCCTATTGCCTGATAAAATGCAATCACTTTCATATTTTCATTCCATGGTGAAAAAAAGTAATATATTAAAAATATAACGCTGGTTATAATCGGAATCAGTAAGTGTGCCAGAATCACAGATGTTCCTTTCATCTTTCGCAAGTCTGCATTAAGAGATCTTCCAATCATCTTATTTCACCTCTCTTCTCTCAAACCATTTCAAAAACAGAACCGTTACAAAAACAAACCAGATGATTGAGAGACACATTCCCGGAACAATGACTCCCGTATCCAAAAGAGGATTCCCTGCTTCTGCGGCAAGTCCATTTGGTAAAACATGAAGCAACGGGCACATCATTCGCATAGGGATTGCAGAAACAAGTACATACCAGATTCTGGTTTGTGATATTACCACACCGCTGACGGTAATAAATAGGCAGACGAACAGGTTTACAATCATTCCAAATCGTTCACTTAAAAATAAAGCTACCGGAATCTCCCATAACTCAGAAACCGTCAGAAACAATACTGCAATCAACGCTCCTCCAACTGGAACATGTGTCGTTAGAAGAAAGCCTCCAAGCGTTGCTCCTGCAAACACAAGCACATTAGAAAACAAAATCATGTACCCAATATAAATAATTTTCCCCAGCAACAATTTTCTTCTGTCTGTGGGAATAGTCATTAAATGATAGTATTTTATCTTTTTCTCCTGCGCCACAGAAAGATAACAAAATAGAGCAATCATCCCCGGCAGCAAAAGTGTATACCACCAGTTCCAAACACTTTCTGCATAAGCATTTGTCATCCCAAGAGTAAATATAAATGCCATGACAAATGTAAGAAGAGGAAATCCCCAGATAAACTTTTTTCGCATGGTTCTTTTGGCTTTTTGATGTTCTGCTTTTATAATATTAACCATGGATTTCACCTGCTTTCTGGTTTTTTCTTACCACATTCATAAACAAATCTTCAAGATTATCTCCCTGCTTTAATGCTCCTTCGTATCCTAAGATTCCACCTGAAATAATCCCGACTTTATCTGCAAGTAACTGTACCTCTGAGAGAATATGACTGGAGAGAATTACAGTGATTCCCTGTTCCGGAAAAGACCGGATCAGCTCTCGTAATTCCTCGATGCCTATTGGATCTAATCCATTCGTAGGTTCATCCAATATCAAAAGTTCCGGTTCTCCAAGCAATGCCATTGCAATGCCTAGTCTTTGCTTCATCCCCAAAGAAAACTGTCCTGCTTTCTTCTTTCCGGTGTTTGTAAGTGATACAATCTGCAAGACCTCATCAATTCTGTTTTCATCTGTACCAAGCAATAATTGTCTTACCTTCAAATTCTCTCTGGCGGAAAGATTTTCATAAATAGGCGGATTTTCAATTAACGCTCCTATTTTTGATAAATCTTTCCTATCCAAAAGTTTTCCATCAAAGTAAATCTTTCCTGCAGTTGGTTTCATCATACCGGTCAGCATTTTCAATGTGGTAGATTTACCAGCGCCATTCGGTCCAAGCAGTCCATAAATCTGTCCCTTTTCGATATTAAGTGAAACATTATTTACCGCTTTCTGTTTTCTAAAATATTTACATAGATTTTGTGTCTGTAACATCATTTCCATCTTTACTATCCTTCCTTCTATATTTCATTTCTTACTGAAATATAACCTAACAGAAAAAAATAAAGATTTGATGAAGATTTATTCCCGTATGGAATAAACCATCAATTGAATATCATTATCAGAACTCGGCTTTCCACTAAAATCAGCAAAGCTGTTACAAATACGAAGTCCTAATTTACCGAATATCTCCGTGATTTCATCCAAACTATATAACCTTATAGAATTTCCTTCTTTCATTTCAGGCTTATAAAGTGCTTCTCCATACATATAGTCTACCTGCCCATATATCAGTGTTTTTCTTTCCTTCTCCCATTCAAAAGCAGATAATGTAAGTCCCTTTTCTCCTGCATCCCATAACTTGCAAGGGAAATGTGTTTGGGCATAGCTTCCATTCATGATATCCATAAAGTGCTTTCCACCATTTTTTAATGCTTTCGCAATGACAGAAAAAATCTTATGAT
Organism: Blautia schinkii; assembly: GCF_013304825.1. Lineage (GTDB taxonomy): Bacteria > Bacillota > Clostridia > Lachnospirales > Lachnospiraceae > Blautia_A > Blautia_A schinkii_B. The sequence goes on along the minus strand of NZ_JAAWUO010000012.1, from coordinate 58,395 downwards.
TTTCCCCATCGTCTTCAAGATATCCTATTGCTCCATCCGCCATATTCAGCACAACATCAAATTCCTTATCAAATGTGATCGTGCGAATGCCCTGACAAATGAACTTTGCATTCAAATTTTCTTTTTTTGCCTGCTCGTTTGCATAATCTATGTACGCCGGTGTAATATCAATACCGGTAACATCATACCCACGTCTGGCAAACTCCAGTGAGTGCCGACCAAATCCACATGCAAGATCAAGTATTTTTTCCGTTCCTTTTAACTGTAACTGCTTGATTAGAAAATCTACTTGTCTGCCTGTATCTTCTACCCATGACATATTCTGAATATCCAGCGTCCAATTTTTCTGATACCAGTCTTTTTCCATTGCTTTCATCTAAATTTACCTCCTGCTTTTCATCATTCAAAAATCTGTCCCAGAAGTTTTTTCTTCTCCATATACGGGAACTCTCTATCAAATGCCTCTGCTTCCTTTTCATTTACCAGATACCCTGCCGGAGGTGCATACTCTCCTGTAATTCCATTAAGATATCCCGGTATCAGTTCTTTGCACAGAAAGAAAGATGCATCCTCGCCTTCCGGCAATCCATGATAGCGGATGCCAAACTCGCTTGCCTGTTTAAATCCGCTTTTTCCATAAAAATCAATATTTCCTTCAAAGCATACTGCTCCGCATCCAAGCTCTTTTGCTTTTTCCAGAGAATAATCCAGTAAAATCTTTCCATACCCCTTCCTTTTAAGCTCCGGTGCAATACAGATCGGTCCCATGGTCATAATCGGAATACTTCTGCCATCATCGGCTGCAATCACAGCCTTCATAAACATGTTCTGTCCAATCAACTGTCCATCTAATGTCATGACAAAATCCAATTCTGGAACAAATGCCGGATCGTTGCGAAGCTGATGGAGTACATAATGCTCCAGACAACCTGGGCGATACACATTCCAGAAACTCTCCCTTACCAGATTTTCTACCTCATGGTATTCATTTTCTCTTTCCAATCGAATGATAATATTTTCCTTCATTTTCTTTTTCTCCATTTCTTTTTAACTCATGGTATTGCAATATAAAAAGCCACAATTCTAAATTCAAATCCTTTAGAATTAGCGGCTCTGCGTCTTTTGCGTCTGGCTCTTCATTTATTGTTTATAATTATGTTTATTTAATTTGGCAATCTGTTTGAATTTCCTTTTCTTAGCAGCAAGATAATCAACTGCATTTTTATTGTATGCATTCTCTGCTTTTAATTTCATATACGCTCTATATCGTTCTTCTGCAATCAATCCGTCCTTCACAGCCTGTCTCACTGCACATCCCGTCTCGTTTTCATGAGAGCAATCGCTGAATCTGCACTTCCTTGTTAGTTCTTCAATGTCCAAAAAAGTATGATCAATTCCATCCTCTGCACTCCACATTCCGAGTTCTCTCATTCCAGGCGTATCTATTACCATTCCTCTCCCCGATATCATAAAAAGCTCTCTATGTGTTGTGGTATGCCTGCCTTTATCATCATTTCGAAGGTCTCCAGTTTCCAGTTGATCTGTTCCCAATCAGGCATATATTTCCCTCCAGCACAGTTATAATCAAACGCCACTGATTATGTCTGTGATCTTAGAAATATGATCTTCCAGATATTCGATCAATTCTTTTTGTTTCTGGATAAATTCCTCCTGGATCTCAATCTGTTTGAGATAACCAGCAAGAAGTTCATCGCGTTTCTTAAGCTCTTCTTTTAAATCAATGTCCATGAAGAAACCTCTCGTGTTTTTTGTTAAAAAGAGTATAACAAAAACGTAGGAAAAAAGCGAATTACCAGAAAACACTCTTTCGTCATTCTGACTGTGGATAAACTATTTGTTTTATGATAAAAAAGTATTAATGTAAATCTTGAGACTAAAAAAAAAGAGGACTTAAAAGCAGAACCCGGTGTATAACTGTTCATAAAAAGAGCAGCAGAAAAAACTATAAACACAGTTTTTCCTGCTGAAAATGATTATCCACAAAATAAAAAAATAAGTTTCGTCATTTTTAACAACGACTTATACATACCCCTGAACAGTAACGGATAAGCAACAGGCATCTCAGCCTGTCATCTTATCCAGCCATTGTTTCCGTCGAACAATCAACCCTCCGATGAACAGTTACAGTATACGGCATCTGGTTTTTTGCGTCAAGCAATAATAAACGACATCAGATAAAAAGGCGTACTCCCTTCAGGAGAATCCGGAAGGATTTCCACCTGAAGATGGTGTTTCTGTCTTTCTCCGTGATGCAGCACCGGTTCCAGGAACTGGCAGTCGCCCCCCATCTAGGATAAATTCCTCTTTCTGATCCGGCCATTTTTAAATTTTTCCTCTATTTATTGCTCTTCGAAATTGCTTTTTAGCTTTCCCTGTTATATGTCACTCAGAAAATATAGGACTCTTATATTTCATCATTCTATATGAAGGAAAAATATCTCCTCGCTTTGTGTAAACATTTATTTAAAAATTCTTCTCTCCATTATCTCCTATAAATATTATGAAAATAATTTAAAAGTTTCTGTTCATCTATTTCTGCAGTTAAACATCCCATTTTTGTTACCGCATACCCGCCGGTAATATTTCCAAACCGTATACAATCATCCAAACTATAACCATAATATAATCCATACATAAATCCAGCTGCAAATGCATCACCTGCACCCGTTGAATCTACATGTTTTACTGGAAGCGGTTCAACAGTATGAATCTCTCCATCCTCTTTATAAAGACATCCTTTATTTCCATTTTTTACAATTGGATATTTTAAATACTGACCCAATTTTTCCAATGCCTTTTCCGGATTTTCTTCGCCTGTTATTTTTATCGCCTCCATGGAATTCGGAATAAAATAATCCACATACGGAAAAACATCATAATACCATTCCAAACTTAACATATCATTCCATGCAGAATCCAACACGATAATACATCCTGCTTCTTTCAAAGATTTACAAAACTCTTTCTGTTCAAGAGAAAGAAAAGCAATTTTACAATCCTTATAAAATTCATAAATTTTTTTACTGTCCACCCTAAACGCTTCTTCTTTAGGTTTATAGGAAACAATACCTCTGTCCTGTTCACAGGAAACAATACAACTGAGAGTAACTGGATCTTCTTCATCCGTTGATAACATGTTAATGTACTCTATTTTTTCCTTTTCCAATTTTTTTACAAGATATTTACTAAGAGAACCATTTCCTATATAAGTTGCAAGTTTCACCGGAACACCCAACCTTGAAAGCTGAATCAGTGTTGCAACTACGCCTCCGCCAAGTTGCTTAAAGCAGCTTGGCGTATAAATCTCTTCTCCAAGCTTTGGAATTCTGTCAGCATTTCCAAAAATGATATCCACATTGGCAATTCCAAATCCACCTACGCTATTCATAATGTCCATCCTCCTGTATACTCCTTATAGACCTCCAGATATTCCCCTAACAGTTTTACTGCCAAAGAATATGAGTTTACCAGTGGATTTATCATCAATGCGTCAATAGCCTTTTCTGTATTCCGTTCCACAATCGCCTCTGCGGCCAGTCTCTCATAACATTTCACAGTACGAATCAGCTGTTTTGCACATTCTGGTAATTCATATAGACCTTTCTTTGGTGTGGCCCCATTCTTTGAAATATTACAGGATACCTCTATTATATCTGAATCTTCTAACCAATCCACAGTTCCATGATTGGGGACGCACAAAATCATCTCTCCTTTTGTACCAGTAATCTTTGCTTTCATAAATGCCAGTGCAACCCCTGCATATCCACCTTCATCTTTTGTATAAAGTTCAAATCGTGGAATGCAAGCCTCATCTCTTGCCACAGAAGTTTCCCCCTGCATATAATTACTTTCTCTCATATAAATATGTTCACTGTAGATTTCTAACATTTTATCAAAATCTCTTGCTGCATCATACTGTCCAAGTTCCTTCAACATATGATCATTGATTTTCTTAATTCTTTCTCCTCGTGTTTCCCCTATTTTCTGAATATTCCGAAGAGCTTTCTCTCTATAATAAAAATAATACAGATATTCATTCAGCATACAACCAATATGTTGTGCAAGCTTTGGCTCAAAATAACGCATATCTGTATGTTCATAAAGCCGTGAATCTTTCAAAATTTCCGAAAGTATTTCCCGTCCATCCTTCTTTACACTGGTAAAATAAGATAAATGGTTCAATCCTATAAGCTGCACCTTTAAATCAGAATATTCCAAGTCATACAAAGCTGCTACCTGTCTTAAAAATCCAGACGGTGCATCACAAATACCATACACAAACGAATATCCCTGATTTCTTAATGCCTGCGTTACAAGACCAGCTGGATTTGTAAAATTAAATACCATAACGTTTGGATTAGAATACTCACCAATCAACCTACAATAATAAGTTAATGTTGGAATAGAACGAAGTGCCATAGCAAAGCCACCAACGCCTGTCGTTTCCTGCCCTATTACCCCATTCTTTAGTGCTACCCGTTCATCAATAATACGGCTTTCTTCTTTTCCCGCACGAATAGTTGTAATAACAAAATCTGCCTCCATTACAGCCTCTTTCTCATTTGTTGTACAGAGATACTGAACATAAGGTGCAATTCTGGAAAATACCTCTCTCACCATAGAGCCAAACACCCGGACTCTTTCTTTATCTATATCCATAAATACAACATCTGTAATGTCAAGGTCTTCCGCATGCTGTGCCAAACATTTTGCCAACATCAAGCTTCGTGAACCACATCCACCAATAACTGTTAATTTCATAACATCATCTCCTTTAATTTCCCATCATAATTTCCAGAATTTTACTATCCATCTCTTTCATGCCATCTTTCCCAATTATGCCAACATATTCAATAGTTTTATCCGCATTTTTTCCAACAATTCCTTCCCCACTTATAAAACGGCATTGATTTTTTGCCATTTCATAGGATAAAAGACCTGTCTCAATTGACATAGCTATTTTTGCAGCACAAGATGGCTTTGCTCCGTCACATAACATTCCTGATATCGTTGCCAATGTATTTGTGATAATGTCTTCAATTACTGATAATGGCTGTTGATCCAAATATGCAATTCCACAAACCGCAGCACATCCCGCATTAACTGCACCACAATATGCCGACAACTTTCCTATACCTCTTTTAATATAAATTGAAAGCAAATTTGCAAATATCAATGCTCTATACAGCATCTCGTTACTTTTATTTTCTTTCTGGGCATAAATAGCTATAGGCACCGCAATAGTAATTCCCTGATTTCCACTGCCGCTGTTAGCAACTACCGGAAGAATACTTCCTCCCATTCTGGCATCACTTCCTGCTGCTGCGTATGCCGCTAATACGGCTGTTTTTTCTTTCTCATGCAATTTCAGGTAATTCTTCCCTACCTTCGCTCCATAATCATTTTTCATTCCTTCTTCTGCTATTCTCCCATTGTGGGTGATCTGCAATTTCATGAGATTCTCCAAATCGCCAATTTCTGTTTCATATGCAAAATTGTAAATATCTTTCAATTTCAGCTTATATTCACTGCCATTAAACTCTCCAACACATTCTCTGTATTGATATTGCCTTGTAATATCTTTCCCATCTTTTTGTACCTTTGTTATATTAAGATGACTTTTCTGAATTTCCACCAGAGAGGTATGCTCTCCTCTAATCAATTCAACTCGTACATATAGGGGCTCTTGTACTCTCGAAAGATGCACATCGTACATATTTTCTTCCGCTACAAGCTTTCGTACCATTTCAACGTCTGCCATAGTCAAAGTATTCAAAACTTCCAACTTTCGTTTCGGATTGCCTCCTACAATTCCGCAAAAAGCAGCTTCCGCTATCCCTTTAAGATTTTGAGTGTTTGGAATAACTACACTTTTCACATTTTTCAAAATATTACCACTCACATAAATCTCCATATGATTCGGAATCGCACCTAAAATCTCCTTCGCACACGCCGCTGCATAAGCAATCGTTCCCGGTTCTGTACATCCAAGGGCTACGATAATTTCATTTTTTAACAACTCTCGACAGATTTTTTCTATTCTCTCTCTACCATCCTTTAAATCTTCAAACGTTTTTTGACAATTTTTGCTGCTACCCCTATACATCCTTTCAGTATTTTTCATTTATCCTCTCAAACCCCTTTTCCGAAAATGCAGATGCCAGAATACAAAAGGCTGCAATTCCATCCAACAATATTGATTCTTCAATCTCAAAACAACTACTATGTAGTGGAAAATGCCGTTTTTCATCCTCTTTCCAACAGCCTAGTCTCAGAAACAGAGATGGACATACTGTTCCATAACATGAAAAATCTTCTCCTAGCATAGATGGTTCTCCTTCTGTTAAAATCTCCACTTCCGGAATCTCCTTTTTCAAAATCTCAGCTGCCCAGCAAGCTGCCGTTTTATTATTGATCGTTGCCGGATATCCTGAATCCATATAATAGGATCCCTCTATTTCCCAGGCATCTGCAATAGATGTGGTCAGTTTTTTCAGACGTCGAATAATCTCTTCCCGCACTTTTGTATCATAAGTTCGAATTGTTCCTTCCAGATATCCTTTTTCTGCAATAATATTATATTTTTCGCCACATCGAATCCGGCAAATGTTTACAACTGCTGTTTCCTGCGCTGATATATCATTTGCTGTAATATTTCCGATTGCATTGATCAACGCCGCCATTGCTGGAATCGGATTCCTACAAATGTGAGGTGTTGCTCCATGTCCACCTTTCCCTATTAGTTCAATAGAAAACGCATCCGGTTGTGCCATTACAGGTCCTGACATGCAGGTAATAGTACCTGCTCTTTGTGGCCATACATGAAAAGCAACTATCAAATCCGGCTTCGGAGTTTTCATTGCTCCATCTACAATCATACGGGCAGCACCACCCTGATGTTCCTCAGACGGCTGGAATAAAAATACTATATTTCCATATAGCTGCTCCCGATTTTCATGTAAAATCCGAATACAGCCAAGCAGCACTGTCATATGCGCATCATGTCCACACGCATGCATAACACCATTTTCTTCCGAGCTCCATGAAAGTCCTGTCTGTTCTTGAATTGGAAGTGCGTCCATATCTGCACGAAAAGCAATCGTATAACCAGGTTTTCCGCTTCGAATTATTGCATATACACCCGTATCAGCACATGTCCTGCATTCCACTCCCCATTGTTTCAATTGACTAAGAATCCATTCCTGTGTCTGATATTCCTGCCCGGACAACTCCGGGTGCTTATGGAGATGGATATAATATCTTTTAATTTCTTCCTCCGCCTCTTTGGCTTTTTGGTAAAAATCAACTTTCACTCTTAATCCCTCCCCCAAAATCTTATTTACATCTTTTTGCAGTCTCTCAAAAGATCTGCAATACTATCAATGGTGATGCTATGTCCTAAATAAATTCCCTCAGCAAACTCTGTTTTTGCATCTCTTCCATATTCCTCTGATAAACTCATTGCATATGGAAGAATATTCTGAGATGTATGTGCCAGGCAAGCATTTTTCTTTATTTCTATTACGTCTGAAATGTCTACGTAGATATCTGGTCTGCGACGATTACTTCTATTATCTGCGCCAAAATAGATCAGCGCATCATAATGCCAGTCAGTATCATCATCTGAATACTTTTTCAATCCAGCCGTAAAACAAGCCGCTCTTGTAATTCTTGATACAGCTGTATGATCCGGATGATAATCATCCTCCAAAAGTGTTAAAACAAATTTTGGAGAACACTTTCGCAAATGTGGAATCAAAGCATCCACTGCTTCCTTACAGAAATAGACGCCTGCATCCGGAAAATTTAGCATTTCAAAATAATCTAGCTTTAAAATTTCTGCGGCTTTTTTTGCCTCTGCTTCTCTTTCCCTCTGCTCCGCATAACCTCCCGCTTCCCCTCTGGTAAAAATTACAAGCCCTGTTTTTAATCCTTCTTTTTTTGCTTTTGCAAACATTCCTGCAGCACAGACTTCCAAATCATCTGGATGTGCACAAACTGCTAAAATATCAACCATAATCCATTCCCCTTACTACTGTTTTACTCCTGTGGTTGCAATTCCTTCTACGAACTGTTTCTGGAAAAAGAAAAATAGTACTATCATCGGAAGAATCGCAATAATGCCTCCCGCCATGACCTGCGGATAATAGGTTGTATGCTCTCCGATAAGCATTGCAAGACCAGCAGATAATGTCATTTTCTCCATAGAATTATTTACAATTAACGGCCACATCAAATCTTTAAATGTAGATATTGCTGTCAAAATTGCTAAAGAAGACAATGCAGGTTTTAATAACGGCAATAAAATCTTATAATAAATCTGAAAAAATCCACATCCATCTAACATAGCTGCTTCATCTAAACTCTTCGGAAGTCCTTTAAAAAATTCACATAACATAAATGTACCAAAAGCACTGAATATTTTAGGAATCCATAATGCTGTTACCGTATCTGCCAAATGTAGCTTTACCATGATCTCATAATTGGGAACTAGGAAAATCTGTCCTGGAACCATCAGTAATGCCAAAAGGACGATAAAAATTACATCCCTTCCCGGAAAATTCAATCTGGCAAACGCATATGCAGCCATAGAACATATCAGTAACTCAATCACAATTGTAAAAATCAAGACCAAAAATGTATTGATGTAAAAACTAAGAAACGGAAACTTGGCTACAATCTCCTGGTAGCTTTCCACTGTAAAAATTTTCGGTAAAATTGTTGGTGGTATCTGAATACTTTCTTCATAGGATTTGAAAGATGTCAAAATCATCCATATAAATGGACATACTGTCACAGCAGCACATAGAACAAGTAACAGATATACCTGCCACTTTCTTTTTTTCATTATATAATCTCCTTTCTACGTCCTGATCCTCATTAATCATCATAAAATACCAATTTCTTCTGACAGATCATCTGAATTGCTGTAATCACTAAAATCAGAAAAAACAGCACCAGACTGATTGCTGCACCATATCCCTTATGAAATTTTACAAAAGATTGTTCAAAAAAATATGTAACCAGCGATCTGGATGCTGCAGTTCCACTGCTTCCCTGTGGAATCATCAGATAAATAAAATCAAAAATCTGGAATACATTAATAACAGTTGTTACACATACAAAAAATATAGATGGCGATAACAGCGGTAATGTAATCTTAAAAAAACGCTGAATCCCATTCGCTCCATCAATTTCAGCAGCCTCCTTGTAACACACCGGAATCCCCTGTAATCCGGCTAACAATACAATTACTTGATATGCAACACTTGCCCAGATAAATACAATAGAAATAGAAAACAACACTATTCTAGGATCAGAAAGCCATGCAATTGGATTCACTCCAAACTTTCCAAGAATTTCATTGAAAATACCAAATTTATAATTCATCAACCATTTCCACAAAAGTCCAATTGCGGCCGGTAAAGTAACTGCCGGAAGAAAGATGCATACTCTGAAAAAACCAATTCCCTTTACCTTAGAATTCAATAATACAGCCAGCAAAATCGCCAGAATCACAACTGCCGGTACACAAATAACTACATATAATATCGTATTAATAAATGCCTGATAAAACGCTTCATCATGAAAAAGCTTTACATAGTTCTCAAGTCCAACAAATTTGGGAATACCAAAGCTTGACTTATTTGTAAAACTATAATAAACATTCTGAAAAAATGCCCAGATAAAAAATACGATGACTCCTGACATCAATGGCGCAATCATTAGATAACCTGTCCTTATTTCCCGATGCCTTAGTGAATCCACTTTATTTTTTTTCATCAAATATTCTCTCCTGTCAATTAAGCATAGATTCGAAATCTGCCTTCGCTATTTTATTCATAATTGAACAGCTTTTTTGCAGCTTATTCGTTGAAAAAAAGGAAGTGTTGCTCATTTCATTATTAGCAACACTTCCAATCCATCTTATGATTCGCTGTCCAAAGCACTCTGTGTTACTTCCTGCATCTGTGAACATCCCTCTTCCGGAGTTAATTCTTTTGCAAATATCTTTGCTGAAATCTCAGTTACAGCAGGAAGCCATTCTGCAACGCTTGTAGATGTCGGAAATGGAAATCCAGTTTCTGCTGCTTCGAAAATTACACTTACATCTATGTGATCTGCTTTATAATACTGCTGGGCACTAATCAGTGCCGGAACATCTACCTTCGCTTCTGCCTGCATTTTATTAGCCTCTTCCCCTGAAAGATATTTTACAAGTTTCCACGACGCATCCTTGTTTTCACTGTTAGCATTGATTGCATAGCCCAATCCGCCAATAACGCTCTGATTTCCTGCTTCTTTTGCGGGCATAGCAATAGTTCCTATCTGATCAGCGAAACTCGCTTCATCAATAACAGATGTTTTCCAGGATCCCATGAAAAGAATGGCTCCCTTCTGAGACAGAAACAAATCTGTTCCCTTTGTATCCGAAAGCACTTCGCTTCCTGGCATCAGACCTTCATCCATAAGTGATACCATATCACTAAACGCTTTCACCGTTCCTTTCTGATCAAAACCTGCTGTTTTCATATCTTCACTGAGCACAAAGCCTCCTGATTGATTGATAAAGTTGAAAAAAGAAGGCTGGGCATCCAGTTCCATTAGTATCGGATATTCATCAGATCCTGCTTCTGTAATTTTAGTCTTTAACTGTTTTGCAATATCTGTCATATCCTCCCATGTCCATCCGGTCTGAGGCTCTTCTACCCCATATTTTTCAAAAATAGCTTTATTGAAAAATACCTGTACCGTGTCCATTCCCTTTGGTATACAGTATTGAACATCCTTATAATTATAAGAGTCTTTCAAAACACTTACGTAATCATCCATATTAATTTCATCTTTTTCAATATATTCATCAAGCGGTTCCAAAACACCAGCCTCTGCATATTTAGGAAGATATGTATTCATCCAAAATACATCTGCCGCACTATTTGATCCCATTGCAGCATCCAACTTTGTCCAATACTGTGACCAAGGAGTTAACTGTAAATCTACATCAATATCAGGATTCTCTGTTTCAAATTTCTCAATAATCTCATCAAATACCGGCTTCTGAACCTCATCCCAAATTGCAAAAGAAATTTTAGTAACATCATCTTTTTTCTCTGCATACACCGGTGAAGTTACTCCTAAGACCATTGAACCAGTCATTACAAGTGTCAGCATTTTACAAATTCTTTTTTTCATGTTTTCCCTCCAAATTTGTACTTTTTTATCATTATTAACTGTTTCTATTCTTTTAATATTTTCTGATTGAGAATGCAGGTTTCTCCTTCTTCCAGTTTGTAGGGTAATGTAATTTCTATGTTTTCTTCCCTTTTCTGGTTCTGAAAAGTATCCAATGTCTGCTCTATCATTTTTTTGATAGGCTGACGGATAGTTGTTAGCTTGGGAGTTACCTGCCTAGATAAACTAATCCCGTCAAATCCCATAACGGAAACATCCTCCGGAACTCTTAACCCTCTCTCAGCCAGAGCACTGATAACCCCCAATGCGGCTTCATCACTGAATGCAAATACTGCTGTAAAAGAAATTCCCTGTTGAAGTGCCTGCGTGGTTATACGATACCCACTATTATATGTCAACTCACCATATTTCACTCGATCTGCATCGAATTCCAATCCATATTCCTCGAAAGCTCTTTTGCATCCTGCAATACGCTGAAATCCGGAGCTGATACTCTTAGGATAATCCGATATAATCAAGATTCTCTCATGCTTAAGTTCAAGAAGATATCTTGCGCCTTCATGTGCTGCTGCCAAATCATTGATATGAATCATTTTGCATCGCTGATCCTCACTGATTGCACCAAACATCACCATTTTAATACTCTTAGCCGCTATATAATTGAGCATATCCTGATTTGTATTTTCCTCCAGATAAATTACGCCCGTGATATCCAGTTCTTTAAAATATTGTTTATAAGACTCATCTTGACCCACAACAGGAATAAATATCATTCTGCAACCATATTTCGGAACCGCATCTAGGAAATTCTTTAGAACCTCACTGAAATATGCCAGCTTAAGATTTGGAATTAAAACAGCAATTACACCGGGATTCTTTTGTTTATATACAGGTTTATATGAAAGTTCTCGAACTGCTTTTTCAATTCTCTTGGAGGTTTCCGTTGTTACAACATTTTTCCCATGAAAATATCTTGAAACCGTAGCTGGTGATACTCCTGCTCTTTTTGCAACATCTCTTATTGTTGCCCCATATCATCACCTCCTTTTTCAACGTATTTCACATTCTTTTTTGCTATTCTCGCATTGTTTGTTGTATCTTTTTACCAATTTTATATTTGAAATTATAAGAATCAATGTATAAAATGTCAACCCTATTTCATTTGTTTCATTTTTATTTCATGTGTTTCACCGAAACATCATTTTTCACCACGTGTTTTCTTTTCTCTCCATTTATTTAGATCCAGAAACTTATAAATAAGATCCTCATGATGTAACACGTTTTATCAAATGTACTTCTTACACAAAGTCAGCACGCCCTGTTTTCCAGAAGAAACGTGAACGTATCATTGCTCATTTTATGATCCACTACACTGCATTGCTTGATCAATACGGTTCCATCTATTCTGTAAATCGCACCTGCATCACTGGCGAGTTTAAAAAGTTTCTTATGAGAAATACTGTAAATAATCTCTGCCTGTTGATAACGTAGATACTGTCGGCGTAATTTTCTAAGCTGCTCTGGTACTTCCTTCATACTTGTGATTGGTTTATAATTTTTATCCATGATATTTTCCTCCAAAATTAGATTCACTGTTTTACAGAAGTTGACTGCCGGGATATATTTTTGAGTACGAAAAAAAGCACCTCTCAGATTAAACTCTAAGAAGTGCTCTTGTTGTCATGCATATCAATCATTGATCCAGTGAATCAATTTTGATTTCATTCTCAAACCTGTGTCTTTCCACCTGAAATTCGTCATGCTTCATAACGATTCATTATTATCCCAAATTTTGTTGTCAAATTGTTGTCAAACGCAGTCTGACATCATGGTTTTAGACATTTAATATTTAATTTTAGTACAGCTTTGCACCTGCCGGAATATGGTTATCAACCATCAGAAGATGAAGTTTTTCTTCTCCCTCTTCCTCATGAATTGCAGATAACAGCATACCACAGGATTCAATTCCCATCATAGCTCTTGGAGGCAGATTTGTGATAGCGATCAGTGTCTTACCAACCAGTTCTTCTGGCTCGTAAAAGCTATGAATACCGCTTAAAATGGTACGATCTGTGCCTGTTCCGTCATCCAGAGTGAACTGTAACAGCTTCTTGGATTTCTTAACAGCTTCACATGCTTTTACCTTTACAGCTCTGAAATCTGATTTGCTGAAAGTATCGAAATCTACGAATTCCTCAAATAACGGCTCCACTTTTACCTTGGAGAAATCAATTACTTCTTCTTTCTCCGGTGCTGCTTCAGAAGTGCTGTTTGCTGGCTTGGAAGCTTTCTTATCAGCGTCCAGTGACTTCATTGTCGGGAACAGCAGTACGTCTCTGATTGCCTGGCTGTCTGTCAGAAGCATAACGAGACGGTCGATTCCGTATCCGATACCACCTGTTGGCGGCATACCGATCTCCAGTGCGTTCAGGAAGTCTTCATCTGTATGGTTTGCCTCCTCATCACCTGCGTCTGCAAGAGCATCCTGTGCTTTGAAACGCTCTCTCTGATCGATCGGGTCGTTGAGCTCGGAATATGCGTTACACATTTCCCATGTATTGATAAAGAGCTCGAAACGCTCTACCTTATTCGGGTCAGAAGGTTTCTTCTTTGTCAGCGGAGAGATCTCGATCGGATGATCCATGATGAATGTTGGCTGGATCAGCTCTTTCTCACAGTATTCCTCAAAGAAGAGGTTAATGATATCACCTTTCTTGTGACGATCCTCATATTCAATATGATGCTCATCAGCAAGTTTCTTAGCTGCCTCATCATCTGCTACTTCGTCAAAATCAATTCCTGTATATTTCTTGATGGCATCGTTCATGGTCAGACGTGCAAACGGCTTTCCAAGGTCAATCTCAATACCGTTGTAGGAGATTTTTGTGGAACCACAGACCTTCTCTGCAAGGTAACGGAACATGGACTCTGTCAGCTCCATCATTCCCTCATAGTCAGTGTATGCCTGATAAAGCTCCATCAGAGTGAACTCCGGATTGTGACGGGTATCAACACCCTCGTTACGGAATACACGACCGATCTCATAGACTCTCTCAAGTCCGCCTACGATCAGTCTCTTAAGATAAAGCTCCAGGGAAATACGAAGCTTAACGTCTTCGTTCAGTGCGTTGTAATGTGTCTCAAATGGTCTTGCAGCTGCACCGCCTGCGTTGGAAACCAGCATTGGTGTCTCCACTTCCATGAAGTCACGTCCTGCAAGGAAATTACGGATTTCCTTAAGGATCTGGGAACGTTTGATGAATACGTTCTTGCTGTCCTGGTTCATGATAAGATCCACATATCTCTGACGATAACGGGTATCTGTATCTGTCAGTCCGTGGAATTTCTCAGGAAGGATCTGTAAGCTCTTGGAAAGAAGAGTCATCTTCTCTGCATGAATGGAAATCTCACCTGTTCTTGTTCTGAAAGCAAATCCCTCCAGACCAAAAATATCACCGATATCAGATTTCTTGAAATCTGCATAGGAATCGGTTCCAATGGCATCTCTTGCCACATAAACCTGAATGTTACCCTGTAAATCCTGGATATTACAGAAAGAAGCTTTTCCCATTACACGCTTGAACATCATACGACCTGCGATCGATACGTGGATCGGGCTTGCGTCCATGATGCTTCTTCTTTCTTCATAATCCTTCTTCTGAGCCTCTTTTGCCTGCTCTTCATCAAGACCTGTTACATCAAGCTCCTTGCGGTCTCTGAGAAGCTCTGCCTCATGTGCTTCATAGAGATTTTTCACCTCAAGGGAATGATGTGTCTGATCAAATTTTGTGATCTGAAACGGGTCCCTGCCATTTGCCTGAAGGTCTGCCAGTTTATCACGACGTACCTTAAGCAGCTGGTTTACATCCTGCTTCTTCTGCTCTGCCACTTGTCGGCCTCCTTAATCTACCAATCGTTTAGCGGATATTTGCAATCCACATTCGCTACTTGCTCATAATTAAATAACTGTTTCACAGTTATATTATACGTTTCTCTGGATCTCAAGAACTTTGTATTTCATAATTCCGGACGGCATCTCAACCTCAACGATATCGTTGGTGTGTGCACCGATCAGTGCCTTGCCTACCGGAGACTCGTTGGAGATCTTGCCCTCAAGGCTGTTAGCCTCTGTAGAACCTACGATCTTCAGCTCCATGTCTTCCTCAAACTCATAATCATGAACCTTAACCTTGCAGCCTACGCTGATTCTGTCAAGATCAACTTCGTCCTCTACTACAACCTCGGCATTCTTAAGGATCTTCTCAATCTCCTCAATACGTGCCTCGATATCTCTCTGCTCATCTTTTGCTGCATCGTACTCAGCGTTCTCAGAAAGGTCTCCCTGCTCTCTGGCCTCTTTAATCTTTCCTGCAACTTCTTTTCTCTTAACAACTTTCAGATCGTGCAGCTCGTCTTCCAGTTTTCTAAGTCCTGCGTATGTGAGTAAGTTCTTCTTTGCTTCTTCCATTTTGCCTTACTTCCTTTCAAAACCGTGCTATTTTTCTGAAAAAATACAGCTTCGGATATTTCTGTTGCTACCATTCCCAAGAGCTCTTTTTTCTAAAAAAGGGCGTAAAAATCTCAGGATATTCACAATTCCTGTATTATACCGAAAAGCCCCAGTATTGTCAAGCATTCCACGTCGAAAAAAGAGCTCTGAAAACGCAGAAAAAACCGCAGGAAATTCCAGATTTCCACACGGTTCTTCCAAGCATTTTTCTTATCGTTCCAAAAGCATATCTGTAAGCTTTTTCAGCTCCTCATAGCTTGCAATATTATTGGATTCTCTCCGAATCCCGGCACTGTGGCGCATACCTGCTGTGTACCAGGCCACATGTTTACGCATCTCCCGGATCCCGATATATTCTCCCTTGATCTCAATCTGGTTTCGCGCATGACGCAAAATCATCTCACAGACTTCCTCCACAGAGGGTTTCGGCAGCTTTTCGCCAGTCCGGAAGTAGTGGTTCAGCTCCCGGAATATCCACGGATTTCCACGGACTGCGCGGCCGATCATCACTGCATCACAGCCAGTCTCTTTAAACATTTCTTCTGCCGCTTCCGGGGACACGATATCTCCGTTCCCGATCACAGGAATCGTCACAGCCTCTTTCACACGACGGATGGCATCCCAGTCAGCCTGCCCGGAATAGTACTGCTGCCTTGTTCTTCCATGAACTGCAATGGCCGCTGCTCCGGCATCTTCCACACGCTTGGCGATCTCTACCACATCAACAGGTGTATTCTCGTCAAAACCGATCCGCACCTTCACAGTCACAGGTTTGGAAACTGCTCCGGAAACACTTCGTACGATCTGTTCAATGAGCCTTGGATTTTTCAGAAGTGCGGAGCCCTCGCCATTGTTTACTACCTTCGGAACCGGGCATCCCATATTGATATCAAGAATGTCAAAAGGACGATCCTCAATGCTTTTTGCCACTTCAGCCATCAGCTCCGGCTCACTGCCAAAAAGCTGCATGGACACCGGATGTTCTCCGGGGTCGATTTCCATCAGTGCTTCTGTATTTTTATTATGATAGGAAATGGCTTTTGCACTGACCATTTCCATGCAGATCAGGCCTGCTCCCTGCTCCTTGCAAAGTTTTCGGAATGCCAGATCTGTCACCCCTGCCATTGGTGCAAGCACAAAAGGATTCTCCATCTCCACATTTCCGATCTTCCACTGCATCTTCATGGATCAGTCCTCAACTGCATCTGCTTTTTTCTTAAGTTCCTCATCCGGGATATCCCCGAGGAAAAATACTTTATAATACATTTCCAGGGATTCCAGAAGATCTTTCTTATTGCGCTGGATCTCTTTGATCTTCAGTGCGCTTCCGATCTCATCAAAACGGCCGTCTGCCTCCAGTGCCTCTGTCTTAAACTGCAGATTTCCGTTCTCATCATATTCCAGTGTCAGGATTCCGCCTACATCCTCTGTAAAAAGCACACACATAATCTGCAGCTCCTGTTTTACTGCGTCCGGAAGGGATGCAAAATCCTGGTTAAAATAGTATTTCTGCTCATAAGAGCTTGCTCCGCAAAGCACAATATTATCCTGATACATAAAATCTCCTCTACACATTAAATACAATTACTGTCCGAAAGCGTTTACTTCTGTCACTCCGAACACAGCTGTCTGCAGTTTCTGATGAAGCTGTAACTGACAGCAATTTCAATATCACTCTGCACAGTCCTGCATCTCTCATCTGCATTATAATCCGGTTTTATACATAGCTGTACAAGCCGCGCACAGAAACTTCTCCGGAATTTACTTCCTCAATGCTTCCATCTGCACGTTCCACAAGAAGCTCGCCACCTGCGTTGATTCCCCGTGCAATTCCCTCATATGGATCATTCTGATTCAGTACACGTACCGGCTGGTTCAGGTTTGCCAGCAGCTTTTCATAATCTGTCTTCATCCCTGACAGATCTTCTGTCTGTACAAATCTCTCGTAATTTTCTTCGAAATGCTTCATCACAAGCCCGACTACTTCAGCCCTGTCAAAAACATGTCCGCTTTCCAGATACAGCGAAGTAGCTTTGTCAGCCATCTCCTCCGGAAAGCTGTCCATATTTACATTGATCCCGACACCAATGACAGCACAGCCGATCTTGTCCTGCTTCATGGTCATCTCTGTTAAGATACCGCAGATCTTTTTGCGGGAAACAACTACGTCATTGGGCCATTTAATTCCCACATCAAGCCCGAGATCTGCCACTGCCTGCGCAACGGAAAGTCCCATAACAAGGGTCAGCATCGGAGCTTTCATCGGGGAAAATTCCGGACAGATGAGAATGCTCATGGTTATTGCACTGTCCGGCGGTGCACTCCAGCGTCTTGTGAAACGTCCGCGTCCTGCCGACTGATATTCAGCTACAAAAAGTTCGCCGTGTTTTGCGCCTTCTTCTTTCCAGACACGTTTTCCCCAGAGATTGGTGGAATCAATTTCTCTTGCAAAATGGACGGTTTTGCCCGCCCATTTTGTATGTGTTGCCTGTGAAATTATTTCTTCATTAAATAAGTCTGACATTATTTCTCCGGCTCTCCCAATGTTGCAACGATCACAGCTTTGATCGTGTGCATACGATTCTCAGCTTCGTCAAATACCTTAGACTGCTGAGACTCGAATACCTCATCTGTAACTTCCATATCTGTGAGGTTGAAACGCTCGCCCATCTCTTTGCCGATCTTTGTCTTAAGGTCATGGAATGCCGGCAGACAGTGAAGGAAGATTGCTTTCTCGCCTGCGTTCTCCATTACATGTCTGGTAACTTTGTACGGTGTCAGGTCATGGATACGCTCTGTCCATACTTCGTCAGGCTCGCCCATGGATACCCATACATCTGTGTAAACAATATCTGCATCTTTTGTTCCGGCCTCAACATCTTCTGTAAGAGTGATAGTAGAACCTGCTTCTTTTGCCCACTGCTGGCACTGAGCTACAAGCTCGTCATTCGGGAAGTATTTTTTGTTGGTACATGCCACGAAATCAAGACCAAGTTTGGAGCATACGATCATCAGGGAATTACCCATGTTGTAGCGGGCATCACCCATGTATACAAGTTTCAGACCTTTCAGTTTGCCGAAATGCTCACGTACTGTCAGCATATCTGCAAGCATCTGTGTCGGATGATACTCATTTGTCAGACCATTCCATACCGGAACACCTGCATGTTTTGCAAGTTCCTCAACGATATCCTGGCCGAATCCGCGGTACTCGATTCCCTCGTACATTCTTCCAAGAACTCTTGCTGTGTCAGCGATGCTCTCTTTTTTTCCGATCTGGGAACCTGTCGGATCAAGGTAAGTGGAACCCATTCCAAGATCATGAGCAGCCACCTCGAAAGAACAGCGTGTTCTCGTACTTGTTTTTTCAAAAATCAGGGCAATGTTCCTGCCTCTGTAATACTCATGAAGCTCTCCGGCCTTTTTCTTGGCTTTAAGATTTTCTGCAAGATCTATCATGTAAAGGATCTCTTCCGGTGTAAAGTCTTTCAGTGTCAGGAAATTTCTCCCTTTAAGATTCATAATATATCCTCCTCACGGCTGCAGATTTATTTCTGCTCTGCCGGTTTATCTGTCATAATTTCCTTCAGGGATGTTGCCAACCCTGCGATGCCCTGTATCTCGGACGGAATGATGATCTTCGTTGCTTTGCCGTCGGCAACTTTTGTAAGTGCCTCCAGGCTTTTCAGTGTAAGAACAGACTCATCTGCACCTGCTTCTTTTATCATGCGGAGTCCCTCTGCAGTTGCCTGCTGTACTTTGAGAACTGCCTGTGCCTGACCTTCTGCTTCTTTTATCATACGCTCTTTCTGTGCTTCAGCATGAAGGATAGCCGCCTGTTTCTCAGCCTCCGCGTCAAGGATCGCAGACTGTTTCTTTCCTTCTGCCACAAGGATAGTAGAACGCTTCTCACCTTCTGCTTTCAAGATAGCCTCTCGTCTCTCACGCTCAGCTTTCATCTGTTTCTCCATGGCATCCTGGATCGCTGCCGGAGGAATGATGTTCTTAAGCTCAACACGGTTGACCTTGATTCCCCATGGATCTGTAGCTTCATCAAGGGAAGCTCTCATTCTGGTATTGATTACCTCACGGGATGTCAGTGTCTCATCCAGCTCCATATCACCGATGATGTTACGAAGTGTGGTAGCGGAAAGATTCTCGATGGCCATGATCGGATTCTCAACGCCATATGCATAAAGCTTCGGATCTGTAATCTGGAAAAATACTACAGTGTCAATCTGCATGGTTACATTATCTTTTGTGATCACCGGCTGCGGTGGGAAATCCACAACCTGCTCTTTCAGGTTCACTCTTCTTGCAACACGCTCAATAAACGGAACCTTGAAATGGATACCTGTTCCCCATGTAGCCTTGTAAGCACCCAGTCTTTCCAGTACCACTGCGTAGGCCTGCGGTACGATACGGATGCAGGATGCCAGTATCCACAGAACAAGAACAATGACTACAAGCAAAACAATAATTCCACCCATAATTTTAGCCCTCCTTGCTAAGTTCTTTTACGATCAGCTTCACGCCGCGGATCTCTTCGATCTCGACAACTGCACCTGCCGGGATCTGAACTGAATCATCAGTCGCACGGGCAGTCCATTCGATATCATTGATCCGTACCTGCCCGGTCTGGGCCAGGTTGTTGATCTGCTGTATGACTACAGCTCTTTTTCCCAGAAGGCTCTCTGCATTGGTCTTCTCCACGCCCTTGTTCATGTAGCGGACCGCCAGAGGTCTGGTAAAGATCAGAAGCACCACGGAAACTCCGAAAAATAAAAGGAGCTGTACAACGATCCCAAGCCCAAGCCACGACGCAACGCACGCAATAAGAGCACCGCCTGCAAACCAGACAGTGGTAAGTCCTACTGTGATCGCCTCAATTACCAGTAAAATTGCCAGTATTCCAAGCCAGACTAAAGGTGTCATAAAACCCCTCCTCTCTTTTTTGAAAAAATTATTCTCTTCTCTGTCTTGCAGCTTCATACATCAGGATTCCTGATGCCATGGCAGCATTCAGGGATTCTACCTTGCCGCACATCGGAATCCGGATGAGACAGTCTGCTGCTTCTGCCGCCTGGTCTGTCAGACCTTTTCCCTCGTTTCCGATAAAAAACGCTGTGCCGCCTTTATAGGATTCCTGATCGTAGGAATTCTCACCTTTCAAATGAGCTGCAAAACTGCGGATTCCATTTTCTTTCAGCTTCTTTTCTAATGATACCACATCTTTCACATATAGAAAAGGCATTCTGTAAATGGATCCCATAGTGGAACGAATCACTTTTGGATTGGTGATATCCACGCATGTTTTTGTGAGAAAAACCCCGCTGACTCCTGCGCCTTCACCGGTTCGAAGAATGGTTCCTGCATTTCCCGGATCCTGCAGATCTTCGAGAACCATCACAAGTGGATTTTCGCCTGCAAGTACATCGTCCTCGCTCCAGGCCGGAAGCTTCAGAACTGTCAGAATTCCCTGTGGTGTCTTGGTGTCACACATCTGACGGAATACTGAATCCTTTACGATCTCGTACGGATATTTCTCCACCTGTGCCATCAGCTCCCCATCCTGGGAAAAGCTCTCTGAGACAAACACCTGTGAAACCCATTCTTCCGGTGCTTCCAGAAACATCTTTCTGCCTTCTGCCACAAAAAGTCCCTGCTCTCTTCTGGCTTTCGCTTTCTGGTTCAGCTGCATGACATTTTTTATTTTTGCATTTGATACGCTGGTTATCATGTTTTTATTTCTCCATTTCTGCTTATCCGTTTTTCCTGCATAAATGCCGATTCCGGGCAAAGCAGATTTTCACATTTCATTTTGCTGCCTGCTTACGAACGCAGTCCCTCAGAGCTTGCGTTCAGATCTTTATTCTTTCCAATGGCGATTACGGAACAATGCTCCGGAAGCGGTTCGGAAGGTTTCAGATCCACAGTAACATTCTCACCCTGCTTGACACCGATGATATTGATATGAAAACACTCCCTGACATTAAGCTCTACGAGGCTTTTTCCGATCCAGGATTCCGGAATGGCAAACTCTGCTATGCTGAATTCCGAGGAAAGTTCAAACACATCCAGATATCCGCCGGACATAAGATTTCTGGCTACACGCAGCCCCATTGACTGTTCCGGATAGATGATCTTATCTGCACCGATTTTGTCAAGAATGCGTCCATGAAGGGAATTCATGCTCTTCGCTACTACAAAAGGAACTCCCAGATCCTTGGCCTGCATGGTCGCGGAAATGCTGGCCTCCAGATTTTCCGCAACTGCAATGATCGCCACATCCACGTTCTGAACACCCAGTGCCTTGAGGATCCCCGGCTCACGTACATCCGCTTTCACCGCGTAGGTTACTTTTTCGGAAATTTCTTCAATATTTTCTTCTTTGTCGTCAATGGCAAGAACGTCACAGTCTGACTCAGCAAGTGTCACTGCAAGAGTCATTCCGAACTGTCCCAGACCTATCACAGCAAATGATTTATTCTTCATTCTTTTCTCCTGTTTAACCGATCATAATATCCTCTTCACCCAGATGAGTGGTACTTCCCGGCATGTTGCGTACTTTTGCCACAACTGCTGTTCCCAGAGTCAGCGGCCCAATACGTCCCAGATACATAGTGAGGATCACGATCCATTTACCTGTCACATTTAACTGCGGTGTCAGTCCTCTGGAAAGTCCTACTGTTGCCACTGCGGAAGTGATTTCATACAAAATATCTGCCAGATCTGCTTCCGGCATTGCTGCTGATAAAAGAACCGACATAGTAAAAAGTATCAGCAAACTGGTTCCGGCAACAACCATTGCTGAACGGAGATAGCTCTCGCGAATCCTCCGACCGTAAACTTCTACATCTTTTTTTCCCTGAAGGTACGCTACAATGGAAAGGATCAGAACCGCGATAGTCGTTGTCTTCACACCACCGGCTGTTCCCATAGGAGAACCACCGGTAAACATCCAAAGCAGAGAGATGATCACTGTCGATGTGGACAGCTGTGACTGATCTATCGTATAAAATCCAGCTGTACGTGTTGTCACTGACTGGAAAAAAGATGCCATGATCTTTGTTCCAAGTGGCTTGTCTGCCAGTGTAAGCGGATTTCCGGATTCAAAGATAAATACAAGCAGTGCGCCTGCAAATACCAGTATCCCAGTCATGGTAAGGACCAGTTTGCTCTGAAGACGCAACACCCGAAAAAATCTCCCCGGGGAAAGTTCTTTCTTTATGATCTTACGAAATTTATCCCAGAGATCCCACCATACAATAAATCCAAGTCCTGAAACAATGATCAGTCCGATCGTCGTAAGATTCACCAGTGGACTGCTCACATAAGCAGCAAGACTTGTTTCCCCGAAAAGGTCGATTCCTGCATTGCAGAATGCAGATATTGCCAGAAACACAGCATGAGTCATACCTTTTTTCCATCCGAATTCCGGCACAAAGCAGATTGCATACAGAACCGCACCGACTCCTTCTGCCAGGAATACACATTTTACTACACTCCGCATGACCGGAACCACGCCGCCCATCTGATCCAGGTTATAGGATTCTTTGATGATCCGACGGTTTTTGAGGGAAATTTTCCTGCGAAAGCTGATAAAGATCATATTTGCAAGAGCGATCAGGCCAATGCCTCCGATCTGTATCAAGCACAGTATGACGATTTTTCCGATGTTACTCCACCGTGTCGCCATAACAACTGTGGAAAGTCCTGTCACACATACACTGGTTGCCGCCGTAAAAACAGCATCCGGGAAGGTAACAGCCTGCCCGGGTGCACTGCAGAACGGCAGCCACAAAATAAGTCCACCTACAAAAATCACCCCCGCAAAGCCGAGGGCAATTATTTGTGACGTATTCAGTTTATGCAATCCGTCTGAAACTTTTTTTAAGTTCATAAATATTATTTTCTGTAATTATGAGAAAGTGAATTGCAGACCTCCCACATGTAGGAGTCTACATTCTTCTGCATTGCAAGAGCCTCATTGATGTCAAAATCAACAAACTCACCATGACGGTATCCAACTACACGGCTGCGTTTTCCGGCAACAAGAAGATCTACTGCAAGAGCACCCATCATAGACGCATATACACGGTCCTTACATGTCGGGTTTCCACCACGCTGCATATGTCCGAGGATAGTAGCACGTGTCTCGATACCTGTTGCAGCCTCGATACGTTTCGCCATGGCTTCGGAATGTCCGATACCCTCAGCATTTACGATAATGTGGTGTTTCTTGCCTTTCTTACGGCTCTCAACGATATTGTCAATAAGCTTCTGCTCGTCATAATCATATTTCTCCGGGATCAAAACGTCCTCAGCACCGTTGGCGATACCGCACCATACAGCAAGGTATCCGGCGTTACGTCCCATAACCTCAATGATACTGCATCTCTCATGGGATGTAGATGTATCACGTACCTTATCAATAGCTTCCATAGCTGTGTTTACAGCTGTATCGAAACCGATCGTATACTCAGTACATGCGATATCAAGGTCAATAGTTCCCGGCAGTCCAATGGTATTGATTCCAAGGTTCGCAAGTTTCTGAGCACCTGCGAAGGAACCGTCTCCACCGATAACAACAAGGCCGTCGATTCCATGTTTTCTGCAGATTTCTGCAGCCTGCTGCTGTCCTTCCTCTGTT
This sequence comes from Blautia schinkii, assembly GCF_013304825.1. Lineage (GTDB taxonomy): Bacteria > Bacillota > Clostridia > Lachnospirales > Lachnospiraceae > Blautia_A > Blautia_A schinkii_B. The sequence goes on along the minus strand of NZ_JAAWUO010000012.1, from coordinate 34,018 downwards.
CTCATCTCTGCACATCTGGCAGTGTAAAGAATTGTTCCGCCTCGTTCAATCGTATCGGAAACATCTTTTGCTGTCATGTCCCTGATCTCTTCATTTAAGAGACCGCTGTATCCTTTATAGATTCCCTTTACGTTCAGTCCGCTGCTTAATCCTCTTCTGACAACAGCACGGATTGCAGCATTCATTCCAGGTGCGTCACCGCCACTGGTCAAAACGCCGATCGTTTTGATTTTGTTCTCTGCCATATTGTTATCCTCCATCTTATGAAACAACCTATTGTGATACACATATTCGGATATAGTTTATAGCATTTTTATAAGTTTTTCAATACTCTCTCCACAATTTTAACATTGGAACTTCCATATTTTTCACACATTTTATCGAGCCAGGAATCCTCGATATGAACCTGATATGCAGGAGGAAGTTTCTTCATGGCCTTGACATCCTTCAGATAGATGACTACTGTGCTGTTTCCTTTTGATTCCATCAGATCATCCACCAGGTCGGTTTCTGCTTTTGCGTAATCTTCCCTGCTGTCAAACTGGATCCACAATTCACGCGGCATATCATCAAAAGAGCGGACTTTTTCCAGAATAAGCTTGCTGGCTTTGTCGTCCTCGGCAGATACTCTTCCCTGAATAAAAAGCTTCGCCTCTTCATTGATAAACATCTGACATTTTTCGTAGTCACGCGGGAAAACTACGATCTCCACAGTTCCTACCAGATCTTCTAGTGTAAGAAATGCCATTACCTTATTATTCTTTGTATATTTTATCGTTTTATCCGTGATCATTCCGCCGACAATAACCTTCTGGTTATCATAAACCTCCGGAATTCCTGTCTCATCATCCGGCTGGAAATCTGAGGTTTTTGCGGAAATCATTTTTTCCATCATGCTGCGATACTGTTCCAGAGGATGTCCGCTCAGGTAAATCCCAAGAACATCCTTTTCGAAGGCGAGAATCACATCGTTCGTATACTCAGCGATTTGCGGCATACGGATCTCGAATTCTTTCTTATCTTCTTCTGATACAATATCAAAAAGACTCATCTGCCCTGCCATTGAATGTTTCTTATCCTGGTTAATACTGTCGATGATTTGCGGATAAACGAACATCTTCTGCTTCCGGTTTCCTTCCATACAATCCAGTGCTCCAGCCTTGATCAGATTTTCCACAACTCTTTTGTTGATCTGATTAATATTACGCTCCACAAAAGTCTTCAGGGAAGTATATTCTCCATGTTCTTCCCTTTCTCTCACGATTCCTTCAATAACCGGACGGCCAATACTCTTAATGGCAGAAAGTGCATAGCGGATAGCTCCTTTATCAACAGAAAATCCATACATACCACGGTTAATATCCGGTGGCAGGATCTGGATTCCCATCTGGCGGCACACAGAAATATACTCTGCAACCTTGTTCGGCATTTCCACAACGGATGTCATCAGCGCAGCCATGAATTCCACAGGATAATAATATTTCAGATACGCAGTCTGATAAGAAACCACTGCATAAGCTGCAGCATGAGACTTGTTAAACGCATACTTTGCAAAATCCGTCATCTCGTCGTAAATCTTGTTTGCGATTTCCTCTGAAATTCCGTTTGCAATACATCCCGGAACCCCTTCTTCTTCATTACCGTAAACAAAATTCTGACGCTCTTTTGCCATGACAGAAGCTTTTTTCTTGGACATGGCACGGCGCACAAGGTCACTTCGTCCAAGCGTATATCCGGCAAGCTCTCGAACGATCTGCATAACCTGCTCCTGATACACAATACATCCATAAGTCGGCTTCAGGATCGGCTCCATCTGCGGACAATCGTAACGGATGGTATCCGGGCGGTTCTTTCCTCGGATATACTGAGGAATAAAATCCATAGGCCCCGGACGGTACAGCGAAATTCCTGCGATCACATCCTCAAGACTCTGGGGTTTCAGCTCCTTCATGAAGTTTTTCATACCCGCACTCTCAAGCTGGAACACACCGTCAGAACGTCCGGTTCCAAGGGAATCCAGTACTTTTTTGTCGTTATAATCGATCTTCTGCATATCCAGAAGAGTACCCGTGTCTTTTTCCACCATTTTTACTGCATTCTGGATAACTGTCAGTGTCCGGAGACCCAGAAAATCCATTTTCAGAAGACCAAGCTCTTCCAAAGTTGTCATGGTAAACTGAGTGACAATGGAACCGTCCTGTGCCCTGGAAAGCGGCACATATTCAGAAACATCCTTCTGGCTGATCACAACACCCGCCGCATGCATGGAAGTATGCCTTGGAAGACCCTCCAGCCGCTTTGCAAGATCGATCAAACGATGGATATCTTCCTGTTCCTCATAAGCTTTACGAAATTCCGGATTCATCCCCAGCGCCTTATCTATCGTGATATTAAGCTCCTGCGGGATCATCTTTGCAATGGTATCCACCTGTGCATAAGGCATATCCAGAACACGGCCGACATCGCGGATAACACCTCTCGCTGCCAGCGTACCAAAAGTAACGATCTGAACCACGCAGTCATCGCCGTATTTCCGTCTTACATAATCGATAACCTCCTGTCTTCGTTCGAAGCAGAAGTCAACATCAATATCAGGCATGGATACTCGTTCCGGATTCAGAAAACGCTCAAACAGCAGGTCATAACGGATAGGATCCAGCTGAGTAATCCCAAGTGTGTAGGCAACCAGGCTTCCTGCGGCAGAGCCTCGGCCAGGGCCAACCATAATGTCATTATCCCGGGCATATTTAATGAAATCCCACACAATGAGAAAATAATCCACATATCCCATATTTTTAATGGTAGTGAGCTCATAATCCAGACGCTTCTTCAGTTCCTCTGTTACCGGATGGTACCGTTGTTCCAGTCCCTCATGGCAAAGCTTGTTCAGATATTCCCAGGAAGTAAGCCCGTCCGGCACATCATATTTCGGCAGCTTGGTCACACCGAATTCGATCTCCACATGACATCTCTCGGCTATCTTATGGGTATTTTCCAGAGCTTCCAGAGCATATGGAAAAAGTCTTGCCATCTCTTCCGGAGATTTCACGTAATACTGACCGCCCTCATAGCGCATTCTGTTCTCATCTGTAAGTTTCTTCTGTGTCTGCAGGCAAAGAAGCACGTCATGGGGCTCCGCATCCTCAGCCATGGTGTAATGCACATCATTGGTAGCAACCAGATCAATGCCTGTCTCTCTGTGCATGCGGAGAAGCTGCTGGTTTACAGTCTGCTGCTCCGGAATTCCATGATCCTGCAGCTCCAGAAAAAAATTCCCTTTTCCAAAAATATCCTGATAACGCAGGGCTGCGACCTTCGCATCCTCGTACATACCCCGTGCAAGGTAACGGGCTACTTCTCCGGCCAGGCAGGCACTTAATGCAATGATTCCCTCGTGATATTTTTCCAGAAGCTCAAGATCTACACGAGGCTTATAATAAAAACCTTCCACAAATGCCCTGGATACGATCTTCATCAGGTTACTGTAGCCCTGGTTGTTCTCAGCCAGAAGCACAAGATGGTAATAACGGTCATCTCCGCTTCCTACCTCCCTGTCAAAACGTGATCCGGGAGCCACATAAACCTCGCAGCCCAGGATCGGATTGATTCCGGCTTCTCTGGCAGCCCTGTAAAAATCGATCACACCATACATAACGCCGTGGTCTGTGATCGCCGCGCTGTCCATTCCCAGTTCCTTCACCCTGGCCACGTATTCTTTAATTTTGTTGGAGCCATCCAGAAGACTGTATTCTGTATGGACATGCAAATGTGTAAACTCCAAATTTTCTCTCCTTATTGTGAAAAAAAGCTCCGCATCCTACCCGCCCTGCACTTTATCTCGGAACGTGCCGGAGCGTGTCTGATCCGGAGCCGGTCAACACCTTGTTATTTTTTAATATAGATCCTCTTGTCGCGGATCTCTACCTTGCCTTCTTTCATCAGATGGCCAACTGCGCGCTTGAACGCATTCTTGCTCAGGCCAAACTCTCTCTTGATAACTTCCGGTGAAGCATGGTCATCAAAAGGAAGCACGCCTGCAAATTCCTCGATCACACTGAGTACGCTCTCTGCATCCTCGTTGATCTGGATGTAAGCCTTCTGGCGGTCGCTGACATTCATCTTACCATCTTCCTTCACTTCAGTAACACGAAGATCAAGAACTGTTCCCGGTCTGTATTTACCGGTTGCCTCTCTTGCAGGAATCAGTGCGGAATATTTATCATCTATCGCAACAAAAACGCCAAAGTTTCCACTGATTTCATAGACACGGCCCTTCACCATATCTCCAGGTCCATATGGAGTTCTTGTAGAAAGATAATGGTACACTTTCATAGTAGCACAAAGTCTGCTGCTCTTATCAACATAAAGAGCCACCAGACACTCCTCACCCTCGCGAACCCTGTTGGTCTGCTCATGGTACGGAAGAAGAAGATCCTTCTCCAGTCCCCAGTCGAGGAATGCTCCGATTCTTGTGACCTGTTTCACCTTGAGAACAGCTGTCTGTCCAACCTGAAGCATCGGCTCTCTTGTTGTGGCGATCAGTCTGTCCTGGGAATCTTTATAAATAAAAACTTCCAGCTCATCACCCGCCTTGGTTCCCTCCGGCACCTGTTTGGACGGAAGAAGCACTCTCTCATTCTGAGGAGCATTTCTGTCTTCTCCAAGATATATTCCGAAATCTACGGTTTTTACAACCAGCAGTTTCTGTTTTTTTCCTAATTCTATCATTCTCTCTCCTGTTCTTTTTAATTCTATATATGATTATTTGTTACTTGCTGTCTGTCCTGCATTATAACATAAGAGAAATATTATAGAAAGCACAAAAAAGGCAGCTCCGGAAATTTCTTTCCGTTACTGCCTTATATCCGTAAAATTATTATATCTGTTACTCTGTCGGTTTCTCGATCGGCATAGGATTCATCATCTTAATAACAAAAAGCACAACAAGCATCAGCACGATTCCCACCGGAAGTGCGATCCATGCAGTTTTTACAAAACCGGCTACAATATAAGTCACAAAAGATACTGCTGCAGCCACGATCGCATATGGAAGCTGTGTGGAAACATGTGTCACATGATCACACTGCGCTCCGGCGGAAGCCATGATCGTTGTATCGGAAATCGGTGAGCAGTGATCTCCGCAAACTGCACCTGCCATGCAGGCTGACATGGAAATGATCATCATCTCAGGACTGGATTTCTCAAATACTGCAACAACGATCGGGATCAGGATTCCGAATGTTCCCCAGGAAGTACCTGTTGCAAAAGCAAGTCCGCATCCAACCAGGAAGATGATCGCCGGAAGGATAACCTCGATACCACCGGCAACAGAACGCATAGACTCTTCTACGAATACTGCTGCGCCAAGTGAATCTGTCATAGCTTTCAATGTCCATGCAAAAGTCAGGATCATGATAGCCGGTACCATGGCTTTGAAACCATCCGGGATACAGGCCATACAGTCTCTGAAATTGATCACACGGCGAACCATGTAGAAAATGATCGCAAACACAAGTCCAAAAGCACTTCCCATTGCAAGACCTGTGGAAGCATCACTCTGTGAAAATGCAGTGACAAAATCTGTTCCGCTGAAAAATCCTCCTGTATAGATCATGCTGATGACACAGCAGATAACAAGCACAACGATCGGAACCACAAGATCGATCACTTTTCCGCGGGGATTTGGTGCTTCATCATCTGTTGCATTCTCATAAGGTCTTGCAGATGTTGTATAAAGATCTCCGTTCAGAGCGTTGATCTCATGTGTTTTCATAGCACCGAATTCTGTTTTCATCAGTACCATGCCCACCATCATTACAATAGTAAGAATCGCATAAAAGTTATACGGGATCGTTCTTACAAAAATCGCAAGTCCGTCCTGTCCTTCTACGAATCCACTGACTGCTGCAGCCCAGGATGAGATCGGTGCGATAATACATACCGGAGCAGCTGTTGCATCGATCAGGTATGCGAATTTCGCTCTGGATACGTGATGTCTGTCTGTTACAGGACGCATAACGCTTCCTACTGTCAGGCAGTTGAAATAGTCATCAATAAAGATCAGGATACCAAGAATAATCGCTGCCAGCTCGGCACCTACACGTGTATGGATCTTCTGGCTGGCCCATCTTCCGAATGCGGCGGAGCCGCCGGCCTTGTTCATCATACACACCACTGATCCCAGGATTACCAAAAAGATCAGGATACCTACATTGTAGCTGTCAGAAAGAACCTTGATGATTCCTCCCTCAAAAATTTGTGTTACAGTTCCTTCGAATTTAAATCCGGAATAAAGCAATGCTCCTACTACAATTCCCACAAACAGAGAGCTGTATACCTCTTTTGTGATCAGCGCAAGGATGATCGCTACCAGAGGTGGAAGCAGTGCCCAGATCGTTGCATACAGAGCAGGCTGATAAGTCTCCTCCGCATCCGCTGCCAGCACAGTCAGGGGACTTGCCAGCGCGCCCATGAATACCATTGCCATGAGAGACAATGCTGTTCCTGCTTTTTTACTCATTTTTCTCCTCCCTTTTTCGGGGACAAAAAAACGGAGGCTGTCTCTTCTTAGAACACCTCCTGTTAAATAATCCTTATTTAACTTATTAGATAGCGCTCCACACCCGTGACAGTACGCCGCATATTCTGCGTCGTCCCAGCACCCTGACCTCTGGCTGTTCAGAGCACTTCGGCGGATTTTCCTTTCTTCATGGACAGCCTGCCAGGGCTTCATGTCCGTAAGTACTGATAAAATCCGCGCCTCTATCTTCTTATCCGTGGCTGTTCTTTCCGCAAAAAGCAACAGCCGTCTTTTTTCTTTATACTGTAGCAGTTTCCGACATAAATAGCAAGCGTTAATTATTTCTCAAGTTAATTCTCATTTAAAAGCCACTTTACATCCACTCCCAGAACCTTCGCAAACACCCGCAGTTCATAATCTGCCACAAAACGCTCTCCGCTTTCGATCCGGCTGATGCTGTCACGCTCCAGCAAAACTCCCTCTACCTGCATCTTAGCCGCCAGCGCAGACTGGGACATTCTTTTCATATGTCTCACCTGGCGTATTTTTTCGCCGGATACGTTTTTCTTCCCATGATAAGCGTAAATCTTCATACCGATACCTTTTCCAAAATGTGTTAATAACGCGCATTATTCTTGACATTAGCACATATTTCAACATTTTCGGTGTTAAAGGTCAGCAAATACAGTTTTTTCGGCATTTTTCGACAAAATTCGCTAGAATTAGAGACAGACAGTAAAAAATGCCGCTGTTTTATCCGCGGCATTCCTGAAAATTTTATTATTTTGTCGGTCAATCCTCGTTATTGATCTGCCCGTAGTAAGCATTTGCACCATGTTTTCTGTAATAGTGCTTGTCCTGAAGTTCCTGCGGTGCAGGCTTCACATCTGGATTGATCAGCTCACAGCGGGATGCCATCTTGGCAACTTCCTCGAGAACAACAGCATTGTGGACAGCCTCATGAGCATCTTTTCCCCAGGTGAAAGGTCCGTGGTTCTTGCAGAGAACTGCCGGTACTGCCTCGTAATCTCTGTTTTTGAAATAATCTGCAATAAGAACACCTGTATTCTTCTCGTAAGCTTCTTCGATCTCACGCTTGGTCAGATTACGCACACATGGAACTTCACCGTAGATATAATCTGCATGGGTAGTTCCGTAGCACGGAATCGATCTTCCTGCCTGCGCCCAGCTTGTAGCCCATGATGAATGAGTATGCACAATACCGCCGATATTCGGGAATGCACGGTAGAGAACTACGTGAGTTGCTGTATCGGAAGACGGGTTATATTTACCCTCAACCTTATTTCCTTCCAGGTCTACAACAACCATATCATCCGGTGTCAGCTTGTCGTACTCAACACCACTTGGTTTAATAACAAAAAGACCTTTCTCTCTGTCAATACCGCTGACATTTCCCCATGTAAAAGTTACAAGCCCGTATTTCGGCAGATCCATATTCGCTTTGTAAACTTCCTCTTTTAATTTTTCCAGCATAGTAACGTTTCCTCCTTTAAGAAGCCAGAAATTCTAAATCTGCTTCGCAATTTACTTTATCGATCAAATAAAAGTATCCTCAAATAATACGTAACAATAACCATACAGCAACGCATATCTTATTCCGTAAATTCTACAACTGCATATGGTTCGTTATCTTCTGCATTCAGGATAACTGCCACTTTCCCATCTGCTGCATACACTTCCGGCACGATCACATTTCCCAGAACAGCCTGTCTCTTATATTCCACCCGAAGCTGGCTGACTCTGAAAGCTTCCGGCAGATAATCAGCTGCCATACGGATATACTGACAGTTGTTTACATGATGATTGGTATCCAGATGATGCTTCTGCACTGCAAAAGCTTCCTGTTTCTCCCGTTCTTTGGGAAGTGCGATCTTCCTCGGTGCGTAATCCATATCGATTTTATCTCCCAGATCATAGGGCTCTGTATCTGCCGGTGTCAGCTTCTCAGGAACTCCTGTTTCTGTATTGATAAAAGACCAGTAGGAATTCGCCCAGGCCAGCTTCTCACCCCCTGCTGTCTCCAGGATAAAATTACGCATTCCGATAAAGCCACGGAACCCATAGGGAATAGTTATTACTTTTATATTTTCACCAAGCTTCGGATATCTCTTCACTACTACCTGCCACGCAGAAAGCACCCAGGCACGTTTCTGTACCTTTAATACTTCCATCCCAAGCCCTGTCTTTTCAGACTCAAATGTACAGCAGTCCTGAAAATAATCCAGAACACCAGGCAGATCCAGGCAGCCATTTTCTCCGATCTCGCTGAACCTTACACGACTTTCAAAACTGTAACTCATATTGTTTTCTTTCATTCCTCCAGTTGCAATGTCCGTAACATAGAGCGGATATTCGCATTCCGCTTTACTGTATACTTATGAAAACAGATAATCATTTTACAATTACCCGTTTTTATTGTACCACTTGACATGGGGAAACGCACTTGTTTTTTCTGCCCGAAGGGCTTTTTTGTATCATGAAACATTGCAAATTAATTTCCCATAGCACAAAAAAGCACCTCTCAATCGAGGTGCTTAAGAAGCAGGGCTACAAGGATTCGAACCTTGAACTGACGGAGTCAGAGTCCGTTGCCTTACCGTTTGGCGATAGCCCTATGTGTTTGTTTTTCGCTTGCCTTATCGCTTGCGACGAATGATATTATATAACAGGTTTTTTAAAATTGCAACCCCTTTTTTCAATTTTTTTTATTTTTTCTCAAAAAAACTTTTCCAAAGTGCCGGAAAGCCTTATTTTATGCAGCTTTCCGGAATTTAAAATACCCCCTCTGACTTAAAAAAAATTTTACAATCCACTCCTTTGTGTTATAATAAGCCTTATAAATAATAAAGAACGGAAACTACCGTGTATTCCCCTCCGGTCACAATATCCGGAGGCATCCAAAGGAGAATAATATGCGAGCAAATAACCTTACCCTGCTCACGGACCTCTATGAGCTTACCATGATGCAGGGATATTTCAAAAACCCGACCAACCAGACCGTAATCTTCGATATGTTTTACCGCAATAATCCAAACGGCGGCGGTTTCGCCATCTGTGCCGGACTGGAACAGATGATCGAATATATCGAAAACCTTCGTTTTACAGAAGAAGACATTACCTATCTGCGAAGCCTTGGGATTTTTGAAGAAGATTTTCTTGAGTATTTAAGCAGCTTCAAGTTTACCGGTGATATCTACGCGATCCCGGAAGGAACCGTGATCTTTCCGAGAGAGCCTATGGTCAAGGTTATCGCGCCGATCATGGAGGCCCAGCTTGTTGAGACTGCTATCTTAAACATCATGAACCACCAGAGCCTGATCGCTACCAAAGCCGCACGTGTATGCCACGCAGCCAAGGGTGAGCCGATCATGGAATTCGGTCTTCGTCGTGCACAGGGTCCTGATGCCGGTATCTTTGGTGCCAGAGCCGCAATAATCGGCGGATGTGCCGGTACTTCCAATGTACTGACAGGCCAGATGTTTAATGTTCCGGTACTTGGAACACATGCTCATTCCTGGATCATGAGCTTCCCGGATGAGTACACAGCATTCAAGACATATGCGAAACTTTATCCGAATTCCTGCACACTTCTGGTAGACACCTACGATGTACTGAAATCCGGTGTTCCAAATGCGATCCGCGTATTCGAGGAGATGCGTGAGGAAGGCATCCAGCTGAAGAATTACGGAATCCGCATCGACAGCGGAGACCTGGCATACCTTTCCAAGAAAGCTTATAAGATGCTTGCAGCTGCAGGTTTTGATGATGCTACCATTTCCGCATCCAGCGATCTTGACGAGTATCTGATCGAGAGCCTGAAAGCTCAGGATGCCAAGATCAATTCCTGGGGTGTTGGAACGAAACTGATCACAGCAGACGACAATCCTGCTTTCGGCGGCGTATACAAGCTTGCCGCAGTAAAGGACGCTAACAGCGATACCTTCGTACCGAAGATCAAACTTTCCGAGAACACAGAGAAAGTTACCAACCCCGGCAACAAAACTGTATACCGTATCTACAGCAAGAAAACCGGCAAGATCAAAGCTGACCTGATCTGCCTTGCAGATGAAGAATTTGATCCTGAAGAGACCATGGTCATCTTCGACCCGGTTGACACCTGGAAGAAAACTAAAGTTCTCGGCGGAACCTACGAACTCCGCGAGCTTCTTGTTCCGGTTATCAAAGGTGGAAAGAGCGTTTACACATCTCCATCTGTCATGGAACTCCGTGACTACTGCAAGAAAGAGCAGAATACTCTTTGGGATGAATCCAGACGTTTTGTAAATCCGCAGAAAGTATATGTAGATCTTTCCCAGTCACTTTACGACATGAAAAAAGCTCTTCTGGAAGAAATGAGTGAGAAAGCTCTCTAAGATAAAATAATCATAAACCCCCTTTTCTTATCATAAGCTTATGGATAAGGAAAGGGGGTTTTTTATGCACAGAGATTTTTATACCCGGCTGATCAGCAGGGAACATCCGCTGCCGGAAGCTTTTGTGCCGGAGCATCTTATTGATATCGGGCTGCCTTTTGAGGCTGCACCGGGAGATCCGAAACGTCTTCTGGAATACCAGGCTGCAAAGGCGGCTTCCCAGCTCTTCCATGCCTGCCATAAGTCCGGCCTGAATCTGTGGGCAGTCTCCGGCTACCGCTCTTTTCAAAGACAAAAGGAGCTTTTTACAGGGAGCAGATTTGTAGCTGTTCCAGGTGCAAGCGAGCACCAGAGCGGACTGGCCCTTGATGTTTCCTGTCCGTCCCTCCATATGGAACTGTGCGAAAAATTCGCTTCCACCGGAGAAGGGCGATGGCTGAAACGTAATGCTTCTCTCTATGGCTTTATTCTCCGGTATCCTGAAAATAAAGAAGAGATCACCGGCATGCCTTACGAACCCTGGCACATTCGCTATGTGACAAAACCGCTGGCGTCCTGGCTGACGATCACTAACCTGACTCTGGAAGAATATCATAACTTTCCCCAGAGGTGTACTCCGCCGCCATAAGAATTTCACTGCTCCATCTGTCTTCCCAGGAAACTCGCAGCTGTCTTTACCAGCGCACGTTCTTTTTCGCCCAGTACATTCTTATCAGATTTTCCAAGAAGTATCACAGATCCTATGGCATCACTTGCACATAAGATCGGCTGGATCATTTTTCCGGTAAAGCTGTCCTTGTGCCCGAGAGTTACCGACACATCTTCACGGCTGCTTCCATTAATAAGACGTGTCTCCCTCCCGGAGATCACCTCGTCCAGCTCCATGCTGATTTCTTTTCCATCAAGCTCCCTGCTTCCGCTTCCTGCCGCTGCCACCACTACATCCCTGTCTGTAATACAGGCTGTCAGCCCGGTTGTCTGCACCAGTGCCTCCGCATATTCTTCTGCAAAATTATTCAGCTCACCAATAGGTGAATATTTTTTCAGAATGATCTGCCCCTCCCTGTCTGTAAAGATCTCCAGAGGTGTTCCTTCTTTGATCTTAAGTGTCTTTCGTATCTCCTTCGGGATCACCACCCGGCCCAGGTCGTCGATCCGACGAACAATTCCTGTTGCTTTCATCTTGTCTTTTTCCTCCTGCATTTTTCTTATCTGATCGCTGCTGTACAGTAATTTTATATTTGCCGCAGCCGTTTGTTTATCTGTATGGTTATTATGTGAAAAAATGGGAGAAATATGTATTGTCAAACAGATAAAAAAAGCCGGGAAGTATCACACTTCCCGACTTCTGTTCTTAATAATTTTTATTGCTTCGGAATTGATCTCTCCCGGCACTGCTGCCGGCCTTGCCAGATAATAGCCCTGAAGCAGATCCACTCCAAGCTCCAGAACCTTCTCAAGCTCTGCCGGAGTTTCAATGCCTTCTGCTACGATATACATTCCTCGCTGATGCGCATAATTTACAATATTTACTACGATCTGCTGTTTATCCGGATCTGTATCAATATCGCGGATGATTGCCATATCCACCTTAATATACTGCGGTGAAATAGTAAGCAGACTCTTCTCACTGTTGTAGCCACTTCCATAATCATCCAATGCAATCGCACCAAGGAAGCCCGGCATATTTCCTTTCTTATTCAAGGATTCCTGCTCTGTGATCTCCAGAACCAGCTGTGGCTGAAGATCGCCATATTTCCGGTTAAATTCCCTGCATTCATCATTGCTCATGCACTCACTGGCAATAGAGTTGATAAACAGAAGTTCATCGCCTCTTACATCACCATTCTCTCTCAGCTGAACATAACCTTCTGCTGCCCGGAAAAACGTAATTCGCTCAAGCTCATGGAGACATTTCTCTTCTCTGGCAAGTTTTACTACATCTTCCGGTGATTTCAGTGCTGGCAGATCAATATGCATCAGTGCTTCCAGTGCATAGACCTTTCCGGTAACTGCAGATACAATTGGCTGATAGTAATACCGAAGTTCCTCTCTTCGGATCAGCTGCCGGAACTGTTTCCTCTGCTGTTCCTCACTGGCATTCCTGTTATAAACATCCGGATCAAACTCCTGAATATTGCCTTTCGCAGAGCGCTTAACCTGATACATTGCAAAATCTGCATATTTCTTCATCAGTTTCAGATCTTTTGTGTTCTCCGGATACCAGCAAATGCCGCCTGAAATGCTTAACTTAAGTTTTCTTCCGCTTGGAAGCATTATACATTTTCTGTCAATAGCAGCTTTTACTTCAGCGATCACCTTGCGGATCTCATCCTGACTGTCGTAACCATAGAAAAGAAGATTGAACTCATCGCCGGAGATTCTGGAACAAATAGTTCCCTGTGGTGTATAATCTGCAAAGCCTTTTCCAGCCTCGTAAATGTATCTGTCACCAAAATCATGTCCGAAATTATCATTCGTATATTTCAGATTATCCATATCAATCATCACAAACGCCGCATGTTTCAGCTTCTCCGGATGCTCGCGGAACAACTTCTCACTTTCTCTCTGGAAAGCACGTCTGTTGTAAAGTCCGGTCAGCGTATCATAATCTCTCTCATATTCAATGCTCATACGCTCTCTGGTAACTTTCGTCACATCTTCCACAAGACCGATACACCGGTTCATTTCTTTGTTGATCTCCATTCGGACATAACGGACGTCTCCGTCATCATACTTCACACAATATACTTTTGCGTTATCGCTGCCCGTTATATAAGAACATTCACTTTCAAAATTTTTCACGATCTTCACAAAGCTGTCCGCATCAAGAATTTCGTCTGGATCACGTTCCATTCCAAGCATGGAAAAGAAATTATCTGTCACATAAACGCTCTTGGTATCGGTACGGACCTCAAATCCACCAAGCTCCACACTGGCCATTTCCATAATGCGCAGAAATTTCGTAGATACTGTTACCATATCCTTGTTCAGCTGCATGATCGCACCTGCAAACTGATCCAGCTCCCGGATTCCCGTATTGGAAAACTTCAGCGATGTACTGTTATTTTTTTGTGCTTCCTCAACTTCCGAAGAGAGTTTCCGCACAGGCCGTGCCAGACGGAGACTGACGATCAGGCTGCTGAGAACACCCACCACTACAGTCATTAAAACGGTAAATATCAGCATCCGAAGCACATGTCTTGAGAAAGAGAACAGCTGATTATTTTCCACAACCCCCAGCAGAACCCACTGCTCATCTGAAAAAGGAGCGTTCCGATTGTACAGCTGGATCGGTTTCATGGATATATAATATCTTTTTCCCGTCAGATCCAGCTGATACTCTCCGTAGCTGTTTTTGTGCAATGTCAGTTCACTGTTTCTCAATACTTCTTCATCGGAGAGATTTTTTCCATTGATTCCTCCGATTCCTGAGATAACGATTCCGTCATCTTTTAATGATGACTTCGTATACGCCAGAATATAAGTGCCTTCTCCTTCATTCTGCAGTTCCTCATAAGGTATCTGTGTATTCAGATATTCCGAGAGAAGCTCAACTCCTAGAACGCCATAAACAGTTCCATCCGAAAGGATCAGTGGAACAGAGTAAGCGATCGCTGGACGGTTATCTCCATCCAGTGTATATTCTTCTGTTGACCAGTGTCCATAATCTGATGCCTCAAGCTGACCATGGTCTTTATATGCAGCCTGAAAAACAGGATACATGATCCTTTTCGTACTTTCATCCGAAAGAGCCAACTTCGATTTCCAACCCTTATCCGTGGAAATTCCCATCGTCTTAACCAGCTCAACCGGCGATCTCTCCATCAGAAGATCTGTATTCTTCCGCGCTGGCAGGGAATCCGGATCCAGATCTCTTATATACAAAGCAGGAATCACATCTTTCTGGCCTTTTTCGTCCAGATCCTCTGTGTTAAAGGCTACAAAAATTCCTGTAACTGCTCTCCGCCTCATAGTACTGATCATTGAATCATTAATACACTTCATCAACGGCAGATAATCTTCTTTATTTGTTCCGATATTCTGAATATCTATCTCACCGGAATCAATCAGCTCCTCCGTCACTTCATTGATCCGTTCTGAAAGATTTGAAAGATTCTGATCTGAAGACAGAATGCTCTCCAGATAACTGCTTCTGTTATCCACCTGTTTTTTCAGAATATCAACTGCATTCTGATCCAGCTGACTGCTCACATGACTGATGCCTAAAGCAGCCACCAGAAGCAGTATCTCGATTCCCAGAACCATCAACATAGCTGTCAGGATCGTACGAAAAATGGATTTCTCCTTTTTTTTCATGATCAGCAGTTCCTCCTTCCTGAGACTTCAGTCTGCGTTAGCCTTCATACGCCTGAAGCTCTGAAAGGACATTCTGATACCAGTTTTCAAAATAATCATCCGACAGAAACTCAGCTTCTGCCTCCTGTGCACTCTGTCCTTCTGCCAGACGTTCTTCTACCGTTGCGCGATCCTGCTGTGCAACATCTTCGAACGCTTCCTGAAGGACAGTTCTTGCATCATTTCCATTCTCGAATGCATGCATATAATACAGGTTGTTATTATTGATCTCATCTACAGATTTCGTAAGGATCTCTTCCATAGAGCTGCTGATATCAGACTCAACAGATTTGATCTTATCAATACTGTTGGCTTCATTTGTTACCGGAAGATAGCCGGAACCAACGGAAAAATCAATATTGTTCTCCGGTTTCGTGAACCACTTCAAAAATTCCACGCTGGCTTTAATCTCTTCATCAGAGCCCTTGGTCACAACCATTCCGGCGCCCTGCTGTACAGCGTAATCATCGCCGTCCTTAAATTTAGGACTTGGAAGTACTTTCAGTGAAATATCATAAGTATCTCCACTGTCATTTGTTACTTCCGTCGGGAAGAATGTGGCACTGGATGTTGAACCAACATAGCCAAGTACATTTCCGGTTTTTACATCATCACTGCGGAAACGTCCTGATGCGGAAAAATATCCCTTGATATATGGAACATAATAATTATCCCACAAAGTACGGATTACATCCTTGTCAAAATTCAGAGTCATTTTTTCATCTTTGACTTCAAAAATATCACAGCCAAGTTCCTGGGCTCCTACCAGAATGTAATTGGCCATTGCATCACGGCCAAACAATGCCTTTCCGTCGTTTGGCTGATCCGGAGTCTGTTCATCTGTCCATTTGTAATATTTCTCTGCAGTTTCAACAAGTCCTTCTATTGACTTCAGATCATCATATTCCGCACCTGTATCCGCTGCAAATTTCTGCCAGTCTGTATCATTGAGAAAAAGCAGCTCTGTTGATTTCGCAACCGGAAATATCTTAATACTTCCATCATCTGAGAAGTCTCCTTCTTTCAGATATCCCTCTACATATTGTTCTTTTTCCTTATCTGTAAGATAATCAGAAATATCTACCAGCATGTCCTTCTGATCCATGGTATATGCTGTATCAGCATATGCAGAAAAAATATTCGGAACTTCGGAAGCTCCAACCTCTCCGTCTGCTGCTGCCAGAACATTTTTTTCCAGGTCTTCTACCGTTCCAAGGCTCTTGCTATCTACCGTAATTCCCTGTTTCTTGCCAACTGTTTCATTAAATTTCTCTGTCAGATTGTTAAATGCATCAAGCTGATCTCCATTATAATATGTCCATACGGTAATTGTAACAGGGTCTGACTTCTTTCCGGTGCATCCGCTCAACATGGATGCTGCCAAAATAGTTCCTAACAAACAAAGCACTACTCTTTTGTGTGCCATAAACTACTCCCTTCCAGTTTGCATGTTTCCAGTTAATATTTGTAACCGGTAACTGTTTTCATACAAAATACTGCTTTTATCTTATCACATGACAGTTATATTATCAAAGAAAACCTGCATTCCGTCAGGAGTTTTGCAATTTTCTGCCTGATTATCACTGCTCTTTTCCTTCGGCTGCTGTATTCGCATATGCCTGCTGCAAAAACACCTCCTGGGAATTCAGCGGCGCATTGTCTGACTCTTCAATTTTATAATTACCTTTACTGTTCATTTTCCGTGCCTTTCGGTTGTCGCTGAGCATGGTTACAAACATTTCCTGGATCTGCATACGGATATCCGGATCCTCTATCGGTGCTGCTACTTCCACACGGCGAAGGGTATTTCTTGTCATAAAATCAGCAGATGCAATATATATCTTCGCTCTTTCCTGCGTTCCGAAAATATAAATACGGGAGTGCTCCAGGAAACGTCCCACAATGCTGATGATATGAATGTTCTGAGAAATGGAAATGGTTGTCTTTTTCCCTACAATAGATGGTGAGATCACCGGTGCTACTTCTGCCTCAAAATAGCGTTCCAGATAATTCCTGTCTTCTTTTTCGATCTTATGGAAATTAAGCATCTGAACGCCATATTCTTTCAGGCTGTCCATGATCTCCTCATAGATCACATCTCTTTTTCGATTTAATTTTCTGGTTCTTGAGAGGACCGCTTCCAACTGTTCCTTTGGTGTCATATTTGTTTTATTTTCACGAATATCCTTGGAAAGAAACATCTGATCTACCAGTGAACCTACTCTTACCATATAAAACTCATCCAGATTACTCTGATAAATAGATGCAAAGGTCAGCCGTTCGCACAATGGATTATCCTGAATAAGTATACTGACTGAATGTTTACTTCAAGGCAAACTTATGTTAATTCCACATAAAATTTTACGAAAAAGGGGTTGCATTTTCGAACAAGAGTGGTATAGTATTCGTATACTTGATATGTAGTTTTGAATACTATATGTTGTTCTATCGATTTCTACATTATTTTTCTGTATCCAGGAGGTGTTATATCATGAAATTTAAATTAAAAGACCCGGGAAGCGCGATTACACACGGAATCGCCATGCTTCTTGCAGCTGCCGGAGCCACTCCGCTGATCGTGAAAGCTGCCAGAAGCGCTGATATGCTTCATGTTTTTGCAGTGAGTGTTTTCATCCTGACCATGATCCTTCTTTATCTGGCCAGCACTCTTTATCATTCCGTAGACTCCACCGCTAAAGTAAACCGCCGTCTGAAAAAAATGGATCACATGATGATCTTCGTCATGATTGCAGGTAGCTATACTCCGGTATGCCTTATCGTCCTTCACGGCCGTACCGGTTATATCCTCTGTGCACTTGTATGGACTGTTGCCATCATCGGAATGATCCTTAAGGGCTGTTGGATCAACTGCCCGAAATGGCTCTCTTCTGTGATCTACATCGGAATGGGCTGGCTCTGTGTTCTGGCCTTCGTCCCGATCTTCCACAGCCTGCCCCGCGCAGGGTTCGGCTGGCTCCTGGCCGGCGGCATCATCTATACCATCGGAGGTGTCATCTACGCACTGAAGCTGCCGATCTTCAATGCCAGACATAAAAATTTTGGATCTCATGAAGTATTTCATATTTTCGTAATGCTGGGAAGTATGTGCCATTTCGTTGTAATGTATTTCTTTGTTGCCGGAATGGGGATTCATTGATCAGAAATGTAAAGATGCGATCTCTTCCAGAGGAAGCTTAGACATTTATATTCGCTGTATGGCAGGAATTTAAATGGTTAAGCGCTCTGGAAGAGATTTTTTTGATGTGATTGTTTTTCGATGTATTTTTTAGCTATATGATTGGTTTTATACAATGATGTGATTATTGAGTATTTTCGTTTTTTCGCAAAGTGTCTATCTGAGACTGGCTTAAACCGGTCACTTCTTTAATTTGTTCATCTGTAAGAAGTCTCGTTTTAATCAAATTAACCGCTGTTTGCTCAATTCCCTGGGTCAGTCCATTGGCATAGCCTTCCTCAACGCCCTCTTCTCTCGTCTGTC
Organism: Blautia schinkii; assembly: GCF_013304825.1. GTDB lineage: Bacteria > Bacillota > Clostridia > Lachnospirales > Lachnospiraceae > Blautia_A > Blautia_A schinkii_B. Next base: position 15,246 of record NZ_JAAWUO010000012.1, on the reverse strand, counting down.
TCATATGCCTCTCTTCATCATATTCGTATATACTCACTTTTTTCGCCTCCGCACGATTCTCTCTCAGAAAATCTGCCAGTATCCCCTCACTTATACACTCCGTGATCGCCCGCTCCACAGCTTCATCCAGTGGCATCCTCGCAGCATATTCACGTACCCGGGAAGTGTATTCTGCGTAGTCGTGAAGCGTTCTGCAGGTTTCCATCAGTTTCCGGTTATGGCCTTTATTGATATTCAACATAACAGCTTTCAATTGTAAAGCTTCAGCAGTTCATTCCTGTCGCTGAACAGAATAGAAATGAAATGCTTTTTTTACCTTAGCACAATATGGGCAAATATGCACTCAAAACATTTCGACAAATTCTGCAAAAACCCTTCAACCACAAAACATCAAAAAAAGATATCCTTATCTTTCAATTACGCTGCATAATGCTCCACACCTTTGAAGTCACTTGAAGTATCGAAATGCTTATCGACATTCAGAATTTCATCAACTCCAGCTTCTTCTCCCTGGTCAGCTGCTTGATCCGGTACTCCCTGCTCATAGCCTCTTCCTTTGTGGCAAAGCCTTCGTAGTACACCAGTTTCACCGGTCTCTTGGCCCGGGTATATTTGGCACCTGTCTTGCCTTCATTGTGCGCTTTCATCCGCCTGGCAAGGCAGTTTGTCCAGCCGGTGTAGAGCGTGCCGTCTGCACACTGCACGATGTATGTGTAGTTCATAGCAGTCTCCTCTTTTGTGAAAATATTCTATGTAAAGACAGCCGCCAGCATTTCTTCAGCAGCCATCCTTCTATACTCAAGCAGCCGGCACAATTCTTGTATTTCACTTATAACAAAGATAAAGCAGGCTGGGATTCCGGCTGCGGATTTTCCCACCTGCTTTATTATACGTTCATTTTTTATTTCTGTGAATATGAATTGTGAAACAAAAGAACCTACTCCATCACATAATTCTTCAACGCATAAATCCTTCCATCAACTTCCGCAGCTTCCACCTTCACAGTCTGCTCATCCGTCTCCGGATAATATCTGGTGGAAAAAACAATTTCTCCACCATTCACATAGATCTCCACTGCAGTGGTATCTGCAAGGATTCTGAGAGCTTCAACCTTACCAGATGGAATATGCGCCTTACGCACTTTTCGCCCTGCGCCAGCTTTTTCGGAGAAAGCTAATGAAATATTTCCGTCCTGATAATCCAGGAAAAGGTTTTCCCCAAGGCTTATCTTGCCCTGCTCACCTTTGACCTTAATATCCAGATCAAATGGTCCATTAACCGGAAGCTCCACATCAGAACCTCTGACAGAAATCCCATCCATTCTAAGTCCGTTCAGTTCTTCCACCGGATACTGATAAAGCATTGCATTCTTATAAGTAACTTCCCGCGGAACAGTAAGACAATGCTGCCAGCCTTCTGTCTCAGCAGTTGGATTCACATACTCTTCATCAGCATCCGGCATTCCCATCCAGCCGATGATGATCCTTCTGCCTTTTCCATCCTGGAATGTCTGTGGTGCATAGAAATCAAAGCCGTAATCCCATTCCCGGAAATCTTTTTCCTCCGGCTTACCATCCTTCAGGATAAAATATCCGGACTGGTAAATATTCTGGAAACGGTACTCCTCTCTTGTCAGTCCCTGAGGAGAAACTGAAAGCACCTCCTGGTCACCCAGTGCAAAGAAATCCGGGCACTCCCACATGTATCCGAATGTATTCTCTGTAGTAAGGTCACGATCAAATGTCCAGTTCTTCAGATCCTCAGATTTATAAAAAAGAACTGCACCTTTGTCGCCTTTCTGGCGGCCTCCCAGAATCATATGGTACTCTTCTCCGTCCTTCCACACCTTCGGGTCGCGGATATGGCAGGTGTAATTCTCCGGATAATCCGTCCAGGAAATGGCCTCTTCTTTTGTTCCAAAACGGATGCCGTCCTCACTCTCCACGTGGAGAGTGCTGGAACAACGTCCGTTGTTAATGTAATCATAATCTCCATCCATCTTCACATTCCCTGTATAAAAAAGATGAAGTTTATCCTCCTCTGCAAGTGCAGAGCCTGAGTAAACACCATGACAGTCATAAACACTGTCAGGCAGAAGCGGAACACCCTCATATCTCCAATTGATCATATCCTCACTGGAATAATGTCCCCAGAATTTCAGACCGCCGTTGGCTTCAAAAGGAGAATACTGAAAAAACACGTGATATCTTCCCTTATACCAGCATAATCCATTTGGATCGTTCAGCCATCCGGTCGGCGGCATCAGATGATGTGTCAGGCGGCTCTTCTGCATCGCCATTCCTACTGCTGCCGTTTCCTCGATTTTTCTTACTTCCTCCGCAAGCACTTTTGTCAGAGAACTCATTATTTTACCTCCAGTACCTCAGAACCGTTGTTTACTGTTCCTTCTGTAAGCATTTTTACTTCTTCGTAATCATCTGTATTTGTTACGATCAGCGGTGTGGTCACATCGTAACCAGCCTTTCTGATCTCCTCCATGTCAAAAGTGATCAGTGTCTGGCCTTTTTTGACCTGGTCTCCATCTTTTACATGTGCTGTGTAAAATTTACCGCCAAGCTCAACTGTATCAACCCCGATGTGGATCAGCAGTTCCAGACCGCTGTCTGTTGCAAGGCCGATCGCATGTTTTGTGTCAAAAATTGTAGAAACTGTTGCGTCGCAAGGTGCTTTTACCTCACCTTTGGACGGAATCACTGCCATGCCCTTTCCAAGGACTTCTGATGCAAAGGTCGCATCTTTTACTTCTGAAAGCGGGATCGCAGTTCCCTCAAGCGGGCTGTAGAGAGTCTGCACACCGCTCTCAACTGTTTTTTTCTCCGCAGATTTCATCTCAGCATTCTCTGCCGGAGCACCTGCCTTTTTCTCTGTTTCAATATTTTTCCCAGCTGTTTCCTGTACCTCGTCTTTATATCCGAACATCCATGTGAGTACAAAAGCCACACCAAATGCGATGACAAACATGAGTATATAAGAAACCGGATTATTCAGGCACAGCAGGATTCCGAAGATACCGGTAACGCCTGTTCCTGTAGCACCAAGACTGGTGATGGAAGCAAAAAGTGCTCCGCATGCACCACCCAGGCAGCCCATGATAAACGGCTTTCCAAAGCGAAGGTTTACACCGAAGATCGCCGGCTCTGTGATTCCCATACATGCGCTTAATGCAGACGGAACAGCCATAGATTTGACCTTCTGGTTCTTTGATTTCAGGCCTACGGCAAGAGCCGCACCACCCTGTGCAATATTGGCTGCAGATGCAAGCGGCAGCCAGTAGGTAACGCCGAATTTAGCGAGCTGTCCAAGGTCAATGATGGTGTACATATGATGAACACCTGCAACAACTGTCGGTGCATAAAAAGCACCCATGATAAAGCTTCCGATTCCGAATGGCAGAGCGATCAGCCACTGGATTCCATCCAGAAGTCCGTTCTCAACTGTTACGAAAATCGGTCCGATAATGGAAAGTGTAAGATAGCCGGTTACAAAAACGCTGACAAGCGGTGTTACAAAAAGATCGAACATTGCAGGTACGACTTTATGAAGTCTCTTCTCAATCTGTGCCAGTACCCAGACTGCAATGATAACCGGGATTACATGTCCCTGATATCCAACCATGTCAATGGAGTAAAGTCCGAACCATACTTTCTGTGTGGCCTGTACGCCTTCCGTGGCAACTGTCCAGGCGTTCTGCAGATTCGGATGGATCATGATCATACCGATAACCGCACCAAGGTAAGGGTTGGCGCCGAATACTTTTGCACCACTGTAAGCGATGAGGATCGGCAGGAATGTGTATGCTGTATTACTGAAAAGCTGTGCAAATACATAAATGGAACCGTTGGTATTAATGTTCAGGAAGCCGTTGTTTACCATGAAGTTCAAAGCTTCCATGATTCCCATCAGGAATCCGCTGGCTACGATAGCCGGGATGATCGGGACAAAAATATCTCCAAGAGTCTTAATGAGTCTCTGTACTGGATTGGCCTTGGATGCTGCCACCTGCTTCAGCTCTTCCTTGCTGCTCTCGGAAACCCCGGCGATCTGGATAAACTCATCATAAACCTTGTTTACAACTCCTGTTCCAAGAATGATCTGCATCTGTCCCTGTGCGAAGAATACACCTTTTACTCCGTCGATATTCTCCACGTATTCCTTGTCTGCCTTGTCATTATCTGCAATGACCAGACGAAGTCTTGTTGCACAGTGGGCTGCAGAAATGATGTTTTCTTTCTTTCCTATATGATCGTAGATTTCCTGTGCGGTCTTTCTGTAATCCATGTCCATCCTCCTTTTCCGTCGCTGTCTGATTTTTAATCAGCAGACTCTTTTTACTTTTCCTTTTTTGTGGATCAGATGATGCATATCGTTATAACTCAGATATGATCGTTATCTCTATCTTTTTTGTGATCCATTATTTATGTTTTTATGAGATTGATTCCATATGTTTTTAACTATTAAAAATATTGTTTTTGTCATATTTTTTTATCATTTATCAATATTCTGTTTAGTTTCTCACATATATTTCATTTTCTTCATTGCGTTTTAATGTGGAATCGTTCTCATATCTTGATTGTATTATAACCACAACGATCTCATTTGTAAATCCGAAACATCTCACAAATTTTCATACTGAAAATTGTACATATTCCATAAGAACCGATATCAGAGCCATAATCCCCGTCCCCAATGGCACAAAAAAGAAGCAGATCCCTTTCCAAAAAGAACCTGCTTCTGCCTGACTTAACTATTCTGTTATCTGTGAGATTCCCGTTCCACAAGTTCACATCCCATCTTGATCTCCTTGCTGATCCCGGTATCATTCTCAATAAGGTCGGCCAGCATAGCTGCTGCCTCCATCCCACTTGTTTTGTAATAAAAATGCATGGTAGTAAGTTTCGGCTCCACGATCTTGCCCGGAACTCCGTCACCGATTCCCGCAATCTGCACATCCTCGGGAATGCGAAGTCCTATCTCCTTAAGGTAAGTCATGGCTCCCACTGCCATGGTATCTGTAGCGCACACAAGAGAATCAATGGACGGATCCTCCTCAAAAAGCTCCCTGGCCATCTCATATCCTGAATCCATGGTAAAACTTCCCACTTTCATCCTCTCAGGCACAATCTCGAGCTTTTTCTTACGAAGGGCATCTTCGAATCCTTTTCTTCTCTGTGCACCTACAGCCACATCTTTATCTGTAACTCCAATATAGGCAAACTTGCTGCCTTTCTCCGCAAGCTTCTCCGTCACCTGAAAAGCAGCTTTGTAATCATCCTGATAAATGCAAGGATATCCGTCCAGATGCTGTCCCAGAAGTACAATAGGAACCTTATAATCCTTAAGCATCTGCTTATGCTTCCTTGTAAACATGGTGGCAATAAAAACAACTCCGTCCACCTGACGCTCTTTAAAAAGCGAAAGATATTTCAGTTCCTCTTCCACATTATTATTGGTATTGGCAAGAATCAGCTGGTATCCTCTCCGTGTAAGAATATCACTGATTCCTTCAACTTCACGGCTTATGGTATCGGAATTGATCTTTGGAAGGATGACACCGATCAGACTCGTTTTTTTCGTACGAAGTGTCTGTGCCTGGGAGGACGGCTGATAACCAGTCTCCTCGATCACTCTCCGGATGACTGCTTTCTTTTCACTGCTTACATACCCATTATTCAGATATCTGGATACAGTCGCTCTGGAAACGCCTGCAAGTCTGGCTATTTCATTAATATTCATATATATGTACCTCTTCCTCTGTCCTTTATGTCTGTCATATGCTATCGTTATGTGCAGATATTTATATTTATGATTATACACGTTTTCATCCCGGTAAAAAAGATTCTTCGTGAAATTTTATGTGGGTATAGTACAATTATGCGGGATGGATTCCATATCCCGCATAATTTTCATATAAAAATTTTACTCCAGATACTCAAACGGATCCACCGGATTTCCATCCTTCTTCACTGCAAAATAAAGGTTCGGGCCTTCCACGGAATAATATTTTGTCGGCTCGCTGACATTTCCGATCACTTCACCTTCTTTTACTGTATCACCTTCTGCAACAGTAAGATCTTTAAGCTGTCCATACACAGCCTGATACCCGTTTCCAAGTTCCATCGTCACAGTCGTTCCGGTGCAGGCATCCTGCTCAACAGAAAGCACCTGTCCGTCTGCAGCCGCATAAACCGGTGCGTCCTCCACAGCCTGAACTGCGATCGCCGAACTTACCCTGTACTGGTCGAGAGTTGGATAATAAACTGTTTCGTTCATATTATAATCGATCAGAACCGTTCCGCGGACCGGCCACTCCATAAGAGAATTCTCGGTAAAATTCAGATTCTGTGCAGCAATTCCCGCTGCAGAAGTCTCAGTACTGTCTGTTCCGGTGTTTCCGGTTGAATTATTACCTGCTGATGCAATTTCCGCAGAATCTGCTCCAGTACCATCTGCTAATTTACCTGCAGCTTTACTTACAGCAGAACCATTCACACCGGCAACCGCAGCACTATTACTTTCATTTGCATTTGCAGCTGCCGCACCAGTTCCTGCAGCACTGCTACCTCCGTCAGCCACATCTCCTGTTCCACTGCTGCCAGCCATGCCGTCCGCATCAACCGCAGCATTCTTCACCGAATCCCCATCCGCAATTCCCGAACCATCTGCCTCCTCCGTGCTTCCACTTCCGGAAACTTCCGCATCTCCCTCATCGGAGATTTCTTCCTCCAGTCCTGTCTCCTTCATCTGCACAGAATCATCTTTTGACTCCGTAAGGGGCTTGGTTCCCAGCTGATACACTGTGATCCCAAGAGCTGCCACTGCTGCCAGAACTCCGCCGTTGATAATTCCTCTCACAACTTTACTTTTCATCATATTCTTTCCACCTCTGTCTAATATGTTCATTTCCGATAACTGTTCACCAGTACATCGTTTCTGTATCTATAGGGTGTCCAGAATATGACTCTCTATTCACTTTTTACAAATTTTCCAGTTTCATGGCCGGAAAATATTTTTTCAGGATCTCCTCCGCGCTGCTCCCGCCTTTCGCCATCTCATTTCCACCAAATTGCGAAAAACCTGCTCCATGACCACTGCCCCGCACCCGCAGAACGTACACATCACCATTTTTCTGCAAACTGAAATTCGCAGACTTCAATCCCATACCCACAGCAAAACTCTCTCCCTCCAGGAGATTTTTTCCGCTGGAAAGCTCTGTCACATAGCCCGCACTGTCCCGTTCCCGGATCTTCACCTCCCCGGCCTGACTCACGGGAATTTCAACCACCTCCATATAATCCGGCGATTTTTTGTCCTTACTGCTGTCCACAGATTTCAGATATGTATATGCCTCATCCCGAAAAGCCTCTTTTCCGCTGCGTGTTTTTCCCCCGCTGACCTTATGCCACGGGAGCAACTTCAGCTCCCCCTGATACGTCAACACCTGACCACTCGTTTCTTCTGCTGCCTGCTGATAGACTTTGTCTTTTTTGGAAAAAATATTTCTAATATAATCTCTGCCGTCAGTTTTCTCCTGCAATATCTGCGGAAGTATTTTCCCTTCCCCGAGTATTCTCCGGATATTCGACCTTGCGATCACGGTCTGCGCTTTTATGGTTTCTTTTTTCATATCCGATCCGATCTGGGAAGACACAATAATCGGAAGAAACATCTCCACTTCCGGCCTGCGCTCCGCCATGACCATATCAGCCCCATTAAACACCGCCCCCATAAAATACGGCAGGACGATCACCAGAAACACCACAAAATACCGGAAGTACACATATTTTTTCATAAAAACACCATAATCGGTCTTTTTCCTAATATATGTTCTTTTGCAAAAAATTATTATTTGCGCTATACTGGTGTAACTATAGTTCAAGTATTCACAGACATTCTGTGATATTGCTCTGTAACAACCTGAACATCTGCACTTACGAAAATCACGGAGGTTTACCAAATTTAATGCTTGCTATTTTTCTCGCACCGCTTTACATTCTCATTAATATTTATATTGTCCGCTGGATGATCCTGTGGATGGGAGCCTGTACGCATCTGTTTCAGACACCGCTGTTTCGGGTGTGCTTTGCGGGTGTTTATATTTTTCTGGCATCCTCACTGCTCACCAGCTTTCTGATCCGGAAGCCGCCGGCATTTCACCGTTTTCTGAAAAATACGGCAAATTATTTTCAGGGCACTTTTCTTTATATTCTGATCGTCATTGTCACAACAGATCTGGCAAGACTGATCCTGAAACATACGCTGCATCCGGACTGGCTTTACACCCGGAAAACTTTCGTGCTCACCGGGGCAATTTGCACACTTCTTATTATCGGCATCAGTGTTTATGGAATTTTAAATCAGTGGAATCTTAAGACAAAAACTTATGATGTGAAAGTAGATAAGCAGGTGGAAGGAACTGATTCCCTCAAGATCGTCCTGCTTGCAGATATTCATTTTGGCTACAGCATCGGAGAAAAAAATGCTGAACTTCTTGTCAATGCAATTAATTCCCAAAAGCCGGATCTGGTGTGCATTGCCGGAGATATTTTTGACAATGAATATGAAGGGCTGAAAAACCCGGAAAAAACTGCCTCCACCCTTCGTTCTATCCGGTCCAGATACGGCGTTTATGCCTGCTGGGGCAACCATGACCTCAATGAACCGATCCTTGCGGGATTCACTTTCCGCTCTGCAAATAAGGACTACGATGATCCCAGAATGACACAGTTCCTGAAAGATGCCAACATCCGGCTTCTCAATGATGAAACTGTTCTTATTGATGACCGGTTTTATCTTACAGGACGGAAGGACCCTTCCCGCTGCCGCAAAATGGACGACACGCGTAAGAGTCCTTCCCAGCTTACCAAATCACTGGATCTGAGACGCCCTGTTATTTTTATGGATCACCAGCCCGGGGAGCTGGATGAGGTAGCTTCTTCAGGTGCAGACCTTGATCTCTGCGGTCATACCCACGACGGCCAGCTGTTCCCACTGAACATCATTACCGGCCTCGTCTGGGAAAATTCCTGCGGCTACCTGAAAAAGGGAAACATGCACAACATCGTCACCTCAGGTGCCGGCATATGGGGTCCGAATATGCGAACTGCAACAAACAGCGAGATCTGCGCCATCACTGTGCATTTTTCCCCGCAGTTTGCATCTTGACAGCCCTCTACTCAAATACTTCCAACACACATTTCCATCTCTCGGATTATTGCCCACATCAACCTTATCCGTTACAGTTTTTCGTCCCCTGCGGGCATATCCCCATCTATTTCTGCACACTTCCGTTCCTGATGCAGTCACACCATTATGTCCTGTGCCTGCATCTGCCGCATTTCGCACACTTCCATAACCTGTCCCACATCTCCAATCTGCCCAGGCAGCTGCATACCATGCCTGTCCTCTTCCGATCATTTTTCTTCCGGCAGTTTGCACGCGGGAGATTTTTTCCATAAGAATTCCGAAGAACACTGCTGCTACCTGAAAGATCCGCAGCATTTCCATACGATCACGCTGTTCACTGCAATCATGAAATTCATGAAATTTTCCACATCCCATAAAAAATACCGCCTTTCTGCCAAAGACTAAAACTTCAGGTTTCCGATTACTGTTCGCTCTTCCCACCGCAGCCATCTGCAATGGACAAAGCCGGGAATGCGCATTTCCCACAGCTATACAGCTACCAAAAGTCTATGTCAGCCTTTCGCAGAAATAGAACCGAAAAATTTCTCTAACCTGTTCATGCCTCTTCAATCTTTTTATTCCAGGAAAAAACAGCTGGTGTATGTAATCGTTCCAGGTCCGTAATAATATTCTATCCCACTGTCCTGACAGACCTGAGTCACCAGCATTCCGTATGCCTCCATTGAAGAAAAACGTTTCTCCGGAAAACGGCACGGTGCGTCTGGATAGCTGCATTTGGCGCATCTGGTACAGCATCCGGCTCCAAGAGAAAGAAGCTTTGGAAATTCTTTTTTCAGTCTGTCGTGCATCTCCACAAAATGTTCTTTATGAAGTGCCTCTGTTTCCATCATGCCTTCTCCGTCAAATTCATCTTCCAGCTCACCTTTTGTCTGGACGATGATGCCTCTTGTATAACCTGAGATATCTTCTCCGCACTCTTCCAAAGTTCCGCATGCAGGTGGACAGCTCCAGTTTCGTCCATACATGTGGCATTTATCTGTGCTGCACATCTGGCGCACCTCCGGAAGCAGTTTGATCTTCCCGGGATCCATTTCCTCTATTTTAAAAAAGCCGATCTCTTTTCCCAGCTGCTGTAATTCTTTTAAGTCCATATCGTTCCCTCCACATAAATTCTACACTTAATAACCTATGCCAAAATCTGTTTCCAACTGAGTAAAACAGACTTTCTTATTCTTCCGGAAATTCCAACTGATCTACAAATTCATCCTGGAATTCAGGCAGTGCTGCCAGCTCCAGAAATTCTGTATGGCGGGCAAGACGCTCCGCGCGTTCAAGTTCTTCATTATTTAAGAGAGCCAGCTTTGCACCTTCTCCTGCTGCATTTCCAACCGGAATGATCCTGTCTTTCAGGATTCCCGGAAGCATGCCGATCCTGCATGCCCCTGCAGGATCCATATAGTTGCCAAAAGCTCCTGCAATATAAACCTGCTCGATCTGCTCCAAAGTAATTCCCATCTGTTCTGCCAGAAGGGCGATTCCCGCAGCAATAGCCCCCTTAGCCAGCTGTACTTCACGTATATCTTTCTGACTTAAATATACAGGTTTTCCATTACCTGATTCAGACGGACCTGCCAGAAGATATGCTGTTTTCGTATTGTCATCGATCTGAACAACTCTCGGTCCTTCCATCAGTCTTCCTGTCTCATCGATCACTCCTGCTTCCAGAAGTCCTGCAATAATATCGATCAGTCCGGAGCCGCAGATTCCCGTTGGCTTGCCGTCTCCAATTACCTTGCATACGAGTCTTCCTTCTTCAAGATGTGCATGCTCAATGGCACCTTCCGCGCCTCGCATACCACAGGCTATCTTTGCGCCCTCAAAAGCCGGACCTGCCGCAGTAGAGCACGCAATGCGGCGTTTTGAATTTCCAAGAACGATCTCGCCATTTGTTCCAATATCGATCATCAGAGTCATCTTTTTCTCTTCTTCAAGATTTACAGCCAGAAGGCAGGCAACAGTATCAGCTCCTACGAATCCTGCAATGACAGGCAGCGCGATCAGCTGTCCGCCCGGATGGATTCCCAGACGGAATTTTTCTGCCGGGAATGTAAGGCCATGACTGATCGCCGGATTATATGGTGCATGAACAAGAGAATCCGGAACGATTCCCAGGAAAAGGTGATGCATACAGGTATTTCCCACAACACTGACCTGATAGATATCCTCCGGCTCTTTTCCCGCTTCTTTACAAAGTGTACGGATCAGTTTTTTCAAAAGCACTCTGATACACGCAGAAAGTTCCTCTGCACCATGCTCCAGAGAATAATTGGCACGCATGATAACATCCGCACCATATTCTGTCTGTACATTCAAAGCACTTGCTGTTGCCAGCTGTTCTCCTGTTCTTCCATCCAGAAGATACCCGGCTACGGTTGTTGTTCCAATATCAAACGCAGCCATCAGTACCGGTTTATCGTCCTGTTCTTTCAGCTCCAGAATTTCATCACCGCTTACGATTGCTCTGGCTGTTCCTCCTTTTTCCTTCATAAGATGGCTGATTACAGGAAGTATTTCCAGCTTCGGCCGGAACACCCGGTCTGCCTTGCTGCCTTTTTCCCGGAGTTTCTTATTTACAGCTTCACAAAGTCTTTTCCAGTCTGAGCTGTTTTCCCCAACTTTACATGACTGTATCTCAATGTCCAGGATCTCCAGCTCCGGCTGAAAAGCTACTGCTCTCTCTGTTCCTTTTACAAGAATCCTGTGTTCCGATGCCTGCTCAATTGTTTCTACCTCAAGATCTGCCGTAATCTTTATCTGGCAGGCTTTTTCCACAGAGCCGTTGATCTTTACGGTACATTTTCCACATTTTCCGGCACCCCCGCATGGTGCATCCGGGGATAACCCTGCTATCCTCTCAGCTTCCAGTACAGTTGTACCTTCCTGCACCGAAACTTCTTTTTTTTCTTTTGTAAAAAACACCTTATATGTATTCAAATCCGCCACCCCTGTACTTTATATTTCTGCCCATATTTTCAGACAGGTATTCTACTGTCTTAGTTTTCTTTACTGCTCTAATTTTCTTACTATTACCAGTTTAACCATTTGTCTTCAGTAAGTAAAGCCTTAACTTATACATCCGTCTTCCAATATATATCTACAACCTTTTCCCATAAAAACACGTCGCAAGATATTACTGATAAGCCCTGCGAGTTACTGTTCACTCCGTTCTCAGTAACACGCTTCGCGATGCACAGAATTTATGCTAATTGCATAAATTCGCGCAGTATGTCTCGGGTTTTCTGTGACCTTCGCTCACAAAAAACACCTCGCGGAACATTGCCAGTGAACAGTAACCCCTGCGAACATATCTTAATTATAAAAAATCCGCAGAAACTATCTTTATTTTCATAGTCTCTGCGGATCATTTTTATGACCGTTACTATTATTTCATCTACATTTACATTATGCTACAAGCTGTTTTGCAACCTGAGCTGCTGTTGCTGCGTCTGCTGTGTAAGCATCTGCGCCAATCTCATCTGCGAATTCCTGAGTGATAGGAGCTCCGCCAACCATGATCTTGATATCTTTACGGAAGTCTTCTTTATTAAGAGCTTCAACTGTATCTTTCATAGCCGGCATGGTTGTTGTCAAAAGTGCAGATACACCTACAACTTTAACATCCGGATTCTCACGTACTGCTTCAACGAATTTCTCGATCGGAACATCTACACCAAGGTCAATTACTTCGAATCCGGCACTCTCGATCATCATAGCTACCAGGTTTTTACCGATATCATGAAGATCGCCTGCTACTGTTCCAATGATCATTTTTCCAGCTACGCCTGCGCTTCCGCCTGCAAGGTGCGGTTTCAGAACATCTACACCTTTCTTCATAGCTCTTGCTGCTACCAGCATCTCAGGAACGAATATCTCATTATTTTTAAATCTTTCACCTACAACACCCATAGCCTTGATCATGTTATCAAGAACATCTGGTGCTGCATTCCCCTCATCAAGTGCTTCCTGAACTGCTGCGCCGATCAGTTTAGCTTTTCCTCTTACTACCAGATCAAAAACTTCATCCATTTTACTCATAATACTTTACCTCCTGAAATTGATTTTGCACTCATTAAATTTTTTCTTAGGGACTGCTATCTTTTTTCGTACATTGGTGCTTCCCATATATGTTATCTAAGATTATTCTGTCAGGCTCCGCAACCCGGCAGATTTCTTAAATACATTCATTATTTCTTTACCGGACCGATCAGACCTTCTCTGTATGCTCCGATGTATTCCATACAGTAGTCATCTTCTCCAAGAAGAGCTTCTGTTGCATAAATAAGACCAAGCATGTCTCTGTTTGTCGGGTCAAGGATTCCACTGTCCAGACCGGCATTCATAGCCAGTACCATGAATCCAAGATTGATCAGCTTACGAACCGGCAGGTTGAAAGAAATATTGCTGATCGCTGCTGTAATATGAATGGACGGATACTGCTCACGAACAGAAGTGATAACTTCAATATTTGTCTCAATTCCATTCTCTGATGTACAAAGCATCTCTACCAGCGGATCAATATGGATCCTGGATGGGGAGATTCCATATTCCTTAGCTTTCTCCATTATCTTATCGAATACGCGAAGTCTGTCTGCTGCATTCTTCGGGATTCCGGTATCGTCACTGAGAAGAGCAATAACTTCCCATTTCTTATTCTCTTCCCGTGCCATAACAGGAAAAATCTTATCAATCTTGTCACCTTCACCGGATACAGAATTGAAAAGTCCCGGTCTCTTACAGAATTTATACGCCTGTACAAGTACATCCGCACTCGGGCTGTCCACAGAAATCGGAAGATCTGTTACTTCCTGAATACAGTCGATCATCCATTTCAGTGTTTCAACTTCCTCTTCTTCCGGAACAGATGCGCAACAATCGATAAATGTTGCTCCGGCCTCTGCCTGTTTTCTTGCACGGTCTTTGATAAATTCCGCATCTCTTTTTGCAATGGCCTCTGCCACAGAAGGAATGGAACCATTGATCTTTTCGCCAATAATAATCATTTGCTACACCTCCTGAAGTATTCTTTCCCACAAAACGTACAACTATGACTCCCCCGAAACACGCTGCCTTTTTCTTAACTGACTCTATTGTAGCAGATACTTTTTTAAATCTGTATACTCTATAGCGTGGAGTTTTAACGGGTGTTTTCATACAATGTGTAGGATGGTATTCCACGTGACTTTCCGGACATGAAAAAAGCACTGTCAGTTTGACAGTGCTCTTAAAATTAGTGAGGCATCGGGGATTCGAACCCCGGACAACTTGATTAAAAGTCAAGTGCTCTACCGACTGAGCTAATACCCCATATTAAATTAATTGATGCTCAGGCTTTTTCTAACCAGCTGTTCGTATACTTTACATTAAAACATGCCCAGAGCCGGAATCGAACCAGCGACACGAGGATTTTCAGTCCTCTGCTCTACCAACTGAGCTATCTGGGCATAAGTAGCGGGGACAGGATTTGAACCTATGACCTTCGGGTTATGAGCCCGACGAGCTTCCAGACTGCTCCACCCCGCGTTATTAAATGTTAAAAGCCGATGATCGGACTCGAACCGATAACCTGCTGATTACAAATCAGCTGCTCTGCCAATTGAGCCACATCGGCATTTAAGTGGATGGAGAAGGATTCGAACCTTCGAAGGCGGTGCCAACAGATTTACAGTCTGCCCCCTTTGGCCACTCGGGAATCCATCCATAATCTATGGGACCTATAGGGCTCGAACCTATGACCCTCTGCTTGTAAGGCAGATGCTCTCCCAGCTGAGCTAAGATCCCATATTCAATTCATTACAGCTAAGCTGTAACGACCCAGAAGAGACTCGAACTCTCGACCTCCGCCGTGACAGGGCGGCGCTCTAACCAACTGAGCCACTGGGCCATTTTAAGGTTTGTACCTTAAAAACTACATACATGCTTGTTGATCGTTAATCAAACTCTTTGAATCAATTCTTAACCTGCGTTTCTTGGTCAAGCCCTCACCCGATTAGTAACAGTCAGCTCCATGTGTTACCACACTTC
>NZ_JAAWUO010000011.1 GCF_013304825.1 Blautia schinkii | reverse complement strand
GCTTTTTATTCTCATTCACTTCTCGGATTTTCATATTTATTACTCCGTCAAACTTTTGTTTATTTCGTTCTTAAGTTCATCTTTATTCTCGTATGTTCTCACTATCGGAATCGTACTCTGTCTGTTCTACATAATCTGCGGAACAGTCTCGTTTATACGGATAAAAAAATAAACTGAGCCACGGCTGTTCCAACATGAAATCAGCCGTGGCCTTATTTATATCATTTCACTCTTTTTTGAAATAGAACAACACCACAGCAACAACTCAAATCGACTTAAAATTCCAGACTATTCGCATTCAGCAAGAAATACTTCATTCCCATGATGACAAAACCTTCATCATTTCTCCAAGGCTTTTTGCTGCCATTTACAATGACGATCTTCTTGAAAGAGTCCGGGATATTACGCAGAGAATTGAACTCCTGCGTCTGTTTTTCTTCCGAAGTCATGTCATATGCAACCTGGATATAGTATCTCTGGTTTCCTTGATTCACCACAAAGTCAACCTCCAACTGCTTGCGAACACGTTTGCCCTCTTTATCCTTATCGAAGATATCCACGACACCCACATCAACATTGTAGCCACGGATCAGCAGCTCGTTATAAACAATGTTCTCCATGATATGAGTAGGCTCCTGCTGTCTGAAATTCAGACGTGCATTTCTCAGTCCCAGATCAGTAAAGTAGTATTTCAGATTTGCACCGATATACTTTCTGCCCTTAATATCGTATCGGCTTGCCTTGGAAATCAAAAAGGCATCTGTCAAATGGTCGATATGCTTGGAGATGGTTTTATTAGCATAAGTCATCTGGCGCTCACTGGCAAAGGTATTGGCAATCTTCGAAGGGTTGGTCGGTGCGCCGATTGCAGATGCAAGCACATCAACCAGAATCCCAATCTCATCCACGTTCTGAATCTTATTTCTTTCAATAACATCCTTCAGATAGACATTTGCAAAGATGTTCTTCAGATAGTCCGCTTTCTGTTGTTCGCTCTGGAAACTTACGATCTGCGGCAATCCTCCGTAGATCATGTAGTCATCCCAGGCATCATCATAATCGCCGTCATAGACAGAATAAAACTCTGCAAAGGAGAGAGGGTAGATTCTAATCTCATCACCTCTGCCACGGAATTCGGTCACAATGTCGCTGGACAGGAACTTGGAATTACTTCCGGTGACATACACATCAATATTGCTCATGCGGAGCAGGCTGTTCAGCACTTCCTCAAATCGTGGCATGAACTGCACTTCATCCAAAAGGAGATAATACTTCCCGTCGTCTTTCATGGCATCCTTGATGTACTTGAAGCATACCTTGGGATCTCTTAATTCCTCGTTCTCAATACCATCCAATGCAATTTCAATAATATGATCAACATCAACGCCGTTCTCCAGTAAGTATCTCTTAAAGATGGTAAACAGCAAAAAGGATTTGCCACATCTACGAATGCCGGTAATCACCTTTATCATTCCATTATCTTTTCGCTCGATCAGCTGCTGTAGGTAAGCGTCTCTTTTAATCTCCATCGTTGCACTCCCCATTTCCGTGCATCTACACACTTTTTAGTAATGAAATTCTATCACAGAACGACCTGAATTTCAATATGTATTCCCATTTTATGTGCATCTACACACTTTTATGTAATGTTAATAAATATATTTTCAGATTTTTTTGATTGCAGTGTCTATAATCGACTACTCCAATCGTTATTATAGGTAAACAACAAAAAGAAGATGGTTCCGATGTTTCATTAAATATGTTCGTTAGTCTTTTACGCAAAGGATTATATCTCCTCTGCGCCCTAATACTTTTCGGATTCAGTTCAACAGTCGAGTAGACTAAGACCTCTCAATCTTAGCCCCTCATAGATCCGTACGTGCGGCTTTCCCGCATACGGCTCCTCATAGTAACATTCGCTTCAATATAAACAATAGTACGTTTTAGGTTTTGCTAACGGGTAATACTTGAGCATTTCCACAAATCCATTCCATGTGTATGCCCGTTTACAACCTCTCCGATTCATGGCTTTGAATAGAAACTGTTCTCTGACTCCGCAGTGCCACATAACACTCGCCATATCGCATTACATGATATTGTCTTCCGCACCAGTTAAGACGTCGACCGACTGAAGTTAACGTTTCGAAGCTCAATCACTATTCAACCCTGCTTTCTTGCTGTCTACGCTTGTCAGATGCCGTTACCGGCATCATCCCAAGACTCGCTATTATCTGGTTGGCTAAACCTTGGATAAACCGGAATCCCACCGGCTTGACTACACCCCCTTAGCTGGGCGCACAACTGGAATTTGACTTGCCTATTTTCTTAAAATCTCATGTGGAGCTTCTATTTCATTTGCCAAGGTATGCTCTGTTAATTCTGATATCAATTTCAATTTTTTATTAATCAATGGTCGCATACAATTAGGAACATGTTCCTGATGCGCTCTGTGGATTGCTACATATACGGTACTTCTTGGAACGTCAAGCAGCCGGGCCATTTCCGGCATACTGAGACTGGCTGCCTCTGCAGCTGCATCTTTCTTACGATCTTCCTGTGTACGATATCTGGACTGGCTGTGATACCAGTCCCAGAAAGCATCCGTCGGCACTCGCAATCTTTCATTCATGGTAACTGTCTCAATATTGTTTTTCTTTAATATCTCATATACCGTTGCGTTGTCCGTCCCCAGCATTTCCTGTATTTCTTTTGGGGAATAAGATCTGAGCCTCAACTCTTTTCCCGGTGCTTCCCCATTGACTTTGTGATACCAGTCCTGATTGGCATACCACTTTTCAAAACTGGCAATTTCAACCCTCATCTTTCCAAGCAATGTTTCTGTCCGAAAATAGTTTTTATGAACCAGCCAGTAACGATCTGTCTTCTTTAATCCCAACATATCCCCCATCTCATGGACACTCATCCACTTTCGGGGTTTTGCCGGTGATCCAACTCTTTGTATCACTGCCATGTTTCACGCTCCTCCCATTCATTTTTCTTAAATCATATCTCACAATTCGCAAAAAATTTAGGATGTCACAGAAGCATTTCCCTTATCCAACTACTCGTCAAAACTCTTCTTGGAAATGCGGTAGCCACCGCCTTCTAACTGAATCCAGCGGAACTCATTTTGTCTCAACAGCTTATAGACCGTTGATCTGCTGACATCCAGCATTTCCTGTAAATCCTTCACCGTATAACATCTTTTTTCTGCCATATTTTCACTCTCTTTCTATCTGTTTTGATTTTATTTCTAAATACAAAAATCGTGAAAAAGTTAAGAGTGCCGTTTCCACTCTTTAACCCATTTCATACATTTTCCGCATTTTCTTTAAGATTGCGCTGACCTTCTGAGACATCCGAACCTTTGAAATTCCCAGTATTTTCGCCAGTTCTACCTGCTTCATGCCCTCAAAGTAGATGGATTTGATAATAAACTGCTCATGTTCTGACAGCTTTGCGATATTCTGATGCAGTTCTGCTGATTCAGCCTGCAGAATTACCAGATCTTCTACGCTCCGCTGTCCCTCATCTGGTAAGTCCTGCACTCCAATTCCATCTGTATTCTCACTGAAAACACAATCCAACAGCTCCGTCCACTTTGTTTTTCTTGTCATGGTTTCCGGATCTTCTGGCTGCCACTTTTTACTTCTGTAAACTTCATTACGGTAAGCGGAAAGCATTGCCTTGGCTACCTCTCTGGTTATTTCATAAAATTTCCCATCAACTTTTGCATAAAATTTGTCATTGAATTTATATGGATGCTCTACATACATCGTCCGTTCCTCCTGAATTTGAAATCTGTTTCGTGTTCCAAATTCAGGAGCGGAGGAGACCGGCTCCTTCTGATGTCTCTGATCATGCGTACTGATTTCCTTTCAGGCCACCAGATCAGGCAGACCTGTGGCTTATTGGCCGGAAATCAAAATTTCAGGGCAACAAAAAAAGCCCCTCCGGGGTGCTAACCCGAAAGAGCTTTTCTAATAATCATATGAAGTTTTCCTGCTGTTCTTTTATTTCCAGCATAATCAGTATAACAGTTCAAAGTATCAGGGGTATCTCAAATACCTGCCGTAAAGTATCACTGATTCCTATAAAAATATCATCATTTGATACTTTTTAAATTGACATAAAAATACACCGGAACTCACCAGCCCGATGTATGATCTTTCTATTTATTTAATGTGCCATGATCTTTCTCATGTTGAGCAATTGCCTGACGAATCAGATACAGCACTTCTCCATTGATAGAACGCCCCTCAAATTCAGCAAGACTTTTCAGTTTTCCGTGCGTCTCAGAATCAATCCGAAGACCAAGATGTTTATCTTTTTCCATATGGCTTCCTCTCCATTTGATAAGTACAAAATAAGTTCATAATACAAGTACATTTTAAGTACAAAACATGGTAAAATGGTTTAAATGAACTTGTTTTAAGTACTCTATATTTTATTATTAGGGGAGAGCATCAAAAATATGAAGAAAGAAAAGCGATATTATCAAATCCGAATGGATTATTTCTGGCTTTCCATTCTGGCAGTCATAATACTGCATGATGTTTCATCGTTTTAAATTCTTCATCGGTTAATTTTTCTGGTTTTTCCAGAATCTCATTCCCGATTGCGACCTTTCCTATGTCATGTAAAGCTCCGGCAATATACATTTTCTGACAGATATCCTCATCAAATCCCATGAACCTTGATATTTTTTCCGCACCTTCCGCAACACCCATTGAGTGGTTACTTGTAAAGGGTGATTTATAGTCCACAATATGGGCAAAAAGATCTGCAATAGCTTTAATCTGTGCAAAATTAAGTTCCAGCTTTATTCTGGGTACTTTCTTCCACAACATCGTATCCAGGGTTTCATTATCAATCATATGAATTTTTTCATCTGAAAAAGCATTAAAAAAAACTTCCACGCAGAAGGAATCAAACAATTTATCTTTTGACTTTATTACAAATTCTTCTGTTCTTTTCCACTCATCCGAAGCTGATTTCATAGATCGGCAAAATATATCTATCGTATCACACATATGGATAATCCTTGCAAAAAACGGTACTTCATTCCATTGTTTTCCAAAAGGTTCACTTCCATCAGCGTTTTCATGGGGGGTACAGTATGACATTAGATACATCATTATGAAACGGTATATTTTTCAGAATTTTTTCTCCTATGGTACAATGCCTTCCCAGCTTCGTCACCCCGTTACGTAAAGCGTCATTTTGAAGCTCTTCCTGAATATATTGTGCCACTGCATTGTCGTGCAGCAATGCACACTCTGCCAGATCCTGCAGGCTTTGACCCTGTATACCCATTTTTTTCAGCAGTACAAACCGCCATATATGCCACACGTTTAGAATGATTGTTTGTTACTTTAATCAGCTCTGCCTCTACACAGTCCAATGCATATGAGCAGGCTGCTAATAACCCCAGCACATCAAATTTCATTTTTGATCTTGTCTCCTCCTTTGTTCTGTTTTCTGAGAAATCTGGAATATGCTTACCATGACAGATTTCTCAACCTCGGATCAATAAAAGCATATGTTTTGTCTTTTCTTTAATTTTTCCATGACCGTTGGATATTTTTTATAATCTGTGTGAGGTAAGGCCTGGGCAGCTACCATCTGTTCCAGAAAATCATCCACTTCCGCAAATTGTATATAAGTCATTTCTTCCAGTATCTGATCAATATCTGCAAGAAGTTCTTTGTTCAGCAAAAGCTTCTGTGCTCCTTCCAGCGAAGAATTTCCAGCATTGATCATCTTCTCCCGTTCCATGTCAGGATACATCCCAATGGTAATGGCTGATTCCACAGATACATATTTTCCAAAAGAGCCGGCTACATAAAATCGATCTGCCTGATTCAGTTCAAGTCCAGATTCCCGGAGCATGATCTCAACCATTATATGTGCTGCGGCTTTGGTAAGAATAAATTCGTCGATATCTTTCTGATAAAAATACAGACCCGGAGCATATTCTATGCAAAGCTGACCTTCTCGTTTCTGAATAAGATTCGTTTTTTCAGGAGAAAACTTACCACGAATATCTATCCAGCCTTCTAAAAAAAGTTCCGCAATCAGATCGACAATACCGGAACCGCAGATACCCTTAGGGCTAATTTTTCCTGAAGAGTTACCAATTACATGAACATGGATTTTTCCACCTCTTATCCTCACGCTGTCCACTGCTCCGGCATCTGCCCTCATCCCGGTGTGTACTACACCGCCTTCCAATGCAGGCCCCGCCGCACCGGCGCCGCAAAGAAGAAAATCTTTATTTCCTATCACAAGTTCACCGTTGGTTCCAATGTCAAAGAAAACACTGATTCCATCCTTTTTATATAATTCCGTTTCAATCATTCCACTGATGATGTCACCACCCAGATAATTAGACTTCGCCGGATAACAATATACATAACCATTCAGCGGAATGTCCAGATCTTTTGCCGGCTGGAATCCCGGACGGTCTGCATGAACAGCATGTGGCGTATAAAAGACACAGAAAGCATCTATTCCCAAAAGAAAGTGGATCATGGTGGTATTGCCTGCTACTACCATAGACAGACATTTTCGTGACACCGGATGCTTTACATCCAGCTTATCCATGCACTCTATAATAGACTCAACTGTAGCAAGCCGTATCTCTTCCAGTTTTTTCCTGTCATCTTTGCAGAAAAAAATACGTGATAAAATATCGGTTCCCCACTGAATCTGTTTATTAAAGCAGCTCTCTTCTCCCAATATCTCACCACTATTACAATCTAAAAGTCTCACCACTACCGTTGTACTTCCAAGATCCACAGCCAGCCCATAATGCTGTCTGGCTGTATCTCCGCTTTCTATATCAACCAGCTCCCATTTTTCTCCATTCCAGGAAAGCGAAACGGTTATTTTCCAACCTGCACGATCAAGTAATGGATATAGTTGTCTCAACATGCGAACCGGAATATGAACCTCCTCTTTCACGCCCTCCGCGGATAAAGCTTCCAGAATGCGCTGCTGGTCTGAACGCTGATCCTCTTCGGTTGGAACAGAAAGATCAAGATATAATTTTCGGCTAAGCCCTCTCATAGTATTCATCTCCCTACAATTTGTGCATTTTTTATTCTGTAAAAAAAGAAGGTCATCCGTTATATCACATACTTGACATCCTTCCTTACCTCCGCTTTCTTTATCACTTTTTCAAAATCTGATGCCGGATGTTTGCACAAAGGACATACAAAATCATCCGGTAATTCTTCTCCTACATACTCATATCCACAGATCCTGCAACGCCATATTGTCTGACCATCTTCTGTTTTTCCTACTGCCTGTGGCTTAGGTTTTATGTGATTCTGATAGTACTCGTATGTTACAGAAGGGATATCACTTAAGACTTCCATGTCTGTTATTTCACCAATAAACATCGTATGGGAACCCAAATCTTCTGTTTTATTAACACTTACAGAAATATACGCATTTGTTCCTTCTGTGATATAGTAAATTCCATTTTCGCCCCTTGCACATTTTTCAAATGTTTCAAACTTATTCATATCCCGCCCGGATTGAAAACCAAAATGTTTAAATAATTCAAACTGGGCACTCTGGCTTAATACTGACACTGTGAATTTTCCGGTTCTTTGGATCATTTCATGTGTATAATTTGCTTTATTTACACAGATACTTAATTGATTAGGTTCTGATGCCGCCTGGATTGCAGTGTTAATGATACAGCCATTATCCTCTTGGGCTTCTCTGCAGTCAGTACAAATAATCCGTAACTCAGCTTATACATCGCTTTTTTATCCATTCTGCTCCTCCTTCATCTTCTCCCTGCATCTCGGACAAATGCCTTTAAAGGAAATATCATATTCCAAAAAATCAATTCCATGCGTATCATGAATTCTTTTCATTAAATCCGGTATTTCCTCCATATCTACATCCGATACCTCACCACATTTTATACATCTCACATGATAATGATTTTTCAATGTGATATCGAACCGATTTGCTCCATCTGGCACTTCAACCTTTCTCAGAGCACCTTCTTCTGACAGTATATCAAGATTTCTATATACTGTTCCTTTTCCAATGGTAGGATATTCTTTTTTTAGAAATTCATATACTTCATTTGCTGTAACATGCCTTTTCATTTCATATACAGCATTTTTCACAAGATCTTTCTGAATTGTATTTCTTCTGTTAGTCATTTGCCCTCCTTATTAGGATTTATTCTTAATTAGAAGTATATATCAGAAGTTTAAAATGTCAATATAAAATTAGTAATAATTACTATTATTGAAATAATAGCACTTTGTAAATGTCCCTTTTTCGCACAATCTTATTCCATAATTTTTCGTTCAAAAACATATTCTATTTCAGATGATAAATCTCTTCTAAAATTGTATCCAAGTCTGTCAAACGTTTGTACGTCTGCAGGATTTTCAATTTCTTTTTCTGCCATATATCTGACCATCTCACCACGAGCCATCTTAGCATATGTACCTTTTGTTACCAGTTTATCCCCTGATTGTTCACAAAACGTAACCGTAATATATTTGTCTTTATCTGATAAATATTTTTCTATACATTTCGAGTATTCTTTTGATGCAAGATTAATGATAATCCTGCTGTCATCAAGCACTGAACGATATAATCTTTCACCCCAATAGTCATATAGATTTTTGGTATCTTCTATTTCAGCTTTCGCCTTCATCTCCAGGCGATGCCTTCTTTCATCAGCATAATCATTGTATCAGGATAAAGTTCACAAAGTATCCGCAATACATTCCCATAAGTTCATGTCATTATTGAAATTGTACATATTTCAGTATGAAAAGTTCACCATTCAAATTCTGATTATTATTTCTCCACATACTCTTCTGCCATATGTACTGCCATAGCACCATCTGCCACTGCTGTTACTATCTGACGAAGTAACTTTGTTCTGACATCTCCTACAGCATAAACACCCGGAATACTCGTTTCAGTGTTTTCACCTGCCACAATATATCCTTTATTATCCAGTTCTATCTGATTATCTAAAAAATCTGTTGTCGGTTTTCTTCCTATACTCACAAACAGGCCGTCACATTCTATAATGTTTTCTTCTCCTGTAACTGTATCTTTCAACCGCACACCAGTCAATCGTTCTCCATAAATCAGTTCATTTACTGTATTGTTCCATCGAAACTCTATATTTTCAGTTTTCATCAGCTGGTCATGGTAGATTTTCGTTGCACGTAATGTATCTCTTCGATGAACAATGATGACTTTCTTAGCAATTCGACTTAAAAGAACAGCATCTGATACAGCAGAATTTCCACCACCAACAACCACCACGATCTTATCTTTATAAAACATACCATCACAGGAGGCACAATAAGCAACCCCATGACCTATCAATTCTTTTTCTTTAGCGAGACCAAGTTCTCTTGGATTTGCTCCAGTAGCAATCACTACTGTTTTTCCAATATAAATTCCCGAACTAGTTTCTACTCTCTTAAGCTTTCCTGTTAAATCCATATTAAAAACTTCAGCATATTCACTTTTAGCGCCAAATTTTTCCGCCTGTTTTTGCATTTTCTCTGCCAATGAAAATCCGTCAATTCCATTTTCAAAACCAGGATAGTTATCAATCTGCCAGGTCAATGACATCTGACCACCTGCAGATAATTTTTCTAAAACAATGGTATCAAATCCTGCTCTGGCTGCGTATAATGCTGAAGTATACCCTCCAGGTCCTCCCCCCACGATAATCATATCGTAAACATGATTTTCATTCATACAGCAGTCCTCCTTTTATTTTTCCAATGCTTCATTAATAAAATTCTCTATCATTATTTTTGATTCAGGTGCAACAATAGAATCTATTGCCTTTCCATTTCGATATAAAACCAGCGTAGGAATCACCTCAATCTTTTCAGCTTCTGCAATCTGTGGTTCTTCATCAATATTTACTTTTCCAGCAACAAGAATATCGCTGTATTCTTCACTTATTTTTTCATAAGCTGCTCCAATTCTACGGCAATAACCACACCAAGGTGCCCAGAAATCAACCAAAACCGGTTTTTCCTTATGAATTAATTGTCCAAACTTTTCTTTATTTATATTTATAGATGTCATATTTTTCAACTCCTTCTCCTATTTGAACTTAATATACCCCAAATAAGTGCTTGCTTCCGTGATGATATCACAGAAAAGATAATTTACTTTATTACACTTCTTTTTATTTCTATTTATGGCATATGCCAGTTATATAATTGACGCATCTAAAAAAAGCAAGTATACTATGTTCGTAAAGGAGATGACTGCTATGAGCTTCGAAAATTATTTTCCACTATGGAATGACTTAAATACAGCACAGAAAAAACTAATTTCAGACAATTTAATCACACGGGATGTAAAAAAAGGAACGATCATTCACAATGGAAACCTGGACTGTACTGGATTATTACTGGTTAAATCCGGGCAGCTTCGAACTTACATACTTTCAGATGAAGGACGGGAGATTACACTTTACCGTCTGTTCGATATGGATATGTGTCTTTTATCCGCCTCATGTATCATGCGGTCTATTCAATTTGAAGTAACCATTGAAGCAGAAAAAGATACGGATCTTTGGATCATCCCTGCTGAAATCTATAAGGGCATCATGAAAGAATCTGCTCCTGTCGCAAACTATACCAATGAGTTAATGGCTACCCGTTTTTCTGATGTCATGTGGCTGATTGAACAGATTATGTGGAAGAGTTTGGATAAGCGTGTTGCTTCATTTCTTTTAGAAGAAACATCCATTGAAGGAACAAATGAACTGAAAATCACTCACGAAACTATCGCAAACCATCTTGGTTCCCACAGGGAAGTTATCACTCGAATGCTTCGATACTTTCAAGGCGAAGGACTCGTCAGACTCTCTCGCGGCAAAATAACAATCCTTGATTCAAAAAGACTGGAAACACTCCAAAGGTCATAAAATTGTTTTTCTGTAACATATAAAGAAGAATCCTCCATTTATCAGAATTATGAAAGTCATTCTAATAAATGGGGGATCTTTTTATATAACGAGAAAATTATAAAAATATTATGATTATTTTTAATAATCCATACCACATGCATATGCCTTTTCAATCAGCGCACGGTCATTGACAACTGCATCATAGAAGCGGAATCCGCCGGAGAAGTTGTATGTTTCATATCCATTTCCTTCCAGAATACGACTGGCAATATAACTTCGCAGCCCACTCTGGCATATCAGGTAAACAGGCTTTCCCTTCTCAATTTCATTGATACGTTCCCTTAGTTCATCTACAGGAATGTTTTTGAATCCATCCATATGCCCCCTGTTAAATTCACCTACAGTTCTCACATCCAGCAACACAACACTTTTATCTCTAGAAATCTTATCCATATCTTCCAGATGCCATTGTTTTAAGGTACCTTTTGCTATATTGTCTATCATGAATCCTGCCATATTTACAGGATCCTTGGCAGAGGAATAAGGCGGTGCATATGCGAGATCCAAATCTTTCAACTGGGTTGCCTTCAGCCCTGCATGAATTGCTGTTGCCAGCACATCAATACGTTTATCAACACCTTCATATCCAATAATCTGAGCACCAAGCAAACGATAAGTCTCTTTTTCAAAAACCACCTTCATGGTCATCACTTTTCCACCAGGATAGTAACCGGCATGACTCATAGGAGAAAGAATTACTGTATCTACATCTAACCCTGACTTTTTGGCATTGGTTTCATTGATACCTGTAGTGGCTGCTGTCATATCAAACACTTTTATAACGGAGCTTCCCTGACTGCCCAGGTAACGACTATCACCGCCACAAATATTATCAGCGATGATTCTGCCCTGTTTATTGGCTGGTCCTGCCAAAGAAATCAGCGCATCATTACCCGTAACATAATGTTTTACCTGAACTGCATCACCTGCAGCATAAATATCCGGTACAGAGGTTTCCCTTCTGTCATTCACTACAATACTTTCCTTGATGCCAAGTTCCAGACCGGCTTCTTTTGCTAATACTGTGTCTGGTGTGACTCCGATTGCCAGAACTACCATATCAGCCTGAAGGGATGGATTATCTTTCAACAGGACCTCCACTCCGTTATCTTTTTCTTTAAATCCTTCTACTGTATAGCCCAGTACCAGTTTTATCCCATGCTTTCTCATTTCATTATGGATCATGGATGCCATATCCGGGTCAAAAGGGTTCATCAGCTGCTTAGGCCTCTGGACAATCGTAACATCCATGCCAAGCTCCCTCAAATTTTCTGCCAGTTCCAGACCAATAAAACCGCCACCTGCCAATACAGCCGATTTTGGATGATTCTTATTTATATATTCCTTTATCCGAAAAGTGTCTTCTACAGTACGAAGTGTAAAAAGTTTATCAATACCTACTCCGGGAAGTCTCGGCTGTGTTGGCTTTGCACCTGGAGAGAGGATCAGCTTATCATATTTTTCTTCAAATATCTCACCATTCTCTAAATTTTTCACTGAAACCGTTTTACGTTCCGGATGTATGGAGATAACTTCATGATGAATTTTCATGTTAATACGGAAGCGTTTAAAAAAACTCTCTGGTGTCTGTAGTGTAAGTTCTTCCGGGTCTGTGATCACGTCTCCAATATAATATGGAAGTCCACAATTTGCATAGGATATGTATCCGGATCTTTCAAACACAGTAATTTCAGCATGTTCATTCAGTCTGCGTATTCTTGCTGCGGCTGTAGCTCCTCCGGCTACACCTCCTACAATTATTACCTTCATCTTATTTTTCCACCTTTCCTGAGTAAGCTGCAATGCCACCGATATTATTTACTTTAGAATATCCCATTCGTTGCAGTATCCCAGTTGCCTGGCGGCTTCGTGAACCGGAATAACAGTATACAAACAGTGGGATATCCTTATTCTTCGCTACAGAAGCAATATTGTCAAGTTGCTGCAACGGCACATTTTTACTTTCTGGTATATGTCCTTCCTGATATTCCTGCGGTGTACGTACATCCAGCAGAACTGCATCATCAGTCCTTTTATATTCTTCTATGCCTTGATTAATATTCGACTGTTTAAAGAGATCAAAAAATCCCATTAGTACACCTCCCTAAAGCATTTCTAAAATCGCATTCTTAGGTCTCGCCCCTGAAACCTGCTGTACAATCTTCCCATTCTTCATAACCACTAAAGTCGGAATGCTCATAATACTGAACTTATTTGCCAGTTCAGGCTCTTCATCTACATTAATCTTTCCAACTTTAATATCTCTACGCTCACTTGCAATCTCCTCTACAATAGGTACTACCATGCGGCAAGGCGCACACCAAGATGCCCAAAAATCTAAAAGAACGGGTTTATCGGAATTCAGTACTTCGTTCTGAAAATTATTTTTATTGATATTAATAGCAGACATTTTACAGTCCTCCTTATCTTTTTCTTTTTGTAGATTTATTATAGTCTTAATTTCATTTATTTTCCGTGATTACATCACCATACCTCATTAACTTAACTTCTTGCCATACCATCTACACTTAATATAACACCTGTAATGTAACTCGCCTCATCTGAAGCAAGAAACACAAACGCATTGGCAATATCTTCTGGCTGTCCAAGACGACGCAATGGAATTCTTTCAATCATAGGTTCGATAACTTCCTTTGGCACGGCCTTCATCATATCAGTTTCTGTAATCCCAGGTGCAACAGCATTAACACGAATACCTTTAGGTCCTAGTTCTCTTGCTAATGATACAGTCAATCCGTTTACTGCAAACTTCGATGCCGGATAAGCAAACCCACTTGGCTGTCCCGAAATACTCACCATGGAAGAAGTTGAGAGAATGACCCCCTTGCCTCTTGCCACCATACATTCTGCTGCTACACGAGTAGTATTAAATACTCCTTTTACATTTAGATCCATGACTTTATCAAAAGTCTCCTCTGTATAATCCATAAATGAGGTGTTTTCTGAAATCCCTGCATTATTTACCAGTATGTCGACACATCCATATTTTTCAGTTGCCTCTTTAAAAGCCTTTCTGACAGACTCCATGCTTGCTAGATTTGGACTAATTCCAGCAACTATTGCATTGGGATATTTTTCTTTTAATTTATCTACAGCAACATCTGCCGATTCCTGTGAACTTGCTGCCAACACAACTGAAGCACCTTCCTTCAAGAATTTATCAGCTGTAGCAAATCCTATACCACGGCTTCCACCCGTAATGATTGCAACTTTATCTTTTAATCTCATTTAGACTACCTCCTTACTTTGTTTGTAGTTACATTATAAGCAAAAGGTAAATCATTTTCTGTGATATCATCACAATCACAAACTATCGCAATAAAAAACCCTGTTGCTCACACGCACCAGGGTTTTTGTTTATCTATCCGTATTTAAATAATCAGAATTTTATTCAACTTCTGAAAACTGATCTTTTCCAACATTACATAATGGGCATTCAAAATCTTCTGGAACGTCCTCCCACTTTGTTCCTGGTGCAATACCACCTTCAGGATAACCTTCCTCTTCATCATATTCCCATCCGCAAACGTCACATACATATTTCATTAGTTTGTTCCTCCTTATAAATATATTAATACACAGCATATATTACTGTTGTATTTGTGTTGTTCTGTAACCTTAATATGTATAAATGCTTTTAGCATTTCCATAATCCATGCAGGTTACAATATGCATATACTTCTTCTACCTGTTCACCATTGCAAAGACAAAAATCTGCTACCGGCTCCTGCCCTGGATTTAACTGTTTTCTGTATATTCCCTGGTTTGTATTTAATGTAATCCACTCAATGAAATGCTCTTCAAGCATTGGATGTTTTGTCTCTCCGACCACAACATGAACATGACTGCCTTCTATCGTATATACAGGTACATGCTTCTCGACAACAGCATCTGTCACTCCGGCTTTTAATTCCTGCATAGGTTCTCCGCAACACATTACTGGTACGCCTTGATCCTTTACCATTTCAATAATGTTTCCACAATGATTGCATACAGAATATTTTACTTCCATCTTTTTTATCTTCCTATGTTTAAAATTTAAAATCCAATTGTTTCTATAACTTTTTTCAAAGCATCCGCCGATTCTTAAACTTTAATGCTTCTTTACCAACTGATGCAGAACCAACAAAGCCACAGCCTATCATTACTGCTTTTTTTAATAATCACTTTCTTCTTTGTAATAATCTCCTTCTCTTTAATAGTTCTCTTCACGTATTTCGAAATAACTCTGTGGATGGTTACATACTGGACATATCTCAGGTGCCTTTGTTCCTACCACAACATGTCCACAGTTACGGCATTCCCATACCTTAACTTCACTCTTTTCAAACACCTGTGCAGTTTCAATATTCTTAAGAAGTGCACGATATCTCTCTTCGTGGTGCTTCTCAATCTGTTTATTGTCAATAAATAATAGCAATAATTACTATTATTATAATAATTAATATTACTGATTACCTTTTATTTAAAATAATCATTCAATCATCATTTTTTCCGTTCAAAAACATATTCTGCATCTGATGATAAATCAGAGCGGAATGAATAGCCTAGTCTATCAAATTTCTTAATATCCTCAGGATTTTCAATTCTGTTTTCAGCCATGAACCTAACCATTTCACCACGGGCCATCTTAGCATATGTACCTTTTGTCACCAGTTTATCTCCTGATAACTCACAAAATGTAATCGTAATGTATCTATCCTGTCGTGTCAGATATTTTTCTATGCACTTAGAGTATTCTTTCGATGCCAGATTGATTATAATCCTGCTGTTATCAATCACTGAGCGGTATAATAAATCTCCCCAGTACTCATACAGATTTTTTGTTTCTCCTATTCCAACCTTCGCCTGCATTTCCAAACGATAAGGCGTCACACCATCCCTTGGTTTTAACACACCATAAAATGCAGATATTATTCTCAAATGATTTTGTACATACTCGAACTGACTGTCCTCAAACACGGATGGAGCCATATATTGAAAAGCAATTCCTTCATATGATAAGACAGCTGGGGTAAGTAAATGATAAAGATCCATGTTTTCCAATCTATTGAAGTTCTGTTCTGTAATTTTGTCATTACATTTCCAGATAGTCTTCAGTTCTTCTTTTGACTTACTTTTCAACCAATTTTGTATCTCTGTCGTCTTTTCAATAAATTCAGGCAATCCATCCGGCGCTATGCTGTCAGTATCTGTAATCATCTTTTTAGCAGGGGATAATATTATCTTCATTAATCTAATTCCTTGAGCATATTTTCAGGATCATCTGCAGCCTTGACTTTATCATTTGCCTTTATAATAATCCCCTGTTCATCAATAAGATATGTGGTTCTTACTACTCCCATAGAGACTTTGCCATAATTTTTCTTTTCTTTCCATACATCATATGCTTCAATAACTTTCCGCTCTGGATCTGCTAAAAGTGTAAATGTCAATCCATATTTTTCCTCAAATCTCTTATGAGAGGATACAGAATCCTTACTGACTCCAAGAATAACTGCTCCTTTTTCGGTAAACTGAGGGTATCGCTCAGAAAACCCACATGCCTGTTTCGTGCATCCCGCTGTATTATCCTTGGGATAGAAATATAAGATCACTTTTTTTCCTGTATAATCCGATAATCTATGTATTTTCCCATTTTGATCTGGCAACTCAAAATCCGGTGCCTTAACCCCTACTTCCAACATTATTTATCCCTCCCTTTCTGTATCTTTCTCTTTATTCGCCTTTTTTTTCCTATTCCTGGTAATCATTTTATGACCTGTATATATCGCCATTACCATACATAACATAGAACTTAAAGCAAAGTATTTGTGACTTGATTTTTGCTTTTTATATCCAGTGTAAAAAGTCCCAAGCATTGTGATCAATGCTCCTACTGACCAATATTTATGTGCTTTCATGTAATTCCTCCATTTTTTCAGTGTATTCAATTCTAATTATACGCTACCATATTCCTATGTCAATTTGATAATAGAGCATTCCTATAAAATTTTTCAAAATATCATTGTCAAAACTATGTATTGTTATCCTTTAATTTTTCTTTGAAATAATTGACAAAAAGCTTGCTTTCAGGAGATTACTATTTAATCTCATTTCCATCTATATATAGTTGAAATTTATCAGGATTATTGACAACATCATAGTCCTTTCCGTATTCTACAGGTCTATATTCGGCTGTCATTACCGATTCCCCGTCTTCAATATCCTCTTTCCATAAATAGATGTTCATATCAATGCTCGTCGCATATCCTCTGTCTGTGGAGAATTTTGTCGAATGAAAAGAGACTTTACAACTTAAAATTGGATAAAAAGGACAAAAAAAGAAGAGCTGCTTGCTCTTCCCATATAGTAGTAGTAAAATAATATGTCATGCCAGCGCAATATATTACCTAGAATATCGCTATAACAGGAAAGGGACTGCATTGTGACAGCCCCTAGTTTACTTCATCATGTTGTCTACATTCTGAGTGAACTCATTCCCTGGTTTATTTTAGCATCGATCTGGATTTTGTTTCATAAAGATAAATTTTGCCACAGAGCGGTCGTATGTTTTAATGTGTCCAAACAGCCAGTCGATTACATTTTTCTGTACAAGTTCACTGAACTGATCTGTTGGTCCTTCATACTCCTGAAGGTATTCATACAGTTCCTGAATTGTCTTTTTAAACTCTTCATGTTTTTCATAATGTTTTTCACGCTCTGGATAACCGGATTTTTCCTGAAGCTTTTCCTCTTCTTTGAAATGAAAGTCAGTATATTCATCCAGATAATCCAGCATTTTGATTGCTTTTACTTTGCTGTCGCCATTTTGACAGGCAGTTACAAAGTTCTGGATACGGTCGATCAATTCTTTATGCTGGGTATCAATTGTTTCATTTCCTGTTACTAAATTGTCATCAAAGGTAATGTTTAAATCGTAAGTCATAATTTGACCTCCATTTCTTTTATATGTTCTCTTAGGTTCTTTTAATGTATGGCAGTTTCGTACCTGCATTTTCTGCTTAGTCTTCTACAGGAACGAAAACATCTTTTCCTAATCCACAGATTGGGCATGTCCAGTCATCTGGAATATCCTCAAATGCAGTTTCTGGATCGATACCAGCGTCTGGATCTCCTACTGCCGGATCATAAATATATCCACATGGTTCACATTCATATTTTTTCATAGTCATTTTCCCTTTTCAATGTCGATTTATTTTTGTTACCAAGTTTCTAGCAATTTTTCTAACACTTTGTTTCTTGTATATCTGTATTATACATGATAATTATTCTTTTGTCAATAATAGTAATTATTATCATTTTTACACTTAGCATAAACTTATATTTGAATTGCACATTTACATATTGTATATATCATGGGAATAGTTGAATAAAAAAATGAACTCTATTCATTAAAGACAGAGTTGCTGGAAATTATTTCTCTACAACAACTTTCTTCGTCTTTAAGTCCTTGAAACACAATACTTTCCAATCAGATTCATCCAACTGTTATATTTATTCTTTTCACACACTTTTCGGCAAATTTCATTTTCCATCAATACACAGAACATCTTATCATAATCAAATGCCCAAACAGCACCATTCACATGGTTTTCCACTGCTTTCTGATCTATGTTCTTTAAACGTGTGACCATTTTTTCAATTTCTCCATTTCTCAAGTTACCGATATTTTTGCAGATAAACCGAAAGAAATTCAACGTTGCATATTCGTCATGCCAATGGAACTCTTCTGGATTGTTTTTAATTTTACTGACTCGCTGCTGTTCTTTGATTATCTGATCAGCTACACCTTTCATCGAATCTTCGTATCTCATATTACTCACCTACTCTTCCTCAACACCCAGTGACGGTTTAAATCTTTTATCCTTTGCCTGCGGTACCACGATCTCATAAAAATAAAATCCTAAATATCCAAGTGCCTGCTTCTTCATTTTATAAAAAGAAGTCCTGCCTATTCCTAGCTCCTGCTGTACTTCCACATCTGTCTTACATAAATTAAAAGGTAAATATGTTCAAACATAAGGCCTCGGAATCTTAATGATTTCTGGGGTTTTCTATTATTGGGATAAGACTATTTATAGCAATTTAAACCGAATTATGATAACATAAGGCAAAGATAAATCGGAATTTATAAAGGAGAATATTGATGAAACTATTTTTATGTTCGCATTTTTCAAGTGTAGGAAGTCTGATAAAGGAAGAAATTGAAAATAAGAAAGTCGCATTTATTCCAACAGCTTCGCTGCGTGAAGGCTACACCGGTTATGTCGGCTCGGCTCGAAAATTATTCAAAAAGTTGGGAGCAATCGTAACTGAAATTGATATTTCAACGGAGGCTTATTCAACGATACAGTCTGTTTTTGAAGATGCAGATGTGATATATTTTACCGGCGGAAATTCTTTTTTTCTTATGGACCGGCTCCGTAAAACGGGAACTGATGGGCTACTGAAAAAGGAATTGGCAAATGGAAAATTGATGATCGGCGAGTCGGCAGGCGCAATTATATGCGCTCCAAGCATCCAATATATCGAGCAAATGGATGAAAAGCCAGAGGACTACTCACAAGAAGATGATGCAGGGCTTGATTTGATTGATTTCTATGTTCTTCCGCATTATCTTACAGCACCATTTAAGAAAGTTACCGAGAAAATAATGACTGAGTTTTCGGATTTGAATCTATGCCCAATTAACAACCGTCAGGGAATTGTAATTGATGGTGAAGGTTCAAAGGTTATTTGCAAAGACTAATTTGAAAATTCCAGTTTGCATATTTCTTAAAAAGATGTATGATATAAAAAAGCTCAGGAGGTTCAAATGAAATCACATAAATACTGGTCCATCGGTGCGCTGGTTTCCATGATCGGAACTTGCTACACCGGCTATAAGGATATGAAATCAGCACATAAATATTTTGCATTCAGTTCACTGATCTGCATGGCTATGGCCATTTACTCAGGTCATAAAATGATTTCTGGCAAATCCAGAAAAAAGAAAGAAGCTGCAGCTGAAGAATCTGCAGAATAATAAGAGGAATAGGGGAGTATTCCATTATATATAAGCCTGATGGAAAGGGGAGATTCCACCAGGCTCTTTCAGATCTACTCTTCCGTTTCCGGAAAAGACGGCTTATATCGTTTGTTTGCAGATTGTGGCACTACGATTTCAAAAAAATAATATCCCAGATACCGGAGAGCTACTTTTTTCTTCCGGTAAAAACTTGCCCGGCTCATCCCCAGTTCAAGCATAATTTCCATATCTGTCATTTTTCTGTGTCTGCAGAAGCAGCCATAAAGCACATCATAATATTCGGTTCCAAAATTCGGGGTAAAATATTTTACCAATGTCATTGCCCGGTTGACCATATCGCAAAATCCATAGATTAGAATGATATTGTTTACTTCTTTTTTCAGTTTTCCTAAATTCATGCGGTAATCGTAAGAATCCATATACTGAAGAGCATAAGCCATGTTCTCATTGATCTTTTCCTGACACTCCTGCTCTAATTCATCCAGAACCATCTGATTTTCCAAAATCAAGTCCTGATAATTGTTCATCAGTTCCTTGATTTTTTCCATAGTACAGGTTCATTCTTTCTTCTGTATGGCGTGCTGCATTTAAGGTTACTTCTTTAAACGATCTGATCGCATAATCTCTTTCTGTCATTATCAAAATCTCCTTTTTCGTATTGAATCGTCTTTCTCTGACGTTCTACACTCCCATCCCTGTGATTTTGACGAAAGCTCAATAAGAATTATTCTTGAGCAGGGCCACATCTGCATAGACAATATAGTGGGTATATTGTTTCATGGACATAAATGTAATGCCCTTATATGTCAATCTGAAAAGAGCAAAAGGGAAAGGTCAGCTCTTCTGCAGATCCTGTTTTCTTTCTTAAATCTTTACGCACTCTTGCGTTCCATAAACCACTTATCAAATTCATAATATAAATGGCATTCCTTACCATCTACCAATACCGTATACATGATTCCAGTACCCCCTGCCTTACGGCTCGCACATCGTTCTTTTGATTTTACTTTATCAATGATGTACTTCGTTCCATCTTCCCAGATAAATTCTACGGGCATCATAACACCATCGGTACTAAATTTTACGGTTACTTCAACATATACTTTATAACTTTCCAAAGAACTTACCTCCCATTAAAATATCCTACTGGATGTACAGTGTGGGATTTCTGTGCATCCAAACTTGATAAGACTTTATCCTGATACATAAATGCTCTCTGGACACTGTGATAACCAAACCGTCGTCTGATTTCATCTACTGCTCTGTCTAGCTTCTCCTGTTTTTCTCGACGTTGTTCATTCATAAATAAATCTAACTGCACCGGTACTGTTCCCATTACCAGATCATCAGCACGAATGCCAAGGCTTCTGATCGGACGTGACCAATGATAATTTTCCTTGAATAGCTGATAAGCTGCTTTCATAATCTCATCTGTAATGTCAGTGGGTTCTTGAATTTTTTTCTGTCGCGAAAAATGATACAGATCATTGTCCCGGATAGAAATTGAAACTTCATTACATTTAAAACCATGTTTCCGCAATCTGGCTGCAACACTTTCTGTCAATGCCATCAGAATAATCTGTACATCTTGATCACATTCCAGATCTCTCGGTGTTGTCGTACTGTTACCAATAGATTTGATCGGAGCATGATATGATTCTGCTGTAACCGGCGAATCATCCCATCCGTTTGCAAATGAAAATATCACAAGTCCCATTTTTCCAAGCTGCCGTTCCAGAAAATTTGGATCTGTTCTTGCCAATTCTCCAATCGTGCGAATACCATATTTCTGTAGAGTTCTATTCGTTGATCTTCCTACATATAGAAGATCTGATACCGGAAGTTTCCAGATTAGTTCACGGTAATTCGTCCGATTAAATTCTGTAATTCCATCAGGCTTCTTATAATCGCTTCCAAGTTTTGCAAAAATTTTATTCCAGGAAATTCCAATGCTTACCGTAATACCCAGTTCTTTCTTTACCCTTCTGTTAATTTCTTCTGCAATTTTTCTTCCATTACCTTTCAGTAAAGAACTGTCAGTTACATCAAGCCAGGCTTCATCACATCCATACGGTTCAATTTGATTCGTATATTCCGAATATATTTCTCGCAACATTGAGGAAAACTTCAAATATAAATCCATCCTCGGAGGCACAAATATCAAATCCGGGCAAACCTGCTTTGCCTGCCACAATGCCATGCCAGTCTTAACGCCGCTTCTCTTCGCAATATAATTCGCTGTCAATACAATTCCATGCCTCGCTTCAGGATCTCCTCCTACAGCTAATGGCTTACCAACATATTCTGGATGATATAGCATTTCCACACTAGCATAAAAACAGTTGGCATCACTGTGCAATACTACTTTTTCCACATTTTCACCTCCCTTTT
Organism: Blautia schinkii; assembly: GCF_013304825.1. GTDB lineage: Bacteria > Bacillota > Clostridia > Lachnospirales > Lachnospiraceae > Blautia_A > Blautia_A schinkii_B. The sequence continues at coordinate 118,075 of NZ_JAAWUO010000011.1, read as the reverse complement.
AGAACATGTGTTCTTTTTTCTATACAGGCATTATATATCGTTTTTAAATCTTTGTAAAGTAGCAAATATGTTGATTTTCTGGATTTTAACGCTATTATTGTTGATTTTTTATCTGTTATGGGTTATAGTATATATAGGGAATAAATACCTGCATATGGAGGTGTATGATGATAAAGAAAGATTTTGGATCCATTATTGCTAATAAAAGAAAATACCGAAAACTGTCTCAACCACAACTGGCAGCTCTTCTGTGTGAAAGAGGCTTAGATGTAAAAGCTCATTCTATCAGTAAATGGGAAAAAAATGTAAACCTGCCAAATGTTTTACAATTTTTTGCCCTCTGTGAGATTCTTGAGATTTCCGATATAAATAGAACATTCCAGATTGGAACGGATGAGAAACTTTTCTCCAAATTAAATGACGAAGGACAAGCCAAAGTTCTTGACTACATGAACCTATTAATGAAAAGTGGAGAATACATTCGAGAAGAACCAATCATTTATCAATTTCCACGAAGAACTCTCAGTCTCTATGATCTCCCGGTTTCAGCTGGAACAGGACAATTCCTTGATTCCGACCGTTTTTCCGAAATTGAAGTTGGTGATGAAGTATCTTCCAGTGCTGACTTCGGTGTCCGGGTATGTGGTGACAGCATGGAGCCTCTCTATCTGGATGGACAGATCATCTGGATTCATAAACAAGAAACACTTGAAGAAGGAGAAATCGGTGTCTTCTTCCTTGATGGTGATGCTTATGTAAAGAAATATCATCAATCCGATTCCGGTATTCAGCTTATTTCTCTAAATAAAAAATATGCCCCTATCCAAGTCACTTCCGGATCCACCTTAAAAACTTTTGGAAAAGTAGTTGGCTAATTTTAAAAAGCTGATGGTTCAGAACGAGGACCTGGATTATTTCGGACTCTGCAGTTCATTGAATGCGACTCCGGAACTAATGAGCTTTAAATTATACAGCCTGACAAAACGAGGCCAGGCTTATCATATGCCGATGGAGATTCAGAGCAATTTCCTGGCGAAATAAAGTAAATAAAGATCCTGTTCTATATATCATAGTATGAACAGGATCTTTTTATAATGATTTATTTTCTATCTAAAATTTTATTAAACCGACTAAAGACTCCATAGTTTGTGTGTTTGACTTACTGTTTATATCTATCTTCTCCTAAATATTTTTCTAGTCATTGCAATATAAAATTGCTTATACAGTCTCTTCCTTAAGAGTCCTGGTATTCTGGATAATATACAGAGCGACCGATATGACCATCATTATAGCGCACAAACCAATCAACAGATCTGATACCATCGGTGTAATGTGGAACCATATAATATGCACCGCTGCAGTTCCATATAATAAAAAGGTTACTATCTTTCCATGCCAGTCTGCACCATGTACTTTTCCTGTCTTTCGTATCACAAGACATCCACTGACTACCATATACAGCTCCTTACCTGCCATTATTACGATTAAAAGAAGCACATGCGGAAAACGAGTAAACAGACAGATTAACATCGCTGCCTGTGTCAGCTTATCAGCCACCGGATCAAGTATTTTTCCTAAATTACTAATCCTATGGAATCTTCTTGCGATATATCCATCAGCAAGATCCGTAAGACCAGACAGCAATAAGATTTCACCAGCTAACAGAGGATTTTTCTTTACACAATAACTCCATATAATTACCGGAATCAGACAAAGCCGAAAAAAAGAAAGAAGATTAGGAACCGTAATAATTCTATTCAAATTTTCTTCCTGATTCACTTCACTCTGCATGTACGGTCATCTCACTTTCCTTTTTTTTAGACATAAACCAATAAAATATAACACAAAATGCTAAAGCAAACACAACACCAAAAACATTTTGAATCACTCTAAGACTAACCGCTCCTTGTAGTCCATAAGTCTCTGCAGCAATGGCTAAAGCACCAAATGTGTTAAATACTGCCTGCCAGCCATATTGTGCTGAAAATCCTACACCGATTCCACCAAGGATTCCTATATATGCATAGATTGACGAAGGAAGCAGAAAATATAATACTGTAAAACATATAACACCTGCAATATTTCCGACAATCCTTTTACGGACTCTGTAGTGCATATCTTCCATAAACGGCAAAATCGCGGACATGGCCGCAATACCAGCCCACATTGCACGTGGCATATTACAAAGTTCTGCAATGCAAAGGACAATCGGTACGCATAAAATCTGACATATCTGCCATTTTGTTCTGGAAGAAGTGATATCAAATTCTTGTATCAGATCTTTCAGATTTCTTTTATAAGTTCTGTTTTTATGATTTCGATAAAATACGAAGCAGGTAAGTACTGCACCTAAAGCCATTCCGACTAATCGCATCTGATAGCTTTTTCCCGTAACATCATAACCATATAGCAGCAGATACCCAAGAACCAATGTAGATTGATTAAACATGAATGGATTATGGCATCCGAACAGAATCAACACAGCCAGTGCCGCAATATTTAACAGCATTCCCAATACCGGTGAAAACTGATTTGCTAAATGCGGACATACAGTCATAATTACAAAGAACAAAGCCAAAAGCATCGTAGATTGTCCGATGTGGATCCCCAGATCCGCATTTCTAAACACCATGAGACATAATAAGACTACTACACCTACAATGCTGTTCTCCTTTCCAAATAGGATGCTGAAAATACTAACAAAGAAAAAACAAAATGCCATTGTAACAGCTACCTTCACCAGATATACCCACATATGATATAATTTTTCTTTTAGTGTTTCACTCTTTTTCAACAGGTTTTTAGAACCTGCCTGATTTAACTGCAACTCCTGATAAAATGTCATATAAATCCTCCCATCTTCTAATTTATCTTAAAACTATATAATCTCATCTTTCTGCTTTGGCAGCTCTATAACAAATCTGCATCCACCATATTCACGGTTTTCTGCTTTGATTGTCCCTCCGGCACTATCTACAATCCGTTTTACAAGTGCAAGACCTAGGCCATTTCCTTCTGCTTTATGAGATCCATCTACCTGATAGAACTTGTCAAATATTCTGGATTTTACATCATCCTCTATTCCTGGTCCTTCATCTTCCAGAATGAACTTAACAGAATCCTGTTCTTGTTTCAGAAACATCGTAATTGTCCCCTTTGAAGGGCTGAACTTAATCGCATTATCCAAAAGATTTATCCAGATATGCATAAAAAGTCCTTCATTCCCAGTATATTTAACTTTCTCCAATTCTACCTGAAAACCAATTTCTTTTTCTGTCCATTTTGTTTCCAATGAAAGAAATGCCTGGCGGATCTGTTCATCCAGACGATATTCTGTTTTTTTCATTGGTATATTCTGATTCTCTAACTTGGATAACAGCAAAATATTACCAACCAATCCAGAAAGTCTTTGGGTGTTAAATAAGATTTTTTCTACATATTCCTCTTGATCCGGAGACAGTTCTTCTCCCTGAAGCAGCATTGTATATCCTTCAATGGCATTAATCGGGGTCTTAAACTCATGAGAAACATTAGATACAAAATCCATCTGCAGCACCTCTGTTGCACGAAGTTCTTTTGTCATAACGTTAAAACTTTGATAAGATTCTCCAACTTCTGCTATACGGCTGTTCGTTTCCAAATGCTGTTCAAAATCTCCCTGAGAAACTTCTTTCATTGCTTTACTAAGTCTGGTAATTGGTTCCAGTAACTTTGCATTGATAAAGGAAGTGATCAGCCCTGCAATCAATGTATTGAAAATCAAAAGCCAGCCAAGCACAGGTATGCTGCCCGGCAGATTAAAAAAATGATTCAAAAAAGCAAATAATAAAGCAGATATGACTGTTGAAAATACAAGTGCCAGCCAGATTGCACCAGTCAGACAGGATCGGATCCGCAATCCTTTTTCTTTCTTTTGTTCCATTATTTTTTCACCACCTTGTATCCAATTCCACGCATTGTTACGATTTCAAAATCAGGGTTATCTTTAAAACGCTCTCTGATTCTTCCTATATGTACCTCTATCGTATGTGGGTCTGCCTCCGTCTCGTATCCCCATACTTCATCCATCAACTGTTGTTTTGTAAATGTTCTGCCTGGCGAAGCTGCAAGCTTATATAAAAGCAGGAATTCTTTTTTAGGCAAAACAAGACTTTCCTTATCAGTTGTAACCGTCATTGCATCATAATCAAACTCTGTTGAACCGATCACAATTTTGTGTTCATTCAGTATCTGTGCACGGCGAAGCAGTGCTCCGACTCTTAAAACCATTTCATTCACATTTACCGGTTTTACCATATAATCGTCACTTCCCGAAAGAAATCCCTGGCGCATATCATCAAAGGAACCTTTCGCAGTGATCATAAGTACCGGTATCTGATATCCTGCTGAACGGAGTTCCGACACCAGTTCATAACCATCCATAACCGGCATCATAATATCGGAAATGATCAGATCAATATACTCTTTATCCAATATTTCTAATGCCAGTGCTCCATCCGATGCACTTTTGACTTGATATCCATTCTTCTCAAGCACTTTTTGGAATAGCTGGCTTAATTCTTTATCATCTTCTACAATCAATATTTGAAACACGTTTTCCTTCCTCCTTATTAAAACAGATACCTTGCCCATCCAAGCAGATGCTGTACCAAAAATATTTTTCTCTGACGTTTCTTTGTTAATTCGATTGGCTCTACATGATATGGATCATTATAAGTTCCGCCTTCTAATATCTGGCGGGACACTTTTTCATACTCCATCATGCCCTCTTCCAACTGTTTATTAATATCTTTACTGCGTATTACAAGCATCAGTTCCGTATCCAGATATGCACTTCTCATGTCCATATTAAAGGAACCGATTACAGACAGATCATCGTCAATCAGAATACTTTTTCCGTGGTATGAATAACCGCCTTCATATTCCCAGATATTAATTCCTGTACTTAAGATTCTATTTCTGTTTTTCGCATAATCGGCAGACCCAAATGGATTCCCATTATTCGCAACTGAATTTGTCATGATAGAAAAATCTGAAACGTTCTCTGCAATCTCCTCCCATGTATTATACATCATATCATTACAGATAATATATGGCGTGTGGATCTTCACACGATTTTTTGCATTTTTCATCAATTCTCCCAACTGATACCACACTACTGGTTCTTTGGAACCTGTGTGAATAGGATTTGACACTAATGTAATCTTTTCTGTCTCAAAAGTTTCGTCCGTATAATCGGTCTCGCAGATTCTTTCCTTATTCTCTTCAAAATATTTCTGATAGCTGTTCTGCAGCTCTAAAACTGCGTTCTTTACAGATTTTCTATTTGCCAGTTTTTTATTGTTATGAAAATAACCACTGTCTTCCTGATTCCATATGGTTTCAAAATACTCTGACAACTGGTTAACTGAATTTTCTTTCTCAGGTTCATCGCAAACCACTAACACGTCTCTGTCATAGTTCTTATGTCCCGGAAAATCACCCAGGAAATAATTGTATGTATTTCTTCCCCCAAGAATATATCTCTTTCCATCTGCAATCAAATATTTATCATGCATTCTACCCATCATTTTCCACGGTTTCAACGGATTGGCCTTATTATACAGTTTAATTTCAACATTCTCATGGGAAGATAATCCATAGAAATACGGATTTCCTTCCATATCAATCCAGCTCTCCATTCCATCTACTAACAGACGAATATGTACCCCTCTGTCTGCCGCATCATGCAGTGCTCCTAAAATCAATTTTCCACTTTCATCGGATTGAAATGCAAAAGTAGAAAGAATAATTTCCTTTTTTGCATTCTTGATCAAACGCACTCTTTGTAAAAGCGCTTCTGGATTCTTTTCTATGATTACTGCCCGTTCTGTATTTTCACTACATTCGTTCCATGACTCATTTTTTGTTTCTTTTTTGGTTGTATTGGACACTTCCGGCTGCTTTTTATATGCAACGCAGATTCCGAGCAATTCATAAAAAGCCACACATAAAAAAATTGCCAGTATAACAAGAAGGATTTTACATATTTTATGCTTTTTCATTGTACATCACCTGATTCCTTTTTATTTCATACTTATACAATACAAAGTCAATCTCAATTTAACCTCAACAAGGTTTGTTTTTTTCATCCATGCAAAATCTTCTTTGTACAACAGACTGTTAGATATAGCAAAAACGGCCTTTCAAAAACAGTTAACTTCTAAATCAACTGTTTTTTGAAAGGTCGTTTCATCAGATTCTTATAGCAATCCAGCAAATAATCTCATAAATAATTGTCCCAGTCGCAAATATGCACTTCGTCCGGTTTGATATTGGTCTGTCACATCACGACATTCTCCCATCGTTCTTATCAGATCATTTTTTATTTCCACAACTGCCTGACAATCTGCCATAAAACAGCCGTTTTCAAAATGGTGATATAAACTTCGATAATCCAGATTAATTGTTCCACAAGTTGCCATACAGTCATCTGCTACACTCATTTTTGCATGACAGAAACCAGGAGTCCACTCATAAACACGAACACCATGTTTAACTAATCCATGATAAAAAGAACGAGTTATATTATAAATAAATTTTTTATCAGGGATACCAGGTGTGATAATTCTTACGTCTACCCCTCGCTTAGCAGCCAGACATAACGCATGCGTCATTTCATCTGTTATGATTAGATATGGAGTCATAAACCAACAGTATTTTTCAGCTTTATTTATCATACTGATATAAACTTCTTCTCCTACTTGCTCATTATCCATAGGGCTGTCTGCATAAGGTTGAACAAACCCAGTTTGCTGTGCCGCATAATCATAGTGGAAAAGGTATTTACTAAAATCAGAATCATTAGCATCCTTATCACTTACTGCATTCCACATTTCCAAAAATGTCACCGTAAGCGACTGAACAGCATCTCCTTCTAAACGAATACCTGTATCTTTCCACTGTCCATACGGGTGTGTGTAATTAAAATATTCGTTTGCTAGATTATATCCACCTGTAAATCCGACTTTTCCATCAATAACTGTTATTTTTCTATGATCACGATTGTTCAAAAACAGATTTAAACCTGGCATAAACGGATTGAATACACGGCAATGAATTCCTATTGCCTCCATCTTTTTCACAAAATCTGTGTTAATAAAGCCTATAGAACCCATATCATCGTAGAATACTCTAACTTCCACACCTGCTTTTACTCGCTCTTCCAGAACATCTTGAATCTTATGCCATGCTTCAGCGTCTTCTATCGCATGATATTCCATAAAGATAAACTTCTGTGCTTTCTCCAAATCCTTAAGCTGTGCCTCTAATCCTTTCACTGCTTCATCAAAATACACAATATCCGTATTCTGATAGATTGGATACTGCGAATTTCTTTGTATGTAACTTGCTATATTTCCTGCTTTCGGAATTGTTTCTTTTATTCTGCTCAAACACTCCTGACTGTCCGGAAGCATTGGTAACAATTTGCTATCAATTTCTGCATATCGCTCACGCATTTTATGTGTGCCACCATTCAAACCAATCAACAAATACAGGCCTACACCCATAATTGGGAAAATTAGAATTAAGATGACCCAAGGCATTTTCATAGAGGATGTCTTATTTGATGCGTACAATCCCAAAACCAAGATCCCACTCAAAATCCTTGTAAATAAATTTATGATTTCTGCATATTCATTCAAGCGTGTTACGATAGTAATAATAAAAATCACTTCTAGAAGAATGCAGATTATGGAAAAACACAGCCGTTTTACCCCATTTTTTGTTTTTGCTTTGCCCTCTAAAGTATCTTGTTTCATATATATTCCACCTTCCTATTTGCTCAGTTTTCTCCCTAAATTTCGTGGAACATACCAATTTTGTCTTTTATTCTCTGCATTTCATTATCTGCTTCAATGATAGCTCTTGCAGAATGAAGTAATTCTTCACTTATCTCATCATAGCCAGGCATTTCTTCAATTCCTTTTTTATAGCGAAGTTGATGTTCCAATGTTGCCCAGAAATCCATACCATTGGTTCGAATCTGTAATTCTACACGCATAGGTGTTTTACCCTTAGCAAAAAATACTGGTATTTCAACAATCATATGATAGCTTCGATAACCATTCGATTTTGGATTTTTTATATAATCTTTTATTTCAATAACTTTAATATCATCCTGTTGGGTAATCAAATCTGATATCATATAAATATCGTCAATAAACGCACAAACTATTCGAACGCCTGCTACATCATTGAGATATGTCTGTATATTTTCTGTTGTAAATTCATATCCCATCTTCTGCAGTTTATCGTAAATACTATTGGGCTGCTTAATTCTTGTTTTTATAAAAGAAATAGGATTTCGATTGTTCTCAACTGAAAATTCATCATCCAAAACCTCAAGTTTAGTTTGTATCTCCCGAATAGCACAACGATACATCATCATTAAATTATAAAATTTTGTAGCATTATTTAAAAACTGTAGTGATTCCGGACTAGCCATCCTGAGTTTTTTTACTTCATCTTTTGTCATGAAACTTTCCTTTCTACCTCATCCCTGATTTCAAAACATTATTTATTTTGATAGTTGATTCGTTCTCCTTGAATTACTGGATAACAAATCATTTTATCACTATCCAGATTTTCTACATGCATATCTACTGCACTGATCTGATGGTTTTCATAAGTATTGTAATAATAAATACCTTTTGTAACATTACAACACGACGTATACAATGTGATTTCATATTTTCCATCCGCTACTTCGCAACATCCTCGTTGCTGATCCACAGATCCGAGAATGTGGAAGAATTGGCTAACGCTTTCTTCCTCTGATTCACCTGAAATTGCATTTACCTTTGTAAAAGCTACACGTACAAAGCGAGAGGAAGATGAGATATCTCCCGGAAGACCTAATCCTCCCATACCTCTACTATATGCATCAAGAGCCAAATTTTCGCAGAAAGTATTTCTGGGCTGTTTAGGAGATAAATACATATAATTATTTAGTTGAAACATCTGCTGTGGAAATGGCGGATTATTCGTAAGCACTCCTACTGGATTGTCATAAATATGCAAACCATCTGACATAGATTCTACCGTAATTGACTCATTCTCATCAGAAATGATCCAGTGTAATTGTGCTAATGGTAATTGCTCGCTGAAAGGAGTATTAACAATATTAATTCGTTCAAGAAGCTCGCGAACTTCAACTAAAGAAGAACACTGACTTAAAATCCACGGAATAAATTCAAACTGTGCAATATTTTCCACATCTGGCTTAATCGCGGCATAAACAGCATTTCCGACAAAATTCAGTCCTGCCATTGCCACTCCTTTTTCATTCATAGCATCATAATACAAAGGATAATCTTCTGCAACATGAGCCATTCCAATAATTGCATAATGATTTTTCATATCGCCAACATGGCGAAAATTAAACGCATAATTACGTGGTGTAATTACTATCTGATCACCATAAGAGAATTCATAATCAAGGGTTCGTCCAAAGTAAAAATCTTTTGTTTTATAAGTTGCTGCTGTACACATGATCGTTTATCCTCCTAAATAGATTGAAATATGTCAATGAGTTTTTTCTTGAACAATATTATAGCACAATTCTTTTATTTTGTTCCAACTTCATACATGATCATAACATGTAAACTTTAAACTATTTTCCTAGATTATTTCTCCATCAGTTTTTCAAACCAGGTATCCATAGCTAGGATGAATTGACTTACGTCTGGCAATTCTTGCAGCATTTCGTTTAGGGTTTTGTGCTTCACATATTTCTGCACATACACCCAACAGGCAACGCTACTGGCTTCTGATACAATGTCAGCTATGGTTTGGCGCATAAGCTCTTCAAATTCAGCAATTTCTTCTTTCGGAACAACATCATACAGTGTTGGTGCCTGATGACTTATTTTTACTCCATTTTCATTTGCATCTTTAAGCAGATTCTTAACTTTTTCTCTTGAATCCTCCGGTACTTTCATGTATTCCCACATAAATGCTACCACATCGGCTGGTGTGTCTTTTTTAAGTGGTGGTAGCTGAATATAATCATTGTTTTCGCTCATTTTCATATCCTCCTCACGATATAATAAAATCAATAATACATTCTCTTGTCATGTCCAGTACAGTATCTACGAACACTCCTGCAAACAGGATCAGATACAGAATAACACTCAGCGCAAACAGGAATGCAACCTGTACCCAGTCATGGTAACAGTATGCAGTTGCTATAATCAACAAAGTGAATATAAATCCAAGGATTCCTCTGACAACCGCATAAGTCTGTACTGTCATCTTTACTGCCAGGCCGATCACAAAAAGGATCAGCCATACCGGCAGTAATAATATCTTCCCAGCAAGTTTTAAAATAAACATGTGCACCTCCTATCTTACCAGTCCTGGCATATCATGGTTCTCCTGATTGTCTGTTTGGCTCAGTCATCTTGACTCCTTTCCTCCAGGATTCAGGATACTAAAAAATGCCTGCCTGGAACTTTTATAGATAGTAAAGTTCCAAACAGACATTGCTATTTGACCATTAGCTGTAGCTAATAGAATCGAATACTGTTTCAGCTAATTTATGTTTGCAGATTTGGGAGAGATTGTTTCTTTTCCCGCCTTTTCTCTGATTTACATCCCCGAATAAGGGGTGACAACGGAGCGGAACCCAAATGTTAGCTGGACTTCCTAAAACCCATGCTTGCAAACCGGTAATTTTGATTAGCTGTCAGCTAACAAAAATCAGATTGCGTTAGCTGGAAATGGATCATTTTGAATGGAATTTTGTGTCACGAACGTGATTTGAAAATAACAAAAGCGTTCGTTGTCAGCTAATCCAGCTAACATTTTCGAACGCTTTGAAGCCCGTCGCCAAGAGGATTTGAACCTCCGACCCCTCGCTTAGGAGGCGAGTGCTCTATCCAGCTGAGCTATGACGACACATGCCGAAAACCCTTGATTTTACTGGGTTTCTGGGATTTTTTCCTTCGGCCATATATAAGATTATCAACTCTTTTTCGAGTTGTCAATCCACAGATTTTTTTGATTTGGTAACATTAGAACGTTCCCCAATTTGGTGAATGCTTTGTTGTCACCATTAGCATTTTTCAGAATAGATTCGAACTGAAAGTTGTTTTTCATTTTTTCCCTTTGGGGAATGCCTCGGCTTTCTCTTAGGAGGCGAATACTCTATCCAACTGAGCTATATAAACATATATGGTTGTGAAACACACTCGAACATATCGAGAAGTTTCACAACCATTATTTTACTATATTTGTTTTGAAATTACAAGAATTAATTCTAAGACATTGAACTGCTGTTACGATGCCCAAAAATCCCAGTACTTTACGGAATCATTATCTCAAACAGTTTCGTTTTTAATAGTGCAGCTGTCCCTGCAGCCAGATCGTTCCTTTGAAGCGGCGGCCAACTACAGGCTCACCGAGGAGATCTTTGCTGTTAATGCAGACATCAAACTGCATATCATTGCTTTCAATAGTCATCTGGCAGATTTCTTCACCTGTCAGGATATTCTTAAATTTCATAATATCAAGAATCTCACCAAGTACATTATACTGATCACATTCGATTCCATATGGCATGAAATAGGAGTCTACAATCGTTAGAACATCGTCTGTAACGATTCTCTGGGAGATCATAGAATAAGTATCCATATCCTCCATTGTAAGGCTCTCCATAGCCTCCTCATCGCCATTACGTGCTGCTGCAATCAGATTGGTTCTGTTTTTTGCAAGCTCGCGCTCTACCTTTACAGCTTCCTTATCCTTCTGAAGCGGAAAAAGGATCTTTCCTTCTGACGCCAGCCCTGAAACAGTAACTGGTCTGTCTCCGGAATCCATCCCCCTGCATTTCCCCTGCATATATTCTGCCGGATTCTGCAGATAAAAGATCATTGTCACACCAATTCGCAGATCGTCGCATGCACCTGCATAGGATTCCTTCTCAGCATGACGTTCAACAGTAACTTTTTCCCTGGATGTGATCCCTGTTCCCCTGAAAAACGGGAAATAATATTCCACGTGAAACTCACCGTTCTCGTCATACTGCCCGCAAACGCTGATTCCACAGTCGCAGCCGTAATTCTTTGAAAACTGTACAAATATCCCTTCCGGATGATTCTCCACACAAACTTTCTCGTCATAGTTCGCGATCACATCACGGATGATCTCTTTTATTTCACTTCTTCTGGTAATCTGTGAAAAGCCAACTGCCTTTAAATAACTGTGCACAAGAACACCTCCCTGAAAAAGCCTGCATCTTTCTTACGCGCGTGTCTTTTTCTCAATCTTGGTCATACCGCCCATGTATGGCTGCAGAGCTTTCGGAATGCTTACAGAACCGTCTGCATTCAGGTTATTCTCCAGGAAAGCAATAAGCATTCTCGGAGGTGCTACTACTGTATTGTTTAATGTATGTGCAAGATATTTTTTACCATCTTTGCCGTTTACACGAATCTTAAGACGACGAGCCTGTGCATCACCAAGATTAGAGCAGCTTCCTACCTCAAAGTATTTCTTCTGACGTGGAGACCATGCCTCAACATCGAGAGATTTTACTTTAAGATCAGCAAGATCACCGGAGCAGCACTCGAGTGTACGAACCGGAATGTCAAGAGAACGGAACAGGTCTACTGTGTTCTGCCACAGTTTGTCAAACCACATTTTGCTCTCCTCCGGCTTGCAGACAACGATCATCTCCTGTTTCTCGAACTGATGGATACGATAAACACCTCTCTCCTCAAGTCCGTGAGCTCCCTTCTCTTTACGGAAGCATGGAGAATAGCTTGTAAGTGTTTTCGGAAGCTCCTCCTCCGGAATGATCTGATCGATGAATTTTCCAATCATGGAATGCTCACTTGTACCGATCAGGTAAAGATCCTCACCCTCGATCTTGTACATCATAGCGTCCATCTCAGCAAAGCTCATAACGCCTGTAACAACGTTGCTTCTGATCATGAAAGGCGGTACGCAGTAAGTAAATCCACGGTTGATCATGAAATCTCTTGCGTAGGAAATTACTGCTGAATGAAGACGTGCAATGTCTCCCATCAGATAATAGAATCCATTACCTGCAACACGTCTTGCGCTGTCAAGATCGATTCCGTCAAAGTTCTCCATGATATCTGTGTGATACGGAACTTCGAAATCCGGAACAACCGGCTCACCGAATTTCTCGATCTCTACGTTCTGACTGTCATCTTTACCGATCGGTACAGAAGGATCAATGATGTTCGGGATAACCATCATATCCTTCAGAAGCTCTTCCTCAACCTCTTTTTCTCTCTGGGAAAGCTCCTCGATGCGGGTTCCGGATGCAGCAACCTGTTTCTTAACCTCTTCAGCCTCTTCTCTTTTTCCCTGACCCATAAGAGCACCGATCTGTTTGGAGATCTTGTTTCTCTCTGCACGGAGAGCCTCAACCTCCTGTTTGATTTCTCTGTTCTCTTTATCAAGTTCGAGAACCTTGTCAACCAGCTCCAGTTTACTGTCCTGGAACTTATTGCGGATGTTCTGTTTTACAACCTCCGGATTCTCTCTCACAAACTTAATGTCTAACATGATATTCCTCCTGTATTAAAAATATTCTTATTTTTATAAATTTAATTATTCCTTCTCGATCTCGCCAAGTCCGAAGTTTACTGCCTTTCTCAGTGCCTCAACTTCTTCCTGACTAAGTACAACGTAAGATTCTCCCTTTACGATTTCCTTTAAATAAAGGAAACAGTTGTCACGGCTGTGAACCGCATTCAGGATCAGTCCTGTGTTGTTCTTATCAAGAAGAGCCAGCGCAAAACTGAGTTTTCCTCCTACATCATCAAAAGCATCATACTTCTCAATACCGTATTTACTGAACATTACATTCAGATTTTTTTTAATAAAGCTGATGTCATGATCATGATCTTCCTTTGCCTCATACAGCCGGTCGATCTGTGCAAATTTTCTTACAAAAACTTTTTCCAGCGACTGTGCATCTCCGCCTCTCATAAACAGCTTGTACTTCCGTTCCAGACGGCTCAGACGCATATTGCTACTCACCACATTGATCAGAAGAATAATGGTGAGGATCAGCAAAATAATGATCACAATCCCTGAATCAATTCCTATGCTTTCAAAAATCCCGCTCATTCTGCCTCCTATTTAATAGACTCGAACAGATCAATGATCCTCTCCAGTTCATCTCTGGAATAATATTCAATTTCGATTTTTCCTTTATTGTTTTTCTTCCGCTGAATAGATACCTTTGTTCCCATAATACCTTTCATTTTTTCTTCCAGGCTTTCATAGATGGCATCTTCCGCTGTATTTCTCTCTGTTTTTGCTTTTTTCGCAGGAGAAACCAGGTTTTTTACAAGTTTTTCTGTCTCACGGACACTGAGTTTTTCGTCAAAAACCTTCATAGCTGTATTTTCCTGAAGACTTTCATCCGAAATACCAAGCAGTGCTCTGGCATGCCCCGCTGAGATCATATCTGCAATGACCATTTCCTGAACTTTAACTGTAAGTTTCAGAAGTCTCATGGAGTTGGTAACTGCCGTTCTGCTTTTGGCTACACGCTCTGCAATTTCATCCTGTTTCAGGTGAAACTCTTCCATCAGACGCTTATAAGCCATTGCTTCCTCTATGGGGTTCAGATCTTCCCGCTGAATATTCTCAATCAAAGAGATTTCTACAATTTCCTGCTCCGTGAACTCTTTTACCACAACAGGAACTTCTTTAAGTCCTGCCATCTTGGCAGCTCTCCAGCGACGTTCACCTGCTATGATCTCAAAGTAATCTTTCTTATCTGATACAAGCAGTGGCTGAAGTACTCCATACTGTTTGATCGATTCAGAAAGTTCCAGCAAAGCATCCTCATCAAAATGTCTTCGTGGCTGTTTCAGATTCGGTTCTACACTGGAAATTTTCACAAGACGTTCTGCAGCCGGTTTCTTCTCCGATACCGTTTTGTCTTTTTTTACTGCAGATCTTGTCTTTTTTGATGTTTCATTTGCCGCTCCACCGACTTTATTAGGAATCAGTGCATCCAGACCTTTACCAAGACCTCCTGTTCTTCTTGCAGCCATTATTCACCCTCCCTGTTAATAACTTCTTCTGCCAGGAGACGATAGCTCTCAGCTCCTGTTGATCTTGAGTCATACAGATTAATAGGTTTTCCATAACTAGGTGCTTCTGCAAGACGAACATTTCTCGGAATGATCGTTTTGTATATATTCTGATCCAGGTTTTCTTTTACATTCTCTACGACCTGAAGTGACAGATTTGTTCTGGCATCATACATGGTAAAGACTACACCTTCGATCTTCAACCGTTTATTCAATCGGTCTCTTACCAGTTCGATTGTATGTATCAGCTGTGACAAACCTTCCAGTGCATAATATTCACACTGAATCGGAACCAGTACGGATGTTGCTGCTGTCAGAGCATTGATCGTCAGCATGCTCAGTGAGGGCGGACAATCCATGATTATGTAATCATATTTCCTGCGAAGTTTGTCTGTGATCTTTTTCAAAATGTACTCTTTATCTTCAAGATCTACCAGTTCGATTTCTGCACCGGAAAGATTCATATTCGATGGTATCAGATCTACATTATCTACTACGTTTTTTATAATGGTATCTTTGGTCTCCGCTTCTCCAAGCAGCAGCTCGTAAAGGGTATTTTCCACTGCATTCTTGTCTGCGCCAAGTCCACTTGTTGTGTTTCCCTGCGGATCTATGTCAATCGCAAGAACCTTTTTCCCTTTCTCAGCAAGACAGGCCGAGAGATTGATTGCCGTTGTTGATTTTCCAACCCCGCCTTTCTGATTGGCAACTGCAATGATTCGTCCCATTTTACCCCTCCTTTTGTTGTTTTTTAAGGGATTTTTACTCATTGGATACCATTATAACACTTTTATTTTTAAACCGCCACATAATGTTTCACGTGAAACAATAGAAAATGGGTTTTGAATTATTTTATTTATTGTGTAGTATACCCAAAGTTCAGAAAGCTTAAACGTCAGGTATTGCTTAGTACTTTTTACTCCCCTACAAAGGATTTATTAATTGGAAGCAAATGGATAAAATTATTCGTATTCAGTAAAAACATTTAGTTTTTCAAATTAACGTGCTATAGCATTTTTTGATTAATGCCTCGAAAAGAAGTTAGACAGGCCATGAAGTGCAAGAAAAATATTCTCAGACATACAAACGGACATAGAAAATATCTAACGCAGCAATTTATGATCTACGCAGCTGAACTTGCGGCAGTAGATGCAGTAATTTCTGGAAGTGCTATAAATATTCCTTAACAGCTATTCATAACATTCTCTCTATTCTTAGCCAAATCAGGAAAATCCCCTACTGCAATTGCGAAAAGCAATAAACAATGGAAAACATATTCCGTAAAGATTATTTTTCTATAAAAATTTGTCAGATTCCTTATAATACGGCAAAAACAGTAGATATAGTAAATGGAAACTCTCATTTTTTAGGTTATATCGAAAAGTGAGAGGATTGACGTTTTTTGTAAATATATATAATATTTCGAAACTATATCGTGCTGTTTTTTCTTATTTTACAACCATTTTTATGTGTATATCATTCTTTTTCAATTTACAGTGAACTCCCCTTCTCTCTGTCCCGGTTTCATTTTGTAATATTAGATTAGATATATATGCTTAAGTTCTAGCAAAACATATTCCTGTATTCTGTTTTCTTACAGACTCCCTGATGTAATCACCTCGTAATTTGTGTTTAAAAGGCATATTCCATCCCATTCCAGGGATTATTTTATATAATCAGGCCTTTTCACCATGTTCGATAGTCGGCTTTTCTTCAGCTAAGCTGATCACAATACGCAAATCACTGTTTTCTCTGTAAAAAAGTCATCTCTTGGCGCAAAATCAGCTATTCCAGCGTATGCAAAACATATAAAAAGCGCTGCGTAATGTTTTAGTTTGGCATAAAACTATCCGTTTCAGCGTATATTTATATTCTCAGAGACTGTTTTAAACTATTTGGAGCGAAATCAGAATCCTGTTGTGTGTATTTTCAGACCCGTTTTTCACATGTTTTCCTCACAAATGCGTATTTACCCGCCGTTTTGCATTGATATGTGTTATATTCCGGTGTTTCGCGCATTTTGCTTTGCGTGCATGTGCACATCATTGTATTTAAGCCATTTTGTCTTTTTTCTATAAAAGTACTATATATTGTACTTTTCTTATATTCAGTACTATAAATAGTACTTTATATTTTTTTGATTAATTTATTTTATTGTTTTCAAACTTATGTATTTTCTCTTTCGTCATGTTCACTCATGTATTCGTAATCCTTATTTCGCGCTTATTTATGTTTGATCTGATATACATTTTAACAAAAGTACTATATATTGTACTTTGTCAGGCAGATAAAATCTTCCACACTTATCACTTGCTCATAACCGAATAACTGATATGTAATAACTCTTGTCACAAGGCAAATTTAGAAAAAATCACTACAAACTTATTAGTTTTCACCTAACCCACATGAAATGTCTTCAGACATATTAGCCCTCTACTTTATCCTCTCTACTACGTGGATTGAGATTGCTCCTTACCTACAGGTCAATGATTTTCTGCGAGCCCTGCCATCTGCTTACGCGGATTACAGATTTTTCTGTGTCAACACAGTTATTTCGCAAATAATTCGAATCTTGAATGATAAAAAACTTTCAGGGGTTTCCAGCTAATAGTTATCCACTATGCTGCAAACAACATTTGGCTGCTTACATTTCTTGATTTAACACCAAGCCATGGACTGATATCCGGGATGTACATGGGGTAAGTATTCTTTTCATCTGGCGAAATTGTTATAAGCAGAAACGAGTTGAAGGTGTTTCTGATGATATCCAGCTTTCCGGATTTGCAATTCAGGATAGCCCGGGAAATTTTCTGCTGTACAAAAGAGGGAGAGGAGTCCGGTTCAGTAAATCCTGATAGAAGTTTTCTCGGACGCTTCTGATCTTTCGGTTATTCAGTTATTCATCCAGAATCCCTCTTATCTTTTCAAGTTGGAGCTTGAAATAGAAGAAAAAGCCCCCAAGAAAGGTGAACATAGATTGCAGTGGAATTGATGTTTTTATGTCTCATAAAGACTTTTAAAATAATCATATCTGATCCGTTCCGTCCTTGTAATGATAAGTAATAAATGCATGCCGGAAAGTACGGCAGATAAAGCGGCATTCCATCCTGGTTCATTTTCATGGAAACTAAAATATCAGCAGAATAATCCGTAATAATATAGTCAGTAAGATCGCGGAAAAAGATCGTCTCACGTTATTATTTTAAATAATCGTCCATAATGGAACCTCCCGAAATCGAATGACATATTATAGTGTTTCAGGAAATTACTACATCAAATTCAGCTATGTAGAACATGAATCGCTGCGTTAGATATTTTATGCAAACATATGTTTGTCTGTAGTCATTTTTCTTGCACTTTATGCCTTCCCAACTTTCTTTCGATACATTAATTCCTGGAATTGCTATAAAATGAAATTAAAACCATTTGCAGACGGAAAACGATAAAAAAATATATAAAATTGAAATATGCGGTTGTTGAGTTAAAAAATCCATGATAACATAAGCATAGCAGTTTTCTTGTATTGTTTTAGGTTGTCTTTTGATGATTCAACAATAAAACATATATATAAACTGCTGCTTTTATTTAAGAAAAAATAGAATTTCAGGAAAAAATCCGTCGTTTCACGTGCTTAGATCTGTCCGCCGCGCTAGTGTTTTAGTACAATATGTACATATGCACCATATAAAAACATATAGAAGAGCTTATATCATTCATATAACTTCTATAATTAATTTATACAGTGTTAAACTGATAAAATTATCCGTATTCGTCACACAGTTCTTCCTGATACAGACAAGCTTCCTCTCACCGTTTATTACTTTTAGCCTCTCACAGGGGACTTTCCTGATTTAGTTAAACTAACACACTTAAACTTATACACTTAATTTGAAAGGAATTTTCATACATGAATCCAAATAATAAAGACCTTACAAATGAATCTCTTCAGGGAAATGAAAAAATTGAAACTGCTATTGCTGCACTTCAGCAGGAAACCACTGAGGAAATGCTTGCTCACGTTCTTACTATAATCCGTCGCAGTATGAAGGAAAATAAACAACTGATTATTGCTGTAGAGCCTCCCAAAGGTGATGGCAAGATCAATCTTCAGACTATCCGGACTAACGATGGTAAACAATGGTTGGCTGCATTCACCAGCTTTGACGAAGAGCTCAAAGGTAGTGACAAGATCATGTCTACTTTTACTGCCGAAATTGACAAGATTTTTCTCACTGCATTACAGGAACCATCTATTGAAGGTGTTATTATCAATCCATGGAATCGCACCATCATGTTAAACAAATCCTTAATCAATATTATCCTTGGAAATCCTGTGTAATATTCCCACGTTTCACGTGAAATATAATGACACAACAGCATAAAAATGTAATAACTGTTCTTGTCCTTATACAAACTGTTACTGTATTTTTACCGAATCAGAGAAGTCACTGCTTCAATTACGAAAAATAAACAATGAGTAGCAACTTGCTTGTATCAGGAGAATCTTGTGCTCCTCCCGATAAACTACGAAGCAGTTATCCTGTGTAGAACAGTGTAGCAACTGCGGATGATTTTATCCGCTTAACTTTGTTTCACGTGAAACATATCTGTTAACTATCTGTTTATTCGCTGTTTATTCGCTTTTTCAACCAGCATATTACTGTTTTCTCATTAGTCAGTAACACGCACATCACAATGTACCATACTCTTTTTACACACAGCATATAAAATAGTGTTTGATTTGCAAATCCCTCCACTACTGCTTATTATATTTGCAATTATAGTAATGAGCTCCCTGGATCGATTAATTCTCATTTTTCTCCACCTTCGATTCAAAAAAGTACCTCATACCAGACCACATTACTGTTTGTTCCGTTCTCAGTAACACTCTTCGAGACGCACAGTAACACAGCCACTATTCATAGCTGTTCCGCGCTTACAAAAACATTGTAAATTTTAATCTAATAGCGTATAATAAAGCCTAGAATATTCAGAAATTTTGTTACGATTTCAGGAGGTTTTCAATGAAAAAAAATGGACACAGATTACTCACCCTTGCTGCTTTATTAGGCACAGCTGCAGGAGTTATTCATATTGCCAACCGTTTCATAGATGCCACATCCCAGCTTAAAGATATGCTGGAACAGCTACACAGCAAGACATATGAATGGCGTTTTGGAAGAATTCATTACACCAAACAAGGACAGGGCTCCCCACTTCTCCTTATTCATGATATTATGCCAGGTGCATCTGGTTATGAATGGAACGCTGTAGAAAAACAGCTGGCAACAGAGCATACTGTTTATACTATTGACCTCTTAGGCTGCGGACGTTCTGAAAAGCCAGATATTACTTATACCAATTTTGTATTTGCGCAGCTGCTCTGTGATTTTGCCAAGAATGTTATTAAAGAAGAAACTGATATAATTGCCAGTGGCTTTTCCGGTTCTTTTGCAATTATGGCATACCGAAATAATTCCGATTACTTCCGCAAGATCATGCTTGTAAATCCACCAAGTCTCAGTTCACTAAAACAGGCCCCTTGCGAAGATAACAAGTTATTTAAACATATTATTGAACTTCCAATTTTCGGAACACTGATCTATCATATGGTATCCGCACGAGAATCTATCAGCAGTTTATTTATGGAGAAAATGTTTTATAATCCGTTCCACGTGACAGATACTCTTGTAGATACTTATTACGAAGCAGCTCACAAGGGTGGTTCCAGTGCCAAATATCTGTATTCCAGCTATATTGGAAAATACCTTAATATCAGTATTAACAATGCAGTTGCTTCCTCTGATGCCTGCATCTATATTGTTTCCGGTGAAAAAGAAAGCTGTTATGCTCTGATATCCGAAGAATATCAGAAATTGAATTCTTCTATCGAAGTTGCAGCAATTCCCGAAGCAAAGCACCTTCCTCACCTTGAAAATCCGGAACTTTTCCTAGAGCAAGTATCCATTTTCATGTAAAACATAGCTCTTTTAACAAAATTCAGGAAGTCCCCACCCACTGTCTCAATCACCAAAATAATAAGCAGCGAGTGAGGACTTTCGCTTTCCTGTACTCCTCCTGATAAGCTGTAAATCAGTTATTCAATTCAGTATAGAACTACTTAGCAAATGCAGAAATTATCTTGAGCAGATATGCTCAGATTCGCAATTCATCTCACTACCTGAAGAAGCAGGAGAGAATTCTTGCTAGACTTTATTAAAACTTCATTTATTTAAAAAAGCAGACACTCATTTTTTTTGCATTGAATGTCTGCTTTTCCTAGCTTACATATTCTTCTGTTCTGTCTTGATATCTTTATATTTATATCTCAGCTATGAAATATAAAATACTTTGAGACAAACTCTATCATTCTTTGTTTCACGTGAAACATTTCATCCAACAGGTATTCGTAATTCATTTCAGTGCCTGTTCCAAATACATATGCGTAGTGTTATCGATCAATTTATGTGTCAGTTCTGCCATATGCTGTGTGGACTCCTGGTTATCAGAGGACAACCAGGTTTTAATCATTCCTACGCATCCATTAAGACAGAAGGCATAGGCATACTCAATATCTCTGTTATCCTTAGGCATTCTGCTGGACAGACGATGCAGCACTGTTTCAGCGATTAACTTCTCAATTCTACTAACAAACGCCATATCACCATTTTTTCCAAGCAATGCAATACAAATATCCTTATTATTATCCAGGATCGTAAAAATCTGCTCGATAAACGGGTAAGAACTCTCTTTATTATTAATAGGATCTAATGGATAATCATCAACTAAATGTGAAACCTCATCCATCAGTTCTCCCTCTATAGATTCCAGCATCTGATAAATATCGGTATAATGAAGATAAAATGTTGAGCGGTTGATATCAACCTCCTCTACCAGTTCTTTCACCGTGATTTCTTTAATACTCTTTTTCTGCATTAACCGAGCCAGACCTGCACGAAGCTGTGCCTTAGTTTTTCGTACTCTTCTATCAACTTTTTCCGCCATTTCAATTTCCCCCAATCATTAAAATGATTTATGCCATCAGAATATAAAAAATATTACAAAGAATTCTCACATGACATAAAATAGTTTCTAACAGGCAGAAACAAGCAGATTAACACTTCCTCTGCCTGATTATCTTCCTTGTCATCTGCACTTAAAAATAAAATCAAAACCCTTTTTTTATTTATAATACAGTTTACATTTCATAGACATTTCTCACATTTCTTGTCTATTAATGTACATACTGCAAATATTTAATGGTTGTATCTGTGGTATGTGTTTAGTATAATACATCACGTAAAGAAAATCAACACTTTGTTTGATAATGGATTTAAAAGCTATTAAGCAAATCTAAAATGATTAATAGATTCCACACCCATTACTGGAACAAGGTTTGATTAGTCAACTAATCTTTATATATAAAACTTAATAAAGAAAGGGATAGGTATTATGATCAAGAACGAATGGAAGAGCTTACTTCGTAATAAGCTTATGCTTGTCGTAGTAATCGCCATTATCGTTATCCCGATCATCTATGCAGGCCTGTTTCTGAAATCCATGTGGGATCCTTACGGAAGCGTGGATAACCTGCCGGTGGCCGTGGTAAACGAAGACAAACCAGTTGAATACAATGGCAAGACGCTAAGTATAGGTAAGGATATGGCGGATGAGCTGAAAGACAACGACTCAATGGCATTCAACATTGTAGACAGCAAGACAGCAGAGGATGGACTGGCAAATGGAACCTATTACATGGTTATCACCATTCCTAAGGATTTTTCCGCAAATGCAGCTACTGTAATGGACAAAAATCCAAAGCAGATGGAATTAGCCTATCAGACCAACCCCGGAACCAACTATATTGCTTCCAAGCTCAGTGAAACAGCAATCCTGAAACTTCGCGATAGCATCGCAGCTCAGGTTACTGAAACCTATACTGAAACCGTTTTTGATTCTATTACAGAAGCCGGAGACGGAATGCAGGAAGCTGCTGACGGATCCGGAAAGATCAAAGATGGACTTGATTCAGCCGCTGACGGAAACAAAACAATCACCAAAAACCTGAAGAAACTTTCCTCCAGTACTCTTACTTTTGTAAGTGGTGCTGAAAGCCTCACCGAAGGTCTTAAGACATATACCGATGGTGTTGCGCAGGTAAATGACGGTGCCAAATCTCTTGATGACGGTGCTAAACAGCTTGACAGTGGTGTTTCTACTCTTACTGCAAAAGTTCCGGAGCTGACATCTGGCATCAATTCTCTGGATGAAGGCGTTCAGCAATATACCGCAGGCGTGGATCAGCTTAATGAGAACTCTGATACACTGAAATCCGGTGCAGGCAGCCTGGAATCCGGTGCTAAACAGCTTAACAACGGCGTTTCCACTCTCACTTCAAAAGTTCCGGAGCTAACATCCGGTATTGATACTCTGGACAAAGGTATCCAGCAGTATACTGCAGGTGTGGATCAGCTCAATGAGAACTCTGATACACTGAAATCCGGTGCAAGCAGTCTGGAATCCGGTGCTAAGGCATTAAGTGAAGGTATTAATAATCTTTCCGACGGAGCGACCCAGTATGTAAGTGGTGCCGACTCTCTTGCTGATGGAACAGCAGCTTATGTAAAAGGTGCTGAGCAGTTAGCAGCTGGCGCAAAACAGCTCTCCGGACTGGGGAAACTTGGAGATGTTTCCAACGGTATTTCCCAGCTGAATCAGGCAGTTACAAACGGCTCTGATAAATCCACTTCTCTTGTAGATGGAACTCAGCAGCTTGAGGATGGACTGAAAACACTGAACAATACAGTTTCTTCTTTAAAAGACAGCACTACAGAAGAATCTATCAAGAAACTGGCTGCTGGTCTTTCAACAGCCAAAAAAGGTATGACAGACGCTTCTGACGGAATGACAAGTGCAGCTACCGGAATGACAAATGCCGCAGCCGGTATCAACAGTGCAGCTGAAGGTATCAACAAAGCGGCCACAACCATCTCCGGCACTGCAGATACACCTGGCGCAAGCAATTACATTGATCAGGCTGCCGGTATCATGACTCAGGTAAGCAATGGTCTTTCCACTGAGCTTCCTGCTGCTGTACAGCAGGTCGGCGATCAGTTCTCAACTGTAAGCCAGCAGATCAGTACGATTCTTTCCGGATACGGTGAAACTACTGGTGAAAGACTTACAGATGCCAACACAAAGATCGCTACAGCACAGAGCACTATGACCAATGCCGCAGCTGCTCTTCAGGCTATTCAGCAGAGCGCATCTGAAGATGGAACAATTTCTGCAGAAAGCCTGAATGATGTTATCAACACACTGAACGGTGCTGCCGGTGGAATGACTGCTGTAGATGGTACATACATGAGCAGTTATTCTGATCAGGTTTCACAGGTTGCAGCTGGTGTAAATCAGAGTCTTTCTGATACACAGACCACACTTAACAGCAAAGTTTCCGAAATTACTGCAGCAACTGATGGACTGAACAAAATTTCCGCTGGTCTTAGACAAATTTCTACTGGTCTGACTGAAGGTGCTAAGAACCTGAATGCAGGTGCTGATACACTTTCCGCCGGTGCTAAGTCCATGACAGATGGTGCAACCGCGATGAACGCAGGTGCTGAAAAAATGAACGCAGGTGCAAGCCAGATTCCAGATGTTCCTTCTGATCTGCTCACACAGCTTTCTACTGGTGTAAATCAGCTTTATGAAGGTGCTAAAGCAGTAAACAACGGAACAAAACAGGTTTCTGCCGGTCTGCAGACTCTGGAAACAAATACAGCTTCTTTCCCGCAGGCAGCGGCCGGAATCAAGGCACTGAATGCAGGATTTGATACATTAACTGCTAACGATGAGAAACTTACTTCAGGTGCTAAGAGCCTGAAAACAGCCGGTAAACAGATCTCCGGTGCACTTCCGCAGGTTAAATCTGGTGCAAGCCAGCTGGCAGAAGGTACTGAAACACTGACAGACGGAATCAAAACATATACCGACGGTATTGCAACACTTGCTGCAAACAGCTCCGCTCTTACAAGCGGTACCAGCCAGCTCTCTTCTGGAGCTAAATCTCTTGCAAGTGGTGCTACTACTCTTGCAAATGGTACTAAGGCATTAGCAAACGGTTCCAGCTCACTGACAGCAGGAATCACAACATACACTGATGGTGTTGCAAAACTTGCATCAAACAGCTCCGCTCTTACAAGTGGTACCAGCCAGCTCTCTTCCGGAGCTAAATCTCTTGCGAGTGGTGCTACTACTCTTGCAAACGGAACTAAGACATTAGCAAACGGTACCTCTACTCTTCTCAGTGGTACAGAAAAGCTTGTAAGCAACAACACCACTCTGAACGATGGTGCCAAGAAACTGGCAGATGGTGCTTCTCAGATCCAGAGCGGTTCTTCACAGCTCTATGATGGTTCCAAGAAACTTGGAAACGGCATGAAAGAACTTCAGGATGGTTCTGAAACATTATCAACAAGTCTTAGTGATGGAGCTCAGACAGTAAAAGACAATACTGCAAGCTCTGACACAATTAAGATGTTTGCAACTCCGGTTGTAAGCGATGAAACAAAACTTACTGATGTTCCGAACAACGGACACGCAATGGCTCCTTATATGATGTCTGTAGGTCTTTGGGTTGGTGCTCTGGCATTCTGCCTGATGTATCCTCTGGCTCAGTATAAAGGTAAGCTGAAATCTGGTTTTGCATGGTGGGCAAGCAAAGCCTCCGTACTTTATCCGGTTGCAATCCTTCAGGCAATTTGTCTGATCCTTCTGTTACATCAGTTTAACGGATTTACGCCGGCTGAGATGGGAAATACAATTCTCTTCGCCTGCCTGGCAGCAATGACATTTACATCTATGATGTACTTCTTCAACATTACATTTGGCAAGGTAGGAAGTTTCCTGATGCTGGTATTCATGGTAGTTCAGCTTGCTGGTTCTGCCGGAACTTATCCGGTTGAGATTTCTCCGGAATTTGTTTCCAAGATCCACGCATACCTGCCATTCACTTACACTGTTGATGCATTCCGTGCAACGATCAGCGGTGGCAGAAGCATTACCACTTCCGTTGTTGTTCTGGCTGTACTGTTTGTGATCTTCACGATCCTGACAATCCTCCAGTTCAATCACATGGCCAAGAGAAAGAAAGAAAACAAAGTTGTTCTTTTCGACTGGCTTGAAGAAAGAGGTCTTGCTTAATAACATGTAACTGACAGAAGCTCCCCCGAACCTTCTGTTAGATATAACAAAACCTGTATGGTGGTGAAAGCCACTGTACAGGTTTTTATCCATAAAAAAGCACTACCAACAGTACGTATTATCGTTTCCATCGGTAATGCTTTTTTATTATTTCTTTTATTCTGCCTCAGCAGTTGTGGTTGGTGTTTCCGTTGCTTCCGCGTTACCGTTTACCAGAGTTTCGTATGCTGTGAACATTTCTTTTACTGTCATTTTATTTACAAGGAATACTTTGTTGTCAACGACAGCTGCATAATAGTTTGTGTCATATGAGTAGAAGGTAACGGTTGTCTGGTTGTTATCTGTATCTGTGAAAACAACCTTCATTTCTGCGTCTGCAGCCGGTGTATAGCTTTCAGTCAAACGTTTCTGACCCGCCATGTTTACAAGCTTGTTGTAGAAAGTTGTAAATGTTGTGCTGTCAACCTCATTTCCATCAAGCTTATAGGTTGTTGTCTCTGTTTCATTTCCATCATCGTCTGTTGATGTTTCACGTGAAACATTTACAGTGTGTGTATCACCTGCGTAAGTAACCTGGAGCTGATCCATAGTTTTTACTGACTGATAATTTACAATCAGTGACCAGAGGTCGGAAGCTTTTTTGTCAATTATTGCACTTAATGTGTCGGTAGACATTGTGTAAACCTGTTTGTTATCTATTGTTACATACATGCTGCCATCATCTGCATTGTCACCTACGCAGATCACAAGCTGTTTATCTACTGTTGTTGTCTCAGTGGAGTCTCCAGTATCTGAACTGTCCGCAGCATCTTCACTTTCAGAACTATCACCGGAACTGCTATCATCAGATGCTGTACTGTCAATGCTGTCACCGGAATTATCTTCAGCGGAATCTGTATTGTCCTCTGTAACGCTCTCAGACGCCTCAGAATCGCTTTCAGACTCATCACTGCTGTCATTCTCCGCCTCTTCCTGATAATCCACTGTAATGGTCGCATACGGCTTATCGAGGCCATACTTGGAAAGATCTTTGGCATTGTAGTCTGTAAACTGATCATATGCCAGGCTTCCAAGTCCGGATGTTACATTTCCGGCTGCAGTTGTATCTGCTGTTTCTTTATCGCTGCCATCTGTAGAAACATCCCAGGTAGCTCCATCAGAATTTTCCTCAAGGATATAAGAATCTTCATCCTGACTGACCTGTACTTTCTTCACTGTAGAAGAATCAATGGTTGGGAAATCTTCTCCCTGTGCATAGTCATAAAGAGAATTCATAAACGGCGTTACTGCACTTGAACTTACCACATAAACGGTACTGTCTTCATCATCCTTTGCAATGTAATACTGATTCGTAGAAGTATTTTCATCTCCGATGTTGAATTTCGTTGTTCCGTCATCTGTTGTAACAGTCACGGAATTGGACGGAGAATCCAATCCATATTCCGTGAGGTCATCCACGTTTTCAAGAACTCTGTCTGCCTCCACCTTTTCCAGAGCGGAGGCTGCGGAATCAAGCGTTGTCTGATTTACAGGGAAAGCAGTCTCATCTTTTTTTACCCAGGAGTCATCTTTTTTCTCAAAGACCGTATCCTTCTTGTCTATGATAAATTCCAGGGATTTGATATCATCCGTTTTCGCAGAATACACTTCTGTTTTGCTTCCCTCTTCACTGCTGCTCTCTGTGCTCTCTTCTTTTGTCACGTAGGTGTTTAATCCTACGTAAACACCTCCAAGAACTGCAAGAACAACAACTGCCGAAACAAGTTTTGTCGATTTTTTCATTATGCTTTTCTCCTTCTGAGCCAGATCAGGAATCCTGCAACAAGGAATACGCCAGGAATCAGACCAATGGTGCAGATCTTCCAGAATGCCGCATCATAATCAGTAACTGTCAGGCTTGTAGACTGCAGACTCTTGGATGAAATAGAAACAGAGCTGCTTTCATCTGTGCTGGTCATCCAGCTTAAAGACTCCAGAAGAAGTTTCTCATTTCCACCGGATACCATCTGATTTACCTGGCTTTCCATCAGGTTTGCTGTGGAATAATAAACGATCTGTGTTTCTTTGTCATCATCCAGTTTTTCAGTGATAGCTACGCCAAGATCAAACGGTCCATTAACATCATCGTCCTCTTTTTCAATCTGACTGCTCTGCATGTTAGTCTTAGCGTAAGCCTGGTCAGAAGTTGTCAGGATACTGTCAATAGTTACTGTATCTCTTACATCGTCTGTTTTCTGGATTCCCTGTGCATACGGTGCAAGTACATAAGATCCTGCTGAAGCTGTCTCAGAGCTTGCATCTGTGCTGTTTACAGTCGGTACCAGATAATATGGCATCTGCATTCCGTAATGCTGGCTGTCACCCTCAAATACGATTCCTTCTGCACGTTTAACGCCATAGCTGGCAAGAACAGCATCAAAATTCGGCAGATCATCCTGTGTGTAGTCAGAGAAGATCATTGCCTTTCCACCAGCTTCCAGATAATCCAGGATCTCTGTTTTTTCCTCTTCGGAAATATCACTTGTCGGGGATACGATCATCAGGCAGTCTGCATCATCCGGTACTTTTCCTTCTGTGAGAAGATTCAGCTCTTTGATATCAATGTTGGCTTTCTGGATGTCTTCCTTGAAGCTGGAATCCAGATCTTTCTCACCGTGTCCGGATAAGGTGTACATGATCGGAAGATCCTCGGAAGTTACATATCCGATGGCACTTGTAATCTGTCCTTCACCGTCAAAACCTGTTGTTGTCTGCTGCCAGGTATTGTAATCTACAGAAGTAGAATACATGTCATTATAGCTGATAACCTTGTTCCGGTCTCCGCAAACTACGATCAGACTGTTTGCTGCAAGATCATCTGTTGTATATTCCGAAGCAAATTTCGGATTTACAACCGGATCTTTTACTTCAACTTTGATATGTTTAGATTCATCTTTATATCGTTTCAGAAGATTTGAAATGGTGTCATCCTCAGAACCGCTCTGTGCAATCTGGTAGATAGTAACATCTTTATCCAGTGCCTTCAGCACTTTTTTTGTTTCATCGCCAATAGTGTAAAGCTTGGATGAGCTTACATCAATCTGTGAATATTTGGATGGGATCGCACCTACGATCATATTGATCACAACTACGATCACAATAAAGATCGCTGCCATTGCCATGCTGTAGGAGCCGTTTTTGATATGTTTTTTACTGATGGTTCCTACCAGTTTTTTCGGATCTGGTTTATGTTTTTTCTTTTCAGATTCTTCCTGTGCAGCTTCATTTATTGCTGCCTCACCTTTATTTTTCTTGAATTTATCACTGAATTTCATTTCCATTCACCCCCTAGTTCCAGCGTCTCTTCTGAATGGACTGCATAGTAAGGAACAGGCAGATCGCAACAACAGAAATAAAATAAACAATTCCTGTCACGTCAAACACGCCGTTTGTAAAGTTGTCATAATGTCCGCTCAGATTGAATACATTCAGCACTTTCTGGATTCCTCCCTGGAAAATACTGGATTTCACAACGTATACGATAACAAGGGCAATTTCTCCTGCTGCTCCGATCACTGCAGAGATCAGAATATTTTTTATCATGGTATAAATGATAATCGCAACAGCCACGATCAGAAGTCCGAATGCAACTGCTGTTGACATGGATGTCTGTGAAAAGAATGAAGAAATTCCGTTCATCATATAAAAAGCAAACAGAAATACAAACGTAAGTACTGCTGCAATTACCTGGCTTTCTGTAAGTGCTGACATAAATACACCGATGGCCAGATTGGCGCATCCCAAAAGGAAAAATCCCAGGATTCCGGTGTATGCTGAAGCAAAGGAAACTGTTCCGAATTTACTCATGATCAGTGGATAAAAACACATGATCACAACCGGGATTGCAAATACTGCAACCAGTGCAAAATATTTTCCCAATACGATATCCCATACAGATACCGGTGCGGTTAGAAGAAGCTGATCTGTTTTTTGCTTGCGTTCTTCTGCAAGTACACGCATGGAAAGGATCGGCACACCGATCAGGAACACAAATGTCAGTGCACTTAACGTATATTCAAATTTTGAGTAGCCGCCTGAAAGCTGATATGCGGAAAAATAAATTCCCGTCAGCACCAGGACAAAAAATATAAAGAGATATCCAACCATGGAGGTCAGATAGCTTTTCAGTTCTCTTTTAAAAATCGCTGTCATGACTGATCCCCCTCTTTCTCGTCTGAAGCTTTCTCCGTTTCCTCAGATTTTGTTTCTTCGTCTTTATGTTCGTCTTCTATCGGCTTCCATTGAGATTTCTTCTTGCCCGCCGAAGATTTCTTTTCGCCTTCAGTGAGTTCAAGGAATACATCCTCAAGAGAAACTCTCTTGACCTGCATCTCATAAATCGGACAATTTGTTTTCGCCATGGCATAGAATACTTCTTCTCTGATATCCACATTTTCTTCAATGGAAATCTTTGTTTTCCACAATTCTTCATCGCTATCATAGGACATTTCCACAGCTGTAACACCTTCAATGGTTTCCAGCTTTTTGCGGATCGTATCTTTCTCGCCTTTTACTTTCATAAGAAGGCTGTTTGAACCTGCTGCCAGACGTTCCAGATTGTCCGGTGTATCGCTGGCCACCAGTTTTCCATGGGAAATAATGAGGACGTAATCACATACGGCTCTAACCTCGGAAAGAATGTGGGAGCTTAAGATAACGGTATGTTTTTTCTTCAGACTCTTGATCAGGTCACGGATCTCAATGATCTGTTTCGGGTCAAGTCCAACTGTCGGCTCATCCAGGATAATAACTTCAGGATAGCCCAGGATTGCCTGTGCAAAACCTACTCGCTGACGATAACCTTTGGAAAGATTTTTGATCAGACGGTCTTTCATGTCTGTGATCTTTACCATATCCATGACTTCTTTAATCTGTTTTTCTTTCTGGTTTCTTGGGATTTTTTTCAGATCAGCCGCAAATTTCATATATTCAAGAACTGTCATATCAAAATAGAGTGGCGGCATTTCCGGCAGATAGCCGATACATTTCTTAGCTGCTTCCGGTTCTTCCAGAATATCATGACCATCGATCATTACTTTTCCTTCTGTGGATGCAATGTATCCTGTGATCATGTTCATTGTTGTTGATTTTCCTGCTCCGTTGGGACCCAGAAATCCGTAAATTTTCCCCTTTTCGATTTGAAAGGAAAGGTGGTCAACAGCGGTATGGTCGCCATACTTTTTGACCAGATTACTTACTTCAATCACTTTACTCTCCTCCTTTAAACATCTTTTTCAATAGAAAATGCCCCTGGATGAAACAGAGAATGGGGGAATCCAGGGGCATCTCTATCATTGTATAGTGTAAAAGTAATTTGTGATAAAAGTAGGATAACTTTGTGATAATTTTGTGAAACTGCTGGACAAAAAAATCTCCTGTCGTACAAATTTCATTGTTGTTCGACAGGAGATTTCAATTTAACCGAATAATTCCTTGCAGTTATTCGGTACAGAACTGCATAGCAAATTCGACTTGTATATATTCATCTGAACTCAGCGATCATGCAAGTGGCTCTCTGAGCGGTGTACCGGCTTTTCTTGGATATTTGCCAGGTGTATTCTTTACTTTTTCGATAATTACCAGAGAGCGGCTGATCTCGGAGCCCGGAAGGTCAAAGTACCGGATGTCACGAATCTTTCCGCCGAGAATCTTTATTGCTTTCTCTGCTGCTTCTGCTTCTTCCTTTACGGAACCGGATTTATAGGACACAAAAACTCCTCCGACTTTTACATATGGGAGACAGTATTCGGATAAGGTTGCCAGGCCGGATACTGCTCTGGATACGCAGAGATCATATTTTTCTCTGTAGGATTTGTTTTTGGCATATTCTTCTGCTCTTCCGTGGATGGCGGAAATTCCGTTAAGTCCGAGAAGTTCGAAGGTTTCCTCCAGGAATTTTACCCG
This sequence comes from Blautia schinkii, assembly GCF_013304825.1. Classification (GTDB taxonomy): domain Bacteria; phylum Bacillota; class Clostridia; order Lachnospirales; family Lachnospiraceae; genus Blautia_A; species Blautia_A schinkii_B. The sequence continues at coordinate 85,805 of NZ_JAAWUO010000011.1, read as the reverse complement.
TTTGTTCAGGGAATCCAGAAGGCAGGCTTCCACCTCCGGAAAAGCGATCTTCAATGGAACACCCGGGAATCCTGCTCCTGTTCCAATGTCCATGACAGTTTTTACCTGGCTCATATCTACAGCCTTGACACAGCAGAGGCTGTCCAGGAAATGTTTCACGAGAACCTCATCAAATTCTGTGATTCCGGTTAAATTCATGACTTTATTTTTTTCTATCAGATATTCGTAAAACCGGATAAACTGGTGTTTCTGTGTGTCATTTAGAGTAATTCCAAGTTCTTCACAGCCTTTTTCCAGGATTTCTAAATTGTACATGTAGTTTCCTCTCTATTTCTTTATGTTTTTGTTGTTCTGATAAGATATATCTTTGTTCTTAATGCTTATGTCCTGATCTGCTTTCCAGATATACAAGAAGTACGGAGATATCAGCAGGGGATACACCTGAGATTCGGGATGCCTGTCCAATGGAGATCGGTCTGTAAGATTCCAGTTTCTGACGGGCTTCGATACGAAGACTTCCTACATCTTCATAATCAATATCTTCCGGAATTTTTTTCTGCTCCAGTTTTTTGAACTGTTCTACCTGCTTCATCTGACGGCGAATGTAACCGTCATACTTGATGTTAATTTCTACCTGCTCGCATACATCTTCCGGAAGTTCCGGCCTTTCTTTATCAATTGGCGCAAGTACATGATAATTAAGCTCAGGTCTGCGGATCAGTTCTGCAATAGTAGTTCCGGATTTCAGAAGTGTGCTTCCCTGAGATTCCAGAAGACTCTGTACTTCTGCAGAACCACCTACAGTTGTATGTTCTACCCTCTCGATCTCTTCCCGGATCATACGCTCTTTTTCCTGTAATTTATGATAGGTTTCATCGTCGATCAGGCCTACCTCCCAGCCTTTTTTGCGGAGACGGAGATCTGCATTATCCTGGCGAAGAAGCAGACGGTACTCTGCACGGCTTGTCATCATTCTGTATGGCTCATGATTTTCCTTTGTTACAAGGTCATCGATAAGAACACCGATATATGCTTCTGAACGATCCAGAATGAGCTGTTCTTTTCCTTTTACTTCCATTGCTGCATTAATTCCTGCGATAAGGCCCTGAGCGGCTGCTTCTTCGTATCCGGAGCTTCCGTTAAACTGTCCGCCGCTGAAAAGTCCTTTGATCTTTTTGAACTCCAGTGTTGGATAGAGCTGGCGTGGATTGATGCAGTCATACTCGATAGCATAGGCATTTTTTACGATCCTGGCATGTTCCAGTCCTGGTACAGAATGGTACATTTCATACTGAACATCTTCCGGAAGGGAACTTGACATTCCACCAATGTACATTTCATTAGTGTAAAGACCTTCCGGCTCGATGAATACCTGATGACGTTTTTTATCTGCAAAACGTACTACTTTATCCTCAATGGACGGACAGTATCTTGGGCCGGTTCCTTCAATCATACCGGAGTACAGTGGGGATCTGTCCAGATTTGCACGGATGATTTCGTGTGTTTTTTCGTTTGTATAGGTCAGCCAGCAGGATTTCTGCTCGATCTGTACGGATTCCGGGTCTGTTGAGAAGGAGAACGGAACTACCTTTTTGTCTCCGAACTGTTCTTCCATCTTGGAATAATCAATGGTGTTTCCGGCGATTCGGGCCGGTGTTCCTGTTTTGAAACGGAACATTTCGATTCCCAGTTTTTTCAGGGAATCAGTGAGATAATTGGCTGCCTGAAGTCCGTTTGGTCCCGTATAGTTGCTTACATCGCCGTAGATGCAGCGGGCTTTGAGGTAGGTTCCTGTACAGAGAACGACTGCCTTTGCATGATAAGTAGCTCCTGAAAAGGTTTTTACGCCCGTGATGTGTCCGTCTTCTGCCAGAAGTTCGGTTACTTCGCCCTGGCGAATGGTTAAATTCTCTGTGTTTTCCAGCGTTTTTCTCATTTCTGTGCTGTAGGCCTGTTTGTCTGCCTGTGCACGGAGAGAATGAACTGCCGGTCCTTTAGACTGATTGAGCATTTTGGACTGAATAAATGTTTTGTCTATATTTTTGCCCATTTCACCGCCGAGAGCATCCAGCTCACGGACAAGATGACCTTTGGAGCTGCCTCCTACGTTGGGGTTGCAAGGCATTAAAGCAATGCTGTCTACGCTGACTGTGAACATAACGGTTTGCAGACCCAAACGGGCACTTGCTAATGCAGCCTCGCAGCCGGCGTGGCCTGCGCCTACTACTATGATGTCGAAAAACTGTTCCAGATTTTTCATGCTTTTTCTCCTCGTATATATTTTTATTTTTTCTTTATTTCTTTATAAATTTGATTAGTTTATTTTCCCCTGACAGGATTCTTATTTTTTTATATGGACACTATTTTCCCATACAAAATTTAGAGAATATCTCATTAACAAGATCTTCCCCCAGTGATTCTCCAAGGATCCTTCCCAAACTCTCATATGCATCTGTCAGATCTATGGAATAGAAATCTTCGGGCATTCCGCTTTCTATACTATTTTCTACCAGAGAAAGACTTTCCACAGCTTTTAAAAACTCCTGTCTATGCCGTTCATTTGTGATATAAACTTCATCATTGAAGTTGATCTCTCCACTGAAGAACATTTCCCGGATTTTTTCTTCCAGGTCTGTAATTCCGGTTTCTTCTTTTGCCGAAATCGGTATCACTGGCTGATCTATTTTACTTTTTAAATATTCTATATCTATAGCCGATTTAAGATCTGTCTTACTGTAGAGGACAATTGTCTTTTTCTCTTGCAAAATTTTTATGATCTCTTCATCGTTTTCATCCAATGGTACTGAGGAATCTACTACATAAAGTATCAGATCTGCATCTGCTGCCATTTCTTTTGCCTTGGATACGCCGATCTTTTCCACGATGTCTTCTGTCTGGCGGATACCGGCCGTGTCTGCAATCTTTAATGTGATTCCATTCAGGTTTATATACTCTTCCAGTACGTCTCTGGTTGTTCCTGCAATATCTGTTACGATGGCTCTGTCTTCTCCCAGAAGCAGATTCAGCAGCGATGACTTTCCTGCATTTGGCTTGCCCAGTATCACTGTTCGGATACCTTCCTGCATAATCTTTCCGTCTTCTGCTGTCTTCAGGAGTCCCTGTATTTTTTCTTTTTCTTCTGACACGATTTTCTCTAATTCTTCAGAATATCCTGTCAGATCATAATGTTCCGGGTCATCTAATGCCGATTCAATGTACGCAATATGGTACAGTAATTTCTCTCTGATTTGCTGTACTGTTTTTCGTACTGAACCTTTTAATTGGCCTACAGAATTTTTTAATGAGTACTCATTTTTGGACTGTATTACATCCATAACAGCTTCTGCCTGAGACAGATCGATCCTTCCATTGAGAAACGCTCGCTTGGTAAACTCTCCTGGTTCGGCAATTAGGGCACCATTTTTCAGTACTGTCTCCAATACTTTTTTCATTGCCAGAACGCCTCCATGACAGTCAATTTCTATTGTATCTTCACCTGTATATGTCCGTGGACCTCGCATGGCCATGACCAGTACTTCGTCTATCATTTCCTCGCCATCATATATATATCCGTAATGAATCGTATGGCTTGGGACATTCTCCAGAGATTTTTTTCCACCCTTGGAGTGGTACACTTTTGATACAGTCTCAAAAGCTTCCGGCCCGCTGATCCTGACAATTCCGATTCCCGATGCACTCATAGCTGTGGAAATCGCAGCAATCGTTGTCTCCTCCATTATTCACTCTCCTCTCAAAAGTTCCTGCCAACAGGATTGCTTCATAATCCCGGCACAAAAAAAGTTATTCCGGAAAAGCTTTTTACATGCAAAAAACACGTATTATTCACGCTTTCACCTAGAATAACATCTTCTGTCAGTTTCTATATTTATAAATGTGATCTCTGCATTCCGGATGTCCGCTGCAGAAATATCGTTACTGTTCACTGAAATGTTTTTGTAAGCAAAGGTCACAGAAAAACTGAGAACAATGTAAACAGTAACGAAATATTTTTTATTATTTCTCTTCAATGATTATAAAGAATTGCTGTGGAGATTGCAATGATAATTTTTAATTTCCCATTAAGCTTTCACCTGTTTTAAGAGATTTAATAGCTGTTATACCCTTTTGTAAATAATCGGAACATCATATCCGAAGGTTCTCTTTCCATTCACTTCCATACTTTCCGATACCTCCAGACACGCATCTGAGAATTTTTCCCACAGTCTGAATGTCACAACCGGAGTAAATTGGCTCACACTGCCGCCTTCCCAAAAACCATCCTTTTCCTGATATAATGCCGGTGTAAACTTCACAGATTTTCTGAGTTCACTATAATCTACAGTCTTCATAGAATTATAAGAAAACGTATTTTTGTCTTCTCCTTCCGGAATTTCATAGGAAGACAGCATAATTTTATCGTTATTATCTGTAATAAGAAATAGATGTGGTGATGCGTGACGTCTTCCGGCCGTCTCATAATAGCTTTCTTCTACAATAAATATTCCAGTAAAATCTTCAGGAATATTTTTTATTTTATCATTGCATACTGTATTTACATGTTGTGCATACGGAAATATTTTCCCGGCTTCTTTCATTTCTGTAAATTGCTCTTTATTATCAAAATGCCCTGTCATAAGCTTTACAAATTTTTCAATTTTCATAATGATGACCTGCCTCTCTCGTGCCCGTCAGGCACACTAATCAAGCGGATATTCGCAATCCATATTCGCCACCTGGCTCTGCACCGATAAACCACTTCGCAGTTTATCAGTAAAAAAAGCCGTATCCACAGAGCTTTCGCTCCGGACTACGGCTTATATTTTTTACCACTGAATCAGTAATTATTCCTTTTCAGTTTTACCACTACATGTCTGTAAGGTTCTTCACCCTCACTGACTGTCTCTACATAGCGGTTGCCCTGCAGAGATGCGTGGATGATTCTTCTCTCGTACGGATTCATCGGTTCCAGAACTACCGGTTTTCTGGTTTTCTTCACCTTGAAAGCAATTCCTCTTGCAAGGTTTTCCAGAGTTTCTTTACGGCGTCTTCTGTAATCTTCTGTATCAAGTTTTACTCGGATATAAGTAGACTCTCCTTTGTTTACCACAAGGCTTGTCAGATACTGAAGAGAATCCAGTGTCTGTCCTCTTTTTCCAATGAGGATACCCATATCCTCACCTTCAAAATCTACATCAAGAGAGCCATCTGCAGTGTTATATTTGGATGTAATCTCCACTTCTCCAAGATCCATGGAACCAAATACATCATGAAGAAATACAACTGCTCTCTCCTCAACCTCTTTGATCTTCTGCGGATCTGTAAGGATCTCCACCGGTCTTCCCTGCTTCGGTGCCTTTTCACGTGTTTCTTTTGGCTGACGCTCCTTAGGAGCTCTTGGCTGTTTCTCACGTACAGGCTTGGCTTTGCCCTGGAAATCTCTTACCGGTTTTTCCTTCGGTGCTGCAGCCTTTGCAGGTGCTTTCTCAACTGTTTTCTCCATCTGTACAGTTTCTGTCTTCACCGGTTTCTTCTCCTTTACAGGAGCTGCTTTCGGTGCAGATTCTTTCTTAACATTCGGAGTAAACGGCTTGTCTAATTCCTTCTCATCCTTAACAGCATCCAGTTTCACGGACTCTACCAGAGCATCGATTTCCTGCATATCAGAAACTGGCTCGATTCTGCGAACTTTGATCACGGCAGGTTTGCTGCCGATTCCGAAAAATCCGGAGCTGCCTTCACTGATAACCTGAATATCAAGCTGGTCACTGGAAGTTCCAAGCTCAAGACACGCTTTTGTGATAGCTTCATTCTTTGTTTTTGCTGAAAACTGAATGTAATCCTCCATTACGAACCCCTCCGTTCCTGATTATTTCTTCTTATTTCTCTCGTCAAAGTCTCTTACGAGATTAGCTTTGGCTGTGATGCTTCCTGCTTTTGCATTTCTTGACTTCGCATAAGCTTCATCAACCTTGCGTGCTCTGTCTGAAGCACCATTGTTTCCGCTGTTACCCTTATCAATTACAGGTTTATTGATATTCTTGGCGGACTGATGAGCCTGATTTGTGATCTTCTGAGGCGGAAGTCCTTCCTTCGCACGCTTCGCTTCGATCTTCTTCATATTCTCATTAACCAGATCATCAATGTTCATCTTATCAAGATGACGGTTGATCGCAAACTGCTGAGCACTTCGTACAACAGCACTGGCGATCCAGTAGATACCAAGACCAACCGGGAATGTGAAGCAGAAGAATGCAGACATCAGCGGCATAACCATGTTCATGGTCTTCATGGAGCTTGCCATTGCACTGGCCTGATCATTTCCGTCTGTCGGCTGTGTTGCTGCCTGTGGCATAAGCTTCAGGTTAAGCATCTGAGTTGCCCATGCAAGAACCGGGATCAGAAGTGCTATGATCGCAAGTAACAGAGAACCATGATTTTTGAGGAACTCCATGATATAGTACAGTGGCTGGTCTGCGATATTCAGTCCACAGAATCCCTGCATCTTGGAAATCTCATGAGAAGTACTTGTGATCATATCAGAAAAGCCTGAAAACTGATCCATCTTGGCCAGCTCTTTCCACTGTTCAGGAGAAAGTGCATACAGAAAATCAACAATAGAGTTACTTGTAGCATTTCCGGCACTGTCCATAACGAGACGTACTCGTGTCATGGAATTATCTGTAATAAACTGCTGCAGGATATCCGTGTATCCGTTTACAACTACCAGCTTGTCAACTACACCAGTAAAAATGCTCTTTACACTTCCAACGTAAGCAGGAATTCGGTAGATAACCTGATACAGTGCAAACAGAATAGGCATCTGAATGGCTAACTGTACACAGCTACCGGTGGGAGAAACACCATATTTCTGATAAACAGCCTGGGTTTCTTCGTTCATTTTCATCATGGAGTCCTGATCTTTTTTACCCTGATATTTCTTCTGGATCTTCTGGATCTCAGGCTGCATGATCGCACTTAACTTGGAAAATTTCTGCTGCTTGATCTGCAGCGGTGTCATAAAGGCAAAGATAAGAATACTGAAGATAATGATACAAAGACCAATGTTCTGGATTCCGAACAGGCCGTCAAGCATCTTATATATGCCATCCATGATCCATCCCATCACAGACACGATCTGTCCGATAATAGGAGTTCCGGTTTTTGTTGCTAAAAACAGTTCCAAATTCATTTCCTCCTAGACTTCTTATTCAATTGTAAAAGTCCAATGGTAACTGCTCCACCCCTGGGAAAAAGAGGCCAGGCAGTCCAAAATAATTCATGGCACAGGGTCATAGCCTCCATGGGAAAAAGGATTGCATCGCAGAATCCTCCATGCCGCAAGAAGGCTTCCCCTGAATGCGCCATATTTTTCGATTGCTTCCAAACCATATTGAGAACATGTGGGAATATAAGGACATTTCGTTCTCTTCATCGGCGATATATATTTTTGATAGAGTCTTATCATCTTAATCAGAAATTTCTTTATCATGTTCATTCCCTGTTATGTGATGCTTTCTTGCAAGATGCAGAAAAGCACTCTCGATCTCGTGAAAGCCTTTGCCCTTGGCAGAAGCTCTCGCTACTACTACAATATCAAGGTTACTGTCAAAATCTGTTTCGTTGAGACGATAACTTTCTCTTATCAGTCTGGTGAGTCTGTGGCGAACCACACTATTCCCTACTTTTTTACTTACAGATATTCCCAGACGATTCTTCTTGTGCTGATTCTTCAGCACGTACATCACCAGAAGCCGATTTGCGTATGATGTTCCGTTCTGATATACAATTTTAAAATCTTTATTCTTCTTTAAGGACTCTGATCTGATCAAACGAATCCTCCTTAATTAAATTCCGTCTGCACGGATATTTCTCCGGATAGAAGAAAAGACCACATAAATGCGGTCTTGCAGCTTATGCTGATAACTGTTTTCTTCCTTTTAATCTTCTTGCAGCTAATACTTTACGTCCGCCCTTTGTGCTCATGCGAGCTCTGAAGCCGTGAACTTTAGCTCTGGATCTCTTTTTTGGCTGAAATGTCATCTTCATAGGTAAAGCACCTCCTTTATCTATTCTTAATTAATTGTTATGAAATAACTTATCATTCAGAACATCGTTTCAATTATATAAATAAACCTCCTTTTCGTCAAGTAAAAAATGCGAAAAAACCTATAAAATCAGGCATTCTTATAACTACCACCATCTCGCGGTTTTTTATTTTTACATTTATGTGGAAAGTGCATATGGTTTACGTAACATTATCCACATTTTGTGGATAACTTGTGGATAACTAGTGGATTACCGGGAAAACTATCCACTTTTTTCAAACATTTTTTCACCTTGATGTCAAAAAAAGCCTTTATATGCGGTATTTTGACAGTGGATTATTTTATACACATAATTCTTCCACATTATCCACGCAGTTTCTACTTATGGAAACCAATTCACCTGTTATCCACAGTTTTCCACCCTAATCCACATCAATTTCCCCAGGATATCCACAATGTTTTCCCCAAAATCTCAACGTTTTCCATTGCGAAAACCCCATTTTCAGTGTAATATATAAAAGGATATCTGTCTCCAGCCACAGGCTGGGGTTATTATAATACTCATGGGAGGAAAAAATGAACACTGTTATTGAAAAATGGGAGGAGATCCTTAACACTGTCAAATCTGAATATGAGGTGACTGATGTCCCTTTTAATACCTGGCTTAAACCGCTGAAAGTCTATGAGGTTGACGGAAATCTGATAACAGTCATTGTTCCCTCTGAGCAGGCAGGCATCGGTGTTAATTACATCAGTAAACGTTATAAAATACCACTTCAGGTTACGATCTGTGTACTCACAGGCATGGAAGAATGCGAGGTTCGCTTCGTCCTGGAAAAAGATCTCCCCAAGAAAAACGAAAAAAATACTTCCTATGATAAACAGGTTCAGGATACACGTTACGAAGAAGCACATTTAAATCCAAAATACACTTTCGACACATTCGTTGTAGGAAGCAACAACAAATTCGCTCAGGCAGCAGCTCTGGCAGTTGCGGAATCACCGGGAGATACTTACAATCCGCTCTTTATTTACGGAGGAGCCGGACTTGGAAAGACTCATCTTATGCATTCCATCGCTCATTTCATACTGGAACACGACCAGAACAGCCGGGTTCTCTATGTAACCAGTGAGGAATTTACCAACGAACTGATCGAAACCATTCGAAACGGAAACAATACTGCAATGAGTAAATTCCGTGAAAAATACAGAAATATTGATGTTCTTCTCGTCGATGATATTCAGTTTATTATAGGAAAGGAATCCACACAGGAGGAATTTTTCCATACTTTCAACAGTCTCCACAGTGCCAAGAAGCAGATCATCATATCTTCAGATAAACCACCGAAAGATATGGAGATTCTGGAAGAAAGATTCCGTTCAAGATTCGAATGGGGTCTGATCGCAGACATTACACTGCCGGATTATGAAACACGAATGGCAATTCTTCATAAAAATGAGGAGATGAACGGTTACAACATCAGTGAAGATGTCATCAAATACATTGCAACCAACATCAAATCCAACATTCGAGAGCTGGAAGGTGCCTTCAATAAGGTTATGGCCGGAGCTAAACTTGAGAAAAAAGAGGTCACTCTTGAACTTGCCGAGCAGGCACTGAAAGATATTATTTCTCCAGATGAGAAAAAAGTGATCACACCGGAATATATTATCTCTGTTGTCTCCGAACATTACGGAGTAACACCAGCAGACTTAAGCGGAAACAAACGAAACTCAAAAATCGTCATGCCTCGCCAGGTTGCCATGTATCTTTGCCGTGAAATTATTTCCACACCACTGAAAAATATCGGAAAAGCACTTGGAAACCGTGACCATACAACAGTTATGCACGGCATTGAAAAGATCGAAAACGAATTGCAGAACGACGATAACTTAAAAAATACCATAGATATATTGAAAAAGAAGATTAATCCACAAGGTTAGGAAAGTTTTCCACATTACTGGTGTATAACGTGTTGATTGTATGTGGAAGGATGTGTACAACTTTTTTGCAAAAAAGCGGCGGTAATTTTATCCCCGGTTTATTCACATCCGAAACTACCACTTTTACACAAAGTTATCCCACCTGAAAACCCTTGAAAACATCAGCCTTACGGGAGTTTTTCACAAAATCTGTCCCCCTACGGCGGTTACGGCGGATTTTTTCTATAAATATATCTATAAAAACCACAATTTATCCAAAAAAGGAGTTATACACATTATGAAAATTATCTGCTCCAAATCAAGTCTGTTAAAAAGTGTAAGTATCGCACTCAAAGCAGTTCCATCAAAAACCACCATGCCAATACTTGAATGTATCCTTATGGATGCAACAACAAATCAAATTAAATTTACCACCAATGATATGGAACTGGGAATTGAAACTATCGTTGATGGTATTATTGAAGAAAAAGGAATGGTCGCTCTTGATGCAAAGATTTTTTATGAAATCATCAGACGACTTCCAGATAATGATATTACTATTAAAACTGATGATAAATATACAGCAACCATCACCTGTGAAAAAGCAAAATTCAATATTCCCGGAAAATCCGGAGAAGATTTTGCCTATTTACCAATGATCGAGAAGGATGAACCACTTACAATTTCTCAGTATACGTTGAAAGAAATGATCAGACAGACCATTTTTTCTATTGCTGTGAATGAAAACAACAAGCTGATGACAGGTGAACTTTTTGAGATCAAGGATAACTGTTTGAAAGTAGTTTCTCTGGATGGCCACCGTATTGCGATCCGAAAAATGCCACTTAAAAAAGAGTATTCTGACCGGAAAGTGGTAGTTCCGGGAAAAACTTTAAGTGAAGTAAGCAAGATCCTGTCCGGAGAAGTGGATGATCAGGTAAGTATTTACTTTACAAAAAACCACATTCTCTTTGAATTTGATCAGACTATGGTAGTTTCCAGACTGATTGAGGGCGAATATTTCAGAATTGATCAGATGCTTTCCAGTGATTATGAAACAAAACTGAAAATTAACAAAAAAGAGTTCCTGGATTGTATCGATCGTGCGACACTTCTTGTCCGCGAGGTTGATAAAAAACCAATCATTATCAACATCACAGATGATGATATGGAGCTGCGTATTGATTCTGCAATGGGTTCCATGAATGAGGAGATCGATATTGAGAAAGAGGGTAAAGATATTATGATCGGCTTTAACCCGAAATTCCTGATCGATGCTCTTCGTGTTATTGATGATGAGACCGTTACAATTTACCTTGTAAACCCGAAAGCACCTTGCTTTATCCGTGATGATGAGGAGAATTATACTTATCTGATCCTTCCGGTAAACATCAACCAGAATCAGGGAAGATAGTAATTGTGCATTATAATGTATATGTCCGCGTGACACGTACACGCAAACAGCATTATTGAAGCATATGTAACTGAAAATATAGCTGCCAGGTGGTATTTTAAAACTACCCCTTTTTGAAAAAAGTCTGAAGGTGGTAGTTAAAACTGCCCCCAAATCTGATCAATATAGAGGATTTTTTACTGGCGGTAATTTATTGCAGGGCAGATATTTAAAATCTGCCTGATATTTTGAGAGGAAAAAGAAGTGGAAATCAGAATTAAAGATGAATTTATTAAGCTTGGTCAGGCACTGAAGCTGGCGGGGGTTGTGGAAGACGGTGTTGAGGCGAAATATGCTATCAATGACGGCCTTGTTCTGGTAAACGGCGAGGTTGAAAACCGCCGCGGCCGCAAGATCCATCCGGGAGATACCATTTCCTACGATGGAAAAGATATTTATGTGATTGGGTGAAGGAATGTACATTGAATCCATCAGACTGAATAATTTCAGGAATTATGAATTGCTGGAGATGAATTTTGATCAGGGGACCAATATTCTCTATGGCGATAATGCCCAGGGAAAAACAAATATTCTGGAAGCTGTTTATCTGGCCGGGACAAGTAAATCCCATAAGGGGAGCAAGGACCGGGAGATGATCCGCTTCGAGAATGAGGAATCCCACATCCGAATGATGGTGAAAAAGGGCGATCTTTCATACAAAATAGACATGCACCTCCGGAAAAACAAAGCGAAAGGAGTTGCCATCAACGGGCTGCCGATCCGTAAGGCAAGGGAGCTTCTGGGAGTGGTAAACCTTGTGTTTTTTTCTCCGGAGGATCTTAATATTATCAAGAATGGACCGGGAGAGAGAAGACGTTTTCTGGATTCGGAGCTCTGTCAGCTGGATGGTGTTTATATCACGGAGCTGGCCAGCTACAATCACATTGTGAACCAGAGAAACCGTCTTCTCAAAGACTGTTATGCAAATCCGGGACTGAAAGATACACTAGATATCTGGGATACACAGATGCTTGGTTATGGAAGGAAGATCATTGAGAAACGAGAGGAATTCGTTGAAGAACTTAATGAGATTGCAAAAGGCCTCCACAAGGGTCTGACAGGAGGTTTGGAGGAGCTTGAGATCCTGTATGAGCCAAGTGTGACAGCAGGAGATTTTGAGCAGAAGCTTGTGCAGAACAGAGACCGGGATCTGAGGATGAAGCTTACTTCCGTGGGACCGCACAGAGATGATTTCTGCGTGAAGGTAAATGGTATTGATATCCGGAAGTATGGTTCGCAGGGACAGCAGAGGACAGCAGCACTTTCACTGAAGCTCTCGGAGATATATCTGGTCAAAAAAAAGATCAGGGATACGCCGGTGCTTCTGCTGGATGATGTGCTCTCGGAACTGGATAGTAACAGGCAGACATATCTTCTGGAAAGTATACATGATATACAGACACTTATCACCTGTACAGGTCTGGATGATTTTGTCAGTCATCAGTTTGAGATCAACAAGGTTTTTCAGGTGGTAAAAGGGCACGTTTATATGCCTAAAGGGTTTTGACAAGGCCGTAGGCATATGTTAAACTGATTCTGAATATGGAAAGTTGGTGAATATTTTGGATAAAGAGGAGTTTCGCGTCAAGCTGGGTCAGATTAATAAACTGGTTGAAGCCCAGGATTACAAAGGTGCCATGCAGATTGTTGACAGCATTGAATGGCGTCGTGTGAAGAATGTCCGTACCCTTTGCGTTGTAGGCGAGATTTACGCTGCCAACAAGCGCTATGAGGAGAGCAAGGAAATTTTTCTTCTTGCGTATCACAGAGCACCGATCGGTAAGAATATTCTTTACCGTCTGATAGAAGTTTCACTTAAGATGGGACAGATCAGTGAAGCCACAGAATTCTTTGATGAATACAGAGAAGTGGCAGGCAGTGACAACAGCCAGTATATACTGAAATATAAGATTGCCAGAGCGAAGAACGCATCTCTGAATGAGCAGATCCGTATTCTTGAGGAATACAAGGAGAAGGAATTCACAGAACGCTGGTCATATGAGCTGGCTAAGCTTTATTATAAAGCAGGAGACAAGCAGAAATGTCTGGATCTATGCAATGAGATGGTTCTCTGGTTTAATGATGGCAATTATGTGATGAAGGCTCTTGACCTGAAGCAGAGAATGGGTGTTCTTACTGGTGAGGAGAAAGAGAAATATGAGCAGCAGTTTATTCCGAAATTGATTCCGCCGGAAAAAGCCCAGGAGATCAGGGAGAGTAAGGAAACAGCAGCTGCTGATACAGAATATGAAGAGGCCAGACCGGTCACAGATACGATTCAGGTGGATGATGAGCGTGATCTGAGCAGTGCAGAGACATTACAGGAAAAAATTTCAAAAGGTTTCCGGGATATTTTCGGTGGACATAAGAAGTCCGAAGAATCTGAGGAACTGGAAGAAAATACTGCAGATGAAGAAAAAGAGAATGAGCAGGATCTGAATGTTTCGGATTCGGATACAGAAGAAGATACACCGGAAGCTGAGGCTGCTGCCGCAGAAGAAACTGAAAAGGCAGAAATTGAGGAGGATTCGGAAGAGGCGTCCGAGGAAGAGCCGGAAATCGCAGACGGTGAGGAAATGCTGGTATCGGGTATTGATAATCTGTCAGGGGGAACGGTACAGCTTAAGACGGAAGAACTGCAGGATAAAGAAGAAGAGAAGGCAGAGAAAGACCAGCCGGATTTCTCCGCTACAATGCGCATGCCTGAGCTGAAGATTCCGAAATCTATGATAAATGTAGATCCGGAGAATGCAAGCAGTGCTGCTGATATTCCGGATGCGTCAGGAATTTTTGGAAACATTGATGATATTGCTGCTTCAGTAGGCGAGAAAAAAGATTCTGATCAGGGATTTAATCTGGAAGATACGATTCTTGCAGCTGCAACAGAGCAGGGAATCAAAATTCCAAAAGAAGATGTAACTCAGGATGCACAGAATGCAGAAGTTACATCTGCTGAGGAAGAGAATGATCTTGACCTTGCAGAGGATCCATTTGTTCCGGAGGAGCCGGATGCAGCAGATATCGAGGATATCATGGCGCAGATTTCCGCACAGCAGGAAGCAGATACGGAAGAACACACACTTAACCGTGTTCCGGATGTTGTGTTTGATGAGGACGAAGAGCCTGTTACAGAGGAGGATCTGCAGGCTGCAGAGGCTGAATTTCTCAATGGACCGGCTGGAGTGCAGAAGCCGGACGAGCCAGATGCAGATCTGGATGAAGAGGATGATGGATTCGATGAGATCCCTTCTCTGGAATTAGAAGAAGATGAAACTGAAGAAGCACCGGGAATTGCAGCAGAAAATGGTATCACAGACGATACAGCAACTGTTACGGAGGAAGAAACTCCTCTTGATGAGGAAGAGGAATACAGTGCAGAGGATTTCAGTTCTGCGGATAAATTTGAAGCAGAGCCGGAAGACGAGGACGATGAAGAAGATGATTTCATTGCCAGCCTTCTGGATAACAGAGCTATGGAAGAGGATGATGAGGAAGAAGAACTCAGCGAGGAAGAGCAGCTTGAGAAATTCATCGAGACCATCCAGCCGGAGAGGGATCCAAATAAGATCATTTCCAGAAAGAAACAGCTCACTGATGAAGAAAAGCAGCTTTTCACATATTTTGTAGCAGTTCCGGGAATGAAAGAGCAGCTGCTTGATGTGCTCTGTGATGTACAGAAGGGTGCTGCTGATAAGACTTCCCAGACAGGTAATGTGATCATTATGGGTGGCAGGGAAACAGGAAAAACAAGGCTGATCTCAAGTCTGATCCCGGCAATCTGTAAAGAACTGAATATTGAGGCATCCAAGGTTGCTTATATATTCGCAGAAGATCTTAACGGCAAAAGCATGTCAGATATTGTATCCAAGCTTGCAGGAGGTTTTCTTGTTATTGAGAATGCAAACCAGCTTTCCCAGGAAACAGCAGATGAGCTTGATGAAGTGATGAACGGAAATACGAAGGGTATGATCGTCATTCTTGAGGATGAAAAGATCGGAATGCGTAAGCTGATCGCAAGATATCCGAAGCTTGCGAAGAAGTTTACATCCATGATCAATATACCTGTATTTACAAATGATGAGCTTGTTAATTTTGCGAAGGTCTATACAATGGAAAACGGATTCCGAATTGACCAGATGGGCATGCTTGCGCTGTACAATCTGATTGGAATCAACCAGAAAGAAGACCAGCCGATGTGCATCGGAACCGTGAAGACAATGCTTGATAACGCAATGGCAAAAGCACAGGGCGGATTATTTAAACGATCCAAGAAGAGAGTGGACCGTGATGGTTATACTGTACTTCTTGAAAAGGATTTCAGCTGATAAGAATAAACAGAAAAGCAGAGGTAAAGAAATATGACCAGACCTTATCTGGGCAACCCGAAATATACCATTGAAGTCCTTCAAAAGTATCATTTTGTTTTCCAGAAAAGGTTTGGTCAGAACTTTCTGATCGATGAACATGTTCTGGAGAAGATCATAGATTCTTCAGGAATCACGAAGGATGATTTTATACTGGAGATCGGTCCCGGAATCGGAACCATGACCCAGTATCTTGCGGAAGCAGCAAGAGAGGTTGCTGCTGTAGAGATCGACAGTTCCCTGATTCCGATCCTTGAAGATACTTTGAAGGATTGGGATAATGTAACTGTGATCAATAATGATATCCTTAAGACGGATATTAAAAAGATCGCAGATGAAAAGAATGGCGGTAAACCGGTAAAAGTAGTGGCGAATCTGCCGTATTACATTACAACTCCGATCATCATGGGACTTTTTGAGAAGAATGTTCCGGTGGATTCCATCACTGTTATGGTGCAGAAAGAGGTTGCAGACCGTATGCAGGTTGGACCTGGCACCAAGGATTATGGAGCACTTTCGCTGGCTGTGCAATATTATGCGAAACCGGAGATCGTGGCCAATGTGCCGCCGAATTGTTTCATGCCACGTCCTAAGGTTGGGAGTGCAGTTATTAAACTGACGCGTTATGAGAAGCCGCCGGTGGATGTTTATGATGAACGTCTCATGTTCAGGCTGATCCGCGCATCTTTTAACCAGAGAAGAAAGACTCTTGTAAACGGAATCAAAAATTCCGGAGATTTTTCCCTGAGTAAGGAAGAAATTGAGAATGTGTTCGAAAAGTGCGGACTTCCGCTGAATATCAGAGGAGAGGCACTAACTCTGGAACAGTTTGCAATGCTTGCCAACTGTATTTATGAAATGAAAAAATAAACAAACGTTTTAAGATACAAAAAGAACCCGGGCAGCTGTTCCGGGTTCTTTTTGCGTGGTGCGTATGGACGTTGGAGAGGAATCCATACGCACATATATAACTTGTCATAGAAAGGAGGTTGTGCCTGATCTGTCAGACACAAGTAAGTAATGAAAAATTTACAATATTTATTATAAGAAAGAAATGTTAGGAAAGTTTGTTGGAAATATGAAAATATTGTGAATATATTTTCCGGCACAACATAAAGTCTGACCTGGAAATTGTGAAAAAAGGAAAAGCTGGCTTTACAAGGTGTGGGGGAGGTGTGTTATACTGGGGAGCGTCAAAAGGAAACAAATTTATTGAAACAGAGAATAGTTATAGTTTAGGTATACAGGCAGATGCCTATATGGAGGATGAATATTATGAAAAAAATGAACAGGATCACAGCACTGGTTGTTGCAGGTATTATCTCCTGTACTTCACCGATGATGGTTATGGCATCTGATTCCGGTTCAGTTATGAGCCAGGCTGAGGAAATTCTTAAAAATAACGAAGTTGAATCTCTTGCAGCTGACCCGGACAAAGTAAGCGATATCATTGTTTATGTGAAAGGACTTTTTGATTCCAATCAGATCACAGACGATGAGATCTCACAGGGAATCGATGAAGCAGCAGATTATTATGGAGTGTCACTTTCCGATGATGATAAGAGCTCACTGGTAAATATAATCAGCAAGTTCCGCGGAATTGATGTCAGCGATGACCAGATCAAGAAATATGTAAATGATGCATACAGCACTCTGAAAGATATGGGTGTCACAAAATCAGATGTGAAGAATATTTTCCAGAAAGCAATTCAGTTTGTTAAGGGAATGCTTTCCCGTCAGTAAGAGGCAGGTGTTTTAAATGTCACTTTTATTAGGACTATTATTACTGGTTTTATACAAAATGTACAAAATGTACAATATTTAGGACTTGAGATAGAAACATGAATGTGGCGTTTTTATAAAAAAAGAGGAAAATGACGAAGAAAATTGTGCAAATAAGCTAAAAGTTCACGAGCTGTTCATAAAATGTTCATATTTGTCTGCTACTATAATAACAGTTCGAAAGAACACTACAAAAGACGCTGTAATGGTGTGTATCTGTATCATTACACATACAATTTTTTTCATAATAATCGCCCCGGTAAGCCACTACCGGGGCACTCCTCGTTTTATGGAAAAAAATACTTTAAATATTAAAAAAATAAGCTTCTGCAGGAATGCAGGGGCTTTTTTGGTTTATGATGTACTAAAAAAACATGGCGCGGGCTGATGGCTCATGCTATAATAACTAAGATGAGGATAAAATCGGCAGCAGGCATAAAGCGTCGGCTGGCAGTAAATGATAAATAGATAAAGGTGAACAGGAGGTCAGGAAATGGCGGAGTCTATGAAAGATTTTGAGCAGGAGCTCGAGGCTTCTTTTAAAAAAATTGATGAAGGTGACATTATCACCGGTACAGTTGTAAGTGTTGATGAGACAGGTGTTGTTCTTGATCTTAAATATTATACAGAGGGATTCATACCGGCAGAGGAATTTTCCAGGGAGCCGGGGTTTAATCTGAAAGAGGCAGTACAGCCGGGCGAGGAGATCCAGGCAACTGTTCTTCGTAAAGACGATGGCCAGGGCAATATCCTGCTTTCCAGAGCGGAGGCAGCAGAGGTTCTGGCATGGGATAAACTTGCTGAACTTCAGAAATCAGGAGAAGCACTGGATGTTGTTGTAAAAGGTATCGTAAACGGCGGAGCTATTGCCTATGTGGAAGGCATTCGTGGTTTTATTCCGGCATCCAAGCTGGCTCTGAGCTACGTTGAGGATACGGAAGAGTATCTGAATAAACCGCTTACTGTACAGGTTATTGATGTTGATAAAGCGAAAAAGAGACTTGTGCTTTCTGCGAAAGAGCTTCTTCGTGAAAAGGCAGATGAAGAGCGCAGAAATAAGATATCCAATATTGAGGTTGGTTTTGTAACAGAAGGAACTGTTGAAAGCCTACAACCGTATGGTGCTTTCGTTGATCTCGGAAATGGAATTTCCGGTCTGGTGCATATTTCACAGATCTGCGAAAAAAGGATTAAGAAGCCTTCAGAGGCAGTAAATGTAGGCGACAAGGTCAAAGTTAAAGTTATTGCCATCAAGGACGGAAAACTGAGCTTAAGCATTAAAGAAGCATCTGATCTGATGGCGAAGGAAGTTGAGGAGGAGATTTTTGAGCTTCCTGAGTCCGGTGAAGAGGCAACAACATCCCTTGGTTCACTTTTTGCAAATATCAAGCTGGACTGAGAAATGTTCACACTACATAGCAACGACACTTGGATGAAAAAGGATGGATGTGAATGAAAAATCAGGAGAGAATATTTGTAATCGGACATAAGAATCCGGATACGGATTCCATTTGTTCGGCCATTGCCTATGCTGACATTAAAAACAGAACCACACAGAACAAGAAATATATCCCGAAGAGAGCAGGCCAGATCAATGAAGAGACAAGATATGTGCTGAACCGTTTTGGCGTACAGCCTCCGGCTTATCTCGGAAATATCGGAACCCAGGTTAAAGATATGGATATCCGTATCAGCCCACCGGCAGATAAGAGCATGTCTCTGAAGAATGCCTGGGATATG
Organism: Blautia schinkii; assembly: GCF_013304825.1. Taxonomy (GTDB): domain Bacteria; phylum Bacillota; class Clostridia; order Lachnospirales; family Lachnospiraceae; genus Blautia_A; species Blautia_A schinkii_B. The sequence continues at coordinate 66,498 of NZ_JAAWUO010000011.1, read as the reverse complement.
ATGCAGGAGAACAGCATCGTATCTCTTCCGATCCGCGATAAAGATGGTTGCCTGGAAGGTCTTGTGACCATCGGAGATATTGCCAAGACCTATATGGATACAACAGACAGCTACCTCCTTTCCAATGCGAGGACACAGTATCAGAGGATTGCTGAGACTGTAGGAGGCGAGGTTGTAGAGGGAAACAGCCACGGATATTTTGTTAAGGGAAAAGTTCTCGTTGGAACAGCCAATCCGAAGATGATGGAGGGCTATATTGAAGAGAATGATATGATCATCATGGGAGACCGTGAGGAAGATCATCTTCAGGCTATCAGCCAGAATGTAAGCTGTATTATTGTAGGACTGAATATTGTAGTTTCCGAGAAAGTAGTGAAGCTTGCACATGAGAAAAGTATCGTGATCATCCGCTCACCGTATGATACGTTCAATATTGCGCGATTGATCAATCAGAGTATTCCGGTAAATTATGTTATGAAACGTGATAACATGGTTACATTTAACACTGAGGATTTCACTGATGATATTCAGGAGGTTATGATAAAAAACCGTCACAGGGCATTTCCTGTCATCAATCCTCATGGCAAATGTATCGGAACGATTTCCAGACGTAATTTCCTGGATATGCACAAGAAGAAGGTTGTGCTTGTTGATCATAACGAGGTGGATCAGGCAGTTGATAATATTGAGAAGGCTGAAATTCTTGAGATCATCGATCATCATAAGCTTGGAACTCTGCAGACTATGACACCTGTTGCTTTCCGTAATGAGCCGGTTGGATGCACAGGAACGATCCTTTATGAGATCTATGGTGAGCAGAGACTGGAGATTCCGGAAAAGATTGCCGGACTTCTCTGCGCTGCGATCATTTCTGATACGCTTATGTTCCGTTCACCGACCTGCACGCAGAAGGATAAGATCGCTGCCAGTGCGCTTGCCCTGATCGCAGGAATCAACATTGAGAAATTTGCAAGAGAAATGTTCTCAGCAGGAAGTAATCTGAAAGATAAGTCTCCTGAGGAGATCTTTTATCAGGATTATAAGAAATTTATCGGTGAAGGCAATGTTTCCTTTGGCGTGGGACAGATCAGTTCCATGGATAGCGAGGAGCTGAAGGAAATCAAGGAGAAGCTGATGCCGTTTATGGTAAGTGAATGCGGACGCCATGATATCACAAGAGTTTACTTTATGCTGACTAATATCCTGGAAGAATCCACAGAGCTTCTTTTCTATGGAGAGGGAAGCCAGCAGATGGCTGAGATCGCTTTTGAACGGAAACCGGATGGAGATACTTTTTGCCTGAAAGGCGTGGTATCCAGAAAGAAACAGCTGATCCCGGCTATGATGGAGGCTGCTCAGCTTATGAACAGCGATTACGCATAAGGAGGCCGGAGAAATGGCGAAACAGATCTGGAAGCCGGGAAATATGATCTATCCGCTGCCGGCTGTGATGGTCAGTGTTACAGATGGTGAAGGCAACGATAATATCATTACAGTTGCGTGGACAGGAACTGTGTGTACGAATCCGGCCATGGCTTATATTTCAGTCCGACCCTCCCGTTATTCATATGACATGATCAAAAAAACGGGAGAATTTGTTATCAATCTGACAACAGAAAAACTGGCTTTTGCAACGGATTTCTGCGGAGTGCGTTCAGGACGCGATGTTGACAAATTTCAGAAGCTGAATCTTACAAAAGAGAAAGCACAGTATGTTTCTGCACCGCTGATCGGGGAAGCACCGGTTTCTATTGAGTGCAGAGTACGGGAAATAAAAGAACTGGGATCCCATGACATGTTTCTGGCAGATGTACTTGCGGTTCATGCAGACGAAGCATACATGGATAAAAATAATAAATTTCATCTTAACGATGCAGGGCTTCTGGTTTATTCTCATGGGGAATATCTTGCAGGTGGCCGGAAAGTCGGAACTTTCGGCTACAGTGTGAAGAAGAAAACGAATAAACGGAAGAAATAAAGGTAAAGTGACGATCGTTGAGATTTAATTGCAGTTATGCTAAAATGAAAGGACACAGTATGAATAATATTACGCTGATTGGAATGCCGGGTGCTGGAAAAAGCAGCATCGGCGTTGTGCTTGCCAAGGTACTGGGATACCAGTTTATTGATTCTGATCTGATCATCCAGAAGGAAGAAAAGAGAACATTAAGTGAGATCATTGAACAGGATGGACCGGAGGGATTCAAGGCGGTTGAGAACCGTGTGAATGCGTCCATTCAGGTTGAGAATACAGTAATTGCCACAGGTGGAAGTGTGGTGTACTGTGATGAGGCAATGCAGCATCTGAAATCAGAGGGAATTGTTGTTTATCTCAAGATTTCACTGAAGCTTCTGTCTAAACGTCTTGGGGATCTTAAAGGACGTGGAGTTCTCCTGAAAGAGGGACAGACGCTTGAAAGTCTGTATGAAGAACGTGTATCTTTATATGAAAAGTATGCAGATATCATTGTTGATGAAGAGGATAAAGATCTGGAGGGAAGCCTTCAGCTGGTGCTTCAGGCACTGAAACGGGGAGAGAAGTAGTTTACAAATGTGAAATATGTGTTATAATATACAACTGACCTAAAAGACGGGTTCAGGGAACGTGTGTTTCTGTTTATACTAAGTGATGAAAATAACTATAAGTTGCGGAAAGATTTCAGTGTTGCTCATAGAATGAACAGCAGCAAATTTTCTGCTCATAGAGGAGTAAATAATAGAGGTGTGTTATGGAACAGTATGTGATTAAAGGCGGCAATCCTCTTGTTGGAGAAGTGGATATTGCAGGTGCAAAAAATGCTGCTCTTGCAATATTATCAGCAGCCATTATGACTGATGAAACTATATTAATTGAGAATCTGCCGGACGTAAGAGATATCAATGTTCTTCTTGAGGCAATCTCAGAAATCGGTGCTCAGGTAGAACGTGTAGATAAATCTACTGTAAAGATCAACGGTTCTACCATCGGCAATCTCAGTGTGGATTATGAATTTATCAAGAAGATCCGCGCATCATATTATCTTCTGGGTGCATTGCTCGGAAAGTATAAACATGCAGAAGTTCCGCTTCCGGGCGGATGTAATATCGGCAGCAGACCGATCGACCAGCATCTGAAAGGATTTCGTGCTCTTGGTGCTGAGGTGGATATTCTCCATGGTGCTATCGTTGCCAGGGCTGAGAATCTTCATGGAAGTCATATCTTCCTGGATGTGGTTTCTGTCGGTGCGACTATCAATATCATGATGGCAGCTTCCATGGCAGCAGGCCGTACAATTATCGAGAATGCTGCAAGAGAGCCGCATGTTGTTGATGTTGCCAATTTCCTGAACAGCATGGGTGCTAATATCAAGGGTGCAGGTACTGATGTGATCCGCATCCGTGGTGTTGAGACTCTTCATCGTACAGAGTATTCTATTATTCCAGATCAGATCGAGGCTGGTACTTTTATGTTTGCAGCAGCTGCTACAGGCGGTGATGTTACAGTACGCAATGTTATTCCGAAGCATCTTGAAGCTACAACAGCGAAGCTTGAGGAGATCGGCTGTGAGGTTGAGGAGTTTGATGATGCAGTTCGTGTACGTGCGCCACATACACTTCATCGTACTCATGTAAAAACTCTGCCATATCCTGGATATCCTACAGATATGCAGCCACAGATCGCAGTTACCCTTGCACTTGCTGAGGGTACAAGTATTGTTACTGAGAGTATTTTTGAGAACCGTTTCAAATATGCAGATGAGCTTTCCCGTATGGGAGCAAATATCAAGGTAGAGGGGAATTCTGCTATCATTGATGGTGTGAAGAAGCTTACCGGTGCGCGTGTCAGTGCTCCGGATCTTCGCGCAGGTGCTGCACTTGTTATTGCAGGTCTGGCAGCAGAGGGTGTAACGGTTGTTGATGATATCGTTTATATTCAGCGTGGATATGAGAATTTTGAGGAGAAGCTGAGAAGTCTCGGTGCTGAGATTGAGAGAGTTTCCAGTGAAAAAGAGATCCAGAAATTCCGTCTTCGTGTTGGATGAGATTTTGAACTGAATATGTGAATATTTGGAAGAGAGCTTTTGGGCCTTAGGGTCCGGAGGCTCTTTTTTTGATACAACGGAAGTTCTTAAAAAAGAAAGGAATAAAAAAAGAAGGAAGGTAATAAAGAATATAGTACACGTTAATGCACACACAGGAAAGCGGGCAAGGTATGAAGAGATTGAAGAATGTTAAGATGAGAAAAATCCTGGCATTTATGGTGTCTTTGGCGTTGATGGTGTCCTGTATGCCAAGCGCATACACAATCTCCGCGGATGAAATATTGGGAGATGAGACGGAGGAGTTGTTTTCAGATGATGAAGATACTTCCGTATGGACCGCTGAAGAAATCACACCTGATGTAAAAAACAGTGAAGGTCGGGAAACAGAGCAGCAGGAAGAGCAGCCGGTGGAGAATCCGGACAGGCGGGAAGAAGAAAAAGCAGCAGAGAATCTGGAGAAAGATTCTGATGAAGCAGGGGAAGAAAGTTATCAGGATTCTGAGGAGGTTGAAGAGTTAGCTGAAGAAGCAACGGATATGGAGCAGGAAGAACCAGTTACTTATACAAGGACTGTGGATAATGTGATTGTAACAGCAACTGCTGCCAGCGGAGTCATTCCGGAAGACGCAGAGTTTGTGGTAACATCGGTTGAAAAAGAATCAGAACAGTATTCCGAAGTAGCGGCACAGCTTGAAAACAAAGCTGAGAACGAAGAGTATTCCATCGCAGGATTTCTGGCTTATGATATCTATTTTGCAGGCAGCGACGGACAGAAGATCAATCAGGAAGATGGAAAAGTTAAGATTTCGATGGAATATCAGGAATCAGCGGAACCGGAGGAAGTGAATGAAGCACAGCAGGCATTTGACATTGCAGTAATGCATCTGGTTGAAGATGAGAATGGAAATGTACAATCTGTTGTAGACATGACCCAGGACGGAACAGCAAATGTGGAGGCTAATACAGAGGGGGAAGTTCAGAAAGCTGAGTTTGAGACGGAGAGCTTTTCTGTATTTACGATTACGTGGAAGAGCAGTTCCAATACATTGAGAATTCAACTGATCAATACGGCAGGAGTTTCACTCGGAAATAATCAATCCCAAAACTTGAAAAGCAATAATGAGGTTAAGGTAAGTTCAATAGCTCCGGCAGTTACAGGATATTCTTTTTATAAAGCAAAGGTAAGCTCAACAGCGACGGATGAGGGAACTGAAATTAAGAGACTGCGTTATTCCGGTGGAAATAATCAATACAACAGTGCAGATTCCAATGGTAACTGGAGTAATATCAATGGTACCGTATATTTCGTTTATGCGCAGAATATGGAAACAGTTGAAACAGTGGACCATACCGGGGATGGAATTACAATGAGAATGAAAAACCTGGAAGGAGATAATATTCCAGAAGTACGTGCAATAGGTGAGAGCATGAACTCCTTAATAGATATAGGGGGATCATATGGTGATGGAAGTATAAAAAAGAATTTATTGAATAACAAAATACCGAAATCATCTGAATATCCAACAACAGTGAAGAATGGAAAAAGCCTGGAGTCATTATTTAATGGAAAAGAAGTGAATCATTTATTTTTGAAATCTGTTTATGATGCGACAGGATATTATGAGTACAGCAGTTTCAGAAATTATGCTTATCTGGGAGATAATTCCGACTTTACGGTTTATGATGCAATTGGAACTCCGAGTAATGAAAACAGGTATTTTTATCAACGTGGAAATTTCATGCCATATAATGCAATCGCGAACGGAGGTTTTTCAACTAATACAAATTTATATGATGAAGATGGACGGGCATTAAGTAATAAAGAGCAGGCAAAAGGTAAAGAACTTTATCTGACCCAGGGAACAAATGATTATTATTTCGGTATGTACATGGGAGCAAATTTTCTTCAGCCAAAAGACGGTAAAGCTACGCTTCCGGATGGAGCAACCAGGCAGGACATGATTTATGAGTTCAATGGCGATGATGATATGTGGATTTACATTGATGGTGTACTGGTTCTTGATATTGGTGGTGTACATGATGCTCATTCCGGTAAGATTAATTTCAATACAGGTGTTGTAAGCTGGAAGGACTGTAAAACCGGACAGACACCTGTTTCATCTGAGACTACACTGAAAGCAATATTTCAGGCAGCGAGAGTATTTCCGGACGGAACAGACTGGAATGATGATCTTGTTAAAAATTATTTTACAGGAAATACATTTAAGGATTATACGACTCATAAATTCAAGATGTTTTATATGGAGCGAGGTGCAGGAGCTTCTAATCTTCATGTGAAATTTAACATCCAGGTCATTCCGAGCGGACAGGCTGAAGTAAGAAAAGAGCTCAGCAATACTGACAAGGAAAAATACAGCAATGTAAAGTTTGCATTCCAGGTATATGCACAGAAAATTCTGAGCACGAATACAAATGGAAATGAGATATATTCAGATAGCGAATATGAGCTTTTAAAGAGTGCAGTAAAAGGAAATGCGGGTAAGCCGACTGGAACTCCGATTGATTTTTTTGATGGAGAGAATGTTAATGAAAAAACGTATGATGGTGTGTTTTATTTAAAACCCGGTGAATCTGCAATTTTTACAGGCCTGAAGGCCAACCGGAAATATTATGTAAAAGAGGTTGGAGTAAGATCGGAAGAGTATGATCAGATTACGATCAATAATACCAGCTATACAGAGTTTGATGAAAACAATGAACAGACAGGTGAAGTAAAAGATATTATGACTGATACGAAACAGGTCAGTGAAAGACCTGTTGTAGTTTACACAAATAACTGTTCAGCAGCAAACAGGCGAGAGCTTCGGATCACCAAGAGGATGAATCCGGATGTGAACACGGATGATACGTTTTCTTTCAAAATAGAGCTTGGTCCTGATAAAGATCATTTACAGCCTTATGTAGGAGAATATTATCTGAGAGATAGGGCAGGAAATTATTATGCTTATGATGAGAATCAGGATCTTGTAAATAAAGGACAAAGTCCTGCTGTATGCGGAACGACTGACAATGGAATTATTCCAGGAATCAGAAAAGATTATACAGTTGCAATTACCGAAATTATTTCAGGCACTTATTACAGGGTAACAGAGGAAGAACTTGATACACAGAATAAATATAAAGATCCTTCATATGAGATTAAAAATAAGGTAATGGAAGGAGATACAGGACATCAAAACGAAACTTCTGCAGTTGGAAATGAGGGAATTATTAAACTGTATTACAATGCAGAGATGACCGTTACGAATACTCCATATAGCAAGATTAAAGTGAATAAGATATGGAAGGCCGGATCTTCTGAAATAGCCGGAGCAGTTCCTGTTTATGCAGGTCTGTATCAGAAAACAGTAAAAGGTGACGTAGAGATATTAACACCGGTAACTGATAAATATCTGGAACTCAATGAAACGAATAAGTATTCCGGAATATTTGATAGACTGGATCCTGCAATTGAATATGTTGTAAAAGAGCTTCGACCGGCAGCAGAGCTGGAAACAGCGGATTTTATTATCGGCACAGATAAAACAGGATATGTAAAAACTGACTCAGCAATGATGATCGGAGATATCGAGTATGAAGTAAACTACAGTGATCTGGCAGTCGATGAAAGTGATGCAACACAGAAAAATATTACAATTACAAATAAGAGGTATGGATCCATAACAATCATTAAGATTGACAGTGAAGATCAAAAAATCTTTCTTGAAGGTGCAGAGTTCAAACTTCAGAAGGATGGACAGGATCTAAAGGATGAATCTGGAAATGTAATTACAGTAACAACTGATTCCAATGGCAGAGCGAAATTTGACAGACTGGAGCCGGGAATTTATACAATTACAGAGATTAAAGCTCCGGATGGGTATTCTATTACGGGTAATGTAATTCAGGTAACTCTTGGAAATGATGAAGGTCAGTTGTTGGATGTAGTACAGACAATCAAAAATTCAAAACTATATTCGTTACCAAGTACCGGTGGCCCTGGTATCTATGGGTTTACAATCAGTGGTGCAGCGATTCTTGCAACTGCATTCCTGTTGTTTATAAACAGTAAACGAAAGGAGGAAGAAGCTGAAAGGTCGTAACCCATTAATTGTAAATATGATAATACGAAGGAATGGAAAAGAAAAAATGCAGAGAAAGAAAGGAGCAGTCATATGAAGAATCTGTTTAAGAAGCTTGGGGCATTACTGGTAGCGGCAGTTATGGTGCTGTCGCTGTGTACGGCAGCGTTTGCAGATGGGCAGGAACCTACGGATGCTGACAGAGCAACTATCACAGTTAAAAATGTGGAAGCTGGGTTAACAGTAACTGCGTATCAGATTACGAAAGCAAAATATCTTGAAGGAAAAGGTTTTCAGGGATATGAAAAAGCAGATGCCAGTTATGCAATTGCTGATATTTTAAAGCCTACACCTGATGAGATTGCAGCTTTAGCAAAGATTGTTCCGAATGATGGTGCCGGAGTACAGCTTACAGGAAATGGAACTACTTATACAGCAAGTGTTGCTCCGGGATATTGGATCGTACTTGTAACAGCTGGTACCAATACCACACCGGCAAAGATTTACAATCCAATGCTTGCCGGTGTGTACTACAGCAGGAATGGTACTGATAACCAGATGACATCTGATCCGATTGATGCATCTGCGCGCTGGGATTTAAAAGGAACCACAGGTTATATGAAATCCAATAGTGTAACAGTTGATAAAGTAATTGTAAATCCGGGATCTGGAAATGCAAAAGGTGATGATGTGGCAATCGGTGATGAGGTAAGCTATAAAATCACTGCAGCAATTCCGGAATACAGCGCAGAATACAATACAGATACATCTAAGGTAGAGTATATAATTCACGATACATTAGACGGACTTTCCATAAAAGCCGGCACTGTTGAAGTAAAAATTGATGGTACGGCAGTAGCAGAAAATGAAGATAAATTTACAGTAACTGCACAGGGGCAGAATTTGCAGATTGCTTTTAAGAAGGGGTATATCCTTGCTAATGGCGGAAAAACTGTAGAAGTAAATTACAAAGCAATTTTAACGGATGATGCAAAAGTAAATTTTGATCCGCATACCAATACTGTATATGTAGAATATACCAATTCTCCATCAGGTACTGCAAATGCAAAAACAGAGGAAAAGAAAACATATCATTATACATTTGCAATTGATGGAAATATCAATGGAACAAGTACAACAAATAACAGAAAAACAACAGAACTTGTAAAAGTTGATGAAAATGGAAAAGTTATTTCTACCAGGAGTGAAACTGAAATTGACGAATCAAAGGAAACACATGCAGGTGTTGGTGCAACCTTTACTCTTACAAGTAAAACTGATCCTGACAAAGTATATACAGCTATAACAGATGAGAATGGTTACATGTACTTTAAAGGACTTGATGCCGGAGAATACACCCTTGTCGAGACAGTAGCTCCTGAAGGATTTACACTTGATACAAATCCACATGACGTACTTATCAGCGCAAGCTATAATGCTGACGGAACTCTGGCAAGCTACACAATTACAATTGATGAGAATCCCGGATCAACATATACAGCAACTTATGATAACGGTACTATTACAAAAATTGATGGAACATCTTCTGTAACATATATCCGGAATACCAGAATGGGCGAACTTCCATCTACAGGTGGCATGGGAACATATCTCTTCACTATTATCGGTGTTGTAGTTATGGCTGGTGCAGCTGGTGCTTTCTTTATCAGCCGCAGAAAAGAGTCTGATAATCAGAATTTGCAGTGAAATACAAAATAGTATAAATAAGTGCTCAAGTTATCGCCTGGCCTCTTCGGAGGCCGGGAATGAATACAGGGACAGTACATACGAATCTTTTCTGAACCTGAATGGAGATGGAATGATGGGATATGAAGAAAAAGAAGAATTTTGTATGGAATATCTTTTTTGCACTGGTATTTCTGGCGGGAGCGGGAGTATTTCTGTATCCGACAGTCAGCGATATGTGGAACCAGTACAGAAATGTAAGGTTAGTCAGCAGATATGATGAAGCAGTAACAGATCTTTCGGATAATGAATACGAAAAACTGTGGAATGAGGCGAAAGAGTATAATGCAGAACATCCGGTGAATTCTATTGTAGATGCTTTTGGGGAAAAGGATGATTATGTGCTGACCCAGCCTTATGACCAGGTACTTGATCCAAATGGAGAAGGCCTTATGGGAAGTATTGAGATTCCGAAGATCAATGCAAAACTTGCAATCTATCATGGCTTGAGCAAAACAGTTCTTGAGAAAGGTGTAGGGCATGTGGAAGGAACCAGTCTTCCTGTCGGAGGAAAAAGTACACATGCAGTTCTGGCAGCACACAGAGGACTTCCCAGTGCAAAACTTTTTACTGATCTGGATCAGATGAAAAAAGGAGATATTTTTATCCTGCATATTCTGGGAAAAAATCTGGCCTATAAAGTTGATCAGATCAGGACAGTTCTTCCTGAAGAAACCGGCGAACTGGATATTGTGGAAGGCGAGGATCATGTGACGCTTGTTACATGTACGCCATATGGTGTGAACACACACAGACTTCTTGTACGGGGAATACGGACAAAATATGCAGAGGGGGAAATTAGAAATGATGAAACCATATCTCACAGGCTTGCTGTGACAGATCCGAGGAAAGTTCTGGCTGGCGGCTTTGCAGTACTTATTGTTCTGATTCTGCTGATTTATCTGAGTGTTCGTTACAGGGACAAAAAACGCAGATTAAGGCAGCTTTCAGAAAGGAAGGATGAGGCAGAGAGCGATGAAAAATAAAAGAAAGCAGGGGAATAAATTTCAGAGTCTTCTGGCTGTTCTGATACTGATGGTAATGCTGGCCATCAGTGTTTTGCAGCCGGTTTTTGCACAGAACTATGAGGCAGGAAAAAAGGGCGATCTGACGCTGATACTCCGGGAAACGGATGAAGAGGGAAATCATACACCGGTGGCAGAGGTGGGGCTGACACTTTATAAAGTGGGAAGTATTGATTTTGACGGAAATGTACATTTTGTGATTGATGATGCTCTGGGAGAAAAAGGTATTGATTTCAATGCACTCAGCACAGCGGATGACTGGTTTGCGGCAGCGGAAAAACTTGCCGGTATTATTGAAGAGTCCGGAGTCAGCGGAGTACAGGATTTTTCCAATGAACAGGGGAAAATGACCTTCACAGGGCTGGAAGAGGGAATGTATCTGGTTGTGCAGAGTGATAACAGCAGTAAGGTCACAGTTTCTCCGATGCTGATCTCGATTCCTTTTGCAGATAGTGAACAGGGCTGGCTTTATGAGGTGCAGGTTTATCCCAAAGTAGCTGTAAGGGATGAAAAAAAGATACAGGTAACAAAAAGAGTTTACTATATAGATGAAAATATGGATCCGCAGCCAATGGTTGAAACAGATGCAGCTTATAAGATCGGTATTTTTCTTGATAAAGAGGGAACCATTCCATTCAGGGATGATTACAGCAAAGATATCCGGATAAAAGGTGCTTCAAGCGGAACTGCCGTATGGATGGATGTACCGGATGGAACTTATTATGTATTTGAGCTGGATGAAAATCAGAAGCCGCTTCAGCAGAATAACAGGATTGATATATCTGATGCAGATGAGAAAAAAACATTCTACTATAATGTTACAGGTGCAAATGAAGAGGAGACAGATCAGACAGTGATCGGCAGCGAAAACAGTGCGGTGGAATCGATATCTTATGTGAATAATTATTATCTGGAGCTTCCGGATGATTTCTACAGTTATGGACATATCAGTATTATAAAAAAAGTTATGGCTGACGGAAAGGAGACAACAGCAGATAATACTTTCTATGCAGGAATTTTTGAGAAGGATGAAAATGACGAACTGGTATTGCTGAAGAATATGAAGCTGAAGCAGAATGGTGTTGTTACAGCTGAGTTTGCATTGCCGAATCATGAAAAAGATGCTGAGTTTACTTACACAGTTCTTGAGACAGACAAAGATGGAAAGCCGGTTATAAAGGATGCTTTTCCATATATAGTAAGCGGTGAGGGTGATGTTGTTCTCACAGATGAGGGACAGTATAACGGGACGATCACGATTACCAACAGTATAGTTCCGGAACAGACAGTTACTCCGACACCGAATCCATCGGCAACTCCGATACCACGCAGCAGTGAGACACCTGTTCCAGGAAATCATCATACACCGGGTAGAAGTACTCCTTCCGGTGGTACTTCAGGGAATCCTGTAAAGACTGGTGATGAGACACCGGTTGGTGTATGGGCAGGTATTCTGGCAGCAGCAATTGTAATTGGTGGGGCAGCAGGCTTTGCAGTGAGAAGAAGGAAGAAATAAAAAAATATTCTTGACATTTGGTAAAGAGAAGTATATTGTATGTGTTGCAGTAATTTCATAAAAGATGGCCTTTTATTCAGAGTGGTGGAGATACAAAGGATCTGCGAAGCCACGGCAACCCCGGGAAATCCAGGAAGGTGCCAACCTGAGCGAGTAATCGAACAATAAGAGGATTGTTTACAGAATTTAAACAGTCCGCTTGTACGGGCTGTTTTTTATGTTTATAATCGTTGACTGACTACAAAAGGAGAAAAAAATGGAAAAAATTTTATTTACATCTGAATCTGTAACTGAAGGACATCCTGATAAAGTCTGCGACTCTGTTTCTGATGCGATCCTTGACGCTATGATGGAGCAGGATCCGATGAGCCGTGTTGCATGTGAGACTGCTACTACTACAGGTCTTGTACTTGTTATGGGTGAGATCACAACTAAGGCTAACGTTGATATCCAGAAGATCGTTCGTGATACTATCCGTGAGATCGGATATGACAATGCTGATTATGGTTTTGATGCTGATACATGTGCTGTTATTACAGCTCTTGATAAACAGTCCGCAGATATCGCTATGGGTGTTGACAAGGCTCTTGAGCAGAAAGAGGACAGCATGAATGAGGATGAGCTGGATTCCATCGGTGCCGGTGACCAGGGACTTCAGTTTGGTTATGCTTCCAATGAAACTGAGGAGTATATGCCATATGCGATCAACATGGCTCACAAGCTTGCACAGCAGCTGACAAAGGTTCGTAAAGACGGTACTCTGAAATACTTAAGACCGGATGGAAAAACTCAGGTTACAGTTGAGTATGATGAGGATGGAAAACCGAAAAGAATCGATGCTGTTGTATGCTCTACACAGCATGATCCGGATGTTACCCAGGAGCAGATCCATGAGGATATCAGAAAATATGTTTTTGATGCGATCATCCCGGCTGATATGGTTGACGCTGATACTAAATATTTCATTAACCCGACAGGTCGTTTCGTAATCGGCGGACCTCACGGTGACAGTGGTCTGACAGGACGTAAGATCATCGTTGATACTTATGGTGGAACTGGACGTCATGGCGGCGGTGCTTTTTCAGGTAAGGACTGCACAAAGGTTGACCGTTCTGCAGCTTATGCAGCTCGTTATGTTGCCAAGAACATCGTTGCAGCAGGTCTTGCTGACAAGTGCGAGATCCAGCTTTCCTATGCGATCGGTGTTGCTCATCCTACTTCTGTCAGTGTTAATACTTTCGGAACAGGTAAGCTTTCTGAGGCTAAGCTTGTTGAGATCGTTCGTGAGAACTTTGATCTTCGTCCGGCTGGTATCATCAAGATGCTTGACCTTCGCCGTCCGATCTACAAACAGACAGCAGCTTATGGTCACTTTGGCCGTACAGATGTAGATCTTCCATGGGAGCATCTGGATAAGGTTGATGCACTGAAAAAATATCTTTGCAACAGCTATGAATAAAAAATAAACAGGTAAAAAAGATAATAATAGTTCCAGGAGAACAAAGAGCAAGAAGCCCCCGGTAGTGCCATACCGGGGGCTTCTTGCTGCCCTTTTTTATAGAAAATTTAGAGATAGGAAAAATACTTTATGTTATAATATCGTTATATGAGTAAATATGAAACCGGTTGTCCGGTTTTTGTGACAAAGGACGGAGATATAACATGAAGTTAAAAACACGTATTATAGTGGGCTTTGTTGCGGTTATCTTGGTTCCGCTGATCCTTTTTTCTGCAAGTCTTTATGGCTTCAGCCAGACACAGGCCAGGCATATGCAGGAGAGCAGCAGCCAGACATCGGATTCCGATGAAATGGTCTATGATATCTCTCTGGCTCAGTCATCCAGCAGTCAGGTACGGCTGATGGCCAAGGATATGATTCTGACGGCAACGATCATTCTTGTTTTTACAGCATTGTCTGTAGGGTTATGGATCTACAGAAGTATTGCAGTACCATTGGTGAAGCTTCGTAAGGCAACCCGGAATATTAAAGAAGGTAATCTGGATTTCGTACTGGAGGTAGAAGGAAACGATGAATTTTCCCAGCTTTGCCAGGATTTTGAGGAGATGAGGAAACGTCTTAAGGAATCCACAGAAGAGAAGATCCTGATGGACAAAGAGAACAAGGAACTGATCAGCAATATTTCCCATGATCTGAAGACTCCGATTACAGCAGTTAAGGGTTATGTGGAAGGTATCATGGATGGTGTTGCGGACACACCGGAGAAGATGGACAGGTATGTACGCACTATTTATAACAAGACCAATGAGATGGATCATCTGATCAATGAGCTGACTTTTTACTCCAAAATCGATACCAACCGTATTCCTTATACATTCAGTAAATTGAATGTTGAGGACTATTTTTCTGACTGTGCGGAGGAACTGGGACTCGAGATGGAGACCCGGGGAATTGAACTTGTGTATGCCAATTATGTGGAGAAGGATGTTCAGGTCATCGCAGATGGCGAGCAGATTCGCCGTGTGATCCACAATATTGTAAGTAATGCCATTAAATATATGGAGAAACCAAGGGGAATCATCCAGATTCGCGTAAAGGATGTGGGAGATTTTATCCAGGTGGAGATCGAGGATAACGGCAAGGGAATTGCAGCCAAGGATCTGCCATATATTTTTGATCGTTTTTACAGGACAGATGTTTCCAGAAATTCTTCCAAGGGAGGAAGCGGAATCGGTCTTTCCATTGTGAAGAAGATCATGGAGGATCATGGAGGAAAGGTCTGGGCTACAAGCCGTCTTGGAATCGGAACGATTATGTATTTTGTACTTAGAAAATATCAGGAGGTACCCGTAAATGAGTAAAATTTTGATCATAGAGGATGAGGAAGCAATCGCGGATCTTGAGAAAGATTACCTGGAGCTTTCCGGTTTTGAGGTGGAGATTGAGAATCGGGGAGACACAGGCCTTGTGCGTGCAATGAAAGAGGATTTTGATCTGATCATTCTGGATCTGATGCTTCCGGAGGTGGATGGCTTCGATATCTGCAGACAGGTCCGTGAGGAAAAGAATACTCCGATCATTATGGTTTCCGCGAAGAAGGATGATATTGATAAGATCAGGGGCCTGGGACTTGGTGCAGATGATTATATGACCAAGCCATTCAGTCCAAGTGAGCTTGTAGCCCGTGTAAAGGCACACATGGAGCGTTATAATCGTCTGGTTGGCTCTAACGTGCATAAGAATGATGTAATCGAGATCCGTGGAATCAAGATCGATAAAACTGCCCGCCGTGTGTGGGTAAATGGTGAGGAGACAACTTTTACAACCAAGGAATTTGACCTTCTGACTTTCCTGGCAGAGAATCCGAACAGAGTATTTACCAAAGAGGAACTTTTCCGGGAGATCTGGGATATGGAGTCAGTGGGTGATATTGCCACAGTTACGGTGCATATCAAGAAAATCCGTGAGAAGATCGAGTTTAATACGGCCAAGCCTCAGTATATTGAGACGATATGGGGCGTTGGGTATCGGTTTAAGGTGTGATGTCGGGCAGCCTGAGCTTGTAAAATAAATATTTGGACGCAAAGCGGAATGTGAATTGCTGCTTTGCATATGTCATATGATACGTGGGAGGGAGAATGTCGCAGTAAGGATATTCTCCCTTTTATGGCACTCCTGGAAATTATTGCATCAGATTCAGCTGTGCAGAACATGAATGGAGCTTCATGATCAATCACAATTGACAGTGACAGACCGGTAAGTTTCGGGTATAATTAGACAAACTGTGATATAGATATGAGAAAAGGGAAACTGGAATGGGGAAAGGAGAACTATGGAAGACAGATTATATAAGAAACTGGAAGCGTACGGTAAGAGTGATTTTTACCCGTTTCATATGCCCGGACATAAGAGGAATCCGCTGACCGTAGACGGTGATTTTCCGGTGGAGAGGGATATTACGGAGATTAACGGATTTGATAACCTGCATCATGCGGAAGATATTCTGAAAAGGGCTCAGGAGAATGTTGCCCGGATCTATGGTGTGCAGGAGAGCTTTTTCAGCATTAATGGAAGCTCAGGGGCAATCCTGGCGGCTGTGTCTGCTGCTGTGAAGAAGGGCGGCCATATTCTGGTGGCAAGAAATTGCCATAAGGCGGTATACCATGGAATTTACCTGCGTGATTTGGAAGCCACATATATTTATCCACATGAAGATTCCAGACTGGGGATAAACGGTGGAATTTCACCAAGCCGTGTGGAAATGTATCTGGCAGAGAACCCGGATATTGAAGCTGTGCTGATCACATCGCCAACCTATGACGGAATCGTGTCAGATGTGGCGCGGATCGCGGAGGCTGCACATAATCATGGAGTACCATTGATCGTAGATGAAGCCCATGGTGCACATTTTTGCTTTTCGGATTATTTTCCGATGTCTGCCGCGCAGCTTGGCGCGGATGTGGTGATCAACAGTGTACATAAGACGTTGCCTTGTCTGACTCAGACGGGAGTGATCCATCTGTGCAGCAACAGGGTTAGCAGGGAAAAACTGAAGCGATTTCTTGGAATTTACCAGAGCAGCAGTCCGTCGTATATTCTGATGAGCAGTATTGATGCGTGTATGGATAAGCTGGAGCGTGAAGGTGATGAGATGTTCCGTGTATTTACGGAGAATCTGGAAAAAGCACGCGTTCGTCTTGGAAAGTGCAAGTATATCCGTCTGGTTACGCCGGAAGTGTGTGAATACCGGAGAGTTTTTGATTTCGACAGATCCAAGATCCTGCTTTCCACAGTAAACAGTTCGCTGAATGGGAGACAGCTCCATCGGATCTTGAGGGAAGAGTTTCATCTGGAAATGGAGATGGAGGCAGAGAATTATGTGCTTGCACTGGCTGCGGTTGGTGATACAGAAGAAGGATTTCGAAGACTTTGCGAAGCTGTTGAAGAAATTGACCGGCGGGAATCGTTAAAATACAGAAAAGAAATTGCAGAAACAGAATCTGTCAAAAATGGAAAAATGAAACAGATAATGCGGATTTCCCAGGCTATGGATGCAGATAGTGAACGATATCAGCTGGAGGAGTGTATCGGAAGGATTTCTACGGAGTTTGCGTATCTTTATCCACCGGGAATTCCGTTGATCGTTCCCGGAGAGCAGATTTCTGGACATTTTGTAAAAAATGTGAGAAGATACCTGGAACAGGGCTTTGAGGTTCAGGGCCTGAGTGATCAGACAAGTGAGACGATATGTGTAGTCTCAAATGATGTATAAGTGTGCATCGGTTATATGACCACAGTGATGATTTGTACGAGTCTGATTACAGAGTGAGCAGTGAAAAATAGAGACAGAGGGAATAAAGTGGGGAAGATTTTTTATATTATGGGAAAAAGCTCTTCCGGAAAGGACAGTATTTACAGAAAACTGGAAGCGGATGAGGAGCTTGGTCTGGAGAGACTTGTAATTTATACTACACGCCCGGTCCGTGACGGAGAAAAAGAAGGAAGAGAATATTATTTTACAGATGAAAAGAAGCTGGAAGAGTTCAAAAAGAATGGAAAATTGATCGAGTCCAGGACTTATGAAACGGTTTACGGACCGTGGACGTATTTTACAGCAGATGACGGTCAGGTTGCTGCCGGAAATAAAAGTTATCTGGGAATAGGAACCTTGGAATCTTATATGCAGCTTCGTGAGTATTATGGTGACGATGTGATGTATCCGGTGTATATTCAGGTGGAGGATGGTGAACGTCTGGAGCGTGCACTTGCCAGAGAAAAGACTCAGGAGAATCCGAAATACGAGGAGATGTGCAGACGTTTTCTGGCAGACCAGATGGATTTTTCTGAAGAAAATATTCTGAAAGCAGGTATAGGCAGGCGTTTCCGGAATCATAATCTGGATGAATGTGTGAAGGAAATTGGAAATTATATAAAATCTGTACAATAGGGAAAAATAGTTTTTTTTATACAGAAGATTATGTTATAATTAGATGAAAGATGTCTTCCGGACATGGAGGAGGGCACAAAAGGCAGAAAGAGGTGATTCTTATGGCAGGATTTCATGACATCATCGGCCATGACGATATAATCAGGCATTTAAAGAATGCGATAGAGACAGGGAAGGTGTCCCACTCTTATATTTTTACAGGGGAACCAGGTTCTGGCAAGAAGCTTCTTGCAGGGACTTTTGCGGCAGCACTGCAGTGTGAATCGGGAGAATCTGAACCATGTATGACCTGTGATTCCTGTAAGAAGGTGATCGGCAAGAATCATCCGGATATCATCACAGTGACTCATGAGAAACCTGGCAGCATCAGTATTGATGAGGTGAGAGAGCAGGTGATCCATGATGTGGATATCAAGCCGTACTGCAGTCCATATAAGATTTATATCATTCCGGATGCGGAGATGATGACAGTACAGGCTCAGAATGCTATTTTGAAAACTATTGAGGAGCCGCCGGAATATGCGGTGATCCTGTTGCTGACAAGTAATATCGACAGTCTTCTTCCTACGATCCGTTCCAGATGTGTACGCCTGGATCTGAAAGTAGTGGATGACGGTCTTGTAAAGAAGTATCTGATGGAGCATCTTCAGGTGCCGGATTACCAGGCTGAGATTGACGCATCTTATGCCCAGGGAAGTATCGGCAAGGCGAAAGAAGCTGCAACTTCTCAGGAGTTTGCAGATATGACTGCCAACGCACTGAAGATTCTGAAATATGCCAATACCATGGAAGTTTATGAGCTTACAGAAGCGATCAAGACTCTGACCATGGATAAGAATAACATTAATGATTATCTGGATATTTTTCAGTTCTGGTTCCGCGATGTTCTGATGTTTAAGGCAACAAGGGAAATTGACAACCTGGTATTTAAACAGGAAATTAATTTTATCAGAGAGCAGGCCAGTGAGCGTTCTTATGAGAATATCGAAAAAATCCTTGAAGCATTGGAGAAGACTAAGGTTCGTCTCCGTGCCAATGTTAATCTCGAACTTGCCCTGGAGCTCCTGTTCCTGACAATTAGGGAGAAATAGAATGGAAATGGTAGTTGGAGTAAGATTTCGAAATGTAGGAAAAATATATTATTTTAATCCTAAGGACTACAAGGTTAAGGTAGGCGATCACGTTATCGTGGAGACTGCCAGAGGCGTGGAGTACGGACGTGTTGTTCTGGAACCGCGTGCTGTGAAAGAAGACGAGGTGGTTCATCCGCTGAAAGAGGTTCTTCGTGTTGCAACTAAGGAAGATGAGGAGCATGAGGCTGAGAACCGTCTTAAGGAAAAAGATGCTTTTAAGATCTGCAAGAAGAAGATCCGTGAGCATGGTCTTGAGATGAAGCTTATTGATGCAGAGTATACTTTTGATAATAATAAAGTGCTGTTTTATTTTACAGCTGACGGACGTATTGACTTTCGCCAGCTTGTAAAGGATCTGGCGTCCGTATTTAAGACCAGGATCGAGCTTCGCCAGATCGGTGTACGTGATGAGACCAAAATCCTTGGTGGTATTGGTATCTGCGGAAGGACACTTTGCTGTCATACTTATCTTTCTGAGTTTGCACCGGTTTCTATCAAGATGGCGAAGGAGCAGAATCTTTCCCTGAACCAGACGAAGATCTCCGGTGTATGCGGAAGGCTGATGTGCTGTCTGAAGAATGAGCAGGAGACTTACGAAGAGCTGAACAGGAATCTTCCTGGTATCGGAGATATAGTTATAACACCGCAGGGTATTCAGGGTACAGTTCAGAGCGTGAATGTTCTGCGTCAGATGGTGAAGATCGTGGTTGATGTCAATGATGAGAAGGAGATTCAGGAATATCCGGTTCGAGACCTGAAATTCCGTCCTAAGAAGAAAAAGGGAAAAGGCGGCGACCACGAAGAGAAAAAGGGAGATACAAAACCAAATGAAAAATGATCTGGTTAAGTGCGGTGAGCGGGTGGATGATCTTCAGAATGGTTATTTTGTGATCCAGGATCCGAAGAAATTCTGCTTTGGTATGGATGCTGTGCTGCTTTCCGGTTTTGCCCGGGTGAAGAAGGGAGAGACTGCGCTGGATATGGGAACCGGCACGGGAATCATTCCAATCCTGCTTTCCCAGAGGACTGAAGGGAAGCATTTTACCGGCCTGGAGATTCAGGCAGAGTGTGCTGAGATGGCTGACCGCAGTGTGAAATATAACTGTCTTGAGGACAGAATACAGATCGTTGAAGGTGATATTAAAGAGGCTGCCGGGATTTTTGGGGCAGCTTCTTTTGATGTGGTGACATGCAATCCGCCGTATATGATCGGCCAGCATGGACTGACGAATCCGCATATGCCCAAGGCGATCGCGAGACATGAGATCCTTTGTACTTTTGATGATGTAGCGAATCAGGCTGCAAGAGTTCTGAAAGACAGAGGAAGATTTTATCTGGTGCACAGGCCGTTCCGGCTGGTGGAATTAATGGCTGCACTGACTAAGTATAAGCTGGAGCCTAAGAGGATGCAGCTGGTGTATCCTTATATTGACAAAGAACCAAATATGGTGCTGATCGAAGCCTGCAAAGGCGGAAATTCCAGGATCCAGATTGAACGTCCACTGGTGGTTTATGAGAAGCCCGGGGTTTATACGAAGGATATTCTGGAACTGTATCAGATGGTGTGAGTGCATGGTGGAATAATCCGCCAGTCAGGCAGATGATGAAATAGAAAAAAGAGGAAGATTATGAATAAAACAGGAAAACTCTACTTATGTGCAACTCCGATAGGCAATCTGGAAGATATCACTTTAAGAGTTTTAAGAACACTTAAGGAAGTGGACTTGATCGCTGCGGAGGATACCCGAAACAGTATCAAACTTCTGAACCATTTTGACATAAAAACTCCAATGACAAGCTACCACGAATACAATAAGATCGATAAGGGTCACGTCCTTGTGGAAAAAATGCTCGCGGGTACTGATATCGCTCTGATTACAGATGCCGGTACTCCCGGCATTTCAGACCCTGGTGAAGAGCTGGCAGCTATGTGTTATGAAGCTGGAATCGAAGTAACATCTCTTCCGGGTCCGGCAGCCTGTATCACAGCTCTGACATTATCAGGTCTGCACACCAGAAGGTTCGCTTTCGAAGCTTTTCTTCCGGCAGATAAGAAAGAGAGAAAAATCATCCTGGAGGAGCTTTCCAATGAAACGAGAACTATAATCCTCTATGAAGCTCCTCACAGGCTTGTACGGACGCTTGGCGAGCTCAGGGAGGCACTTGGCAACCGCCGTATGACTCTTTGCAGGGAACTGACAAAAAAACACGAAACAGCGTTTCGTACAACCATTGATGATCTCATTGATTTTTATAAAGATGAGAAGCCGCTGGGAGAGTGTGTTCTTGTGATCGAGGGCAGGAGCCGCAGTGAAATGGAAGCGGAGAAACGTGCTTCCTGGGAAGAGATTTCCATTCCGGAGCATGTGGCCATGTATGAGCAGCAGGGGAATTCCAGAAAAGACGCCATGAAGCTTGCAGCGAAAGACAGAGGTGTTTCCAAGCGGGATATTTATAAGGCGTTGCTGGAGGAAGATTCTGCTGAGTAAAGAACATATTGTGCCTGCACTTTGAAATTGCATTTAATAAGATACTTTTTTGCCTGTATTTCCAGTGATTTTGCGTGGAAATACGGGCTTTTTTGTGCTATAATTACTTAGTATTCGTATGTAAAAAAATATTTATTTTACAGGTATAAATGACAGTTCCGGAGCGAGTTTGAGAATTGCTTTCTGCAAAATGATTCTGCAGAGAGAGGTTCTGCAGAAACGAATTTTCAAACACGCCTGGACAGATAAGAACAGGAGGAATGACATGGGCGCAGAGAATACAGAATACGGCGCGGATCAGATCCAGATTCTGGAGGGACTGGAAGCCGTACGTAAGAGGCCTGGAATGTATATCGGAAGTACCTCCAGCCGTGGACTTCATCATCTCGTATATGAGATCGTGGACAATGCAGTCGATGAAGCACTGGCTGGTTTTTGTACGGAGATCCATGTAGATATCAATCCGGATAACTCCATTACAGTTACAGATAATGGTCGTGGAATTCCGGTAGGTATCAATCACAAGGCAGGTATTCCGGCAGTTGAGGTTGTATTTACTATTCTTCACGCAGGTGGCAAGTTCGGCGGTGGAGGATATAAGGTATCCGGTGGACTTCACGGTGTAGGTGCATCTGTAGTAAATGCACTTTCTGAGTGGCTTGAGGTTACGATCCACCGTGATGGAAAAGAATATAAACAGAGATATGAGCGTGGCAAGACCATGTATCCGCTGAAAGTTACAGGGGATTGTGATCCGAATGCTTCCGGAACAAAGGTGGATTTTCTTCCGGATAAGGAAATCTTTGAAGACACCATTTACGATTACGATATCCTGAAACAGAGGCTTCGTGAGATGGCTTTCCTTACCAAGGGACTTCGTATTGTGCTTGAGGATAAGCGAGAAGGACAGGAGCGGGAAAAGATATTCCACTATGAAGGTGGTATCCGCGAATTCGTAAGCTATCTGAACAGAAGTAAAGAAGCTCTCTATCCTGAGATCATTTACTGTGAGGGAGAGAAGGATGGCGTAGCTGTAGAAGTTGCCATGCAGCACAATGACTCATACACAGAGAACACTTACGGTTTTGTAAATAATATCAATACACCGGAGGGCGGTACACATATCACCGGTTTCCGTAATGCGATCACCAACACATTTAATGACTATGCACGTAAGAACAAGCTTCTTAAGGACAGTGAGCCGAACCTCAGCGGTGATGATATCCGAGAGGGTCTTACAGCAATCATAAGTGTCAAGATCGGAAATCCGCAGTTCGAGGGCCAGACCAAGCAGAAGCTCGGAAACAGCGAAGCCAGAGGTGCAGTAGACAGCGTTGTGAGCAAACAGCTGGAGATTTTCCTGGAGCAGAACCCGACAGTTGCCAAAGCTACCGTTGAGAAATCTGTTCTTGCACAGAGAGCCAGAGAAGCAGCCAGAAAAGCACGTGACCTTACAAGAAGAAAATCTGCACTGGACAGCATGTCTCTTCCGGGAAAACTTGCAGACTGCTCTGACAAGAATCCGGAGAATTGCGAGATCTATATCGTAGAGGGAGATTCCGCGGGCGGTTCCGCCAAGACAGCGAGAAACCGTGCCACACAGGCAATCCTTCCCCTTCGAGGTAAGATCCTGAATGTTGAGAAAGCACGTCTGGATAAGATTTACGGAAACAAAGAGATCAAAGCCATGATCACTGCTTTCGGAACCGGAATTCACGAAGATTTTGATATCTCCAAACTTCGTTATCATAAGATCATCATCATGACTGATGCCGATGTTGACGGTGCGCATATTGCGACACTGCTCCTTACATTCCTGTATCGTTTCATGCCGGAACTGATCAAACAGGGATATGTATATCTTGCTCAGCCGCCACTCTATAAAGTGGAGAAGAACAAGAAAGTATGGTATGCGTACGATGATGATGAACTGAACAATATACTTACCGAGATCGGACGTGACGGAAACAACAAGATACAGCGTTATAAAGGTCTGGGTGAGATGGATGCAGATCAGCTTTGGGAGACTACTATGGATCCTGAGAAGAGAATACTTCTTCGTGTGACCATGGACGAAGCTGCCACATCCGAGATCGATCTGACATTTACCACTCTTATGGGAGACAAGGTAGAGCCAAGACGTGAATTTATCGAAGAAAATGCAAGATTTGTTAAGAACCTTGATATCTAGGAGAATAAAGAAGAATGGAAGATAATATTTTTGACAAAGTCCACGAAGTGGATTTGGAAAAAACTATGAAAGAATCTTACATCGACTATGCCATGAGTGTTATCGCTTCACGAGCTCTGCCTGATGTAAGAGACGGCTTAAAGCCGGTACAGCGCCGAGTGCTGTATTCCATGATCGAGCTGAATAATGGTCCTGACAAGCCCCACAGAAAATGTGCGCGTATTGTCGGTGATACAATGGGTAAATATCATCCGCATGGTGACAGCTCCATCTATGGTGCACTTGTAAATATGGCGCAGGAATGGTCAACAAGATATCCGCTTGTTGACGGACATGGAAACTTCGGTTCTGTAGATGGTGACGGTGCAGCTGCCATGCGATACACAGAGGCACGTCTCAGCAAGATTTCCATGGAGATGCTTGCTGACATTAACAAAGACACTGTTGATTTTCAGCCGAACTTTGATGAGACAGAACGTGAACCGGTTGTACTTCCGGCACGTTTTCCGAATCTGCTTGTAAACGGTACAACAGGTATCGCCGTAGGTATGGCAACCAATATTCCGCCGCATAATCTTCGTGAGACAGTTAATGCCGTTGTAAAAATTATCGACAATATTGTGGAAGAGGACAGAGAGACAGCTATCGAGGAACTTCTTGATATAGTCAAGGGACCGGACTTCCCGACAGGAGCAACTATCCTTGGAACAAGAGGAATCGAGGAAGCATACCGTACAGGACGTGGCAAGATCCGTGTCCGTGCAGTGACAAATATCGAGACTTTACCGAATGGTAAATCACGTATCGTAGTTACAGAGCTTCCGTATCTTGTAAACAAGGCACGTCTGATCGAGAAGATTGCAGATCTTGTCCGGGACAAAAAGATCGATGGAATCACAGACCTGAATGACCATTCCAGCCGTGAAGGGATGCGCATCTGTATTGATCTCCGTAAGGATGCCAATGCCAACGTGGTCCTGAATCTGCTTTATAAACATACACAGCTGCAGGATACTTTTGGTGTGATCATGCTTTCGCTTGTTCCGAATCATGGAAGCATGGAACCAAAGGTTCTGAATCTGAAAGAGATGCTGGAGTATTATCTTGAGCATCAGGAGAACGTAGTTCGCAGAAGGACACAGTATGATCTGAATAAAGCTCAGGAGAGAGCTCATATTTTGGAGGGTCTGCTGAAAGCACTGGATAATATCGATGAGGTAATCCGGATTATCCGTGGTTCCCGCAACGTACAGATCGCGAAACAGGAACTGATCGATCGTTTTGAGCTGACAGATGTTCAGGCTCAGGCAATCGTGGATATGCGTCTCCGTGCACTGACAGGTCTGGAAAGAGAGAAGCTGGAAGCTGAGTATGCAGAGCTTATGGAGAAAATCCGTAAGTTCCAGGCAATCCTTGCTGACCGTAAGCTTCTTCTCCGCGTTATCCGTGAGGAAATCTTGGCTATTGCTGAGAAATACGGCGATGACAGAAAGACTTCCATCGGATACGATGTATATGATATTTCCACAGAGGATCTGATCCCGAGAGAGAATACGGTTATCACAATGACAAAGCTTGGTTATATCAAGCGTATGACTGTAGATAATTTCCGCAGCCAGAACCGCGGCGGCAGAGGAATCAAGGGAATGCAGACTATTGATGATGACTACATCGAAGAGCTTCTGATGACAACAACTCATCATTATCTGATGTTCTTTACCAATACAGGCCGTGTTTACAGACTGAAGGCATATGAGATTCCGGAAGCCGGTCGTACAGCGAGAGGAACAGCGATCATCAATCTTTTGCAGCTTGCCCCGGGTGAGAAGATCACTGCAGTGATCCCTCTTCGTAAGTATGAAGAAGGCCATTATCTGATGATGGCAACCAAGAAGGGTCTTGTAAAGAAAACTCCGATCAAGGATTACGAGAATGTCCGTAAGACAGGTCTTACAGCGATTGTTCTCCGTGATGATGATGAACTGATCGAGGTTAAATCAACAGATAATAATAAAGATATCATTCTTGTTACCAAGGATGGACAGTGTATCCGATTTAAGGAGACCGATGTCCGCAGTACAGGACGTGCATCTATGGGTGTAAGAGGTATGAATCTTGGTGATGGTGATGAAGTTGTTGCAATGCAGCTGAATACACAGGGTGATTATCTTCTGGTAGCATCTGAGAACGGAATGGGTAAACGGACAGCAATGAATGAGTTTATTGTCCAGAACCGTGGCGGTAAAGGTGTGAAATGCTACAAGATCACAGAGAAGACCGGAAATGTAGTTGGTGCAAAGGCTGTTAATGAAGAGAACGAGATCATGATGATCACAACAGAGGGTATCATTATCCGTCTGCAGTGTGCAGATATCTCTATTCTCGGCAGAATTACGTCTGGTGTGAAGATGATCAATCTTACAGATGGCGTAACCGTTGCAAGTATTGCCAAAGTAAGAGATAAAGATCCGGAAGCAGATACAAAGGCTGACAGCGAAGGAACAGACAGTGAAGAGTCCGCAGATGAAACTGCAGCAGGCAGTGAGGAAGAATAAGATCGAGGATGAGTCATGGCGACAACAACAAAGAAAAAACGCAGAAAAAAACCTGTGAAAAAACTGAAATACTCTAATAAAAAACTGAATTTTGTCCATATCGTGACACTGGCAGGAATCATTTTGATCCTGCTGGTGATCATCCTCGCAGCACGGAGCTGCGGCGGCATCAGCCACAGAAATCCTAAAGGAGTTGTGGAAGGATATATAAAGGCTGCTGTTGCAGGTAAGGACAAAAAAATGCAGGAATGCTACAGTGCGGATAAAGTATCGGATGAAGCGAAAACAGAGATATCATCTACGATGAAATATTTCCAGGCTCACGGAGCGAAAGATGTAAATATTGAAAGTTGTGAGACGATTTCTGAGAGCAAGACTTATTCTTATGTGTACATTCGATATAATCTTGTTCTGCAGAATGATCAGGAATATCCGTGCATCAGTACTTATCTTGTGAAGGCTCAGGATAAGAAATATTATCTGTATTCACCGTCAGATATTTCAGATAAGATCAGTCAGCAGGCAGCAGCCGATTATCAGAAATTTATGACAACGAAGACTTATACAGATTATACCAAGGCTTATGAAGTCTTTCTGAAAAAGAATCCGGGTTATGAGGATAAGATCGCATCGAAACTCAACGGATAAGAAACAGGCAGGAGGACATAAGTTATGAAGAGAATTTTGCTGATGGTGTTCAGAAATCTTATTTTTGTTCCTTACTGGTGGATCAGGCTTTGCTGGTATGCATCGCATACAGATGATTATCCGGAAGAGAAGAAGTATGCGTTTCTGAAGCATGTAGATGATTATGCGATCAGGGGCGGCAATATTTATATAGATGTGCATGGTGCGGAGAATATCCCCAGGGAAAACGGATTCATGTTTTTTCCGAATCATCAGGGCTTGTTTGATGTACTTGCGATCATCAAGGCCTGCCCGGTTCCTTTCTCAGTGGTAGCTAAGAAAGAAGTAGCAGACATCCCGTTCCTGAAGCAGGTTTTTGCCTGCATGAAGGCATTCATCATTGACAGAGAAGACCTGAAGCAGTCCATGCAGGTGATCGTCAATGTGATTCGTGAGGTGAAGGCAGGACGGAATTATCTGATTTTCCCGGAAGGAACACGAAGCAGGAACGGAAATCATCCCGGACTATTTAAAGGCGGTAGCTTTAAGACAGCCACCAAGACCAGATGCCCGATCGTTCCTGTGGCATTGATCGATTCCTTTAAAGCTTTTGATACCGGCTCCACTGAACATATCACTGTGCAGGTGCATATCCTTCCTCCTATGTATTATGAGGAATATAAAGATATGCATACGACAGAGATCGCTGAAGAAGTGAAGCGGCGGATCGAGAAAGTGATCGAGGAGAATATCTGAGAAAGTAAATATATAGCAGAGCGGATATCCGCTTTACTGAAAAGACTATCGTAACTGTTGTACAAATGGATACGATGGTCTTTTTTTGTGGAAAAACAGTTTCAGAATTATCTGTAAATAATGAAGATAAAAACGGAATATTCTAAATGCAGCTTGACCGGAATGGTGTGGAACTTTATAATTTTATATATAAATGTGACAGGAAAGAGGGAGGAATTGTATGAAGAAAAAGTATATTGCATGGCTGATGGCAGCGGCTATGACATTGACAGGGAACAGTGCATCAATGGTAATGACATATGCACAAACTGAAAATGCAGCATCAACACAAACAACAGTAAAACTTGTAGAAAAAGGTTCCTGCGGAAGTAATGCTACATACAGACTGTATTCGAACGGGCATTTGAAAATCCAGGGAAAAGGAGAGGTCAGGACTTACGATTTTTCAGAAAAAGCAGCAAAAATAAAAAAAGTAACAGTTGCATCCGGAATCACAGGAATTGGCAGCTATACTTTTAACAGATGTCAAAATCTGAAAAGTGTTTCACTTCCAAAAACTCTGAAAAGTATTGGAAACAGCGTATTTACAGATACAGCGATTACCAGTATACAGCTTCCTTCTGGATTGAAAAGTATAGGTGCGTATGCTTTTTACAGATGTAAGCTTACAAGTCTGAATATACCGGAATCAGTAACAATGATCGATGAATATGCGTTGAGTTACTGTGATAATCTGGCTTTTGTCAGTGTTACGGGGAGTGTGAAAGAGATACCGGAATCCTTATTCGAGGGCGATAAAAAATTAAAAAAAGTTACTTTGAAACAGGGAGTTAAAAAAATTGGAAGAAATGCTTTTTGTGGCAGCGGACTGACGAGTATGACATTTCCGGAAAGTCTGACAGACATTGAATCACAGGCTTTTTCACTCTGCCCGAATCTTGCGAAGGTGACATTTCCAGGTAAACTTACAGAAATAGGGTCCAGTGCATTTTATGCCTGCAGAAAGCTTTCAGCTGTTACGATACCAACCAGTGTGAAGCGGATTGGAACAGAAGCTTTTAATGACTGCCGGGCCATGAAAAAGATCATATTTCTCAACGGAAAGACAATATTGGATGGAAAGCCGATGGGCTATAATTGGGAAAATGAAAAAAACAGAGCTCTTGTCATAGTAGGAAAAAACGGTTCTACAGCACAGACTTATGCGAAGAAAAACGGACTCAAATTTCAGGGCAGTGTAGCTCTGATAAAAACAACGAAACTTACCGGCGTTCCGAAGACAAAGATTTTATCCAGAGGAAAAACCTTCACCATCAAGGCAACAGCATCGCCGAAGAATACAGATGAAAAGATCACCTACAAATCTTCCAACACAAAAATCGCAACAGTAACATCCAAAGGTGTTGTAAAAGGCCTTCGAAAAGGAAAAGCAACCATCACAGTTCAGAGCGGATCAAAGAAAATGAGCTGCAAAGTAACAGTAAAATAGACAGAAAAGACAAAGGCATAAAATACTATGAAAAAAACTGAAAAAAGAATCCGGGCGGATCTGCTGCCCGGGATTCTTACAATGATCCTTTTGCCGCTGGTGGCGAAGGGACAGAAAACAGAAGTAGATCTGGGAAAATATTCCTGGTTCCCGGACGGAAGTTTTCAGTATGATTTCTTTATGTACTGGAAAAGCATCGTTTTTCTGATCCTGGTGGCAGCAATGCTGCTGGTTCTCATAGATCGAAGTCTGCTCAGGGGGATCCGGATCAAAAACTGGAAATATTTTATTCCATTATATGTATACGCGGGGTTTACAATTCTTTCCACGATTTTGTCTGCTGACAAAGCATTATCGTTGAAAGGAATGTGGCAGCAGTATGAATCTGTATGGGTACTTCTGGGATATCTGGTGACAGTTTTCTACTGTGTTCAGGTGACAGAATCAGAAGAAGATGTGAAAAAAATACTTTGGGCACTGGCCGCAGGAACTGTAGCTCCGGTAGTTATCGGTCTTACACAGATGGCAGGAAAAGATTTCTTTTATACATCGGCCGGCAAAGGCATCCTTTCAGCAGGGCTGGATTCCGCAGCAAAGGACGCCATGAGTTATCTGTATTCCGGAAGTGGAAATTCCACTGTATATATGGCATCCTATACGCCGAATTATGCAGGTGTCTATCTGGTGATGGCTTTGCCGGTGGTTGTGATCCTGACTATAACAGCAGCCGGTAAAGCTGGCAGGATTTTTGGTGGCAGCCTCAGCATTATTCTATGTATTTGTTTATACGGAACCGGTTCAAGAACCGGACTGGCAGTTGGATGTATTCTTGCGATATTGGCAGTATATTTCCGGCAGTCACAGAGTGGCAGACAGAGAGGCACGCAGACAGGTACGGGCAGTAAGAACGGAAAAAAAAGATGGGCGTATACGGGAATCGCTGTTCTTTTGTTTGTTGTTCTGTTCGTTGGATATGATCTGGCCGGCAGTCACAGACTCATAAATGGAATCAGAGAAAGTTTACATAAGAATACATACGATATGCAGGAAATCCAGCCGGGTGAGAATGGAATCACAGTGAAATATAAAGGCAATACCCTGGAACTGATGCCGGAAACAACAGAAATAGGGCAGATGCTTAATGCTGTTTCCAATAAAAAAGACAAGCTCACGGCAATCTGGGACACAGACAGCCAGTGTTTCCGGTTCAGAGATACTGTTTATGAAGATCTTGCTTTTGACACTTACAGTCAGGATCAGATTTCTTATATTATGGTCAGTCAGGGAGATATCACTTGGAACTTCTTTAAGGAACCAGGTGGGGAAAAATATTTCTACCTGAACCAGTATGGAAAATCTGATGAGATCCGGAATGCAGCAGCAGTTCTGAAAGGATATGAGAGAGCTTTTTCCGGGCGAGGCTATATCTGGGGAAGAACGATTCCGCTGATCGCGAAGCATCTGTTATGGGGAAGCGGTCCGGATACGTTCGCGGCAGAATTTCCTCAGACGGATTATGTGATGAAAGCAAATACGAGCCTCAGTATGTACCAGCAGCTTCCGACCAGAGCCCACGATATGTATCTGCAGTCAGCATTGCAGACAGGTGTGATATCTACTATCTGTCTGATAATATTCTGGCTGCGGTATGTGATATCTTTTGTAAAAAGATTTCGGAAGAGTACAAGAGATAAGGTCAGCTTCTGGGAACTGGGGATATTCTTAAGTGTTACAGGATTTTTATTAATGGGAATAATGAATGATTCCAACCTTGCGGCGGCACCGGTATTCTGGTGCCTTCTGGGAACAGGGATCGCAATGGAAACCTTTCACGGCCGTGCGCTGTGAGAGGTTTTTTTGTTTTTTTATGAATTTAATGTGGCAGAATATAATGCTAAATAGTATAATTAGACTAAAAATACAACTTATAAGGAGGAAGATGTATGAAAAGAAAAAGACTGGCATTGCTGTTGGCAGCTGCATTGACAGTTACCAGTGTGGATGGAACGGCTTTTGCAGTAAGCGGTGCGGATTTTTCATCAGAACCTGTGCTGGATGAGGCAGAGGCACAGCCAGAGGAAGCTGCGGCAGAACCAGCGGAGGAGAATGTGGAAGAAGAATCTTTTGCAGATGAAGCTTCTCTCACAGATGAAACAGCAGAAGCAGAGACAGAAACGGAAAGCACAGAGGAATCACAGGAACTTACTCAGCCGGAGGAGGAACTGACACAGGAGCCTGTTGAAACCGTGGAACCGGAAGAAGCTGAAGCAGAGGAAGAGCTTCCGTTCAGTGCCGGGGATGATGAGGATTTTGAGGACGAGGAGACTTCATCTATTATTCCGGAAACTGTACAGGAACTGGAATTGGATCAGAGCTATGATGTGGATATTGAGGAAGCGGATCAGTGGGAATGGTTTTCATTTACTGCGGCTGAGGATGGAAACTATAGTTTCAGTTCGGAAGATTCTGATGATGGAGATCCTATTGTATATGGATATGATACCAAAGCTGTGGGAAGCGAATGGGACTATACATTTTCAGATGATGACGGTGGCATAGGGTGTAATTTCAAGCTTATCTTTAAGGCAGAAAAAGGAAAAACCTACTACTTCCGTGTAGGACAGCAAGGCAGTCAGACAGGTTATTTTTCAGTAAACATGAAAAAACTTGTAACCCCTTCTTCTGTACAGCTGAATACTGAGAATATCGTAAATCAGGAAATTATCGCCGGATTAGATTACGGACAGCTGTATGGATTGGAAGTAACTCTGCAGTATGATAATGAAAAACCTTCAGATACGATAACATTTAAAAATGACTACATTATAGATGATGCTTACGGAAACCGCATAAGCTACAGATTTGAGTCAGAAAACGGTGCTGATATATATAATGCAGGTTCAACTTTAAATGCGGGAACCTACAATATTGTAATTTTATGTAATGATGAGCCAGTTGCTACAGAAAGCACCTATAAAGTAAAAGCTGTGGAGCCTGGTGAGCTTCAGGAACTTCATATTGGCAGTGATAACGCAGTTAAAAGTAATACGATCAAATACAGCTGGTATAAGTTTGTAGCTCCTGAAACAGCTACATATGTAATCTCTCCGGTAGAGACCTGTAATATATTTAAAGAAACCCAGGAAGGACCAGAGTATATAGAATATGATGTTAGTAATTCAAAATGCGTGGTTTCATTGGAAAAAGGGACTGCATATTATATTGGATTACAGGGAGAAATCTGGTCAGACGACGAAGATGATTATGTAAATCAGTGGAACCTTACAGTGGAAGAACGGCAGGAAGTTTCTTCTGTTGCATTTTCTGAGGAATCTATGACTTATATAAAAGGTCTGGATAATGTTAATATGTACAGACAACCAGGAAGCCTTACCGTTAATTATAAAAACGGACAGAGCGAGCAGGTAAAAGTATATCTTGGACAAAGTGCATATGACCGTTATGGAAACCGGATCACTCCAAAGGTTACAGACAGTAATGGAAGCGAGATTACAGAATGGTATGATGATGATGGTGTTGCAATCGAATTGCCGGAAGGTTCCTACAAACTGACATATATCTGTGATAAGGTAACCAGTGCTGAAATTCCATTTACTGTACAGAAACCGGATTTTAACAGTTATGCTAAAATTACAGAAGGCGAAAATCATATTAAAGTTGCTGTATCTGGAAAGAGTTCTCCAACCTGGTATGCTTTCGAAGTAGAAAAAACAGGCAGGTATCAGTTTAAAATTCAGGAACAGGATGGAGTAGACAGAGATCTGAACTGGAAGAAGCTTAACGAAAACGGAGATCTTGAGGATTATTCACCAGACTGGGATGATTCTTACAGAAAAGTGGAAGCAGGAAAATATTTAATTTCCTGGGAGATATGGGAAGAGGATGCAAATGCCAGCGAAGATGCAACAGTTCTTGTTAAGAGAGTACCGGAGATTAGTTCTGTAAAAATAAAATCCTACAGCCCGACAGATCTGACTTTCATAGAAAGAGTACAGAGACCATGGCTTGATGATCTGACAGCGGAAGTTACATATGATGATGGAACTACCCGTGAACTGGATGCGGAAAATAACGATGATGAATATGGCAGATGGATGTCTTACGATCTTTTCAAAGCAAAAGATGCCAGCGGTTATTATGAGTCTGTAGATGATTATGAAAATCTTCCGGCAGGTGACTATGTATTCAGAGTAAACTTTGGCGGTGTTTACGCAGAAGACATCCCTGTAAAAGTTGTTTCTCTTGATGAATCTGTGAAACAGGAAGTTACAACAGGAACAACGGAAGTCAAGAATCAGGATAAGCTTGTCCTGAAATATAAAGCTCCTGCAGATGGACGTTATGAGCTTGAGACGAATGTTCCGATATCCACGATCAAGTTCCGCACTGCTAAAGATAGAGGCCCGACTGATTGTGTGCTGGAGAATTACAGAGCATATGCAGACTTTAAGAAAGACACAGAATATTATCTTTATGTAGATGCAGATGAATATTGTCCGGAACTGAAAATAACAGTTTCTTCCGTAACAAGACCGGCTGAAATGGAGACAACTGCATTAAAGAAAAACTATATTGCAGGTGTGGAATACTTTAAAGAAGAGAACATGCAGACAACCGTAGGATTCGGGGAAAACAAATCCAGAACTGTAAAAGGTTCCGATCTTGTAAACGGATATTATCTCCACTACCAGGTAAAAGACAGTGAAGGTAAGGAGCATTCTTATTATGAACCTCTGACAGTAGGTGAATGGACAGTTACACCTTATCTCAGTGCAAGTATCCAGACAGGAAGTGCCATTGCTGTAGAAATGTCCAAGCTTCCTGTTAAATCCGATACGATCACCGCTAAGAAACTGGAAATGGACAAGCTTCCATCCCTGGAAAAAGATGTCTGGAAACAGTTTGAGAATACAGGATATTCCGACAGATATTATTCATTCACAGCTCCGGAAGACGGAAAATATGTATTTGAATGCAGTAATGAGCAGGAAAGATACAACAGAGGAGTTGGAGTATTCTATTCAGACGGTGAAAAAGGATACAAAGATGAAGGCTACAGCATTAATCTGAAAAAAGGCGAAACATGCCTTGCTGTTATTTATACCAGCGCAGAGTGTAAACTCAGAGTTGTAAATACAGCAGCAACAGAAACTCCGGAAGAAGTAAGCAGTATTGCACTTACTGACGGACTGAGAAAAGCCATCACTTACACAGGCAAAGATATTCCTTGTACTTTCACTCCGGAAGAGGATGGATATTATACAATGGAGTCCGAATCTCTGGATGGATCATATTTGGACACTTATGTTGATCTGATGTGTGACGGAGATAAGATCGGAGAAAATGATGAGGATGCAGGAAATGGAAACTTCTGCCTTATAAAGAAGCTTGAAAAGGGCAAAGAATATACATACCTGCCAAGAACTTATAACGAAGATACAGGTTCCTTTATCATTTCTTTCCATAAGACAAATATTGTTCCGATTAAGAACATTGAGATCGTACCAAGAGAAGGCGTAGATATCTCTGCTCTTACAGTTATAGACAATATCAGAAGTTACTATGATGTTAAAATAACTTATGAGAATGGAACTACGGAAATAACAAACTGGTGGAATCGAAAAGATGCTTATGGAAATGCCATTGATAAAGATATTAATATTCCGGAACAGACAGGAACTGAAAAAGAAGTTACTTATACAGTAACCGTAAAATATACGAATCTTGGATCAGATGACGAGAAAGAAAAGAAAGAAAATATTACTGTAAAAGGAATTCCATCACTGGAAGAACTTAAAGAAGCAAATGATTATAAAATAACCACTTTCGATCGCCAATATTATCGTTTTACACCTTCATCAGAAGGACAGTACATAATATCTCTGAAACAGGAAGATAATGATTATAATAATGTAAATGTCTGGACTTACGGAAAGCTGTACGATAATCAATGGGAAACCTGCATTGTAGAGAAGGCTTATGAAGGTGAGAACAATTATTCTGTTCAGCTGGAAGCAGGTAGAGAATATCTTGTGTCTGCATTGGGTGAAGTTAATGATCCCGAGGCAAGCTTCCAGATCAGGAAGGTAAAGAAAACATTAAAAGGTCTGGAACTGGTGAAGGCACCGGAACAGGTAAAATGCCTTCCAAATGATGTAAATGCTGTTTCCTATAAAGGACTTCAGGTAAAAGCACTCTACACAGACGGAAGCACAGAAACTATTACATATGGAAATGCAGATTCCTCCGGAAGATATATTTATCAGGGAACTGTGAAATGGCTGGACGATGGAACTGGCATAGCATATGCGAACCTTGGAAAATATCAGGTAAGTTTCCCGCTGAAAGCAGATTCCTGGAGTAATGTTCCGGAACTGAAACGCGATAAAGCTACAACTGTAAAAGCTGTTCGCGGTGATATGGTAACACTGAAATTTGTTCCTGAAAAAACAGATAATTATCGGTTTACTGTAGATGGCGGTTATGTAGTAGAAGGGGTTGTCGGCGAAGATCCGGATGACAGCTGCAACAATCCAGGCAACTGCAATTTGAAAGAAGGCAAGATTTATTACATCCATGTACATGCTTATAAAGAAAATCCTTCTGTAACAGTTGTATATGCAGACTGTATCTGGGACGTAACATCCGATACAAAAGCAACCTGTACAAAAGAAGGAAAGAAGGTTGAGACCTGCCGTAAACACGGAGATACAAGAGTGACAGTTACACCGGCACTTGGCCACAAGTGGAACAGTGGTGTGATTACAAAGAAAGCAACCTGTACTGCAGACGGAGTGAAGACTTACACCTGCAGCAACTGCGGTGAAAAGAAAACAGAAGCTATTGCAAAAACAGGACATAAGTTCAGCAGCTGGAAGAAGATCTCTGATGCAACTGTATTTGCTAAACAGAAACAGAAGAGAACCTGTTCTGTCTGCAAGAAGCCAGACTACAGATATGTTGGAAGTAAGGTGAAAGCAACTATCAAGCTGAACTTAACATCCATCACTTTGCAGCAGAAACAGAGCACAAAAGCAGTCAAAGTAACTATGGCGAAAGGTGACTCCGTGAAATCCTGGACTTCCAGCAACAAGAAGATCGCAACAGTCGATAAGAAAGGAACGATCAAAGCTGTAAAGAAAGGAACTGCAAAGATCACAGTAACACTGAAGAGTGGAAAGAAAGCAACAGTAACAGTTAAAGTACAGACTTCCAAAGTTGCGACATCCAAGATCACAGGCCTGAAATCAAAAGTAACTGTGAAGAAAGGCAAGACTCTGACCCTGAAACCAGTCCTCAGCCCGATCACAAGCAAGGATAAGATCACTTACAAAACATCCAATAAATCCGTTGCAACAGTAAGCAGCAAGGGTGTTATCACAGGCAAGAAAAAAGGAACTGCAAAGATCACTGTGAAAGCAGGAAAGAAATCTTATGTAGTAACAGTAACCGTAAAATAATCAATAAAAAACAGACCGGATTACCATTGGGTGATCCGGCCTGTTTTTTTTGTCTAATTTTAGTTCTGTACTGGCAAAAAATGTATTGTTTTGGTACAATTTATATAAAATCAGAGGGAAAATGTGGACTTTGCATGTTATGGCGGGAGGAAGCTCCAACAACAAGATCGCAACCGTAACCAGCACAGGAAAGATCACAGCAAAGAAAGCCGGAACCTGTAAGATCTATGTGAAAGGAAACGGAATCACGAAAGTTGTTACAGTAACAGTAAAAAAATGATTCCCGGATCTGCAAACCAAGAATTTCAAAAATAAAATACTGAATACCGACCAGGGGGCTGTTCAAACGAACAGCCCCCTGCAGCTTTTGCAGAATAGAACTTTTTGATTATAATACTCTCATTTAATAATTTTTATATGGGTTCATATCTATTCTGGTGAGAATAGGTTCAATGTATTTGGAAATATTTAGTTGTTACTTATAATCCGTTGCCTTAAAAGTCACATAAATATATCATTATTTCGAGGTGAGATCTTTATGAACTTGCAAACAAATTTAGGTATTGCTATTAAAGAATTCAGAAATAATCTGGGGCTGAGCCAAGAAAAATTTGCGCTTTCAATTGAGATGGACAGAACATATTTGGCATCTGTAGAAGCAGGAAAAAGAAATCTTTCTCTGGCCAACATTGAGAAAATTGCCAGAGGATTAAATACCAATGTTTCAGAGCTCTTTGCAAAAGCAGAATCGTATAATTGATAAAAGACTAAAGGGGCATACGTTATGAATGATTTTATCATGGATATTATTTCCATACATTGTAATAATGATAGAATGCAGGCAGCAAGAGTATATCAATATGCTTATTTATTGCAGTATCTTGATAAGAAAACTCAATCAGTAGATAAATCTTCAAAAGCAAGGGGATCATTTGCAAATCTATATGCCATTTATGTTCTTGTTGAAGATTACATAAAGAATGGATATTTGAATTCATCAAAAAGATACTCTGAATATCCAGGTATGATGTTTACTGACGCACTTGCCCGTACAAGGGAACTTCCATTTGGTGAGAAGCTTCAAAATCATGCTTTGAATAATAGATGTAATGATGAATTCAAAAAATTTTTTATGTCAGAAACTGCAGAGATTCCTATTAGACGGAATTTAGATACTAGAAGATATTGGATTAATGAAAAGCTGCTTGAAGTCCAAATATCGCCTGCAGATATAGTAAATATTGCTCCACTGTGTATTGAGATAATTAATAAATATGTTGAGCTGAAAATGAAAAGATTTTCATGTTTCTTTAATGATTTAAATGACTTGAAATTGACTGTTTCTACTAATCCGCAGAAATCTGTCAGCTTTATATCAGAAACACTGAATCCAAATTCGGATGCTCGTATTTTTGAAATTGTATCCTATGTAATCATAAAGTATCATTTCATTGATCAAACGATAAAATACACATTAAATGGAATAACCCAAGAAGTACCCTTAACAGTATTTAAAGTTGGAAGGACAAATGCTAATGATGGCGGTATCGATTATATAATGAAACCTTTAGGAAGAGTTTTTCAAGTAACGGAAGTATTGGATTTCAATAAGTATTTCTTGGACATAGATAAATTGATTCATTATCCGATTACCTTTGTTATAAAGCAGGATATCACTCCTGAAGAAGCTTTAAGACGAATTAAACAAGTGGCTCTTGAGAAGTATTCAGATATCAATGTATTAAATCAATATCTCTCTTGTTTTGAGGAAGTAATTACTATTCCTACTCTCAAAGCAATGCTCGAATTAAATATATCTAAAGGATATCTGCCTAATATGATAGATGAATTAATCACACAATGTAAAGTTGAATATAATATTGAATGAAAAAAATTAGCCTCGTTCCGATATGTGGTTCGAGGCTAAGGCTTTATATATCAAAAAGTGACAATTGAATATTGTTATTCTTAATATGGCTTTTCTTTGAGGTATTGTTTGTCTTTCTGCTTTTGTCCTTTTGCAGAATTTCTCCTTTATAAGTCTTTGAAATTCCAGTTCTGCGAATACCTATTTTGAAATACTCTTTATTTATATCCATACTGATTGCTCTTCTTCCAAGTTTGACAGCTACACCTGCTGTTGAGAAGCTGCCGCCAAATGGATCCAATACAATTTCATCAGGATTACTTGATGCCTGGATGATTCTTTGCAATAACATTTCTGGTTTTTGAGAAGGATGATTTTCATATTCATCCATCTTGAATCTCACTCTAGGAAATTCCCAAACATTACCTGGCACTTTTTTTGTATTATATGGCTGAGGTGGATTTTTACGATAGTCTATTAATCCTCTCTTGGCACCGGTCTTTGCTTCAATCAGGATATCTTGATAATTAAATGTATATTTAGCTTTATCAGTTTTGGTAGCCATAAGAATAGGTTCATATAAAGAACCAAATTTCTTTTTTGATTGAACACCGGAACTATCATATGCCCATACAATATCATTCACAATATTATAGTGTTCTTGCAGATAGATTGAAATATATGGAATATTTTGGGTTGAATTCATCAGATAAAAAGTTCCATTATCTTTTAATACTCTAAAACATTCATCAATCCAAGTATAACACCACTCCAAGTATTTTTGTCTATCCTTCCAGGAATCGCTGTCATTGCCAAAATCTTTACCGAGATTGTATGGGGGATCAGCAAAAATCAAATCTACTGAATCTGCTTCCATCTTTTTTAATGATTCAATACAATCATTGTAAATAACCAACGAATTATCTGATTCAAGATATTCAAAATCTATATCATGAAATAATTCAATCATAGCTTCCTCCTCTAATCTGTTGAGCTTCTTCCGCTTTTAAGCCATTCCTCCAATTCAGATTTCTTAAACTTCCATAATCTGCTAATGTTTTATGAGCAGGAATAACGGTTTTTTATTCAATTCTGAATGGCATCTTAAACATTTAGCAGTAGCTTCAATACCAATATCATTATCTTAAATATTCATAAAAGCAATTCTACTTGAATGATAATAACGCATATGTTCTATGATTTCAATGTATTTTCACATGCCCGGTTAAAGTTCAGGCAAGTAAAGTAACAGTAACAATATATAAGATTACCTGGACAAGATAGTAAACAGAATAAAGGACAGTGAAACGTTTTCACAAAATAACATTGACATTTTATATGATACTCATTATCATATAAAACATATTTATTTACTATGAAATAAGGAGAAAGCAAGCAGGAAAATTTTTTCGGGGAGGAATGGAACATGTCGATCAAGAAAATAGCAGAGAAAGCAGGGGTTTCGCCTGCTACGGTGTCCAGAGTTCTGAATAATCCCAATTATAAGTGTTCCGTTTCAGGGCTTCGGGATAAGATCTGGAAAACAGCCATTGAGATGAATTACGTGCCAAATGAGGCTGCCAGGAATCTGAAGCGGGGCGTTTCTGCAAAGCAGGAGAAAACATGGTATATCAATATTCTGATGACAAGAACCGATTCCTCACAGACAGATCCTTTTTTTTCGGAGCTGCTGCGGGTAATTGAGAGTGAAATCCATGATAAGAACTGTATTCTTTCAAAAGTGTGGTATATGTCGGTGTTCTCTGATGACCGTAAGTGCCGCAGAGAAAATCTGGATCGCCTGATTGACGAAATGTATGGTGAAGTGGAGGGGAAGAGGGACGGTCTGATTATTATCGGAAGATGTAATAAGGAAGCTTTAAAGAAGCTGAATAAAAGATATAAAAGTGTAGTTTCGGTGAACCGCAATTCTACGAATTATGAGGTGGATGAAGTTCTATGTGATGGAAAAAAGATTGCATCAGCAGCAGTTGAATATCTTATATCGCTTGGACATAAGAATATCGGATATGTCGGACAGTGCCACAGCGAAGACCGCTACAATGGATACCTGGAGACTTTGAAACAGCATAATCTGGATGTGATCCCGGAGTATGTGATCGAGACGAAACAGACTGAAGCCGAGGGCTATGAGGCTATGGAAAAATTTCTCCAGTCTGATGATATGCCTACAGGAATTTACTGTGCCAATGATATTTCGGCTATTGGAATGCTGAAGTGTTTAAATAAATTTCGGAACCGATATTATATGCCTTCTATTATATCAAGTGATGATATCCAGGAAGCACAGTTTACAAAGCCGATGCTCACAACAGTAAGTTTACCGAAAGAGGATATGGGAAAATTTGCTTTGTATCTGCTGCTGGACAGGCTGAAGGGCGAACATTCCGGCGTGGTTCGGATGGAGCTGGAAGGCAGACTGGTAATCCGAAACAGCTGCAGCAGTGTGGAAGACAGTATGTGGAGCGATTATTGCATCTGATAAATTATGTGAAAACGTTTTCAGATATTCCTATTTAAATAATAGGAATAATATGGTTTAATGTATTCAATTCAAATAAGGGAGTACATAGATCATGAAAAGAAGACGGATCGCAGGAGTCTGTATCGCACTGGCAGCAGTTGTGCTTGCAGGAACTATTGCAGTATCAGGTAATAATACAAAAGATAAAAATCACGTGGAGATCATTAATGTGTCATATGACCCGACAAGAGAATTTTATGAGTCATATAATAAGATCTTTTCAGAATACTGGAAGGAAAAAACAGGCCAGACAGTTGATGTGATCCAGTCTCATGGCGGTTCCGGCAAGCAGGCACTTGAGATCGCAAACGGACTTCCGGCAGACGTGGCAACACTTGCCCTGGAATATGATATTGATGCGATCCAAAATGCCGGCATGATCGACAGTGGATGGATCAATGAATATCCGGATGACAGTGCTCCGTACACTTCAACCATTGTATTTCTGGTGCGAAAAGGCAATCCAAAGAACATCCATGACTGGGATGATCTGACAAAGAATGGCGTGGGAGTGATTACACCGAATCCGAAAACTTCAGGTGGTGCCCGCTGGAACTACATGGCAGCCTGGGCTTATGCCAATGCAAAATACAATGGAAATGAAACAGAGATGAAAGCTTTTATAAAGAAGCTTTATCAGAATGTTCTTGTTTTGGATTCAGGAGCAAGAGGCGCAACAACTTCTTTTGTGGAAAACGGTCAGGGTGATGTGCTGATCGCCTGGGAAAACGAAGCATTTCTTTCTGTGAGGGATAATCCGGATGATTACGAGATCGTAACACCGAGCATCAGTATTCTGGCACAGCCGTCCGTAGCAGTTGTAGATGAGAATGTGAAAAAGCATGATAACGAAGCTGCGGCGCAGGCTTATCTGAAATATCTGTATTCCGATGAAGCACAGGAGCTGATCGCTGAGAATTATTACAGACCGGTAAAGCAGAAGATTTTGAAAAAACATGCAGATACTTTTAATCTGAAAGTGAAGCTGACAACTATCAAAGATTTCGGCGGCTGGGATGAAGTGCAGAAAAAGCATTTCGCAGATGGCGGAGTGTTTGATGAGATTTATGAAGAATAGGTGAGAGTGAGGGGAGACAGAAATGAAGAAACAACAGAGTAAACGGGTGATACCAGGCTTTGGACTGACAATGGGAGTGACTTTGGCGATGCTGAGTATTGTGGTTCTGATTCCCCTTGCATCTCTGGCAGTTTATTCAGCGCGGCTGGGATTTGGAGAATTTATCCAGGTGATCACGAGACCTAGAGTTTTGTCCGGATTTTATGTAAGCTTTATTACCGCATTTGCAGCGACAGTGGTTAATGCCATTATGGGACTGATCCTTGCGTGGGTGCTGGTGAGGTATGATTTTCCGGGAAAAAGGATCATGGATGGAATGATCGAGTTGCCATTTGCGCTGCCAACAGCAGTTGCCGGTATTTCACTGACATCACTGACATCCGATAAAGGAATTGTGGGAAGTTTTTTTGCAAAGTTCGGAATTAAGATCGCGTATACCAGGATCGGTATCACGGTGGCTCTGATCTTTGTGGGAATTCCGTTTGTAGTCCGTGCTATTCAGCCGGTACTGGAGAAACTGGACGGGTCCTATGAGGAGGCGGCACGTGTTATGGGTGCAAAACCATTCACCATTTTCCGAAGAGTAATTTTTCCCGAGCTTCTGCCGGCAATGCTTTCCGGGGCGGGACTTGCTTTCGGACGCTGCCTGGGAGAATATGGAAGCGTTGTTTTTATCGCAGGAAACAAACCCTATTATACAGAGATCACGCCGCTGATCATCATGTCAAAGCTTCAGGAGTTTGATTACGAAAGCGCAACATCTATTGCACTTGTCACACTGGCAGTTTCATTTCTGATCCTGTTTGGCGTGAATCTGGTGCAGGCAAGAAATACGAAACGTATCAGAGGGAGGGATGCATAATGGATGAAAAAAAGAAGCAGGCTTCCGGGCCGGTGAAATGGATCCTTATCGGGATTTCCGTGATCTTTCTTTTTGTGATGCTGGTACTGCCTCTGGTGGTTGTTGTAACCCAGGCGCTGAGCAAGGGCTGGCAGTGTTACGTGCAGGCGGTGACAGATGAGTACACGCTGAAAGCGCTGAAGCTGACCATTGGAGCGACGGCTGCGGCTGTTGTATGCAACACGATCTTTGGTCTGTGTGCGGCATGGGCAATGACCAGATTTCATTTTCGGGGAAAAAAGCTCCTTACCACTTTGATCGATGTTCCGGTTACAGTATCACCGGTTATCGCAGGTCTTATCTATATTCTGGTTTTTGGAAAGCAGAGTCCGCTTTATTCTGTACTTGAAAAAGTGGGAATTCAGATTGTATTTGCTGTTCCGGGAATTATCCTGGCAACGATTTTTGTTACGTTTCCATTTGTGTCCAGAGAGATCATTCCGGTGCTGGAATCTATCGGATCAGATGAGGAAGAGGCAGCAGCTCTGATGGGAGCAAAGGGCTGGACGATTTTTACCAAAGTAACTTTTCCGCATATTAAATGGGCGTTCCTTTACGGCGTTGTATTGTGTACGGCGAGAGCAATGGGAGAGTTTGGTGCAGTGTCTGTGCTGTCCGGACATCTCCGTGGAAAAACCAATACACTTCCACTTCATGTGGAGATTCTTTATAACGAATTCCAGTATGTTCCGGCTTTTGCGGTTTCTTCGATCCTGGTGATCCTGGCGGTGATCCTTCTGATCGCAAGAAATGTTCTGGAGCATAAGGGAAAGGGGGAAAAAGGCGATGTACGTTGAATTAAAAAATATCAATAAAACATATGGAGATTATAAGGCTTCTGACAATGTAAGCTTTGGCATCGAAAAAGGTAAGCTGATCGGTCTTCTGGGCCCCAGTGGAAGCGGAAAAACTACAATTCTCCGTATGATCGCCGGTCTGGAGCAGCCGGACAGCGGGGAGATCATCATTGACGGAAGAGTGGTCAATGATGTTCCGGCCAGTGAGCGTGGTATTGGATTCGTGTTCCAGAACTATGCCCTTTTCCGGTATATGACGGTGTATGATAACATTGCTTTCGGCCTGAAGGTACAGAAGGCAGATAAAAAATATATTAAGCAGCGTGTTACGGAGCTGGTAGAGCTGATCGGGCTGAAAGGGCTGGAGAAAAGATATCCAAGTCAGCTGTCCGGTGGTCAGAGACAGCGAGTTGCTTTTGCGAGAGCCCTTGCTCCGAATCCGCAGTTGCTTCTTCTTGATGAGCCTTTTGCGGCGATTGATGCGAAGATTCGTACAGAGCTTCGAAGCTGGCTGAAGGATATGATCGAGAAGCTGGGAATCACCAGTATTTTTGTTACCCATGACCAGGATGAGGCTATTGAGGTAGCAGATGAGATCATCATTACCAACCGTGGACGTATCGAGCAGAAGGGAACACCGCTGGAGGTT
Source organism: Blautia schinkii (assembly GCF_013304825.1). Taxonomy (GTDB): domain Bacteria; phylum Bacillota; class Clostridia; order Lachnospirales; family Lachnospiraceae; genus Blautia_A; species Blautia_A schinkii_B. The sequence goes on along the minus strand of NZ_JAAWUO010000011.1, from coordinate 21,643 downwards.
TACCAGAATCCGGATACAGCGTTTACGGCGGGATTTTTCGGTCAGACTTCTGTGATCGATGATTACCAGGTGTTCAATCACTTTGAGGAAGTTCCGGGTGGTGAAAAAGCTATTGTGCGGCCGGAATTTGTGAAGGTGACGAAGAAAAATGAGGAGCAGAAATATAAGAGTTCTGCAACAGAGGGTGTTGTAGAGCGAGTTGCTTTCCGTGGAAGCAGCCTGGAACTGAAAGTCCGGGTAGGTGACACTGTGTTAAGTGCCAGAAGAAGTCTGGACGAAGAACCCGTCCGGGAAGGCGAAGTTGTGGATGTGTTTGTGCAGAGAATCTTCGTGACGAAGGGGAATGAAGCAGTGCTGCTGCAAAACACAGCTATGGTTGAGGATTGGTTGGTTATATAAAAAAATGCCGCGGGAGCGGCATTTTTTTATGAGCAAGTAGCGTTAGCGGATTGCGAATATCATATGATGAGGCCGCGGAAGCGGCATTTTTTTATATATGTGAAATTTTCACACCGTAATATTCTGCAAGAGAATCCACCAGGTCATCACGGATTTTTTTGTGGTCATTGCCATCCAGGGACATGACACAGGATACCATCTGATGTTTTTTGTCAATGATGCAGTATTGGCCGTAATTGCCGGACAGGATCAGAGTATCTTCCATAGGTCCCATATATATGAAATATCCATAACCATAGCTCTGGTAATCTGGATGTTCCGTCAGTGGATTGTAAGAATCAATGTGTTTCTGACAGGCATCAATAACGAATTTTTTTGGGACGATCTGTTTTCCGTTCAGGGAACCCTCATGCAGAAGCAGATGTCCAAAACGAGCCAGTTCATCAATTGTTAGATACAGTCCGTTAGCTGCCATGCAATGTCCTTGAGGGCAAAGGGTCCAGTCAGGATTCGGAATACCAACCGGTTCAAAGAAACGATATCGCAGATAATTCAGCAGACCCGTTCCGGATTTCTCTTCCAGAAGAACAGACAAAATATAGGAACAGAAATTGCTGTACACAAAATGAGTACCGGGTGTATAGGGAAAAGAATCATTCTGAAAGAAATATCTTACCCAGTCCGTTTCCCTGTATCGTTCCGGTCCATCGCAGAAAAAGAGCGGATCGTTCTGCCCGGATGACATGGTAAGAAGATCACGAATCTTTATTTTGTAAAGATTTTCGGAAGGATTTGACGGAAAATATTTTTCAAACCAAGGATAAATATATTCATCAAGTGTGATCAGTCCTTCACGTTCTGCGATACCTGCAGCCATTGCAACAAAGGGCTTGCTGACAGACCATATATTTAATCGGGTTTTTACCGGAAAAAGTCTGAATTCTTCTTTTAAAACGTCATTTTTGTATATCTGGGCATAGATAATATTGGAATGATGCTGTTTCGATTTTTCCAGGAAAATATCTAAAATTTCATGCATGATAATCCCCCCTGAAATTATTATTCGTAAAAAAGATCAAAGTCTGAATAAAGTTCTTCCAGGTCATGAAGTCGTGTACTGATGGATTTGCACCTGGTTTTTCGGATTTTTGCAACAATACTGTCAAACAGACAATAGAGGCATGAGAAGGAGTTAAATCCCATTTCATTGAGATTGATTTCTGTAATGATAGCGTGGTCTGCCAGCGCCCATGCCGGTGATGAAATGCTGTCTGTGACGGCGAGTATCTTTGCACCATGGTTTTTGGCAATCTGTGCATATTTCAGAGACCATTTGGTATAGCGGGCAAAAGAGATCAGAAGAACAACTGTATCCTCGGATGCTTCTGTGAGATATTCGAAATTGGAATCGTAAAATTCGTGAACCACCTTGGTATTTCCAAGAAGCTGATTCAGCAGAGTTCCCATCCAGAGTGCTGCACTGTAAGAGGAACGGGCACCGACAATCAGACGTTTTTTCGCATTGGTCAGATGAGTAACGATCTGATCCATATCTTCCTGATTCAGGTGGGAAGCCCAGTTTTCCATGGAATGGAGCTCTTTTGCAATGATGTTCTGATAGAAATTTCCGTTATCCAGTGTGTCATCTGATGTAGTTGTGGGAATGGAAAGGATGTCATTCTGTACAGTTCTCTGCATTTCAGAAAAACTTTCAAAACCCAGAGAATAAGCAAGGCGTATGATAGTGGTTTCGCTTACGGAAATTTCCTTGCTGAGTTTCGCAAGGGTGGAATAACTGAAAGAATCAAGGTGTTGTAATATATATTCGGCAACTTTCTTCTGGCCAGCAGAAAGAGAAGATATTTTTTCACGGATCAACTGTTCTACTTTCATGAAAAACCTCCTGTTTTGTGTAGTTTGTATAATGAATTATAACAGGCGCAAAGTTTAATTACAATATAATAGAGTAAATAATTCTTCTGAAACAAAATAAAATGTAAATAATGCACAATTAAAAAGATGGATTTTTAATGATATTGTCAATAGAAATTCTGAATTTTAAATGATAATATAGCATTAAATAATTCATATGACGTCAGAAAAAGAATTAAATACACTACCAATATTACGATTTATATGCAAGGGGGGCTTTTATGTCATCAACAGCAAAGGAAGTAAAAGAAAAAACAGGTTATCTGAAACGAAGTGATCTTTATACGATCGGTGTAGGACAGGCAATTGGTTCAGGAGTTCTGACATTGATCGGTCCGGCAATTCTGCTGACAGGACAGTCAGCGTGGCTGGCGTATGTAGCTGCATGTATCTGGGGATTTATGATGATCGCACCGATTCCGTGGATCACATCTACATTGAAACTTGGAGGAGGATTTTATTCTCTGGTAGGAGATATGGCCGGCAAACGAGTTGCCGGTATGTATGCAGTAGGATTTTTGCCACAGACGATCAATCTGGCGACTTATGGTGTGGCAATTGGTATGTATGCAAATTCCCTGTGGTCGCAGATTAATGCGAAATGGTTTGGAATTGCAGCCCTGAGTGTGTTCTTTGCCATCAATCTGTGTGGTGTGGATGTAATGGCGAAGGTACAGAAAATTCTGGTTATCCTGCTGTTTGTTGCACTTGGTCTGTTTATTGTTCTGGGATGCCTCCAGCTGAAAAATCCGGTGTTTGAGTTTACAGCACCAGACTTTTTCTCCAATGGTCCATCCGGATTCTTTTCCGCAATCATGCTGTATGTATATTCAACAAACGGATATTCCTGCATTATGAATTATGGTAAACAGGCAAAAGAGGCACATAAAGATATTCCAAAGGCACTTCTGTACTGTATTCCGACACTGATGGTTGTATATGGCGGTGTTGCAATTGTAGCAAGTGGTGTGCTTCCTCTGGATCAGGTAGCCGGACAGCCGCTTACCCTGGTTGCAAAAAATATTTTAAATCCGGCACTTTTCACAGTATTTATGATTGGTGGTCCGGTACTTGCACTGTCTTCATCCATTAATTCAACAATTTCCAATAACTGTATTCCGGTTGCACAGTCCTGTAAAGATGGATGGCTTCCGAAATCATGGGCAGCTCAGAATAGAAGAGGGGCTTACTGGAAACTGATGACATTTACTTATCTTATGGGAATATTACCTGTGTTACTGGACTTTTCTATCAGTGATGTTGTAAATAATATTATGCTTCTGGCATCAGCACTGGCATTTCTGCAGATTTATGCTTATTTCCAGCTTCCGAAAAAACATGCAGAAGCATGGGAAAAATCACCAATGCATATTTCTAACGGAAAATATTATTTCCTCTGCTGTTTGAGCCTGTTTGCATATATCTGCATTTTTATCAATTCTTGCAGAAGCCTGAAACTTCCGGTAGTAATCATCAGTCTGATAGCCATTGTAGTATGCATGGCTTACGGATGGTTTAGAAGTGTAAGTCCTGATGTAAAGATGGAAACAAGTGTGTGGGAGGATTAATGTTTATGAATAAAGACCAGAACCTGATCAATGAATTTGCTATCAAAACTTTAAAAGAAAATCTCAATGTTATGTATGCGCAGATATGGCGTGAAGGACAGTTAACGGCAGAATATAAAAGAATGCCGGTGAAAACACGCCTGAATACCTGGTCTGCATGCAAAGGCGTGGTATCCTGTGCAGTGGGAATTGCACTGGATGAGGGATTGATTCAGCTGGATGAGAAGATCGTTGATATTTTTCCGGAGTATGTTCCAGAAAAAACAGAAGGATATCTTGGTGATGTGACTCTGGAAAATATGCTGACAATGACTACCGGTCTGGAAAGCTCGCTGTTTTTCTGTGACTGGCCGGAACGTTATACAACGCCGGACTGGATCAGATATTTCTTTGAAAATGCGAAGGTTGTAAATAAACCAGGAACTCAGTGGCTGTACAGTAATTTCAATACTTATATGATCAGCTGTGCTATTGAAAAACGTGCGGGTGTCAATCTTCTGGAATATCTGAGAAATCGATTTTTTGAACCATTGGGAATTGGAAATCCGGACTGGACTTTGTGTCCGAAAGGTCATGTACATGCGGCGAATGGTCTTTATGTAAATATTGATGAGTTCACCAGATATGGACAGATGATTCTTCATAAAGGAAAATACAATGGAAAACAGTTGGTGCCGGAAGAATATATGAAAGTTGCGACTTCCAATCTTGTAGACAATTCAGCGGCAGGAAGCCCGGGAAATCTATATTCCGGTTTTGGATATGGATATCAGTTTGTAATGAATCCGGAAGCTGGTTCCTATCGATCTGATGGAAATTATGGTCAGTTCTGTCTGGCGTTTCCTGACAAGGATGCAGTAGTAACTGTAATGTCTCTGGAGGGGGATTTCCAGAAAATAGGAAATCATCTATGGACTACAGTGGTTCCGGAATTGTAATATATTCTGGTTGACAAATCCGTGGGGAAAGCATAAGCTAATCCCATCTTCGACAGTTGAATAAAAATAAAGTGGCAGAAACTCTTGATTTTACAAGGGCATTGAAAAAGGGCGTGTGAAAAAATGAGAAATCATTTTGGAGCACGCTTCTTTCTATGCTCTTTTAAGCCAAATCGTAGAATTGAGGAGAGATTCAGAGAATACTTTCCCCTCTCATCATAAATTCGGTTGTTTTTGAAATTATGCGGTTGTTTTTACTTTCATTCTTTTGTACCACCGGTCATTTTTCATGATTTCAAAAGTTCCTTCTGCCTGAATGAAACGATTCGTTCTGAATAATGCTCCCTGAATACTTTCCAGATTACGGATCACTTCTTGGTACATTACCGTCAACTCCTGATTGACCCGTACTGTACGGTTTCCTTTTGCCTTTTTGTATTTCTCTGCATAAGGACATCCGCTACAGGATATTTTGGATAAAAGCCATAGGTCTCATGAAATTTTTTCATGAGAGGAATAAAACAGTCCATATCTGAACGGTACCTGGATTTTTCAGTTGCTTTTTTCCATACCCAGGAATGCTTGTTTGCATTTGCTTCAAATTTTGATTCATCTATATATAAGTGCTGCAGATCGACGTGCTCGGCTTCAAAGATTTTTTGTAGGCTATGTTTTTTTACAGCTCCTTTTTCTGCCATTGTAAAAACTGCCGAATTTCACCGAAAGCCCCGATTCGGCGAAAAATATCATAGCAGGAATATTCCCCATAATGTATACTATATTTGTTAGGAAATCCAGATACACCACAAAGCAGAAAGGAAAAAAGCGTATGAAAAGAAATTGGAAAAAAGCTTTATGTGGCATTTTGACAGGTTTTATGCTTGCGACGGCGGCACCAGCTACGGTTCCGGAGCTGATCAGCGTGGCAGAAGTACAGGCGGCAGTAACTGTAGCAGCGCCGGCCATGTCTTCTATTAAGATCGTCGGAAAGAATAAGATCATTTTCAGCTGGAAACAGGTAAAAGGAACAGCCGGATACCGTGTATACCGCAAGTCCGGAAACAGCGGATGGAAAGTAGTAAAAACCATCACAGGAAGTAAGAATGTTACATTTACCGACACAAAAGTAAGCACCGGAGCACGTTATACTTATACGGTAAAAGCTTACCGGAAATCCGGAAAAAATATAATCTGGAGTAGCTATAATAAAAAAGGCCTGACAGCGATTGCAGGGCTGAATTCTCTTACCCTGAATAAGACCAGCCTGACACTGACACCGAAAAAAACTTATACACTGAAGATCAACGGCACCAGTCTGAAACCGTCATGGAAGAGTAGCAACACAAAGGTTGTCAGTGTAACTTCAGCCGGAAAGGTCACCGCAGTAAAAACAGGAACAGCGAATATCACAGCGATCCTTGGCGGCAGAAAATTCACCTGCAAGGTTACTGTAAAAAATCCTGCATCGGCTAACGCAAAACTGACGCAGAATTATGCCAAACTGAAAAAATATATCAGTCAGAAAGGCAGATATATCGAAGACGGAAGTCAGTTTATAAATGTCAAAGTAAATGAAGAAAGTACTCTGATGATCGGCTATTTGAAGAAAGAAGATAAGATAGATATTGGAATGCTGATTTCTGTGCCTTCAGATGGAGTCCTTGCCGGACTGGATATTATCGGAAACTGTGTGAAATCTGATACGGTCAGTGTGAAGTCCGCCCTGTCTTCGGATGGAGTCTTTGTGCTGCTGACTTCTTCCACAAAAGCATCTGCTTATAAAGGTCAGAATCTGACTTTCCTGTATACAAACGGAAAAAAAGCGATGACAGATCTGCAGGATTCTTCCAACATTATGATGAAAGCGACAATGATAGCAGCAAATGCTTATCTGAAAAAGAATTTAAACCTGACAATGAATGATCTGGGATTCACTGCTTATAAATAAAAGTTACTGTTCACTCCGTTCTCAGCAACACGCTTCGCGATGCACAGGATTTATGCTAATCGCATAAATCCGCGCGGTATGTCTCGGGTTTTCTGTGACCTTCGCTCACAAAAAACACCTCGCGGAATATTACCAGTGAACAGTAACCAAATAAAACCAAAATTTATTATTCTTGACATGAAGCAGAATCGGAATTATACTAAACCGTGTAAATAACAGGGGAGCTTGTGATGGCAGGCTGAGAGGAAGTCTTCAACTTCGACCCTTATACCTGATTTGGATAATGCCAACGTAGGAACGTATAAGATGAATTTACGGGAGATACCTTGGTGTATCTCCTTTTTTATTGGATGCGGATGTTTTATCCGCCTGAATATACGTAAGATCAGGATTTACAGAGAAATATTTTACAATTAAACATGGGAAATTTTGAGAGTGAACAGAGTTCATGAAGGGGTGCACCACCGCGGGTGTATTTCTTTGTGAACTCTTTTTTTACGGATTGCGAATATCCGATTGACCGGAAGAGATTGAGAATTACTTCTGACTTGGCGAAATTTCCGGAAAGGAGCGATTATGATCACAGTAAATGGTGAAAGCAGAACACTGGAAAAGCCGGTGACAGTAACTGAATATCTGGAAGCATGTAACTATGTTCCGGTGCAGGTGGTAGTAGAGCTGAATGAAGAGATCATCAAGAGAGAGACTTACGACACGACCGTGCTGAAAGACGGAGACGTTGTGGAAATCCTGCAGTTTATGGGCGGCGGAAGCTGCTGAGACAGAAAGAATAAGAACGGATACAGAAATTCCTGTTCAGAAGTCTGAAGATGGGCAGGAATATCCGGCTGTGGGATGGGCAGAATCGCAGAAAATTGCTGCCTTGAAATTGAATAGCTGAGCAGTTATTGCAGCTGAAATACAATGCAGATAAATAACAGAAAGGTGGACATAAAAAATGACAACAGCAAACACAAATGAAGACAAATTGATCCTGGGAGGCCATGAGTTTACTTCCCGTTTTATCCTTGGTTCAGGAAAATTTTCTCTGGAGCTTGTAAAAGCATGTATTGAAAAAGCAGGAACTCAGATCGTAACACTTGCCCTGCGACGTGCAAATGAGGGTGGACTTGCAAACATTCTTGACTATGTACCGAAGGATGTTACGCTTCTTCCGAACACATCAGGAGCCAGAAATGCTCAGGAGGCAGTCCGCATTGCAAGACTTTCCCGCGAGCTTGGATGCGGAGATTTTGTAAAGATCGAAGTTATCCATGACTCCAAATATCTTCTTCCGGATAACTATGAGACCATCAAGGCAACAGAGATCCTTGCAAAAGAGGGCTTCGTAGTAATGCCGTACATGTATCCGGATCTGAATGCAGCCAGAGATCTGGTAAACGCAGGAGCAGCCTGTGTAATGCCGCTTGGTTCCCCAATCGGTTCCAACAAAGGAATCTGCACAAAAGAATTTATCCAGATCCTCATCGATGAGATCGACCTTCCAATTATCGTAGACGCAGGAATCGGCCGTCCGTCACAGGCATGTGAAGCAATGGAAATGGGCGCAGCAGCAGTTATGGCAAACACAGCTATCGCAACAGCAGGAGATGTCCGTGTTATGGCGGAAGCCTTTAAGAAAGCTATTGAGGCAGGAAGAAGTGCATACCTTTCCGGCATGGGAAGAACTCTTGAGAGAGGTGCAAGTGCATCTTCACCGCTGACCGGATTTCTGCATGAGTAAAATTGATAAATGAATGATTGAACGCAGAACACTAAGCGGGGCAGGAGCTGCCTGTGCAGTGAATCGCAGGTATTGTCTGGTTTCAATTGAAATTGAGTTTATGGATATGCATCAGTGAGAAACAGAACATTGCTGCAATATATGAGAGGAGCGACATAAGAGTAATGGCAGAAACAGTACAGGCCAGTCAGCAGGACGGCCATTTTAATGAAAGTATCGTAAATGAAGAAATTCTGGAAGATATGAAAAAGAACCGTATTGATCATATGAAGTACCTTCCGGATATGGAACAGCTGGAAGAATCTGATGTAATGGATCAGGTTATTACCGCAATGAACGCATATGATTATGATAAATACACAGAAGCAGATGTACGCAGGGCACTTGCTCATGACAACCGTACGCCGGAGGATTTTAAAGCCCTGCTTTCACCGGCAGCACTTCCACTTCTGGAAGAAATCGCACAGGCTGCACGGATCGAGACAAGGAAGCATTTTGGAAACAGTATCTGCATGTTTACACCGATCTATATTGCAAACTACTGTGAGAACTACTGCATTTACTGCGGATTTAACTGTCATAACAAAATCCGCCGTGCACAGCTGAATGCAGATGAGATCGAAAAAGAAATGGCAGCCATTGCAGAAACCGGACTTCAGGAGATCCTGATCCTTACCGGTGAGAGCAAATCCAAATCCAATTTAGAATATATCGGAAAGGCCTGTGAGATTGCCCGGAAATATTTCAAGGTAGTCGGCCTTGAGGTATATCCGATGAATTCTGATGAGTACGCATATCTTCACAAATGCGGCGCAGATTATGTAACTGTTTTTCAGGAGACCTATAATTCTGATAAGTATGAGACACTGCATCTGGCAGGACATAAGAGGATTTTTCCATATAGATTAAATACTCAGGAGCGTGCGTTAAAAGGCGGCATGCGAGGCGTTGGTTTTGCGGCACTTCTGGGACTGGATGATTTCCGGAAGGATGCTTTTGCAACCGGATATCACGCATATCTTCTGCAGAGAAAATATCCACACGCAGAGATTGCTTTTTCCTGCCCAAGACTTCGTCCGATCATCAACAACGACCGGATCAATCCGAAGGATGTCCACGAACCGCAGCTTCTGCAGGTAGTTTGTGCATATCGCCTGTTTATGCCGTTTGCAAGCATTACCGTATCTACCAGAGAGTGCGAGCGTGTCCGTGACAATCTGGTGAATATTGCTGCAACAAAGATTTCCGCAGGTGTCAGCACAGGAATTGGAAGCCATGTAGATGATATTGAGGATAAAGGTGATGACCAGTTTGAGATTTCAGACGGAAGATCTGTGGATGAAGTTTTTAATGCACTGAAAGATCATGGTCTGCAGCCAGTGATGAATGATTATATCTATCTGTAAAGAAAAAATTTATGTTCTTGGGTATGCGACAAAGTGGATTTTGAACATTCGCTTAATATAAACCTGGAACGATTACATAGGTGTCAGGGGATAATTTTTGTGGAATATGTGGAAAACCATCCACTCGAAAAAGCGATTTTTCAGGACGGGTGTGGATAACTGTCTTGCAAGGCTGATTGCGTTTTCACAAAAGCTTTCAACGGCGATAAATATATGTAAAAAAGAGTGAGAAATATATGGATAACAGCTGAAAATCAGTATAAAAACCTGTGAAATTAGCAAAAAGATCCCTGTTTCTGAAATCTCCTGAAAACGGTTTCCAATCTAACAGTTTTCATATGGACTTACTCATGTTTATAATAGCCCCAACAACAAAACACGAGGCAAACACAGGAGGTAAGTATTATGAAAAGAAGATGGAGATCAGCAGTAGCAGCTCTTGCAGCAGTAGCGGCATTTGGAAGCCTTACAGGAGTGACAACCTATGCGGCGGACAGCGTCAGCATTACAAATGTATCTTATGATCCGACCAGAGAGCTTTACGAACAGTACAATAAGATTTTTCAGGAACACTGGAAAGAAAAAACAGGCCAGGATGTTGAGATCACGCAGTCCCATGGTGGTTCCGGCAAGCAGGCACTTGAGGTTGCCAACGGACTGGAAGCAGATGTGGTAACACTGGCACTGGAGTATGATGTGGATGCGATCCAGGATGCAGGACTCATCGATGACGGGTGGGTGGACAAATTTCCGGAGGACAGCTCTCCATACACTTCGACTATTGTATTTCTTGTGAGAAAAGGAAATCCCAAGAATATCAAGGACTGGGATGATCTGGTAAAGAAAGATGTAGGTGTGATCACACCAAACCCGAAAACCTCCGGCGGAGCAAGATGGAATTACCTGGCAGCCTGGGCCTATGCAAAAGATAAATATAACGGAGACGAAGATAAGATTAAAGAATTCATCGGAGATCTTTACAAAAACGTACTTGTCCTTGATACCGGAGCCAGAGGTGCAACAACTTCATTTGTAGAAAACGGACAGGGAGATGTGCTGATTGCCTGGGAAAATGAAGCCTATCTTTCCGTAAAAGATTATCCGGACGACTACGAAATCGTAACACCAAGCATCAGCATTCTTGCACAGCCGTCAGTAGCAGTAGTCGATAAAGTCGTAGACAAAAGAGGCACCAGAGATGTGGCAGAGGAATATCTGAATTATCTCTATTCCGATGAAGCACAGCGGATCGCAGGTGATAATTATTACCGTCCGTCAAATCAGGATATTCTGAAGGAATACTCAGATGTGTTTGACCTGGACATCAATCTTGTCACCATTGATGATTTCGGCGGATGGAAAAAGGCACAGGAAACACATTTTTCAGATGGAGGGATTTTTGATCAGATTTATGAAGGATAACCGATAGAAGATATGATCAGATAGAACAACACAAAGGAGCTGCAGAACAATGAAGACTCAAGTTCTGCAGCTTCTTTTGTGTAAATATGATGTGCCTTTTGCAACGGAGATACAGCTATGAATCTTCCGGTCTGCAAAATAACGGCAGAAGGGGCAGGGGGATCAGGTATGGCTTCCTTCGGTCAGGGAACAACCATCCATCATACGGATTCCGTTTATGGTATCCAGATAGGTGTCATACATTTCCTTCCATTCGTCAGAGGCATCCTCGGAGTACTGGCTGATGGTGGACAGAAGATCGTATTTTTTGCGGTACCAGTAATCTCCGTTTTCATCCTGCCAGATGTACTGACCGTCATCGGTTGGCGGGTCAGAAGCGAGGACCGGGACTGCAGATATGGAAAGAGCGATCGCACCTGTTAAAAGAAATAAGATTTTTTTATGCATAGGCACCTCCTGATAAATTGTGCAGCAGTTGTTCAGTTACTGTCTACGGATCATAAATTTTTACAAAATAATCTCCAGCAGAGAAACGATCAGAGCCCGTATTTTTTCCAGCATCAGCACGGTAAAGATAATGGCAAACACGAAGAAGGCCGGCATACCGCCATGATATCCGCCGCTGGTAAAAAACATCACCGGAAAAACGATGAGAAAGATCAGGCTGATCACAGTGCCTCCCAAGGCGAGAATGTTGAACAGCCGGACGCGGAAATCAAGGGTGGGGCTGTAATTCCCGTAATTGATATAATTGTACCATGCTGCTGTATAGTTGTGTACACAAAAAAATACATTTAATCCAGTTTTCCTATTGACATACTATGAATAGTAGGCTAATATAAGTGTCAACAAAAGAAAGGGAAGAGGCTATGAACGAATACGGCTTTAATACAGGGCTGCTCCACGGCACCAATGAGAAATATCCACAGGGAGCCACACAGGTTCCGATCTATCAGAGCAGCGCATTCCGGCATGACAGCGCGGAAGACCTGGAGAAAATTTTTGACAATAAAAAAATGGGCTTCTCCTATACAAGGATCAACAATCCTACGGTGGAGTCCTTTGAGAAGAGAGTGACTATGCTGGAGGATGGAATCGGCAGTGTGGCCTGTGCATCCGGAATGGCAGCGCTGACTAATGCGTTTCTGAACATTCTTCAGGCTGGAGATGAGATCGTAGCAGCCTGCGGACTGTACGGCGGAACTGTGGAGCTGTTCGATGATCTGAAGCCTTTCGGGATTTTCGTAAAATATGTGAAAGAGAATAAGCCGGAAGCTTTTGAGGCAGAGATCACAGAGAAGACGAGACTTGTTTTCGCGGAGACCATCGGAAACCCCAAGCTGGACGTTACCGATATCCAGGCGGTTGCAGAAGTGGCACATAAGCATGACGTACCGCTGATCGTAGACAATACCGTGGCAACACCGTATCTGATCCAGCCACTGAAGCTTGGAGCTGACATCGTGGTTCATTCCTCTTCCAAGTATATTAATGGAAGCAGCGATGCCATCAGCGGCATTCTTGTCTGTGGTAAGGGTCTGAAATGGGACCCTGACCGATATCCGGGACTTGCTCCATACCGGAAATTCGGACCATTTGCATACATCGCCAAGCTTAGAAACGGACTTTTCCGGAACACTGGCGCGTGTCTTGCTCCGCAGAATGCTTTCCTTAATAATCTGGGACTGGAAACCCTGGGACTTCGAATGCAGAGACAGTGTGACAATGCACTGGAGCTTGCGAGATTTTTACAGGGCCTGGGTGGTGACATTGAAGTAAATTATCCGGGACTGGAAGAAAGCCCTTATCACGAAATTGCGGAAAAGCAGTTCAGGAATGGCTACGGAGCTATCGTAACCGTAAGAACCGGAAGTAAGGAGAAGGCTTTTTCTATTATTAATTCATTGAAGATCCCACTGATCATCTCCAACATCGGAGACACGAAGACACTGGTCATTCATCCTGAATCCACCATCGCGGCACACATTTCCGACGAAGAGAAGCTGCAGTCCGGAGTATTCGAAGACCTGATCCGTATCAGTGTGGGAATTGAAGATATTGAAGATTTAAAGAGAGATTTTAAAGAAGCGATAGAGAGTAACAGATAAAATCGATAGCTGCACGGCAGAGAAATGGAGAATTCGTTATGACAAAAGTAGATTACGCTACATTAAAAAAAGGTGGTTTCATGAGACAGAAGCAGAAAAATAATTTTTCTCTTCGTCTTGCCTGTGTAGGCGGTACGCTTACAGCAGAGAATCTTAAGAAGATCGCAGAAGTAGCTGAGAAATATGGTGACGGATATGTACATCTTACTTCCAGACAGGGAGTTGAGATCCCGTTCATTAAATTAGATGATATTGATGATGTAAAGGATGATCTTGCGAAAGGCGGATGCAAGCCCGGTGTCTGCGGACCGAGAGTTCGTACAGTTACAGCCTGCCAGGGCAACGCTGTCTGTCCAAGCGGAAATATCAACAGCTATGACATTGCGGTGAAATTAAATGAGAGATATTTCGGAAGAGAGCTTCCTCATAAATTCAAATTCGGTGTTACCGGATGTCAGAACAACTGTCTGAAGGCAGAGGAGAATGATGTAGGAATCAAGGGAGCAGCCCAAGTCAGCTGGAAAGAAGACGCATGTATCCACTGTGGTGTCTGCGAAAAGGCCTGCAGAGAAAACGCTATCTCCTTTGAGGATGACAAGCTGGTGATCGACACAGAGAAATGTAACTACTGCGGCAGATGTGCAAAATCCTGTCCTGTAGATGCATGGGATGTAAACGAAGCATATATCGTTTCCTTTGGCGGAACGTTTGGAAATCACATCAGCAAGGGACAGGAATTCCTTCCACTGATCACCTCTGAGGAGCAGCTTTTCAGAGTGACAGACGCAGCGATCCAGTTCTTTGATGATCATGCAAATCCGGGAGAACGTTTTAAATTCACCATCGACCGGGTAGGTGCTGAGAAACTTCAGGAAGTTTTGAAAGGAGCATACAATGGCTGATATTAAGATTGATGATACAGTAGATATTACCGATGTGGTCTGCCCGGTAACCTTTGTAAAAGCAAAGGTAGCACTTGAGGAGCTGGATGACGGACAGATCCTGGCGATCAAAATGAACGATGGAGAGCCGGTACAGAATGTGCCGAGAAGCGTGAAGGAAGAAGGACATCAGATCCTGAAGCTCGAGGACAACGAGGACGGAACGTATACACTGATCGTAAGAAAAGTTGAAGAATAGGAGAACAGAGAAATGACAATCACAGTTGCAGGAAATAAAAAAGAGTACGAAGATGGACTGAAGCTTACAGAGCTTATTGAGAAAGAGGATATCGAAAGTCCTGAGTATGTAACCGTAACTATCAACGATGAATTCATCAGCAAGGCAGACGTTCCGGAGACAGAGGTAAAGGACGGCGATGTTGTTGAGTTCCTGTACTACATGGGAGGAGGCGCAAGATAATGGCTTTTACAAATGAGCAGCTTGAGCGTTACTCCCGCCACATCATTCTGAAAGAGGTCGGAGTAAAAGGCCAGAAAAAGCTTCTGAATGCAAAGGTTCTGATCATCGGAGCCGGCGGACTTGGAGCACCGGCAGCCCTCTACCTTGCAGCAGCAGGTGTGGGAACAATCGGGATCGCGGATGCAGATGAGGTGGATCTTTCCAATCTTCAGCGACAGGTCATCCACACAACTGCAGATGTAGGCAAGTTGAAGGTAGAGTCCGCGGCTGAAACAATGAAGGCCATCAACCCGGATGTTACCGTAAATACATATCATACCTTTGTAGATTCCAGCAACATCATGGATTTGATCAAAGATTACGACTTCATTCTTGACGGAACGGACAACTTTCCGGCAAAATTCCTGATCAACGATGCCTGTGTAATGGCTGAGAAGCCGTTTTCACATGCAGGGATCATCCGTTTTCAGGGACAGCTGATGACTTACGTTCCGGGACAGGGCCCATGCTACAGATGTGCATTTCAGAGCCCGCCGCCAAAGGATGCCGTACCGACCTGTAAGCAGGCTGGCGTGATCGGAGCTATGGGCGGAGTGATCGGAAGCCTTCAGGCAATGGAAGCGATCAAGTATATCATCGGACAGGGCGATCTCCTTACAGGAAGACTTCTCACTTACGATGCACTGAAGATGACTTTCCGTACCGTGAAGCTTCCGAAGAACCATCATTGCCCAGTATGCGGCGATGATCCAACGATCACAGAGCTGATCGATTATGAGCAGGCTGTGTGTGAATTGAAACACTGAAAATTAAGTATAGAAACCCATTGGAGGCTGCGAAGAAATGCTGAAATTAAAAAAAGAAGATTAC
This sequence comes from Blautia schinkii, assembly GCF_013304825.1. Classification (GTDB taxonomy): domain Bacteria; phylum Bacillota; class Clostridia; order Lachnospirales; family Lachnospiraceae; genus Blautia_A; species Blautia_A schinkii_B. The sequence goes on along the minus strand of NZ_JAAWUO010000011.1, from coordinate 5,946 downwards.
GAGAAAATATTAGATCACTGCAGAAAAGGACTTCCCAATGAGTCCTGCGGCCTTCTGGGCGGGACCATTGAGGGCGATGTAAAAACCATCGAGAAGGTGTATCTGCTGACAAATATTGATGAAAGCAACGAACACTTTTCCATGGACCCGAAGGAACAGCTGAGCGCGATCAAAGATATCCGTCAGAACGGATATCAGATGATCGGAAACTTTCATTCTCATCCGGAGTCTCCGTCAAGGCCTTCCGAAGAAGATAAACGACTTGCATTTGACCCGAACATTGAATATCTGATCCTCTCCCTTATGGATGCAGAAAATCCGGTGTTGAAGGCCTTTGGCGTAGATAAAGAAAAAAATGTAACTGTACATGAGATTCAGATAACAGAGTGATGAGTATGAAAAACAGATTAAACATAAAGGAAATTACAACCGATGTGCTGATCATAGGTGGAGGTACCGCAGGCTGCTATGCGGCGCTGGTTCTCTCAGAACAGAAAGCCGGCAGGGTACTGATCGCAGAAAAAGCAAATATTAAACGAAGCGGTTGTCTGGCAGCCGGTGTTAATGCCATCAATGCCTACATTGTAAAAGGCCGCAAGCCTCAGGACTATGTAGATTATGCCACAAAGGATGCCGCCGGGATCGTAAGGCAGGACCTTCTTCTTACAGCAGCGGAGAATTTCAACGAAGTTACCGCAAAGATGGAAAAGCTTGGGCTTGTGATCCTGAAGGATGAAAATGGCGATTATGTAGCCAGAGGAAACCGTAACATCAAGATCAACGGTGAAAATTTCAAACCACTTCTTGCGGATGCAGTTCATAAAGCTGAGAACGTAGACGTTCTGAATTATGTAAATATCACAGACCTTCTTGTAAAAGACGGACAGGTTTACGGAGCAGTTGGTTTCTCTATTATGGAAGAAACTGCATACATTATCCGGGCAAAAGCAGTTCTTGTTGCAACAGGTGGAGCGGCTGGACTTTATAAACCGAACAATCCGGGATTTTCCAGACATAAGATGTGGTATCCGCCGTTTAACACAGGCGCCGGATACGCAATGGGAATTCTGGCAGGTGCGGAGATGACGTCCTTTGAGATGCGTTTTATCGCACTTCGCTGCAAGGATACCATTGCTCCTACGGGAACCATCGCACAGGGTGTTGGCGCAAAACAGATCAATGCAGCAGGCGAGATCTATGAGACAAAATATGGACTGACCACAAGCGAGAGAGTTTATGGAACAGTCCGGGAAAATCAGCTTGGTCACGGACCGTGTTACCTGAAGACTACAGGGATCACGAAGGAACAGGACGAAGATCTTCTGAAGGCTTATCTCAACATGGCACCGAGCCAGACTCTGAAATGGATCGAAAGCGGAAAGGACCCCAGCGAGCAGGATGTTGAGATTCAGGGAACAGAGCCGTATATCGTAGGCGGTCATACAGCCAGCGGCTACTGGGTAAATACAGGCCGTGAAACCACGGTAAAGGGGCTGTATGCTGCTGGTGATGTTGCAGGCGGATGTCCGCAGAAATATGTGACAGGAGCTCTTGCAGAAGGAAAGCTTGCAGCATTGGATATGGTGAAACAGTTTGGTGCAGGAACTCTGAAAGCGGCTGATATTCAGACAGAGGCGGCGATCAAGGTTCAGGAAGAGAAGATCCTTTCCCGGTATGAAAAGTTCCGTAATGAAGATGCACCGGCATTTTCCATTGAGGAGCTTGAGGAAGCTATGCAGAAGGTCATGGATGAATATGCGGGAGGAATTGCTTCCAATTATCAGTTTAATGAGAAGCAGCTTGCTCTTGCAGATGAAAAAATCCTTCAGCTTCAGGCTCTTGCCGAAAAAACAGCGGCAGCAGATATGCATGAGCTGATGTTTGCATACGAACTTCGTGAGCGTCTCATTGTGTGCCGTTCACTGATCGCTCATCTGAAAAACCGCAAAGAGACCAGATGGCATTCTTTCAACGAAAATCTGGATCATCCGGAAACAGATGAGAAATTTTATAAATATGTAAATTCGAAACTGGAAAACGGCGAGATCAGGATGATTTTCCGTGACATTGTAAAGGAGGACACATATGAGCATACGAATTGATCAGAAAAAATGTGTTGGTTGCAGAAAATGCAGTGAAGTATGTCCGGGAACTCTGATCGTCATGGAAGACAAAAAAGCCGTGATGAAATATCCGAAAAACTGCTGGGGCTGCGTTTCCTGTGTAAAGGAATGTAAAGCCGGTGCCATCGACTTTTTCCTTGGTGCAGATATCGGCGGTAACGGAAGTATCATGAATGTAAAAAGCGAAGGTGATATCCTTCACTGGATCATTACAAAAACGGACGGTTCTACCTCCGTGATCGATGTGAATCGACGGAATTCGAATAAATATTAGACCAGAAGATAAGTGCTGCCGGTTTTGGCGGCCGGAACAGGAGGATGAGATCAGATATGAGTGGATTATCACATTTGGATGAGCTGGAAGCAGAGGCAATTTATATCATCCGTGAAGTTGCAGCAGAGTGCGAGAAGCCGGTAATGCTTTATTCTATAGGAAAAGACAGTTCTGTAATGCTTCATCTTGCAATGAAAGCTTTTTACCCGGAGAAACCGCCATTCCCGTTTCTTCACGTAAACACAACATGGAAATTTAAAGAGATGATCGAGTTCCGTGACAAAACCGCGAAGGACCTGGGAATCGAAATGCTTGAGTACATTAATCAGGATGGTGTGAAGCAGGGAATCAATCCTTTTGACAGTGGTTCCGCATACACAGATATTATGAAAACACAGGCTCTGAAGCAGGCCCTTAAGAAATATGGTTTCACAGCTGCATTTGGCGGTGGTCGTCGTGATGAGGAGAAAAGCCGTGCAAAAGAGCGTATCTTTTCCTTCCGTAATGCAGAGCAGGCCTGGGACCCGAAGAATCAGCGTCCGGAGATGTGGAAACTTTATAATACTGAGATCAATAAAGGTGAAAGTATCCGTGTTTTCCCGATCTCCAACTGGACTGAGACTGATATCTGGCAGTACATTAAGAGAGAAAATATCCCGATCGTTCCTCTTTATTTTGCAAAAGAGCGTCCGATTGTATACAGAGACGGAAATATTATCATGGTGGATGACGACAGAATGCGCCTGAACCCAGGTGAGGAGCCGCAGATGAAAAAGGTACGTTTCCGTACACTCGGATGCTATCCACTGACAGGTGGTATCGAGTCTGACGCGGAGACACTGGACGAGATCATTGACGAGACTTTAAGCTCTGTGGAATCTGAGAGAACTACACGTGTTATCGATTCCGACGGCGGAGCTGCCAGCATGGAAAAAAGAAAGAGAGAGGGGTACTTCTAGGATGAGCGGATTACTGAAATTTATCACTTGCGGAAGTGTAGATGATGGAAAATCTACACTAATCGGTCATATTCTTTATGATTCCAAGCTTTTATATGCGGATCAGGAAAAAGCCCTTCTTCTGGACAGCAAGGTAGGTTCCAGAGGAGGCGCCATTGATTATTCTCTTCTTCTGGATGGTCTGATGGCAGAACGTGAGCAGGGAATCACTATAGATGTTGCGTATCGTTATTTTACAACAGATAAGAGAAGCTTTATCGTTGCGGATACTCCAGGGCATGAGGAGTATACAAGAAACATGGCGGTTGGAGCTTCCTTTGCTCAGCTTTCCATTATTCTTGTGGATGCGAAGCAGGGTGTTCTGGTGCAGACAAGGCGTCATGCACGTATCTGCGCTCTGATGGGTATTCATCATTTCGTCTTTGCTGTTAACAAGATGGATCTTGTTGATTACAGTGAGAGCCGTTTTAATGAGATTGTAAAGGATATTAATGAGCTTTCTGAGACTCTGGGGCTTCAGGATGTTGTGATCATTCCTGTCAGTGCTACAGAGGGTGATAACGTAACGAAGAAGTCTCCGAATATGCCCTGGTATATGGGTAAAGCTCTTCTGGAGCATCTTGAGACTGTGGATGTTTCAGAGGCTGAGAATGTCAGTGAGTTTTATCTGCCTGTTCAGCGTGTTTCTCGTCCGAATCATGAATTTCGCGGCTTCCAGGGCCAGATCGAGAGTGGCCGGGTTCGTGTAGGTGATATCATCACAACGCTTCCAAGCAACGAGACAGCGGCTGTTAAGACGATTCTGGTGGGCAGTGACAATCGTGAAGAGGCTGTTGCAGGCCAGGCTGTTACGATCCAGCTGGATAAAGAGGTGGATGTAAGCCGTGGCTGTGTTCTTACCAATAGTGATGAGATTCCAGTGGCAAAGGGCTTTGAGGCTACGCTTCTCTGGATGGATGATTCCAGGCTTGAAGTGGGCAAGGAGTATCTTGTGAAGCTTGGTACAAAAAAAATCGCAGGTGTGGTTAAGAGTATTGAGTTTAAGACGGATGTAAATACCGGTGAGCATCTGCATGCAGATACAATCGAGAAGAATGAGATCGCTTTGTGCAGGATCGGTCTTTCTGATAAGGTTGTGCTGGATGAGTTTAAAAAGAATAAGACTATTGGTGAGCTGATCATGATCGACCGTGTGAGCCATATGACTTCTGCATGTGGTGTTGTGGAGTCGGTTGATACTGAGGGAGAGAAGCCTTATTTCCAGAAGGATGACGTGAAGGTTGGCGGTTATATTTTTGAAGAGTTCTATTTTAACCTTGAGAATGCACTGCTTTCCAAAGCGGATAAAGAGGTTAAGACTTATCATGTAGGGGATACTGTGCCTGTTGAGGGTGACAGCTTTGAATATCCGGGCTATTTTGATATTGTTTCTCTGGAGGATAATGCGGCTGTTCTGATCCGTGATAAGAAGGTACTGGATATTATTCCGTTAGACAAGTATGCCTTTATGGGACTTCCTGTTGTGGATGAGAGAGGATTTGCCCTCGAAATCCGCAGCAATGCCGATTACCAGCAGTTCCTGGATGAGTTTAAATCAACTGATAATAAGTCAGAGTTCCATAATAAGTGGTTCAAGTTTGAGACCTACAGAAAGATTGTCTGCACAGATAATTTCTGGATGATCTGATAAAAAAATATATCAATAATACTGAGAGGCCGCATAGATGTGCGGCTTCTTTTTGGGTGGATCTAAAGGCTGTAAAGCCATTAGTACTACAGTATATCCATTTTTCGATTCCATATCTATCATAGTAGAATAAAATTAATGTAAAAAAAATAAAAAAAGGTGTTGACAAATTATAGCACCTTCAGATATAATTAACCATGCGTTTCGGATGAAAACACAGAAGAAATGCGTTCCAATTTAATGAGAAATTATAAGTTCGGAGTCTGGAGAAGTACTCAAGAGGCCGAAGAGGTGCCCCTGCTAAGGGTATAGGTCGCTAACGCGGCGCGAGGGTTCAAATCCCTCCTTCTCCGTTATTTTTTTGAAAAAAATAAATTTTTCAAAAAAATGAAAAAACTTGTTGACAAATGCTTGCAGACATGATAAAGTAAACAAGCTGTCAGCGAGACAGAGATTCATCAAAAAAAGAGTTTGAAAAAAGTTGAAAAAAGTACTTGACAAACGATTTGAGATGAGATAAAATAAACGAGCTGTCTGAGAGACAGACGCAACAAACCTTGATAACTAAACAGTGAAACACATACGATTCTCGAAAATTTCTTTACATTTAAAGAACGGTTTAAACAAACCAAAAGCAGTAAAAACGAGAGATAGCCAAACGGTTGTCTTGAGTAAAAGATTCAAACACTTTATCAGAGAGTTTGATCCTGGCTCAGGATGAACGCTGGCGGCGTGCTTAACACATGCAAGTCGAACGGGAAACCTTTTATTGAAGCTTCGGCAGATTTAGATTGTTTCTAGTGGCGGACGGGTGAGTAACGCGTGGGTAACCTGCCTTGTACAGGGGGATAACAGTCAGAAATGACTGCTAATACCGCATAAGCGCACAGAGCTGCATGGCTC
>NZ_JAAWUO010000010.1 GCF_013304825.1 Blautia schinkii | reverse complement strand
TGAAGTAGGAATGAAACATAGAAGTTTATAACTTTTTATAAGTTTTCAGTAACGGCATGTCTATGGAGAAAAAAACTTATCTGTCATTCATAAAAACAGTGAAATGCCTGGCACTTTTTGTATTTATTTTTGCGACGGCATTTATGATGACAACACAGAGGACACACGCAGCAGCAGGAACGACTTTTCAGGTGAATGTAAAGAGTGGTTATCTGGCTCTTCGAAGTGAGAAAGCTTTTGACAAGAGCAATGAGATTGGCCAGCTGAATACCGGAGATCTGGTTGAGGTTACAGACAGGAAGGATTCTACTTACTGGTATGCATATTCGCCGAAGCTTGATAAGTCCGGATATGTGGACAGGAATTATATCAAAGCGGTGGAAAGTGAATCCACATCCAATGATTCCTGGACTGTAAAAGTAAAAAGCGGTTATCTGGCTCTTAGAAACACAGCAGCCTATAATGACAGTAATGAGATCGGCCGTCTGAACACAGGTGATACTGTCCTTGTAAAAGATAGCAGTGATTCTACTTACTGGTATGTATATTCTCCGAAGCTTGATAAATGCGGATATGTGGATAACCGATACATTTATAACAGCGGTTTGTGGACAGTGAAGGTAGAGAAAGGTTATCTGGCTCTTCGAAATAAGCCTGCCTATAATGACAGCAATGAGATCGGTCAGTTAAATACAGGTGACACGGTACAGGTGAAGGATACCAGCGACAGCAATTACTGGTATGTGTATTCTCCGCTGCTTGATAAAACAGGATATGTGGACAAAAACTATATCACCGGTGGTTCAGAAGTTACGTATCCGACAATGACCGTCCAGGTGGAAAAAGGCTATCTGGCATTGCGGAATGCGAAAGCTTATGACAAAAATAATGAGATTGCACAGTTAAATACAGGCGATCAGGTGGAGATCATTGAGAAAAAAGACAGTACCTACTGGTATGTATACGTTCCCAAACTTGGAAAAGAAGGATATGTAGATAAGAATTACCTTAAATAATAAGCGTAAATTACCAAACATGGCAGCAGGGAGGTTGACAGATGACGCTGGCACAGCTTAGATATACGATTGAGATCGCAAAAGCAGGCTCTATGAATGAGGCAGCTAAAAGCCTTTATATTTCCCAGCCCAGTCTTTCCACAGCGATCAGGGAACTGGAAGCAGAGACTGGGGTTGAGATATTCCGGAGAACAAACAGAGGAATTGCAGTGACACCGGCAGGGGAAGAATTTCTGGGATATGCGAGACAGGTGGTTGAACAGTATAAACTGATGGAAGCCAAATATATTTCCAAGGAGCAGTCACGAAAGAAGTTCAGTGTTTCCATGCAGCACTATACATTTGCAGTGAATGCTTTTGTGGAGCTGGTGAAGCAGTTTGGAATGGATGAATATGAATTCGCAGTTCATGAGACAAAGACCTATCAGGTGATCGAAGATGTACGTGACTTTAAAAGTGAGATCGGAATTCTTTACGTCAATGATTTCAACCGAAAGGTTCTGACGAAGATGTTTCATGAATATGGCCTGGAGTTTCACGAGCTTCTGAATTGCAGCATCTATGTTTATATGTGGAAAGGCCATCCGCTGGCAAAACGAGAGATGATAACTCTGGAAGAACTGAAAGAATATCCTTGTCTGTCTTTTGAACAGGGAGGAAATAATTCCTTTTATTTTGCAGAGGAGGTTTTAAGTACTTACGAATATAAACGTCTGATCAAAGCAGATGACAGAGCGACTATGCTGAATCTGATGGTAGGACTTAACGGTTACACGCTGTGTTCAGGAATTATCTGCGAGGATCTCAACGGTTCTGATTACTGTGCTGTGAAACTGGATTCTGATGAGATCATGACTATTGGCTATATCGCAAGAAAAGGTGTTAATATCAGTGCCCTTGGAAAAAAATATCTCGAGGAGATCTCAAAATATAAGGATAAGGCGTTGAAATAAGTGAAAATAAAAATCTGGCAGAATTGTTACCGGATACGTAATGACACGTATGATAAGGGCTGTTCTGCCAGATTTTTTTGTTATGTTCGATTGGATCAGACAAAGAGTGAATATCCGCCTGACTTGGAAAGCGGTTGAATTAAACGCGGATCACAAATCCCTCTTTACGAGGCTTTGCATCCGGATACTCGCAGTCACGGTATCCCAGAACACAGTGGCCGATGCCAACATACTCTTCCGGAACGCCCCACTGTTTCTTAAGTTCTTTTCCTTCTTCGGAATCAAAAACTTCTCTTGCGCGGTGGATCCAGCAGGAATCAACATCAAGTGCATGAGCCGCGTTCATAAGATTTCCCATTACAAGGCTGCCATTCTCAACACATGTACCCATTTTGCTGTCTGAAAAAACAATGATAACAGTCGGAGCACCGTAGAATGGATCAGCTTTGCTGCCCATGACAGCAGCGTTCATTCTGGAAAGCTTTGCTACGAGGTCAGGGTCCTGTGTTACGACCATAAGAGTGCTCTGCTGTCCCATACCGCTTGGGGAATATTCACCGGCTGTCAGGATCAGATCCAGAGTTTCCTGAGGAACAAGGTCCTTCTTATAAGCGCGGATACTTCTGCGCTCCAGAAGATTTTTGATGCTTTCGTTCATAATATTTACCTCCTGAATAATTACAATTTCTGAAATTGCTATAGTAATCTGATGGAATTATTATAGCGCAGATAAGTCTGATTTCCAAGTAGTTATAACTTTACAACTTAAGGCAGAGTATTATATAATCGAATAAACTGCAAAGCAGGTTATTCGATGTAGAGTTGCGTAGCGAATGCTTTTATTCAATTAACGTAGAGTATTCCGGTGGACAGCTGTGATGCCGGGATATGTTGGGTGGAGATTGAGACGGAATATACGTGACAGAAGAATATGAGGTGTCAGATGGAAAAAATTCGAAAACATTTTTACTTTTCAGGAAGAGTTCAGGGAGTTGGATTTCGTTACCGCTCTTTTTATATCGCGCAGGATATGGGAGTGACCGGATGGGTGCGGAATCTTTGGGATGATCGCGTGGAGATGGAGGTTCAGGGAACCAGAGAGGAGATCCGGGAGATGGTTGAGAGGCTTTCCCAGCAGAATTATGTGGAGATCGAAGGAATCGAGTCTAAGGAAATCCCGCTGGAGAAGGAGAGTAGTTTCCGGATAAGGTGATATTGGAGGATCAGAGGACTTACTCCATCTCCAATGCCAGGTACAACAGAACAGCGTCCCGGAATTTCCGGGGATTAAGACCACATTTTTTATAAATGTGGTTTAATTTATATTGGAGAGTATTTTTATGGAGAAAAAGCTTTTCCGCAGTGTCGGCCAGTGACATTTCCAGGGAAAAATAGGTGCGAAGAAGTTCTTTTTCGTTGTCAGAGAGGTGGAGTATAGTTTTTCCGGCAAATTCTTTACGGTCTTCCGGTGATACAGAGGAAAGAATGATTTCCAGAGTGAGATTGTCAAACAGTACGTAATGTTCTATTATGCTTTCGTCAGTGTAATTGCCGGCTGCTGGAAACTGCAGACTGCGAAGGGCAGTTTCAGCCGTTGTCAGAGAAATACTGAGCTGATGCAGAGGCACAGATTTTCCCACTGCAATGGACAGAGTATCGCTATGCTTTTCAGTAAAACGGCGCAGCTTCCCGGAGATCTCAGAGAAACGGGAACTGTCTGCGACAGCCAGGTAATCGCCCGGGTAGCGAAAGGTGTACAGCGTGATTCCTGTATCTATGAAAAGATTTCGAATATGATGCTCTGGAAGGGAAAAATCAGTATTCGTTTTTACATCAACAGATGCATTTTCAGTAGAGCGGGCCTGTGCGGAATGCACTGTATCGGAATATATCCGTATCAGGATCAGCCGCTTGGGTGTGTCGGGATCAATCTGAAATTCTCTGAGACATTTCAGAAGATATTCCGGGTTCTGGGAATCGCCATGGAGCAGGGAACTGATGACAAAATGCTTCTTATCTGCCTGATGCTGGCTGTACTGGTTCAGTTCCTGCTCACGGATCAGAAGGCTGGTAATGCGCTGGGCCAGAAAAGCATATTTGCGCACTTTTTCCGGTGAGCCGGTGATACCGATCACGGCGAGAAGGTTGTTCTCATGATAAAGGGGCATATTGATTCCCTGCCGTGTCCCGGTAAAATTTTCGGATTCAGCCACTTCGATTGTAACGCCCGTGGCAGCAGCCTTTCGTCCGATTTCATGAAAGGTTCCGATTCGGGCAGAATTGGTACTGGCGATAATAGTGCCGGAGGGATTGATGAAATTGATATCATAGCTGCAGACGTCTTTAATGGTGTTGACGATCTGCTGGGCGAGGGTATGGCTGATGTGTGTGATCATAGGGAACCTCCTTGATTTCTTTTGGAAAGTATATCATATGGAGTTCAAAACTTCAATTTTGTTATGTTATATATAACAATAAAATATAGAAATATATAAAGAATATAGCATATATAACATATACATTTATTTCCGAATTTATTATGATAAGAACAGAAAAAAGGTTGAATGCAAATAGACATTCGCTCACTGCTGATGTGAAGCGCGGGCAGGGAATGAGAAGTCTGTTTTATGGAAAAAATCTCACAGGAGGAATAAATAATGAAGGTAGTTACAGCAATCGATTCTTTTAAAGGAAGCATGACATCCATGGAAGCAGGTTTTGCAGCAGCAGAGGGAATCCATCGCGTGGATGCCAACGCAGAGGTTCAGGTAAGACCGCTGGCAGATGGTGGTGAGGGTACTGTGGAGGCTCTTGTTGCAGGAATGAACGGAAAAACAGAGCATGTTAAAGTTACAGGACCTCTTGGTGAGCCGGTGATCTGTGAGTATGGAATTATCGAGAGCACAAAAACAGCAGTTATCGAGATGGCAGGAGCCGCAGGAATCACACAGGTTCCGGATGAGAAGAGAAACCCTCTTTACACCACAACTTACGGTGTAGGTGAGGTTATCAAGGATGCTATCGAAAAAGGCTGCCGCAGATTTATTGTAGGTATCGGCGGAAGTGCTACAAATGACGGCGGTGTGGGAATGCTTCAGGCACTTGGCTATGCATTCCTTGATAAAGACGGAAAACAGGTTCTTCCAGGAGCCCGTGGCCTCAAAGACATTGCAGAGATCACAGATGCCTATGTGATTCCGGAGCTTGCAGAATGTAAATTCCGCGTTGCCTGCGACGTAACAAATCCGCTTTGCGGAGAGCTTGGCTGCAGTGCTATTTACGGTCCGCAGAAAGGTGCGACACCGGAGATGATCAAAGATATGGACCAGTGGCTCGGTGCATATGCAGAGCTTGCAAAAGACCGTTTCCCGAAAGCAGATCCCAAATATCCGGGAACAGGAGCTGCCGGTGGAATGGGATTCGCTTTCCTTACATTTACAGATGCAGTTCTGGAATCAGGAATCAATATTGTTCTTGATGAGACAAAACTTGAAGAGTATATCAAGGACGCGGATCTTGTGATCACAGGTGAAGGGCGAATGGACGGACAGACAGCTATGGGAAAAGCACCTGTAGGTGTTGCAAAGCTTGCAAAGAAGCATGGCAAAAAGGTCATTGCTTTTGCAGGTGCAGTACAGCGTGATGCAAGAGCATGCAATGATGCGGGAATTGATGCCTTCTTCCCAATCCTCCGCGGTGTGGTAACACTGGAAGAAGCCATGAAAAATGAAAATGCAAAGCAGAATATGGCAGATACTGTGGAGCAGGTTATCCGATTGATGAAATAATATGGAAACGCAGAAAAGACAGGTTCGCTGTGATATTGATCACATTGTGCAACCTGTCTTTTTGCGGTTTATAATTTGTAAAAACAAGGGAGTTGTAACCTGATAGAATCAGTTTGGAAGGATTTTGTTTTATCCTTCGATCGGCTCAAAATCCACAGCTCCGTGCTTACACAGTGGGCAGATGATATCTTCCGGAAGTTCATCGCCTTCGTAAATATATCCGCAGACTTTGCATACCCAGCCTTTTTTGCCTTCGGTCTGTGGCTGCGGTTTTACGTGTTTCTGATAGTAGGTGTAAGTCATGGTTTCCTGATCGCTCATAACGCGGGCTTCAGTTACGCTGCAGATGAACATTCCGTGAGTGCCAAGATCCACATAATTCTCTACCTTCAGGGACATAAATGCGTTGATATATTTATCCAGGAACACAAGTCCATTGTCAGAGTGGTTCACTTTCTGGCCAGCAAATTTATCCACGCTTCTGCCGGACTGGAATCCGAACTGTTCAAAAACAGAGAACGGAGCATCCACAGACAGGCAGTTTACATTCATGATACCAGTCTGCTGGATCACATGATGGGAATAGTTGGCTTTGTTGATATTGACAGCAACGCGGTACGGATTGTCTGTGAGCTGTGTAACCGTGTTGACGATGAGACCGTTGTCTTTTTTGCCGTCATTGGATGTCACCACATAGAGGCCGTAGCCGATGCGGAACAGTGCAGTCATATCATTCTTATTTGCAAGATCATCGTTTTTGGCAATGTACTCCTGGCAGAGCTCGTCAGCCATTGCTTCTATCTGTTTACGGTTCTCCTCGTTTACAGCAGACATGATCTTGACGGTGGTGTTCAGCCAGTTGATCTTTTTGCATTTGGAAAGCATTTCCTTCATAACTTTGGCTGCAAGCGGTGCCCAGGTTCCGTTTTCAATAAGTCCGACTGTACGGTTCTGGAAATTGTGCTCCACAAGTCTGGTGATAAAATCATTCATAAACGGATAAATGCTTGCATTGTAAGTGGTTGTTGCCAGTACCAGCTTGGAGTAGCGGAAAGCATCACTTAGTGCCTGGGACATGTCATCTCTTGCAAGGTCGTAGACAAGGACATTTGGACATCCTTTGCTGCGGAATTTGTCGGCAAGCTGCAAAACTGCGGTTTTTGTGTGGCCGTATACGGAAGTGTAGGCAATCACGATTCCGTCATCCTCCGGTGTGTAGGAAGACCAGGTATCATAGAGACTGATGTAGTGGCCAAGGTTTTCATTGAGTACCGGGCCGTGGAGCGGGCAGATAGTCTGGATATCCAGAGTTGCAGCTATTTTAAGAAGGTTCTGAACCTGCACGCCGTATTTTCCTACGATGCCGATGTAATATCTTCTTGCCTCATCATCCCATGGCTCCTCAACGTCAAGAGCACCGAATTTTCCGAATCCGTCTGCGGAAAAAAGTACCTTTTCTGTGCTGTCATATGTGACCATAACCTCCGGCCAGTGTACCATTGGTGCAAACACGAAGGTCAGGTTATGCTTGCCAAGGGAAAGGCTTCCACCGTTATCTACTATAATTTTCTGGCCTTCCAGATCCAGGTCAAAGAAGTTCTGCATCATGCCGAATGCTTTTTTGTTGGAAACAATTGTGGTGTCCGGATAAGCTTTCATGAAGTTTGCGATGTTGGCTGCGTGGTCCGGTTCCATGTGCTGGACAATAAGATAATCCGGTTTGCGATCACCCAGAACCTGCTGGATGTTATCAAGCCATTCGTGGGTAAAATTGGCATCTACTGTATCCATGACAGCAGTTTTTTCGTCCAGGATCACGTAGGAGTTGTAGGACATACCGTTTGGAACTTTGTACTGGCCTTCGAAAAGGTCAATCTGGTGATCGTTTACGCCTACATATTTGATAGTATCTGTGATTTTCATGAGCAATACCTCTTTTCTTTCTATGGTGGATTTATGTGAGTGGCTGTTTTGTTTGTCCTTAACTTTGATAAAAATATAACAGATTTACCATAATAATTCTGTTGCAAATACAACAAAATATGGAAAAATATATAAATGTCATTATTAAAATAAACATTTTTCCAGGGGATTATTACAGCGTGTTTTCCAGATAATGTTTTATAAAATGCTTGTGATTTCGGTGCATTGCGAAGTGTACTGCTGGCCACGGAGTGAACAGTAATACAGAGCGTGATGTCATTCATGGAATGAACCGCTTTATCTTTACATTTCAGATATGCTGGTATAAAATCATGAGCAGATAACATGGGGAAGGATGGGGAAAAGAAGCTATGGAGCATATCACATTATTTACGGATATTCTGCCCGAAGAGCAGGAAAGAATGCGTGTCTGTTTCAAAGTCCGGGAGGCTTTTTTCCAGAATGGGGAGACGATCATGGAATATTCCAGCTCCATGAAAAAAATCGGTCTGATCCAGGAGGGACGGGCAGTTCTTTACTGCTGTGATGAAGACGGGAATGAGTATGTGATCGATGAACTGAACAGAGACAGCGTGTTTGGAGAGCCTTTTTTGCTTCCGGCAGATTCCCAGCATTATTATGTGTGTGCCACTACGGATACGAAGGTGATGTTTATTGATTATGAGCACGTGATCAAGCGATGTGAAAATGCCTGTCATCATCACAGTCAGATGGTCAGCAATCTTCTGCAGATGATCGCACTTCGCTCCAGACAGCAGACGGACCGTATCTATATGCTTTCCAGGTCCAGCACCAGAAAAAAACTGATGGCGTATCTTCATTCACTGGCCGCAGAGAAGAATACCGGGAAGTTTAAACTGCCGATGTCATATACTGCGCTGGCTCAGTACTTGAGTGTGGACCGCAGTGCCATGATGCGAGAGATCAGGAATCTGACTGATGAAGGTGTACTGTGGCGTGACGGGCGGAATGTGGAGCTGCTTATGTGAATGTAGAAGAGGGGAAATAAAATGCAAATGACTGTTTTGCTGTGTGCTTTGCAGAAATGCGAGAGGAGAAGTTATTGTGAATATTACAGTAAGAAAATACGAGGAAAAAGATCTTTCGGACCTGATCCGGATCTGGAATGAGGTTGTAGAAGATGGCGTGGCTTTTCCGCAGGAAGAATATCTGAATGAAGAAACAGGAAGAAATTTTTTTGCGGAGCAGACATATACAGCTGCGGCTGTAGATAAGGAAAGCGGAAAGGTTTATGGCCTTTATATTCTTCATCCCAATAATATAGGAAGATGCGGCCATATCTGCAACGCCAGTTATGCAGTAAGCAGAGATTCCAGGGGTCTTCATATCGGAGAAAAACTGGTGTCAGACTGTCTGGTGCAGGGAAAAGAGCACGGCTTTGGAGTTTTGCAGTTTAATGCGGTCGTGGCATGTAATGTTCATGCAAGACATCTTTATGAGAGACTTGGCTTCGTGCAGCTTGGCGTGATCCCGAAGGGATTCCGTATGAAGGACGGACATTATGAGGATATCTGCCCGTATTATCATGAACTGTAGAGACAGAAGCTATTCGTTTGAAGGTCTGTTTTATTTATGGAAGTTTTCGACAGGGGATGGATGTGCCTGATTGGAACGATCTCAAACTCGCAGCAGAGCTGGTGGTAGTGACTTTGCAGGAAAAGAAAGGATTCATTATGAAAAATCTTCAGATCACAGCATATACTCAGCATTTTATCAGGCAGCAGGTAATGCCGGGGGATATCTGTATTGATGCAACGATGGGAAACGGGAATGATACTGCACTTCTGAGCAGGCTTGCAGGAGAGAAGGGTCATGTGATTGCTTTTGACATTCAGAAGCAGGCACTGGAGCATACTGCGGAACGGCTTTTGAAGGATGGCTGCCCTGAGAATTATCAGCTGTTCCTGGATTCACACGAAAATATGATGAACTATGCAAAACCGGATACCGTATCCTGCATCACCTTTAATCTGGGTTATCTTCCTGGTGGGGATCATTCCATTGCAACTAAGGCTGACAGCAGCAAAAAAGCTGTGGAAGCTGGTCTTCGCCTGTTGAAAAAGGGTGGCCTTATGACATTGTGTATCTACAGCGGCGGGGACACCGGATTTCAGGAGCGGGACGCTATGCTGGATTTTATCCGGCAGCTGGATCCGCATAAATATCTGGTTATCCAGTCAGAATATGCAAATCGTCCCAATGATCCGCCAATACCGGTGCTGATTATTAAACTATAAGAGGAAGGGGAAAATCATGAACGATTACATATATTATTATCTATTGGCCGTCAACATCCTGGCCTTCGTATTATTCGGCATCGATAAACAAAAAGCCCGTCGGAATCTCTGGCGGATCCCGGAGAAAACCCTTCTTCTCAGTGCCCTCATCGGCGGCAGTGCCGGAGCGATCTTAGGGATGCAGTTTTTCCATCATAAAACGAGAAAACCTAAATTTGCAGTCGGTGTTCCGGTGATACTGGTTGTGGAGATTGTTGTAGTTTGGTTTATACAGACAATGTAAATAACAGCTGCCTGTCAGGCAGTGGAGTTTAATACTCCACGTCTGCGGCAGCTGTTATTTTATGAAAAGCCGGTTAAATAATGCGATAACGCAGCTCATACCAAAGGTTACTATAACATTTCTTCTTGACAAATACTTTTATGATGATATAATTTGATAATCAAAATATTTTAAAGCAAAATATAATCTAGAGAACAGCAGCAAAGATTATGGAGAGAAATATGACAGGTAAAATATGTGGAACAGGTTCCTGGGCACCGCCGAAAGTATGGGACAACAACGATCTGGCCAGGATGGTGGACACCAGTGATGAATGGATCCGGGAAAGAACCGGAGTGGTGCAGAGACACATTGCGGAAGAAAATGAAGATACTGTGACAATGGCATCAAGGGCAGCACAGAGAGCACTGGAAGATGCAGATATGAAGGCAGAGGAGATCGACCTTATTATTGTAGCGACCATCTCACCAACTGAGATCATGCCTTGTGTGGCATGCGGAGTGCAGGAAAAACTTGGCGCAGAAAATGCTACCTGTTTCGATCTGAACGGAGCTTGTACAGGATCTCTTCTGGCATTAAACACAGCACAGGCTTATCTGTCCCAGGGAATTTATCAGACAGCACTTGTGATCGGTGCAGAGAAATTATCCGGTTTAACGGACTGGACAGATCGAGGCACCTGCATCCTTTTTGGGGATGGAGCAGGAGCAGTTGTACTGAAAGCAGAAGAAGGCGGCAAATATGCTCAGGTAACACAGTCCATTGGAAAAAAAGGCGGTGCGCTTACATTACGAAGCAGAAACCAGATCCAATACGAAACAGATCCCAAAGCAAAAGAAACCTACATACAAATGAATGGAAAAGAAGTTTTTACCTTCGCAGTTTCGAAAGTTCCGGAGGCAGTAAAAAATCTTCTTTCCAGAGAAAAAGTTCCATGTGAGGACATTCGATATTATCTTCTTCATCAGGCAAACGAGCGGATCATCCGCTCAGCAGCAAGGCGAATAGGAGAAGACATTTCCAAGTTTCCCATGAATATGGATGAATACGGAAATACCTCATCAGCAAGTCTTCTGATCCTTCTGGATGAGGTGAAAAAAAGCGGAAAACTGCAGAGAGGCGATAAGCTGGTACTTGCAGGCTTCGGCGGTGGATTGACATATGGAGCGAGTTTGATTGAGTATTAATTTCCCGGAGGTAAAAAATGAAAACGAGAATCACAGAATTACTTGGTATTGAATATCCTGTCATTCAGGGCGGTATGGCCTGGGTAGCAGATCATCATATTGCAGCTGCTGTATCTGAGGCTGGCGGTCTTGGGCTGATCGCAGCAGCCAATGCACCGGCTGAATGGGTTCGCGAGCAGATCCGCGAGGCAAAAAAGCTGACAGACAAGCCTTTTGGTGTAAACATCATGCTTATGAGCCCAAGTGCAGATGAGGTTGCAAAGATTGTAGTAGAAGAAGGAATCAAGGTGGTAACAACCGGCGCCGGAAGTCCTGAGAAATACATGGAAGCATGGAAAACAGCCGGAGTAAAAGTTATTCCGGTGGTTGCATCAGTAGCTCTTGCAAGAAGAATGGAACGCTGTGGTGCAGATGCTGTTGTGGCAGAGGGAACGGAGTCAGGCGGACATATCGGAGAGACAACAACAATGGCACTGGTGCCACAGGTTGTTGATGCAGTACAGATCCCGGTGATCGCAGCAGGCGGAATCGCAGACGGCCGCGGAATCGCGGCAGCCTTTATGCTGGGAGCAGAAGGTGTACAGATGGGAACACGTTTCGTAGCAACTGAGGAATGTAATGTCCATGAGAATTACAAGCAGTTCCTTCTGAAAGCAAAAGATATCGATACAAGAGTAACCGGCCGTACCACAGGCCATCCGGTACGTACTTTAAGAAATCCGATGACAAAAGAATATCTGGAAAAAGAAGCAGCAGGAGCATCTTTTGAGGAGCTTGAGATGCTCACACTTGGCGGACTTCGCAAGGCTGTTGTAGATGGTGATGTAAAAACAGGAAGCGTCATGTCCGGCCAGATCGCAGGAATGGTGAAAGATGTGCCGACCTGTAAAGAGCTTATGACGAGACTGATCGCGGAAACGAAGGAAGCTGTAAAAAAACACGCTTTTCTTGTGGAGGAATAAGCAAATGGGAAAAATAGCATTTATCTTTCCGGGCCAGGGCGCACAGAAAGCTGGTATGGGAAAAGATTTTTATGAAAAATATGACACAGCAAAAAAGGTTTTTGATTCAGCCAGTGAGTGGCTGGATCTTGACATGAAAGCTCTCTGCTTTGAGGAGAATGATAAACTTGACCTTACTGAGTATACACAGGCGGCACTTGTCACAACCTGTCTTGCAATGGAAAAAGTGGTAGAAGAAATGGGACTTCACCCGGATGTGACAGCAGGGTTAAGCCTTGGTGAATACTGCGCCATTGAAGCAGCAGGCGGCATGGATCTGAAAGATGCCATTACAACGGTAAGAAAAAGAGGAATCCTTATGGAGCAGGCTGTTCCGGCAGGACAGGGCAGCATGGCAGCTGTAATGGGAATGGAAACAGAGAAGATCGAGGAAGTGATCTCAGATATTCCGGATGTGAGCATTGCCAATTATAACTGTCCGGGACAGATCGTGATCACAGGACTTGCCCAGGCAGTCAGTGAAGCTTCCGAAAAACTGAAAGAAGCAGGTGGAAGAAGAGTAATCCCGTTAAATGTCAGCGGTCCTTTCCATTCTGCAATGCTGAAAGAAGCAGGAAAAGAGCTGGGTAAGGTTCTGGAAAATGTCACTCTTCATCCCCTTCAGATCCCATATGTCACAAATGTAACAGCAGAGTATGTGGAAGATTCAGCAGAGACAAAAGCATTTCTGGAAGAACAGATCGCTTCTTCTGTTCGCTGGCAGCAGAGTGTAGAAAATATGATCAGCCAGGGAGTTGATACATTTGTAGAGATCGGACCAGGAAGAACTCTTGCCGGATTCATGAGAAAGATCAACAGGAATGTAAAAGTATATAATATCCAGACAGTAGAAGACGCAGAAAAAGTCTGCCAGGAAATCGGATGAAGATAATCGCCCAGAAAGGAATTCATATGTCAGATAAAAAAATCGCAGTAGTAACAGGCGGTGCGCGTGGAATCGGAAAAGCCATTGCCATGGAACTTGCAAAAGCAGGAAATATTGTAGTGATCAATTATAATGGTTCAGCAGACAAGGCAGAAGAGACCAAAAAAGAGATTGAGGCAGCTGGCGGACAGGCAGATGTGATGCAGTGCAACGTGGCAGATTTTAATGCGTGTGAGACTTTTTTCAAGGTTATTGCAGAAAGATATGGAAGAGTCGATATCCTGGTAAACAATGCGGGAATCACAAAAGACGGACTTCTCATGAAGATGAGTGAAGAAGACTTTTCCAGAGTAATTGATGTGAATCTGAAAGGTGCGTTCAACTGTATCCGACATGTGTCCAGAATGATGCTGAGACAGCGAAGCGGCCGGATCATCAGCCTTGCGTCTGTAGTAGGTCTCCACGGAAACGCAGGACAGGCCAACTACGCAGCCTCAAAAGCAGGAATCATCGGTCTGACAAAATCCGCTGCAAAAGAGCTTGCATCCAGAGGAATCACCGTAAACGCCATTGCCCCGGGATTTATTAAAACAGATATGACAGACGTGCTTTCTGACAAAGTAAAAGAAAATATCGCGGCATCTATTCCAATGGGAAAAATGGGAACAACAGAAGATGTGGCAAAAGCAGCAGCATTTCTGGCATCTGACGGTGCACGTTATATCACAGGACAGGTGCTCAGTGTAGACGGCGGAATGGCAATGTAGAGGAGAGTTGAGGATGAAAAGACGAGTAGTAGTAACAGGACTTGGCGCAGTAACACCTATTGGAAATGATGTGAAAAGCTTCTGGAACGGAGTAAAAGAAGGAAAAGTAGGAATCGGGCCGATCACCCGTTTTGATACAACAGGATATAAGGCAACACTGGCAGCGGAGCTGAAGGATTTTGTGGCAAAAGACCGTATGGACCCGAGAACAGCCAGAAGAATGGAGCCTTTTTCCCAGTATGCAGTAGTAGCTGCTCTGGAAGCTGTGGAAAATGCAGGCCTTAAGATGGAGGAGGAAGATCCGTACATGGTAGGCGTGATCATCGGTTCCGGTGTGGGAAGCCTTCAGGCAACAGAGCTTAATGAGAAGAAGCTTGTGGAAAAAGGCCCGTCAAGAGTTGATCCACTTCTTGTTCCGAAAATGATCACAAACATGGCAGCAGGAAATGTTTCCATTGCAACCGGTGCAAAAGGAAAATGTACTAACGTTGTAACTGCATGTGCAACAGGAACCCACTGTATCGGAGATGCTTTCCGTGCGATCCAGTACGGGGATGCAGATGTAATGCTTGCAGGTGGAACAGAAGGCGCGATCTGCCCCATCGGAATCGCAGGATTTTCAAGTCTGACAGCCCTCTCCACAAGCGAAGATCCGCTGCGTGCATCCATTCCTTTTGATAAGGACAGAGGCGGTTTTGTTATGGGCGAAGGTGCCGGCATTGTGGTTCTGGAAGAGCTTGAGCATGCGAAAAAAAGAAATGCCAATATTCTTGCAGAGGTTGTTGGCTACGGTGCAACAGCAGACGCATTTCACATTACTTCTCCGGCAGAGGACGGAAGCGGAGCAGCACGCGCTATGGAAAACGCCATGAAAGAGGCGGGAGTTGCACCTGAGGAAGTTGACTACATTAATGCACACGGAACCGGAACACATCATAACGATCTTTTTGAGACAAGAGCTATCAAGCTTGCGTTCAAAGATGCTGCAAAAAATGTGAAGATCAACTCCACAAAATCCATGGTGGGACATCTTCTGGGAGCAGCCGGAGCTGTTGAGTTTATTGTGTGTGTGAAATCCATTCTGGACGGCTTTATCCACCAGACAGTGGGAACGAAAGAGACAGAGGAAGAGCTGGATCTCAACTATATGATTGGTGCGCCTGCCAGTCAGGAAGTACGTTATGCAATGAGTAATTCCCTTGGTTTTGGCGGCCACAACGGAACATTGCTTGTGAAGAAGTATGAGGAGGACTGAAAATGGAGTTTAACCAGATCCTTGAGCTGATCGATCATGTATCAGCATCAGAGCTTACCGCTTTTACATATGAGACAGATGATCTGACACTGACAATGGAGCATGGAAAACCACAGATCATCCAGGGTGTTATGGGTGAAGCAGTGGAAAATATCCCGGCAGCAGGAATGACAGGTGGAAAAGTCCGCAGGGCAGTTCAGAAGACGGCAGACCAGGTGAATACAGAAGCGCAGAACAACCAGTCAGCATCTGCTGTGCAGGAAAGTAAGAGTCAGTCAGAAACCGTAACAGATACATCAGCTCCGTCCGAGGCTGCTTCTGATCAGTCCGGAAGCCTGGTAACATCCCCTCTGGTAGGAACCTTCTATGCGGCTCCATCCCAGGATCTACCTCCTTATGTACAGGTAGGAGATAAGGTGAAAAAAGGTCAGGTTCTTGCAATCGTGGAGGCCATGAAACTGATGAATGAGATCGAAAGTGATTTCGATGGAGAAATTGCAGAGATCTATGTGGAGAATGGAAAGCCTGTGGAATACGGACAGAAACTTTTTCGCATTAAATAAAAATTACAGATAAAGAACAGATACAGCTGCGGATGAAATATGCAATGATCTTCGGTCAGCACGCTTCACCGAAGCTTTTCAGGAGGATAAATAAATGAAACATCTTGATGTAAAACAGATCGAGGAGATCATCCCACACAGACATCCGTTTCTCCTTGTAGATTATATTGAAGACTATGAACCAGGCGAGTTTGCGGCAGGATATAAATGTGTAACTTTCCGCGAGGATTTTTTCAGAGGACATTTTCCACAGGAGCCGGTAATGCCGGGAGTCCTTATGGTAGAAGCACTGGCACAGGTAGGTGCAGTTGCCATTCTTTCCCTGGAGGATATGAAGGGAAAAACAGCGTACTTTGGCGGCATCAACAAATGCAAATTCCGCAGAAAGGTAGTTCCGGGAGATAAGCTTCGTCTTGAGACAAAGATCATCCGCAGAAAAGGTCCTGTAGGAATCGGCTCCGCGGTGGCATCTGTTGACGGGGAAGTTGCTGTAGAGGCAGAGCTTACATTTATGATCGGGTAAGGTGATTGTATGATTCGAAAGTTACTGATCGCCAACAGAGGCGAGATTGCGGTGCGTATTATCCGTGCCTGCAGGGAAATGGGAATTGCAACAGTGGCCGTTTATTCTGAGGCAGATGAGGAAAGTCTCCATACACAGCTGGCAGATGAAGCGATCTGCATTGGCCCGGGCCCTTCCGCACAAAGCTATCTGAACATGGAACAGATCATCAGTGCAACCATGGTTTCCGGTGCGGATGCCATTCATCCGGGCTTTGGCTTTCTTTCTGAAAATGCCAGATTTGCAGAACTCTGTGAAAAATGCGGCATCACTTTCGTAGGTCCGCCATCAAAAGTAATCCGTATGCTTGGCAACAAACAGATTGCAAGAAGCACAATGATAGCTGCAGGAGTTCCTGTAGTTCCGGGAAGTGAAGGCTCTGTGGATGATATTGAGACAGGTCTTAAGGAAGCTGAGCGAATCGGTTATCCTGTAATCATCAAGGCGGCTCTCGGAGGCGGCGGAAAAGGTATGCGTGTGGCAAATACGCCGGAAGAATTTCCGGAGGCCTATGCAACAGCCAGAAAAGAATCCGAGATCGCTTTTGGCGACGGTACTATGTACATCGAACATTTTGTGGTAAATCCAAGGCATATCGAGTTTCAGATCCTTGCAGACAGCCAGGGAAATGTGATCCACCTGGGAGAGCGTGACTGTTCCATCCAGAGAAATCACCAGAAGATGATCGAGGAATCCCCAAGTGCTGCAGTATCCGATGAGCTGAGAGAAAAAATGGGCCACGCAGCAGTGACAGCAGCCAAAGCAGCAGGTTATGTAAATGCCGGAACTATCGAATTCCTTCTGGAGCCTGACGGAAAGTTCTGGTTTATGGAAATGAATACAAGGATCCAGGTTGAACATCCGGTAACAGAGTGGGTTACAGGAATCGATCTTGTAAAAGAACAGCTGAAGATCGCATCCGGAATGCCGCTTGGGATCACTCAGGATAATGTCCGTATTATGGGACATGCAATTGAATGCAGGATCAATGCAGAGAATCCGCAGAAAAATTTCCGTCCGTCACCTGGAAAGATCAAAGGTGCACATTTTCCGGGGGGAAACGGAATCCGTGTGGATACCTGTGTATACAACGGCTGTAAGATTCCGCCGTACTATGATTCCATGCTTGCCAAGCTTATTGTCCATGCAGATAATCGCCGGGATGCCATTGCAAAAATGCAGAGTGCACTTGGGGAAGTGATCATTGACGGAATTGATACAAACATTGACTATCAGTATGAAATTTTAAAAAATGAGGATTATCAGTCCGGAAACTTTGACACTGGCTTTCTTGCCAGCCATACCATTGCAGGAGTGAAGATTAATGAGAATTAAGCACATGTTCAAAAAAACAGTCATGGATATCCGCGGTGAGGAGCGTGAAAATACGCCCGAAGTGCCGGATAACCTGATGCGAAAATGCAATGCCTGCAAAGCAGCGGTTTTTGTAGATGAGGTAAAACAGAATCATTATATCTGTCCTCATTGTGGCAATTATTTTCATATGCCTGCATACAGACGGATCAAAATGATTGCAGACAGAAAGAGCTTTGTGGAATGGGATGCCGAGATGGAGGAACAGAATCCTCTTCAGTACAGAGGATACGAGGAAAAGCTCCGTGCACTTCAGGAGAAAACAGGGCTTAACGAAGCTGTTGTAACTGGTAAGTGTACCATAAAAGGGATATCTGTGGCTTTAGGTGTCTGCGACTGCCGTTTCATGATGTCCAGTATGGGAGAAGTAGTAGGAGAAAAAATCACCCGTGTGTTTGAGCGTGCCACAGAAGAAAAGCTTCCAGTGATCCTCTACATCTGTTCCGGCGGTGCCAGAATGCAGGAGGGACTTGTATCCCTGATGCAGATGGCAAAAACAAGCATGGCACTTCGCAAGCACAGCGATGCAGGACTTCTCTATGTTCCGGTTCTCACAGATCCTACAACAGGTGGTGTAACCGCAAGCTTTGCTATGCTGGGAGATATCATTCTGGCAGAGCCGAAAGCTCTCATTGGTTTCGCCGGCCCGAGAGTCATCGAGCAGACTATCGGCCAGAAGCTTCCAAAAGGATTCCAGAAAGCGGAGTTTCTTCTGGAGCATGGATTTATTGATAAGATCGTGGAACGTGATGATCAGAGGATCGTGCTGGCAGATATTTTGAAATTGCATGAGAATAAAGGGCAAAATTCCAGTACATCCAAGGTAGCTGAATCGCATATATCAGACAAAAGTAACGGGAATACTGTATGGCCGAAATTTATCCCATCCGGTAGCTTCACTCCATGGGAGCATGTTCAGCTCGCCAGAGCCAAGACCCGTCCAACCGGAAAAGACTATATCGAAGCCCTCTTTGATGATTTTATAGAATTTCACGGCGACCGCCACTGCGGTGATGATGCAGCGGTAATCGGCGGTGTGGCTTTCTTTCATGGTCATCCGGTAACAGTCCTTGCCCAGGAAAAAGGCGAAGGAACGAAAGAAAACATAGCCCGGAATTTCGGAATGGTTTCCCCGGAAGGTTACTGGAAATCCTTACGTCTTATGCAGCAGGCTGAGAAATTCCATCGCCCGGTGATCTGTCTGGTGGATACTCCCGGTGCTTTCTGCGGACTGGAAGCAGAAGAGCGAGGACAGGGAGAAGCCATCGCAAAAAATCTCTACACACTGGCAGGTCTTACCGTCCCGGTGCTTTCCATTGTGATCGGAGAAGGCGGAAGTGGCGGTGCCCTTGCATTTGCAGTTTCAGACGAAGTATGGATGCTGGAGCATTCGGTTTATTCCATTCTTTCCCCGGAAGGCTTTGCATCCATTCTCTGGAAAGACAGCAAAAAAGCAAAGGAAGCAGCTGAAGTGATGAAACTGACAGCAGCAGATCTCTGTGAGATGGGAATGATAGAGCACGTAATTCCGGAAACAGAACCGGTAAGTCGGGAGAATATGGAAGATGTAGCCGGCTGTCTGGAAAATGGAATTGCAGACTTTCTTGAAAAATACAGCGGTAAAGAACCGGAGGAACTTCTGGAACATCGTTATCAGCGGTTCAGGAAAATGTAAAGTGAAAATCCAGTGGAAAAAAACCTATATTTATGTTACGATGGCTTCATAAACAGAGAACCGGGGAGATTTTTTGACTCCGGAGAAACAGGAGAGGGACAGGAGTGGATAATCGGGAAGTTATCAATGATGTGCTGGTGCATCTGTTCAATGAGATCCTTCGTCTGGAGGAAGAAGCCATCATCACAGATAAATATAAAGATATCTCCAATAATGATATGCACATTATTGAGGCAGTTGGCCTGGGTGGAGGCAATATGTCTTCTATCGCAGCCAAGCTGAACATTACAGTGGGATCGCTTACAACCTCTATGAACAGTCTTGTGAAGAAAGGCTATGTGAAAAGGGAGCGAAGCGAGAAGGACCGCCGTGTTGTATTTATCCAGCTTACCAACAAGGGACGTATGGCATACCACCATCATGCGGAATTTCACAGACAGATGACAGAAGCTGTGCTGGCAGAACTGAATGAGGATGAGACAGAAGTACTTGTAAAAGCACTGGACGGACTGCGTAAGTTTTTCAGGCAGTATCATGAACAATAAAGAAATCAAAATAAAAGCATCAGAATCGGTAACGAAAGACAGCTGCCGGTTCTGATGCTTTTTGCCTGTTTATTATTCGTCCCATCCATCCTGGAAACGGATGTTAACAGAGATATTGCGGACAACATCGCCCTCTTTCAGATCCAGATCGCTCTCCTCGGAAACAGGAGGAAGCTTGCCCTCGAATTCCATCAGTTCTGTGTAGATCCAGTCATAGGCAGCTGCGTTGGCGTTCTCAATGGCATCGTCCAGAGTATCGCCTTTCGCTTCGCAGCAGGCAAGATCCGGAAAAAAAGCGTTGTATTTTTTGTCTTCTGTGGGACGGAAAACTGCAGGATATATAAATTTCATTGGTGTGGTTCCTTTCTGATTTAAAATGCTGTAGATTCAGGGCATTGCCATAAAATAAGGTTTTGCCCAATTGTGATAAGTATATACCAATTTTAAAATTAGGGCAAGAGAATGAACAGATTGATACACTATAACTATTCAGAAGATTATCAACAGAGTACAGAGGATTCAGGTACAGACAAATTTGAGAATAATGATAGGCTAAACTATAATCAGAAAATTGTCAGATATAAGAAAAAAAGATAGACATATAAGAGTTCTTGTCCTTGTATGGAGGATGATCAGATGCTATACTGTGTTATGTAGAGCATAAAACAGGTTACTGTGACCGAAGCAGGCAGTGACCGGAACGGCGGTTTGACAGAACCGGACGGGAGGAACGTTTATGATTTATACAGCTTTGACGAAAAAAGCTATGAAGGTGGCATACGAGGCACATCATGGACAGACAGATCGAAGCGGAACACCTTATATTTTTCATCCATTTTATGTAGCGGAGCAGATGGATGATGAGATCAGTGTGTGTGCAGCACTTCTTCACGATGTTGTGGAAGATACAGAGATTACATTTGAAGATCTGGAAAAAAATTTTCCGGAAGAAGTTGTAGAGGCACTTCGTTTTCTGACAAGAGATAAGAGTATGAATTATTTTGATTATATCCGCAATCTTCGAAAGAATCCAATTGCAAAAAAAGTGAAGCAGGCTGATCTGCTCCACAATTCTGATGTAACACGTCTTACTGACTGCGAAAATATTTCTGCCCGACAGATTTCTCGTTTGCATGGAAGATATAAACGGGCTCTGGAAATCCTTCAGGAAACTTTCTGAGTTTATTTTAGCATAAGTCATATGTTGACTTTTATTCAGTTATTTTTCATGCGTATGGATCACGCAAAAATATCCGTGACTTCAGATATTATTGTGGATCTTCTTAGCGGAAGTTGTATGGGTATCTTGCATAAATAGCCATGTAGCACTCCATTGCGTATTTGATAAAGTCTTTGATTTTTCTCATTTTGTTTTCCTCCTCTTTTCTTTAACTTACAAATGTATTATAATAGACCATCGGAAATATTACGTGCCAAAAACACAAAAAAAGTAGTCAAATCTTGCAGGAGAGAAAATACATGTTTCCAGTATACGAAGAAAAAAAGAAGAATCTCCATGTTCATTTAAGGACATCTGCACATGCTTCTCCTCATCTGCATAATTCCATAGAGTTCATTTATATTACAGAAGGAACTTTGGAACTGGGAATGGGACAGGAGCTTTTTCATATGGAAGAAGGGGACTTCGCGGTGATCTTTCCGGATGTGATCCATCATTATCAGGTTTTTTCACAGGGGGAGAATAAGGCGGTTTATCTCTGGGCAAAGCCTGCTCTGGCTGGACAGTTTGCAGATGTTATCCAGAGCAGCTGTCCGCAGAACCCTGTTATAAAAAAAGAGAATGTTCATCGTGATATCGTGAATGCGGTGAGCTGTCTCAGGGTCAGCCGGAAAGAACCGGACAGCAGCCTTGTGATAGAACAGGCTTACGTGCAGATTCTTCTGGCAAGGAGTATTCCCTGCTTTCGCCTGATGGAGAAAAGCAGCGTGGAGAGTAACGATATCATCTATCAGACCGTGTCCTACATAGCCAGACATTTCCGTAATGAAGTTTCCCTGGAAAAGATGGCAAGGGATCTTGGAATCAGCAAGTTTACGCTGTCCAGAGTTTTTTCGGGAACTTTTCACAGGAATTTCAACCAGTTTCTTAATGAACAGCGTCTGAATTATGTGACAGTCCATCTGGAATGTACGGATGATAGTATCACAGATATCTGTATGAACGCAGGATTTGAGAGCCAGAGGACTTTTAACCGGGTATTTCGTGAGCGGTACCGTATGACTCCGCGGGAATACCGGAATTTATACAGAGAGAAATATTTACGAGAGGAACTAACATGATCACAGTAGAGCTGGAACATTTCAGCCTTGATAAGATATGCGATTCCGGGCAGTGCTTCCGGATGAAGAAACTTGGAGACGGACATTTTTCCATGGTGGCAGGAGACCAGTATCTGGAAATGCACCAGAAGAATGGAATTGTGGATTTTTACTGTTCCCAGGAAGAATTTATCTGTTACTGGGTGAGATATTTTGACCTGGATACAGACTATGAGGTGTATATGAATGCTGCTAATCCCAGGGATAAATATCTTAATGCAGCAATAGAAGCGGGGGATGGAATCCGCATTTTAAGGCAGGATCTATGGGAAATGATCGTTACATTTCTGATCTCCCAGCAGAATAATATCAAACGTATCCGCAAATGTATTGAGACGATCTGCCGGATGTATGGAGAACGAAAATTTTCGACGGAAGGCGTGGAATATTATACATTTCCTGCAGTGGAAGCCTTAAGTCAGGTAACGGAGGCAGATTTACGTGCGTGTGGACTTGGATATCGGGCAAAATATATTGCAGTGACTGCAAGAACTATTGCATCCGGCGAGATTTCGCTGGAAAGAATCTATGATATGAGCTACCACAGAGCCAAAAAGGAGCTGCTGAAACTTTGCGGTGTAGGGGAAAAAGTTGCAGAGTGTATCTGTCTTTTTGCACTGCATCATATGGATGCTTTTCCGGTGGATACTCACATCCGGCAGGTGATGGATGTACATTATAAAAGAGGCTTTCCAAACCGCAGATACAAAGGAATGAGGGGAATCATGCAGCAGTATATTTTTTACTATGACTTGTACTCATAACCTGCGGATGCTATCATAGTTCATGACAAAAGAAAATTTCCCGGAGGTGAGAAAGCGATCAGAATACATTTACTGAGATTAAGACGACCACATATAAAAAAGAAAGAAAACAGCTATTACATCCGTGGCTACAAAGGAACAGAGGTGATCATCCGCACAGATCACGAAATATTGAAGCGTATCACATACGAGCGTACCTGCGTGAAATATGTCCGGATCATGGCGAAGTATGATACAGAAACGAAATATATTTACACAAGAAAAGGAAAGAAGAGAAGCCGTTTTATTGTGATACCAGGCGTTCCGGTGAAGAGTGAGAATACCATGCCACGTGCAGTACGAACTGTTCTGCATGCACTTTCCTACGGTGGAATCGAGGTGGATGCCTCCAGGAAACTGGCAGATATAAAGAAGATGGATCCAATGAGGATCTTTTACAAAACATTGGATGCGGAGGTTTATAATGGAGATTATAAGGTTCCCGTCCGGCTGTTCTTTCCAAATGAAGAGGCCATGGAAAATGGCGCGGCCTCCGGCAAAAAACCTCCGGTCATTCTGTTTTTCCATGGCGGTGGCTGGGTGACAGAAAGCGTGGAAAATTATGAGCGTGTATGTGCCAGAATGGCACAGTCTACCGGACAGATCGTGGCATCTGTGGAGTACAGGCTTGCACCGGAGTATCGGTTTCCTGTGGGACTGATGGACTGTTATGCAGCTGCGAAGGTTTTTTATACCAACCGTTTTCTGCTGAATACAGATCCGGATCGTATTACGATCATGGGAGACAGCGCAGGAGGAAATCTGGCAGCAGCTGTGTGTATGATGGCCAGAGATCGGGGAGAATTTTTTCCTAAAAAACAGATTCTCATTTATCCGGCACTGAACAACTGTTATACAGAAGAATCACCATTCGAGTCTGTAAGGACAAACGGAACAGGGTATCTTCTCACTGCCGAGAAGATGGAGGACTATCTGAAGCTTTATGAGAGCAGTCCGAAGGATCGGCAGAATCCGTATTTTGCACCGATCCTGGCGAAAGATTTCCGAAATATGCCGGATACATTGATTCTGACAGCTGAGTTTGATCCTCTCCGTGATGAGGGGGAGGCTTTTGGCAAAAAGCTGAAGGCAGCGGGAAACCGTGTGGAAGTACACAGGATCGCAGGTGCGTTTCATGGGTATTTTGCACTGGGAATTAAATTCCTGCATGTGCAGGAGAGTTTTGAATATATGAACCGTTTTCTGGAAAAAGAAGAACAGGAGTAAGCATTTAACTGAATCAGGGTAGTTCAGGCAAGGTTACGAAAAACAATAAACGGACAGGAAATGGAAGAAAAGAGCACAGTCCCGGATAATGGATAGTAGATGCTTGACAGGAAGAAGGAGAGTAACATGAAAAACGAGTACGGACAGTGGAGAAAACTGGATAATGCAGCACTGGCGTTCCCTGCTGTGACAGGAAAGAATGATACAAGAGTATTTCGTTTTTACTGTGAACTGAAAGAAGAAATAAAAGAAGAAACTTTGCAGGCGGCACTGGACCGGACAATGGAAAAATATCCTCTTTTCCGTGCTGTCCTCCGTAAGGGACTGTTCTGGTTCTATCTGGAGCGGCGTGATATTCCGGCAGTGGTGAAAGCAGAGACAGGTGCACCCTGTAGCGGCCTTTATATCCCGGACAAAAAAACGCTTCTTTTCCGAGTGAGCTATTATAAGAACAGGATCAATTTCGAGGTATTCCATGCCCTCACTGATGGAACAGGAGCTATGCATTTCCTGATGGAGCTTGTGAAGAATTATATTCAGGAAGCACATCCCGGGAAAAATCTCCCGGAGCTTTTTCCGGATGAGAATGTTACAGGTAAGGATATGGAAGAGGACAGCTTTTCCCAGTATTATTCTTCCGATGCACCGAGGAAACGGGAGTCCAAGAAGCCGGCATTTCAGCTGAAAGGCGAGAAGCTGCTGCAGGAGGATATGAGTATCACGGAAGTCTGTATTCCGGTAAAAGAGATCCATTCCCGGGCAAAAGCGGCAGGCGTGTCCATCACTGTTTTTCTCACTGCAGCTCTTATATGGGCAATCCATGAGGAGGTACCGCAGAATCAGCTGAAAAAACCAATCGGTCTGATGATCCCTGTGAATTTAAGAAACTATTTTCCATCCCAGTCTATGGCGAATTTCTTCGGATGGATCGAGATCAGCTGTTATTTTCAGCCGGAGACTACATTTAAAGATATTCTGGAATCTGTGAAGGAGCAGTTTAAAAAAGAACTGAGCAGGGATGTGATCGCTGCGAAGCTAAATGACCTGGTCAGCCTGGAGAAGAATCCGGTGCTGCGGCTTGTGCCGCTGGAGATCAAGACTCCGTTTCTTTTGGCTGGTACAACTCTTGGAGGAAGGTCAATTACAGCTATCTATTCCAATGTGGGAATTATCAGGATGCCGGAGGAATACAGGGAGTATATTCAGAGATTCGGACTTTTTGCAAGCACAGACAGCCTGCAGCTTTGTTCCTGCTCTTTTGGAGATGAGATGGTATTAAGCTTTACATCGAAAATACCAAATGGAAATATCGAGCGGAATTTTGTGGAGAAGCTGAAAGAGGAGCAGGTGTCCTGTGAGATCCGGGAGAATGATTTTCCGGGACAAAAAGAGGAGAGGAAGCAGCCTGCAAAGATTTTTGAGAGTTTTACATTTCTCTGTATTGTGCTGGCTGTGGTGTGTAATCTGATTGATTTTCTGGCTAACGGACATATGGGCTGGGCCTGGTTTGTAACGGCAGGGGCGTTTTGCACCTGGCTGATGGTTTCGGTTGCCTATGTGAAGCGGCGGAATCTTCTGAAGAATGAGATGTGGCAGCTGGTGATCGTAACTGTGGCTGGAGTTTTGTGGGATGTTCTTACAGGCTGGAGAGGATGGTCTGTGGATTATCTTCTGCCCCTTGGTGCACTGGCTGTGATCTGTTCCATGTGGGTGATCACTGCAGTTCAGAAGCTGGAGGCTGCGGAATATATGATCTATCTTATGGAAGCGGGAGCTTTCGGAGGGGGGATTCCGGTGATTCTGCTGGCAGCAGGAGTGGTGACAGTCCTGTATCCGTCACTGATCTGTGTGTGTGTCAGCTTTCTGATGCTGGTGTGGCTGTTTCTGTTTAAGAGAAAAGATACAGTCCGGGAGATTCAGAAGAAGTTTCGGGTTTAAAACCCGAAATCTTCATAATCCTCCGGTGTGAACTTGTGATAGATCATATGCTCGCCTTCCAGGGACAGACAATACCGGTAATCATCCGGGATGCCGTCTTCGAAGTATACGAGATAATCAAATCCTGTGCCGGTAGTTTTCTCTAAATGAACATGCCGGGAATAAGCGTGGAATACATCCATCACTTCATCCAGAGTACAGCCGTGGTGTGCAACTGTATTGATGAAGCGCACCAGGAATTCACTTGGTTTTTGGTTTTCATGCACATAATCAGAAGCCTGGGGAGGCAGGGTGATACAGAAACGTTCATTTTTGGAAGAGGCTTTCACTTTTCCGAGACGTTCCTCTGCATAAGCAGAAAATTCTTCCAGTGCATGTATCATTTCTTCTTCTGTAAGTTCTGTTCCAAGAAGTCGGTTCAGAGACTGCAGCGGATAATAGAAGCGTGTTACGCCGCTCATATATCCGATCTTAACCTGTTGTTCCTGGATCATGTCCAGAAGATTATTTTCCAGTTTTTTGAAATTCATAATGTTGTCCTTTCCGGAGTTTGAATATACGCTTTATAGTACTTTGCATATCTGCAGGTATTGTATATCAGACTCCATTTTTTTCACAGATATCGCTGAGACAGCAGCGGTCGCAGTAAGGCTTTGTCCGTGCTGTACAGACATCTCTTCCGTGGTTTACAAGCCGGTGGCAGAGGTCATTGCCTTCCTTTGGCGGAATGATCTTCCAGAGTTCCATTTCCACTTTTTTCGGGTCCTTCAGGTCATGAACAAGACCGATGCGGTTGGAAAGGCGGATACAGTGGGTATCTGTTACAATGGCTGGTTTGCCGAATACATCACCCATGATAAGGTTGGCACTTTTGCGGCCAACTCCCGGGAGTTTTAAGAGGGCGTTGAAGTCTTCCGGAACCTTGCCGTGATACTGCTCATGGAGAATACGCATGCACGCACTGATATCTCTGGCCTTGCTTTTTCCAAGTCCGCAGGGACGTACGATCGCTTCAATATCTTCCGGTTTGGCAGCCGCAAGAGCCTCCACATCCGGGTATTTTGCATAGAGGTCCTGGACGACTACATTGACCCGGGCATCTGTACATTGAGCTGCCAGACGGACGCTTACCAGAAGCTTCCAGGCATCATCATAATCCAGGGTACAGTCTGCGTCAGGATATTCTTTTTTTAAACGGCTGATGACTTCAAGAGCCAGTTCCTGTTTAGTCATTTGTATGATCAATCCTTTCGATAGAATGATAAGTTCTGTAAGGGAATGTTTGAATGTAAAATTGTGCAGCAAATGCGGATCGCGATATCTGCCGGATTCGTCTGTCTGCTACAGCTAGTATGGCTCACGCTAATTAGCGACCTGCTTCATTTGCATAAATTCCCATCTACTGCGTTGTCGTCAATCGCCGTAGCCACCGCTACGCCTCATTCCTTCGCCTTGTAGATGAAAATTTATCCAGCATGAATCAGATTGTTAATTAGCGTGAGTCATACTAGGATGATACCACAGTAATCAGAGAATTACAAGGTTGCTGCCTGTATAGAGAATACACAGCTTCCAGTCAGTTAATCCCCCCCAGGGGCTTGTTAAAACACTGACAATTTGCTACATTAAACATAACCTGTGGGGGTATGGGAAGAGTTAGGAAAACCTTACCGGAACAGGCTCTCATATCATAAAGAAAGCGCGGAGGAATCAACGTGGAAAAACTTCTCGATGAAATCGAATCATACTGGAATACCCGCACAGAAGGGTATTCCAAAGTTAATCATAAAGAGCTTGCAGGAACACAGAAAAATGCCTGGCTGAAGCTTCTGACCAGTTATTTTCCAGACAAGCCAAAGGAGGAGATCCGGATTCTGGATATTGGAACAGGCCCCGGATTTTTCCCTGTGATCCTGGCAGAAGCAGGATATAAGGTAGATGCTGTGGACTATACGGAAGGCATGCTGGAAAAAGCAAAGGAGAATGCGGGAGAGCTTTGCAAAAATATTCATTTTCAGCGTATGGATGCACAGAAACTGGAGTTTGCAGACAACACTTTTGATATTGTAATTTCCAGAAACCTTACCTGGAATCTGGAACATCCGGACATTGCCTACAGTGAGTGGGTCCGGGTGCTGAAAGCAGGAGGAAGACTTCTGAATTTTGATGCCAACTGGTATGGCTACCTCTACGAAGAAGAGCAGAGAAAAGCATACGAAAATGACCGTAAAAATGTGGAAAGCAACAGCCTGGATGATCATTATCTCTGTACAGATATTGAACGTATGGAGCGGATTGCCCTGCAGGTTCCTCTTTCAAAAATCCACAGACCTCAGTGGGATGTAAAGACACTTCGAAATACAGGACTTATGGGAATCCATACAGATACAGAAATCTGGAAAACAGTCTGGAGCGAGGAGGAGAGACTGAACTACCAGTCCACTCCGATGTTCATGGTAACAGGTGTAAAGCCGGATCACTTCCTGAATCTTCCGGTAGCAGACGGCGAAAAAACAGAAGGCTTTCTCGAAATCGGAGACGGAGAATTTAAACTTCCTGCAACCATCATCCGTGGAAAAAATCCGGGAAAAACAGTTCTTGTCACAGCCGGTCTCCACGCCGGAGAATATGTGGGGATCCAGACCCTGATCGAGCTTTCAAAGAAGCTGAAGCCTGAGAATGTGAACGGACAGCTGGTTTTTGTAAAAGTACTGAACAGGGAAGATTTTGAAAAGCGCGCGGGCAGCATCAGCTGGGAGGATGGAAAAAACCTGAACCGTGTTTTCCCTGGAAAAAAAGACGGCACACGTATGGAACGTCTGGCAGCTGCTGTCACAGAATCGCTGATTCAAAAATCAGATTATTACATTGATCTTCACGGTGGTGATGATTACGAGGAACTGACGCCTTATGTATATTTTGCAGGCGTGGCAAAGCCGGAGGTTGCAGAAGCTTCCCGGAAAATGGCAGAACAGGTTGATGTCCCATATATGGTACAGTCAAATGTGAGCACAGGTGGTGCATATAATTATGCTGCCAGCACCCTGGATATCCCGGCAGTTCTTCTTGAACGCGGCTGCATGGGAACCTGGCAGAGGGAGGAAGTAGATTCCATGCGCAGGGATGTGCGGAACATTCTTTGCAGCATCGGAGCATATAATGGAATCCGTTCCCACAGTACTTATTACCCGCTGAAAATGGACGATGTCCGCTACCAGTGTGCAAGTGTCAACGGCCTCTGGTATCCGCTGAAAAACCCGGGAGATATCATTCATCAGGATGAGATCCTTGGCGAGATCCGGGATTATGAAGGCAATGTTCAGGAAATCTGCCGTGCTGATATGGATGGCGTGATCCTTTACCAGGTATCCAGTCTTCAGGTTGTGGAAGGCGGCCCTGTGATCACCTACGGAAATATTGTGCGCGAAAAAGATGAGCGAAAAACAAGGATCGCCCAGTACTGGACAAAACGAAGTGACAGTTTCCTGGAACAGAGAAGAGCTGAGCTTCACAGTGAACTTGCAGGCAGATGGCTTATCGAGCTTAAGAAACACCTGCCTGAGAAAAAGAATCTTAAGATCCTGGATGTGGGATGCGGAACAGGATTTTTTACCATTCTTCTTGCAAAAGAGGGTCACGATGTAACCGGTATCGACCTGACACCGGATATGATTGCCCATGCAAAAGAGCTTGCGGAGGAAGAGAACACGGTCTGCCGGTTTGCAGTGATGGATGCTGAGAATCCGGATTTTCCGGATGAGGAATTTGACGTGATCGTATCCCGAAATCTGACCTGGACGCTGCCGGATGCAGAGCATGCTTACCAGGAGTGGTTCCGTGTGCTGAAACCAGGCGGAGTGATGATCAATCTGGATGCCAACTACGGTGCAGCAGATTTTGCAGATACTGCGGATCTTCCGGAAAACCATGCACATCATCAGATCCAGGATGATCTGATGCAGGAGTGTGAAGACATCAAACGCCAGCTTCCCATCAGCTCGTTCCTTCGCCCTGCCTGGGATCTGGAAACTCTGGGACGCATGGGAGTCGAGGAGTTTTCTTTTGACCTGGGAATCAGTAAACGTATTTATATAGAAAAAGATGAGTTTTACAATCCTACCCCGATGTTCCTGATTTTTGCGAAGAAACAGGGGTAGAAATATGCTGAATATCAAACAGATTCAGTATTTTGCAGCCTGTGCCAAAACAGGTTCTTTCAGCCAGGCTGCAGAGATACTTTTTACCACCCAGTCCAATGTAAGCAAGGTGATCCGCTCCATGGAGGATGACATGCGGACTCAGCTGTTTGTCCGCCATGCAAAAGGTATCGAGCTGACTCCGGAGGGAGAGCGTGCATATGGTCATGTGCAGAAGATCCTGGAAAATATGAATGAATTGGAAATGCAGCAGCAGCCTCTTGCAAAAAGCAGTCTGAGTGTATGCTTTCATCCCAGTTCCTGGTTTGCGGATACTTTTGTAGAATATTATGAAACACACAAAAAGGACGATCTCCATTATCAGGTTTATGCAGCAGATACACATGAGATCGTAAGAAGAGTGAAATCGCGCCAGGATGATATGGGCTTCGCTTATGTGATGCAGAACCAGCTGGCAGCCTTTCAGTATTTTCTGTTACGGAATTATCTGGAATTTGAACCACTGACTGAGACGGAGGTAAATATATATACCGGGGAAAAAAATTCAGTGTCAGAGGTGGGAGAGTTTAAGATGTCCCAGCTGAGACTGATACAGAGATTCCCGGATGAATTTTCATCGGATAATTATCGGAATCTTGTGGGGGAAAACGGACATTCCGCAGTGGAAGCAGAGATGGTAGTGGTGACCAACAGTGACTATATCGTAGAACGTCTTCTGGGTTCCGGCGAGCTGTGCAATATAAGTGGAGCGGATCTTTCAGGTCGTGATCCCGGGTATTCCAGAGTGAAGTATACATTTCCGGGAGAAGGCCAGAGACTTGTTTATGGATGTATCAGAAGACGAGGTGAGACACTTAGTGACCAGGGAAAAGATTTCCTGGAATTTGTAAAGGGAAGATTTTAAACGTTATAAGCTGCAATAAAAATAAAGAAAAGACCAGCCGGGATTTTTCTGTGCAGAATAAGATTCTGCTGCAGGAAGATGCCGGCTGTTTTGTGTTTAACGGTATGGAATAAGAAAATTGGAATGCACATCTATGCCAAACCCGACTGACCCAATATCCCCATACCGGGGTTGTTCAAATATCATTAGATGATAAAATAATATCAACAGCACAATCCGCGTGCTGCATATTAAACACTGTAATGCACACAACCTCCGCGCACTCCTGTTTGTGCATGCAAATGTTTTGTCGAATAATAACACGACCCTTTCAAAAGCAGTTATGGTTTTTGATACCATAACTGCTTTTGAAATATGAACGCAAATCGCAAAGCGATTGCGTTCATGAGCATGCAGCAGAATGGAATGCGAATATCTGTCTCGCATGTAAGTAATGGGACGTGGGAAAGGGAAATTATGAACAAAGAAAATAAGATAGGTGCCCGGATCCTGAAACGGATCATTTTGTTTGCAGTAGTTATGTTTCTGCTGTCTGTCGTGGTTTTCTGGATGGCAAGACTTGCGCCGGGAGATCCTCTGCAGTCCTTTTACGGGGATTCTCTTGAGATGATGACCAGTGAAGAGATAGCTGCTGCCAGGACAAGGCTGGGACTTGATCAGGGAATCGCAGTACAATATGTAAAATGGCTCACCAATGCAGTTCATGGAGAGTTCGGACTGTCCTTGAAGTACAGGCAGCCGGTCATGAATGTGATAAAACCGCTGATCGGGAATACTCTGGTATTGGGGGGAGTCGCCTATGTAGTGATCTTTACGCTGGCAATCCTGATCGCAATATTCTGTACTCTTCATGAAGATCAGTGGATCGACCGTCTGATCTGTAAGATAGGAACAGTAGCCTTTTATGTGCCGGCTTTCTGGCTGGGGGTGGTACTGATACTGATCTTCAGCATAAATCTGGGATGGTTTCCGAGCAGTGGCGCTTATGATGTCGGAATGGCAGACAGCATTGGCAATCGTATCAGACATATGGTACTTCCGCTTGTGGTTATGATCTTAAGTCATCTGTGGTATTACGCATATATGATACGAAACAAATTTCTGGATGAGGTGCGGAAAGATTACGTATTGCTTGCCAGGGCCAAAGGGCTTTCCAAAAGAAAAATTCTGTGGAAACACTGTCTCAGAAATGTAATGCCTACCATTGTAAGTATTATGGCGGTTTCAGTCCCTCACGTAACCGGTGGAACAGTGACGGTCGAGGCAGTATTCAATTATGCAGGTATTGGAAATCTGGCAGTGGAATCTGCCAAATATCATGACTATAATCTTCTGATGGTAGATGTGCTGATCACGGGCTTTATCGTATTTTTAAGCAGTTTTATTGCACAGACTGTTAATGAGGAGATTGATCCGAGAATGAAGGATTCAGAGGTGAGAGTATGGTAGATAACAGTATGATTTCCGAAGAAGAGCTTTTCCAGGTGGTAGGTCCTGGGTGGAAAACGTATGAAGTTCAAAAAAGAAAGAAAACATTCAGGGAAAAGCTGAAGGGAAAACCGGTTTTCTCCATGATTCTGCTGCTGATAGTTGTGTTGGGATGTGTATTTGCGAATCTTGTAGCAAATCATGATCCTTCAGGATTTTATCTCCGGAATCTGAATACACCGCCTGGAAGGGAATTTATTTTTGGAACGGATTCTCTTGGAAGAGATATCTACTCCCTGATCTGGTATGGAGGAAGAGTATCTCTGGTGATCGGAATTTCAGGAGCAGCGATCATTACTGTGATCGGTGTTACCTACGGATGCATCAGCGGAACGGCAGGACCAAAGGTTGATTCGGTTCTGATGCGATTTACGGAAATGTGTGGAAGCATTCCGACACTTCTTATGATACTGATCTTATCTGCTGTTTTTCAGGCAGATGATGTGATCAGCATTTCCGTTATCATTGGTATTACCGGATGGTTTGCACTGGCCCGTATCGTAAGAAGTGAAGTGCGGCAGATACGGAACAGCGATTATGTGATGTATGCAAGACTCTGCGGAGGAGGCTTTGGATATGTGATGTATTATCATCTGATACCGAATTTTGTTTCAGCGATCATGTTTGTGGTGATCTCATCTGTCAGCAGCTGTATCACTATGGAATCTACTTTAAGCTTTCTGGGACTGGGACTTCCGGCAGATGTAGTTTCCTGGGGAAGCATGCTTTCCCTGGCTAATAAAGCACTGATCATGAATACCTGGTGGGTGATCGTGATACCGGGAGTTTTTCTGGTGGTTACTCTGATGTGTATTACCAATGTGGGAAGCTTTGTAAGAAGCGAAGTGAATAATAAATACAGCAATCTCTGATGGAAAATGATATGTGGAATGGTGCCGGTATCTGACAGGATATGGATAAAGCCAGACGAAGTGTGGATAACCGGTTCGAAAATAAGGAAAGATGAGGAAAACAAAAATGAAAAAGAGAACAAGGAACAGTTACGGAAAGAAATGTGCAGCAGTAACGCTTGCGGCAGTGACAGCAGTATGTACAGGAGCTGTAACAGGGGGAACAGTAACTGCATTTGCAGCAGAAGAAAACAAAACACTGGTTTATGCAGGAGAGTCGGAAAGTACGATCAATCCGCTTCTGAACAATCATGATGAGCTTCCGGATCTTATTTTTTCCGGTCTGATGAAATATGATGCAAATGGAAAACCTGTAGAGGATCTTGCAGAGAGCTATACCTTTGATAAAGATACCAATACTTATACTTTTAAACTTCGTGATGGTGTGAAGTGGCATGACGGAGAAGCTTTTAATGCTGAAGATGTTGTATATACTTACAAAGAGCTTACAGAGGATGAAACTCTGGGTGCAAGCATTACCAGCAATTATCAGGATATCACAGATATCGAGGCACCGGATGATAAGACCGTAGTATTCACCCTTGACCAGTATGATGCGGCAATGCTGGATTATTTTACCATGGGAATCCTTCCGGAGCATCTTCTTGAAGGTGAAGATATAAATACAACATCTTTTAACCAGAATCCGGTAGGAACAGGACGTTATAAATTCGAAGACTGGGATGCCACAGGTGGAATGATCACATTGAAACGAAATGAAGACTACTATGGAAAAGTTCCGAATATTGAAACAGTAGTATACCGTACCGTATCTGATGAGACTACCAAGGCAACTATGCTCCAGTCCGGAGAAGCTGATCTTGCATGGCTGAATTCCAACTATGCTTCCCAGTTTAAGGACAAGGACGGATATAATTACTGGGAGTTCACAACAGCAGATTACCGTGGAGCTGCCATGGATATGAGCACGGATTTCTGGAAAGAAAACGGAGATTCCATTGGCGTTCTGAACTATGCACTGGATAAAGATTCCATTATCGCAGGTGTTCTGGCAGGTCAGGGAGAGCCGGCGTACAGCCCGATCCAGAGAAATCCTCTTGGAACTGACAAAGAAGCAAATATTTATTCCTATGATCTGGATACTTTTGCAAAGAAGATGGAAGAGCTTGGCTGGAAAAAAGGTGATGATGGCATCTATGAGAGAAACGGGCAGAAATTCCATTTCACTATTCAGGTCCGTGACTATGAAGAGGAGCGTGTGGATATTGCCAATGTTATGTCAGATATGCTGAAACAGGCTGGCGTGGAGATGGAAGTAAAACTGGTGACAAAATTTGACTGGGATGCAGGATATAATGGATTCCTTGCAGGCTATTCAACACAGTTTGATCCGGATATGGCATATGTAAATTTTGTGACAGATGCAAGTGGAAACAATATGCATTATTCCAATGCAGATGTCGACAAATATCTTGAAGAAGGACGTCACGGTGAAACAGAGGAAGCACGAAAAAAATCCTACGGTGAGTTTGAAAAGGCTTATGCGCAGGCACCTGGAATTCTTCTGGTAGCTTATCTTCAGGGTGATTATGTAGGTGTTTCCGGAATTTCCGGACTGGATACCACACGTGTTCTCGGACATCATTCCGTAGGCGTTATGTGGAATATTGAAGACTGGACTATTACAAAATAAGGGAAAAAATATGCAGGAAACCGTTTTGGAATTAAAAAACTATTCGGTAAGCTTTGACACACCGGACGGCGAGGTACAGGCCGTCCAGAATGTGGATCTTTCTGTGAAAAAAGGAGAGATTCTTTGTATCGTAGGTGAATCCGGATGCGGAAAAACAGTGATGTGCCGCAGTGTGATGAAACTGCTGCCGCCAAATGCCAGGGTGAAAAATGGAGAAATCCGGCTGTGCGGAGAAAACATTACAGATTATAAAAGAAAAAAGATGGAGAAGCTGTGCGGAAGCAAGGTAAGTATGGTGTTTCAGGATCCTATGCTGACTCTGAATCCTACGATCCCTGTCGGAAAACAGATCACAGAAGCGATCATCAAAAATCAGAAGGTATCCAGAGGTGATGCTGAAAAGAAAGCGATAGAAATGCTGAAGCTGGTAGGCATTTCAGATGCAGAGCAGCGATACGGACTTCAACCTCATTTTTTTTCAGGCGGAATGAGACAGAGATGTGTTCTTGCTATTGCGCTGGCATGTAATCCACAGATTTTGTTTGCGGATGAAGCTACCACAGCTCTGGATGTAACTGTGGAAGCCAAAATCCTGGATCTGCTTCTGGAAATTCGGGAAAAAACAGGAGTCAGCATCGTATTTGTATCACATGATCTGGGAGCTGTTGCAAGGATCGCAGACAGGGTTGCCGTAATGTATGCAGGAAAGATCGTTGAGATCGGAACAGCAGAAGAAGTTTATTATGATCCAAGACATCCGTATACATGGGGACTTCTTTCTTCCCTTCCATTTTTTACAAATGAAAAAGGTGTGTTGAATCCTATTCCGGGAATGCCGCCATCACTTCTGAATCCCCCACAGGGGGATGCTTTTGCTGTCCGGAATTCTCAGGCACTTGCCATTGATTATGAAAAAGAGCCGCCGATGTTTAAGGTCAGTGAAACTCATTATGCTGCGACATGGCTGTTGGATGAAAGAGCTCCGAAAGTAGAAAAACCTTCATTTCTGAAAAAAAGGCAGCAGGAGCCTTGCGCCTGTAGTCAGGATAACCGGACATGGGAAAAAGCAACGCCTGATTTAAAAAGAAAAGATTATGCGCAGAAGGAAATACTGATAGAAGCTAAAAATCTGAAACAATACTTCCGGGTTCGTTCAGATTATACTATACGGGCAGTAGATGATGTTTCTTTTGAAATCCGGGAAGGCGAGATCATGGCACTGGTTGGCGAGACCGGATGCGG
Source organism: Blautia schinkii (assembly GCF_013304825.1). Lineage (GTDB taxonomy): Bacteria > Bacillota > Clostridia > Lachnospirales > Lachnospiraceae > Blautia_A > Blautia_A schinkii_B. The sequence continues at coordinate 108,214 of NZ_JAAWUO010000010.1, read as the reverse complement.
AAAATCCACAACAGCCAGAACCCTGGCTGGAATTTATCACCCCACAGGTGGAGAACTCTTTTACAGGGGAGAGAAGCTTTCGGATAAAAAAAGTCCTTTCGGACTGAGGCGAACAGGTGACAACGATATCAGAAAACGGATGCAGGGAGAAATCCAGATGATTTTTCAGGATTCTGGTGCGGCTTTAAATCCAAGAATGAACATCCGGCAGATCATGCTGGAACCGATAAAGATCAGCCGAAGGATCAGGGATCGGGAGCTTCTGGAAAATAAGCTTCAGGAAATTCTGAAAGAAACCGGACTGGATGAAAGCATCCTTTCCAAAAGACCCGGAGAGCTTTCCGGAGGCCAGAGACAGAGAGTGGCGATCGGAAGAAGCCTTCTTATGGAGCCACGCCTTATTATTGCAGACGAACCAATTGCCTCTCTGGATATTTCCATTCAGGCGCAGATCGTTATGCTGTTTAAAAAGCTTCAGAAAGAAAAGAAGTTTTCATTTCTGTTTATCGCCCATGATCTGTCGATGGTGCGGTTTTTGAGTGATACAGTTGGTGTAATGAAAAACGGGAAATTGGTTGAGATGGCACCAACGGAGGAGCTTTTTGGAAATCCGTGTCATCCATATACAAGATCTTTGCTTTCGGCAATACATGTTCCGGATCCGGTGTCAGAGCGTGGACATGCACTGATCGAATACAATGAGATACAGAGTCAGGAAGAAAACTGGCTGGAAATATCACCGGGACACAGAGTACGAGGTGAAGTATACAATGGAGCAGAATGTTATTCATAAAAGGAATACATATACATGACAGAATGGAATATGCGGAATCCCCCCACGGGGGTTGTGACAGAGCAGGAGGTTTGTTAAACTTTTATTATCTGAACATTTAAAATGCGGAAAGGAAGAAAATGAGAAGATATATTTTTAAAAGACTTCTGCAGTTGATCCCGGTCCTGATCGGGATCACATTTCTGTCATTTGCCATGATGAGGCTGGCCGGTGGAGATGCAGTGACGTATATGTATGAAAATGCAGGCTCTTCAGTATCGCAGGAAATTATTGATAAGACAAAGGCGGAATATGGTCTTGATAAGCCGTTTCCTGTTCAATATGCAAACTGGTTTGCAGGGATGGTCACAGGTGATATGGGAGAGAGTTATGTTTCCCACAGAGATGTTTACGAAACTTTCACTTCAAAGCTTCCTGCAACGATCATGCTGACATTGTCATCTATCATTCTAACTGTTCTTCTTGCGGTTCCCCTTGGAATTTTATCTGCGGTGAAACATAATAAATGGATCGATTATGTGATCCGGTTCTTAAGCTTTGTGGGAAATTCCATGCCGAATTTTTTTGCGGCAATGGTTCTGATGTATTTTTTATCTGTTAAACTGGGAATTTTACCGGTAGTAACGAATTCTGATCTTGGGCAGAGCATCATTCTTCCTACACTGACGCTGGCTGTTTCTATGGCTGCCAAGTATACAAGGCAGGTACGTGCCACGGTTTTGGAAGAGCTGAACAAGCCGTATGTGATGGGGGCGAAGGCTCGGGGAATCAGAGGAAGCGTGATCATATGGAAAAGTGTTATGAAAGCATCAATGCTGACGATCATCACTCTTCTGGCCTTATCCATCGGAAATCTTCTGGGAGGAACAGCCATTGTAGAGAATATTTTTATGTGGGACGGAGTTGGAAAGCTGGCTGTAGATGCCATCAATATGCGAGATTATCCCATTATACAGGCTTATGTGGCATGGATGGCGGTTATCTATGTACTGGTAAATCTTGTGACAGATATCGTTTACCACTATCTTGATCCGAGAGTAAGGCTTGGAGGTGACAGAGCATGAGTGGAGAAAAAAAGATAACTGTCCGGAAACAGAAGATCAGGAAAAATCATACCAGGGCCAAACTGATATTTTTTCTGATACTGACTGCAGTACTTTTGCTGATCGCAGCGTTTGCAAAATATCTTTGCCCTTATGATCCTTATGCGCAGGATCTGACACTGGCACAGAAGGCACCATGCCCGGAGCATCTTCTGGGAACAGACCGTTATGGCAGAGATATGCTGTCAAGAGTGATTACAGGAAGTACTGTGAGTATTTACGGAACACTGATCCTGGTAGCTGTGATCACGGTTGTGGGAACTGTGATCGGAATTTTATGTGGCTGGAGAGGCGGAAAAACAGAGGCAGTCCTTATGCGTATTTCAGATCTTTTTCTTGCATTCCCGGGACTTGTTTTTGCACTGGCAGTAGCTGCTGTGCTGGGAGGAGGAATCCAGAATGCGATCATCGCCCTGGCTGTGATCAGCTGGCCGAAATTTGCAAGGCTTGCCAGAGGACTTACCCTGACACAGAAAGCTTCTCCGTATCTGATGGCAGCGAAGCTTTCCGGCAGCAGTACAGGAAAACTTCTGATAAAACATATTTTACCCAATATTGCAGGACCGATTCTTGTGACAGCAGTTCTTGATATCGGAACCATGATGATGGAGCTTGCAGGACTTTCCTTCCTGGGACTTGGAGTGAAGCCGCCAATGGCTGAGTGGGGAAGTATGATCAATGACGGAAGAAGTATGCTGCAGATCGCACCGTGGATGGTGCTGGCTCCGGGAGCCGCGATTTTTATTACAGTTATGATATTTAATCTGCTGGGCGATACAGTCCGGGATTATATGGATCCAAGAGAACGGAACAGAGGAAAATGACATCAGAGTAAAAGAAAGCGAGAGAGAAAAAATATGAAGAAAAAAATAATGGCAGCGACACTTGCGGCAATGCTGGTTATGGGCATGACAGGAGTGTCTGTAAATGCGAAAAGTGAAAATAAGGATAAAACAGAAGGGACAACTTTTGTTTACGGAACAACCGGATACAGTGAGGAGATGGGAGATGCAGGTTTGAACCCACATGATAATTATTCCGGCTGGAGCTGCCTGCGTTATGGTGTAGGTGAGACCTTGTTTAAATATAATGACAACATGGAGATCGAGCCGTGGCTTGCTACAGATTATGAATTTACAGATGATAATACTGTGAAAATTACGCTTCGTGATGGCGTGAAATTTTCCAGTGGCAGAGATATGGACGGAGAAGCAGTTAAAGAATGTCTGGATGATCTGATCGCGAATCACGACCGGGCACCGTCAGATATGAAGATTGACAAGATCGAGGCAGACGGAATGACGGTGACGATCCATACAACAGAAGCATGTCCTGCGATCATCAATTATCTTGGAGATCCATATGGGGCTATCATAGATATGGATTATGGTGTGCAGGGAGAAGGCGGTTCCGCCAATGTTGCAGGTACAGGACCTTTTATTGCAACAGAGGTTTCCCCTACAGAAATTAAGCTGGTGAAGAATGAAAACTACTGGGGCGGAGAGGTAAAGACTGATAATGTGATCGTGAAATCTTTTTCTGACGGAAGTGCACTGACAGCAGCTCTGCAGACAGGAGATATCCAGGGAACTTACGGACTTCAGTATGACAATTATGCCTTATTTGACGGAAATCCTGATTATCAGATCAGTTCTGTTGCAACAAGCCGCTGCTTTTTCGGTCAGTTTAATATGGAATCTGAACTGATGCAGGATAAGAATGTAAGGGAAGCCATAGAGATGGGAATCGATAAAGACGGCTTCTGTAACGTGATCATGGAGAATCGCGGCGTTCCGGCAGTGGGAGCTTTTCCGAGCAGCTTTTCTTATGGAAATGATGCAGTGAAAGCACCGTCCTATGATCCGGAAGAGGCAAAAAAACTTCTTGAGGAATCCGGATGGAAGGATACAGATGGTGATGGATATGCAGATAAGGATGGAAAAAAACTCTCTGTTACATGGCTGACTTATCCGACACGTCTGGAACAGCCGAAGCTTGCTGAATATGCACAGTCTACTTTAAAGGATATTGGAATTGAGGTTAATGTAAATAATACGGCAGATCATGCAACCTATGCGAAGAATGGAGATTTTGACGTATATGTAAGTTCTCTTACAACTGCACCGACCGGTGATCCGGAGTACTTTTTCACAAGCACAGTTGTATCCGGGGCAGCAAAAAATTATGGCAAATACAGTAACTCAAGTCTGGATGATATCATAGCAAAAATGCATGAGACCTTTGACACAGATGAGAGAGCAAAGCTTGCCATCGAAGCACAGCAGACGATTCTTGATGATGATGCGTATTTCTTTGTTTCTCATCTGAATATGGGACTGGTATCAAAAGCAAATGTGTCAGGGCTGACTGCACATCCATGTGATTATTATGAGATCACGGCAGATCTGGAAGTGAAATAACAGCTGGGAGATTTTAAATGGAAGCATTGCTGAAACTTGATCATGTGACGATCTGTTATAATGGAGAAACTGTTGTTCAGGATATAAATCTGGAACTGAATAAAGGAGAGATCCTTGGGGTGGTAGGTGAATCCGGAAGTGGAAAAAGTACTATTATTAAGGCTGTTATGGGACTTCTGGGAAATGAAGGCATGGTTACGGAAGGTGATATCTGGTACATGGGAAGGAATGTAGTGGATATGCCGGAAAAAGAACTCCGAACACTCCTGGGACCGGAGATTGCCATGGTTTTTCAGGATTCCGGTGCTGCGCTTTGCCCGATCCGTACAGTTGGTGATCAGATTTACGAAAGTATGCGGGAACATGAAAAGATCAGCCGCAGGGAATGTGAAGAACGTACAATAGAAATGATGGAAAAGATCGGGCTGAAGGATGGCAGGCGTGTCCTGAAGAGTTATCCTTTTGAACTGTCCGGTGGTATGAACCAGCGTGTGGGAATCTGTATTTCCATGCTGCAGCATCCATCTCTCCTGCTTGCAGATGAGCCGACCAGTGCCCTTGATGTGATCGTGCAGAAACAGGTTGTTGAGGAAATGCTGCTTCTGCGTCGGGAATATCATACAGCCATGATTGTTGTCACGCATAACATCGGAGTAGTTGGAAAAATGGCAGATAAGGTTCTGGTGCTGAAGAACGGCAAAGTGATGGAATACGGAGATACCAGGCAGATACTGGACGATCCGCAGGATCCTTATACAAAAGAGCTTATGAATTCTGTGCCGCGTCTGAACAGAGGCAAGCTGGAGAGCATTTGTACAGGCTGAAACAAGGAATGGAGAGAAGAAGTGGCAGAATATATACTGGAAGTACGTCATTTAAAAAAGAATTTTATATCAGGGAAAAAATCCTTTACAGCTGTGGAAGATGTGAGCTTTTTTCTGAAACAGGGAGAATGTCTTGGAATCGTAGGTGAGTCCGGATCAGGAAAAAGTACGGTTGCAAAGATGATCACTCATCTGACGGAACTGACCGGTGGAGAGATTTTTCTTCTGGGAAAAAATATTACACAGGTAAAGGGAAAAGAACTGCGGGAAACGTACAGAGAAATTCAGATGGTATTCCAGACTCCGGGAGAATCCTTTGATCCAAGATGTACACTTGGGGATGGAATAGGGGAAAGTCTCCGGAATATGGGGATAAATAAGAAAGAAACTAGGAAACATGTGGAAAATCTTCTTATTAAATATGGACTGAGTGCAGATTATGCAGACCGGTATCCTCATCAGGTCAGTGGTGGAGAATGTCAGAGAGCAGCCATTGCAAGAGCCCTGGCTGTGGAGCCGAAAATTCTGATCTGTGATGAAGCCACCAGTGCTCTTGATGTGACTGTACAGAAACAGATTATGGAGCTTCTCATAAAGCTGAAAAAAGAAAAGAATCTGGCGTTTATTTTTATCTGCCACGACCTGGCTCTTGTTCAGATGTTCTGCGACCGGGTGATCGTGATGCACGACGGACATGTAGAGGAAGAAGGAACACCGGAGGAAATCATTGAGAGGCCGAAGACGGAGTATACGGAGAGGCTGATCGAGTCGGTGTTGTGAGACGTTGAAATTAATTTTCAGTGAGAAGTATATTGCTCTGCCTCAAAGCACATGCTATAATGCCAACAGGCAAAAGAAAGAATAAGTCTGGCAAAGACGAAAGAATGAAGCCCTCAGTAGTGTGAATACTGGGGGCTTTTCGATATCTGGCTATTTACCTCACCTTCTCTCGCTGCCGGGTTTCGGATGGACAACATTGTCAGTATATTACAGTTCACGACAAACTGGATTATAAAAAAAGCCTGAGGTTGAACGTTGACGCATTTTCATTCAGCCGATATAATTAAAGAAATATTGATTTTAAAAGATTGTATTAGTTTCAGGAGGAAATATACATGGCAGAGAATTTACAGATCAGACTGGCGCATCCAGAAGAAGCAGACAGGCTGGCCGAGATCGAGGCAATCTGTTTCCCGCCGGCGGAAGCAGCAAGCCATGAGGATGTAGTGAACCGTATGGGAGCATTCCCGGAGAATTTTGTGGTAGCAGTGAAAGATGATAAGATTGTAGGATTTATCAACGGAGGGACCACAGATAAACCGGTACTTCCGGATGAATTTTATCACGACATCACACTTCATAAGAAAGACGGAGAGATCCAGACTGTATTTGGACTGAACGTGATCCCGGAATACCGTCATCAGGGAATTGCCGGAGAACTTGTGGAATACTTCAAGGATCTTGCGAAAGAACGTGGAAAAAAAGCTCTTATCCTTACCTGCAAGGAGCATATGATCCCGTTTTATGAAAGCCACGGAATGAAGAAACTGGGAGTTGCAGATTCCTGCCATGGTGGAGCCACCTGGTACGATATGCAGATCTGGTTCTGAGAAATAATAAGATAACCTGAGAGAAAAAACTGCTGCCGGGAATGCAGCAGATAAACAGAAAACCAGAGGGAAAGTAAATGAGAATACGAATGTACAATGTAGGATTCGGAGACTGTTTCTGCATCCGCGACAGAAAAGGCAGCCTGCTTGTGGATTTCGGTGCAGTTAACAGTAAGATCGAGGGAAGACCGCGAAGGGAAGTTTTTGATGTGATCATCTCAGACCTTACCACCATCCGCAAAAAAAATCTCCTTCTCACACATTTTCATCCGGATCACGTATCCGGGCTTCTTTATATGATGCGGTACAGGAGAGATGCCTACGAATTTGAAAAAATTTATCTCCCGGATGTATTTTCTGATCCGGAAATGAAATATACACTGACACTGCTTCTCCTTGCAGATGTCACGAAAAAAGCCAGTCTGCCGGGAAGACGTGTCAGTCTTTTGGCCCTGGCAGAAGCACTTTGCGCCAGAAAAGTAAAGATCGATCTTCTGTCAAGAGGATCGGAGTTTGAAGGGAAATATACAGCCCTCTGGCCGGATGTGAAAATGGTGAACAGAGAAACTGAGGATGTATTTAACTCTCTGATCGAAGATAATGAAAAAGCCATGACTGAGCTTGTGAATATCGCAGAGGAAGTACGTCAGCTGTTTATGTCTATGACTGTGGATGAAAACGGGGCAGACAACCTGGGGGCAGAGAAAGAAGCTGTAGATGCAGCTGCGAATGGAACAGTTGGAGCTGAAACTGCAAGCACAGCAGGAACAGGAGTAAAATCAGCAGTTAAATCAGCTGAGCAGGAAGATATTGAGAATTCACAGAAAGAAACCCAGCGCCGTTTAAGACCAGAGAAATTAGAAAAGAAATTCCGCGAACTTCAGGTCACACCGGAATTTCAGACACTTCTGGAATGTGCAGAAAAACAGGGTCATCTTTTACGCCAGTTCCGCCACAAAATCAGCCTTGCATTCCAGAACACAAGTGACAGCGAACTGAACCTTCTGTTTACCGGAGATGTGCAGCCACAGTATATGAAGATGATCGTGGAAGATTACGATGGAAAGATCCCTCTCCACGAGCATTACTGGTGCATCAAGGTACCTCATCACGGAACAGAATCACACTTCTTTGATTTCAGCAGATTTTCCCCGGAAAATATGATGATCCCAAATGGAGCCTACTACGATAACAGCAAGAAAAAATCCAAGAATCAGCGTACATCCATGCAGTACGGCGGCCTGTTTTATATTAATGATGCACACATGTACTGTTCCAACTGTGACTGCTGCGACAGCTATGAAAATGGCTGCTCCTGTCGTGAATATGACGTAATTTCACCATCTTATTACAAAGACATCTAAGTTTAAAAAGTGCTCTTTCAGAGAAAAATAAATCTCTTAAAGATGATTTCCAACATTCAATTATCCACGTATCCTGTTGAAAAAAGGAGATGGATTACGAATGAAAGACGGATTATTAGGTGATACGATCCGCAGAGCACGAATGGATAACAAGATGACTCAGGAACAGCTTGCAGAAGCGATCAACATCAGCCCTACACATATGAAACACATCGAAAGCGAACACAGAAAGCCATCCGTAGAAGTACTCTTTTTACTGGCAGATGTCCTGAACTTTTCCATGGATGCCATGCTCATGGAGAAACAATCCGATGAACATGCGAAACGCGTAAACGAGATGAATCTTATGATGAACAAATGCACAGACGTGGAACTGGATGTATTTCTGGCTGCGCTGCGTGAGATGATGAAGCATAAGCGTTAGAGTCAGGAAGCAATAAAGGCTAAAAATGAGAAAAGCCACGACAATCTCTGAGTATTGAGACGGTCGTGGCTTTTTGTGCCTGCTTTGTTACTGTTTACTCTGTTCTTCGTAACTTGCTTCGCGGAATATTACCAGTGAACGGTAACAAAATGTCAGGAGAAATATAGATACATACTGATTATAGTTGTGAAAACAAAAAGAAAATAGTAAAATTATAGAAAAATTACAGGAGGTATTCGGATGAAGAAGAAAACAATAGCAGTATTTATGACTATTTTATTGAGTTGTCAGCCTGCTTCGGCTTATGCAGCAGAAATAGCATATGATTTTTGTGATTCACCGGAAAGCACAGTGACAGATGATGTGAATATCTGGTCAGATGGTGATGAAGAGGAGCTGTTTTCCGAAGGAGATGTGGTTGATGTGCCGCAGGCCAAGGCGTCCGGAAACTGTGGAACAGGTGTGAACTGGAATCTGGATACAGACGGAACGCTTACGATCAGCGGTTCCGGACAGATGGAAGATGGGTTTGGAGAATCTTTTCTTCCAAGTTATTATCAAAATGCAGTAAAAAAAGTAATCATACAAAATGGAATTACGAGAATCGGAGGGGCTGCATTTTTTGGACTTACGAATCTGAAGGAAGTAACGATTCCTGAAAGTGTTACAAGCATTGGATATCAGGCTTTTTCAGGATGTGGAATGTCAACTATTTTGATTCCGGCATCTGTTACAACTATTGAGGAAGGTGCGATTAACAGCAACTCATTGACAGCAATAGCTGTAAGTGACAAAAACAAAAATTTCACTTCAGTAGACGGAGTGCTTTTCAGTAAAGATAAAACAGAATTAGTAGCATATCCCGGTGGAAAATCAGCAGCAAGCTATGCAATACCAGAAGGAACAAAAAAGATTGGGATTATGGCATTTTTTGAATTAAATTATCCGAAGTCCATTATAGTTCCTGCAAGTGTAGAATATATAGGCGAGCAGGGATTCGGGTACATGGGGAAAAAGCTGGAAAGCATATATTTTAAAGGAAATGCGCCTGTGTTTGACAATAATTCTTACAGCGATGTGTTCAGTTATACTACAACAACTGCGTATTATCCCGAGAATAACAGTACCTGGACAGCCAGTTCCTTTATAGGAAGCAATGTAACATGGAAAACCTGGAAAGTGTCGGGAAATCCGATACCGAAACCAACAGAAAAACCGGATATATTAGATTTGACAAATGAAACATTATCCAGCTGTTCAGGATCTAAAGTTGGTCATATGTGGGAACTGGAATCCGGAACAACGAAATATTATAAATGCCGATTCTGCAATACAGAAAAAAGTCTGATGAATGCAGCTGGTGATGTAAGGGCTATGGGAATCTGCGGTGAGCATTGCTATTGGTCAGTAGATCAGAAGGGCGTATTAAGAATCTGGGGATCAGGAGATATGTTTATCTATGGAACGCCCAACAGTTCAAAAAGTTACAGCAAGGGAGAGATGGGGCTGGGAATTGCTCCGTGGATGAAATACTGGACTAAAGAAATAAATTCTATAAAAGTAGAAAGCGGGGTTACAGGTATTTCAGATGGAGCATTTGCCTGCGTGGATCTGGATAGCAGCACTCCTTTTTCCTATGAAAAAAAATTTACAGATATTTCATTTACAGACACAATTGAGAAAATTGGATATAAGGTATTTTGGGGTGTATGTTATGATAATCTGACCATTCCTAAAAGTGTGAAAGCATGGACAGAAGATGTCCTGAGTGCATCAAATATAGATACAGTTACCTTTGCGGAGGGAATTCGCGAGATACATAAAATCGGTTCAAATAATGTGAGAAAATTTGTTTTGCCATCAAGTGTTACTTCTCTTGAAGATAAAGCTTTTATGGGCAGTGGTTCATTGGAAGAGATTAATCTGCCATATGGCATTACAGAGATACCGCAGCTGGCTTTTTCCGGCTGTAAAAAATTAAAAAGTATTACAATTCCGTCCAGTGTAACGAAAATTGGCCAGGAGGCTTTTGGAAACTGTGATACTTTAACTACAGTTACTATTCCATCAGGGGTTACAGCCTTAGCATTTCGGACATTCTTTCAGTGCAAAAACCTGGAAAGTGTTACTATTCCGGAAAGTGTAACTGTACTGAATTATTTCAATGTTTTATGTGATAAACTGAAAGATATTTACTATCAGGGAAGCGAAGCTTCATGGAAAAAAGTTACGATTTATGGGACAGAATACTTAGATAAGGTAAAAGTTCATTATGCAAAACCAACGGCGACACCAACAGCAACGCCGAAGCCAACAGCAACGCCGAAGCCAACAGCAACGCCAAAGCCGACGGTGACACCAACAGCTACACCAAGGCCAACAGCGACACCGAAACCAACGGCGACACCGACACCGCAGCCAACAGTAACAGCTACACCAAAACCAACCGCAACACCAGCCCTTCCAACAGGCAAATTCACCGTTAAACTTTCGGCAGCTACAGTAGCCTATAACGGTAAAACACAGACTCCATCCATTACAGTAACCTACAAGGGCAAGAAGCTTTCCGGCAAATACTATACAGTGAAATGTACCAATAATAAAAATATAGGTACAGCATCAGTTACTGTAACCGGAAAGGGAAATTACAAGAAGTGCTCCGGAAAAGCAACCTTCAAAATTGTGTTAAAGAAAAGTACTTTATCCAGCTTGAAAACAGGTAAAAAGTCAGCAACACTCAGCTGGAAAACAATAACAGGAAGTACCGGCTATCAGATCCAGTACAGCACAAGTAAAAACTTTTCCAAAGCTAAAACTGTAAAAATAGCAGGTGCAGGAAAACGTTCCACAACGATCAAAAAACTGACATCAAAGAAAACATATTATGTGAGAATCCGGGCATATAAGATTGTAAATAAAAAAACAGTATATGGCGCATGGTCAGTCAGTAAGAAAGTTGTTGTAAAATAGAAAAAAAGTAAACAGACGAGAAAAAGCAGAAGCAGAAGCTTTTCCCAGACGGGGAATCAGCTCCTGCTTTTTGCTATGCTTTCTGTAAAGGACTTCAGAAGGAATTTGTCTGATTACAATGTGGCAGATGATTTCATGACAGACAGTATAAGAATGAATTGTTATTTGCGAAAAAAACAGCTATACTAAAAACGTAACTTCTCAATAAATTTCAGAAAACATGGAAGGAGAAAATAATTTATGAGAAAAAGAAAAAATGTGTTTATTACTGTTTTGGCTGTCATTATGGCTGTATTTGCCATGTCTGTAAGTGTCTGTGCGGCACAGAAGAATCCGCTCAGTCAGATGCCGAAAAAGACCAGCACTGTATTCAGATCAGCGGCGACAGGAATGGGATGTGATTTTTTCACACCGGAGTATACAACAAAGGTGAAAATAACCGCGAAGAGCTATAACACAAAAGTAGTAACAGTAAAGACTTATGCATTTACCAGAAACGGTAAAAGCTTTGCAGGATATGAGACAACACCGAAAGGACCGGGAAGTACCCAAATTAAAGTTACAGTTAAAATCGGATCAAAATCATATACAAGAACATGCCGCTATACAGTCTATAAATGGGAAAATCCATTAAAGACATTAAAAATCGGTTCTAAAGCTTATACTGCCAAACTGAACAGATCAGGAACTGCTGTACTGCCGAAAAACTCACTTAATGGAAAATTTACATATAAACTAAATCCGAATTATAAACTGGAATCCATTTACTGCTATAACAAAAAAGGTGTAGTTACAAACATAAAAAACGGAAAAAATCTTCCGAAAGGTACCAACAGAATAATGATGCGAATGAAATCCAGAAAGAATAATAATTTTTACAATGTGCTTGTTTATGTAGCACAGCCATAATATCGGCCTGAACTGAACGTAAAAAATAACCTGGCAATACGCCGGAGATGGAAGGAAAAGAATAAAAATGAAGAAAAAATTTATAGCTATCGTTCTGACAGCAATGCTCGGTGCAGAACCATGCAGCATGGTTTATGCAGAAGAAATTTTTGCAGATAAATCCGTGGAAAATGATAATACAGCAGAAGTGAAAGTAACAGAAGAAACGGAGACAGAACAACCGGAGGCAGAGCAGGAAGAAACAACAGAAGAAAACGAAAGCGATGTGCAGGCGAATGAAACAGATGCTTCAGATGCAGATGAGATCGAAATGCAGGAGTCTGAAATAGCACCAGAAGAATTATCCGAAGAGCTGTCAGAAGGTGATGTTTTCAGTGCAGGAGATTCGGAGGCAGAGATAGAAGAAGTCAGTATTGTATCTGAGCCGAACAAGAAAGAATATGACTATGGAACTGTTAAATCTGCCAGTGACTTTGACCTGACAGGTCTTGTAATCAGAATATCCTACAGTGATGGAAAAGAGGAAACACTGAGCTTCACCAGAGATAAAGAAGAAAAAAGCGATTCCAGAGGAAATACATTTTATCCGCTGATCTATTTTGATGAAGAGGATGGGGGAAATGACGGAGATCTGGGAGAGTATGATTTTGTTATCGTAAGTGAAGAAGAGGGGGAAGTTGCATCTTCTGAGCTCAGTATAGTTCTTTCTGCTGCTACCCCTCATCTGGAAAATAAAGGAAAGGGTGTTTATTCCAGAACAGTTGGAGCAGAAACATATACTAAATTTATTCCGGAAGCAGACGGGGAATATATTGTAAGAAGAACTTTTACAGAAGATTCACAAAAATCCACTTTAAAAGAAGAGATTTATGATTCTGAATTTAACAGAATAGATGTAGTAAACTATGATACAGGCAGTGTAAAACTGAAAAAAGGAAATGTATATTACATAAAACCATTCAGACTTAAAAATACAGTTACAGCAGAATATGTATGGCCCATAAAATCAGTGGCACTGCAGGGAAAATTCAAAACAGCGGTTTTTTATACACCGGTGAATTTCTGGAGCAGTGGAAAGAATAAATATACGCTTGAAAAAGCACCGTGGCACGGACAGAAACTGAAGATCACATATACCAATGGTGAAACAGAAAGCGTTGATATCTATAAATCAAATCATTACGGACAGTATATCAATGCGTATATTAATTATTCCGGCAGCAAAAAATCCCCGGAAGCAGGAACTTATGATGTACATTTCAGGCTGGGTGAATCTGGTGCAGAAGCTGTATTGAAAAAAGGCATTCAGGTAAAAAATCTGTCACAGATGCCGGCAATCGTCGGTAAAGGAACGAAAGTAATGCCAGTTACAGGCTCCATTGTATACAGCTGCCTGAAAACTACAAGTGCCGGCAAATATACTATTAAATGCAAGGATTGGGACAGCTATTCATATCTTACAGTTTCACAGCTGAAGAACGGAGAGCTGAAACAGATCCTTTCAGTTGAAAACGGAAAAAGCTGTACTCTGAAAGCAAACAGTGTTTACTATATCGGGCTGAATATCCACAGTGGTGTGATGAGTCTTGATAATATGACATTTTCGGTATCACAGGGAACTGCTAAAACGCAGATAAGCAAAACAAAGATAACAGTTGGAACATTATCCTATACAGGAACTAATGTAAAACCGGCGGTAACAGTTAAAAATGGAAAGAAAACATTACGTCAGGGTGCTGATTATACAATTTCATACAACAAAGCTTCAAAAATCGGAACAGCAGTGAAAGTCACGATCACCGGAAAAGGCAGCTATACCGGCAAGATAGCTAAAACAGTTTACATTGTCCCGGCAAGATCGACGGTATCTTCTGCAATCGGTGGAAAGAAAAGACTTACGGTTTCTTTCAAAAAAGCGACAGGAGCAAGTGGCTATCAGATCGCATATTCAACCAGTCAGAACAGAGGTTATAAATATACATATCTGAACAGCAAAATCTTCAGAAAAACAATAACCGGTCTCAGCAGTGGAAAAAAATATTATGTCAAAGTAAGGGCATATAAAACTGTCAATGGCAAAAAATATTATGGAAATTACAGTGCGGTAAAATCTGTGAAAGTGAAATGATATAGTATATTTGACAAAAAACAGGGAGGAAAAGCTTTGAAGCAGATCGCAGATTTACACATACATTCCAGATATTCCATGGCAACAAGCAAAGACGGGACACCTGAGATGCTGGATCTCTGGGCACGGAAAAAGGGGATTACGGTTCTTGGAACAGGAGATATGACACATCCTGTATGGCGGCAGGAACTGAAGGAGAAGCTGGTTTCGGCCGAACAGGGATTGTTCCGCCTGAAGGACGAGTTTGTTTTGCCGGAGGCGGCACGTTATCCCGGAATTGCGCCAAGATTTGTGCTGTCGGGTGAGATCAGTTCTATCTATAAAAAAGGCGGAAAAACCCGGAAGGTGCACAGCCTGATCCTGCTTCCCGGATTTAAAGAGGCAGATGCTTTTGCCGCGAGGCTGGAAAAAATCGGAAATATCCATTCTGACGGAAGGCCCATTCTGGGCTTTCCCTGCCATGATCTTCTGGAAATGATGCTGGAAGTCAGCGAGGAGGGGATGTATATTCCTGCGCATATCTGGACACCGCATTTTTCACTGTTTGGAGCGAAGTCAGGATTTGATACCATAGAGGAGTGTTTTGAAGAACTGACACCTTATATTCATGCACTGGAAACGGGGTTGTCCTCAGATCCCGCGATGAACTGGCAGATTTCTGCACTGGACGGATATCAGCTGGTGTCCCATTCGGATGCACATTCGCCATCCAGACTTGGAAGGGAAGCGAATCTTATGGATATAGAGCTTTCCTATCAGGGACTTTGGAATGCGGTGCAGAAAGGTGAGGGGCTTGAGGGAACGATCGAGTTTTTTCCGGAGGAAGGAAAATATCATTTCGACGGACACCGGAAATGCGGCGTATGTTTAAGTCCGAAAGAAGCAGAGAAATATCAAGGAATCTGTCCTGTGTGTGGAAAGAAACTGACCATGGGTGTGGATCACAGGATTCTGCAGTTATCCGACCGTGATGAGGGTGCTTTTGCCATGCCGGAAAGTGGCCGTCCGTATGAAAGCCTGGTTCCTTTGCCGGAAGTGATATCAGCCTGTGTGGGATTTTCCACAGCAAGCAAAAAAGTTCAGAGACAGTATGAGATGCTTCTCGAAAATCTGGGTGCGGAATTCCGGATTTTGAGAGAAATTCCGTTGGAAGATATCAGGCTTACAGGCGGTGATGTTCTGGCAGAGGGAATCCGGCGGCTGAGAAAGGGAGAAGTTATACGGAAGCCGGGATTTGACGGGGAATACGGAAAAATAGAGCTGTTTTAAAGGAACGGGAAAAAATATGAAAGAAAAAATCGGCATCATATCAGACACTCACGGCCTTCTGCGGCCTGAGGTGCTGGAAATTTTAAAAGACTGCAAATATATTCTTCATGCAGGAGATGTAAATAAAGATGAGATCCTGGATGTACTGCGCAATATGGGGAATCTTTATGTTGTCAGAGGAAACAATGACAAGGACTGGGCGGAAAATCTCCGTATCAGTTTAAGCTTTACCATTGGCGGTGTGAAATTTTTTATGGTTCATAATAAAAAAGATGTAGCCTGGGAGCTTGGAGATACTCAGGTGGTGATTTTCGGACATACACATAAATATTTTGAGAAGATAATAGATGACCGTCTGTGGCTGAATCCGGGCAGCTGCGGACGAAGCCGTTTCGGAGGGGAAGTCACAATGGCTGTGATGACCGTGGAGGACGGACACTATCAGATGGAAAAGATTATTTTGGCGGAAAATTCCAGGAAATGATCAGAACCCTGTTTATGGATCCTTTTGTGCAGATATGTTTCTGTAGATTACTGGAACACGCTGATGTATAAAAGGTTTTTTTGTATTTTATGGGATACAATCCTTGTAATTTAGGATTTGTAGCGTATAATTAGAAAACGTTTAAACCCAAAGTGGTCTTACCACTTTTGAGAAATTTGTCTGAGCGCAGACTGTGAGGTGACTGCGTTCATGAGTATGCAGTAAAGCAAAATGTGAATATGCGCTTTACATGAATCAGGAGGGACGCAACATGAAGTACGTGCAGCAGTTCAGCATCATCCTGCTGATTTCCGTCATTGGAGAATTACTGAAAACCTTTCTTCCACTTCCGGTACCGGCCAGTGTTTATGGACTGATCATTATGCTGGTGGCACTGCTTACAGGCATTCTGAAGCTGGATCAGGTGAAAGGTGCGGCAGATTTTCTGGTTGAGATCATGCCGGTAATGTTTGTACCGGCAGGTGCGGGGCTGATTACAGCCTGGAGCACTCTGAAACCGATCTGTGTACCGGTTCTTATCATGACGTTTATCAGCACGGTGATCGTAATGGTCGTAACAGGAAAAGTAACGCAGGGAGTGATCCGAATGGGAAAGAGAGGAACTGAAAAATGATGGAATTTATAAAAAACTCCGCATTTTTCGGAGCGATGATAAGCCTGATCGCTTACGAGATTGGTCTTATCCTGAAAAAGAAATTCAAAATGGCGATTTTTAATCCTCTTTTAATTTCGATCATCTGTGTTATCGGAGTGCTTGTGATTTTTCATATTGATTACAATGATTATAATGAAGGCGGCAAATATATCAGCTATCTGCTGACACCGGCAACGGTATGTCTGGCAGTGCCTCTTTATGAGCAGATTCATCTGCTGAAAAAAAATCTCAAGGCAGTTGCAGCCGGGATCATCTCAGGAACGCTGGCGGGACTTTGCAGCGTCCTGCTTATGTCAAAGCTGTTCGGATTCAATCATCAGGAATATGTTACCATGCTTCCGAAATCCATCACAACAGCCATTGGAATGGGCGTTTCCGAGGAACTTGGCGGTATCGTGACTATCACAGTTGCCGTGATCATCATCACAGGAGTCCTGGGAAATATGATCGCAGAGGTTGTTTATAAAATCGCAAAGATCGAGGAGCCGATCGCAAGGGGTCTTGGACTTGGAACATCTGCCCATGCCATCGGAACTGCCAAAGCCATGGAGCTTGGTCCTGTAGAAGGAGCCATGAGCAGTCTTGCTATTGCAGTTGCCGGTCTTCTTACCGTTGTAGGTGCATCGGTGTTTGCCGGAATGATGTGAGCACAGATCATGAAAGGATTGTGTTCATGAGTATGTAGCAGTAAGAAGTGTGAATTTTTGTTTTATATGTTAAATCCATAGAAAAAAATATGTGAAAGGTCTGTCGTCTGTGGCAGGCTTTTTTCTTTTTGACCAAATAAATCGCGAAGGAGGTTTTTGCCGCCTGACTGAAAAACGAACATATTTTTGTGCAAAATAAACAAATGTTCGGAAAAACAATATTCGTACCGTTTTATTGTACTGAGCATGCGCTATAATACCAATATACAGAAAATATGTTCGGAAAATATGTTCGAAAAAAATCACGAGCCGGACATATAACAGGGAGGAAGGATCTTATGTGGAATACAGAGAATAGCAGGAAGATAGCACTGGCAGAGGGAAGATATGTGGAGACAGGTGACAGTCATTACAGGAAGAAGAAACTTTCTTCCGGAATGGCTATGATACTGGGAGCACTTCTCACAATAGAGATCATGATTGGAGGGGCAATGCTTTTTAATTTTGATTTCCGGGGAGCTGATATCGTTGCCGTTGTACTTGCATTCATGGTATTATATTTTGCAGTAGTAGCTTCGCTGACAGATAAGTAGAACAGGAGGAATGCAGATGCCCAGGGTTTTTAACCAGAAAATAAAAATTTTATATCTGATGCGTGTTTTTCTGGAGAGAACCGATGAAGAACATCCTATGTCTGTGAAGGATTTGATCATTTATCTGAACAGTCTGGGAATCAGTGCAGAGCGTAAGACTATATATGATGATATTGAGACATTGCGGAATTTCGGCATGGATATCCTGAACCGGAGGGAGAAGCCGGCCGGCTTTTATCTGGCCAGCAGGGAATTTGAGCTTCCGGAACTGAAGCTTCTGGTAGATGCCGTGCAGTCCTCGCGATTTATTACCAGTGGTAAATCACGTCAGCTGATCGGGAAGCTGGAGAGTCTTGCCAGCGTGTATGAGGCCAGACAGCTTCGAAGACAGGTCTTTGTGGAGAACAGGGTCAAGACCATGAATGAGAGCGTGTATTATAATATTGATGAGATCCACAGGGCACTTACCGATAACAGGCAGATATCTTTTCAGTACTGTGAATGGACAGTGGAGAAAGAACTGCGGCTTAAGAAGAACGGTGATCGGTATTGTGTCAGTCCGTGGGGACTTGTCTGGCAGAATGAGAATTATTATCTTGTAGCTTATGATGAGAAATGCGAAACAGTGAAGCATTACCGTGTAGACAAGATCCTGCAGATCCGAATTGAGGAGGCTTCACGTAATGGTCGGGATATTTTTGAGAATTATGATGTAGGAGAACTGACATCCAGAACCTTCGGGATGTTTGGCGGCAGAGAGGAAACCATATGTCTTGAAGCACACAACCGTCTGGTGGGAGTTGTGCTGGACCGTTTCGGAAGAGACATTATGATACAGAGGAAGGATCATGAACATTTCAAAACGCTGGTTCGTGTAAACGTCAGTAGTCAGTTTTTCGGCTGGATAGCCAGTCTTGGACCGGATGCAGTGATCGCGTCACCGGATCGTGTGCGCGATGAGTACCGGGAATTTCTTGAGAAAAGTCTTTCTAATTACAAATGATAAATAATATTTACTTGATGAGGAATCTGCATATTATAGTGATTCAGGAAATTTTACCCTGAATCAGCAGATTTTCATAGAAATTATCTCTAAAAAAAGATATTAAAACAGACAAAAATGAGAAAAATCATATAATAACCGTATTTGAAATACAAAATTAATATGGAGAGCATGTCTAAAAAAGATAATAGACATTGCGATGTTTAAGTGCTATAATGCTTTCGTCTCTTAGAAGGGAATAAATTTTGCCATTTCAGGCAGATTATGGACGGTGAAGATATGACTGTAAAAGCAAGAATGCTGAAGCTTCTGGAGCAGCACGAGAATGAACTGATATCCGGAGAAGCGGCAGCAGCAGAACTGAACTGCACAAGAGCGGCCATCTGGAAAGCTGTGAAATCCCTTCGGGAAGAGGGATACACCATAGAAGCAGGACCAAACAAAGGCTATGTGCTTTGCGGCGGCAGCCGGTTATCTGAAGAAGGGATCCGGCTTTATCTCAATCATCCAGATGCTTCTGTAAAGATATACAGGGAACTGGATTCTACGAACAGAGCAGCCAAGGAGGCTGCATTTTCAGGAGAAGCAGGGCATGGCGCACTGATACTGGCGCGTCAGCAGAAAAATGGAAGAGGCCGGAGAGGCCGGAGTTTTTATTCCCCTGAAAATGCAGGACTGTATATGAGTATCGTTCTAAGACCGGAGCGAACGCTGAAGGAAGGACTCCTGATCACTACAGCAGCGGCAACTGCAGTTTACCGGGCTGTGAAGAAGATCTGTGGAATCGACCTCGGGATTAAATGGGTTAATGACCTGTATCTTCATGATAAGAAGGTGTGTGGGATACTGACAGAGGCTGTTACAGACTTTGAGAGTGGAAACATTGAGTTTGCTGTTGTGGGGATCGGCCTGAATCTGTATATACCGGAAGACGGTTTTCCGGAAGAGATACAGGGAACAGCAGGAGCATTGTTTGGAGGCAGGAAGGAAGCAGAACATATAAACTGCAGTCTTCTTGTTGCAGAAATTGTCAACCAGCTTCTTATGGAAGCAGAAACTCCGGAACTTTCCAGAGAATATACAGAAAATAATATCATTCCTGGAAATATGATCGTGATCACTGACGGAACGCGTACACGGGAAGCTTATGCAAAGACGATTGCTTCTGATGGAAGGCTGCTCGTTAGAGAACAGGATGGTTCAGAAACCCTGCTTTCTTATGGAGAAGTATCTGTGCGCAGGAAACCGGAAGAAGATCAGTCAAATTAATTGTTTATTTTGTATAAAAAAAAGATTCTTTTTTGTACAAAACAGGCAAAAATAATATTGACATTCTGGAAATGCGGAGTAAAATAAAGTCAACTACAAGGCGTGGTCATACCAATTATAAAAAGATGCGATCAGCGCCAAGAGAAAAGGAGGGAGAAAAACGGGAGATTTATCAAGTACACTGGCAGAAGAGCTGAACAGTAAGACAGCCTTTACCATTCCTGTGTTTGGTGGAATACCGATTGCAGAATGTGTAGTAGTCACATGGGTCATTATGGCGGTTCTTGTGATCCTGTCTCTGATTCTGGTTCGGAATCTCAGTGTGGAAAATCCGGGTAAGAAGCAGTTACTTCTTGAGTCCGGAGTAAGTTTTCTTCAGGATTTCTTTATGGGAATTCTTGGAGAAGAAGGCAAACAGTATGTGCCTTATTTGATGTCAACCGTAATTTTCATCGGAATAGCCAATATCGCAGGCGTGTTTGGATTTACACCACCTACCAAGGATATGAATGTGACCATTGCGCTGGCGCTTATGAGCATTATTCTGATCGAGTATGCAGGCTTTCATAAGAAAGGCCTGAAGGGCTTCTTGAAAAGCTTTGCGGAGCCGGTTCCGATCATGCTTCCAATCAACATCCTGGAAATCGCGATCAGACCTACATCTCTCTGCATGCGGTTGTTTGGTAATGTTCTGGGAAGCTTCGTAGTTATGAAGCTGCTGGAGTTTGTTTGTCCGGCTATTCTTCCCATACCATTCAGTCTGTATTTTGATTTCTTCGACGGATTCATACAGGCGTATGTATTTGTATTCTTAACATCCTTGTTCATCAAGGAAGCAATTGAGTAATCAGGCATTAAAAATGAAAAAAATTGTATTTTACAGGAGGAAAAAACTATGTTAATCGCAATTGGTGCAGCTATCGCAGTTCTTACAGGTATCGGAGCAGGTATTGGTATCGGTCTTGCAACATCTAAGGCAGTAGAAGCTATCGCAAGACAGCCGGAGGCAGAGAGCAAGATCAGTAAAGCACTTCTTCTTGGATGTGCTCTTGCAGAGGCAACAGCTATTTACGGTTTCGTAATCGGTCTTCTGATCATTATCATGCTTGGCTAATAGGTAAAGACGAGATACTAATTCAGGATTAAGAGAGGCAGGTGGACCAGGTGATTAAAATTGATATCAACCTTGTCTTTACTATTATAAACCTGATCGTTCTTTATCTTTTAATGAAAAAGTTCCTGTTCGGCCCAATCATCGGTGTCATGGAGAAGAGAAAAGCCATGATCGATGAGCAGTTTGCTTCAGCAGAAAAAACAACAACTGAAGCAAACCAGCTGAAAGGACAGTATGAGGATGCACTGAAATCTGCGAAGGAAGAATCCTTCAACATTGTAGAGCAGGCTAAGGACGAGGCAAAAGTACAGGCAGACAGCATCGTGAAGAGAGCTAATGATCAGGCTGGCGAGATTCTTGAGAAAGCAAGAAGAGACATCAGTACTGAGCAGGAAGCTGCTATGAAAGCGATGGAAGGCAAGGTAGCTGAGCTGGCTATGGATGCAGCATCCAGAATCATGGGAAAAAAGAACGACGAAGCACAGGATATGTCCCTATATGACCAGTTTTTAGAAGGAGCAGGTGATCCTCATGACAGAGACGTCCATTAATTATGCAAAAGCATTATACGGTCTTTCTGTCCCTGAGGAGGCAATCTGTGAAACCGAAAAGATTTTTGAGAATACCCCTGAAATAGGAAAAATGCTTGAAAATCCCCTGGTTTCTCTCAAAGAAAAAGAACAGGTAATAGAGCGGGTTTTCCCGCAGGAAATGAAGAATTTTCTTAAAGTAACCTGCAAGTATCAGAAGATAGACAGCATTCAGGAGATCATCGAGGCTTATGATGCTTACAGCCGGGAACAGAAAGGAATTCTCAAGGCAGAGCTTCTTTATGTGACATGTCCTACCGAAGCGCAGGAAGATAAGATGAAGGAGTTTCTCCGTAACCAGTTTTCTGCCAGCGAAGTAGAGCTTACCCTTACAGAGGACAAGAATCTCGTAGGCGGATTTGTTCTGCGGGCAGGAGATCGTGAGTACGACTGGAGCCTCATCGGACGTTATAAGAAACTGAAACAGAAATTAACCCGGAGGTGAAATTGAATTGAGTGCAATAAATCCAGATGAAATCATTTCGATTCTCAAGGAAGAAATAAAGAACTATGACGAAATCAGCAAGGACCAGGAAGTAGGCACCGTCATCTCCGTGGGAGATGGTATCGCAACTGTTTATGGCATTGATCATGCCATGTACGGTGAGGTCGTGACCTTCGAGAATGGTCTGAAAGGTATGGTACAGGATGTTCGTGCCAACAGCATGGGATGTATTCTTTTCGGAAAGGATACAGGAATCAAGGAAGGCACCAAGGTTGCCAGAACTGGCAAACAGGCAGGTATTCCGGTAGGTGATAAATTTATCGGAAGAATTGTGAACGCACTTGGTGAGCCTATTGATGGAAAGGGAGAGATCGAGGCGGAGGAATACCGGCCAATCGAGAACCCGGCTCCTGGAATCATTGACCGTAAATCTGTAACTGTACCGATGGAAACAGGAATCCTTTCCATTGATTCCATGTTCCCGATTGGCCGTGGACAGCGAGAGCTGATCATCGGCGACAGACAGACAGGTAAAACTTCTATTGCAACAGATACGATCATCAACCAGAAAGGTAAAGATGTAATCTGTATCTATGTTGCTATCGGACAGAAAGCTTCTACCGTTGCAAAGGTAGTTTCCAATCTTGAAAAATATGGTGCAATGGAGTATACAACAGTATTCTCTGCAACAGCCAGTGACTGTGCACCTCTTCAGTACATCGCTCCTTATGCAGGTACTGCTCTTGCAGAGTATTTCATGTATCAGGGTAAAGACGTACTGATCGTATATGATGATCTTTCCAAGCATGCAGTGGCATATCGTGCATTGTCACTTCTGCTTGAGCGTTCTCCGGGACGTGAGGCATATCCTGGTGACGTATTCTACCTCCATTCCAGACTTCTGGAGCGTTCCAGTCGTCTGAGTGAAGCGGCAGGCGGTGGATCCATCACGGCACTTCCGATCATCGAGACACAGGCTGGTGATGTATCTGCATACATTCCTACTAACGTAATTTCCATCACAGACGGTCAGATTTTCCTGGAGAGTGATCTGTTCTTCTCAGGTATGCGTCCGGCAGTTAATGTTGGTCTTTCCGTATCCCGTGTTGGTGGTGCCGCACAGACCAAGGCTATGAAGAAAGCTTCCGGTAGTGTACGTATCGATCTGGCACAGTACAGAGAGATGGAAGTGTTCACTCAGTTCAGTTCTGATCTGGATGAGGCCACAACTGCACAGCTGAAATACGGAAGTTGTCTGATGGAGCTTCTGAAACAGCCACTTTGCAGTCCGTTAAGTCTTCATCAGCAGGTAATTACTCTCTGTGTTGCGACTCACAAGCTGATGGTAGATGTAGAAAAGAAAGAGATCAAGAAATATCAGAAAGATCTTCTGGAGTACTTTGATAATGTATATCCTGAGATCGGCAAAGAGATCGAGACTACAAAGCAGCTCTCTGATGAGCTTGTAGAGAAAATCGTAAAGGCGGCAGAAGAATTCAGAGATAAGAGCAGGTAGGTGTTGATATGGCAAATGCAAAAGAAATACAGACTCGTATGAAAAGCATTCAGGACACCATGAAGATCACCAATGCGATGTACATGATTTCTTCTTCCAAGATGCAGAAGGCGAAGAAGATCCTGCAGGACACAGAACCATATTTCTATAATATGCAGGCTGCCATTGCCAGAATCCTCCGTCATATGCCGGATATCCAGCATCCTTTCTTCAGTGAACGTCATCTTGTTCCGAAGGACGAAAGGAAGATAGGTACCATTGTCATTACAGGCGATAAAGGTATGGCTGGTGCATACAATCATAATGTACAGAAAATGACAGAAGATTTCATGGAAGAAGTACCGGGACATCATAAACTGTATGTCTTGGGTATGGTAGGGCGTCAGTATTTCGGCAAGAGAGATGTGGACATGGACGGCAGTTTCCACTATACTGTGCAGAAACCGACCATGCACAGAGCACGCCTTATCACTGAAGAGATCGTACGAGCATTTCTGGAAAGAGAGCTGGATGAGATTCACATTGTTTATACACAGATGCAGAATGCAATGGCAATGGAGAATGTGAATATGCAGCTTTTACCGCTGAAAAAAGCTGATTTTAAAATGGGTCAGGTTCCGGCAGATATCTATCAGGAGGAGATTGTGTTATCTCCGTCTGCAGATGTGCTCCTGGATACTATGATTCCGAACTACCTTACAGGTGTGATTTATGGATGTCTTGTAGAGGCATATGCCAGTGAGAACAATGCGAGAATGACAGCAATGCAGTCCTCTACAGATAATGCGAAAGCGATGCTGAAGGATCTTTCCATTCAGTACAACCGTGCACGTCAGGCTGCGATCACGCAGGAAATCACAGAGGTTATCAGCGGTGCTAAAGCACAAAAAAGGAAGTGATGACTATGAATAAAGGTAAGATTGTACAGGTTATGGGACCTGTTGTAGACGTTGTTTTTGAAGATGGACAGCTTCCGGATATCAAGGATGCCCTTGAAGTCGAGAACAACGGTAAGAGATGCGTTATGGAGGTGTCCCAGCACCTTGGAAATAATATCGTACGCTGCATCATGCTGGGAGCCAGCGAAGGTCTGCAGCGAGACAGAGAAGTAACAGCTACCGGAAGCGGTATTAAGGTTCCGGTTGGAGATAAAACACTGGGTCGTCTGTTCAACGTTCTTGGAGATACCGTAGATGGCGGTGATTCCCTGGACGGTGAAGAGCATTGGGTCATCCATCGTGATCCGCCTTCATTCGAAGAGCAGAAACCGGCTGTAGAGATCCTGGAAACAGGTATCAAGGTTATCGACCTTCTTGCACCATATGCCAAAGGTGGTAAGATCGGTCTGTTCGGTGGTGCCGGTGTTGGTAAGACAGTTCTTATTCAGGAGCTGATTCAGAACATCGCAACTGAGCATGGCGGATATTCTATTTTTACCGGTGTCGGAGAGCGTTCCCGTGAAGGTAATGACCTTTGGACCGAGATGAAAGAATCAGGCGTTCTCGAGAAGACAGCCTTAGTGTTCGGACAGATGAATGAGCCGCCAGGAGCACGTATGCGTGTTGCCGAGACAGGACTTACTATGGCAGAGTATTTCCGTGATCAGGAGCACAGAGATGTACTTCTTTTCATTGATAATATTTTCCGTTTTGTACAGGCAGGATCTGAGGTTTCCGCTCTGCTTGGTCGTATGCCGTCCGCAGTAGGAT
This sequence comes from Blautia schinkii, assembly GCF_013304825.1. Taxonomy (GTDB): domain Bacteria; phylum Bacillota; class Clostridia; order Lachnospirales; family Lachnospiraceae; genus Blautia_A; species Blautia_A schinkii_B. The sequence continues at coordinate 82,354 of NZ_JAAWUO010000010.1, read as the reverse complement.
ATCAGCCTACACTGGCAACTGAGATGGGTGAGCTTCAGGAACGAATCGCATCCACCAAGGAAGGATCTGTTACATCTGTACAGGCTGTATATGTACCGGCCGATGACTTAACTGACCCGGCTCCGGCAACAACATTCGCCCATCTGGATGCAACAACCGTTCTTTCACGTAAGATCGTTGAGCAGGGTATTTATCCGGCTGTAGACCCACTTGAGTCTACTTCCCGTATCCTGGAGGCAGATATTGTCGGTGAGGAACATTACGAAGTAGCACGTAGAGTACAGGAGATTCTTCAGAAATATAAAGAGCTGCAGGACATCATTGCTATTCTTGGTATGGAAGAGCTCTCAGAGGAAGATAAGCAGACTGTATTCCGTGCAAGAAAAATCCAGAAATTCCTTTCTCAGCCGTTCCATGTAGCTGAGAACTTCACCGGTATCAAAGGTAAATACGTACCACTGAAAGAGACGATTCGTGGATTTAAGGCGATCATTGACGGTGAGATGGATAATTATCCGGAGAATGCATTCTTTAATGTTGGAACCATTGATGACGTAATTGCAAAAGCAAAAGCCGAGGAGAACCGGCAGTAAGGAGCGGCTATGAGTGAGACATTTGGCCTGGAAATCTATGCCAGCAATAAACTGGCTTATGCAGGACGTGCCCAAAAGCTTATCATCCCGGCAGTGGATGGTGAGCAGGGATTTCTTGCTCATCATGCAAATGTCGTAGCAGCCATCATTCCCGGTGAGATGCGTTTTGAGGATGCAGAAGGCAATGAGCACGTTTTTGCAGTGAGCAGCGGTTTTGTTGAGATGATCAATAACCGTGCCAAGCTGTTCTGCCTCAGCGTAGAGAGCCCGGAGGAGATTGATATCCGCCGTGCCCAGGAAGCCAAGGAGCGTGCAGAAGAGCAGCTTCGTCAGAAGCAGAGCATCCAGGAGTATCATATGAACCAGATGGCTCTTGCGAGAGCGATGACACGTCTTAAAGTAACACATAAGCAGTAAAAAATATATTACAGAAAGCACCTGTTGAATAGTAAAATAAACGTAGATCATAAGTTGGTTACGTTTATGACCATGTGACAGAGCGGAATGAGAACAGCCGCTTTGTACAGAGAATATTCAAAAGGTGCTTTTTTATTATACTGATATAAAAAAGCCAGAGTATGCAAAGAAAAAGGAGGAGAAATAATGAAGAAAGGAAGAGCAAAAAAATTACTGGGTATCTGTATATTTCTTATGGGTTTCATGATCTTTTCCGTACTGCCAGTGCAGGCGGCAGCACCCAGGATGTATACAATTCAGCCGGGAAAAACCTGGACAAGGTATGATATCACCGGCGATGGAAAGAAAGACAAGATTAAGGTTGTCCGGAAAAAAAGTCAGTATGATGGGTGCTGGAACGGTGCAGATATTTATGTAAATAATACAAAAGTCTGTGCAATAAATAAAGCTTTTATGGATATGTCCATTCGTATTATTACATTATCTAATGGAAAACCTTTCCTGTGTCTGAGAGGTGGTACGGATAATGATATCAGTGTATTCCACGGACTTTATCAGTACCGTAACGGAAAAATCGTTCAGGTTGTAAATTTCATTAATGAAACATATGGACGACCGGTAAATGAAGCGAAAATTTACCTGAGTGGTAATACAGTTCGTGTAAGAACGGAGGCTATGTCATATTCTCTTGGATATTGTACAACAGAATTTACGTACAAATATCAGAAAGGAACATTACTTCGTACATCCAATTACGGAAAATATATAAAACTTAATGCTGCTAATAAGAGAACAGGACTTTTTGCAGCGGCAAAGAACATACAGGCGTACACAACTCCCACTTCCGGAAGTAAAGCATTTGTGATCCGCAAGAATACTGGCGTGAAAATTCTGAATTTCTGGACCGCTGGGAATAAGATGTATATCCGTGTAAAAAATGGTTCCAAAACAGGCTGGATCAAAGCAGTAACATTTAAGGAATCACAGGGCTATGCAGGGTCACCGCAGTTTTCCAGGGTTATGTATACAGGCTGATGAAAATAAAAAGATCCGTTGTCGGGAGACTTCGGATCTTTTTTTGAAGTTACTGATTATTCAGAGGGAGAGGTATCTTCCTTATTTTCGGAAAGGACAGTATTTTCAGAAGGAATACTATTTTCAGAAGAAATATTGTCCTGAGAAGAAAAGGTCTCAGGATTTTTTTCAGCAGCTTCTGAATTATCATCAGGGGAAGCTATTTGCTGATATGGACGGTACGGTTCCCAATAATGCTCATCTTTATTTTTTTCTTCCTCCAGTTTCTTTTTTTGTTGAGTGAGCAGATAAATACCTGCAGCAATGATACCGATAGCAATGGCAATCTGAGGAAGACTGTTGCAGATATTGTATACATAGTCTTCCAGATCATACGGTACAATGAGGTACAGAAGACTTGTGAAACGACTCCACAGGATACAGATACCAAACAGGATCAGGATCCAGGCAGTTGTATTTCGATGCTTCTGTAAGAATTTTCCGATATCACCGGAAAACTGATCCATGTGAAGAATGTAATTATCATCTACAGAATAAAATTCTTCTTCTGACAGTGACTTCAGATTATGGACATTGAAAAAACTGTAGAACCATATCACAGGGAGAAACATGGCCAGCCATCCAAGGCCGGTAATGGAAGCCAGCGCAATTGCTCCCCAGAACAGCAGCATAATACTGATTCCCTGTTTTTTGAATCCCATATACATTTCTCCGGCACCGGGGATCAGGGAAAAGATAAATACCCAGAAACCATGTTTTTGTTTTTTCATATATTTACTTGCCTCCGTTTATAATTTTATTCGTAAGATCACTCAGATTATCACTGATATTCTGAGAATTTTCACTGAGCTGGGAACCTACCTTCCTGGAAAGCTGGCTCAGATTGAAACCAATGTCAAGGGATGAAGATATCTTAGCTTTTGTTTCCGGTGAAGTATGAAGAGCTGTAAAATCTGTCTGTGATACAGAAAAAAGCATGATCAGCGCAAGACCCATACCCACTGCAGTACGTAAGCCTGTGCAGAGAAGCTTCATCCAGTAAGCAGTTTCATGTATTTTTCTGGAAGTTTGTACTTCAGGAGAAGCTGCTTTTTTCAGAATTTTATCCTGAAGATAGGCAGGAGCATGTTCAGAAGAAGTTTCTTCATCCTGAAGCAGCTGTTCCAGGCAGAAATCACATTGATCTATATGTTCCAGAAAATGGATCATTTCGTCTGTATTCATAGTCCCATCTTGAAATTTCTGTAATTCATCCTGTGGTATATGCATCTAATCACTCCTTTCCAACAGTGCCTTCAGCATAGATCTTGCACGGTAGATCTGAGTCTGGACTGTCTTTGTATTTTTATTTTGTGAAGCTGCAATCTCGGCTGCAGTTTTTTCTTCACAGAAATGAGCGGTGGCCACTTCTCTGTAGGGACTTTTCAGATCGGAACAAAGCTGTCGGATCCGATTCTGGAAATCTTTGTCCAGACAGGCCTCTTCTGGGGAGAATTCTTTATCACGGAGCTGTTCAAAATAAGTATCCTCTGTGGGAATGGTACGTCTGCCGGCAGCCTTCAGGTGATCCAGGCATTTTCGAACTGCGATTTTGCTGAGCCAGGCTTTTTCGTAGGTACCGTCAAAACGGGAGAGATTTTTGTAGGCGGAAAGAAAAACATCCTGTGTCAGATCTTCGGCGTCAAACGGATTGCCCACCGATTTCAGACAAATGGAAAATATTAAATTTTGGTATGTATGTATCAGATATTCCAGATATTCTTCCCGTGTAATGTGATCAGCTCCTTTCTCATCCCGTTCACTTATTATAACGCGTAAGACAGGGATAAAACTTCATTTTTTAAAAGCAATTTTTGAAAAAATTGGAATTCTTATAGCAGGGAGCCCCAAATTGGTCTATACTATAAAACGTCAAAGCAGAGATGCAGAAAGGATGGGACAGATGACAGAGACAAAACGTTTATATTATGAAGATGTATATAAAAAAGAATTCACAGCTAAAGTCCTGGAGTGCAGAGAAGCGAAAAAAGGTTTTCACATTATTTTGGACGAAAGTGCTTTTTATCCGGAAGGTGGCGGACAGCCAAGTGACATCGGATATCTGGGCGATGTGAAAGTAAAGGAAGTTCACGAAAAAGACGGGGAGCTTCTTCATTATACAGATAAGCCGTTAGAGGTGGGAGCTGAAGTTCAGGGACAGATCGACTGGGCAAGAAGATTTGACCTGATGCAGCAGCATTCCGGTGAGCATATGGTCAGCGGTCTGATCCATGAGGCTTATGGATATGATAATGTAGGATTTCATATGGGAAGTGACACCATTACTGTAGATCTGAACGGTCCGCTGGATGAGGCACAGCTTGCTGAGATTGAACGAAAAACAAATGAGAAGATATGGGAAGATTCTGAGGTGAAAATTCTTTATCCTACTTCGGAAGAACTGGAAAAGATTGATTACAGAAGCAAAAAAGAGCTTACAGGGCAGGTGCGTATCGTAGAATTTCCAGGTGCGGATATCTGTGCATGCTGCGGAACCCATGTGACACATACCGGAGAGATCGGCATGGTGAAGCTTCTTTCTGTGGAAAAATTCCGCGAAGGAGTCCGTATTGAAATGATCTGTGGAAAACGTGTTCTGGATTACCTCAATATGGTTAATGAACAGAATCATCAGATCTCAGTGAAACTTTCTGCGAAAATTGATAAAACCGCACAGGCAGTAGAGCGTCTTCAGGATGAAAACTTCCGTCTGAAAGGACAGGTCAATCAGTTTGTGGATGATATGTGCCGTAAAGAAGCGGAACGTTATGCAGGAAGCGGAAGTGTTCTGTTATTCGTAGACGGAATGGACAATGATGGAGTGCGTAAACTAGCAGATGCCGTGACACAGACATGTCAGGGTTGCTGTGCAGTATTTTCCAAAAATCCGGATGGAAGCTATAAGTACGCAATGGGCGAAAAAGATGGCGATCTCCGTCAGTTTACAAAAGAAATGAATACGAAATTAAACGGACGCGGAGGCGGTAAGCCATTCTTCGTACAGGGGTCCGTACAGGCAGCGGAGGAAGAGATCAGAAGATTTTTTGAGCAGTGATAAAAATGTTTGGAGAATGTCATGCACATATATTTCTCAATGGCTATGATTACCGAAAAGCTGTTGAGACACAGAAAAACGGACCGCAGGACGAGCTGATCCGTGCTCATCTTGAGGAATACCGGAAGCGTGGAATCCGTTTTGTAAGAGACGGAGGGGATCATTACGGTGTGTCAAAGCGGACTGCCAGACTGGCTCCGGAATATGGAATTGACTATCGCACACCGGTTTTTGCTATTTATAAAGAAGGTCATTACGGGAAGATCGTTGGAAAAAGCTTCTCAGACATGAAGGAATATCACAGAAGAGTTCTGGAAGCTGCCGCTGAAGGTGCGGATTTTATCAAGATCATGACTACAGGGCTTCTGGATTTTGAAGATCATGGAAGGATAACGGGAACTCCGCTTTCTGTTGAAGAAGTAAAAGAAATGGTACATATTGCTCATGAAGAAGGGTTTGCCGTGATGAGCCATACCAATGGTTCTTATGGTGTACAGGCAGCAGTGGAGGCTGGCGTTGACAGCATTGAACACGGAAATTATATGGATGATGAGACGATTTCCATGCTGGCAGACAGCGAGAGTGTGTGGGTGCCTACACTTGTAACGGTGAGAAATCTTAAAGGCTGCGGAAGATTTGAAGATACGATCCTTACTTCTGTTATCAGGACAGGTGCGCAGAATCTGAAGAAAGCTTTTGAGAAAAAAATCCATGTGGCAGTGGGAAGTGATGCCGGTGCATACCAGGTTCTTCACGGACAGGGTGTGCAGGATGAATGCAGAGCTTTTTTTGACATACTGGGTGATACACCGGAGGTACGAAGCTGGATGGAAGACGGGGAAAAAAGGATCCGGACCATCTTCCGTCACGGGTCTTCGAATTTAATACAGGAATAAATATTGGAGGTGCGTGATTTCGCAGGGTTAAAAGTAACCCGGAGGTCCGCACCTTCTTCCATTCCGCTGGTGGAAAGATCCTGGGCGTTTTCGCGGTCGCAGAGGATTTTTACTCCATCGTAAGTCTGGATCAGGACAGTATTGGCCGTTGTTCCAAGAATAGTTCCGGTTACAGTGGAAGAGATATTGCGGACAGAAAGTGTATCCGGATCTTCTCCTGTAACGCCGCGGATTTTCATTCCGCTGGTGGATTCTCCATTGAAATTCCCTGTGTAAGTAATGTTTACATAAGCTCCGGGAGCAATTCCACCTTTGAAATATACGGGAACAGAAGAAACAGGAACATTCAGTTCTGTATTTGCGGTCTGGGGAACAACAGTTATGGTATTGGTGCTGACACTTACAATTCTGGCCCGGAGATGCTGCTCTTTTTTCTTCGGCTCCGGCGAAGGGGTCGGAGTAGGCTCAGGAACTTTCATGGGATCTACATCAGAGACGCTGATTACTTTTGTGAAGCTTCCGTCATACTGTTTGGTGTCTATCTGGGATGAGCCTATGAATTTTCCACGGAAGTGAACATAAACCCACCGGCCTGCTTTGATGCCTTTTTTATAATACTGTTTTACGCCTGTTACCGGGAAGGTGACGGTATTACCTTTTTCTGTTACCATGACAAGAGCGTTGGCTGTAAGACGTTTTATTTTGCCTTTCAGGGTGCGGTCTTCCAGAGGAGTTTCATTGTGATACTGATCGGTTACTTTGATGGGAGCAATCGTGCTGATGTCAGTTCCGGAAAGCTGTCCCTCATAGATTATGCTTACATTATCACTGAGTACAATGCCATATTTACATTCAAGCCGTGTTTGTGAAACATCAAATGTATAAGTTTCTCCGTTACTGGAAATGGTAAGGTGGCTTCCGTCAAAATTCTGCAGAGAACCGGAAAGTTCATCCATATAGACACGGTCGTCCTGGGAAGAATTTCGGGTTTCCTGCTGTGCAGAAACAGAATCTGCTGCATCTGAAATTTTGTCCTGAAGAGAAATAATATGATCATCAGCGTGATCGTTGCTGCAGCCGCCCACAAAAAGGGAAATGCCGAGAATTATACATGCAGCAGACAGTTTTTTCATTTGTGTCCTCCGACCCTGGAATAACGGTCAGTCCTGTTTTTCTGTAAGATCTGGGGGCTCCGGCGTGAAATCAAAAATCTGCCGGAAAGAATCCCACTGCTCACGGCTGTCTATTCCATGGTTGATCAGACCCGTGCACTCAGTACAGGCATTGGTATCCAGATAATTTTTATATTGAATATGATAGGGATTTTTTGTATTTTTTTCCTGTGGATCTTTCATATGATCATTCTCCTTATATTTGATAAGGAGTAGTGTATGAAGACAGGAAGAATATTATGTAAGATAAAAGTATTATAGCAAAAAGAAATTTGAATTTCTACAGGGAGTTGGGGAAAAATCCCCACAATCCCTGACTTACTGAAAACGCGTTCCCACAGGCTGGACGCGGAACCAATATGTGTAAAAATACCGGAATCCAAGCGAAGCGTAAAGTTTTTCAGCGGAATCATTATTTTTGACCACCTGGAGGTAAGCGTGGCTGGCACCTCTTTTTTTGCCTTCTTTGAGAAGTCCGGATACGATCTGACGGGCGTAGCCTCTGCGGCGGTAATCTTCACGCACATGAATAGCATAGATGCCGATATGATCACGATCCAGAATTCCAAGACCGGTGGCAATAATCTGGCCGTTTTTTGTAATAGAAGCGCAGACTGTTTCCTTGAGGATAGCGCGGTACATAGAAGGAACAACGGTTCTGTGGACCGGATTTGTAGTTCCTTTCAGATCAAACAGGCTGCGGATCCAGAAATCAGGGATTTCATTGGTAAAAAGAACGTCTGTGACAGGCGTATCCAGAACTGCTTTGTCCAGGTCTACAGTCATAACGTTGGTTACGTGCTGTACGGAATATCCACGGTTTTCCAGCATATAGTCGAAGTCCGGGGATACGAGAGGGCTGATCTTGAAGATGGCAGGTGTTCCCAGACGTTTGTAAACATCTTCACAGTAGGGGATTTTTTCCCTCCAGGGAAGAGTGGAGGTTCCGAATTGCTCCACGCTGTTGGTTCTGTGTGTATAAAAATAAGAAAAACGGAGGATCCAGCCATCGTAAAGCTCCATCTTGTGAGAGGGCCAGGCATTCAGAGACATATCCTCGATTTTTTTGATTGCTGTTTCCATATTTAAAACCTTTCTGTGATTGATGAATAAATTTTTTCAGCAAGGAACTGATGTCCCAGGGGTGTAAGGTGAATACCGTCGATGGTTATGGCATCCATCCCGACCCGGGAGGCTTCCTTTATCAGAGCATCCTGCAGAGGGACAAAAACGGCTCTGTATTTTTTACTGATTTTCAGAATCTGACCGGACATCTGCGTAAGAAGCGGCATCCAGGAGATGTAGCATTGCGGCCATGGGAAGATAAACGGTTCCAGAACAAAGAGCTTCCGTGTCGATGGTGAAGGAGTTGTGTGCTGTATTGCAGAGAGATTACGGATCAGTATTTCATATCGCACAGAAAATTCCTTCATGAGAGTCTGCTGCTGTTGGGGAGTACGGCGGGTGTTCATCATGATACCAATATCATTGATTCCGATAAGAACAGTGACAATATCCGGATCACAGGCAGTTATCCAGCCATCAATATTGTGGAGAAGCTTCTCGAGGGTAAAACCATCAATACCTTTATTCTCTATGGAAAAATGTCTGCCAGCAGCATGCAGCAGGACTGAAAGCTGTTTTACATATCCATTACCCAGCGGATCAGGAGAAAAAAGACGGCCGCAATCAGTAATACTGTCACCGAGGCACAGAAGATGAGTCATGGCAATTCCTTCTTTCTTGTGTTTTGATAGTAGCACTAACAACCACCGCGGTCAAGCATGAGAAATCCCTGAAAATGGGTAAAAAACGAATAAACATGAAAAACGTGAAAATTTTTAAAAAAAATTAAAAAAAGTACTTGCATTTTGAAAGAAAGTGTTATATACTAACGAAGTCGGTTGAGGGAAACAACAAATAACGAAATCAAGCGACACAAAAATATGAATATGGCCAGTTGGTCAAGGGGCTAAGACGCCGCCCTCTCACGGCGGAAACACGGGTTCGATTCCCGTACTGGCTATTAACTGAAAGCAGTTAGAATTTTATTCTGACTGTTTTTTTGTTGTTTCGAAAGAGATAAAAAACATAGGTGTCATCAAAAGTGTAATACAGATATTTGTGTTACTTTGGTATGGTCGGAATTTGTCGAACGAAAATGCTGGACAAAGCATTTGCAGAGTCCTATAATAAAGCTCACCAGAGGTCTTCTGGTATCGATCACCGCCAGGTCAGGCGGGAATTTCCACTATTATTTATTATAATTGAGGTATGTTTTTGGGTGAAAGGGGGCGCGTATGTCTTTTTATACGATTTTACCTGTGGTTATCTCCGCAATGGCTGTCTGGATGGACTTTAGAGAGGCATCTGTGGACAATGGATGGATTCTTTTTTCCTTTGTAACAGGGTTTCTGATCCAGATTACCGAAAGAGGACTGAAAGGCGGAGCCATATTCCTGACTGGCGTAGCAGTTCCGGTTATCCTGTTAGGGATTCTGTTTGTGTTCCGGATGCTTGGAGCTGGTGATATTAAGCTTTTGTGTGCTTTGGGCGGGATTATGGGACCGCGGACAGTTACAGAATGTATCTTTTATTCTCTGCTTGCAGGTGCAGGCATTTCTCTGGCAATTCTTATTTCTACAGGCGGTATCCGCCAGCGATTCCTTTATTTCTATCAGTATATGAATGAATTTTACTGTACAGGTGAAATGCGCCCTTATTACAGAAAGGGGACAGGCTTTCCGGAGAATTTTCATTTCACAGTACCGATATTCTTGAGCGCAATGCTTTATGCAGGAGGTGTGTATTGAAGAAAAACATATTTGCAGTCTGTGATCTGGAAGTAGATTATGCCTTCAATTTCATGGATTATCTGAACCAGAAAAAGAATCTTCCTTTTGAGATTCAGGCATTTACTACAGCGGAGAGTCTGCTGGCCTATGGAAAAGAAAACCATATTGAGTTGCTGCTGATTTCTGACAAGGCCATGCGGAAGGAGATCCGTGAGCTTGGAATTGGCAAGATTATTATTCTTTCGGAGGGAGTTCACCCGCCGGAATTGGATCAGTATTCAAGTGTGTATAAATATCAGTCATCCTCCGATGTAATAAGAGAAGTAATGGCCTGCTATGGAGAGGAAAAGGCATTAAATCCAGTGGCTTTTCCTGTGCTGAAAAGGACGATGGAGGTTATCGGCGTTTATTCACCTCTTGGCAGATGTCTGAAAACCTCTTTTGCACTTGCTCTGGGACAGATCCTGGCTAAGGACAAGGCTGTTCTTTATCTGAATCTTGAAGAATATTCAGGATTTGAGGAACTGCTTGGTAAGAAATTTCCTACGAATCTCAGTGATCTTTTTTACTATGTGAGACAGGGAAATGAGAATCTTATCCATCGTATGAACGGGATGATCCAGACGGTAAATAATCTGGATTTTGTGCCGCCGGTAAGGACTCCATCGGATATCCGGACTGTGTGTTGGGAAGACTGGGAGCAGCTTTTACAGGAGATTACTTTGCACAGTTCCTATGAGGTGTTGATCCTGGATATGGGAAGTGGTATAGACGAGAATTTTCAGCTGCTGGATCTATGTGGGAAAATTTATATGCCAGTTCTTAAAGATGCCGTATCTGTGTGTAAAATGACTCAGTTCGAAAATCTTCTGCGTATCTGGAACAAAGATAAGATTCTGGAAAAAACCGAAAAACTGCATCTTCCTTTTCATATGGACAGCATATCTTCGGAATCTTATGTGGAACAGCTGGTGTGGAGTGAACTTGGCGATTACATACGGAAGCTTCTGAGAAAGGAGTATTCATGAACAGAGAAAAATTCCGGAAGCTCCATGATCTGCTTATGGGACAGCTGGATGTTTCCAGGGAATTATCTGATGAGGAAATCCTGGAGGTGATCGATGATCTGATATTAAATCAGGTAAGAGAAGAATTTTTTTCGCTGAAAGAAAAAGTGGATCTCCGGCAGGAACTGTTCTGTTCTGTGCGAAAGCTGGATGTATTGCAGGAGCTTATTGAGGACGAAAGTGTAACGGAGATCATGGTTAACGGACCTGATGCTATTTTTGTGGAAAGAGCCGGTAAGCTGGCCAGGTGGAACAAGGTTTTTACATCCAGAGAGAAGCTGGAAGATGTGATCCAGCAGATCGTAGGACGATGTAATCGCGTTGTAAACGAATCGTCACCAATCGTTGATGCAAGGCTGGAGAACGGGGCACGTGTCAATGCTGTAGTCTATCCGGTAGCTTTGAATGGGCCGATCCTCACGATACGGCGTTTCCCGGATGATCCGATCACAATGGAGAAACTGATTTCCCTGGGAAGTATTACCTGGGAATGTGCAGACTTTCTGAAAAAACTGGTGCAGGCCAGATATTCCATGGTAATCGGCGGAGGAACCGGAAGTGGAAAAACTACTTTTCTTGGAGCTGTTGCAGAATATATTCCAAAAGATGAACGGCTGATAACGATCGAGGATAATGCTGAACTGAAAATCAGAGGAATTGATAACCTGGTGTGTTTGGAAGCGAAAATGGCCAATATGGCAGGAGCAGCTTCTGTAACAATACGTGATCTGATCAAATCGGCCTTGAGAATGCGACCGGATCGGATAATCGTTGGAGAAGTCCGCGGCGGGGAAACCGTAGATATGCTGCAGAGTTTAAATACAGGTCATGATGGCAGTCTTTCCACACTTCATGCCAACAGCAGCCGGGATATGCTTTCCAGAATTGAGACCATGACTTTGATGGGGATTGACCTTCCGTTGGAAGCAATACGAAGGCAGATTGCGTCAGGTGTGGACATTCTGGTACATCTTGGAAGGATGCGTGATAAAAGCAGAAAGCTTCTGGAAATCACAGAGGTATGTGGGTTTGAGAATGGAGAGATCCAGACACATCCACTGTATCGTTGGGAAGAAGAAAACGGGCTTGTAAAGGCAGGAGAACTTTTACATTGTGAAAAATTGGAACGGGCAGGAATTAAGTTATGAAAGAACGGAAAGGAAAAAATCAAAGATGGGAATTTACGAGGAAAGATTACAGGACGTATCATTTTACGGCGAAGGAGATTGTAAGATATCTTCTGGAGGGAGCTGCCGTATGCGCTGCAGCCGATTATCTGTTTTATCAGAATATTCTGGCACTGCTGTTTATGATTCCGGTATCAGTGCTGTATCTGAAGATGCAGAAAAAGAAATGTATTGCCAGACAAAAGCGGGAGCTGAATTACCAGTTCCGGGATGCGCTGACCGCTATGAATGTAGCAGTTCAGGCAGGATATTCAGCGGAAAATGCAGTGCGGGCCAGTGTAAAGGATCTGGGAAGACTCTACGAGAACGGAAGTGATATTCTGGATGAATTTCGATATATTGAGAGCCAGATCCGCTTAAGTGTTCCGGTAGAAGATTTATTTATAGATCTTGGAAAACGAAGTGGTGTGGAGGATATCGAGAATTTTGCGGCAGTGTTTTATACAGCGAAACGGACAGGTGGAGATATGACACAGGTAATTCAGAAAGTAGCCAGAATGCTGGGCGATAAGATTGAAGTAAAAAAAGAGATCGAGGCAACACTGGCTGCAAAAAAATCAGAACAGATGGTTATGAGCATAATGCCGGCAGGTATTATCTGCTATCTGAAGCTGACTTCTCCGGGTTTTATGGATGTACTGTATGGAAATCTTTTTGGAATCTGTGCCATGACAGTATGTATGGTAATTTATGGATTTTCCTACTGGCTTGGCGTAAAAATCGTAGATATAGAAGTGTAGGTGTTGATGATGTGGGTACATATTGTGATATTTATGTTGATTCTGGGAGCTTTTCTTGCGGGAAAGCTGGGGCGGCTGCCTCCGTGGGCTGACAATGCAGAGGGACAGAAGCTTTTTGTACTGGTAGCACTTGCCGGAAATATCATAGGAATGCTTCTGACATTTCAGAGTGGCGGTGGTACGGTGTATTCATCCGGATACCGTATGGAAAAAGAGGAGACAGGTGCTTATGAAGAGAAATTTATGGTATCTGTAGACGGAAAAAAATCCGGTTCTCTGTATGTGCAGGTACCGGAAAAAGAGACGGAAGAATCGGGCGAAGAGCCGGAAACAAAAAAAGAACTGAGTGAGGAGCAGCAGCGCGAGAAAGAACTGCAGGATATGATCGTACAGTACAACCAGAAAAAGAATGATCCTGAGTATTATTATCTACCGGATGAATGGAACGGCAGACATCTGGAATGGCAGCAGCCAAAAGACACTACGGGAAGTCTGATCTCAGGGTTGGGACTGATTGCGGCGGCAGTGCTGGTGATCGCAAAAAAACGGGAAGAACAGAATGTTCAGATAAAACGAAGAGAACAGATGTTGATGGATTATCCGGGGCTGATCATGAAATTTACACTTCTTGTGCAGGCAGGCTTAACTGCAAAAAAGGCATTTCAGAAAATTGCCTTAGATTACGGAAAGAGAGAAGATGAAGGAAAACGTGCAGCTTATGAAGAAATCCGGACAGCATGTTATGAGATGGACAGCGGGATTTCTGAAGCAGAGGCCTATCGGAGATTTGGAGAGCGATGTGGGCAGGTGAAATATAAAACCTTGTCAACGCTTCTGATTCAGAATCTTCAAAAAGGAAGCCGGTATCTGTCCGATCTGCTGGAAAAAGAGGCTGTAGAAGCCTGGGAGGAAAGAAAAAGAAAAGCAAGAGTACTGGGGGAGGCAGCTGCGACGAAACTTCTTCTGCCAATGATCCTGATGCTTCTTGTAGTAATGGCTGTGATCATGCTTCCGGCCGGTCTTTCCTTTTACAGTGGAACATAACTGTTAAAGAGCATGGAAATGTGAGGTGACAAATGAAAAATCTGTGGAAATATATGAAAGAGTTTGCGATGGAAGAGGATGCAGTAGGAGTTGTGGAGATTATCCTGATTCTGGTGGTTCTGATCAGTCTGGTCGTCATCTTTAAGGAACAGCTCACATCTCTCGTAAAAAAGATCCTCTCAAAAATCACAAAACAGAGCAATGCGATCTGACAAGACTAAAAAACGGTAAGTTCTGATCTGCCGTTTTGGAAAGGAGAAGTACCCCTTGGCGAAAAAACTCAAAAAAGGCAGTATTACCATTTTTCTGGCTCTGATCCTGAGCCTCATACTTTCTCTTGTATGCGCCAGTATTGAATCTGTGCGGATGGCAGCTGCCAGAACCCAGATAATCAACAGTATGGATATCGGACTTTACTCTCTGTTCGGACAGTATGACAGGAATCTTCTGGAAGATTATGATCTGTTTGCTTTGTATGCGGGTGGAAAAGAAGAACCGGATATGGCATCAGTGTATGATAATTTTCAGTCTTATATGAAACCTGTATTAAAACAGAACAGTCAGAAACTTACTCTTCTTCAGGGGGGATTTAACGGATATCAGCTGTTGACAGATGGAAATGGAGAAGTTTTTTATCAGCAGGCTGTGAAAACTATGAAAGAGACTCTGGGGAGCCAGGGGGTACAGGTCCTTCTTCGTAAATTGAAAGATCAGCAGAAGAAAACTGATGAAGCAGAGAAAAAAGGGCAGCAGGCAGAGAATGGAGGAACATTAAAATCTTATGATTCTGAAATTTCTGACGCTGCACAAAAAAGTGAGGAAGCAGAAAAAGAACAGCAAAATCAGACAGATTCGGGTGAACCTGGAGATGGAGGAGATGCAGATGATTTTACAGGTGGTATAAATACAGAGGTGGAGAATCCAATTCCTGTTATTCGCAAAGTACGAAAAATGGGACTGCTGGATCTTGTAGTTCCGGCAGAGAAGGGAATTTCTGATTCTTCTGTTAATAAAAAATACCTGGCATCAGGCAGAAAACTACAAACGGGCCTGGAAATGGATACTAATATACAATCCGATAGTTCGTATACGTCTGGAATACTTTTTGATCAGTATCTTCTTAACAAACTTGGAAATTATACAAAGCCAGCTTCGTCAGGCCTGAAATATCAGGTGGAGTATATTCTTGGTGGAAAAAATAATGACAGGGAAAATCTGAAATCGGTTGCTGCGAAACTTCTTCTGATCAGACAGGGAGTAAACATGGCCTATCTTATTTCAGATGGAGGAAAGAGGATTCAGATAGAGACACTTTCCCTGGCTATTGCATCCGGTTTTCTGGTTCCGCCGGCAGCAGTTGTGATAGAGGCGGCATTGATATTCTGTTGGGCATTTGCAGAGAGTATTCTGGATGTGAGAGAACTTTTTGCAGGAGGCCATGTACCGCTTGTAAAAACTGCATCTGACTGGCAGCTGTCTCTGAGTAATCTGTCCAATATTCTGGACAGTTTGGATTCTTCAAGAAAGGATTCGGGAGCCGGTATGTCTTATGAAGATTATCTTCGGATAATGCTTATGACAACAGGAAAACATCAGCAGGTTACGAGAGGAATGGATATGATCGAATGCACGATCAGAGATAAAGGAAACAGACCGCAGTTCCAGATGGATCACTGCATCGTTGCTCTTGAAGCATCAGCAGATGTGAGGGCAAATAAAAAGAAGATATTTACAGTTACAAGACGATATGCTTATGAGTAGCAAAGAGAGGTGCGCAGGGATGCTTTTTCAGAAAGAAAAGAATGATAGTAATCAGATAGACAGACTGGATCAAAAAAGAGAAAGGCGCTCTCCGAGAAGAAGATATTTCCTGTTTCCCCCGATAATCAGGAATCTGCTTTCTGGAAAAGTATCCCTGTGTACCTTTCAAAATAAGCTGAAAAAGGCAAGTCTTACAGTTGAGGCTGCTCTGGTACTTCCGCTTTTCTTTTTCGGAGTGATCACTTTGCTGTCCTTTATGGATATTTATAAAATTCAGACAGAGCATCTGACAAAGCTCTGCCAGAATGCAAAGGAAGCAGGAATGTACGCGTACGGAGCAGGAGGTTCAACAACGGACAATATTATACTGCCGGATGTGTATAGCTATCAGCCTGTGGGCGGACTGATTCCTCTTCCGAAAATCTGGTTTCATAACACTGTGAAAGTTCATGCATGGACAGGTGTTCAATATGAAAATGAAAAGAATGAAACTGCAAATCAGCCTATGGTGTATGTAACAGAATCAGGAACCGTCTATCACAGGAAACTTGGATGCAGTTACCTGAATCTTTCTGTACAGCAGATTTCCGGGGCAGTTGTAAAAACAATGAAAAATACTTATGGTGAGAAATATCAGGCCTGTGAACTATGCAGTCGTGGACAGGAACCGGCAGGCGTAGTGTATATAACGAAAAAAAGTAACCGCTACCATAACAGGGAGAATTGCAGCGGGTTGAAAAGATCTGTACGTATGGTAAAGGAATCAGAAGTTTCCGGTGAAATGAGTGCCTGCGGACGGTGTGGCTGAGAGGAGATGCAGACAATATGAGCAGCAGTGAATTATGTATGGTGGTATTTCTGGGAATTAATACATGGACAGATATTCGAAAGAGGGAGATTTGTCTTCCAGTGTTTTTAATGTTTCTCGCAGGTGGGATTTTGTGGAGAATAAAAGCTGGAACTGTGTATCCGGAGGGAATATTTTCTCTGGGAATTGGAGTTGTAGCAGCAATAGCATCTGTACTGAGCAGAGGAAAAGTGGGTATGGGAGATGGAGTGATGATCTTTGCCATGGGTTCGGTACTAAATGCAGGAGAATTAATGGAGATTCTTTGCCTGTCATTTCTTTTGTGTGGAATTTATGCAGGACTTCAGTTATGTGTATTAAAAAAGAAACGTAATACAGAAATACCATTTGTTCCGTTTTTATTGGTGGGTTATCTGGGAGGAATTCTCACATAGTGAACCTGTTTAATGGTATTCCCACCTGAGAAAAGAGGTGCACCTGCATATCAACAACAAAACAGGCGGGCAGATCTGATATTGATGCCGGGATGCCTTAATAATCGAGGTGACTGTAACAAGATTTCATTACTATCTGTGCCGACGACTTGGCGGCTGAATGGAGATTTTTATGAGAAAGATTAAAAGAGGAAGTTTTACAGTGGAAGCGGCACTTCTGATGCCTGTAATTTTTCTGGTACTGATGGGACTTTTGTATCTGAATTTTTATGTACATAACAGAGCGTGGCTGACTGCAGCTGCTTATGAAGCAGCAGTCAGCGGAAGCATGGAAGGATACAGTAAAAATGGAAATAGCTATGAAAAAGCAGATAATCAGGGAAGAATGTTGGGAAGTGCAGGGCTGCCAGGTGGCGAAAACCTTCGTATGCAGATAAGTACAGGTAAAAGCGTACAGGTGACATATCGGATGGAGATACCGGCAGGCTTTCTGGGACTGAAATGGAAAATAAAAGCAACGGGGAAAGCAGTACCTTTGCGTCCGGTCGGATGGATACGAAAAGTAAAGAGTTCCAGGGATGCGGTGGAAGAGGTGAGGCAGTAAAATGAAATCAGAGTATAAAAGAGATATGAACCATAATTACCTGATCCTGACTGGAGAAGATGTAATTGATACAGATTCCTATCAGGTAAGAATGATCGTGGCTAATGTAGTTCCGGATCTTCTTCAGTGCAGGATACAGGGAATAGATGGGAAATTTATGGTGTATTATGATGTGACCTCCAGACATTCGCTTACTGCACTTTTTGAAGACAGAAAACTGGGGATAGAAGAACTGCAGGTGATTCTTGGAGGGTTTATACAGGTGATGGAAGAAATGTCAGAGTATCTTTTAAATCCCTGCCAGCTGATTCTGGAACCGGAATATATTTATATGGATTCAGAAAAGAAAAATGTTCGTTTCTGTTATCTTCCGGGATTTCATGGAGAAGTACAGAAACAGTTTCAGAATCTTGCGGAGTATTTTCTGCCAAAACTGGATCATGAGGACGGAAAAGCGGTTATGCTGGGATATGGGGTATATCGCAGGGCTTTGGAGGATAGTTTTCACCTGGAGCATATCAAAGAAGAACTGTATAAAGTACGGGAAGGCAAGGAGTCCGATTTTATGGATTATGAAAAGAAAATAGTACAGCAGTCGGAGAAGATAGATTCCGGAAAAGAAGAACAGCAGAAGGAATTATGGGAGAGTGGCAGCTGGGAAAGAGAAAACAATGTAAATTCAGAAAAGAAAACACAAAAAAGGAGGAGCGAGAAGAAAGATAAAACTAAGAAAACAAAAGATGTCAAAATATGGAAATCCGTGGCTGGATTTGCAGGAGCACTTTTGATTTTACTTGGTATTACAACAGGAATGGCTGGAGGATATCTTCCACGGGTAAGTACAGAAATTCTTCTTGGAGTGATTCTGTTGTTAATGGTACTGGGAATGTTAGTGTATATTTTATTAAAAAAAGTTTCAGGAAACGAACAGAAAAAGAGCGATATAGAAGAAAAGGTACAAAGTACTGGTGAACGATATAACAGACAAAAAGAAATGATGTTGCAGACTTGCGAAGCAGGCGAAAAGAAAAACAGGATGGAAGAAGCAGCTGTCGTCGGAGAAGGTATTACAGAAAAGAGGAATCCTGTAAGTGAAAAGTTAACAAAGGATGTAGAGAAAAGAAAGAAAACAGAAGAAGTTTCGGAGGGATTTGGTGAGACGGTGGTTCTTTCTTCAGGGGCAGTAAAAGGTCCGGCCACACTGGTGAGCAGGGAACCAGGAGAACTTGCCACGATCTATCTGGATCAGGATATCACTGTAATAGGAAAACTGAAGACTGCAGCAGATGCAGTTATCAATGTTCCCACGGTAAGCCGTATTCATGCAAAAATAAGAAGAAGGGATGGTGAGTATTATCTGACAGATCTGAATTCCAGAAATGGAACATCTGTAAACGGACAGATGTTGAAAACAGGAGAAGACTATTTCTTAAAAGATGAAGACGAAGTAGATTTTGCACAGGCGCGTTATATTTTTTTGAAATAGAAGAGAGAAAATAGAGCTGTTTTGTCGTATTATATAAGAGACACAGGTTGTGCAAAAATCCAAAATCTGTTAAAATGTCCAAAAATCTGTTAATTATCAGAAATGGAAAAGAGGATTTAAGTGGAAGAAATAAAAAAAGAGCCTGTGACTGTATTACTGATTCTGTTAAATACACTGATCTTTCTAATCGTAGAATTCACCGGTGGCTCAGAAAACGGACAGCATATGCTGGAATGCGGAGCTGCCTATGCGCCTCTGATCCTGGAACAGGGACAGTGGTATCGAGTTTTTTCAAGCATGTTTCTACATTTTGGGGCACCCCATCTTATTAATAATATGCTGGTTTTGTTTGTACTTGGACAGCGGTTGGAACCAGCTGTTGGCAGACTGAGATTTTTACTGATTTATATTGCAGGAGGTCTGGGTGGTAATTTTATTTCTCTGTTCTGGGATATGCGTACAGGCGATTATTCTGTATCAGCAGGTGCATCCGGGGCTGTTTTTGCAGTTATGGGAGGTATGATCTATGTGATCATCCGGCACAGGGGAAGAGTTGCAGACCTTACTATGAAACAAATGCTTATCATGGCCGCATTCTCTCTTTATTTTGGCTTTGCAAGTGAAGGTGTAGATAATGCGGCGCATGCAGGTGGTCTACTGTGTGGTTTTCTGGCAGCGGTAATATTTTATCATCCAAGAAAAATATGGAAAACAGTTCCCTGATCTGGGGTGCTTTCAGCAGAGATAGAACCATGATGTGCTTCAACGATCTGTTTTACAACAGGAAGGCCCAGTCCGGTTCCGGATTCTTTGGTTGTGAAAAAGGGTTGAAAAATAGTTGCCTGATCTTCCGGTGAGATTCCGCATCCGTTGTCCTGAATATCGATGGCGATGCCGTGATTTTTCGAATAGGCGGATACAGTTATTTTTCCACCAGGAACAGGAACTGCTTCCCAGGCATTCTTCAGAAGATTAATCATCATCTGTCGGATTTTGATCTGATCGAGCATCATTACAGGAAGAGAATCCGGGATATCTGACTCCAGTGTGATTTCGAGGTAGTCCAGAGTAGGTTTGACAGAAGAGAGAATCGTTTTCAGATAGGCACAGGTGTCTGTGGCTTTGGGTGTGATACGGTTTGCATTGTTAAATGCGGAAAGCTCATCAAGAAGATCTCTGACATAGTCAAGATTATCTATGACATCGTCCCATTGTTTATATTCCTGTACTTCAGGATGAGCAGCTGCGATCATCTGAAGCTCACTGTTGATGAGCGTTATAGGATTTCGGATCTCATGAGAAAATTTCGAAAGAGTATAATGGAATTCATTTTTTAATTTGTCAACTGTATTATCGTTGCACATATTATCACCTCGAAAAAATATTAACATCAGAAATTTTAAATATCAACAAGAACAGTATTGAAAAAATCGAGAAAATACGACAAAATAAGGATAACCAGAAATCTATTTTCAGAAGAGGAGGATACAGAAATGGGAGACTGTATATTTTGTAAAATAGCGAACGGAGAGATTCCGTCAGCAACACTTTATGAGGACGAAGAATTTCGTGTGATTCTGGATCTTGGACCTGCGAGTAAGGGACATTCTCTGATTTTGCCGAAGAAGCACGCTGCCAATATTTATGAACTGCCGGAAGAGACTGCTGGAAAAGTTATGATACTTGCAAAAAAAATGGCTGGGAAGCTGACAGATGCACTGAACTGTGATGGTTTCAACATTGTTCAGAATAACGGAGAGATTGCAGGACAGACAGTATTTCATTTTCATATGCATCTGATTCCGCGATATGAGGGAGATGGTGTAGGTCTGACCTGGAAACCGGGACAGCTCAGCGATGAGGATAAGGAAGAAATCCTGAATAAAGTAAAAGAGTAACTGTAAATTTACCAAAGAGAAAAAATGAACGAAATTGAATATGAAGAATTTTATTTGAAATATCGTCAAATAGCTAAATCATATGCATATGGAATTCTGGAGGATTGGTATCTGGCGGATGATATCAGTCAGGAAGTACTTTATAAAATGTACACCATAAGAAATGATCTGGATCTCGAAAATGAAAAAATGCTATATGCGCTGATCCGGAGAGCTGCTGTAAACAAAGCTCTGGATTATAAAAAGAAATCCAGCACAAAACATGAATTCTCCTGTCACGATGATGAGACTGCATCGGTTCTGGATCGGAGAATTCATGTGAATGCAGAAGATCAGATATTGAGGCAGGAAGAAAATAAATTTATGCATATGATACTGGAAAGATTTCGCGCTGAACAGCCAATTAATTATGAAATTCTGATTCAGACAAAGTTTATGAATGTTCCTGTTGAAACAGTGGCAGAAGAGTTCGGACTGACAAAGAGTGGTGTGAATAACAGGATCTATAAGGCGAAACGCTGGTTGAAAGAAGAGTATGAGAAAACTTATGAATAAAAGAAAACTCTGCCAGCTCCCAAATGGGCAGTGGCAGAGTCTTTCATACAGGAATATTAATATTGCTGTCAGGAGCGGGCACATTCTTCAATAAGATCTGTGATCTTACGGATGGAGTCTACGTGACCGTTTCCTGCCATGGCATCAATATATTTCTGGCGGTCTGTATAAAGCTGGCGGATAGTATCCAGAAGCTTGGCTTCTGTGATTTCTTCTTCCTCAAGAACCATGCTGAATCCCTGACGTTCAAATGAACGTGCGTTAAGAATCTGGTCACCTCGGCTGGCTTTTGCTGAAAGGGGAATCAGAAGATTTGGTTTATGGAGTTCGCTGATCTCACAGATTGCATTGGCACCTGCACGGGAGATTACGATGTCGGCAAGAGCAAACAGATCCGGAAGTTCATCTTTGATATATTCATACTGAACGTAACCGGCAGTTCCGTTTAAACTTTCATCGGTTTTTCCTTTTCCACAGAGGTGCACAACCTGGAATTCTTTCAGAAGGTCAGGAAGGATCTTGCGGATATTGTCATTGACGGAAGCTGCTCCAAGGCTGCCGCCAATAACCATAAGAACAGGTTTGTCAGCATTGAAACCACAGAATTTACGACCGGCTTCTGCATTTCCGGAAAGGAGTTCCTGACGAATTGGAGTTCCGGTAAGAACAGCCTTATTAGCAGGAAGATTGGATACTGTCTCCGGGAAATTGCAGCATATTTTTGTTGCGGAAGAGAGGCAGAGCTTGTTGGCAAGACCAGGAGTCATATCAGACTCATGAATAAGTGCCGGAATTTTCAAACGGCTGGCTGCGATTACAACAGGAACCGTAACAAAGCCTCCTTTTGAAAAAACAACATCCGGTTTCAGCTGTTTCAGAATTTTTCTGGCCTGGCTGAATCCTTTCAGTACGCGGAATGGATCGGAGAAATTCTTGAGATCAAAATAACGTCTCAGTTTTCCTGATGAAATTCCGTAATAAGGGATACCAAGCTCTTCAATGAGCTTTTTCTCGATTCCTTCATAGGAACCGATATAGGAAATTTTATAACCAAGCTCCTGGAGTCTTGGAATCAAAGCAATATTAGGGGTTACATGGCCGGCAGTACCACCGCCGGTAAGTACGATGTGTTTCATTTGGATTCCTCCTGAATAGTCATATACTATCATTAAATATGAACTCTAAAGAGGAAATTGTCAAGAAAAGATGGGTTTACAGGTGAAAAATAATGGGAAATTTCAGCGATGAAGAACTGAAAAAATGGTTGACTGAGGAATATAATAAAGAAATTGATGAAATGGAAAAAATTATGTTTCCAGATGGCAATATTCCTGAGGATGGTGAAACCGAAGAAGAAGCCAGAGCTGCATATGCAAGGCTTGTAGAGAGACTGAAAGCAGATGGCATTTATGAAGAAGAAAATGTCAGTGAGAAAGCTGATAATCATAGAAAAATTAACGAAAAGGCAGAAGAACCGGAGAAGGTAAAAATTGTTTATCTTCCTGCAAAACCTGAAAAAAGAAATAGGCTTGCCCGTGTAGCGGCAGTGATGTTGGTATGCGCTGCCGGAGTATTTGCAGCGAGTATGACTAGCCAGGCTAATAGAAGTTATTTTATTGATTCCGTGAAGCTTTGGACTGGGAATGATACTAGTATTAGTGTGGATAATGAGGTAACAAATGAAGAATTGGCTGTTGATCAAGTTGAGAGAGATGCAATTGATAATATAAAAACGAAATTAAATTCAGATTCAGTACCTAAATTTATGTATAGACCAGAAGGTTTTGAATTTAAAGATTATAAAGTAAGTAGTGATGCAGGTTATGCTTGGTTGGAGTATAATTATAAAAATACAATTGTTAGTGTATATATGAATAATTATAACGATGATAGGAAAAGTAGTAATCAATTTTTGGATGGAAAAGTATTAGATATTATAAATAAAGAGGATGATGAAATTGAAATAACGATAATTAAAGTCAGAGATAAAAAAGACAAGAAAGAGAGTTATGCAGCCTATTGGAAGATGAATGATATATTTTATCAAATTAGTGGAAAAATGAAAAAACAGGAGTTTTTAAAATTGATTGATAATATGTATTTTTAAAGAGAAAAAAATATATTTATTTCGTATTAATATAGTAAGTTAACTGGAAAGCGAGGAACAAGTATGAAAGAAAAAGGAAAAAAATTAGTTAAAGTTATCTGCATGATAATTTGTCTTAGTCTTGTGAATTTCATTCCTGTAATGGCTGATAATACAATTACTGATTTGGAAACGGAGGCAGATTTTGCAGAAGATACTACGTATAGTGTTTTACGAGGAAATAATCTCAATTTTGGAACAACTACAGTAAAAAAGTTAGCCAGCAATAAAGTATTGGTATCAGGAATAACACAATGCCATCATAATTGCGCTACAGTGTATTTAAATTTGTATCTGGAGCGAAAAGTAAATGGTACTTATTCTACATATAAAAATTGGACCTTTACAGCGTCAAATGTAAGTAATTTGACCAAAGACATTACAGTGATTGTTCCAAAGGGTTACTACTATCGTGTTCGCGGCTATCATGCGGCTAAAGACGGTAGCAAAGAGTCTGTAAGAACAGTAACCAAAGGCGTTTTAGTCAAGTAATCAAGTAAAGCTCATCACCATCCCAGCGATGCCCAAACCCCCATTAAAAAAATCCAGTAAACTTACATTACCATCGCTGGGAAATCTTAAAAAAATCTGAAAAATAAAACAATTCTAATCGAATTTTACAATCTCCGTTAATTCTAAGAGAAATCAATACAAAAAATCATATATATCTCACAAAAAGACTATTAAAAATCACGAAATTCATGTATAATAAATACAATAAAATAACAGTTAATAAACGAAATATCTATCATTTGCTTTCATAGTTGTAAATAGACGGACAAAAGGGGGCTTGTTCATGAAGATAATGTTTATCGGTGCAACGCATGAGGTGACCGGAAGTTGTTATTATCTGGAAGCTGCAGGAAGGAAATTTCTGGTGGATTATGGTATGGAGCAGGGACCGGATTATTATGAGAACAAGGATCTGCCTATAGCTCCGGGAGATCTGGATTTTGTACTTCTAACACATGCGCATATGGATCATTCCGGAAATCTTCCGGCATTATATGCCAAAGGATATCAGGGACCAATCTATGCAACAGAAGCAACCTGTAATCTTTGTGATATTATGCTTCGTGACAGTGCGCATATCCAGATGTTTGAGGCTGAATGGCGAAACCGTAAGGGGCGAAGGGAAGGTAAACCGGAATTTATTCCTGCATACACAATGGAAGATGCCATGGGGGTTCTGCGTAATTTTGTCAGATGTCCTTATGATAAGATTATTAAACCTGCGGAAGGAATTGAAGTACGTTTCGTGGATGCCGGTCATCTTCTCGGTTCCAGCAGTATTGAGATTTGGATGACAGAAGACGATAAGACAGAGAAAATTGTATTCTCAGGAGATATCGGAAACGTAAATCAGCCGCTGATCAAGGATCCTGTATATATTAAAGAAGCAGATTACGTTGTTATGGAATCCACGTATGGTGACAGAAGCCATGGAGAACGTCCGGATTATCCGGTGATGCTGGCTGAGATTATCCAGAGAACTTTTGACAGAGGCGGAAGTCTGGTAATCCCGTCTTTTGCAGTGGGCAGAACTCAGGAGATGCTTTATTTTATACGGCAGATCAAGGAACAGGGGCTTATCCACGGGCACGATGGTTTTACAGTATATGTAGATAGTCCGCTTGCTAATGAAGCTACTACGATTTTCAGTGAGAATGCGTATACCTGTTATGATGAGGAAGCGATGGATCTTCTGAAAAAGGGAATCAATCCGTTGTTTTTTCAGGGCCTGAAGACATCTGTTACAACGGATGATTCCAGAGCTATCAACTTTGATGCAGATTGCAAGGTTATTATTTCCGCAAGTGGCATGTGTGATGCCGGACGTATTAAGCATCATCTGAAGCATAATCTGTGGAATCCTAAGAATACAGTACTTTTTGTTGGATATCAGGCAATTGGAACCCCTGGCCGTGCTCTTCTGGAAGGTGCAACGGAAATGAAACTGTTTGGTGAAACTGTTCAGGTAGCTGCTGAGATATGTAAAATGCCGGGAATCAGCGGTCATGCAGATGTGAACGGACTGCTGGACTGGGCCAGAGCATTTGATAATAAGCCGAAGCATGTGTTTGTTACACATGGTGACGATACAGTGACAGAAGTTTTTGCACAGAGACTGAAAGAAGATCTGGGATATGATGCTACAGCACCATTCAGTGGAACGGAGTATGATCTTCTTGAGAATAAATGTATCCATGAGGCTCCGGGAATCCGTATTGTCAGGGCTACGGCATCTCCGAAAGCAAGTCGTGCTACACGTGCATACGAGAAGCTTCTTGCAATGGGCCGCCGTCTGATGACAGTGATACGCAAGAATGAAGGCTGCCCGAATAAAGATCTGGACCGTTTTGCAAGAGACATACAGTCGCTGTGCGATAAATGGGACAGAGATGATATCTAAATAAAAAGAGCACACTGTCAGGGATTATTCGCTGACAGTGTGCCCGAAATATTACAAGGAATTCTCTTAATTCTCTCCAATAGCCTCGCGGATAGCCTTAGCGAGCTGATCCGGACATGAAGTTGGCTTGAAACCGCAGCGGATACCTTCCAGACGGCTGATAACCTCATCTGCATCCATACCTTCTGCAAGCTGAGCGACACCCTGGGTATTTCCGGAGCAGCCGCCTGTGAATTTTATGTTGTGAACTTTCTTATTATCATCGATCTCGAACTCAATTCCCTGAGCGCAGACACCTTTTGTCTTATAAACCATTCTATTTACCTCCATTTTGATATTTATTAATACGATATACGTTACTGTTCACTCCGTTCTCAGCAACACGCTTCGCGATGCACAGAATTTATGCTTATCGCATAAATTCGCGCGGCATGTCTCGGGTTTTCTGTGACCTTCGTTCACAAAAAACACCTCGCGGGATATTACCAGTGAACAGTAACCGATATACGTCAATGATTATATCATCTCCGAAAAAAAGTTTCCATAAAAAATAAAATTTGTTATAATGAACGTTGTAGAAAAAGAAAATGAGATGCCAGAAAGAAAATTTTAGCCCATCTGGTACTATAACATACAGGCAGAAAGAGAGGATTTGACAATTATGAAATGCGTTGGAATCATAGGTGCAATGGAACAGGAAGTTGCCAGACTGAAAGAGGTCATGGAGAATGTAAAGATCACAACAAGAGCAGGAATGGATTTTTATGAGGGTATTCTGGAAGACAAGAAGGTAGTTGTAGTACAGTCCGGAATCGGTAAGGTAAATGCAGGTATGTGTACACAGATTCTTGCAGATCTTTTCCAGGTTGAGGCTGTGATCAATACAGGTATTGCAGGAAGTCTGAATAATGATATCAATATTGGTGATATTGTTCTTTCCACAGATGTACTTCACCATGACATGGATGCGACAGGTTTTGGTTATCCCAAGGGACAGATTCCACAGATGAAAGAGTTTTCCTTCCAGGCCGATGAGGGTCTTCGTAAGATCGCTCATGAGGTGTGTGCAGAGGTAAATCCGGAGATCCAGGTATTTGAAGGCAGAATCGCTTCCGGAGACCAGTTTGTATGTGATCAGGGAGTGAAAGATAATATTGTAAAAGAGTTCAGCGCATATGCAGTTGAGATGGAAGGCGCAGCGATCGGACAGGCAGCAGCACTTAATGGGATTCCGTTTCTGATCATCCGTGCGATTTCAGATAAAGCTGATAACAGTGCAAATATGGATTACCCTGCTTTTGAGAAACTTGCCATTGAGCACAGTGTCCGTCTGACTCAGGGAATGCTGAAACGTATGGCTTAAGGCCGGATAAAAGAAGCACCGTCATATTTCTGCTGCATATACTGTAAGAGATAACAGTGAGAGGACAGCAGAATAGTTATGCTTTATCAAGAGTTTTATCCGTTTTATGCTGCACAGGGAAATCCTGGTTTTTATAATGAAGAGAGAGAGCAGGAAAGAGAATTTGACCTGATGAAATCTTATTATCCGGATACAGCCAGAAAGATCCAGGAGAAAGCAGAAGCACAGTGCCAGCTTCTGGATTATGAAGGCAGCCGGCTTTATGATGAATGTCCGGATCGTTTCATGCTGTATCATATATGCAGCCAGGTAAAAGAAGAAATATCTTCTGACACCAGTGCGCAGGAGATGCCAGGAAGTTTTCTGGACGATCTGATCGAAGTGCTAGTCTACCAGGAGATTTCCAGAAGACGGTGCAGACGGCGCAGATGCAGACAATGTCGCGTGTTATGACAGATTCTGCTAACATCTGTCCATATACAGGAAAATAGAAAATGAATATAATGGGAATATGATGAAAACAATAAGGGAATTTTTAGAAGAACAAATTAATGAACAGCTGATCCAGGCTGTTTTAAGCGGCCGCAGGACTGGCGAAGGCCCTTCAAAGGTGAAGCTTCGTCCTGTGGAGCTGAAAGGAAAGATTTGCTACCAGGCCTCTATGACAGAAGGCCCTAAGGTTTATCATAAGAATTATTCAAGAGAAGAGATTATTGATTATCTGGAGAGCTCCATGGAGGAATTTCGTCAGCTGCAGACAACAGGACGCAGACAGGACGGAAGCATTCTTATCAGTAAAAAAGGCAAGGCAACCATTAAGACGAAGCACCACGAAGCTGTACAGAATGCGAAGATCGCTCCGCATAATCGTGTGAAGCAGTATATTCTGAAAGAAGGAACTGCAGCTCCGTTTCTGGTAGATCTGGGAGTTATGACAAAAGATGGAAAGATTGTAGCTTCCAGGTATGATAAATTCCGCCAGATTAACCGTTTTCTGGAATTTATCCGTGATATTCTTCCGAAACTTCCGAAAGACAGGGAGATCACTATCCTGGATTTTGGCTGCGGGAAATCTTACCTGACTTTTGCAATGTACTATTACCTCCGGGAGCTGGAGGGATTTGATGTGAATATCATAGGCCTTGACCTGAAGGAAGATGTGATCCGTCACTGCAGTGAGCTGGCCAGATCTTACGGCTATGAGAAGCTTCATTTTTATCAGGGAGATATTGCCGGTTATGAAGGCGTATCTTCTGTAGATATGGTTGTTACGCTTCATGCCTGCGATACAGCTACTGATTTTGCTCTGGCAAAGGCTGTGGAATGGGGAGCACAGGTGATTTTGTCCGTTCCATGCTGCCAGCATGAACTGAACAGACAGATCAGAAATGATGTGCTGCAGCCTGTTATGCGCTACGGTATCCTGAAAGAGAGGATGGCAGCGCTGATCACAGATGGTTTTCGGGCAGAACTTCTTGAGAGTAAAGGTTATGAGACTCAGCTTCTGGAATTTATTGATATGGAACATACACCTAAGAACATTCTGATCCGTGCAGTAAAAACCGGAAAGAAAAAGAGCAGAGACAGTTTTGCTGAGTCTATGAAAGCACTTCATGTAAATCCTACTCTGGATCGTCTTCTTTATCCGGAAGAGTCGATCTCACAGAAGGGAGAATGACATGAAGAAGATCATATGCAAAGGAGCAGTATTACTGGTGCTTTTCGTAGTGGTTGTGGCTGGAAGTTCTCTTCTTATGAATAGCCAGTCTACAGATAACCGCTCGGATATGAACGATGCTACGCTTCCGGAAGTCATGGTAAAAATTGGAAGTACCCAGGCAAATAAGATGTATGGCTATAAACAGGCTATGCAGACAGACTTTATGCGAGGCAGTATTACACCGCTGGATACGACCAAGAAGCTGACTTTTGAGATTAATCCTTATGCGGATTCTGTGACAGGACTTGCTTATGAGGTACGTACTTCTGACGGCAGCAAAGTCATGGAGAACCGTAAGATCAAGAATCTTACAAAGGAAGAGAATGGTTATCTGAGTGCAGAGATCGAGATTGGAAGTGACCTGAGAATGAACCAGGAATATTCCATGCAGATCACTTTGGATACCAGCGAAGGTGAGGTTTATTACTATACAAGAGTTGTTTCCAGAACTCAGCTGAATACAGAATCTTATCTGCAGTTTGTAAAAACGTTCTCTGCCAATTGTCTGGATAAAGAGAAGGCCGATAAACTGACAGGTTATCTGGAGGCAGAAGATACCTCCGGTGGAACCAATTTCAATAATATTACTATTAATTCCGGACTTTCCAATATCAGCTGGGGTTCACTTGCTCCGAAGCTCTATATGGAAGGTGTGCCGCTGATTGATGATATTAATGAGACAACTGCCAGTATTACACTGAACTATCAGGTTTCGGCAGAGGATGATGAGGGAGAAACAGAAATCTATGATGTTACGGAATTCTATCGTATGCGTTACACAGAAACCAGGATCATGCTGCTTGATTTCAAGCGTTCCGCTACGAAAGTTTTCGATCCGTCACAGACAGTTGTTTCAGATGCGGGACTTCTTCTTGGAGTCAGGGACAAAAATGTAACCTATTCTGCGAACAGTGATGGAACGATCGTAGTTTTTGAGCAGGATGGAGATCTGTGGTCCTATGCGCCGGCCGGTGGTAAGATCACCAGAATTTTCAGTTTCCGTAAAGAAGAAAACAACGATTCCAGATATGTGCGTAATGAACATGACATCAAGATCATTCGAGTGGCAGATAATGGAGATGTGGATTTTGTGTTATATGGATACATGAACAGAGGAATCCATGAAGGATACAGCGGTGTCTGTGTTTACCATTATAACAGTGACCGGAATGTGGTTGAGGAGAAGGTTTTCATACCAAGCACAGAATCCTACGAATTTCTGAAGGAAGATCTTGGAACTCTTACTTATGTAAATAAAGATAATCAGCTGTTCTTGCTTTTCGCGCAGAAGCTGTATCAGGTAAATATAGAGGAAGGAACTTCTGAGATTCTTGAGGAAGGTATCAAGCAGAACTGTTTTGTGGTTTCTGACACGAAAGCTCATGCAGCATGGCTTATAACATCAGGTGATGATGAAGGAAAGATCAGAGAGATTGAGTTCGATTCCCTGAAGACAAGGGATATTGCCCCTGAAAGCGGACAGAAGCTCCGTGCACTTGGATTCATGAACGAAGATTTTATTTATGGAATTGTTGCAGATGGAGATATCCTCACAGATGAGAATGGTCATGAGAAAGAGGGAATCAGTACTTTCCGTATTGAAAGTTTTGAAGGAAAACTGAAAAAAGAATACCATCAGGACGGGCTTTACATTACAAATGTAACGGTTGGTACAACAATGATGGAATTCGAACTTTCTGCAAAATCCGGAAATACTTATACAGCCCAGAAGAAAGACAATATCATGAACAATAAGAAGGTATCCGGAAGTCAGATAGATGTGGCTTTGATTACAACAAACCGGGCAGGAACGCTGATTCGTCTCACGATAGGCCAAAAGCCGGAAACAGATGATCCACTTCTTGTTTATTCCAAGATCGAGAGTATGGAGGATGTCTCTGTAACGTTGGATACAACGGTTCCGCAGGGTGAACTTTATTATGTTTATGCTTATGGATCTCTGGATTGTATCTATACAGATCCGGCAGCAGCTGTGAAACGTGCTGACGATCAGACCGGTGTTGTACTTAACCGTGCACAGCAGTATGTCTGGGAGAGGGGAAATAAGAAAACGAAGATCCAGCTTAATATAGAAGATGTACCGGAGATCATCCGCACAGCGAACTGGAAGAAACAGGAACTTCAGGATGGACTTGGCGATGCGGGAACTGTAATTGATCTTACAGGCTGCAGCCTTGATAATGTTCTTTACGAGGTAAGCGCGCAGCGTCCGGTAATTGCAAAAACAGGGGATAATTCAAGTGTTGTGATCGTAGGCTATGATGAATACAACACATATCTTTATGATCCGTCAACAGGGCAGACAAGCCCATATGGAATGAATGACAGCACGGCATTGTTTGAGAGTGCAGGAAATGTATTTTTGACCTATATAGAAAACGTTACAGAGTAACGGGGATCCTGTGATCCGGGTATGGATAATGGGATGAAGCAAAGACAGCGAAACGGAATTATCCGTTTAGCATAAAAGGCGGACAGGCTGAATACCTGTCTGCCGAAGCAAAAGCGCGACAGGAAAGGGGAAAATGCAATGTTAAGTGAAAGTATCAAAAAACTGGTGCAGTATGGAGTAGAAAGAGGAATCACACCGGAGTGTGAGAGAATCTATACGACGAATCTTCTTCTGGATGTTTTTGGTGAAAGTGAGTATACAGAACCGGAAACAGAGTATGCTAAAATTGACTTGGAAGAAGTATTGAATGAGCTTCTGGATGAAGCTGTAAAGAGGGGAATTATAGAGGACAGTGTTGTATACAGAGATCTTTTTGATACAAAACTTATGAATTGTCTGATGCCCCGTCCGGCACAGGTTCAGAAAGAGTTCTGGGATGCTTATAAGGAAGACCCGGAGAAGGCTACCGATTATTTTTATAAGCTGAGCCAGGACAGTAACTATATCAGACGCTACCGCGTTAAAAAAGACCAGAAGTGGACAGTTGACAGTGAGTATGGTAAGATTGACATCACCATCAACCTTTCCAAACCGGAGAAAGACCCGAAGGCGATTGCTGCTGCTAAGCTTGTAAAATCCAGCAGTTATCCGAAATGCCTGCTTTGTCCGGAGAATGAAGGTTATGCAGGAAGAGTCAATCATCCGGCGAGAGAGAACCACAGGATCATTCCGATCACTGTTAATGACAGTCCGTGGGGATTCCAGTATTCACCGTATGTTTACTATAATGAGCATTGTATTGTGTTCAACAGCCAGCATACACCAATGAAAATCGAGAGAAATACATTTGTGAAACTGTTTGATTTCGTAAAACTGTTTCCACATTATTTCCTGGGCTCCAATGCAGACCTTCCGATCGTAGGCGGATCAATCTTAAGCCATGATCATTTCCAGGGTGGTCATTATACATTTGCCATGGCCAAGGCTGAGATTGAGAAACATGTGACGATTCCGGGATATGAAGATGTAGAAGCCGGTATTGTGAAATGGCCTCTTTCTGTTCTGCGTATCCGCAGCAAAGATGAGAAGAGACTGATCGATCTGGCAACGCATGTACTGGCGAACTGGAGAAGCTACACAGATGAGGCAGCATTTATTTTTGCAGAGACAGACGGAGAGCCGCATAATACAATTACGCCGATCGCACGTAAAGTCGGAGATACTTTTGAGCTGGATCTGACATTGCGTAATAACATTACAACAGAAGAGAACCCGCTGGGTGTTTATCATCCACATGCATGCTATCACCATATTAAGAAAGAGAACATCGGACTTATCGAGGTTATGGGTCTGGCTGTTCTTCCGGCACGTCTGAAAGAGGAGCTGGAGCTTCTGGAAGAGTACATCTTAAGTGGCAGAGATGTCGCTTCCAATGAAAAAATCGAGAAGCATGCGGCATGGGTTGCAGAATTTCTGCCGAAATATGAGAAACTTGACAAAAATAATATCCAGGAAGTTCTCCGCAGGGAAGTTGGAAACGTATTTGTTCATGTTCTGGAGGATGCCGGCGTTTATAAATGTACACCAGAGGGCAGGGATGCATTTATGAGATTTATCAACACTCTGTAAGGCTTCAGAGGCAGACCGGTAATCTGATATCTCCGGCTGTGGCAGCCGGAAAGAGAATTTCCTGTATGAAACATGACAGATGTATATTTCAGGAGGAGCATTTATATGAAGAAAACAGAAAGAACCGGAAAAGCCTTTCGTATAAAATGGCTTTTGCTGGCGGTTGTTGCAATGGCACTGATCTTTATGCCGGCAGCTTCACAGAAGGTATCTGCAAGCAAGCTTGTATATACAGTGAAGTTCAATAACAACTCTGGCACCAGTACAAGCAAGACGTATACGTCACTGACAAGAAATGTTACGCTGAATACCAGGATCAAGCTTCCGGCAGTTCCGAAAGCTGTAGGCTATCAGAGTCTTGGATGGACCACGACCAAGGGAAGCAGCAAGGTGGTATATAAAGCCGGAGCCAGAGTGAAAGTCAAAAAAGATATGAAACTCTATGCTGTCCGGAGAAAGAGTAAATATTATACAGTAAGCTTTTATCTTGGAAATGGAAGCAGCAATGCTGCATATAAGAAGCTTCAGAAAAAAGTAGAAGAAGGTACGTACTATACATTGCCGTCAGTTCCAACAAGAACAGGTTATGTAAACCTTGGATGGTCCACCAGTGTAAACGGTAAGACATCTACAGCGAAGAAGGCCGGGACCAAGATCAAGATTGCCGGAAATATCAAGTATTATGCAGTACAGATGCAGTCGGTAAGTGTGAAGCTCTGTAAGGCAAACGGAACAGTATGGAAGACAGTTACTCTTGGAAAGGGCGGTTATCTGAAACTTCCTTCAGCATCTAACAGTACAGGATATACGTTTATGGGATGGGCCAAAACCAAACGGAGCGGATCTTCGGCAGCACCGGATTATGAAGCAGGAGAGCTTTTGAAGATCAGCAAGACTACTACGCTGTACGCAACAGTGTTTAATCGTGCCACTGAGAAGGATATCAGTTCAGAAACAATGGCGCGTCCGGCGATCAACATGAAGTACAGCAAGGTGATTTTTGTCGGAGATTCCCGTACAGTGGGAATGAATGCAACGCTGAACAAACAGATGAGCAGTTCTGTTACCAGCGGAGTTTCATTTATTGCCAGCGCAGGACAGGGATTAAGCTGGTTCAAGAGTGAGGGATATTCACAGCTTCTGAAAGAAATCAATAAGACGGAAGGTACACTTCCGATTGCGGTCGTCTTTAACCTGGGTGTGAATGATATGGCTAATGTAAGCAATTATGTAAGCTATATGACAGATATTGCATCAACGCTGAAGAGCAAAAACTGCAAGCTTTTCTATATGTCAGTGAATCCTCTGAACAGTACCATGATCGCAAAGGCAGGAAAAGGTGCCCGCACAGAGGCACAGGTGCGGGAATTTAACAGCAAGATCCATTCCGGTCTTTCTTTAAATTACAAATACATTGATACTTACAATGTGCTGATGAAAACAGGGTATGGAACCAATGCTTCCTATGTTGGTACAGACAGAGATTCAGATGACGGACTTCATTATACAACCAGGACCTACAAGAGAATCTACTATTACAGTGTGATATATCTCAATACGGGAAGTATCAACCAGATTTACTATTAAAAGAACAAAAGATTCCGCATGTCGGCACATTTTCCGGCATGCGGGATTTTTTATATCACAGGAATTATACCAGGGCAGCTAATTCCTTCCAATTACTCCTTGCGCGAACCATAAGAATAGTCTATACTTAATTCGATACGGACATTTATATGTCCGAAGGGACGGGAAATCCTGAATTATGAGGAATGAGGTATAGATTATGAAACTGACAACAGTTAAAGAGATTTACAGAAACCGTGAACAGTATCTTGATAAAGAGATCACAGTAGGCGGCTGGGTGCGCAGCGTTCGTGATTCCAAGGCATTTGGTTTTATCGTGCTTCATGATGGAAGTTTTTTTGAAACTCTTCAGATCGTATATCATGATAACATGGAGAATTTTGCAGAGGTTTCCAAATTAAATGTAGGTGCAGCCATTATCGTTAAAGGAACACTGGTAGCAACACCGCAGGCGAAACAGCCATTTGAGATTCAGGCATCAGAAGTATTTGTAGAGGGAGGTTCTGCTCCGGATTATCCGCTTCAGAAGAAACGCCACAGTCTTGAATATTTAAGAACTATGACACATTTAAGACCGAGAACAAACACTTTCCAGGCAGTATTCCGTGTACGTTCTCTCTGTGCATATGCGATTCATAAATTCTTCCAGGAGAGAGATTTTGTCTATGTGCATACACCACTGATCACAGGAAGTGACTGTGAGGGCGCAGGAGAAATGTTCCAGGTAACAACACTGGATCCTAAGAACATACCGATGACAGAGGATGGAAAAGTAGATTATTCTCAGGACTTCTTCGGAAAAGAGACTAATCTTACAGTAAGCGGTCAGCTCAACGGTGAGACATTTGCACAGGCATTCCGCAATATCTACACATTCGGACCAACTTTCCGTGCAGAGAACTCCAATACAACACGACATGCAGCTGAGTTCTGGATGATCGAGCCGGAGTGTGCATTTGCAGATATTCAGGATGCTATGGAGCTTGCAGAAGCTATGCTGAAATATGTGATCCGTTACGTTCTTGAGAATGCACCGGAGGAGATAAATTTCTTCAATTCCTTCGTAGACAAGGGACTTCTTGACAGACTGAACCATGTGCTGAACTCTGAGTTTGCACATGTAACATACACAGAGGCTGTTGAAATCCTTGAGAAAAACAACGATAAATTTGATTACAAGGTATTCTGGGGTTGCGACCTTCAGACAGAGCATGAGCGTTATCTGACAGAGCAGATCTATAAGAGACCTGTATTTGTTACTGATTATCCGAAAGAGATCAAGGCCTTCTATATGAAACTCAACGAAGATGGTAAGACTGTAGCAGCTATGGACTGTCTTGTACCGGGAATCGGAGAGATCATCGGAGGAAGCCAGAGAGAGGATGACTACGGTAAACTGAAAGCACGTATGGACGAGCTTGGACTGAAACCGGAAGATTACGATTTCTATCTGGATCTTCGTAAATACGGTTCTACCCGTCATTCAGGATTCGGACTTGGATTTGAGAGATGCGTAATGTATCTTACAGGAATGGGCAACATCCGTGACGTGATCCCGTTCCCGAGAACTGTAAAGAACTGCGATCTTTAATCTGCTCTGATATCAGCAGCATGAACATTTTGTGCTGTAAGCGGCAGAGCTGAAGAACAGGTTCTGTAACACTGATTTTGAGTAATACACAACAAGGGAGAACATTATGAGATTTATTCATCTTGCAGACGTGCACCTGGGAGCTGTTCCTGACAGGGGATGCCCATGGAGCAAAGAGCGGGAGGAAGAAATCTGGAATACTTTCCGCCGGGTTATTGCGGGCATCCGCCAAGACCCGGTGGATTTGCTATTTATATCCGGAGATCTGTTCCACCGCCAGCCGCTAATGAGAGAACTTAAAGAAGTAAATTATCTGTTTTCCACCATCCCGGATACAAGGGTATATCTTATGGCCGGAAACCATGATTTTATCAGCAGGGATTCTTTTTATAATACATTTGAATGGAATCCCAACGTCACATTCTTTAAGAACAGAGAGCTTACTTACGTTAAAGATTCGAAACTGGATGTTTATGTATACGGACTCAGCTATTATGACAGGGAAATAAAAGAGGGGCTTTATGACAAAGCATCTCCGATCCAGGAGGAAGGCATTCACATTCTTCTTGCACACGGCGGGGATGAGAAGCATATACCGCTCAGTGCTGCATCTCTGGCAGCAGCAGGATTTGATTACATAGCACTTGGACACATTCATAAACCACAGATCCTCATCAGGGATCAGGCCGCTTTTTCAGGGGCACTGGAACCGATAGACAGAAATGATACAGGTGATCATGGATACATGGAAGGAAGGCTTATAAATGGCAGAATCCGTACGGAATTTGTGCCTTTTGCATGCCGTTCCTATCAGCAGCTGATACTGACACTTCACGAGGAAACCACGCAGATATCGCTGGAAGAAGCTGTGAAATCGCATATATTTCGCAGAGGCGGAAGAAATATCTACCGTATTATCCTTCAGGGAATGCGGTCACCGGATCTTCTGCTGATCCCGGAAAAACTGAAAAATCTGGGAAACATCACAGATGTGATCGATGAATCCTGGCCAGCCTATGATCTTTCGGAGCTTTACAAACGTTACAGCGGTACGCTGATCGGTGATTATATCGGTTATTTTCTCTCAAAGGGAGAATTGGATACTGTAGAAAAAAAAGCTCTGTATTACGGCTTGCAGGCTCTTCTGGAGACTGGAAGCAGGAGATGACAGGGAAAGGCGGAAGACAGGATAACGGTTGCTGTTCACAGGAGGATTGCTGAAAAAATGGTCATCAGACGTTTGAAAATAAAAAATTTCGGTAAAATACGGGATAAGGATGTGGTACTTTCTCCGGGACTGAACGTGCTCTATGGAGAGAATGAAAGCGGTAAAACAACGACACATACATTTATCCGTTCCATGCTTTACGGAGTGCGCAGGCTCCGCGGCAAAGCGGCGCAGAACGATACATATACGAAATATGAGCCCTGGGAGAATCCGGTTGAGTATGGTGGAATCATGTGGTTTACATCCGGCGGAAAGAATTATCGTCTTACCAGAAATTTTTATAAAGAAAAAAAATTCGGAGAACTTCTCTGTGAGGATGACGGAAGCCTTGTGGATGCAGAACAGGGGGCTTTGGAGGCCATTCTCGGAAATGTAAGTGAAGCTGTTTATGACAATACGGTTTCAGTAGCACAGCTTAAGAGTGTTACAGGCCGTGATCTTGTGCGGGAGCTGCAGAATTATATGGCCAGCTATCAGGGAGCAGGAGACAGTTCCATTGATATGGGCAGAGCTATGCAGATGCTTAAGATGTCAAGAAAAGGTTATATGACAGAATCTGCCCGCAGAAAGAAAGAACTGGAAAAAGAGCGGGAAAAGATTTCTTCCAATATGGATTATATCCGAAAAGAGATCCGGGAACTGGATGAGAAGCGGAATAAAGTAACGCAGCAGCAGGATGGAATGAATATGGGAACCCGGGACAGAAGTGCTGAAGATCTGCTGGATCTGCGTATTGACAGGGTAAAAAAGAGACGGGAAGCGACAGATGCTGTACTTGCTGTGGCAGTAATTGGAGGAATTGCAGGTACTGGCTGTCTGGCGGCTTTTTCCAGCTATGTGATCTTAAGTGTCCTGGCCGGCGTTGCAGCTGCGGCAGTCAGCGTTGCGGCGTTGTTTTTCCGTACAAGGCTTAGCCGTGAGCTGAACAAGCGTGAGCGGCAGAGAGAACGCTGGCTTTCCAGACATGATGAACTTACCTGGAGCAGAAACAATCTGAATCAGGATTATGAGGAGAAATATACGGCTCTTTCCAATCTTCAGGCTGAGCTTGCTGAGTGTGAGGAGAATACCGAAGTAATGACGCCGGAGGAAACGGAGATACAGGCACTTAATATGGCGATGGAAACCATAGAGGCTCTTTCCGGAAATATCACGGATCAGGTCGGGGACAGGCTGAAGCACCGTACTTCGCAGATCCTAAGTGAGATCACCGGCGGCAAATATAAAGAAGTGATCATGGACGAGGAGCTTCATATTTTTGTTAATACAGGAGAACGGACAGTTCCGGCCGGAAGACTGAGCAGAGGAACTCTGGAGCAGATATATTTTGCACTGCGTATGGCAGCAGGAGAGCTTTTTTGCAGGGAAGAAGCTTTTCCGGTGATCCTGGATGATGTGTTTGGAATGTATGATGAAGAACGTCTGGCCTCTGTGCTTCGATGGCTTGATAAAGAAAACAGACAGGTGATCATAAGCACCTGCCATAAAAGAGAGATGGAGATCCTGGATAAAGAGGGAATTTCATATCAGAAAATATTGCTGCAGGTATGATCAGTGCGTTAAAATGCCCCGGTTTTCAGCGAGTGCGGATTACGAATATCCGTCCGAACAGAGAACCGGGGTATTTTTGTTATAGCTTTATTGTATTTCAGGTGGAAAATTATTTCTCATACTGGCTCATGTAGTTGTTTACACAGCGTTTGATTCTGTCTACCGGGTTGAGAAGGTGGCTGATAGATGTATCATGATTCAGTGTATCAATGATCAGCGCAATATACTTGCTCATGTCACAGCTGATGTAATACGGTTTCTCAAGAAGCTCCGGTGACTGGTAAACCAGGTTGGTTGTGAGGAGCTTGTCAAAGTAACCTTTCTTATGAGCTTCATCGAATTTCTCAAGTCCGTCTGTGAAGAATCCGAAAGTGGAGCAAATGTAAACTTTGCCGGCACCTTTCTCTTTAAGGAGAGAAGCAATTTTAATGATGGTATCGCCAGAAGAGATCATATCATCGATGAGGATCATGTCTTTGCCCTCAAGCTTCGGTCCAAGGAACTCATATGCAGCGATCGGATGGCGGCCGTTTACATATCTTGAGTAGTCGAGACGCTTGTAATACATACCCATATCAACACCAAGTACGTTGGCAAGATAGATGGCACGGCTCATGCTTCCCTCATCCGGGCTGATGGTCATGAAATGATCTTTGTCAATATGAAGCCCCTCTTCGTTGTTAAGAAGAGCTTTGATAAACTGATAGGATGGCTGTACAGTTTCGAATCCGTGGAGCGGAGTAGCGTTCTGTACACGGGAATCATGTGCATCGAAAGTGATGATGTTCTCAACTCCCATATCGATCAGTTCATGAAGTGCATTGGCACAGTCAAGAGACTCTCTTCCGACACGTTTGTCCTGGCGGCTCTCATAAAGATATGGCATGATTACGTTAACTCTGCGGGCTTTTCCGCCGATGGCAGCAATGACACGCTTCATATCCTGGAAGTGATCATCCGGAGACATGAGGTTGGTGTAAGGTCCGATCGGATAGGACAGGCTATAGTTAGTCACATCTACCATAACATAGATATCGTCACCGCGGACGGATTCGTTGATGGTACACTTGGCTTCACCGGAACCGAAACGAGGATTCTTGGCTTCAATAATGTAGGAATCGCGTTTGTATCCCTCGAATGCGAAAGAATCCATTCCCGGATACTGTCTCTCGACACGCCATTTAACCAGCCAGTCATTCACCTTACTGCCTAATGTGCTGCAGCTCTGAAGGGGAATCAGTCCAAGTCTTCCTACCGGAAGTGTGGAAAAATCTTTTGTAGTTACCAGTGCCATTTTAATTTCCTCCTAAAAAAATTTTCTGTATACGGATGTCTTTCCCGATCAGTGAGATCATCTGATAGTTGCTTGCGATTCGGGAAAAAGTTCTCTCGGAATAGGTATCCGAGAAATTTTTGAGCGTCAGATTCGTGGAAATGATCGTAGATTTCCTGCGCATGATACGCTCATTGAGACAGAGAAAAAGCTGCGAGGACACAAAGCTGTTGGTAAGCTCCGTTCCAAGGTCATCAATGATAAGAAGGTCGCAGTCATAGATCAGTTCTTCATCCGTGCCTGTATCTTTTCTGGAAAAAGAATTCGCAGCCATCATATCAAAGAGGTCATAGGCTGAAAAATACAGGACGCAGTGGGTGGATCTGAGAAGCTCCCGCGCGATGCAGTGTGAGAGAAAGGTTTTTCCCACGCCGGTATCGCCATACAAAAACAGATTTTCGAATTTGTGATCGAAGTCCTGCACAAAACGCTGTGCAGTGTCGTAGGCCCGTCTGGCTGTATCCAGGGCAGACAGTCCCGTGGCTTCGTTTTTTATTGTAGCAGAATAATAGTCAAATGAAAAGCTGTCAAAATTCTCTTTTTCAAGAATTTCGTTAAGATTAGACTGCGCATAAAGCAGTTCAATCTCAGCTTTCCTGAAACAGGTGCATTTTTTGCTGCCAATATAGCCGGTATCCTGGCAGAGCGGGCAGGTGTAGGGCATCTCCAGATAATCCCCGGGAAAACCGTTGGCAACGAGAAGAGTGATCCTTTCATCGGAAAGCTCCTGGATGGCTGCTTTCAGATCAGAAGTTCCCTTTTCCCTGCCGCTTAAAAGCCGCCGTACTTTGTCAGCACTTAAAGTAGCGACCTCGTCGTCAATCTCCTTAAGACGGGGAATCTTCGCATAAGCCCGGGAAGTGTGCTCCTCCAGGATACGGTGGTTCTGGGCCTGACGGCGGCTGTATTCTCTCATTATAGTATCATACTGAAAATTCTGTAAAGGCATAAAAAGCTCCTTATTGATAAAGCTTACTGATTATTTAAAAGACGTTTCTCATACTCTGCGAAATCATAGTCTCTCTGATGGAAATTATTGAAACGGTTATTCGCCTGCGGCTGTTTAGCCGGTTGTTTCCGATGGGAAACGGATTTCTCAAGCTGACGTTTCTTATGCTCTGCATCCAGTAGCCGGATATCTTCCAGAGTATGTACGTTTTTCTTTTTCCAACCGGACAGGATCTTATCTGCGTACTGGAAGCTTGGCTGCCCTGTTGTGAGGACTGTCCGGCTGCAGGCTTCCTGGATCAGCTCCAGATCAAAGCCGTAAGTCTTGCGCCAGGTATCAATGTAAGAAATCTCGTTCTCCACAGGATTCCGTCCGCTGATGCCCATTGCTTTCAGGATCGTGTAATAATCCCTGGAAAAACGGGAGCTTGCCTCGCGGGCCATTTCCACAGTTGTGACTCCGTCACTGAACCAGGCAAGGGCAACCGTTTCAATGTATCGTATACTCTTGCGTCCTCTGGAGACACAGTATTCCACAAGATATTCGATAAGATCCGCTGACATTTTAAGTTCATCATAAAAGTAAAGGATTTTCTGTATTTCCGTAGGTGTCAGCGTCTTGCAGAGATATTGCTCGGTGATGTAGAGAAGCTGACTGACCTCCTCGTTCTGTTTGAGCTCTTTTACCCGGTCAGGAGTGAGACGGCTGGTTGCATTCGCATTCGTCTGCGCGGAGGTAGCAGAACCGGAGGCAGCAGAAACAGAATCTGTTCCGACAGCAGAAGCAAATGCAGAAGCTGTTCCGCCGGAAAATGCTCCCTCACTGGAAACACTGCTCTCAAGCTGCCCGGCATCACCAGGTTCCAGAAGGGTGATGCCGGACAGCTGCTGGTCTGCTGTGTAAGTCAGGGAGATCAGCTTCTCGGCTTCCCAGTATTTCAGTGCGCGGGAAATGTCTCTGTCTGTACAGAGAAGACGATCTGCCATATCCTCCAGATTAAAAGAAGAAGGAGCTGCAGATACCACCCGGAGAAGGTAGATATATACCTTCACAAATTCTCCGTTGGCACGAGGCATGAAGTTGTCAATAAAACGGTTGGAAAGAACCGTAACCTCCGTTTCGGAGGAATTTTTAAGAGAAATCAGGCTCATGATCTGCGCTCACCTTTCTTTTTAATATATTGACAGCGATTTGGAATCTATAGCACTCCCGGCAGCTGTCACGTAAATTACAGCGGACATAAAAAGTCCGCCATGCTAATGAGGATTATAGCACAACCACTTTTAAATGAGAATAGTTTATTTTCACAGGAGCTATCCACCAATCCACATGTGGAAAATGTGGATAGTGTGGATAATTTTGAGGATAACATTATTGGAAACTTGAATAAACCACGATTTTATAAGAAAATTGCGGTATTTGCAGAAATATGTTGTCGAGTTATGTCAAGTGGGTTATGCACAAAAAAATCCACATGCCGGGCACCTCTGGAATGTGCATAAGCATGTGGATAATGTGGATAACTATTTTCCGAGGATGTGTTCTCCAATATTTACAACGTCTCCCGCGCCCATAGTTATCAACAAATCACCATGTGCACAACTTTTTAAAAGAAAGCTCTCGATCTCATCGAAAGTCGGGAAATATTCACAAGGGGTTCCCAGTTCCTGGATCTGTTTCTGGAGATCCTGGGAGGAAATGCCAAGGTCATCCGTCTCACGTGCTGCGTAGATATCAGCAAGAACTACGTGGTCAGCAAGAGTCAGGGCTCTGGCAAATTCAGGAAGCAGAGCCTTGGTACGTGTGTAAGTATGCGGCTGGAATACGCACCATACTTTCTGATGAGGATAATTCTTCGCTGCGTGAAGAGTTGCCTCGATCTCTGTTGGATGATGTGCGTAGTCATCAATAATGGTAACGCCTCCGATTTCGCCCTTATACTGGAAACGGCGGTCTGTACCTGTAAAGCTTCCAAGTCCTTTAACGATCACCTCATCAGGAAGGTTGAGAAGACGTCCTACGGCGATGGATGCAAGTGCATTGGATACATTGTGGATACCCGGTACACGGAGATAGTAGCTGCCGATTTTTTTGCCCTGGAAAAGGACGGAGAAAGAAGGATGTCCGTATTTATCCCAGGTGATATCTGTGGCTGTGTAATCAGCATCGTTCTCAAGGCCATAGGTAAGTACCTGACATGGGAGGTCACGGGTGATCGTTTCATATTCCGGGGTGTCCGCGTTGATGATCAGCGTTCCGTCAGTCGGAAGAAGCTCTGCAAACCTGCGGAAGGAGTGGCGGATATCATCAATGTCCTTGAAAAAATCAAGATGATCTGCATCCATGTTCAGGATCACGCTGATCTTCGGGAAAAAGCTGAGAAAGCTGTTGGTGTACTCACATGCTTCAGTGACAAAAGTCTCAGAATTTCCAACACGGATATTGCCGTGGATGGCAGGAAGGATACCGCCAACACTGATGGTAGGATCGCAGTCACCCTCAAGAAGGATGTGGGAAACCATGGAAGTTGTGGTTGTTTTGCCATGGGTACCGGAAATCGCAATCGGTGTGTCGTAGTTGCGCATGATCTGTCCAAGAAGCTCTGCACGTGTGAGCATTGGAAGACCTTTCTCCCTGGCGCAGGCGAATTCAGGGTTGTCCGGATGGATGGCTGCTGTGTATACAACAACATCTACATCATCCTTGATATTGGAAGCGCGCTGTCCATAGTAAATCACTGCACCGCGCTCCTCCAGTGTGCGGGTAAGCGGGCTGGCTTTTGCATCGGAGCCGGAGATCCTGAAATTCTCTTCAAGAAGGATCTCTGCAAGGCCGCTCATGCTGATGCCGCCGATTCCGATAAAATGAATGTGAAGCGGTTTGTGAAAGTCTATCTGATACATAATAATCTCCTTATATATATGTGTTGT
Source organism: Blautia schinkii (assembly GCF_013304825.1). GTDB lineage: Bacteria > Bacillota > Clostridia > Lachnospirales > Lachnospiraceae > Blautia_A > Blautia_A schinkii_B. Next base: position 37,915 of record NZ_JAAWUO010000010.1, on the reverse strand, counting down.
TTTCGGGATTCTCTGATCTGTTTTATTATACCGCGTCCGGAATCAATTGAAAAGTGGTACTTTCGGAGAAAAAAGTGGTTTTGCGCGGATTATAAAAGTAGCCAGAAAATATCGTCGAAAAATGTTGAAATTTACCAGAAGAACAGAAAAAATGATTAGTCAGACCAATTTATAGTATACAATAGCGATAAAAAAAATAAAATGTAGACAAAATAATTGTAAAAAATGTTCACTAATACGGTAAAGTATGCTATAATTAAATAATCATAACATACAAGAGGTGATCGCATGATTAAGAAAGAGATGATTGCCATGCTCTTGGCCGGTGGGCAAGGCAGCAGGTTAGGAGTTTTGACAGAAAAAGTTGCAAAGCCGGCAGTCGCTTTTGGTGGTAAATATCGTATTATCGATTTTCCACTGAGCAATTGTATTAACTCAGGAATTGACACAGTGGGTGTGCTGACACAGTACCAGCCACTACGTCTGAATACACATATCGGCATCGGTATTCCGTGGGATCTGGACCGCAATGAAGGCGGTGTCACAGTCCTGCCGCCGTACGAGAAGAGCACAAGCAGTGAATGGTACACAGGAACTGCCAATGCAATTTATCAGAACCTGGCGTATATGGAGCAGTATAATCCGGATTATGTACTGATTCTTTCCGGAGACCATATCTATAAGATGGATTACGAAGTAATGCTGGATTTCCACAAGGCGAACAAGGCAGATATCACGATTGCATGTATGCCGGTTCCTATTGAGGAAGCCAGCCGTTTTGGTATTATGGTAACTGATGAGAGCAACCGTATTACCGAGTTCGAGGAGAAGCCGGAGCATCCAAGCAGCAACCTGGCATCCATGGGTATTTATATTTTCTCATGGCCGGTTCTGAAAGAAGCACTGCTCGCACTGAAAGATCAGAATGGATGCGATTTCGGTAAACATATCCTTCCGTATTGCAAGGAAAAAGATCAGCGTCTTTTTGCCTATGAATACAATGGCTACTGGAAAGATGTCGGAACTCTTGGTTCTTACTGGGAAGCTAATATGGAGCTGATCGATATCATTCCGGAATTTAATCTTTACGAGGAATTCTGGAGGATCTATACCAAGGGAGATGTAGTTCCGCCGCAGTACATTGCTGCAGAGGCAGTTGTGGACAAGTGTATCATAGGTGAGGGAACTGAGATTTATGGTGAAGTACATAATTCTGTTATCGGTCCTAATGTAACCATCGGCAAGGGAAGTGTGATCCGTGATTCCATTATCATGAAGAACACTGCAGTTGGAGAGAATGTTGTTATGGATAAAGCGATTGTAGCTGAGGATGTATCCATCGGAAACAACGTTGTGATCGGCTGCGGTGAGGAAGCACCGAATGTTCTGAAGCCGGCAGTGTATTCCTTTGGCCTTGCTGCTATCGGAGAGAACAGCGTGATTCCGGATAATGTGAAGATCGGTAAGAATACCGCTATCTCAGGCGTTACAACAAAAGATGACTACCCTGACGGAGAACTGGCAGGTGGCCAGGTAATTGCAGCAAAGGACGGTGGGAAAGAATGAGAGCGATAGGTATTATTTTGGCAGGCGGTAACAATAACCGCATGAGAGAATTATCAAACAAGAGAGCGATAGCAGCTATGCCTATTGCAGGAAGCTATCGCGCAATTGACTTTGCTTTAAGCAACATGGCGAATTCACACATTCAGAAGGTTGCTGTTCTGACACAGTACAATGCCCGTTCCCTGAATGAGCATTTAAGCTCTTCCAAATGGTGGGATTTCGGAAGAAAGCAGGGAGGTCTTTATGTTTTCACTCCGACTATTACCAAGGACAACAGCTTATGGTATCAGGGAACTGCAGATGCGATCTATCAGAATCTTACATTCCTGAAGAACAGTCATGAACCGTATGTTGTGATCGCTTCCGGCGATGGAATCTACAAACTGGATTACAATAAAGTTCTGGAATACCATATTGCGAAACGGGCAGATGTTACAGTTGTATGCACTACCTGTCAGGATCAGAGCCAGGTTGAGAGATTTGGCGTGCTTCGCATGAATGAAGACTGCAGGATCGAGGAATTTGAGGAGAAACCAATCGTTTCTTCTTATAATACTGTATCTACAGGTATTTATGTTATCCGAAGAAGACAGCTGATCGAGTTGATCGAGCGTGCTGCTCAGGAAGGAAGACATGATTTTGTAAATGATATTCTCATCAGATATAAGAATCTCAAGAGAATTTATGGCTATAAGATCGATACTTACTGGAACAATATTTCCACAGCAGAGGCTTATTATCAGACAAATATGGATTTCCTGAAACCGGAGATCCGCAATTATTTCTTTAAACAGGAGCCAGGGATCAAGACAAAGATCGCAGATGTGCCGCCGGCTAAATATAATCCGGGTGCAGATGTGAAGAACAGTCTGATCTCCAGCGGATGCATCATTAACGGTACAGTGGAGAATTCTGTCCTGTTCCGTGATGTATTTGTAGGCAATAACTGTGTTATTAAAAACTCTGTGATTCTTAATGACGTATACCTTGGAGATAATACGCATATCGAGAACTGCATTGTTGAGAGCCGGGATACGATCCGGGCGAATTCATATTACTGCGGCGAAGAAGGAGAAGTGAAGATCGTCGTGGAGAAAAACGAACGCTACGTATTATAAATTGCAGAAATTCAGAAATTCCCGCAGATACGTTAGGCGGTATGAAAGGGGCAAGTAGCATGAATATTACAGATGTACGTGTGAGGAAGGTAGCAAAAGAAGGGAAGATGAAGGCCGTTGTGTCTGTCACAATAGATGACGAGTTTGTAGTACATGACATTAAGGTTATCGAAGGTGAGAAAGGCCTGTTTATCGCAATGCCAAGCCGTAAGGCCAGTGACGGGGAATACCGTGACATTGCACACCCGATCAATTCTGCTACCAGAGAGCGAATCCAGACTATCATCCTGGACAAGTATCAGGAAGTGATGGCTGAGGAAGCTGAAGGAGAGGTTCTGGAGGCCGCAGAATAAAACGGCTATGGGTTTGACAGCGGGGAAAGATCCGCCTGACTGACGACGTGGGAATTGAAACTGCGTAGGATTATTTTAACCGAATCAAGTAAGTCCCCTGCTTCAATTGCGAGGAGCAATAAGCAGTGGGTGGGACTTACTTGTATCAGGAGGGGTACAAGCCCCTCCTGATAAACTGCGGAGCAGTTATTCGGTTATGAGCAAGTAGCGAAAGCGGATTGCGAATATCCGATTGACAAGAAGCTGCTGCTTTGCGGGGAAACCTGTGAGGCGGCAGTTTTTTTACGTCATAGGAAATTACTCCGTAGCGCAGGATTCTTTCTTATTAATGGTGGGAATATCTTAAAAATTACAGAAACATATTTTGTAATAATTTTATAATATAAACTTACTTCTACAATGAGATTTCATGGTGCTGGAAAACTAAATATTACGTACTTGTTACAAAAATAAAATAAAAATGTTGCTTTTTATGAAAAATATGTTATACTAGTACCCATGAAAGGACGAAAGGTGTTTATATGAAGAATAGAAAAGTTTTCACATTACTGCTTACAGGTATGCTTTCATTTTCCATGGGAAGCAACGTATACGCATCCAGTACAGAAGCCGCGATCGCAGATGCACAGGCACAGAAACAGGCCGCTGAAGAAGGTCTTGCACAGGTACAGAGCAGCATCGGCAGTCTGGAGAGCAAGAAGCAGGAGCTGGAGAGCTATCTGGCCGATTTAAACGCACAGTATGAGGATCTTACCAACAGCATCTCTGAGCTAAGTATTCAGGCTGCTGAGAAGGAAGATGAATTAAATAAAGTAAAGACAGAACTTAAGAAAGCGAAGAAAGCTTCCGCAGACCAGTATGAGTCCATGAAGCTTCGAATCGCATATATGTATGAGAATGCAGGATCATCTGCTCTGGCAACCCTGCTTTCCTCTGAGAGCCTGGCAGAGTTTCTGAACCGCGCAGAGAATGCGATCCAGATTTCTACATACGACAGGAATATGCTGGATAAATATGTAAGCCTTCAGGAGAACATTCAGGAGAATGAGGAGAAGGTTGAGAAAGAGTCAGCAGAGATCGATAATCTGATGACAGAGCGTGCGGCTAAACAGCAGGAAGTACAGTCTATGGCTGCAAGTACAAGTGATGATATCAGCTCTTATGTAAATCAGATCAGTGCCAGCCAGGAAGAGGCTCAGCAGCTGATGGCAGATATCAGCAACGCAGACAGTAATATTACTGCACTTGTTCAGCAGGCAGAAGAAGAGAAGGCTGCAGAGGAGAAGGCAAGAGCTGAGGCCGCAGCAGAGGTTGAGAGACAGGCTGCAGCAGAAGCAGCTGAGGAAGCACAGAATACAGAGTCTGATTCTGACAGCTCCGGTGATTCAGAGGATGATTACGGATATGATCCGGATGAGGATACAACAGAGTCTTCCAGCAGCTCTACAAGTTCTGATGTTGTTGTAGAGGAAGAAGAGGATGAGGAAGATGATGTTCAGTGCGGAAATTCAGAGGATGAGAGCAGTGAAGATAGTTCTTCTGAGGGATCTTCTTATGATGAGTCCGAGGATACATCTTCAGAGGAGAGTTCTTCCGATGAGGCAGCTGATACATCAGCAGATACTTCCTCAGATTCCGGCTCTTCCAGCCAGGGAACATATCTTGGCAACTTTACACTGACTGCATACTGTAACTGTGCACAGTGCTGCGGTACAGCAGGTAATCTGACAGCCAGCGGTACAGTTCCGACAGCAGGACGTACAGTAGCCATGGCAGGAGTTCCTTTTGGAACTAAGCTTCTGATCAATGGAACTGTTTATACAGTAGAGGATCTTGGAACTCCTTACGGACATGTAGATATCTACTGCGGAAGCCATTCAGAGGCATTAAGCTTTGGACTTCAGTCCGCAGATGTATATCAGGTAGGCTGATAAGCGGGGAAAACAGTTCGGATATTGAGAATATGAGAAATGATAACAGCGTTATGGGATCATATGTGTTGATGATCCTGTGACGCTGTTTTTTGCGTAAAATCATGAAAGGATTGTATTTATGAATGTTTGATAATGTAATGAAGCGATAAATGTCTATATGTGATAGAGAAACGAATGTGGATTATGAATATTCGTTTGATATGCAATGTGCGGTTGAAATACAGAATTATGGTTTATACGAAAATCCCACTCTGTAATAGGGTGTTATATCCTGGCTTACAGAGTGGGAAAATTTTTTATAAATATGGTGTACCTGGAATTTCAGGATAAGTTCCCATACCGATCAGAAGCTCGAGACCGGTCTGGCGGCCTTCCAGCACGGCAGCTTTTACTGCACTGGCGTCACCGGAGATGGCAATGATCACCTCGTTGGAATGGCTGGTCCCAATATTCGGAGTCATGTATTTCGTAATAGAAACAGCGGCAGATTTTATAGCATTGTCAGCCATAACAAGACCGATAGCAGCAGGGGAACCGGCCATAAATCCGAAAGCTTCGCCCAGCGGCGTGCCAAAAGCCTTATGGATCGCAGGGCCTGCGCTTGCGGAAAAAGCAAATTCCAGATGACCGGATTCGCTGATGTAAACCTCACCAGCATATTTATTGGTAAGCTCTAATGCCAGGGAAATGGCATGACGCACATCGGAAACATCATTTCCTCCAAGTACAATGTAGTTGCCGTGACCGCCCCATCCCTTAGTATCTCTTGGAAGCTCAATGGAAAGAACCTCCGTGTTGGTAGCTTTGACTGCGTCATCAATAGCTGTGATCTGACCGGCAGCGCCTGTACGGGAGCTGAAAAGTCCCAGACAGTGATATTTCGTGCCAATGTTCATCTCCTTAAGCAGAGAATCGTCAACTCCGGAGATTACAAGACCGATCGTGTCAAGGACCGCAGTTCCTACGAATTCAGTTCGTGTGCAGCTGGTACTGATATTTTGGATATCCTGTATATTCATGTGGAAAATCCCCCTTTTTGCTGAAAAAATCGTTAATTTTAGTATAACATTGGACGTGGGGATTTGAAAGCGGAAATTAGAAATAAGCAGATATCATGTTTTACATAATGAACTGCCTGAATTTTATTTGTCAAAGTGAATGATACGGCACCCTGGTAAATTTGATGAAAAATGTAAACTGTAAAATATAAATGCGTTGACAATCGGGACGACGTGTGTTAAATTGTTAACAGCTAAAAACGGATATCATCAGAGAAAAGATGAGATGATCTTCAGCAGCGGAAAGCAGCAAAGGAAAGAGAGGATAAGATTATTATGACAACAGCGGCAGCAACCAGAAGCAAGACATACGATCTTGTTTATATTGCAGTTTTTGCAGTAGTTATGGCAGTCTGCTCATGGATTTCCATTCCGGCGCAGGTACCGTTTACCCTGCAGACATTCGGAGTATTCATGGCAGTAGGCGTACTTGGAGGTAAAAGAGGAACGATGGCAGTTCTGGTTTACGTTCTTCTTGGTGCAGTAGGAGTTCCTGTTTTTGCAGGATTTTCCGGAGGAATCGGAGCTCTTCTCGGAAATTCCGGAGGATATATCATCGGATTTATTTTCTCTGCACTTGTGATGTGGGCATTTGAGAAATTCCTGGGAAGAAAACCGGTAGTTCAGATTATTTCCATGATTGTTGGTCTGATCGTATGCTACGCATTTGGGACAGCATGGTTTATGGTTGCTTATACAAGAAGCACTGGTGCAGTAGGTCTGATGGCAGTTCTCGGATGGTGCGTATTCCCGTTTATCATTCCGGATCTGATCAAGATCGCACTGGCTTATGTTTTATCAGGAAAGGTACGTAAATATGCAAGATAAGAGCATGGCTTCGGCATATGCTTCTGATGAGGGCACAGAGGAAAATGCGATTCCCCTGCGCCCTCATCATGGTATGTGCCTGGCTTATTTCAAAGGTGAAGGGTATAGTAACGGTTTTACCGCCCATATGGCAGAGATGCTGGAGATTTTTTTGTCAGGAAGAAAGATAAGGCTGCATGTAGATACAGATGAAATCTGTTCAGCCTGTCCAAATAACTGCGGAGGCCACTGTACACCAGGCGGTAAGGTTGTGGAGTACGATCAGGCAGTGCTGGATCGCTGTGGATTTGAGGCTGGTCAGGTTCTGGAGTTCAAAGAATTTACACATCAGGTTCAGAAAAAAATCCTCGCGACAGATGGCAGGAAGGAAATCTGCGGAAACTGCCAGTGGAACAGCATCTGCGAAGAGCAGAAGAGCCGTTGGGCATAGAAAAACTGCTTCGGGTCTGCGAAAATGCACGCCCGAAGCAGGAAAAAAGAAAAAATTCGATTTTTTTGAAATTTTTTAATTTTTTCTATTGACAAACCAATAAAACTCTAATATAATAGCTCTTGCAGTTGAGCAACACACAAACAACTGAAAACAAAATATCGAAGCGTGGCTCAGTTTGGTAGAGCGCTGCGTTCGGGACGCAGAGGTCGCAGGTTCAAATCCTGTCGCTTCGACTAAAGCTTTGAGAATCCCTTGATTGAGGGGTTCTTTTTTGTTTGTGAAAAATAAGAGAACGTAAGTTTGTGTTACCTTGTGTTGCCTCAATGAGAAAAGAAAGGAGAATCTTCTACATTTGTCAGGAAAAAATAAAGGTAAAGGAAAATAAGAGATCAGATATATCCGATAGAAAGTTACATATCTGAGAAACAGGGAGAATATTTTGTTTATAATTTGCAGGTGCAGTGTAGCTGAAATGCAAGGAATGATTTCCCACAATCTTCATATATATTAACGAAGCCGAATTACCGGAGGGACACGCGTTGGCCGGATATCAGCGTTTTGTTGCGTATGTGTACGAGTATCGTAAAGGGAAAAAAGATGGCAGCAGTGGTTATGTGAGAGTGGAAGCCATGGACCGAAAGTGTCGGATGGAGGTTCACCTGCGCTGTGTGGGATTGGAGCCTGGAAGCCGGTGCAGGGTGTATGGCTTTGTGCGGCGGGAAGGGCTGTTGGACGGAATTCTGATCGGGAGCTGTGTTACAGGGCAGGAGCGGATCGAGTGTATGCTGGAGACGGATGCAGGGGATATTGGAGGCATGGGGAAAAGTCTTCAGGATCTTGGCGGAATGCTGCTGATCTCGGATGCCGGAGGATTCTGGGGAACTGAATGGGACGATCAGCCAATCCGGCCGGAGAATTTCCAGGAGTGGAAAAAGGAGAACGAGACTGAGAGTCAGAATAAGAGTAGCGGAGAAAATTCAGAATCGGCAGCAGAGCCTAAGATTATGATTGCAGAAGAGATCCGGGAAGAAGGTGTGGAAAGTTCACAGCGGTTGGATATGGAAGTACCGGAGCTATCCCGGTCTGGTACTGCGCATATGGATGTAAGACCGGCAGAATCAGGTTCAGGGACAGCGGGATCTGGTTCTGATCAATCGGGAATGCACCCGCCAAAATCGGATTCAAATCTATTGGGGATGATGCGTTCACCAGTACAGGGACAAAATTATCCGGGGCAAGGGCAGCCGGAGTCAATGTCAAACCATCCGGGTCCCAGGCCGTCCGAACCAGAACCGAATGCACTGGGAATGAGACCACCCGAACCAGACTCAAAGCGTTCAGGTCCACGACCGCCGCAGCCAGGGCCAAATCACCCGAATCCGGGCTCGAGACCACCCCGACCACTTCCGGGCATATCTTGTGATGTACCTTTCAACGACGGTCAGTTCACAGACTGCCGGAAGATCAAACCATCCGATTGTTCCGTTTTATGTAAACAAAACGGCTGCTTCTGCAACAACCGTTTTGTCATATATGGATATCAGAATTTCGGGCATCTTCTGCTATGCAGGAATCACCGGGGGCAGTACATACTGGGAGTTCCCGGCGAGTACAGCCAGCAGGAACGGTTTATGGCCAATATGTTTGGATTTCCCTACTTTAAGGAATGTCAGGATATTCATACTTCAGGTGGAAAGGGTGGATACTGGTACTGCTTTATCAACGTCTGATCGAAAAGTTTTCATATATACGAGTAAGCAGATCGTTTTGCAGATCTGCAGCTTACAGATCCATACCTCGAATTTCGACTACCGGGATTGTCTCAAGGAGGATATCCCGGTAGTTTTTCATTTCTTCTTCGGAGCAGGCAGAGAATCCCGGCATAAGAACTCCGTCGGAATCCCGGTAAGCCTGGAGATAATAAGCTTTTGCACTGCTTAGCCACTGACTGATCTCCTGAAAATCTTTTTCAGAATGAAGCTCACGTACAACAGTAGTACGAAATTCATAATCAAGATCTCCGTTCAGCAGCCATCCGGCAGTTTCACGGATCGCGTCCAGATCAACATTCACGCCGGTAAGCATATGATAGTTGGAAGGACAGGCCTTGATATCCATTGCGACCCTGTCAATGAGGCCGTCTGCTGCGAGATTTTTTACCACAGAGGGACGTGACCCGTTGGTATCAAGTTTCACATCATAACCAAGATTTTTGATCTCGTGAAGAAAATCCGGAAGTCCGTCAGAAAGCGTCGGTTCGCCTCCGGACACGCACACACCGTCCAGAATTCCCTTCCTTTTTTTTAGAAAAGCCAGAATTTCCTCCTGGGAATATTCAGGCTGGCTTCCTGGTTCCACTACCAGAGCCCCATTCTGGCAAAAAGGACAGCGGAAATTGCAGCCGCCCAGGAATATGGTGCAGGCCACCCGGCCCGGATAATCCAGTAAAGTTGTTTTGTTAAATCCGCATATTTTCATAAGTAAACTCCTCTCGTTTATAATATAAGATCAATCAAATCAGGTAATTCTCGATAATATCAGTATAAGCATACCTCAGCACACAAAAAGCTGCAATGTTATATTGGGATTTTACAAGTGATTGCGAAACGTCACCAAACCACGTATAATTTATCCAGATATTACCCGAAATAAACGAGTCTCCCGGGAAATAAACAATAAACGAAAGGACACGACATGGCAGAATACACATTGCTGAGAAAACTGGAAGTGCTGTGGGGAATTCCCATTTTTTATACGGACGAAACCGGAAAAGATGTCCGGGGAGTTGGCGTATTTTCTGAAAAACAGAATCCTCTGACTATATCGGGGGAACTGGTCAATGCCCTGATCTGTCAGGCAAAAGAACAGGATGTACCGGCCATCTGTAAGGTTTTTGGCAAGATCTATTTTTTCTGTGTTCAGAGCGAACAGGAATACTATCTGTCAGGTCCCGTATGCGTGGAACAGCTCAGTTACGTGGAAATACACCAGTTTTACAAGAAATATCATATGCCTGCTAAGGAGGAACGTCATCCGGATCAGATGACTTTGAACAGAATGCTGAATTTTGTAAGCTTCCTGTATGAACTTCTGGAGGGAAAAGACGTTCAGTCGGACAAGCTTATGGAAAAAAATAATCTTATTGTGGAAAAAGAAGTTCGGGAAGAGAATGACACAGTCCGCATCGAACTGGACAAACCGGACGGAACAGCCTTCCATCACACATACATGGAAGAGCGCTATGTAATGGACTGCATCCGTGAGGGAAACGTGGAAGAGATCAATGAACGTGCTTCCGGTCTCTTTGAAAAAGCAGGAATTCTTTCAAAGAATCGATTTAATGATCAGAGAAATCTGGCCATTGTAACCACAACGATGGCTACCAGGGAGGCTATTGCAGGAGGCGTTTCACCGGCAGATGCCTATCGTCTCAGCGATTACCTGATCAATCAGATCGACCGGTGTCAGAAAATCGAAGAGATCACAGAACTGAACAGAAGATCTATTTATAAATTTACAAAACTGGTGGCTGATACCAGAAAAACGAGAAGTTTTTCCAGCTACACAGAGCAGTGCAAAGATTATATTTCACAGAATTACCACCACAAGATCTACATGGAGGACATTGCAGAAGCGATCGGGATCAGCCAGGGGCATCTGTCCCGGGTCTTCCGTCAGGATACCGGAGAAAAAATCCAGGACTACATTCTGAAATTCCGGATAAAAAGAGCTGCCAATCTTCTGAAGTATTCCGATGCCACCCTGTCAGAGATCAGTGACTATGTATGCTTTAACTCCCAGAGCCATTTTGGCAGCGTATTCAAAGAATATATGAAGATGACCCCAGGACAGTACCGTGAGAAATATAAACGCAAGGAATTTTATTCCTGAATAAGTTTATAAAAATATTAGAAATATGTTGAAAAAATGATAAATACATCAAAAATATGATAACAAAAACGGGAACTCTTTGCTTATAATATGCTTGTCGTTGAGACATACCTGATTGATCCGTCAGGAACAGGGCGCGCAGAAAAAATTTACATGTTCCGGAGTGGATCGTTATATCAACATAAAAAAGTGGAGGAAAGAAATGCAAAAGTTAAAACACGAACCGGCATATTATGAAACGACAAAGTTCAAATGGAGACAGCGTATCGGTTTTGGTATCAGTGATTATGCTTGTAATCTTGCATACCTTCTTGCCAATACATACCTTCTCTTCTATTACACAAACTGCGCGGGACTTGCAGCTGGAGCTGTTGGATTTATGTTTGTTGTAACAAAATTCATCGATGCTTTCACAGACTACATGGTAGGTGCAATGATCGACCGTACAGATACAAAAATGGGACGTTACCGTCCATGGATGCTTTACGGAGCACCGGTCCTTGCAGTAGGTATGGTTCTTCTGTTTTCCGTTCCGACAGGATGGAGCGCAGGTGCAAAGCTTGCATGGGCATACGTAACTTACGTCATTTTCTCATTTGGTTACACTCTGGTAAACATTCCGATGGCACCGATCGTATCTTCTCTGTCAGCATCCGCAACAGAGCGTACCAAGATTTCTACAACACGTACTGTATTTTCAAACCTTGGATCACTGACATCTTCCCTGTTCGTGCTTCCGATGGTATACTTCTTCTCCGGCTCCAAAGATGCAACTGGTGCAGCGCTGGCTACCGGATACCGTAACACAAACATTGTACTTGGAATCATCGTTATCATCATCATGGCAATCTGTGTATTCTCTATCGTAGAGATCAACCCGCCGACAAAGTCAGCAGGAAAGAGTTCTCTGATCAAGGATATCGGAAGTCTTGTAAAAAATAAATATTACCTCATGTTCCTTGGCGAGGTATTTTTCCTTTTCCTTGGATATCTTTCCATGTACGGAGCAATGCAGTACTATTATACTTACATTGTTGGTGATGTAAGCGGAATGTCACTGGCACTTACTTTACTTACCTTACTTGCAATCCCGACTATGATCCTTGCAGCTTATCTCAATGGTAAGGGAATTGCCAAGATCAAGCTGATCCAGTTTGGAGCGATCGTAGATATCGTTGGATATGCGATCCTGTTCTTCACATCTGACGGAACAATCGCAACAGCAGCACTTGGACTGATCGGACTTGGATTCGGTTTCCGTTCCAGTATGTTCTTTTCCATGATGCCTGATATCTTTGACTATACAGAGTGGCAGGTAGGAAGAAACCTTGGCGGAACACAGAATGCAATCCAGGGATTCGTAAATAAGGTTTCCTCAGCAGCAGCATCAGCTATCGTATCTGCGTTTCTTGTATGGGGTAACTACGATGCGGCAAAACTTGACAAGGCAATTGCAGACGGTGTAGATATTGCAACAAAATTTCCGCAGACCCACACAGCGATCAATTTCGCATTCGGTGGTCTTGCACTGGTATCTACAGTAATGGCTGTAGTTGTACTTCTTCCGTACGATCTGGATAAGAAATATCCGCAGATCCGTGCAGAGCTGAACCAGCGGAATAAAGAAAACGCATAAATTAAAATCGAACAAAAAAAGAAAAAATAAGGAGCATCGAAAGGTGCTCCTTTCGATTATCAGAACATCTATTTTATACAAGGAGGAAAATAATATGTGGAATTACGCCTATACAGTACCGGAAAACAAAAAAGTAAGGGTGATCGTACATACAGACTGCAAAAACGAGGCAGATGACCAGTATGCAGTAGCACATCATCTCATGACACCAAGATTCGACGTAAAAGGCCTTGTTGCAGGTCATTTCTGGAAAAACCCGCAGCAGTACGGCGAGCTTGGTACTGCACAGGCAAGCTACGATGAGATCATCAAAGTTATGGATCTTATGGGACTTAAGGACCAGTATCCGGTAAAGCTTGGTGCACCGCGTGCCCTTGAGGATGAGCATACACCAATCGATTCCGAGGGTGCAAGATTCATTATCGAGGAAGCGATGAAAGACGATAAGAGACCGTTATACATCGCATGCCAGGGAGCAATCACAGACGTTGCATCCGCACTTCTGATGAAACCGGAGATCGCAGAGCGAATGACCGTGATCTGGATCGGCGGAGCTGACTATCCAAAGGGAGGATTTGAGTTCAATCTGATGATGGATATCAACGCTGCAAACGTGGTATTCTCCTCCAAAGTGCCGGTATGGCAGGTACCGATGAGCCTTTACAAAGTGATGGCTGTTTCTCTTGCAGAGCTTCAGCTGAAGGTACGCCCATGTGGAAAGATCGGAAAATATCTTTTTGAGCAGCTGGTGGATTTCAATCATGTAGCAGCCAAGTACGAAATGGACTGGCCACAGGGCGAGATCTGGGGACTTGGTGATCAGGGAACCATTGCCGTTCTGATGGAAGAACTGGAAAAGGTAAGCTACGATATGGTACCTGCACCAAGAATTGCAGAGGATATGACATACATCCATGGTAAGGACAACCGTGAGATCCGTGTTTACAAATATCTGGATGCAAGACTGACACTGGAAGATTTCTTTGCAAAGCTTGCGTTGAATTTTGGTGATGAGAAATAAAGTTTGAGGTAAAATGAAAATGAAAAATTATCTGGTTTTTGATGCAGGCGGAACATTTACGAAATACGCGTTAATGGACGAAAATGCGGAAATTCTTGAAAAAGATAAGGTTCCCACACCAGACTATCATACAAAGACAAAAGAGGACTATTATGCAGTTCTGGACAGTGTTGTGGAGAAATACAAAAACCGCATTGAAGGTATTGCCATCAGCATGCCTGGTATGCTGGACAACAGGAATGGATATTGTGTAACAGCAGGATATCTTGCATATCTTGCAGGAAGTACTGTTGGCACAGAGCTTTCCCAGCGTTACGGAATTCCGGTTTCCGTGGAAAATGATGGAAAATGTGCAGCACTTGCCGAGTTCTGGAGAGGAAGTCTTAAGGGCTGTACAAATGGGGCTGTTATTGTTATCGGAACCGGTGTTGCAGGCGGGATCATCCTCAACGGAAAGCTTTTCCGCGGAAATCATTTCACCGCAGGCGAATACAGCTATATATGCACAGAGGCGAAGAATCCGGCAGAGATGGACAGCTACTGGGGAATGATCAGTGGTGCGGAAGGACTTGCAAAGACTGTTGCAAAGCATACAGGAGAGGACTGGCAGATTTACGACGGATTGAAGATATTTGGTCTGGCAAATGAAGGTGTTGAGAAAGTTCTGGCAGGTCTGAGAGAGTTTACAGACCGTCTTGCAGTACAGATCTATAACCTGAATATTTATCTGGATCTGGACATCATTGCTATTGGCGGAGGCATCAGCCAGCAGCCGCTTCTGCATGAATATCTTCAGAAGAGCCTGGATGAAGTAATGAAGAATATTCCACTGCGAAAGATAACACCATATGTTCCGGAGCCGAAGATCACAAACTGTCAATTCTACAATGACGCAAATTTAATAGGTGCTTTATATCACTTCATGAACAAATAAGCGGTTATTCCGCTTATTTGTTCATGAGGAAGTAGCGAAGCGGATTCCGAATGTCCGCTTACAGATGATAAGCGGTTATTCCACTTATCTGTTCATGAGGAAGTAGCGAAGCGGATTCCGAATGTCCGCTTGAATATATTACATAAGGAGGATTCCAGAATGTCATTTCCAAAGAATTTTTTATGGGGTGGCGCAGTTGCTGCCAACCAGTGCGAGGGTGCATACAACGAAGATGGAAAGGGTTTATGCACACAGGATGTAACACCACACGGAATCGTAGGCCCCAGAACGGAAGAGCCTACACCGGATAACATGAAACTTATCGGAATCGATTTTTATCATCGTTATAAAGAAGATGTGAAATTATTTGCGGAGATGGGTTTTAAAGTATTCCGTACATCTATTGCATGGAGCCGAATTTTCCCTAATGGCGATGAGGAGACACCAAACGAAAAAGGTCTTCAGTTTTATGATGATCTTTTTGACGAATGCCATAAATACGGAATCGAGCCACTGGTCACAATCTCCCATTATGAGACCCCGCTTCATCTTGCAAAAACCTACGATGGCTGGGTAAACAGAAAGATGATCGGTTTCTACGAGAGATATGTGAGAACTATTTTTGCAAGATACGGCAAGAAGGTTAAATACTGGCTGACCTTCAATGAGATCAACTCTGTTCTCCATGAGCCGTTTTTAAGTGGTGGTATTTATACAGAGAAAGACAAGCTTTCCCAGCAGGATCTCTATCAGGCCGTGCATCATGAGCTGGTCGCAAGTGCCCTTGCTACAAAGATCGGACATGAGATGATACCGGATGCAAAGATCGGCTGCATGATCTTAAGCATGCCTACCTATCCTCTGACACCATGCCCAGACGATGTGATCAGGACTATGGAGAGCGTTCACAAGAACGATTTCTTTGGTGATGTACATGTCCGCGGATATTATCCTGGATATATGAAACGTTATTTCCGTGAAAATAACATTGAGATCAAATTTGAGCCAGGCGATGAGGAAATCCTCAAAAATACAGTAGATTTCGTTTCCTTCAGCTATTACATGAGCATCTGTGAGACAGCAGACCCGGCGCAGGCAAAAGGAAAGGGTAATCTTATGGGCGGTGTTCCGAACCCATATCTGGAAGCATCTGAATGGGGATGGCAGATCGATCCGCAGGGTCTTCGCTATGTGCTGAACTACTACTGGGATCGTTACCAGAAACCGCTGTTCATCGTTGAGAACGGACTGGGCGCTGTAGACAAGCTGGTTGAGAAGGACGGCGTTATGACAGTCGAGGATGACTACCGTATCGACTACCTTCAGAAACATCTTCTTCAGGTTGAAGAGGCTGCCAGGGACGGCGTAGATGTTATGGGCTACACATCCTGGGGATGCATTGATCTTGTCAGTGCATCTACAGCAGAGCTGAAAAAACGCTACGGCTACATCTATGTGGACCGCAACGATGACGGAACAGGTACACTGAACCGTTATAAGAAGAAATCCTTCTACTGGTATAAAGACGTGATCGCTACCAATGGAGAGTCACTTCATAAATAATTTCACTGCTTGACTTTGCAGAAAAAAACAGATATAATGCAAACATTGACGCAGACAATGGAGTTCGCGAGAGCTTCCGTTGTCTGCGTTTTTTTATTGGACTAAATTAGCGAAGACTAACAGGCGGAAAAGGAGGAAGAAACAATGAGACTTACCCCGAAGGAACAGGAAAAACTCATGCTCCATATGGCCGGAAATCTGGCGAAGGAGAGGAAGGAACGCGGACTGAAACTGAATTATGTGGAAGCATTGGCTTATATCAGCTCTGAGCTTCTGGAGCTGGCTCGTGACGGAAAAACTGTTGTAGAGCTGATGCAGCTTGGAACCAGGATCCTCACAAAAGGTGATGTGATGGATGGTGTGGCAGATATGCTTGGTGAAGTACAGGTTGAGGCAACATTTCCTGACGGAACAAAGCTTGTGACTGTACATAACCCGATTCAGTAAGGAGGAATTGACATGAAGATTGGCGAAATCATTCCCGCAGACAGAGAGATCGTACTTAATGAAGGGAAAAAGACCACAAAGATCATGGTTGCCAACAAAGGTGACCGTCCTGTACAGGTAGGCTCTCATTTTCATTTTTTCGAAGTAAACAAATGCCTCTCTTTTGACCGTGAGGCTGCATATGGTTATCATCTGGATATTCCGTCCGGTACTTCTGACCGCTTTGAGCCGGGAGAAGAAAAAGAAGTGCAGCTGACTGAGATGGGCGGCAGAAAACGCGTATTTGGTCTGAATGACCTGACAAGAGCAAGAGCAGCAGAGGACACGAAAAAGGCCTCCATGGAAAAGGCAGCATTAAAGGGATTCTTATAAGGAGGGACACAAATGAGCGTAAAAATTTCCGGTGAAAAATATGCAATGATGTACGGCCCTACAACTGGTGACAAAGTAAGACTTGCAGACACCAGCCTTGTAGTGGAGGTTGAGAAAGATTACACCACATATGGCGATGAAGTAAAATTCGGCGGCGGTAAAACTATCCGTGACGGAATGGGACAGTCTGTAAAAACCTGCAGCTGTGACGGTGATCTGGATCTTGTTATCACCAATGCCCTGATCGTAGATACCACAGGAATCATCAAGGCAGATATCGGAATCAAAGATGGAAAGATCGCAGGAATCGGTAAAGCGGGAAACCCGGATATCATGGATGGGGTGACACCTGGAATGACTGTCGGAGCATCCACAGAGGCACTGGCAGGAGAAAGAATGATCGTTACAGCCGGCGGTATTGATACCCATATCCATTTCATCAGTCCTCAGCAGATCGACTGTGCACTGTACAGCGGTGTTACAACCATGATCGGAGGAGGAACAGGCCCTGCAGACGGAACCAATGCAACTACCTGTACACCTGGCCCATGGAATCTTCGTATGATGCTGAAGGCAGCAGAAGAATATCCTATGAACCTTGGATTCCTTGGAAAAGGAAACTGCTCCGATGAGGCTCCGCTGATCGAGCAGGTAAAAGCCGGTGCCATGGGTCTGAAGATCCATGAGGACTGGGGTGCAACACCGGCAGTTATCGATCATTGCCTGAATGTTGCAGATGAGTATGATGTACAGGTTGCCATTCATACAGATACTCTGAATGAGGGTGGATGTGTGGAAGATACACTTGCAGCTATTGGTGGAAGAACGATCCATACATATCATACAGAAGGTGCAGGCGGCGGACATGCACCGGATATCATCCGCGCCGCAGCAGCAGGAAATGTTCTGCCGTCTTCGACCAATCCTACCATGCCATATACAGTAAATACACTGGATGAGCATCTGGACATGCTGATGGTATGCCATCATCTGGATAAAAAAATTCCGGAGGATGTGGCTTTTGCAGATTCCCGTATCCGCCCTGAGACTATTGCAGCAGAGGATGTCCTTCATGACATGGGAATTTTCAGCATGATGAGTTCCGACTCCCAGGCTATGGGCCGTGTTGGTGAGGTGATCACACGTACCTGGCAGACAGCCAGCAAAATGAAGGATGAGCGTGGTGCCCTTCCGGAAGATGAAGGTAAAGGAAATGACAATTTCCGAGTAAAACGCTACATTGCAAAATATACCATCAATCCTGCTATCACACATGGAATTTCCGGCTATGTAGGCTCTGTTGAGAAAGGAAAATTCGCAGATCTTGTTCTGTGGAATCCGGCATTTTTCGGAGCAAAACCGGATATTATCATCAAAGGCGGCATGATCATTGCATCCAAGATGGGTGATGCCAACGCATCCATTCCGACTACACAGCCGGTAATGTATCAGCCGATGTTTGCAGCGCATGGAAAAGCAAAGAACGAAGCGTGTCTTACCTTTGTTTCCCAGGCTGCATATGAGGCTGGAATCAAAGAAGCCTATGGCCTGGAAAAAACAGTGGTTCCTGTAAAGGGATGCAGAACTATCGCTAAGAAGGACATGGTATTTAATAACCGTACACCGAAGATCACGGTGGATCCGGAGACATACGAGGTAACAGTAGACGGGGAGACAATTACATCCAGACCTGCGGAAAAGCTTCCGCTTACACAGCTCTACAATCTGTTCTGAAAAAATATAACACGCAATATCTGTCCGGGCAGACAGACTTTAACCGAATCAAGTAAGTCCCCTGCTTCAATTGCGAGGAGCAATAAGCAGTGGGTGGGACTTACTTGTATCAGGAGGGGTACAAGCCCCTCCTGATAAACTGCGGAGCAGTTATTCGGTTATGAGCAAGTAGCGAAAGCGGATTGCGAATATCCGATTGACTATAGGGAGGAAAACAGATGTTAGGAGTATGCCTTTTATTCGTAGGAATCGTTCTGATCAATAATGGAATGTGCACCTTATATAACGTAGATGGAAAATCCACAGCTGTCATGAATATTTTTACTGGTGGACTTTCGCTGTTTATTAATTTTGTGAATCTGGTACAGGGAAACTATTATGCAGCAGGAACAGGACTTCTGTTCTGCTTCACTTACTTGTTTGTAGCTTTTTCTAAGATACTGAAACTGAGTCCGATCCCGTTTGCATGGTTTTCCACATTTGTGGCTGTCAATGCAGTGGTATTTGGAACTATTGAAGGATTTCTGGGAAGCAAAACACTGGGGATCACACCGGATATCCGCTGGGCAGGAATCTGGTATCTCTGGGCGATTCTCTGGGGAACTGCCTTTGTAGAAGATATCATGGGAAAAAAGCTCGGAAAATTTGTTCCGGTGCTTCAGGTGATCGAAGGCGTAATTACGGCCTGGGTGCCGGGAGTGATGCTGCTCCTTGGAGTATGGTAAGAATAGAGGAGAAAATATATGCTTTGTGAAAAAATTCTGGGAAAACTAAAGGATTTTGATCTGACCGGAAAAACGGTGGAATATGTGGATGTTGAGTGGCATGAAGCATTTAAAAAGATCCACAGAAAAACTACAGACAGTGGCCGGGAGGTAGGAATCCGGCTGGATGATTCTGTGCTTACAAGAGGACTTTTTCAGGATGATGTGATCTATTCGGATGAAAGTCTGGTGATCGCAGTAAATACACCACCCTGCGAAGTGATAGAGGTATCTCTGAAGCCGGGGCACGAGAAATATGTGGCAAAAGTCTGCTACGAGATCGGAAACCGCCATGCACCGCTTTTCTGGGGAGATCAGGAAAATACATTTATTACGATCTACAATGAGCCGATGATGGTCATGCTGGAAAAGCTTCACGGTGTAAAGGCAGAGAAAAAGACGGTGAAGCTGGATTTTGACCGCAGGATCTCAGCTGCCATCCATAATCATCATCACTGAGGAATTTATATGGATAAAATAAAAGAAATCCGCCGTTTTTTTCTTCTGCAGGTAAATGATGCGCTTTTTCCCATAGGAGGCTACTCACATTCTCAGGGACTGGAAACCTATATCCAGCAGGGTATTGTGCACGATGAAAAAACAGCGGAAGACTATATCAGAAGAAAACTGAAATTGAACCTGGCCTGCACCGATCTTCTTGGAGTACGTCTGGCTTACGAGTATGCACTGAAGGAAAATGTGGCGGCACTGGATAATTTGGAGGAGCTCCTTGGGGCATCTAGGATCCCCATGGAGCAGAGGGAAGCATCCAGAAAAAT
Organism: Blautia schinkii; assembly: GCF_013304825.1. Taxonomy (GTDB): domain Bacteria; phylum Bacillota; class Clostridia; order Lachnospirales; family Lachnospiraceae; genus Blautia_A; species Blautia_A schinkii_B. The sequence continues at coordinate 17,484 of NZ_JAAWUO010000010.1, read as the reverse complement.
GGGATCCCGTTTTACAAAGACAATCTGTAAACTGCCCCAGGAAAATATTCCCATGGAAAAAAGGGAAATCTTTGAAGAATATCTGGAAGCCCGGAGGGGGAAGCCTGTAAGCCATTGCTGCGCATATGGGGTTTTTTGTGCAGCAATGGGAATCGAAGAAGAGGAAACCCTGTATCATTATCTCTATGCCCAGACCTCTGCAATGGTGACAAACTGTGTAAAAACCATTCCGCTGAGTCAGAGCGCAGGGCAGAAGCTTCTCTGCGGATGTTATGAAGAGTTTGAAAATATACTGTCCTATATTTTGGACTGTACGGAAGATGATCTTTGTCTGTCGGCACCAGGATTCGATATTCGGGGAATCCAGCACGAGAAGCTTTATTCCAGACTTTATATGTCGTAAACAGAGAGGAGTAATTTTTTATGTCATATGTAAAAATCGGTGTTGCCGGACCGGTAGGTTCCGGTAAAACAGCTTTGATCGAGGCTTTGTCAAGAAAAATGGCAAAAGATTACAGCATTGGTGTTATCACGAATGACATTTACACCAAAGAAGATGCTCAGTTTCTTGCAAAAAACAGTGTACTTCCGGTAGAGCGCATTATTGGCGTGGAGACAGGAGGATGTCCTCATACTGCTATCCGTGAGGATGCGTCCATGAATCTTGAGGCTGTAGATGAGATGATGGAGCGTTTTCCGGATATCCAGATCCTTTTTATTGAGAGCGGCGGAGATAACCTTTCTGCTACATTCAGTCCGGAGCTTGTAGATGCTACGATCTTTGTTATTGATGTGGCTGAGGGAGACAAGATCCCGCGAAAGGGCGGCCCTGGAATCACAAGGTCAGATCTTCTGGTGATCAACAAGATTGATCTTGCACCTTATGTAGGCGCAAGTCTTGAAGTTATGGATCGGGATTCCAGAAAAATGAGAGGAGAAAGACCATTTGTTTTCACAAATATCCGTGGTGATGAACAGGTAGATACTGTTGTGGAATGGATCAAAAAAAATGTGCTTCTGGAAGACATGTAGGAAAGGCGGGCTGATCTTTGACAGAAAATAAATTCGGAAAACTTTCCAGATTGTCTCTGAAAACCGGCATCAGAGAAGGAAAAACCATCGTGGAAGATGTGGCTTTTACAGCCCCCTATAAGATCATGAATCCTTTTCCGAAGAAAAACGGCGGGATCTCTGTTATGCCGCTTTGTGCTTCAGCGGGGATCATGGAAGGAGACAGGCAGGAGTTTGATTTTTTTGTGGCAGAAGGAACGGAGCTGGAATTTCTGTCCCAGTCCTTTGATAAAGTCCACAGGATGAAAGATGGGGAAGCTATCCGCCATGTAAAGGCGAAGGTGGAGAAAAATGCGGTTTTTTATTATTATCCGCAGCCGGTGATTCCCTATGCCCAGTCTGCTTTTGACAGCACCATGGAATTTGATCTGGCAGATGAAAGCTCCGGACTTTTTCTGCTGGAGATCATCTCCTGTGGAAGAAAGGCTTCTGCTGAGCGGTTTTTGTATCGTAAATTTGCCTCCAGGGTAAATATCAGACGTGCCGGGAGACTGATCTATCGCGATAATACCCGCTATGAGCCTGATAAAATGGACATGGAAGGGCTTGGCATGTATGAAGGATATACGCACATGGCCAATATTTTTCTGAGTGGACCGGTCTGCGATATGCAGGAAAAAATATGGGAAGTTCTTGAAAATGAGAAGGAATGTGCCGGCGGTGTAACACAGCTGGTTCATGGAGATCTTGCTGTCCGTATTCTGGGACATCGGGCACAGAAGCTGCAGGAAACAGCAGAGGAAATAAAGGCGATTTTTGAAGAGAATAATTAGGATGAATTGCAGACGCTGCGGGAATTACTATGAGAAATTCCTGCGGTGTTTTTTTATGTCAGGGGTAATATGACTTTGCTGTGCGGCAGGAGCGTTGAGCAGTGAAAAAAATGAAATCAAGAGAATGAAGAGAGCATTTGGAGGCAGATTGACACCGAATACGAGGAAAGATATAATCGAATGGATAAATGTATGAAATACCATAAACACAGGAGGAACGAACGTGACAGACCAGGAACGTTTTATGAAAGAGGCGATACGCCAGGCGAAAAAAGCCCGCGCATTGGAAGAAGTGCCTATTGGCTGTGTGATCGTATACGAAGGCAAGATCATAGCCAGGGGCTACAACCGCCGCAATACAGATAAGAATACCCTATCCCATGCAGAACTCAATGCTATCCGCAAAGCCAGCAAAAAGCTGGGCGACTGGCGGCTGGAGGGCTGCACCATGTATGTGACCCTGGAGCCCTGCCAGATGTGCTCCGGAGCTCTTGTACAGTCCAGAATTGATGAAGTAGTGATCGGCTGCATGAACCCGAAAGCAGGATGCGCAGGCTCTGTTATGAATCTTTTGCAGATCGAAGGTTTCAATCATCAGGTAAAGATCACAGAAGGCGTTCTTGAAGAAGAATGCTCTGAAATGCTTTCCGCGTTTTTTAGGGAACTGAGGGAAAAAAAGAAGCAGGCAAAAATTTTGAAAAAACAGGAAGCAGAGCGCCTTGTCGGGCAGCAGATGCAGGAAGGACAGGTGTAGCAGATATTTTCTCTTGACAGAATTACAGGGAAATATCAAAATAAAATCATAAATGAGATTCCGGAGAAAGGGGTTTCATTCAGATAAAACGAGAGCTGTCCGGATTGGAGCAGCAGAAATGGAGGATCACATAATGGAACTTGAAGTTTTAAGAAAAGATATGGTAGCAGCAATGAAGGCTAAGGATAAGGTAACTAAGGAAGCAGTTTCTGCATTGATCGCAGCAGTGAAGAAAGTTGCCATTGATGAGGGATGCCGTGATGACATCAAGGGTGATCTGGTAGACAGAGTTATCCTGAAAGAGCTGAAGACAGCCAAAGAGCAGATCGATACATGCCCTGCAGACCGTACAGACCTGAAAGAAGAGTATCAGGCAAGATATGACATCATTGCAAAATATGCTCCGAAGCAGATGGATGAAGCTGAGATCAAAGCTTATATCGAAGAGAAATTTGCAGATGTTCTTGCAACAGGAAACAAGGGCCAGATCATGAAAGCAGTCATGGGCGACCTGAAAGGCAAGGCGGACGGCAAGCTGATCAACCAGGTAGTTGCTGGCTATTGTAAATAATTAACCAAATTAAGGAAGTTCCTGGATTTAGCTGCAAATATTTGCTTGATCCAGTAAGACTTATCATGTATGCAGAAAACCGCCGTATGATATCAGAAGTATACGGCGGTTTTTGTATGCATGATTTTTGAAGAGGCAAATAAAAAATCCCGCCGGATCAGTCATAAATGACGAACCCGGCGGGAATGCTGTTTATATAGAGATCATTATAATCTTTATTTACGCGCGCCGCACCTCGGAATGGTCTCACAGACGTTACCTCTACAGTTAACTCAGCCCAGGCACCCTCACGGCACACAAGAGCTTCTGCTTAGTGCTGCTGCATTCCTGCCCTGACACGGTTCACAGATTCCTGTTGCGTAAGACCCAAACGTCAACGCCACTTATAGAGGGCTGCTCCACAAGATACAAGCCTCAGATTGGCATCACCCCTGCTGTAGCGGATTGCAGGTACAGGGCACCGCTATCTCCCCGGCTGCGCGGAATTTAATTATAGACTCTTAAACCGGATTTGTCAAGGCGCGATACATGGAAAAAAATAAAAAAGGAGCTCCCCGTCGCTAAGAGGGGAGCTCCTGAAAAAAATACAGATTCAGTATAAATGTGCAGGTTTTGTAAGGATGACAGGATCAGCTGAGATCAATATAGCAGTTCTGTGAACCACCGGTCTTGGTATTGGTCAGATTAACTGAAATATAGCCAGTCTGTTTTGCTGCGAGAGTTCCGGCGTGAAGAGTAACGGAAGAAACACCTTTGTTGCTGTAAATATTGCGGGAAATACCAGTTTTTTTGTTGTAGTAATAAATAGACTCGATCTTCCAGCCGCTTGCAGCAGTACATTTGATAAGGGCGTTGCTTTGAGCTTTTTTGATCCGAAGGTTGGAAGCAGAGCTGTTTTTGCTGAATCTTGATGCAAGATTTCCAACGCCTGTTACGGTAAGGCTCTTGAGCGGGTTGGTGTATGGAAGAACCTTTACTGTGGTGGAGTAGGTTTTGCGTCCAACCTTGTACTGAATCTTGGCAGTTCCGGTCTTGAGCATATTGTAACCGATTCTGTAAGTGTGGTTAGAATAGGAATAAGCTTTAGCTCCTTTTGCGAAGTATTCGGTACGGCCGCTGGATACATCTTTGGTAAGGCTTTCAAGGGAAACGACAGACTTTCCGGAAATAACCTTAATGTTGGATTTTGAAATGCTTGATTTACTTGGAACATTGTAAAGCTGGATAACACCATATGCATAATAGTTTGATTTGGCACCCATGTAGGAAACCTGAGTCTTCGGTGGAACGAAACTGGAATCTGCACTTGCAGTAAATGGTGTGATGGCGCAGATCATAGCTGCAGCCAGTAAAGCGCAGGATAATTTCTTGAAAATATTTTTCATACAATTTCTCCTTCCTCTGAGATAAATTTTGATAAAAAATGGTAAACCTGCAAAACTTACTGATAGCTATATTTTACGACCGGAAGCAAATAAAGTCAACAAATATACTCTGTATTTCCAGGCTTTTTTGGCTATTGTATGCGGACTGAAAATGCTTTATAATATTATAATGTGTAAAGCTCTGTAAGAAGAGAAAGCAATGGAGCTGTTTTGCAGGAAAAGATCCGCAGAAATGCCGGTTTACTGTAACGGACAGCAACAAATAAAATGTGCACATAAGAGAGCACAGAATGGAGGACGCTATGATTAAAAGAATCGGCCTGCTGACAAGCGGCGGTGACTGTCAGGCACTGAATGCGACCATGAGAGGCGTTGTAAAAGGACTGAGCAACAGCGTTGAGAACCTCGAGGTATACGGATTTGATGATGGCTACAAGGGACTGATCTACGGGAAATACCGTATGCTCACAGCTAAGGATTTTTCCGGAATCCTGACACAGGGCGGTACCATCCTGGGAACATCCAGACAGCCGTTTAAACTGATGCGTGTACCGGATGAGAAGGGGCTGGATAAGGTTGAGGCCATGAAACAGACTTATTATAAGCTCTGTCTCGACTGTCTCGTGATCCTCGGTGGAAACGGCACACAGAAAACAGCCAATCTTCTCCGTGAAGAGGGACTGAATATCATCCATCTTCCGAAGACCATTGATAACGATATCTGGGGCACAGACATGACATTCGGTTTCCAGAGTGCACTGGAGATTGCAACCAATGCCATTGACTGCATCCATACAACAGCAGCATCCCACGGACGCGTATTTATCGTTGAGATCATGGGACACAAGGTAGGAAGCCTTACACTGAATGCTGGTGTTGCAGGTGGCGCAGACGTTATCCTGATCCCGGAGATCCCATACGATATCAACAAGGTTGCAGAAGCTATCCAGAAACGCAACAAGGCAGGCAAGCGTTTTACCATTCTTGCAGTAGCTGAGGGAGCCATTTCCAAAGAAGATGCGGAGCTTCCGAAGAAGAAATACAAAGAGAAACTGACAGAGAGAGTGAAGAAATATCCGTCTGTATCCTATGAGATCGCAGATCAGATCCAGGCAGTAACCGGAAGTGAGGTACGTATCACAGTTCCGGGACATATGCAGCGAGGCGGAGAACCATGTGCATATGACCGCGTTCTTTCTACAAGGATCGGTGCAGGCGCAGCACAGGCTATCATGGATGAGGAATATGGTATCATGATCGGTGTTATCAACGGAAAGATCAAACGTGTTCCTCTTGCTGAATGTGCAGGCAAGCTGAAGATGGTATCACCGAAAGATCAGCTTGTAAAAGCAGCCAAACAGATTGGAATCAGTTTTGGTGATTAATTATAAGTCATATGGCCGCCGCGGAAGTCTTTCCGCGGCGACTGTGGCGAAGAGAAGGAGTGTTTTATGAGTTATACTGCTCTTTACCGTAAATTTCGTCCTGATAATTTCGACGATGTAAAAGGCCAGGATCATATCGTGACAACACTGACCAACCAGATCAAGGCCAACCGTATTGGACACGCATACCTGTTCTGCGGAACCAGAGGTACCGGTAAGACTACGGTTGCGAAGATCCTAGCGAAGGCAGTAAACTGCGAACATCCTGTAAATGGCAGTCCCTGCAATGAATGTGCCATGTGCAAGGCCATCCAGGCAGGAACCGCTATGAATGTGATCGAGATTGATGCCGCATCCAACAATGGTGTTGACAACATCCGTGAGATCCGCGAGGAGGTAGCCTACCGTCCTACAGAGGGGAAATACAAGGTTTACATCATCGACGAGGTGCATATGCTCTCAACAGGAGCATTTAACGCTCTTCTGAAAACACTGGAAGAGCCGCCCTCCTATGTTATTTTTATTCTTGCGACAACAGAAGCACATAAGATCCCGATCACCATTTTATCCAGATGTCAGCGTTATGATTTCCATAGGATTTCTATTGACACCATAGCAGCCAGGCTTTCCGAACTTCTGAAAGCAGAGGGGGTGGAAGCAGAGGAGAAGGCAGTGCGCTATGTGGCAAAAAAAGGCGACGGTTCCATGCGAGATGCCTTAAGTCTTCTGGATCAGTGCATCTCTTTTTATCTGGGACAGGTTCTTACCTATGATAAAGTCCTGGATGTACTGGGAGCTGTAGATACCGAGGTATTCAGCAAGCTTCTCCGAAAAGTTCTCGGAGGAGATGTGACAGGTTCCATCCATGTGCTGGAGGATCTGATCACAGGAGGTCGTGAGCTTGGACAGTTTGTGACGGATTTTACCTGGTATATGCGTAATCTCCTCCTTGTAAAAACTTCCGGGAATCCGGAAGATGCGATCGATGTTTCTTCTGAAAATCTGAAGCTTCTTAAGGAAGAGAGTGAGATGACAGATGTGGAGACACTGATGCGGTATATCCGTATTTTTTCTGATCTGTCAAACCAGATCCGTTTTGCAAGTCAGAAGAGAGTACTGGTGGAGATCGCACTGATCAAGCTTTGCAGGCCGGCTATGGAGACCAATCTGGACTCCGTTCTGGACCGTATCCGTGTTCTGGAGAAACAGATCGAAGAACGTCCTGTTCAGCAGGTGATCGTCCGCGATGGCGGTGACGGAGCAGCACAGGAACCGGGAATGGCAGCAGGCAGTGCAGTGCAGAGTCAGCAGCCGGCACCACAGAAAGCAGCACCGGAGGATCTTCAGAAGATCGTTGCAGGATGGCGTGCCATTGTGGGGCAGACAACAGGACTTTTTAAACAGTCACTGCAGAGAGCAATCCCCAAGTATAACGGAGAGACCGGAGATCCCGTACTTTTTGTGGAATTTCAGGATTTTCTGGGACAGAATTATGTGGATAATCCGGAAGCCCAGCAGGAGCTTCAGGACATTATCGCAGCCCGCACAGGGAAAAAAGTTGAGATACATATGCTGGTAGCCAATAAACATCAGCATACCAATCTCGCACAGATCACAGTAGACGATGCACTCCGGGAGAACATCCATATGGATATCGTAGTGGAAGAAGACCCGGACGACGAAGTATAAATTAAAAAAATCAGGAGGACTTTTTTATGGCAAAAAGAGGTGGATTCCCAGGTATGGGTATGCCGGGGAATATGAACAATCTAATGAAGCAGGCGCAGAAAATGCAGCGCCAGATGGAAGAGAACCAGAAGGCTCTCGAGGAAAAAGAATTCACAGCAACAGTAGGCGGCGGAGCTGTTTCCGTTACTGTTTCCGGAAAACGTGAAGTAACAAAAGTTACACTTTCCGAGGAAGCTGTAGATCCGGATGATATCGAGATGCTTGAGGATATGATTGCAGCAGCAACCAACGAAGCTCTTCGTCAGGTTGAGTCTGAGTCTGCGGCAGTTATGTCTAAACTTACAGGTGGTCTTGGAGGACTGGGCGGAGGCCTTCCTTTCTGATGGAATATTACAGCAGCCATATCAATAAACTTATTGAGCAGCTATCCCATCTTCCGGGAATCGGAGCCAAATCCGCACAGCGTCTTGCGTTTCATATCATGAACATGCCGAAAGACCAGGTGGAGCAGCTGACTTCTTCCATCACGGATGCAAGGCAGAATGTTCAGTACTGCAAATGCTGCTACACACTGACAGATCAGGAACTTTGTCCCATCTGTGCCAATCCGAAACGTGATCACAGCACCATCATGGTAGTTGAGAACACAAGAGATCTGGCAGCCTACGAAAAAACCGGAAAATTTGACGGTGTTTACCATGTGCTTCATGGTGCGATCTCCCCGATGCTGGGAATCGGACCGGATGATATCAAGCTGAAAGAGCTGATGACACGTCTTCAGGGAGATGTAAAGGAAGTGATCGTGGCGACCAACTCAAGTCTTGAAGGCGAGACAACAGCGATGTATATCAGTAAGCTGATCAAGCCCACAGGGATCAAGGTCAGCCGTATTGCCAGTGGAGTTCCGGTGGGCGGCGACCTGGAATACATTGATGAAGTGACACTTCTCCGTGCACTTGAGGGAAGAGTGGAACTTTAAACGAATGAGGAATCCGAATATACGACTGACTGAGGCGGTATTTTCGTGCCGGAGGAGGTGAGACGGTGGCTAAAAAGAAAACAACTTCTTCAGACGTGGCAGCGCGTGCCGGGGTTTCCCAGGCAACCGTATCCATGGTCCTGAACCGGAAATATAATGTTTCTTTTTCCAGGGAAACGGTGGAACGTGTAGAGCAGGCGGCAAGAGATCTGGGCTATGAGCTGCCGGGGCGCCGGAAGCGGAAAGACAGCCCGAAAGAAAAACTGATCGTTGTTTTCTGTCCTACGCTCACAAGCCCCTACTATGTACTGCTCCTTCAGGGTATTGAAGCCGTGGCAAATGAACAGGGCTACGGAGTGTTTATCTGCAATACCCAGAGAGATGCCGGACTGGAAGAGAAATATCTCCGGATGATGCAGACCATGCAGCCCTGTGGGATCATCTATACCTGCAATCCTCATCCTGATTTTCAGCATCAGGTGGAAAAGATTGCAAAAGAGACCCCTTTGGTCATCATCAGCAATAAAGAAAAAACTACCACAGTGGATGCCATTAATCAGGATAATTCCGTAGTGGGAAAAATGATGGCCAGACATCTTCTGGATCTTGGACATACAGACGTGGCTTTTATCACGCCGCCTCTTACCAAACGGCAGTGGCAGCGCTCCAAAAGAGTAGAAGGCTTTGTACGCGAATTCGAGAAAGAAGGAAAAAAAGATCATGTGATCATCAAGGCGGCAGATGAATCCAATGACAGAAAGATCCCCCGTATGGATTCCGAGTATGCCATGGGATATGATCTGACCATGGAACTTCTCAATGAAGGAAAAAAATTCACAGCGATTGCAGGCCAGAATGATATGATGGCCATCGGAGCCATTGATGCGCTCCGTGAGATGCGCCTTCATGTGCCAAAAGATGTTTCTGTTATCGGCTGTGATAATATTTTTTATTCCGGTATCCAAAGAATTTCGCTGACGACTATCGATCATTTTGTTGCGCTGAAAGGCCGTGATGCCTGCGATATCGTTATCCGGAAGATTGATATGAATGATAAATTTTATTTTGATGAAAGACCTGCAAGTCTTTACAATATTGAGTATACTCCGAAGCTGATCATGCGCCGGACAACGGGGTATGCAAAGGTGGATTGAGATAGGTCTGCCGTCAGAAAAATAAATAATGGCGCATAAATTATTAATAATAATATATAGAGAGACTTCCGCAAGTACATTTAATTGTAAAAGTTAAAAAAACCGATATTTACAGCAATGTGTGAGGTTTTGGAAAATGAATGTAAGCTGTTATGGGTGAAAAAATTGACAGGCTCTGTTAATAAAACATAACTTTATTAATAAAATATTTATTAATAAAAAATAAGAGCCTTGACCCTCACAATGAGTTTGTTATAATGAAATCATCAAGAAAAAGAACGAACGTAAACAGGAGGAAAAAACAATGAAATTTTTTATCGACACAGCTAAAGTAGAGGATATCAGAGAAGCTAATGACATGGGAGTTATTTGTGGTGTTACAACCAACCCGTCCCTTATTGCAAAAGAGGGAAGAGACTTCAACGAAGTAATCAAAGAGATCACAACTATCGTTGACGGACCGATCAGCGGTGAGGTTAAAGCTACAACAACAGATGCTGAGGGCATGATCCGTGAGGGACGTGAGATCGCAGCGATCCATCCGAACATGGTTGTTAAGATTCCGATGACAACAGAAGGACTGAAAGCGGTTAAAGTACTTTCTTCTGAGGGAATCAAGACAAACGTTACTCTGATCTTTTCCGCTAACCAGGCACTTCTTGCAGCAAGAGCAGGTGCTACATATGTATCTCCGTTCCTTGGAAGACTGGACGACATTTCTACAGATGGTGTTGAGCTGATCCAGCAGATCGCTGAGATGTTTGCGGTTGCAGATATCCCGACAGAGATCATTGCAGCAAGTGTTCGTCATCCAATGCACGTAACAGCATGTGCACTTGCAGGTGCTGACATCGCTACTGTACCGTTCAAGGTAATTGAGCAGATGACACATCATCCGCTGACAGATGCCGGTATCGCTAAATTCCAGGCTGACTACAAAGCAGTATTCGGTGAGTAATTAACTGGAAGCTCTTTTATATATAAACACTCCGGCATGACCGGAGCACCAAAAAAGGAGACATTTATAACATGGATAAGTTAGAACTTCAGAAAGTTGCCAACGAAGTCCGCAAGGATATCGTAACAGCAGTCCATGCAGCAAAGGCCGGACATCCGGGTGGATCCCTTTCTGCAGCAGATGTGTTTACTTACTTATATTTCGAGGAGATGAACATCGACCCGAAGGATCCTAAGAAAGCAGACCGTGACCGTTTTGTTCTTTCTAAAGGACATACAGCACCAGGACTTTACTCTGTACTTGCAGAGAGAGGATACTTCCCGAAAGAAGACCTGAAAACACTTCGTCATCTTGGTTCCTACCTTCAGGGACATCCGGATATGAAACATATCCCGGGCGTTGATATGTCAAGCGGTTCCCTTGGACAGGGGATCTCTGCAGCAGTAGGTATGGCTCTTTCCGCTAAACTGAGCAATGATGATTATCGTGTATATACATTGCTTGGAGATGGTGAGATTGAGGAAGGACAGGTATGGGAGGCTGCTATGTTTGCAGGATTCCGTAAACTGGACAACCTGGTTGTGATCGTGGACAATAACGGACTTCAGATCGACGGTGATATTGCAGATGTATGCTCCCCGTACCCGATTGACAAGAAATTCGAAGCTTTCAATTTCCATGTGATCAATGTTGCTGACGGCAACGATATGGATCAGCTGAAAGCTGCTTTTGATGAGGCAAGAGCTACCAAAGGTATGCCCACAGCTATCATCATGAAGACCGTAAAAGGCAAGGGCGTTTCCTACATGGAAAACGCAGTAGGCTGGCACGGAAAGGCTCCGAATGACGAGCAGTATGCACAGGCAATGGAAGATCTGGAGAAGGTAGGTGAAGCGTTATGTCAGAAGTAAAGAAAATCGCAACAAGAGCAAGCTACGGCAGTGCCCTTGTAGAATTAGGTAAAAAACACGAGAATCTTATCGTTCTGGACGCTGACCTTGCTGCAGCTACACAGACAGGTATGTTCAAGAAAGAATTTCCGGAGCGTCACATTGACTGCGGTATCGCAGAGTGCAATATGATGGGTATTGCGGCAGGAATTGCTTCCACAGGCAAGGTTCCTTTTGCAAGTACATTTGCTATGTTTGCAGCCGGACGTGCTTATGAGCAGGTTCGCAACTCCATCGGATATCCGAAGCTTAATGTAAAGATCGGAGCAACTCATGGCGGTATTTCCGTAGGTGAGGACGGTGCCACACATCAGTGCCTTGAGGACTTTGCACTTATGAGAGTAATTCCTGGAATGGTTGTTGCAAGCCCGTCTGATGATATCGAGGCTAAGGCTATGGTTGAGGCCGCTTATGAGCATCAGGGACCGGTATACATGAGATTTGGACGTCTTGCAGTTCCGGTTATCAATGACAGACCAGATTATAAATTTGAGCTTGGTAAAGGTATCGTTCTCCGCGAGGGAAAAGATCTTACCATCATCGCAAACGGACTTTGCGTTGCTCCTGCTCTTGAGGCAGCTGAGAAGCTTGCAGCAGACGGAATCGATGCAAAAGTTATCAATATCCACACCATTAAACCTCTTGATGAGGAGCTTGTTGTTGCAGCTGCCAAAGAAACAGGCAAGGTTGTAACTGTTGAGGAGCACTCCATCATTGGCGGTCTTGGCGGAGCTGTCTGCGAGTGCCTGGCTGAGAAGGCTCCTGTACCGGTTAAACGTATCGGAATCCATGATGTATTCGGTGAGTCCGGTCCGGCAGCAGAGCTTCTTCATAAATATGGTCTTGATGCAGATGGCATCTACAGCCAGATTAAAGACTTTGCATAAAATCGCGAAGTGATTTTATACATGTAGCGAAAGCGGAATGAGAAGCTCCGCTTTGTAAATCAACAGGAGATTATATCTGTCTCTGCGGGAAGGATCTTTAAAATTCCTTCGGCAATGGCATCTGCCAGTGCTACTACGGTGGAGAGCCGTGTTGTCTGCAGAGTGAGATGTTCCAGCATTCCGGCAATGTTCACAATGCCTGTGATGTGGATATCTCCAACAGGCGGAAGGTTTTTCTGAACACCAGCACCTGGGTACAGTGCACCATTTCCAATGGTCACATAGCCCAGGTGCTTTTTTTGTCCAAGAGAAGCATCGATAGCAATGACCAGGGCATGAGGGTGGAGCTGTCCGATAAGCCTGGAGCATTTTTCCAGATTCAGGGCATGTACCGGGTCGGAGAGCGTTCCGTAGACAAAGATCCGCGGACTTTCGTGGGGGTGAAGCAGGTGTCCTATATATGGGCCTAAGCAATCGCCGGTGATCCGGTCACTGCCAATGCATAAAAAAACAATCTCAGTCCATTTTTTTGGACAGTGAAGAATGCATTTTTTTAAAAGATATGCAATTTCTCCGGAAGAACCGGTTTTATTTGAATCAATGTAAAAAGCCATGGGGAACCTCGATTCTTTTCTTTTCCCTTCATCTTATCCCGAAAATGGAAAAAATATGCACGTTGCAGAATCTGTCGGTAAATTATGGGAAAAGCATCTTACATTATGATAAATTCCGCGTTTTTCCTGTGCTATGCTGTTATCTGAAGGGGTGATATAAGATGATAGAGGTCATTTATAAGGAGGAAACAGCAGAGCAGGATGGAGTGCAGGAAACTTTTTCCATGCCGAGAAACGTCCGGCAGATCGGACTTGCCAACGGAAATTACAGAATTTATGTGGAGGATTATGTATATACATTTCTGAAGCGGCTGTCGGAAGAGGAGAAAGAGCAGGGAAAAGTAGCTATTCTCACAGGTGAGATCAAATGGACAGAGGATATGATCTGTGTTTTTGTAAAAGGAGCACTGGCTGCAGACGAGATGGAAGCCACGGTGGAACATATTGATTTTTCAGAAGAGATATGGCAGAGACTGCAGGAAAACAAAGAAAAATATTTTCCGGATCAGGAAATTGTTGGATGGTTCTTTGCACAGCATCAGTCGGCTGTGGAGATCACGGATCTGCTGGTGAAAACACATTTAAGGTATTTTGGAGGGGAAAAGATCCTGATACTGATGGAACCGGTGGAACGTGATGAGGCATTTTTCCGTTATGATGGCGGAACGATGGTGAAGGTAGAGGGCTATTACATTTATTATGAAAAAAATTCTCAGATGCAGACGTATATGATCGAAAGAAATCAGAACGCCGGACCGGAAACATCTGAGAAAGTAGAGGATAAAGCTGTCCGGAATTTTCGCAAGATCATAGACAGCAAAAAGCCGGAGGAACGGGAGGAGGAAAAGACTTCCGTTTTTTCTTATGCAGCGACGGTGTGTCTGGCCCTGGCAGTGCTGGCAACCGGAGTGGCATTTTTTCAGAACCGGCAGAACAGCTCCGGGATTCCGGAAGATGCTGCAACTGCGTCTGCAGTGATCGCACAGGAGACACCGGAAGTAACTGTGGCAGTACAAAACAGTACAGATGAAAAGCCTGCCGGCGAGGTGGCTCCTGTACCGGAAAAGTCAGTATCGATCGTACCGATAACTGCCGCAGTAACCCTGAAAGATGACAGGCCGGCTGCCGCGGAGACACCTGCTGATGCCGGAAAAAATGATATTACACGGACACCGGCACCATCTGTAACAGAAAAGGCTCAGAAATCTGCAGAGGATAATTCAAGAAGTTCAGGAGCGAAAAAAAATCAGAAAAGTTACCCGGAGAAGAAATCTGAGAAAAATATAAATGAAGACAAAGACACAGATAAAGATCAGAATGCACAGCAGAATACCCGGCAGACAGCAGAAACAGCAGCATCAGCAGAGAATACACATTCGACATATGTGATACGGCCAGGAGATACTTTGTACCAGATCAGTCTGCGATGCTATGGAAACGCGGGAGCTATGGAGGAAATCTGCAAATTGAACGGAATTTCTGCTGACGAAATTATTTATCCCGGGCAGGTAATTGTTTTACCCTGACTGAATGTGCTATAATAACTGGAAAACCAGTTTACAATCAATGATAAGGTAAGGGATACAGTTGTGAATATCATAAAAAAACTTCAAAAGAAACAAAAGCGTAAAAAGCTGATAAAGCAGAAAGCCAGGCTGGCTCAGGAACAGGCTGACAGAAGCAGTGTTTACCGTGGAAAGAATTCGCATCGCCGCAGGATTTCAGGTAGAGGAAAAAAAGCGATCACAGTTGTGGCGGTGATAGCGGCAGTATGCCTCGTTTTTCTCTATGTTGAGAAGCGGAGCTACCATAGTTATAAAGTGCTGAATACCAGTGAACAGGAAGATGTTGTTTCTACTCAATATGTAGAGATGGATGGTGATATCCTGAGATACAGTCCGGATGGAGTGTCTGTGGTTGACAGCAGTATGAATACAGTGTGGAATGAAACCTATACCATGCAGAATCCTATTGCAGATGTTAACGGAAGCAGGGCAGTTATTGCAGACAGTGAGGGAACATCTCTTTATATCTGCGATAAGAAAGGTGTTACAGGAACTGTTACAACATCCTATTCCATTGTAAAAGTGCGTGTTGCAGCCAATGGAATGGTAGCCGCGATCCTTGACAATGATGAAAATACCTGGATCAATTTTTACAATTCAGACGGAAGCCTGGTAGCAGAAAACCTTACGAAGATAGATGATCCGGGATATCCGATGGATGTTGCTGTTTCTGATAATGGCGTGATGATGGTAACATTCCAGTATGTAGATGGAAGCAAGACTACCAGCTATGTTGCTTTTTATAATTATGGAGATGTAGGACAGAACGAGGATGATAGGATCGTGAGCGGTTACACTTATGAAAATGTGGTGATTCCGCAGGTTGAATGCATCAGTGAAAGTCAGTACATTGCTCTGCGGGATGATGGATTTTCTACTTATCAGGGAAATCAGATTCCCAAAGAGGTAAAAACTATCAATGTAAAACAGGAGATCGTAAGCACATTTTTTGATGATCAGAGGATCGGACTGGTATTTAAGAACAATAGTAAAGATAGTGAATATACAATGGAAGTCTATAGCATGAACGGTCAGTTAAAATTCCGGAAGAATTTTAATGTTGCATACAGCACCATCAAAATGAGCGATGGTAACATAATCATGTACAACAGTTCTCAGATCTGCGTGATGAACAGTCGCGGCGTGCAGAAATATATGGGAAGTGTGGATGGAACGATCCGAGATTTCTTCAAGATCGGCTGGAATAAGTATCTTATGGTGATGGACAACGGAGTTAGCACTATCAAATTCAGTTAAGGAGGCAGATATGAGCTGGACATGGCTTGGACTGGCTGTGCTTGTACTGCTTGCCTTTTCCATGGTTGACGGATACAGGCGCGGCTTCATAAAGGAAGTAGTGTCGGTGGTACTCGTTCTGTTGTCTGTTGTGGTGGTATGGCTGATCAACCCATATGTGAATACGTTTATCCGGGAAAATACATCTGTTTATGAAAAGATCCAGGATGTCAGTGGAGCTTTTGTGGAATCTCTGACAGATGGGGAGACTGTAGTGGACGGAGAACAGCAGAATGAACTGATCAGCGGTATGAATCTTCCTGGATTGCTGCAGAACGGAATTGCAGATAATAATACGGCAGCAGTGTATCAGTCCCTTGCGGTAAATACATTCGGAGAGTATGTTTCGCATTATCTTGCTAACATAGCGGTGAACTGTCTTTCTTTTCTGGTGTCTTATATACTGGCATCGGTGCTGATTCATGTGTTTGCTTATGCACTGGATCTTCTGGCGAGACTTCCGGTGCTGTGTGGGATAAATAAAATGGCAGGAGCATTGGTTGGCGGAGGAAAATGTATTATTTTCATATGGGTGGCAATGCTTGTAGTGACAATACTCTGCAATACGAAAATAGGACAGGAAGGGTTAAGGCTGATCAGAGGAGATACAGTATTAAACTTTCTCTACGACAAAAATATCTTTATACGAATCTTTGCAGGAATAAACCGCATTCTGCAGACATGATCCTACCGGATTTCCGGGAAAATCGTGCCTGCGGAGTGCGGTTTTTGGCTGAAAAACACATTTTTTGGAAAAAAATGGATTTTTAGTAAAAAATATGTTGACAGCTATTTGAAAAGATGATATCCTAACAGAGTTGTTGGGAACAAATTGTTTTTGAAAAAATGATAACAATATCATCTTTCAGAAAAAATAAAAAAGTTGTTGACAAAAGACAGAAGATATGATAAAGTATCCAAGTCGTCAACGAAACGACAACAAAATCTTAACTCAAAAATGTTTGAAAAAAACTTAAAAAAGTGCTTGACAAACGAAAAGAGATGAGATAGAATAAACGAGCTGTCTGAGAGACAGACACAACAAACCTTGATAACTAAACAGTGAAACACATACGATTCTCGAAAATTTCTTTACATTTATTTAAAGAACGGTTTGAACAAACCAAAAGCAGTAAAAACGAGAGATAGCCAAACGGTTGTCTTGAGTAAATGAATCAAACATTTTATCAGAGAGTTTGATCCTGGCTCAGGATGAACGCTGGCGGCGTGCTTAACACATGCAAGTCGAACGGGAATTATTTTATTGAAACTTCGGTCGATATAGATTTTTCTAGTGGCGGACGGGTGAGTAACGCGTGGGTAACCTGCCTTATACAGGGGGATAACAGTCAGAAATGGCTGCTAATACCGCATAAGCGCACAGAGCTGCATGGCTCCGTGTGAAAAACTCCGGTGGTATAAGATGGACCCGCGTTGGATTAGCTTGTTGGTG